>JBASAF010000033.1:0-49885 GCA_049650465.1 Rhodanobacter sp. | reverse complement strand
GTCGACGACGGCAACGCGCCGGCCCCCGCGGCCAGCGCCGCACCGGCCCCTGCCGAAAGCGCGCCGACCGCGGCCGCGCCGGCGGTTCCCTTCGTCGACAACGGCAAGTGGGTCGAGGGCAAGAACTACTTCCTGATCGAACCGGCGCAGCCGACCAGCCACCCCGGCAAGATCGAGGTGACCGAGGTGTTCTCCTTCGGTTGCCCGGCCTGCAACGCCTTCCACACCACCGCCGACCAGATCCGCAAGAGCCTGCCGGCCGGCGCGGTGATGAACTACTTGCCGGCAGCCTTCCGCCCGGACGAGAACTGGGTGGTCTACCAGCGCGCGTACTACGCCGCGCAGGCGCTGGGCGTGGCCGACAAGAGCCTCGACGCGATGTTCGACGCCACCTGGAAGACCGGCGAAACGGCCACCTACAACCTCAAGGGCACCGGCCTGAAGCCGAAGGAGGCCTGGCCCACGATCGAGGACATCGCGCAGTTCTACGCGAAGAATTTCGGCGTGGACGCGAAGGAATTCGTCGCCGTCGCCAACTCGTTCTCGGTCAACACCAAGATGAAGCGCGCCGATGACCTGATCAAGGCCTACGGTATCGACGGCACGCCCTCGATGGTCGTCAACGGCAAGTACCGCTACGGGCCGAGCACGGCCGGCGGCTATGCGCAGACCATCGAGCTGACCCAGTGGCTGGTCGCCAAGGAACAGGCCGGCAAGTAAGCGGCCGTTTCACCGGAGCCCTGGTGCGCCGGGCCATGCGAGGAGAACGATCCGATGCTCAAGCGATTTTTCCGCCTGCCCGCGCTCGCCCTGCTTGGCAGCCTGCTGCTGGCCAGCGCCTGCACGGCGCAGCCGAGTGGTCCGGCGCCCTACGCGGAAGGTACCGACTACTTCACCCTGCCCGCGCCGCACCAGCGCTACAGCAGCGAGGGCAAAGTCGAGCTGGTCGAGGTGTTCTCCTACGGCTGCATCCACTGCGCGCAGTTCGCGCCGGATGCCGAGAAGCTGCGCAAGGGGTTGCCGGCCGGCGTCGACTTCAAGCTGCTGCCCGCGCCGTTCAACCAGCAATGGGTGCCGTTCGCGCGCGCCTACTACGCGGCGAAGCAGCTGGGCGTGGTCGACCGCACGCACCTGA
The DNA here is from genome assembly GCA_049650465.1 of Rhodanobacter sp. Classification (GTDB taxonomy): domain Bacteria; phylum Pseudomonadota; class Gammaproteobacteria; order Xanthomonadales; family Rhodanobacteraceae; genus Rhodanobacter. Next base: position 48,750 of record JBASAF010000033.1, on the reverse strand, counting down.
AGCTGTTCGTGGCCAAGTTCGGCGAGCATTACCCGATCAACTCGATGGGCGAACTGGCCGATTTCTACGCCCGCGAAGGAGTCAACCGCGACGAGTTCATGCGCATCGCGATGGCGCCGGAAACCACCGAGAAGATGAAGCGCGACCTCGACCTGCTGCGCACCTGGCAGGTCGACGGCACGCCGACCCTGGTGGTCGACGGCAAGTACCGCATCGCCACGGTGCGCTCGCACGAGCACATGCTGGCGGTGGCGCTGTGGCTGGCCAAGCGCGAACTGGCCGGCAAGTAGGCGCCGTCGCAGGCGTCGCCCGGGCGGCGGATCGCGCGGCAATCGTCGCGTTCACGCGGTACCGTACATGCTGCGGGCCAAGCGGCCGCTCCGACCCGACGGCGAAGGCGTCCGCCTCCCTTTTTCGCCGCATGCTGCCATGAACCCTGCCGCCACTCCTGCCACCGCACCCGCCGAACGCCGCCTGCGCCTGCTCAGCTGCAATATCCTGGCCGGCGCCAGCGTGGCGCATTACCGCGACTACCTCACCCGCAGCCTCAACGCGGTGCTGCCCGGACGCAGCAAGATGGACAACCTCGACCGCCTGGCCGAGGTGCTGACCGGGTTCGACGTGATCGGCCTGCAGGAAGCCGACGCCGGCAGCCTGCGCTCGGGCTTCCTCAACCAGACCCGCTACCTCGCCGAAACCTCCGGCCTGCCGTTCTGGAGCCACCAGCCGAACCGGCCGGTGGCGCGGCTGGCGCACTCGGCCAATGGCCTGATCAGCCGACTCGAGCCCACCGCGGTGATGGACTATCCGCTGCCCAGCCGCATCCCCGGCCGCGGCGCCCTGCTGGCGCAGTTCGGCGAAGGCGAGGACGCGCTGGCGGTGATGATCGCCCACCTGTCGCTGAGCGCGCCGGCGCGTGCGCGCCAGCTCGGTTTCATCGCCGAACTGCTGCAGGATTTCCGCCACGCCGTGCTGATGGGCGACCTCAACACCGAACCGGGCAGCGCGGAGATGCGCCAGCTGTTCGAGAAGAGCAGCCTGCAGCCCCCGGCGCAGCCCACGCCCACCTTCCCCAGCTGGAAGCCGCGACGGGCGCTGGACCACATCCTCACCTCCGAGGCGATCCAGCTGGAGAAGACCTGGACGCTGCCGCAGGCCTTCTCCGACCACCTGCCGGTGGCCGCGGAAATCCGCCTGCCCGCCCATGTCGGCGGCCGCAGCGCGAAGCGGAAGCGCCGATGACTTCGCTGCCGTGGCGCGCCGCAGCCTGGTGGCTGGCGCTGCTGGCGGTGGGCCTGGGCGCGACCGCGCTGCGCTTCGGGCTGATCGAATCCAGTGCGATCGGGCAACTCTGCGGCAGCGGCCACGGCCCGGCGTGGTGCACGCTGCGCACGTGGCTGGTGCTGGGTTTCCTGCATCACGTGTATGGCACGCTCGCGCTCGTCGCGCTGCTGCCGGCGTGGCTGCTGCGACGCCCGTCGCTGGCCTGGCTGGCCGCGGCGCTGGGCGTGTTCGCGATGCAGTTGTACGGCGCCGAGGCCGGTGCGCTGGCCCTGCTACTCGGCAGCCTGCGCCTGCTGCGCCTGCAGGCGGACGCCGGCACGCCACGCCCGCCACACCGGCCAGGCGAGCAGCAGGTTCAGCCCCAGCCATGACCATGCGGTCGGGTTGAGTCCGGCCTCCTGCACGACCACCACCACGCTGAGCAACGGCAGGCACGCGGCGAGAAAACGCTGCTCCAGTGACGGCAACACCCGCTCCCCGGCGCGACACAGCCATGCCGCCAGCGCGTGGCCCACGCACGGCAGCGCGAACAGGCCCAGCGGAAAATCGCGATAGCGCCCGTCGAACACCAGCAGCAGACCGTAATAGGCCAGCGCGAACAGCCACGGCGTGCGCCAGCCGCCGGGACCTCCCGGCCGCGACGCACCAGCCAGCCGCGCGGCGATCCAGCGCGCCAGCCGCCACGCGGTCAGCACGGCCAGCAGGCACGCGGCCAGCGAGATCGCCCACTCCCACGGGTTGCGGCAGGCAAACCACATCTGCCGGCATTGCCAGGCGATGGCGCCGCCGCTGGCCACGCCCGCCAGGGCCAGCGCGAGCGTTTCGCGCCAGCCACTTCTTTTCCGCCGCACGGCGCCCGCCAGCACGAACACGCCGCCGCCCACGGCAGCGGCCAGCCAGCCCAGCCACCAGCGCGCCATCTCGACCACCGGTCCGGTCATCGCGAACTTCGGCCGCGCCTGCGCGTCGAAAATACCCCAGTAGCCGCCCACCGTGCCTTCCAGCGTGCGCTTCCACGGCTGGTCGAACGCCTCGATCACGTTGTACGGCAAGCCCGTTTCCTCCGCGTAGCGCAGGAAGTCGCGCAGGTAGCGCGCCTCGTCCACCACGCTGGCGCTGGCGGCCTGGCGCGGGCGGCCGGCGCTGGGCCAGCCGGTTTCGCCGATCATCACGCGCCGTCCCGGAAACGCCGCGCTCACCTTCGCGTACACCGCCGCCACGTGCTGCACCGCCTGCTCGGGCGGCACCGGCCGGTCTTCCCAGTACGGCAGCACGTGGATGGTGAGGTAATCCACCGAGCCGGCCAGCTCGGGATGGCGCAGCCAGAACTCCCACACGTCGGCATAGGTCACCGGCTCGGGCACCGCCGCGCGCACGCGGGCCAGGTCGGCCGCCAGCTGCGCCGACGACAGTTCGCCGCGCAGCAGCACCTCGTTGCCGACGATCACCGCGCGCACCACGTCCGGGTACGCACGCGCAGCGGCGATGCCGAGGCGGATCTGCTCGTCGTTCGCCTTGGGGTCCTGTCCCAGCCAGATACCGAGCAGCACCTTCATGCCGTAGCGCCGGGCGATCCGTGGCACCGCGCCGAGACCCTGCCCTTGCGAGTAGGTGCGCACGCAGTCGAAGCGTTGCGACAGGGCGCGCAAATCCGCATCGACGCGTTCGGCGCTGACGAAGGCGGAGGGATCGAGCGGCGATTCGCCGGCCTCCCGAAACGGCGCATACGACACGCAGGCGATGCGCGACGTCGGCGCATCCGGCAGCGCCACCGGCCGACCGAGCATCCACCAGCCCGCCAGCGATGCCAGTGCCGCCAGCGACAAGGCCAGCCACGCCAGATACTCCCGACGGACGACAGGCGCAGCTTCGGATGACATGCGGAACCGTGGATGCGATGGATCAGCCTGCGAGCTTAGCAGGGCGCGGCGCGCGTTCACCCGATCCAAACAAGACGCCGCGGGTCATCCACTACACTGCCGGCAGATCGAATCGCGGAGTGCCCATGCCTGTTTTCCGTTCCCCATGCCTGGCGCGCGCGGGCGGCCTGCTGCTGGCCTGCGCCTGGCTGCTCCTCGGCAACGCGCAGGCCGCCGAGCCGACACCGGCGCAACGCGCCGCCTTCAAGCAGGCCTACGCGGCGGCCCAGGAAGGCGGTGACTGGCGCGCGCTGGCCGGCACGCTGCGCGACTATCCGCTGTATCCCTACCTGGAAGCGGCGGCGCTGGAACACGACATCCGCAACGTCGACCGCAGCACCGTCGAGGCCTACCTCAAGCAGTATCCGGACTGGATTCCGGCCGTCGACCTGCGCCGGGATTTCCTGCGCGAACTGGCGCGGCGGCAGGACTGGAGCGGCTTTCTGGCGCTGTACCGGGCGGGCCTGGGCGACGCGCTGAGCTGCAACGCCCTGCAGGCGAAGCTGGCCCAGGGCGCCACGCTGGATTTCGACCGCGACCTGGCCACGCTGTGGGCGCAGCCCAACCTGCCCAACGCCTGCGACCCGGTGCTCGACGCCGCCCAACGCCAGGGCCTGCTTACCGCCACGCGGCTGTGGACGCGCATCGACCGCGCCGCCGATGCCGGCCAGGGCGGCACCATCGCCAGCTTGGCGAACTGGTTGCCCGCCGGCCAGCGGGCCGACGCGCAGCAACTGGCGCTGGCCTTGCGCGATCCGGCCGCCGCGCTGGCCAAGGCGCCGGGCTGGACGGACACGCCGCGCGCGCGGCAGGCGGTCACGCTGGCCCTGGTGCGCGTGGCCCGGCGCGACGTGGGCAGCGCCGACGCCTCGTGGCAGCAGCTGCAGCCGCGCTTCGCCTTCGACGCGCCGCAACGCGACGCCATCCTGCGCGCGCTGGCGTTGTTCCACGCCACCGATTTCGATGACGACGCCCTCGCCCGCCTCATCGCGTTGCCGGCCACCGCACAGGACGACAGCACCCGCGAATGGCGTGCGCGGGTGGCCCTGGCGCGGATGAACTGGCCGGCCGTGCTGGCGGCGATCGCGGCGATGCCGGCCGAGTTGCAGCAGGACGAGGAGTGGCAATACTTCCGCGCCCGCGCACTGGCCGCCACCGGCGACACCGCCGCCGCGCAACGGCAATACGCCGCGCTGGCCGGGCAGGCCACCTACTTCGGCTTCCTCGCCGCCGACCGCCTGCAGCAGGACTACGCGATCTGCCCGCTGAGCCTGGCCGGCGACCCGGGGCGCGAGCAGGAACTGCTGGCGCGGCCGGCGCTGCAGCGCGCATTCGAACTGTTTGCGGTCGACCTGCCGGCGCTGGCGCGGCGCGAATGGAACCGCGCCCTGCACGGCGCCGACGAGGCCAGCCGACGCCTCGCCGCGGACCTGGCCAATCGCCGCGGCTGGTACGACCGCGCGGTGTTCACGCTCAGCAGCGGCGACGCGTTGCGCCTGTATGCCTTGCGTTTCCCGCTGGCCAGCCAGGACGGCCTGGTGCCGCAGGCGGAGCAGGCGGGCATCTATCCCCCGTGGGCGTACGCGATCCTGCGTGCCGAGAGCGCGTGGATGAGCGATGCACGCTCCGGCGCCGACGCCCGCGGCCTGATGCAGCTGCTGCCGAGCACGGGCGCGCTGGTGGCCCGCGCCGCCGGCCTGCCGTGGAACGGCGGCGCCAGCCTGTACGACCCGGTGGTCAACATCGCGCTGGGCACGCGCTACCTGGCGCAGATGGCGCAACGCTTCGACGGCTCCGCCTGGCTGGCCAGCGCCGCCTACAATGCCGGGCCGAACCGCGTCGACGTGTGGCTGGCCGCGCGCGGCACGCTGGCGCCGGACCTGTTCGTGGCCACCATCCCGTACAAGGAAACCCGCGAGTACGTGGCCCGCGTGATGGCCTTCAGCGTGATCTACGACTGGCGCCTCAACCGCGCGGTGGTACCGCTGGCACGGCGCATGGGCCCGATCGGGCAGCGGCACGCGCCGCCGGGGCCGGGCACGCCGCGGCGAGCGGTGGAGTGTCCGGCTGCCGCGCCGACCGCGGGCAACGCCGCGACGGCAGCGGCCGCGGCGGGCGCGGGCTCGTGAAGCACTGCGCGAAGGGTCGCGTGACCCGCGCTCACTCGCCGGCGCCGCGCATCCGCAGCAGGCTGCGCAGCCGCTTCAGCTCGTTGCCGTAGGCGGCACAACGCTCGCTGTCCCGGCGCATCAGTTCGGCCAGGCTGCCGACGACGCGCTCGCCGCCGTCGTGCACGTCCACGCAGGCGGGCGCGAACGGCAGCGCGCAGAACGCGAGCAGGCGGCGCACCTGCAAGGCCGGTTCGGCGCGCCACGCCTCGTAGTGGTGTTCGAGGAAGCGGTCGGGAAAAAGCTGCCGCCAGTGCAGGCACAGCGCGTGGTAATCGCTCCAGCAGCCGACCACGTGGTCGAGGTCGTAGCTGAATTCGTGGCGCTCGAGGAACAGCTGCCGATAGCAGGCGAAGCAGGTTTCCAGCGCACGGCGACGGCTGTCCACCACGCGCGCGCCCGGCAGCATCGCGCGGATCGCGCCGACCAGCCGCCAGTTGTCCGGCGTGCGGTCGACCAGGCAAGCGCGATCGCCACGCCATGGGGCGGTGCGCGCGAGGTACTCCTCGCCCAGCCGCTGCCAGTCCGCCGGCGTCGCGCGCGTCATCCACTGCGCCCGCGGCTGCTTCCAGCGCTGTGTTTCGGCCTTGAGCACCTGCTCGAGCACGTGCGATTCGCCGACCACCGCCACCGCCGGATGCGCGGCCAGCACCTGGGCGGTCAGTTTCGAACCGGCCTGCGGCATGCCGACCACGAAGATCATGCCCTCGCCCAGCCGCGCATCGGCGGCGCCCGCCAGCGGCGTATCGAACACGCGGCGCATTGCCTGCACCTGCGCCGTGGCCCTGGCCGGGTTCCAGGCGAGCTGGCGGTACATCTGCGCGTTGGCCTTGCGCAGCGCGCGAAAGGCGCCGGCGTGGTCGCCCTGGTCCTCCAGCGCGCGGGTCAGGGCAAAGCCCAGGCAGACCCGCGCCCGCGGACTGGCCAGCGGCGAGCCCAGCAGTTGTTCCAGATGGGCCGCGTCCGCGGCGCTGAAACGCGCGGTTTCCAGGTCGGCCAGGCCGATCCATGCATCGGCCTGGTCCGGCTGCAGGCGCAGCACCGCGCGATAGTTTTCGGCGGCCGGCTCCAGCGCGCCCAGGCTCGCCTGCGCCTGCGCCAGCAGCATCCGCGCCGGCAGGTGGCCGGGCTCGGCATCCAGCGCGCGGTGCAGGGCGGTGACCGCGCCGGCCGGACGCTGCTGCAGCATGTACATCTTGCCCAGGTTGAACCAGGCGGGCGCGAAACCCGGCGCCATCGCGCAGCAGCGCTGCAGGCCGGCGATCGCCGCGGCCGGCTCGCCCGCGGCAAACAGCGCCGTCGCCAGGTTCATGCGCACCAGCGGATCGTCCGGCTGCAACGCGCGCGCGCGTTGCAGCACCGCTACCGCCGCCACGTAGTCGCCGCGCAGGTGGCGCACCACGCCCTGCATGCGCAGGGCCTCGGCGCAGTCCGGCAACATTGCCAGCACGCCATCGAGCGCCGCCTCGGCAGCCTGCGGGTCCTGCGCCTGCAACGCGGCCTCCGCCTGGCCGAGCAGAACCGTCGCCGCCGCCGGCAAGCCGGCGGCACGATCGGCCAACAACGGGTGATCCTGCAACTCCCCCATTCTCATTCGCCCCTGGCCATTGCATCGGCCCCGCTCGCCAGCTTACGCGAGGGTGCCGGCGGCTTCCAGACGCGTGCGTCGGGCTCGCCCCTCCGCGCCGGCCGTCACGCGCCATCCGTGCGAGGACGGCCGGAAAGAACCCTACTCGCCGCGCAGCCAGCGCGCCGCATCCACCGCGTAGTAAGTGAGGATCGCATCCGCACCGGCGCGCTTGAACGCGGTCAGCGCTTCCAGCACCACGCTCTTCTCGTCCAGCCAGCCGTTCTGCGCGGCAGCCTTGAGCATCGCGTACTCGCCGCTTACCTGGTAGACGAAGGTGGGTGCGCCGAAGGCGTCCTTGACCCGGCGCAGCACGTCGAGGTACGGCAGGCCCGGTTTCACCATTACCATGTCGGCGCCTTCGAGCAGGTCCAGCTCGACCTCGCGCAAGGCCTCATCGCTGTTGCCCACGTCCATCTGGTAGGTGTGTTTGTTGCCTTTGCCGAGGTTGGCCGAGGAACCGACCGCATCGCGGAACGGGCCGTAGAACGCGGAGGCATATTTCGCCGAGTAGGCGAGGATGCGGGTGTGGATGTGGCCGGCGGCTTCCAGTGCGTCGCGGATGGTGCCGATGCGGCCGTCCATCATGTCCGACGGCGCCACGATATCCATGCCGGCGTCGGCCTGGGCCAGCGACATCTTCACCAGCGCCTCGACGGTGGGTTCGTTCATCACGTAGCCGTGCTCGTCGATCAGACCATCCTGGCCGTGGGTGGTGTACGGGTCGAGCGCGACGTCGCCGATCAGGCCGAGTTCCGGATACTTCGCCTTCAGCGCGCGGGTGGCGCGATGCATCAGGTTGTCGGGGTTCCACGCCTCGGCGGCGTCGAGCGACTTCACTCCCTCGCCGGGCGAGGGGAACAGGGCCAGAGCGGGAATGCCCAGGCGCACGCATTCGCCGGCGAGCTGCAGCAGCTCGTCGATCGACAACCGGTCCACGCCCGGCATCGACGGCACCGCCTCGCGCCGACCTTCGCCCTCGATCACGAAGGCGACCATGATCAGGTCGCTGGGCAACAGGCTGTGCTCGCGCATCAGCGCGCGGGAGAAAGCGTCGCGGCGCATGCGGCGCATGCGGATGGCGGGAAAGTTCATGGCGGATCCTGGCAGGTCGATACCGCGCATTTTACGCCGTGCCGCCGGCACCCACGCCGGCGGCCATCCTGCCGCGCGCCGCACGCCATTCCGCGCCGTACGGCAAAACGCTGGACTATGCGTCGCCAGCCCGGCAGGCTTGTCGCTTCACGTCGTCGGGAAGTTCCATGAGCCTGTCCAGCAACACGCCCACCCTGCTCGTCGATCTCGGTGGCACCAACGTGCGCTTCGGCGTGGCGGATCCGTCGCGCGACCGGCCGCTGCTCGCCGACAGCATCCGGCGCTACCGGGTGGCCGAGCACGAGTCGCTGGTGGCGACCGCCAGGCAGTACCTCGCCGACACCGGCCTGCCGGTGCGCCGCGCCATCGTGGCCGCCGCCGGACGCATCGTGGACGGCGAGACGGTGAAGGTCACCAACAACCCGTGGGCGATCTCGGCCCACCAGACCGCCGAGGCGCTCGGCCTGGAATACGTGCACCTGGTCAACGACTTCGCCGCGCAGAGCATGGCGGTGACCCTGCTGCGGGGCGACGACCTGGTGGACGTCGGCCCGTTGCCGCGTCCGGTGGTGGGCGCCGAGGACGAACAGACCTTCGCCATCGTGGGCCCCGGCACCGGCCTCGGCGTCGGCGGCCTGCTGGTGCGTGGCGGCCACTGCAGCGTGCTGCAGACCGAAGGCGGCCATGCCGGCTTCGCCGCGCACACGCCGGAGGACATCGCCATCCTCGACTACCTCAACCACAAGTACGGCCGCGTCTCCAACGAGCGGCTGATCTGCGGCCAGGGCCTGGTGAACCTGTACGACGCGATCTGCCACATGGTCGGCGCCCGCCCCGACGACCTGAAACCGGAAGACATCACTGCACGCGCCAAGGCAGACAGCTGCCCGCTGTGCACGCGCACGGTGGAAACCTTCGCCGGCATCTTCGGCAGCGTGGCCGGCGACCTGGTGCTCACGCTCGGCGCGTGGGACGGCGTCTACCTCACCGGCGGACTGATCCCGGTGCTGCTGCCGTGGCTGGAGCGCGGCCGCTTCCGCGAGCGCTTCGAGACCAAGGGCCGCTTCCGCGACATCATGGAAAAGGTGCCCACGCAGGCCATCATGAACCCGGAACCGGGCCTGCTCGGCGGCGCCGCGCTGGCCGTGCTGGACTCGGGCCGGCCGCTGCTGCCGCGCCGCCGGGAGAGTGGCCATGCCGCGGCGTGAAGGCGCCTTCCTGTTCGATCTGGACGGCACCCTGATCGACAGCGTCTACCAGCACGTGCTGGCGTGGAAGCAGGCGCTGGACGCCGAGGGGCTGGACATCTCGGTGTGGCGGATCCATCGCAAGATCGGCATGAGCGGCGGCCTGTTCGCCAACATGCTGTTGCGCGAGACAGCCGTGCCGATCACCGCCGAGCGGCTGGAACGCATGCGCCGGCGCCACGCCGACGCGTTCAACCGCCAGCATGCGCAGGGCGCGGTGCGACCGCTGCCCGGCGCGCGCGAACTGCTGGATTACCTCAGCGCACAGGACATCCCGTGGGCGATCGCCACCAGCGGGCGCATGGAAACGGCGCGGCCGAACCTGGAGGCGCTCGGCGTCGATCCATCGCAAGTGCCGGTGGTGACGCGCGACCAGGTGCGCCACGCCAAACCCGACCCGGACCTGTTCATGGAAGCGGCCGCACGCCTCGGCGTGGACATCCGGCAGGCGCTGGTGATCGGCGACAGCGTGTGGGACATGCTCGCCGCGCAACGCGCCCGCACGCTGGGCGTGGGCGTGCTCTCCGGTGGCTACGGCGAAGCCGAACTGCAGCAGTCCGGGGCGTTTCGCGTGTACCAGGATCCCGCCGACCTGCTGCACCACATCGACGAGGTCGCGGCCCGCGATTGAGCGGCGGCCTTCGCTGAACCCGCGCTGCGCGCATCATGAAAAGTTAATCACCGGCAGCAGGCCCGGCGCTAGGCTGAAGTCGCATAGCCGTCCTTGCCGGAGCCTCCCCATGCGCCGCCTCATCGCCAGCCTCCCGCTCGCCCTGCTGCTCGCCGCCTGCTCGCCCGCACCCACGCCGCCTGCCCCCGGCGCAACGCAGAGCGCACCCGCCAACCCCGCCCTGGGTTCGCCGGAATGGCTGGCGTGGGTCGACCAGTCGCTGGGCATCAGCACCAAGGGCCACGGCCCGGACCCGGGCTCGCCCGAGTGGAACCAGGCCGTGCAGCGCAAGCTGGGCGAGGAAGCCCCGCAATCCACGCCCGGCTCGCCGCAGTGGCAGCAGTCGGTCGATGCGCTGCTGCGCACGCGGCTGCCGCCGGGGCCATGAAGGCCCGCTCGCCGTTCGATCTGCTCGACATCTCCATACGGACGTGATTGCCTTGCCGATCAGACTTGCGGCCCACGCCGATCGGCCAGGGCCGCCAGCAGTATCAGCACTGCGCCTACCGTCTTCACGGAAGCTCCCGGCAGCGTGGGCGAAGGACTCAGCTTGACGGCGCCAGCAGCGCGTCCAGGTCGCCTTCGTCGAAGCGCAGCTTTTCGCGGCTGCCGCCGCCTTCGAGCACGGCGTCGGCGAGTTCGGCCTTGCGCAATTTGAGTTCCTCGATGCGCTCTTCCACCGTGCCGCTGGTGATCAGGCGGAACACGAACACCGGCTTGTCCTGGCCGATGCGGTGCGCGCGGTCGCTGGCCTGCGCCTCGGCGGCGGGGTTCCACCACGGGTCGTAATGGATCACGGTGTCGGCGGCGGTGAGGTTGAGGCCCACGCCGCCGGCCTTCAGCGAGAGCAGGAACAGCGGCACCTCGCCATCCTGGAAGCGCTGCACCGGCTCGGCGCGGTCGCGGGTGTCGCCGGTGAGGGTGACGTAGCGGATGCGCCGGCGGTCGAGTTCGGCGGCGATCAGCTTCAGCATGCCGGTGAACTGCGAGAACAGCAGCACCTTGCGGCCCTCGTCGAGCAGCGCGGGCAGCATGTCCATCAGCAGTTCGAACTTGGCCGATTCGCGCACGCCGCGCGCGGCTTCGAGCTTCACCAGGCGCGGGTCGCAGCAGACCTGGCGCAGCTTGAGCAGCGCGTCGAGCACCACGATGCCCGAATGCGCGATGCCGCGCTGGGCGATCACCTCGCGCAGCTCCTCGGCCAGCGACAGGCGCAGGCCTTCGTAAAGTTCGCGCTGGCGGCCTTCCAGCACCACGCGGCGGGTGATTTCGGTTTTCGGCGGCAGCTCCTTCGCCACCTGCGCCTTGGTCCGGCGCAGGATGAACGGCGCCAGGCGCAGGTTGAGGCGCTGCTGGCATTCCTCGTCGCGCTGCTTCTCGATCGGCACGCGGTAGTGGCGGCGGAACGCGCCCTCGTCGCCGAGCAGGCCGGGCACGGCCAGGTCGATCTGCGACCACAGCTCGCCCAGGTGGTTTTCCAGCGGCGTGCCGGTGAGGCACAGGTAACGCGGCGTGCGCAGGCTGAGCAGGGCGCGGCGCGCCTGCGTGCGCGGGTTCTTCACCTGCTGCGCCTCGTCCAGCACGATCAGCGCGAACGGCTGCTGGCGCAGCGCGGCGACGTCGCGCGGCAGCAGGGCGTAGCTGGTCAGCACGATGTCCTGCGCACCAAGCTGGTCGAAATCCTCCGCGCGCTGCGGGCCGTGCAGGGTCAGCACGCGCAGCATCGGCGCGAAGCGCGCGATCTCCGATTGCCAGTTCGGGATCAGGCTGGTGGGCACCACGATCAGCGCGGGCTGGGACAGCGCGCCGCCGTGCTTGAGCGACAGCAGGTGGGTGATCAGCTGCAGCGTTTTGCCCAGGCCCATGTCATCGGCGAGCACGCCGCCGACGCCGGCTTCGGCCAAGGCATTCAGCCAGCGCAGGCCCTCGCGCTGGTACGGCCGCAGTTCCGCGGCGAGCCCCTCGGGCACGGCGTCGCTGGCGCGCGCGGCGGCGTCGCGCAGGCGCGCGGCAAAACCCAGCAGCGGCTCGGCTGCCTGCAGCGTGCCGCCGGCGGGCATGGCCGCGACCAGTTCCTCCAGTCGGCCGGCCTGCACCCGCGGCAGGTGCAGCGCCTTGCGCGGTTTCTCCAGGTACTCGGCCAGCGGCGCCAGCAGGCCGCGCAACTCGCGCAGGCGCACCGGCACGCGGCGGCGCGCGTCGACCGGGGCGTACCACACCGCATCCTCCGGCTCGTTCGCCGCGGGGCTCAGGGTCAGCTGATGCTCGGCCAGCGCCTGCGCCACCGCCGGCAGCAGGTTGTGGCGCTGGCCATCGAGCTCGATGCCGATCTCCAGGTCGAAGGCGTGGTCGTCGACGTCCTCGGCCGCCTGGCCATACCAGCGCACCGGACCCTCCAGCACCTCGAACGGGAAGCTGGGCGCGTATTCGACGACAAAATTCTCTTCTTCAAGCTTCGGGCGCAAGGCCAGCCAGCGCGCCGGCGTGTTGACCTCCAGCGCACCGGCATAGCCGGCGCCGGGGAACAGCCAGGCATCCTCCGGCAGGGTTTCGGCCACGTCCCACGGCAGGCCCTCGGTGTCCACGCCAGGGGTGAGTCCGGCGCGCTCGAGCTGCTCCATCGCGGCCAGTTCCTCGGCGCGGCGGCGGGTGATCTCGACCAGCTGGTCGTTGCGCACGCGGCGCACCAGCGGCTCGCCGCCGCGACCGGGCAGGCGCTCGCCGGCGTAATCGAAGGCCAGTCGCGCATAGCCCAGCGGCGGCGTGCCGGCGGCCAGGCGCGCGTGGCGGGTCAGCGCATGCAGGATCAGCACCGGCTTGGGCGCCAGCTGCGAGCGCTTGAGATCGCCGAACACCTGCGGCAGCGGCACGCGCGTGGCCAGCCGGCTGTTCGGCAGCTTGTTGCGCAGGCGACGCCCGTGTTCGTGCTTCAGCGGCGGCAGCTCCAGCCACTGGGTTTCCTCGGCCGGGGCATCGAACAGGCCCAGGGTGGCGCGCTCGGCGTCCAGGTACCACAGCGCGCCCACGCGCAGCAGGCGCTGGCTGTGGGGCAGCAGCGGCAGCAGGCGCTGGCTGCCGTCGGCTTCCATCTGCCAGTGCCAGTTGAGCTGATGCGACTTGCCGCGCGACAGGCGCAGCCCGGCCAGGCCACCCAGGAAGCACGGCGCGGTGTCGAGCACCTCGGCCAGCAGGCTGTCGCCGACATGGCCGCCGAGGCGGGCATAGCTGCGGCTCTTGCGCACGCTCAGCGGCAGGCCGAGCACGCTGGCGGCCAGGCGCTGCTCGTGCGGTTGCAGCGGGGCCTGCACCAGATGGCGGCTGTCCAGCGGCACCGGACGGCTGTAGCGGCCGTGCTCGGCCACGCTGAGCAGTACCGGCGCCACGTCCACCCGCGCAAAGGCGGCGCCTTCCTCGGGCATCACCTCGACAAAGAAGCCCAGCACGGCAGCCTCGTCGCCGGCCACGGGCTTGGGCGCGGCCAGCAGCCGCCGCCAGGCCAGCGGCAGGGCTTCGTCGTCGCCGGCGGGGGGACTGGCGACGCGCTGCTTCTCGTCCGGTTGCGGCATCCGCATGCGTTCCGTGGCGACGACCAAATGCTTGAGCTTAGCAGCGCCGGCACCGGATGCGACGATGACCGCGGCGGTCGCTGCCGCCGCCGGGTCAGTCGCAGCCGAACAAGCCGCGCGGATATTCCGGCTTCTGCTCGCGCGCCATCAGTGCCTCAAGCCCCTCGGCAGGGGTGACCTCGCCGTGCAGCACGGCGCGCACGCCGGCGCTGATCGGCAGGTCCAGGCCGTGCTTGGCGGCGAGCCGCGCGACCTCGTCGGCGGTGAGGATGCTCTCCACCACCTGTCCGATGCGGCGGACCGCTTCGTCGATCGCCACGCCCTGGCCCAGCGCCAGGCCGAGCCGGCGGTTGCGCGAGAGGTCGCCGGTGCAGGTCAGCACCAGGTCGCCCAGACCGGACAGGCCGATCAGGGTTTCCGGCCGCGCCCCCAACGCCACGCCCAGGCGCAGCATCTCGTTCATGCCGCGCGTGATCAGGCCGGCGCGCGCATTCAGGCCCAGGTCCATGCCGTCGGCGATGCCGGTGGCGACCGCCAGCACGTTCTTCATGGCGCCGCCGAGCTCGGCGCCGAGCACGTCGCCGCCGGAATACGCGCGCAGGTTCGGCGCATGCAGCAGGCTGGCCAGTTGCCGGGCGAATGCATCGTCGTCGGAGTGCACGGTGACCGCGCTGGGCAGGCCGCTGGCCACTTCCCTGGCGAACGACGGACCGGTGACCACGGCGGCTGGCCGGCCCGGCAGCTTCTCGGCCACCAGCTCGTGCAGGAAACGTCCGGTACCGGGCTCGAAACCCTTGGCCGCCCACGCGATCGCCGTGCCGGCGTCGAGCAGCGGCACCAGGGCATCGAGCATTGCCGCGAACGCATGGCTGGGCACCACGATCAGCACGATGTCGGCGCCGCGCACGGCGGTGGCCAGGTCGGCCTCGTATTGCAGGTTGTCCGGCAGGGCCACGTCGGGCAGGTAGCGCGCGTTGCAGCGTTGCGCCGCGATCTGCGCCAGGGCGCCGGCATCGCGGCCCCACAGGCGGGTGGGCACGCCGTTGCGGGCGCACAGTGCCGCCAGCGCGGTGCCCCATGAGCCGGCGCCGAGCACCGTCAGCTTCGGCTTGTCAGACATGGTCCCCGCTCAGCTGTTGAGCACGGCCGGGGTTTCGTCGCCGCCGGCACCGCGGCGCAGCTGCTCGGCGAACAGCGCATCGAAATTGATCGGCTGCAGCAGGAACGGCGGGAACCCGCCTTCGAGCACCATCGAGGAAATCACCTGGCGCGCATACGGGAACAGCAGGTTCGGGCAATAGCTGCCCAGGATGCCGGCCTTGTCGGTGTCGTTGAAGCCGGCGATGCCGAACACCCCGGCCTGCTCGACCTCGGCCAGGTAGGCCGTGCGCGGGCCGACCGTGCAGGTCAGGGTAAGGCTGAGCACCACCTCGTACAGATCGTTGCCGAGGTCGCTCGCCTTCTGGCCCAGGTTCAGCTGCACCTGCGGCTGCGCGTTCTCGTCGATCTCCTGGAAGATCTGCGGCGCGTTGGGCGCCTCGAAGGAGACGTCCTTCACGTAGATCTTCTGCATCACCAGCTGCGGCTGACTGGCCTGGCCGTTGGCCTGGTCGTTGGTGATCTCTTGTGCCATCAGGTGTTCCTCTCAGTGTCCGGGCGGTCGAGCAAAGAGGCTGATTGTTCCATACATCCCCTTCTGGCGCATCCACCGGCCTCCCCGCACGGGGGTTCGAGGATTGCGTCCAACCACCTGTTTCTGCGACAATGCGCGGCTCGCCTCATGTCGGCCCGGCTTACCGGGTGGTCCGCCACGCAATGCGGACCCACGCGACCGGCAGCGCAACATCTCCGGCATTGCGTGGCGCAACGCGTCGCTGGGCCGATGCCGCCCTGGCCAACGGGTGGCAACCACGGCTTCAACCGAAGCCATTCTTGGGAGGTCGTCATGGCCCGTGTATGTCAAGTCACCGGAAAGGGTGTGCAGAGCGGCAACAATGTCTCGCACGCCAACAACAAGACCCGTCGCCGCTGGTTGCCCAACCTGCACGAGCGTCGCTTCTGGGTTCCTGCCGAAAACCGCTGGATCAAGCTGCGCGTTTCCAATCACGCCCTGCGCACGATCGACAAGAATGGCATCGAGGCCGTGATTGCCGACATGCGTGCCCGCGGCGAAAAGGTCTGAGGAGCACACCATGGCCAACAAATCGCAAGACAAGATCCGCCTGATTTCTTCGGCCGGCACCGGCCACTTCTACACCACGCAGAAGAACAAGAAGAACACCCCGGAAAAGTTCGAGTTCAAGAAGTACGATCCGGTCGTGCGCAAGCACGTGATCTACAAGGAAGGCAAGATCAAGTGACGTCATGGCGCATTCGCGCATCGCGCGAATGCCTTGCCAGGACGTCATCCCTGCGCAGGCAGGGATCCAGTAGGGTACTCAAAACCCGCCCTTGTGGCGGGTTTTTCTTTGCCCCGCACACCCACGCGAGCTATCTCACGGCAACGCCCCGGCGAAAGCAGCAACGATGCGCGCCTCGACGGCATCCCGAGTGACGTTTCTCTCACGCCCGAACGCTTGCCCGCCCCGCTCCCACCCCGCATCATCCTTCCGATGACCACCGCCCTGTTCCCCGCCCTGCTTGGCGACGAGGCCTGGCACGCCCTGCCCTCCGCGGTCCGGGCGATGCATGGCGCCACGGCGAGGCTCGAAGCCAATGGCGTCGCCGACGTCGCCGGTGCCGATCATTTCCCGGCCCGCTGCCTGCGCCACCTGCTCGGCCTGCCTGCGCCCGGTCCACGGCAGACGCTGGCGCTGACCATCGAGCGCCGCGGCACGCGCGAGACATGGACCCGTCGCTTCACCGGCCGCGCCATGCGCTCCGTGCTCGATCGACGCCCGGGGTCGCCACTTCTGTTTGAACGGCTGGGCCCGGCCCGACTGGGTTTCACGCTGCGCCGGGACGGCGACGCGATCGACTGGCAACTGCGCAGCCTGCACGTGCTGGGCATGCCGATGCCGCGCGCCCTGCGCGGCCGGGTGCTCTCGCGCAGCGGCATGCGCGATGGCCGCTATCACTTTCTCGTGGATGTGCAACTGCCATGGCTGGGTCGCCTGATCGCCTACGACGGTTGGCTGGAACCCTTGCCCGATGGCGGATGAGCACCTCGCGCCCGTGATCGTGTTCGATGGCGTCTGCCTGCTGTGCAGCCGCTGGGTGCGCTTCGTGCTGAAGCACGACCACGCATCGCGCTACCACTTCGCCGCGATGCAGTCGCAGAGCGGACGCAAGCTGCTGCTGGCGCACGGGCTGGACCCGCAATCGCCGCTGTCGTTCCTGCTGGTGGAAGGCGGTCGCGGTTACACCGACAGCGACGCGATCGCCCGCGTGTTGCGCGGGCTGGACCGCCGCCGCTGGCGCTGGCTGAGCCGCGCCATGCTGCTGGTGCCGCGCGCGCTGCGCGATCCGGCCTACCGTTTCGTTGCCCGGCACCGCTACCGCGTGTTCGGACAGAGCCGCCAATGCTTCGTGCCGACACCGGAACAGCGCGCGCGCTTCATGCAGTGAGCTCCTCCACGCCGGTCTTCACCGCGAAACCGGCCAGCGCCGACAACGCCTCGTCCAGCGTGAACAGGCCCATGCACGGCATCGCACCGCGCGCGCGCAGTGCGCCATCAGCCAGCTTGCGCGCCAGCACCACCGCGGGCGTGGCGGGTATCTGCGGCCCGTCGCCGGCCGCCGCCGTCAGCGACCAGCGCAGGCGCAGCGGTTGACCCTGCCGGTCGCGGCCGCGCAGCTCCACCACCATGCCGCCCACGTCGCTGCCGGTTTCGAGGAACCACTCGCTCCACCGACGCAACCGCGGCGCGTGGCCGGCCAGGTCGGGGAGCAACCCCAGCCGCACCAGCCAGGCGGCGGCCAGGGTGCCGAAGTGCAGGCGTCTCAGCTCCAGTCCGGCGCGGAACACCACCTTGCGCACACCCCGATAGCGAGTCGGAAACAGCTCCAGGTCCGGTACATCGCACAGGCCGACCCAGCGCCGGCCGAACGGAAAGCGCTGGCGCCGCGTCGACATCCAGCCATGCCCGTGTTGCCAGCGCGCATCGCGCCACAGCCGCACCGGCCGGCCGCAATAGCCGAGGATCGCCGCCACCGTCGCGTCGCCGCGCGGCGTGCGATTGCCGGGACTGATCGCATGCTCGATGCTCTCCAGCGCGGCAAAGCGCGGTAGCAGCGCATCGACCACCGCACTGCTCAGCGCCGGCAGCGTGGAGGCGCCGCTGACCAGCAACCGCCCGGCGGCTTTCGCGCGCGCATCGAGGCAGCCGATGCCGGCGACGAAATCGCGCCCATCGGCCAGGTCGACGTAGTCGCTGCCGCACGCCAGGCAGGCCTCGGCCACCCGGTAGTCCTGGCGCTGGAACGGGCCCGCCGCATGGATCACCAGTTGCGCTTGCGCCGAGGCGATGGCCTCGCGCAAGGCAGGCGAAGCGACATCGAGCGCCGCCACGCCGACGGACGGATCGCCCAGGCGCTCGCGCAACGGCTGAAGGCTGGCCGGATGCCGGCCGGCGAGGATCAATGCGAAACGCGGGTCATGCGCCAACCCGCGGGCGATCCGCGAACCGAACACGCCGCCCGCACCGATCAGCAACACGCGCAGAGCCATGCATTCCCCCTGTCACTGGCGCCCAAAAAAACAAAACCCGCCGACAGGCGGGTCTTGCCGAAACATGATGTCCCGCGAGCGCTCAGGCCGTGGCGACCGTATACCCCTTCAGCCGCTGGGCGAACTCCTGCAGCGCACGGATGCCGCTTTCCTCGGCCTCATGGATCCACTGCTGCAGCCCCTTCAGGGCCTGCTCGGCACCACGCTGCTCCATCAACGCCGCGAGGCGGCTGCGGAACTCGACCACGGTCTTCAGCGTGGGACGCCTGGCCAGCATCGCCTGCATGCGGTCGCGACCCTCGCTGTCGAGCCAGCGGCCACCATCGGCCATGGCCAGCCGCATCCGGCGCGGGATCGCCTTGAGATTTTCGCCGGCATGCTGCGCCTCGTCGCGCAGGGTCGGCACGATCACGCCGCGGTAGTAGTCGGTCATCGCCTGGAAGCGATGGGTGAGCACCGCCTTGAGCGTGTCGGCATCGGGCAGGCGCACGTTCGGACGCACGTCCAGCGACGGCGCCACGCGCAGCACCTTGGCCAGACCCACCGCGCGCAGGCCGCAGATCGCCGCCCAGCCGATGTCGAACTCCCACTTGCGCAGGGCGAACTTGGCCGAGCTGGGGAAGGCGTGATGGTTGTTGTGCAGTTCTTCGCCGCCGATCCAGAAGCCCCATGGGATCAGGTTGCGCGCGGTGTCGGCGCTCTCGAAATTGCGGTAGCCGGCCCAGTGGCCGATGCCGTTGACGAAGCCGGCGGCCCAGAACGGAATCCACACCATCTGCAGCGCCCACAGCGCCGCGCCGATCACGCCGAACAGCGCCACGCTGATCAGCAGCATCAGGGTCGGGCCCCAGTAGGGATGCGCGCCATAGAGCTTGTGCTCGACCCAGTCGTCCGGCGTGCCGCGACCGTACTGCACCATGTCCTGCTTGTTCTCGCAGGCGTCGCGGTACAGCGACACGCCGTCCCAGAACACCTTGCGGATGCCGTAGATCATCGGGCTGTGCGGATCGTCCGCGGTCTCCACCTTGGCGTGGTGCTTGCGATGCACCGCCACCCATTCGCGGGTGACCATGCCGGTGGTGAGCCAGCCCCAGAAACGGAAAAAGTGCGCCAGCACGGGGTGGAAATCCACGCCGCGATGGGTCTGGCTGCGATGCAGGTACAGCGTCACCGTGAAAATGGTGAGCTGGGTCATCACCAGCATGTAGATGGCGATCTGGCCCCAGCTCGCGTTGGCGAGGCCGTGGTTCAGGAAATCGAGTACCGCGTCAAGCATGGAAGTTACCGGATGGGGAAGGAACGGCGGGAACGAGCGGAGTCTAGTGGGGGGAATCCCATACCCGCCAGCATGGGCAATTCATGAGCATAACAGTCTGTCAAGAGGCGGGAGTGAAACCGGTGTTGGTTGGCACCGCTCGCGATCACCTGTTGTTTAACCATGGGGGCGCCGTGACAATCACGCAATGACCACGATCGTCTCCGCCGATTCCCCGCCCGCCCTGCACCTGGATCACGTCACCCGCCGCCGCGCCGGCCGCGTGGCCGTGCGCGATCTCAGCCTGAGCCTGCCGCGCGGCCAGGTGCTGGGCCTGCTCGGGGTCAATGGCGCCGGCAAGTCGACCACCTTGTCGATGATTGCCGGGGCCCTGCGGCCGGATGCCGGCGCCATCAGGCTGAACGGCGAGGACTTCCTGGAGCGGCCCGAACTGGCGCGCACGGGCATCGGCTGGCTGCCTGAACGCGCGCCACTGTGGCCGGAGCTGAACGTCGTCGAACACCTGGACGCCCACGCCCGCCTGCGCGGCCTGCGTGGCGCCACCCGGCATGCCGCGCGCAGCGCGATCATCGAGCGGCTCGAACTGCAACCGCTGGCGCGGCGCCTGGCCGGCGTGCTGTCGCAGGGCCAGCGCCAGCGGCTGGGGCTGGCCTGCGCGCTGGTGCACCGACCCGCCCTGCTGGTGCTGGACGAACCGGCCAACGCGCTCGATCCGGTGCAGGTGGCCGCGCTGCGCAGCCTCGTTCGCGAACAGGCCGCCGCCGGCACCGCGGTGATCCTGTCCACCCACGTGCTGAGCGAAGTCACCGCGGTGTGCGATCGCGTGGCGATCCTGCACGAGGGCGCGCTGCAGCACGAAGGCACGGTCGAAGCCGGCGATCACGCCGCGCTGGAACGGCACTTCTTCGAGATCGCGATGAACCCGCGCCCGGCGCAGGCCGCATGAGCACGCTGGCGGTTGCCCGCCTGGAATGGCGTCGCCTGCTGGTACGCCCGCTGGCCTGGGTGCTGGCGGCGCTGACCCTGGCCTGGCTGGGCTGGAACTTCACCGTGCTGCTGGGCAGTTTCCTGGCCGGCCAGATCCAGCGCGCCGCGCAGGCTGACGGCCCCGGCTTCACCGACCTAGTGGCGGTGCCGCTGCTGGGCCAGCTCGCGCAGCTGGCCTTCCTGGTGGTGCCGTTGCTGACCATGTCGGCGATCGCGGGTGAACGCCGCAACGGCACCCTGCCCCTGCTGTTCGCCGCGGGCGTGCCGGCGTCGCGCATCGTGCTCGGCAAATACCTCGCCCTGCTCGGCTGGCTGCTGCTGTGGCTGGTGCTGACCCTGGCGATGCCGCTGACGCTGGCGCATGCCACCGACCTGGACTGGGGCAAGCTCGCCGCCGCCGCCATCGGCCTGGCTCTGATGCTGGCCTCGCTGGCGGCGCTGGGGCTGGCCTGCTCCAGCTTCGCCAGCCACCCGGCGATCGCCGCGGCCGCCGCGCTGATCCTGGGCCTGGCGCTGTGGAGCGTGAACCTGGGCGCGCAGATGGCCGGCATCGACGGCGGCGCGATCAACGCGCTGGCGATGAGCACGCACGTGCAGCCGCTGCTGCGCGGCCTGGTCTCCAGCGCCGACCTGCTGTGGTTCGCCCTGCTGATCGGTTTCTCGCTGGCGCTGGCCACGCGCCGTCTCTCCACCGAGCGGGAGCGCGGCTGATGCGCCAAATACTCAGACGTCTGGACGGCTGGTTGTTCGCGCTGCTGCTGGTGCTCGGTTGCGCCGCGATCGGCTATCTCGGCAGCCGCCACGCCTACGTGGCCGACTGGACCGCGAACGGGCGCATCAGTCTGTCGCCAGAAAGCCGCGCGGTGCTGGCCAGGCTCGACGGCCCGGTGGACATCGTCAGCTACGCCAGCCCGCAGGGCGACCTGCGCCAGACCATTGCCGGCTTCCTGCAGCGCTACCAGATGGTGAAGCGCGACATCAGCCTGCGCTTCGTCGACCCGCAGCTGGATCCGGCGAAGATGCGCGAGCTGGGGATCACCGTCGACGGCGCGCTGATCCTGCACTACCAGGGCCACGAGCAGCGCCTGGACGAGCTGTCCGAGCGCAGCCTGACCAACGCACTGGAACGCCTGCAGCGCGGCAACGACCGCATCGTCGCCTTCGTCACCGGCGACGACGAGCGCCGTGCCGACGGCCAGGCGAACGCCGACATGGGCACCTTCATGGCGCAGCTGGAAAGCCGCGGCATGCGCGCGGTGCCGCTCAACTTCTCGCAGGTGGGCGCGGTGCCCGAGCACACCGACCTGGTGGTGCTGGCCAGCCCCACCGTACCGCCCGCGCCGGGCGCGGTGCACGCGCTGGTCGACTACGTGCAGACCGGCGGCAACCTGCTGTGGCTCACCGAGCCGGCCAACGACGAACTCGGCCTCAAGCCACTGGCCGACGCGCTGGGCGTGCGCGTGCTGCCGGGCGTGCTGGTGGACGGCTCCGGTTCGGCGCTGGGCCTGCACGACCCGCGCATGCTCGCGCTGGGCAGCTACCCGCCGCAGGCGATCACCCGCGGCTTCCAACTCACCACGCTGTTCCCGCAGGTATCGGCGCTGGCCGAGGTAGCCCGCACGGGCTGGGCCACGCACGCCTTCCTGCGTTCCAGCCCGCAGAGCTGGACCGAGTTCCAGCCGATCGACAACACGAAACCCTCGGACATCCGCTTCGACGCCGATGCCGGCGAGCTGAAAGGCCCGCTGGATTTCGGCTTCGCGCTGAGCCGGCTGTCGCCGAGCCCCGACAAGAGCGAGCAACGCGCGGTGGTGATCGGCGACGGCGATTTCCTGTCCAACACCTACCTCGGCAACGGCGGCAACCGTGCGCTGGGCGAGCGCGTGTTCAACTGGCTGCTGGGCGACGACAAGCTGGTCGACGTGCCGCCGCGCGGCGCGCCGGACCGCGTGATGGAGATCTCGCAGGGCGAACTGAACGCGCTGAGCTTCGGCTTCCTGCTCGGCCTGCCGCTGCTGCTGTTGCTGATCGGCGGCCTCATCGTGTGGCGCCGGCGGCGGCGCTGAACGATGAAGCGCACCGCACGGCAACGCTGGGTGCTGCTCGCCGCCGTGGCCGCGCTGGTCGCGCTGGCCGGATGGCAGTGGCAGCGCGATGCCGGCCGCGCGAACGGCGCGCTGACCGCGCTCGATCCGGCCGCGATCCGCCACGTCAGCCTCGCCCTGCCCGGCGCCGCCACCCTGCATTACGAGAAGCGCGGCGACGGCCACTGGTGGCGCACCGACGGCCCGGCGCGCCGGGTGGCCGACGATGATCGCCTGCGCGACCTGGCCGACATTGCCGGCGCGCGCGTGCTGGGCTGGCGCCCGCTGGCCGATTTCGAACCGGCGAAGATCGGCCTGGCGCCGCCGCAGGCGGTGCTGACCCTGGACGGCCAGACGCTGGCCTTCGGCGTCAACGCGGTGACCGGGCCGCAGCGCTATGTGCGCGTCGGCGAGCGCGTGGCGCTGGTGTCCGCGCGCTACATGCCGCGCTCGCCGGAAATCGCCACCACCGAATTGCACTGAAGCGGCGAACCGTCGTGCCCGAACTGCCTGAAGTCGAAACCACCCGCCGCGGCATCGCGCCCTACCTGATCGGCCGTCGCGTCACCGGGGTCGTGCTGCGTCGACCCGACCTGCGCTGGCCGATTCCGCCGGAGGTCGGCAAGCTGCTGCCCGGCCAGCGCATCGACGCAGTGGAACGGCGCGCGAAATACCTGCTGCTGCACACCGCCGCCGGCAGCGCGCTGCTGCACCTGGGCATGACCGGCGTGCTGCGCGTGCTGCCGCCGGACGCGCCGGTGGGCAGGCACGACCACGTCGACATCGCGCTGGAACGCCGTGCCGCGCAGGCGCCGCGCATCCTGCGCTTCACCGATCCGCGCCGCTTCGGCTGCCTGCTGTGGCAAGCACCGGGCACCACGCACGAACTGCTGGCCAGTCTCGGCCCCGAACCGCTGACCGATGCCTTCGACGGCGACCTGCTGTGGCGCCGCTCGCGCGGGCGCACGGCGGCGGTGAAGCTGTTCCTGATGGACAACGCGATCGTGGTCGGCGTGGGCAACATCTACGCCAGCGAAGCGCTGTTCCGCGCCGGGATCGACCCGCGCCGCGCGGCGGGCAGCGTGTCGCGGGCGCGCTACGCACGGCTGGCCGCCGAGGTGAAGCTCCTGCTGGCGTGGGCGATCGAACGCGGCGGCACCACCTTGCGCGACTTCCTCAACCCCGACGGCGCGCCGGGGTATTTCTTCCGCGAGCTGATGGTCTACGGCCGCGTCGGGGAACCGTGCCGGGTCTGCGGCACCGCCATCCGGCAAACCGTGCTGGGGCAGCGCTCCACCTTCTGGTGCCCGCGCTGCCAGCGTTGATTGTCTCTTTTGGGAAACAGACTAACCACGAAGCACCGACTAGCGGGATCCGCCGCAGGGCCTAGACTGTGGGTCATGAATCGCAGGTACATGCGGGTTGCGTGCGAAGGCAAGGCCAACGGACGCGACCGGAACGAGCTGGCGGCACGACTGCCACTGTTTCCCTGGCGCGCGTTGTCCGCAGGCGATTCCCACCAAGCCGGAGGAATCCCATGAACAGCACCATCATCGAATCGCTCAAGAAACGCCGCAGCCAGTACGCGCTCGGCCGCAACCTGGCGCTGGACAAGGACGCCCTCACCACCCTCGTCAAGGAAGCCATCAAGCACACGCCGTCGTCGTTCAACTCGCAGAGTTCGCGTGCGGTGATCCTGTTCGGCGAGCAGAGCGAGCAGTTCTGGGAGCTGACCAAGCAGGAGCTGAAGAAGATCGTGCCGGCCGAGGCATTCGCCCCCACCGCCGCCAAGCTGGACAGCTTCGCTGCCGGCATCGGCACCGTGCTGTTTTACGAGGACCAGTCGGTGGTGAAAGGCCTGCAGGAGCAGTTCGCCCTGTATGCGGACAATTTCCCGGTGTGGTCCGAGCAGAGCAACGGCATGGCCCAGTTCGCCGTGTGGCTGGCGCTGACCGAGGCCGGCGTGGGCGCCAGCCTGCAGCACTACAACCCGGTGACGGACGAGGCGGCCCGCCAGCAATGGAACGTGCCGGCCAACTGGAAGCTGCGCGCGCAGATGCCGTTCGGTTCGCACGAGGGCGGCTTCGGCGAGAAGGCGTTCATGGATGACGGGCAGCGCTTCATCACGGTGGGCTGAGTTCCGCGCGAAGCCACCACACGAGGCCGGCACCCAGGTGCCGGCCTCGTTGTCTGCGCGCTTTGCCCCGCCATGACCCTGGCTGGTGAGCCAGCGGCCGATCAGGCCCAGCGAAACTCGACGCGGGTGTTGTTGAACTGCGGATCGTCCATGCCGCCGCCGAGTTTCGCCACCAGCCCCGACGGCATGCCCTCGCCGGCCAGCAGCTGGCCGTCCGCGAAGCGCGCACCCAGCGCCTGCAGTTCGGCCAGTTGTTCGCACAATGCGCCGGCCCGATCGACGGCGGCCTCGGGCACGTCGCGGATGCTGATGTCGGGGCGGCCGAACTTGCGCATGCCGCGCGTGCGCACCCAGAAACGGCCCGGCGCCGTCTCGCCATCGCACAGGATCAGCAGGTGATGGCGGATCGGCGCGCCGTCGCGGACCAGGTAATGCCGGCGCCAGGCATCGGCGTCGAGCAGGCTGAGGATCTGCGGATCGAGGACGGCCACGCCGCCGATGTCCAGCATGCCCGCCAGCACGCCCAGGGTGTCACGCAGGTAGCCGGTGGCGGGACTGTCCGCCAGCGTGCCGCGCACCACCATCACTTCCGGCGCATCGAACGCGCGCTGAAAAGCCTGCGGCGCATCGGCCCTGTACATGCGCCCCATCGCGCCTTTCAGCGGGTAGCCGTCCCAGGCGCGCAAATCGGCGTGGCGATGATGGGTCGCCGTGACGCCGGCCGGCAGGCCGGGGCTGCCGTAGTCCCGCGAGGGCACGCGCACGGCCTCGAATTGCCCGAACACGTAGAACTGCAGCACGATCTGCTCTTTGCTGGGCTGCCAGTGCGGACGTTGCCAGGCGGGGATGGGCATCGGGTGGCTCATGGTTTTCCTTTGATCGGCATGCGACCGCGCCATGCACGATCTCTGCTTTGCGTATCCCGGATCCCGAACAGGGGCATCGCCCGCGAGCGGACTCCTATGGGGCGGCGTCGAGCGGGAGGACGGTCTGCTGCAGCTCGATGCGGCCGCGCCCTTCGCTGATCTTCTTGAACTCGGCGCGGCTCACCGAGACATAGCGTTCGTTGCCGCCGATCTCCACCTGCGGACCCTCGGTGACCGCCCGGCCCTGCTCGTCCACGCGCACCACCATGGTGGCCTTGCGCCCGGTGTGGCAGATCGTCTTGATCTCCTCCAGGTTGTCGGCCCAGGCCAGCAGGTGGCTGCTGCCCTCGAACAGCTCGCCGCGGAAATCCGTGCGCAAGCCATAGGCCAGCACCGGGATGCCCAGGCGATCGACCACGTCGCTGATCTGCCACACCTGCGCCTTGGACAGGAACTGCGCCTCGTCGACAAACACGCAATGCAGCGCACCGCGCGCGGCGATGTCGGACTCGACCAGTGCAAACAGATCCTCGTCGCCGGCGAAACGGCGTGCGTTCGCTTTCAGGCCGATGCGCGAGGCCACCACGCCTTCGCCGAAACGGTTGTCCAGCGCCGGCGTGAGGATCAGCGTACGCATGCCGCGCTCGTGGTAGTTGTACGCACTCTGCAGCAGCGTGGTGGTCTTGCCGGCATTCATCGCCGAGTAATAGAAGTAGAGCTTGGCCATGAGTCGTCGGCGCGATCGATCAGCGGAAACGCGTCATTGTAGGCTGCGGACTCATTCCGCGCGCGCCTGGGCGAGCCGGTGGCGATGGCCGCGCCACCACTGGCGCGGGTGGCGCAGCACCATGATCGCGTAGACCAGCTTGAACAGTCGCAGCCGGCGCAGCACCGGCGGCGTGTCGTAGAGGTCGCCGGCCAGCATGGAGATCACGCCCTGCTCCAGCTGCCAGCCATTGCGCGGCGCGGCGAACATGCGCCGCATCACCGGCTCGTTGAACCGATGGATGAAGAACGCGAAGCGCGCCATGCCCGTGCGCAGGCGCTTCTCCAGCGCCCGTTGCAGCGCCGCCTCGCGCTCCGGTTCGCGCAGCGCGCCGTCGATCACGTCCACCGCACGCTCGGCCGCGTCCATCGCCAGAAACACGCCGGAGGAAAACACCGGGTCGAGGAAGGCGAACGCGTCGCCGACCAGGATCCAGCCGGGGCCGGCCATCTCGCGCGAGTCGTAGGAATAGTTGCCGGCCACACGCACCTCGTCGATCAGCTCGGCACCCTGCAGGCGTTCCCACAGCGCCGCGTTCTGCCGCAGCGTGTCGAGCAGGAAGGCGCGCGTGTCGCCGTGCCTTTGCTTGAGGTAATCGGGCCAGCACACCGCGCCCACGCTCATGCTGTCGTCGGGCAACGGGATCATCCACATCCAGCCGTGCTCGAAGCGGTAGATGCTGACGTTGCCCGCGTCTTCGCCACTGCGGCGCGCGGCATGGCGGAATCGGCTGAACAGCGCCGCGCTCTGGTGCTGGCGATTCCTGCGCTTGAGCTTGTGCTTCGTCGAGAGGAAGGCATCGCGGCCGCTGGCGTCGACCAGGTAACGCGCCTCGATCGCGTGCTCCGCGCCGTCGTCGGCATGCACCTCGACCCGCGTCTGGCGCGGGCCGCGCTGCTCGACTGCCACCACCTGCTGCCCTTCGCGCACGTCGGCGCCGCATTCGCGCGCGTGCTCGCAGAGCATCTGGTCGAAATCCTGCCGCCACACCTGGTAGCTGTGCGGCGGGCTGTCGCCGAGCGCGCGGCCGAACGAGAACACGTTGTAGCCGCGCTCGTTGTCCGCCTCGAAATCCGCGCCGGCCTTGAACACGCCCATCGCGTGCACCTTGTCCAGCACACCGAGCCGCTCGAACACCGGCAGGTTCATCGGCAACAGCGATTCGCCGATGTGGAAGCGCGGGTGGCGGGCCTTTTCCAGCACGATCACCCGGTAGCCACGGCGCGAAAGCAGGGCCGCCGCGGTACTGCCGCCGGGGCCGGCGCCGATCACCGCCACGTCGCACTGCTCGGCTTGCTGGGCTGTCATGCGGCTCCCCTCGGTTGGGTTCGCCCGATTATGCCGCACGGCTGCTCTGTTACCATCGGGCGCTGTCCCACCCCCGCAACGATCCATGCTCAACCCACAACAACTGGCCGCCGTCGAACACTGCGAGGGGCCACTGCTGGTGCTGGCCGGCGCCGGCTCCGGCAAGACCAGCGTGATCACGCAGAAGATCGCGTACCTGATCCAGCGGCGAAAGCTCAACGCGTCGAAGATCGCCGCGATCACCTTCACCAACAAGGCGGCGCGGGAGATGCGCGAGCGCGTGGCGAAGCTGGTGTCGGGCGAGGACGCCGCCGCCCTCACGGTGAGCACGTTCCACGCGCTGGGGTTGAAGTTCCTGCAGATCGAACACGAACGCGCCGGACTGCGCCGCGGCTTCTCGGTGCTGGATGCGGACGACAGCAGCGGCATCGTGAAGGAGCTGGCGCCCAAGGGCGTCAAGCCCGATGTGCTGTTCGGCATCCGCAACCTGCTCAGCCGCGCCAAGAACGGCGGCTTGTCGCCGGAGGAGGCGCTGGCCGCCGCGCGCAGCCCGCGCGAGCTGGAAGCGGCGACCATCTACGAGCTGTACCAGGCGCGCCTGGCCGCGTTCAACGCGGTGGACTTCGACGACCTGATCCGGCTGCCGTTGCGCATTCTGGAAAGCGACGCCGAATGCCGCGACGCCTGGCGCGAACGGCTGCGCTACTTGCTGGTGGACGAATACCAGGACACCAACGACGCGCAGTACCGGCTGCTCAGATGCCTGGCGGGCGAGCGCGGCCACATCACCTGCGTGGGCGACGACGACCAGTCGATCTACGCCTGGCGCGGCGCCAACCCCGAGAACATCGACCAGCTCGGCCGCGACTGGCCGTCCTTGCGCGTGATCAAGCTCGAACAGAACTACCGCTGTGGCAAGCGCATCCTGCGCGCGGCCAACAAGCTGATCGCCAACAACCCGCACCTGCACGAAAAGAAGCTGTGGAGCGAGCATCCGGAAGGCGCGCCGATCCGCGTGCTGGAGTGCAAGGAAGCCGACCACGAGGCCGAGCGCGTCGCTGCCATCGCCACCACGCTGGCCGAGAAGCACAAGGCGCGCTGGGACGAGATGGCTATCCTCTACCGCGGCAATTTCCAGGCGCGTCCGCTGGAAAAGGCGCTGCGGCTGGCGCGCATTCCCTACCACCTCACCGGGGCGCTGTCCTTCCTCGACCGCGCCGAGGTGAAGGACGTCCTGTGCTACCTGCGCCTGCTGACCAACCCCAGCGACGACGCGGCCTTCCTGCGCGTGGTCAACGTGCCGAAACGCGAGATCGGCGCCACCACGCTGGAAAAGCTGGGCCAGATCGCGCAGTCGCGCCACTCGTCGCTGCTCGACGCCACCCGCAGCGACGGCGTGCTGCGCCAGCTCACGCCGCGCCCCGCCGCGGCGCTGGCTTCGTTCGCCAGCTTGCTGGACGAACTGCGCAGCGCCTCGCTGCACGAGAGCGCGGCCGACCTGGTCGAACGCATCCTCAAGCGCACCGGCTACGCCGCCCAGCTTGCCGCCAGCACGCCTGACGCCAGCGTGCGCGAACGCAAGCTGGACAACCTGAAGGAACTGGCCGACTGGTTCCGCGCGATGCAGAAGGGCGGCAACACGGTCGGCGATCTCGCCTCGCAACTGGCCCTGCTCAGCCACGCCGACCGCGACGAGCCGGGCAATACCGTGCGCATGATGACCCTGCATGCGGCCAAGGGCCTGGAGTTCCGCTTCGTCTTCATCGTCGGCTGTGAGGACGGCACGCTGCCGCACGAGGGCGCACTCGACGAGGGCCGCGTCGACGAGGAGCGCCGGCTGATGTACGTCGGCATCACCCGCGCCAAGGAACTGCTGACCCTGTCCTGGTGCGCGCAGACGAAGCGCTACGGCGAGATCCACCGCAACCAGCCGAGCCGCTTCCTGCACGAGCTGCCGCAGGACGACCTGCACTGGCAGGGCAAGGACCCGGAAGCGGACAAGGCGGTGACCCGCGAAACCGCCGAATCGCACATGGCCAGGATCCAGGCGATGCTGGCGGGCGGGTAGGCCGTCGAGGACGGCGCCACCGGCAAGGATGGCGCCGCCACGAATTGCCGCTACTGACGGGCCAGGCCGCAGTCCTTGGCCAGGAAGTTCTCGATCAGCGTTAGCGTCTCGCGCTGCTGGCTGGGATACCACGGCATGCTGTGCGGCATGTTCGCGATCGAATGGTACTGGGCCGGGACTTTGTCCTTGACGGCGTCGTAGAACGGGCGCGCATGGATGGCCGGCGGCGTCCGCACGTCGCGGTCGCCATCGAACAACATGATCGGCAGATGCGCCTTGGCGGCGTTGTTCATCGGGTCCATGCCCCTGACCGTCTTGCCCTGCAGGATGCGCTGCAGGCGGTTGTCGCTCCACGACGTGTTGAGCCGCCCCAGGTCGGCCACCGGCGCGCCGGCAATGGCGCATTGGTAGGGCGAGGGCGAGCGCACGGTCGCCGCCACCGCGGCAAAGCCGCCGTAGGAGTAGCCGAAGATGGCGATGTCGCCTTTCTTGGTGATGCCCTGCGAAACCAGCCACGCCGCGCCGTCGTCGAGATCATCGGACATCTTCAGACCCCACTGGGCGTCGCCCGCAAGCCAGAGCTCGCGTCCCAGCCCCTGCGAGCCGCGATACTGCGGACGCAGTACCGCGTAGCCGCGCGAGGTGAGCATCGGCACCCAGCCGCTGGCATCCCAGCCCGTGTAATCGCGAGCCCAGGGGCCGCCGTGGGGCATGATGACCGCCGGGGCGGGTGCATCACCCTTTTTCCAGCCTGCCGGCAGATCCAGGATCGCCGGAATCTCCAGCCCGTCGCGTGCCTTGTAGGAAACCCAGCGTTCCTCCCCGGTCATGCCGGGTTTGAGCCAGGGACGGCTGCTGCCCAGCGTCTTGACCTGCTTCCTGTCCAGCAGCAAGTGGTAGGCCTCCGGCGTTCCCGAGTTCTCGGTGGTGAACAGCACCTTGGAGAAATCGTTCGTGTAGCTGGAAATGTGTACCTGCTGGTCGGGGAACGCCTTGGCGAGGCTGGCCTGGATGCCCTTGAGGGTCGGATCGATGTAGATGGTCTGCGGGTAGGGGCCGCCGACGACGAAGCCCACCACCTGGTTGAAGTTCTCCGGCCGCTTGCTGAAAAGCAGGTTGGTGATGGAGTAATCCTTGTCGGCCACCGCGGGTTCCGCATCGAACTTGTGCGCGACCGCGTCGTACAGACGCACCTGGACCTTGTCCGAGAACTGGTCGGTCAGCACGTAGTACTTGCCGGTGGCGTCGTCCACGCCGACCACATCCATCTCGTGCCGCTGGGAGAGCTTGGTCGTCAGCGGGGCTTCCACCTCGAACTGCCCGCTTTTCGGGTTGAGGACCAGGAAGCGCTGCTCGTAGTCGCCGCCCACTGGCTCGATCTCCACCTTGACCAGCACCTTGCCCGTGCGCGAATCGAACAAGGCCGGCGTGGTCCGCGTGCTGCCGGTGAACAGCAACTCCACATCGCCCGTCTTGAGGTTGTACAGATAGTAGTTGGTCATCAGGCTCACGCCGCTCAGCCGCCGGATGATCACGTTGTCCGGATCCAGCGGCAGCATGTCCACCAGCGATGCCGTGCCGGCCAGCTCCAGGCAGACATCCATGTTGCGGCTGCCGCCCAGGCGGACGGACTTGCGCGCAAAGGCCTCGTCGAACTTCTTCTGCGCCGCACCGGTCAGGTAGGTCTTGGTGACGAAGGTCTTGGTGGCGCCCACCACCTTGCCCTCGCCGCAGCCCCCCAGTTGCCCGGTCCATTCCTGGCGGGCCACCGCGAGAATCTTGTCGGATTTCAGGGCGAACGCCCCGATGAACTTCATGTGGTCACCGGACGGGGTGACCACGGTCGGCGCGGCGGTCAGCTCGTTCAGATCCCAGGTCGCCAGTGCCGTCTCGTCCTTGTTGGTGGGCGAAGGGATCAGGCCAACCAGGTGCTTGCCGTCCGGACTCATGCTCACCGACTGCAGCGCGGGTTCGCGCGCCAGATCCTCGATGGCAATGGGCGCGGACGCGTGGACCACGCTCACGCCCAGGGTTGTCGCCAGCACCCCGCAAAGCAGGGGCCGCAAGAATGCGTGTCGCATAGGTGTCTACTCCATGTGCATTCGGTTCCTTCCGTCCCCCCGATGCAAGCCCGCCCGGGACGGGCGAGGGGCCATCGTGATGGAGACGCTGGATCCGGTGAAGACCACTCTCCGTGAGGCGGGTCGCTCGCCGAGCCAGTGCGCGCGAACCGGCATACGCGGGAAAAAGGAAGGGAGGCGACATGACGTCGCCTCCCCAAGTGCTACGAGTCCAACCGCTCAGAACTTGTAGTTTGCACGGGCAAAGAACGTGCGGCCGAACCAGTCGTACTGTGAGGCGTAGAGCGGCGTGTTGCCCACCCGGGTACCCACGCCGGAGGAGATCGGATCAGGCTCCTCGTCCAGCACGTTGCGCACACCGAACATGACGCTCCAGTTGTCGCGGTCGTACTTGAGCGACAGATCATGCAGGAACTGCGAATCGGCCTTGATGTCGCGGAAGGCGCCCGGATAACCCTGGTACGTGAAGGTATCGGAGATATCCCGGTTTTTGGTGGTGCCAAAGTACTGCCCCTGCCAGGATACGGTCCAGTCGCCGCGCTTGTAGCTGGCATTGAACAACCCGACCCACTGCGGATTGCCGACGTAGCCGATGCGGTTCGAGCTCTCGAAGCCGCTGGCTTCCGCCGAGCTGAACAGCTGCGTGATGTCCTCGATCGTGTACACCACCTGGGCGGCGGCCTTGATCGTGCCGAACGAGTAGTCCTGGCTGAAGTTCGCCTGCAGGTCGTAGCCACGCTGCCGCTGGCTGTTGATGTTGATGAAGGTGGCGTGGATGTCCGTGATCTTGAACGCTTCGCCGCCGGTACCCGGGTTGCGGTGGAACAGGTCGCAGAAGTTGTTCGGGAAGACCTGCGCACCGTAGCAGCCGAGGATGATGTCGCTGGCATCGAGCGTATCGATCTCGCCCTCGATGTGGTAGTCGAAGTAGTCGATGGCCAGGCTGAGGTTGGCGAACGATGGCGTCCACACCAGGCCAGCCGACTTGGCGCGGGAGGTCTCGGGCTTCAGGAAGCCCTTGCCGCCGCCCGTGAATACCTCCGCGGACGAGTTGCCGGTCGATGCGTAGTTCCCGGGTATGCCGATCGCCGCGCAGTTGGCGCGGATGAAATCGTTGGTGCTGTCCTCCCAGCGGATGCACGGATCGATGCTGAGCTGGTCCAGGAAGCCGGACTGGTTGCCGAGGTACAGCTCGTACAGCTGCGGTGCGCGATAGGAGGTGCCGATCGTGCCGCGGGCGCGGAACGTGGGGGTGATCTGCCAGCTCAGGCCGTACTTCCACACCTTGGACCAGTCGCCCACGCTCTGGTACTTGAACACGCGACCGGACATGTCGGCGGTCAGCGATTCGATGCCCGGGATGCCGCTCAGGATCGGCACGCCGAGCTCGCCGAACACTTCCCTGACGTTGTCGCTGCCCTTGGTCACCTGCGCCGACGAGTAGCCCCACTCGTAACCGGCCGCGTTGTTGGCGTCGGGGGTGTCGTTGATGTCGTAGCGACGGAACTCGGCACCGACGGCCGCGGAGACGTCGCCCGCCGGCAGGGTGAACAGGTTGCCGGCGGCCAGCGCATTGACCGTGGACTGCTTGTAGACCGTGTGGCCGCGGGTGGGCAGGCCGACGGCATTGATCAGGTCGGCCATGCGGTCACCGTTGAGGATGCCCGGGTCGAAGTAATCGATCGGCGTGCTGAGGCCGGGCATTTCGTTGGCAGCCTTGGTCTGGTCGCCGCTGAGCCTGGTATCGATGCCCATGCGGCTGTAATAGCCGCCGCTGCGCGAGTAGGTGCCGTTCGCGTGCCAATCCCAGCTGCTGTTGCCGAAACCACCCTCGAGGCCGGACCTGAAATAGAAATAGTCGTTGATGACCTTGTTGTTGGAGGGATACGGCATTACCGGCTGGAACAGGCCAATGCCCTGGTCGGGCAGGCCGAAGGCCGCACTGGCGTCGTCGGGGCTGCCCACCGGCACGGGGTGGTAGACGACCGGGAAGAACTGCCGCCAGCCCTTGGTCTCGGTGACGCGCCGGTTGACCAGGAACTGGTTGTCCCAGGTCACGTCACCGAACGTGAAATGGCTGCTCGCGTAGCCGCTGGTGTTGCGGTTCTTGTTGATCGCCCAGGCCTGGTCGTAGAAGGGCGAGTTGAGCACCTCCTCGTAGAACGCCTGGCCACCGTTGGCGTAGGTGCCACGGTCGGCCGGACGCATGCCCGGCAGCGGGCCAGTGGTGCTGCCGTCCCCGGAGGGCACGTAGCGGATGCCCGACCAGTACGAAATCGCTTCGTTCTGCAGCATGTTGTTGCAGCCCGCGTACTTCGTGCCCTGCAGGATGGAGTGGTCTTCGCGATCGATGCGCTGGCCGTTCGTGCCGTAGACCAGGTCTTCGTTGCAGCGCAGGAAGTCACGGTCGCCGCGCGCCAGCGGCAACTGCTCCTGGACCTGCGCGGCCAGCACGATGTTGCCCTTGTCGAAGTTGAAGCCGGTGGCGATCGAGGTGCTGGCCTGCTGGCCGCCGCCATGCTGCGGCACGCCCCAGAATGCCTCCATGTGCGTACCGTCGATGCGCTTCTTGGTGATCATGTTGACCACGCCGGAAATGGCGTCGGAGCCGTAGATCGAGGACGAACCGTCCTTGACGATCTCGATGTTGCCCAGGATGACCTCGGGCACGACGTTGAGGTCGAAGCCCGAACCGGTCTGGCCCTGCACGCCGGCCGGTCCCGGACGCTGGCCGTCCAGCAGCACGAGCGTGCGATTCGCGCCGAGGCCGCGCAGGTCGATGGTCTGGATGCCGGTACCGCCACCCACCACGAAGCCGCTGAACTGGTTGTTGATCTGGGTGGAACCCATGGCAACGGCGGCCGTCTGCAACAGGTTCACCGTGCCGAACGAACCGGCAGCCTGGTTGGTCTCGATGCTGATTGCCTGCACCGGCACCATCTCCTGGTACTCCGGTCGCTTGAGCAACGTGCCCGTGACCATCACGGATTCAAGCTGCTTGGCGTCTTTCTTGTCAGTGGCCTGGTCCGTACTGCTCGTCTGGCTGGCGCCTGTCGCAGGCGCCTGGTCCTGCGCGAAGGCCGGTGCCAGCTGGAATGCAGCGATCACCGCAATGGCCAGCGGTAGACGTCGAAGCCTTGGTTGCACGCAATTGCTCATTAATCTCCCCTCCCCGGTGTGCGACGCAAAATGTTGCGGTCGTATTAACTTGTGGTTCAGAGAAGGTAACTGGAGCTCCATGCGTTATGCAAGCCGTCCTGCAACTTTTTGCGGTTCGACGGCTAGTACGCGAATCGCAAGCAATTTCGGGGACCTTCCGGTTCCCGCGGCAAGCTGACCCAGCCGATCCGAGCGGACGTGGCGGCCCCGGTGCATGGCCCGGCGAGCGGCAACCGGCTTCAGGCGATGGACATCGAGCACCTCCCCGGCCGAGGGTTCCCGCGACCTGTCTTCACACCAGCCCCCACGCCTCCAGCTCCAGCTTCAGGTAGGCGTAGTAGATCGGCGCGGCGATCACGCCGGGCAGGCCGAATGCCGCTTCCATCAGCAGCATGGCGAGCAGCAGTTCCCAGGCGCGGGCGCGGATCTGGGTGCCGACGATGCGGGCGTTGAGGAAGTACTCGAACTTGTGGATCAGGACCAGGAACGCCAGCGCCGCGACGCCCACGCCCAGCGACACCGACAACCCGGCGATGGTGATGGCGGTATTGGAGATCAGGTTGCCGATCACCGGCAGCAGGCCGACGATGAAGGTCACCACCACGAGGGTCTTGGCCAGCGGCACGTGCACGCCGAACAGCGGCAGCACGCCGAGCAGGAAGATCGCCGTGAACAGGGTGTTGAGCAGTGAAATCTTGATCTGCGCGAACACGATGTTGTGGAAGGCCTCGGCCAACCGGTGGCAACGCAGGCTCAGTGCCGCCGCCAGCGGGCCGACCTCGTGCGCCGGTCGCGCGCGACCGAGGGCCACGATCGCGCCCAGCACCAGGCCGATGAGGATGTGCACGAAGGCCCGCGCGGCACCCTTGCCGGCCAGTTGCAAGGTGGCGGCATGCCTGTGCAGCAGATCGATCGCGCCCACGCGCAGGTCGTCGACGCTGTCCGGCAGGTTGTTGACCAGGGCCGGCGGCAACTGCTGGCGCGCCTTCTCCACCAGCGGCATCAGCTGCTCCTGCCAGAACAGCTGGGGGTTGCCGAGCTCGTGCCGCAGCAGGCT
Source organism: Rhodanobacter sp. (assembly GCA_049650465.1). Lineage (GTDB taxonomy): Bacteria > Pseudomonadota > Gammaproteobacteria > Xanthomonadales > Rhodanobacteraceae > Rhodanobacter. Next base: position 12,716 of record JBASAF010000033.1, on the reverse strand, counting down.
GACGGCGCCGAGGATCAGCAACAGCAGCAGGCCCACCACGATCGCCGCCAGCACGGCCACCACCAGCAGCCGCGCGCGATCGCCGGAAATGCGCCGGCCCAGCAGCGGCGCCATCGACTGCACCAGCTCGAACACCAGCAGGCCGGCAAGCAGCGCCGGCAGCAGGTGGAGATCGATCACCAGCAGCAGGGCCACGGCCACCAGCACGTAGCTGGCGACAGTGATGACCTGCGAGGGACCGCGCAAAACGGGCTGGAGAGAGTCCATGCGGGATCAAGCCGTGGTAGGGAGCAGGCAGTCTGTCAGCAGGCAGCGATGGCTGCCAGCCCCGCCGAAACCGTCATGTGGCTGGCGTAAACTCGACCGTCGCCCGCTTTGTCCCGTTCGAAGGATCCCCGCATGCCTCTCCGCCTACCCGCGACCCTGCTCGCGTTCGCCCTGCTGGCCGGTTGCGTCGCCACCTCGCCGCGGCAACCCGTCGTGGCCGCGGACACGCCGGCCGCGGCGAACGACAACCTCAATGCCGTGGCGTGGACGCAGACCGCGATCGAGCACGACCTGATCTACCTGCAGACCTATCGCGATGCCGAAGCCCGGCTGCTGGCCGCGCTGAAGACTCCCGGCTGGGATGCGCTGGCCAGCGACGACCGCAAGGCTCCGCTGGACGGGCTCAAGCCGGCCGTGGTGCTGGACATCGACGAGACCGTGCTGGACAACTCGCCGTACCAGGCACGCCTGGTGAAAAGCGGCGGCGAATACAACGAGGCCGACTGGGCCGACTGGTGCAGGCAGGAGGCGGCCCGCGCGCTGCCCGGCGTGGTGCGGTTCACCCAATTCGCGGCCCGCCACGGCATCGCCGTCATCTATATCTCCAACCGGGCCAAGGACCTCGACCAGGCGACCCTGGCCAATCTGCGCGAGGCGGGTCTGCCGGTGTCCGGGCCGGAGGCCTTCCTTGGCCTTGGCACCGTGGTCGAGGGGTGCGAGCAGGTCGGCACGGAGAAAGGCTGCCGTCGCCAGCTGGTCAGCCGCAAATACCGCGTGCTGATGCAGTTTGGCGACCAGATCGGCGACTTCGTGACCGTACGCGCCAACACCGCCGAAGGCCGCCGCCAGGCGGTGGCGCCCTACCTGGGCTGGGTCGGCACACGCTGGTTCGTGCTGCCCAACCCCACCTACGGCTCATGGGAGGCGGCGCTGTTCGGCAACCACTGGAGCCTGCCCGCGGCGGAACGCCGGCGACAGAAGATCGACGCCCTGCATTCGAATTAATCCAATGAACATCAAACAGTTAAGAGATAAACGAAAAGTATTGCCTAAACTTTGACGAACCGGTAACATTTGCTCCGCCAACGCCTGCCGGGCACTCCTGTCAGGCGAGGCCATTTCCCTTCCGGCTGCTGCCGGATTGCCCCGTGAGGCCTCCCGGCCCGCGGGGTTTTTCTTTGTGCTGCGCAGCGCCACGCGGCCTGCGGCTGCCGGCAGCGCCTGGCGCCCGACGATCCGGCGGCAACCGGCACCGCCGATCGCCGGCGCACGGATCGGGCCACGCAGCCGGGTAGAATGGCCCGATGCCGAATACCACACTGGTGGACTCCACCGTACGTCGCCGCGCTCCCTGGTGGTTCAACCTGGCCGGCCAGCTGTTGCAGCCGTGGGTGCGCATCCGCCGCGACCCGGCCGAGCCGGCGGCGCTGCTGCAGCCGGGCGTGCCGGTGTGCTACGTGATCGAGCGCGACGGTTTCTCCGATGCGCTGATCCTGCAACGCGCCTGCCGCGAAGCCGGCCTGCCCAGTCCGATGCAGGCGCTGGCCGGCACCCGCCGGCGCCGTTCCGTGTTCGCGCTGACCCGCCGCGACGGCTGGCTGTTCGGGCGCAACCGCAAGCGCGCCGCCGGCGAGCCGCTGCGCCAGCTGGTGCACTCGCTGGAGGGCGTGCCCGAACTGGACATCCAGGTCGTGCCGGTGGCGATCTACGTCGGTCGCGCGCCGAGCCGCGACAGCGGCTGGTTCCGCGTGCTGTTCTCGGAAAACTGGGTGATGGTCGGCCGCTTCGGCCGCCTGCTGGCCCTGCTGCTGAACGGACGCGACACGGTGGTGCATTTTTCCGCGCCGGTGTCGCTGCGCAGCGTGCTGGAGGAATCCGGCGAGATCGGGCCGGAGCGTTTCGCGCGCAAGATCGCCCGCGTGCTGCGCATCCATTTCCGGCGCATCCGCGCCGCGGTGATCGGGCCGGACCTGTCGCACCGGCGCACCGTGGTCGACGCCGTGCTGGCGGCCGAGCCGGTGCGCGCGGCGATCGCCGCCAACGCCGCCAAGGAAAAGATCAGCCACGCCAAGGCCTGGCGCAAGGCGCACAAGATGCTGCTGGAGATCGCCGCCGACTATTCGCACCCTGTGGTGCGCTCGGCGTCGTTCGTGCTGTCCAGCTTCTGGAACAAGCTGTACGACGGCATCGCGATGCACCACTTCGACAAGGCCCGCGCCGCGGCGCCCGGCTACGAAGTGGTCTACGTGCCCAGCCACCGCAGCCACGCCGACTACCTCCTGATGAGCTACCAGCTGCACGTGTCCGGCGTGGTGGTGCCGCACATCGCCGCCGGCGTGAACCTCAACCTGCCGGTGATCGGCCCGATCCTGCGCCGCGGCGGCGCGTTCTTCATGCGCCGCAGCTTCACCGGCAACCCGCTGTACTCGGTGGTGTTCAAGGAATACATGGCGCAACTGATCGACCGTGGCGTGCCGATCGAGTACTTCACCGAAGGCACCCGCTCGCGCACCGGGCGGCTGCTGTCGCCGCGCGGCGGCCTGCTGTCGATGACCGTGCGCGCCTTCCTGCGCGCGCCGCGGCGGCCGGTGCTGTTCCAGCCGGTCTACATCGGCTACGAGAAGCTGATGGAGGGCAACAGCTACATCGGCGAGCTCAGCGGCAAGCCGAAGGAGAAGGAATCCCTGCTCGGCCTGCTGCGCGGGCTCAAGGTGCTGCGCCAGCACTACGGCCACGTGGCGCTGAACTTCGGCGAGCCGATCGAGCTGACCCCGCTGCTGGACGCCGCCAGCAGCGACTGGCGCAGCGCCGGGCTCGACCCGGAGGCCAAGCCCGAGTGGCTAAACGCGGTGGTCAGCCAGCTGGCCGAGCAGATCCAGGTCAACATCAACCGCGCCGCCGACGTCAACCCGATCAACCTGCTGGCGCTGGCCCTGCTGGCCACGCCCAAGCACGCGATGGCCGAGAACGACCTGCTGGTGCAGCTCGACCTGGGCAAGGCGCTGCTGGAGGAGCTGCCGTACTCGGACCGCATCACGCTGACCCCGATGAACCCGGCCGCGATCATTGCCTACGGCGAGCAGATGGGCTGGATCGAGCGGGTCCAGCACCCGCTGGGCGACGTGCTCACCGTCAGCGGCGAGAAGGCCGTGCTGCTGAGCTATTTCCGCAACAACGTGCTGCACCTGATGGCCAGCGCGGCGTGGGTCGCCTGCTGCTTCCTCAACAACCGGCGCATGTCGCGCGACGCGATCCTGCGCCTGGGCGGCGTGGTCTACCCGTTCATCCAGGGGGAACTGTTCCTGCCGTGGGACGAGGACGGCTTCAGGGAACAGCTGCAGGCGACGATCGACTTCCTGGTGCGGCGTGGCCTGCTCGAATCCACCAACGATGGCCGCTCGCTGGAGCGCGCCGCCGGCCAGGAAGACACCGCCTTCCAGCTGCGGGTGATCGCGCGCAGCCTGATCCAGGCGTTCGAGCGCTACTACATCGCCATCGCCGCGCTGGCCAAGAACGGCCCGCACACGCTGACCGGCAGCGAGCTGGAGAACGCCTGCACGCTTACCGCGCAGCGGCTGGGCCTGCTCAACGAATTGTCCGCGCCGGAGTTCTTCGACAAGGCCCTGTTCCGCGGCTTCATCCAGAAGCTGCGCGAACGCAAGGTGGTATGGACCGACGACGAGGGCAAGCTGGACTACGACAGCGCGCTGGAAGAACTGGTGCGCGATGCCCGCGTGATCCTCTCGCGCGAGGTGCGCCATTCGATCCTGAAGATCACCCCCGGCGGCGAGCGCGAGCCGGCCGCGGCGCTGCCCGAGGATGCGTCGGCATCCGACCTGCACCAGCGCCACGTGGACACCGAGCAGCAGGAACACGAGCGGCGCACCGGCCTCGACCGCCGCCGCGACGACGCCGCGACACGGCAACCCGTGCGCCAGGACGGGGCCGAGTAGGATCAGCGCACCACCACCGGGGGAACCACCATGACCACGCCACGCCGCCTGCTGCTTGCCGCCCTGCTGGCATGCCTCCCGCTCGCCGCCGGCGCCGACGCACCGGCACGCACCGATGCCGGCGAGCACCGCGTCAGCGTGATCGAATGCGCCCGCCTGCTCGATCCGGCCGCCGGCAGGATGCTCGGCCAGACCACGCTGGTGATCGAAGACGGCCGCGTCAAGGAGATCCATCCCGGCACCGTCGACCTCGAGCCCTACCGCCAGGCTGCCGGCACGGTGAGCTTCACCCGCCTGACCGACGCCACCTGCATGCCGGGGCTGATCGACGCGCACACCCACCTGACCATGCAGTTCAGCAAGAGCACCTACAGCGACAAGTTCCGCTTCAACCCGGCCGACCACGCCATTCGCGGTACGGTCTACGCCAAACGCACCCTGCTGGCGGGTTTCACCACGGTGCGCAACCTCGGCGACGACGACAATGCCTCGCTGGCGCTGCGCAACGCGATCAACGCCGGCCTGGTGCCGGGGCCGCACATCTTCAGCGCCGGCAAGTTCATCGGCACCACCGGCGGCCACGCCGACCCCACCAACGGATTCCGCTGGAACCTGCAGGGCGATCCCGGTCCGAAGGACGGCATCATCAACTCGCCCGAGGATGCCTGGAAGGCCGTGCGCCAGCACTACAAGGACGGCGCCGACCTGATCAAGATCATGCCCTCCGGCGGCGTGCTGGACGAAAGCTCCAGCTCGGAGAACCCGCAGATGACGCTGGAGGAAATCCGGGCCGTGGTCGCCGCCGCGCACGACTACGGCTTCACCGTGGCCGCGCACGCGCACGGCGCCGAGGCGATCCGCCGCGCCGTGCTGGGCGGCGTCGACTCGATCGAACACGGCACCTTCATGGATGCCGACGACATGAAACTGATGAAGGCGCACGGCACCTGGTACGTGCCCACCATCATCGCCGGCCAGTACGTGATGGAGAAGGCGAAACAGGGCTGGTATCCGCCGCAGGTGGCGCGCAAAGCCGAGGAAGTCGGGCCGGTGATCATGGCCACCGCCGGCAAGGCGTACAAGGCCGGCGTGAAGATCGCCTTCGGCACCGACTCCGGCGTGTTCCCGCATGGCGACAACGCGAAGGAGTTCGCCTACATGGTGCAGGCCGGCATGCCGCCGATGTTCGCCCTGCAGGCGGCCACCACCCACGCCGCCGAACTGCTGCACAAATCCGACCAGTTCGGCCGCATCGCGGTCGGCCGCGGCGCCGACGTGATCGCCGTACCCGGCAACCCGCTCGAGGACATCAGCGTGATGCAGCACGTCGAGTTCGTGATGAAGGACGGCGTGGTGTACAAGCAGGACGGCGAGGCCAGGATCTGACCGCAGGAGCCCGCAAGCGGACGATGCCTCTGCTTTGCCGAATCCCGAATCCCGAATCCCGAATCCCGAATCCCGAATCCCGAATCCCGACCCCAATTCCCAATCCCCAATCCCGTCCCCTGTACCATCCCCCCATGAACGAACAGCCCAAGCCCGCATCCACCACCCACTTCGGTTTCCGCGACGTGCCCGTCGGCGAGAAGCAGAAGCTGGTCGGCCAGGTGTTCACCTCGGTCGCGCGCAACTACGACCTGATGAACGACCTGATGTCGTTCGGCACGCACCGCTTGTGGAAGCGCCATTTCGTGGCCACCAGCGGCGTGCGTCGCGGCGATCGCGTACTGGACCTGGCCGGCGGCACCGGCGACATCGCCGCGCTGCTCCATCCGGTGGTGGGCGAGACGGGCGAGGTGGTGGTCGGCGACATCAACGCGGCGATGCTCGGCGTCGGCCGCGACCGGCTCACCGACCGCGGCCTGGTCGCCGGCCTGCGCTGGGCCCAGCTCAACGCCGAACGGCTGCCCTTCCCCGACAACTCGTTCGACGCGGTGACCATGGCCTTCGGCCTGCGCAACGTCACCGACAAGGACCAGGCGCTGGCCGACATCTGCCGCGTGCTCAAGCCCGGCGGCCGGCTGCTGGTGCTGGAGTTCTCCAAGGTGCAGAGCGAGGCGTTCGGCAAGCTCTACGACTTTCACTCGTTCAAGATCCTGCCGCGCCTGGGCCGGCTGTTCGCCGGCGACGCGGACAGCTACCAGTACCTGGCCGAGTCGATCCGCAAGCATCCGGACCAGCAAACACTCAAGGACATGATGGAGCGCGCCGGCTTCGGCAAGGTCGAGGTGCGCAACCTCACCAACGGCATCGTGGCGATCCATCGCGCATACAAGTTCTGACCCGATGCGGCACCCCTGATCCAGGTCAGTGGCCGGCGCGCGCGCGCGGCGTATGTTGGGAACACTTTTCCCACGAGCCAGACGCCATGCCCCTCGATATCGAGACCGAGCCCAACACCCACCTGTTCGACGCCCGCGGCGTCGCCCGCCGCTTCCGCCATTCCGCGATCTTCGGCGCGATCGGCGTGCTGCGCTCGGGCGAAACCATGCGCTTCGTCAACGACCACGACCCCCTGCCGCTGATCGCGCAGCTGCGTGATCGCCTCGGCGACAACCTCACCGTGGCCTACCGCCAGCGCGAACCCGGCGCCATCGTGATCGACTTCGGCATCACCGGCTTGCCGGACGAATGATGGCGACCCCGGCATTCTTCGACCAGGCCCCGCCGATCACGATGCGCGACCCGCTGGCGGCGTTCCTCGGCGCTGCCGACGACGGCCTGCTCGACTACCGCTACATCGACGCGGTGCGCCTGGCCGGGCACTCCTGCCCCACCGTCGCCGGTGCCTACCTGATGGCGCGCGCCGCGTTGCGGGCGTTGTATCCCGACGGCCCCGCCGAGCGCGGCGGCGTCGAGGTGCTGATCCCGGGGCCGGAGAGCGAGGGCGTCAACGGCGTGATCGGCCAGGTATTCACCCTGATCACCGGGGCGGCCGGCGCCAACGGCTTCCACGGCATCGCCGGACACTACGCGCGCCAGTCGCTGCTGAGCTACGCCGACACCGCCGAGCACGCCGCCGTGCAGGTCCGTCGGCGCGACACCGGGGCGAGCGTGGCGGTGGAACTGGATCTCTCGAGCGTGCCCGCGCCGGCCAACCTGCGCCCTCTGCTCGGCGGCGCCCTCGATCCGGCGGCCAGCGCGGAACAGCGCGCGGCCTTCGGGCGGGCATGGCAGGAGCGCGTGCAATGCCTGCTGCTGGAGCACGCCGATGACCCGGAGGTGATCCGGCTGCACCGGCTTGACGGCGAACCGGTGCACTGAAGCACGCGGAGTCAGCTGTCGATGATCAGCAGCGTGCCTTGGCTCCCCGCGCTCACCGCGTGCGGCACGCCGGCCGGCACCACGCACAGTTCGCCGGCGCGCACGACCAGCGGCGCGCCGGCCAGCTCCAGGTGCAGTTCGCCCTCCAGCACCAGCAGGCCTTCGGCGTAGTCGTGCGTCTCGCTCGGGTATGCCTGCGCATCCATGCGCATGAGCTTGAGGTTGGCCCCGCCGATGCCGGCGAGCCGCGTCGAGCGCCACGCCTGCTCCAGTTCCCCGGCGACGCGGGGCAGATCGATCACGCTCATCGCATCGTCCTCAGGACGGCTCGCACGAGGACACCGGCAGCGTCGCGCCGGGCGCCGATGGCGCCGGCCGCCGCCGCGCGTTGGCCAGCACCACGCCGCCGATGGTGATCGCGCCGCCGACCAGCACCAGCGCATCGGGCACCTCGTGCAGCCACAGCCAGCCGATCAGCAGCGCGATCGGCGGCGACAGGTAGATGAAGCTGCTGACCTGCGAGGCCGAGGCGCGGTTCACCGCCAGGTTCCAGGCCAGGTAACCGACGAAGGTCGGCGCGATGCCCAGCCACAGCAGTGCACCGATGTGCGGCCACGAGGCCGCCGCCAGCGCCTGCGGCAGATGCCAGCCGAACGGCAGCGCGCCGAGCGTGCCGGCGAACATCGCGAACGCGGTGACGCCGACCATGCTGCTGCGGGCAAACAAGGCCTTCTGGCCGACGAAGAACACCGCCGACACGGCCACGCACACCAGCACCAGCAAGGCGTGCGGATCGACCTCCACGCGCTGGCCGCTGGCGAACACCACCAACACCGTGCCGAGCAGGGCTACCGCCAGGCCGAGCCAGGTGCGTGCGGCCAGCCGCTCGCCGATCCACAAGGCCGAGACCGCCGCCGTGGCGGCCGGCACCAGCGAGATCAGGATCGAGGCCGTGCCGCTGGCGATGCGCGTCTCGGCGTAGTTCAGGCACAGGTGGTACACGGTCAGGCCGAGCACGCCGAGCAGGGCCAGCTGCGGCCAGTCGCGCAGCGCCGGCAGCCTCACGCGCTTGACCCACAGCAGCACGGCGAAACACAGCGAGCCGAGCAACAGGCGCGCGAACGCCACCTCGCCCGGCGTGAACACAGGCAACGCATAGGCGATCGCCGCATAGGCCGACGACCAGGTGAGCAGGGCGATCGCGATGGCGACCAGGGCACGGCCATCGAGACGTTGAGCGGAATCCATGGGGGAATTCTCCAGCGGGGAAGCGCGCATCCTAGTCTTGGCGATGGCGCCGGTGAATAATGCCTCGCGGCGGAATCGCGATGTTTCGCCGCCGATCGAAACGAAGAACGAGGCCTTCACCTTGGAATCGAAACTGACCGATGGCAGGCCCGTACTGGACGGCAAGGACTGGCAGTTGCTGGAGGCGTTGCAGCGTGACGCCCGCCTGGGCTTCGCCGAACTCGGCCGGCTGGTGCGCCTGTCCGCGCCGGCTGTGGCCGAGCGCGTACGGCGGCTGGAGGATGCCGGCGTGATCAGCGGCTACCGCGCCACGGTCAACCCGCGCCGGCTCGGCTATGCGCTGAGCGCGATGGTGCGCCTGCGCTGCGACGGCGCCACCTGCGCGCGCATCGGCAGCCTGGTCGCGGACATCCCCGAGGTGCTCGAATGCCGCCGCCTGGCCGGCGAGGACTCGGCCCTGCTGCACGTGGTGGCGATGTCCACCGGCCACCTCGAGTCGGTGCTCGACCGCCTGCTCAAGACCGGCGCCAGCAACAGCACCACCACCCTGATCGTGCTGCAGACGCCGCACGAGAACCGTCCGCTGACCCGCGCGATGTGGAGCGCGGCCATGGCGATGTCGGGCGACTGAGCTCGCCGGCGCGAGGGCGACCAGTACTTTTGTCACGGTCGCGCGTGGCCCCGGCGTCGCATACTCGAACGCCGTGCTCGTCAGTCAGGGGAACCCCATGCGCCACCTCGCTTCGCTGCTGCTGGCCGGCGCCCTCGCGCTTGCCGGCCTGCCCGCCGCCCATGCCGCCGATGCCGCGCCGGCCAAGGCCGCATCCAGTGCCGCCCACGACCCCGGCGACGCCCGCATCCCGGCCCACGAAACCGCCGTGCGCACGCAGCACAGCGTCGCCATCGGCGGGCGCACGATCAAGTACACCGCCACCGCCGGCACGGTGATCATCCGCGACGACAAGCAGCAGCCGCAGGCCAGCGTGTTCTACGTCGCCTACACGGTCGACGACGGCAAGCCCTCGCGTCGCCCGCTGACCTTCCTCTACAACGGCGGCCCGGGCTCCTCCAGCGTGTGGCTGCACATGGGCTCGCTCGGCCCGGTGCGCATCGAGACGGCCAGCCCGCAGGCGACCGCGCCGGCGCCGTACCAGCTGGTGGCCAACGGCGACAGCCTGCTCGACAAGACCGACCTGGTCTTCGTCGACGCGGTCGGCGCCGGCTACTCGCGCCCGCTGGGCAAGGCCACCGGCAAGGACTTCTGGGGCGTGGACCAGGACATCTCCGCCTTCAGCCGCGCAATCGAGCGCTACGTCACCCTCAACAAGCGCTGGAACTCGCCCAAGTTCCTGTACGGCGAGAGCTACGGCACCACCCGTTCGGCCGCGCTGGTCGATGCACTGCAGGACAAGGGCATGGCCTTCAATGGCGTGATCCTGATGTCCTCGATCCTCAACTACGCGATCCGCATGCCGGGCTACGACGAGAGCTACGTCGGCTACCTGCCCAGCTTCGCCGCCGCCGCGTGGTACCACGACAGGATCGCGAACAAGCCGGCCGAGCTGAAGACCTTCGTCGACCAGGCCCGCGCCTGGGCCCGCGGCCCGTACGCCTCCGCGCTGGCCCTCGGGCAGGATTTGCCCGCCGCGCAGTTCGACGCCATCGCCACGCAGATGGCCGGCTATACCGGCCTGCCGGTGCAGTACATCAAGCAGGCGAACCTGCGGGTGAGCCCGAGCCGCTTCCGCAAGGAGCTGCTGCGCGACCAGCGCCTCACCCTGGGTCGCTATGACGCCCGCTTCACCGGCACCGACCCGGACGCCGCCGGCGAAACGCCCGAGTACGACCCCTCCGACACCGGCATCAGCGGCGCCTTCGTCAGCGCGTTCCACGACTACCTCGCCGACCAGCTCGACTATCAGAGCCAGCTCGACTACCGCCCCACCTACGGCAAGATCATCCAGGGCTGGGACTGGAAGCACGCCGGCTCCGGCATGCGTCGCGCATTGCCGCTGCCCTACGTGGCCGGCGACCTGGCGCACGCGATGCGCAGCAACCCGAACCTCAAGGTGCTCTCGCTCAACGGCTATTACGACTTCGCCACGCCGTTCTTCATCACCGAGTACGACCTGGCGCACATGAACCTGGACCCGTCGCTGCGCGGCAACCTGTCGTTCGCGTACTACCCGTCGGGACACATGATTTATCTCAACACCGAGGCGCTGCAGCAGCTCAAGCACGACCTCGCCCGCTTCTACGACCTTGCCGCGCCGCCGCGCTGATACGGAGCCTCCCCATGCGCCATTCCCTCATCGCCCCGCTCGCCTTCGTGCTGGCCATCGGCCTGGCCGCGCCGCTGCACGCCGCCGACAACGCCGCGCAGGACAGCAAGTCCCAGTCCGACAAGGGCGCCAGCAAGGACGCCCTGCCGATCCCGCCCGAACGCAAGGTGGTCACCTCGCACAGCGTGCGCATCGACGGCCGCAACGTGGCCTACAAGGCCACCGCCGGCACGCTGCTGATCAAGGACGACAAGGGCCAGCCCACGGTCAGCATGTTCTACGTGGCCTATACCGCCGACGGCGGCAAGGCGGCCAGCCGGCCGGTGACCTTCCTGTTCAACGGCGGCCCGGGCTCGTCCAGCATGTGGCTGCACATGGGTTCGGTCGGACCGGTGCGGGTGGCCAACCAGGGCGACCAGCCGATCCCGCCGCCGCCATACAGCACGGTGGCAAACGAATACAGCCTGCTCGACAAGTCCGACCTGGTCTTCATCGACGCGCCCGGCACCGGTTATTCGCAGCTGGTCGGCGAAGCCAAGGGCAAGGATTTCTACGGCCTCGACCAGGATGCCGATGCGTTCGCGAAGTTCATCACCCGCTACGTCGGCGACAACCACCGCTGGAACTCGCCGAAGTTCCTGTTCGGCGAAAGCTACGGCACCACCCGCTCGGCGATGCTGGCCAAGGTGCTGCAGGATCAGGGCATGGAGCTCAACGGCATCGTGCTGATGTCCTCGATCCTGGACTTCAGCGTGTGGGCCAATACCGGCGTCGACCACGGCTACATCGTCAACCTGCCGACCGAGGCGGCAATCGCCTGGTATCACGACAAGGTACCGAACAAGCCCGCCGACCTGGCCAGCTTCATCGCCACCGTGCGCCAGTTCGCCAGCACCGATTACACCCTGGCACTGGCCAAGGGCGACGCGATCACCCCGGCCGAGGCCGACCGCGTCGCTGCGCAGCTCAGCCAGTTCACCGGGCTGTCCACGGCGTACATCAAGCAGGCCAACCTGCGCATCGACCCCAGCCGCTTCCGCAAGGAGCTGCTGCGCGACCAGCGCCGCACGGTCGGACGTCTGGACGGACGTTTCGAAGGCATCGACCCGGATGCCGCCGGCGAGACGCCCGACGGCGACGCCGCCAGCGACGCCGCCACCGGGGCCTACCTGGCCGCCTTCAACCAGTACGCCACGAGCGAGCTGAACTACACCAGCGACCACACCTACCTGCCCAACAACTACGGCGTGATCAACCGCAACTGGGACTGGAAGCGCAAGAACCAGCGCTTCCCGCAGGCGCCGTACGTCGGCAGCGACCTGGCCGACACGATGCGGCGCAACCCGCATCTGAAGGTGTTTTCCGCCAACGGCTATTACGACCTGGCCACGCCGTTCTACGCCACCGAGTTCGACCTCGGCCACCTCAGCCTGGATCCGGCGATCAGCAAGAACATCGAGTACGGTTTCTATCCGTCCGGTCACATGATCTACTTCGACGTCGACGCGCTGAAACAGGTCAAGGCCGACCTGGCGCGCTTCTACGACGAGGCCGCCCCGCGGCACTGACGGAGCTCCCCAGCGATGACGGACAAACCGGTCGCGCCCCCCGGCGTCGACGAAGACTTGCCGCTCGACCCGGCGCGCCGCCGCTTGCTGGGCGGCATCGCGCTGGCCGGCGCGGCCGCCACGCTGGGCGGCTG
>JBASAF010000032.1:0-18317 GCA_049650465.1 Rhodanobacter sp. | reverse complement strand
GGCTGGCGCTGCGCGCCGCCGACGATCCGGCGGCCACGCGCGCGCAGCTGCGCGCGGCACTCGGCGATGACCTGCTGGTCTTCACCAGTCCCGCCGCCGTGCGTCATGCGGCGGCGCTGGCCAGTTTGCGCACGCGCGCGACGGTGCTGGCGGTGGGGCAGGGCACGGCGCGCACGCTGCGTCGGCATGGAGCGGGATCGCCGCTGTGCCCGGATCGGCAGGACAGCGAGGGCCTGCTCGCCCATCCGCTGCTGCAGTCCTTGCGCCATCGCCGCGTGGCGCTGGTCGGTGCACCGGGTGGCCGCGGCATCTTGCGCCGCGAACTGGCGGCGCGCGGCGCGCATCTGCGCGAGGTGCAGGTCTACCGTCGCGTGCCGCCGCGGCTCGACCGCCGCCACGTGACCGCGCTGCAGTCGCTGCCGCGGTCGGCGCGCGTGCTGCTGTCCAGCCAGGAGGCGTTGCACAACCTGTGCAGGTTGCTGCCACCGCTGGCGCTGGCGCGGTTGTGCGCGGCCACGGCGGTGGTGAGCAGCGAACGGCTGGCGACGGCCGCCGCTGCCGCCGGTTTCCGGCGCATCGTGCAGGCGCCCTCCGCGCTGGCCGAAGACATGCTGGCCGCCGCCGCGCGCTGACCCCGCTTTCACGCGCGGGCGCTACGAACGCAGGCGTATGGCCTGCTAGCATGCGAACCATGAGCCAGCCAGATGAACCCGCCGCGCCTGCCGGGCCGGCCCAAGCCCCGGCTTCGCAGGACGCACCGCGCGATCCGTTGATCGTCGAGCCCGCGCGCTCGCGTCCGGCCCCCACGGCCCGCGCCTCCCGGCCGCGCGGCGGTGGCACGCTCGCCCTGGCCCTGATCCTGTCGCTGCTGGCGCTGGCCGCCGTGGCCTGGGTGGGCTGGCAGCAGTGGCAACAGCAGCGCGGCAGCCATGCCGACCGCCAGGGCGTGGCCAGCCTGCAGCAGCGCGCCGACGGCCTCGAATCGCGCCTGACCGCGCTGGCCGACCAGCGCAGCAGCCTTGACCAGCGCATGGACGATGCGGCCGCCGTCAATCGTTCGTTGCGCGAGGAGCTGCTGGGCCAGGGCGAGCGCATCCGCAACCTGGAAGATGCGGTGGCCAAGCTGGCGGAGAAGAGCCTGTCCGGCCACGACGCCATGCTGCTGGACGAAACCGACTCGCTGCTGCGCATGGGGGCCGAGCGTTATCGCCTGTTCCACGATGCGCCGGCGGCGGCTGCCGCCTACGCGCTGGCCGACCAGACCCTGGCGGCGGTCAATGACGGTGCCTTCAGCGGTGTGCGTCAGGAGATCCAGGCCGAGCGCGAGGCCTTGCTGAAGAGTCAGCCGGTCGATCTGGCCGGCGTGCTGCGGCAATTGCAGGCGCTGCGTGGCGCAATCGGCGAACTGCCTTTGAAACCGCTCGACGCGCCGGCGGGCGCGCAGGCCACCGATGCGTGGTCGCGCATCCGCCGCGCGCTGGGCAGCGTGGTCAGCGTGCGCCGCGACAACGGCGCGCCGCTGGCGGTGGCTGATGCGCGCTTCGCCCGCGAGCTGGCCGCGCTCGACCTGGCGCAGGCGCAAGCCGACCTGCTCGCCCACGACGCCGCCGGCTATGCCGCCGCCTTGCAGCGGGTGGATGCCGGCCTGGCGAGGCAGTTCGATGGCGATGCGCGCTCGGTCCAGCAGGCCCGCGCCACGTTGAAGAGGTTGCAGGACCAACAGCCCGGCGAGGACGCCGTGGAACTGGGCGCGGCCTTGCGCGAGCTGCGCAATCTGCGCGCCGTGCACGCGCTCGCGCCGGCCTCGACCCGATCCGTCGCCAAGCCTGCCGGGCCTGCGGCGGGGGCGGGCGGAGCGCAGCCATGAAGCTGTGGCGCTGGCTGCTGTTGCTGGTGATCGTGGCGGCGGTGGCCGCGTTCGGCTGGCACTGGGTGGCCGAGGATCCGGGCTACGTGCTGCTGCGCATGCGTGGCTGGCGGGTCGAAACCACGGTGGTCGCCGCGGTGGTGCTGCTGTTGCTGGCGTGGGCCGTGCTCTCTCTGGCGTGGAGCCTGCTGCGCTGGCCGTTCGGCGCGTTCTCGCGGCGCCATCGGCGACTCAGCCAGCAGCGCCTGGGCGAAGGCCTGGTGGCGCTGGTCGAGGGTCGCCATGGCGATGCCGAGCGCGACCTCAATCGCGCCTCGCGACTGGACAGCCTGCGCGGCCCGGCCCTGCTGGCCGCCGCCGAGGCGGCCGCGCGTCGCGGCGAACCCGGGCGCGCGCTGGAGTCGCTCGATCGTGCCTCGCAACACGTTCCGCAGGCCGCCCGCGTGTTGCGCGCGCACCTGTTGCGGCGCGAGGGCAAGCCGGCCGAGGCGCTGGCGCTGCTGGCGCCGGAGGGCGACAAGGGAACGCTCACCCCCGGCGGCTGGCGCGAACTGGCGCAGGCGGCACTGGAAAGCGATGACCTGCGTCGCGCCCGCGCCGCGCTGGAGCCGCTGCAGAAAAGTGGTGCGCTCGGCAACCGCGCCTATGCCGCCCTGGAGGCGCAGGTGTTGGCCGCCACCTTGCGGGCCGCGCCCGACGGCGCGGCGCTCAACGCCCTGTGGTCGCAGATGCCCAAGGCGCAGCGCCGCGTGCCGGTGGTGGTGGAGGCCTATGCGCGCCGGGCTTCGTCCTTCGGGCTGGTGCTGCCGGCGATGGACGAACTGGAATCGGCGTTGCGCCGCGAATGGTCGCCGCGCCTGGTGGAGACCTGGGGCAGCCTGGCCGGCGACGACCTCGAGCCGCGTTTGCGTCGCGCCGAAGGCTGGCTCGACGCCCACCCCAACGACGCCCACCTGCTGCTCGCCCTGGGCCGCATGTGCGTGCGCCTGAAACTGTGGGGCAAGGCCCGCCAGTATCTCGACCGTTCGCGGGCGCTGGAGCCCTCGGTCGGCGCCTGGGAAGCGCTGGGCGATACCGCGGCAGGACAGGGCGATGCAGCGCAGGCACAGCAGTGCTATCGGCATGCGCTGGCGATGACGCGCGGCGAGGCGGTGCCCGATCCGCATCGCAAGCCCGGAGCCGGCATCGACACCACCGTCATCGCGGTGGAAGAGCGCGACCAGCACGGCGTGCCGCGGTTGCGCGGGTAGGCGGCCGGCCGCGGTGCGCCGGAACTTCCCGCCGGGGGGCTCGGTCCCAGCCATCTCCAACCCACCGGGAACGCGCATGGAATCCAGATACCTCGGCCTTTCGGGCCTCGCCTGCCTCGGCCTGTGGCTGGCCACGACCGCGATGGCGGAGACGCCCGCGCCCGCCACCACGCCGGACAGCTACGCCAGCGCGGGACAGCGCGTCGACATCGGCCAGGGACGCGGCCTCAACCTGCGTTGCAGCGGCAACGGCCCGATGACGGTGCTGCTCGAGGCTGGCGCGCGTGCCGATTCGCAGAGCTGGTTCCGCGTGCAACCGTTGCTGGAGCCGCACGCGCGCGTCTGCAGCTATGACCGCGCCGGCTACGGTTTCAGCGACGAAGGGCCGCGGCCGCGCGGACTCGATGCGGACGTGGCTGACCTGCATGCCCTGATCGTGGCCGCGCATCTGCGTACGCCGCTGCTGCTGGTGGGGCATTCGCTGGGCAGCAACATCGTGCGGCGCTACGCCGTCGAATATCCCGCCGACGTGGCCGGGATGGTGCTGGTCGATCCGCCGGCGCAGGACCAGGCCCGCTTCCTGCCGGCATCGTGGATGAAGGACGAAGCCACGCTGACCACGCAGCGCGATGCCTTCATCGCCACCTGCGAGCAGGGCGCCGAGCGCGGCGCGCTGGAGCGGCCCGTGCCGGCGCTGGCGCACTGCATCGGCGGCCCGTTGCCGTGGCAGAGCGAGGCGGTGGCCGCCGCCGATCGCGCGCGCAAGCTGCGCCCCGCGTTCTGGCACACCTTGCGCTCGGAGCTGGCGCAGAACGCGGTGGTGTTCGCCGCCCCGGTGCCGGCGAACGAATCGCACGGTGACCTGCCGCTGGTGGTGCTGCAGGCCTCCGGCACCTATGCGGACGCGCCTGCGGCCGTGCGCCAAAAGCTGGAGGCCGCGCGCGACGCCACGCAGCAGCGCATCGCGGCCAGTTCGATCCGCGGCACGCTGCGCAAGGTGGCCGACAGCTCGCACGACATCCAGATGGACCAGCCCGGGGCCGTCGCCGACGCCGTCATGCAGGTGTTGCAGGAGCGCGCTGTTCCGGCTGACGTGGCGTCGCGCGCGCCGGCAGTTACAGCGCGGTGAGGTTGGCGTAGGCCGCCACCAGCCACTTGCTGCCCACGCCTTCGAAGTTCACCTGCAGGCGGGTGTGGGCGCCGCTGCCCTCGGCGCTGAGCACCACGCCCTCGCCGAAGCTGGGGTGGCTGACGCGCTGGCCGAGCTTCACCGGCAGCGGCTCTTCCAGGGAGGATGCGGTTTCGCGTGCGCGGCCGGTGTACCGCGGGCGGGTCACGTGCACACGCGGACGTACCTCGTCGATCAGTTCGGCGGGCATCTCGGCCAGGAAGCGCGACGGGCGGGTCAGCATCTCGGCGCCGTGCATGCGGCGCGATTCGGCATGGCAGACCACCAGTCGCTCGCGCGCACGGGTGATGCCGACATAGGCAAGCCGGCGCTCCTCCTCCAATCTGCCCTCGTCGTTGACCGAGCGCTGGCTGGGGAACAGCCCCTCTTCCATGCCGACCAGGAACACCACGGGAAACTCCAGCCCCTTGGCCGAATGCAACGTCATCAGCTGCACGCAGTCCTCGCCCTCGCTGCCCTGGCCTTCGCCGGCCTCCAGCGCGGCGTTGGAGAGAAACGCGTTGAGTTCGCTCACGCCCGCGTCGATATCCTCGGTCGAGCGTTCGAAGCGGCTGGCCACGTTGATCAGCTCGTCCAGGTTCTCCACCCGCGCCTCGGCATTGCCGCGACTGTCCTTTTCGTAATAGTCGCGCAGGCCGCTGTGGGTGATGGCGTGGTCGACCTGTTCGGCCAGGGACAGGGAATGGGGAAGGGGGAATGGGGAATCGAAAGAGCTGGCATCCGCGCGACCATCGGCCTTTTCCGATAGCTCATTCCCTGTTCCCGGTTCCCTGCCGAAGGCGTGCCCCATCTGGTCGATCAAAGCCAGGAACGCCTTCACCGCATTCTTCGCGCGGCCGGCCAGTTCGTTGCCGCTGCCCAGTTCGATCAGCGCCGCCTCCCACATCGAGGTGTCGTCGCGGCGTACGCGCCGGCGCAGCACGTCGAGCGTGCGCTCGCCGATGCCGCGCGGCGGGGTGTTCACCGCGCGCTCGAAGGCGGCGTCGTCGTGGCGGTTGGCGGCGAGGCGCAGGTAGGCCAGTGCGTCCTTCACCTCGGCGCGGTCGAAGAAGCGCTGGCCGCCGTAGACGCGGTAGCCGATACGGCGCTGGACCAGTTGCTCCTCGAAGTTGCGCGACTGCGCGTTGGATCGGTAGAGGATGGCGCAATCCTGCGCACTGCCGTGCTCGTCGATGTACTCGCGGATGCGTTCGACCACGAAGCGCGCCTCGTCCTGCTCGTTGTAGGCGGCATACAGCGCAATGCGTTCGCCGTCCTCGCCGGCGGTCCACAACTGCTTGCCGAGGCGATTGCCGTTGCGCTGGATGACGTGGTTGGCCGCCTGCAGGATGGTCGAGGTGGAGCGGTAGTTCTGCTCCAGCTTGATGGTGCGCGCACCCGGAAAATCGCGCAGGAACTGCTGCATGTTCTCCACTTTCGCGCCGCGCCAGCCGTAGATCGACTGGTCGTCGTCGCCTACGGCAAAAACCTGGGCGGCTTTTGCGGGATTCGGGATTCGGGATTCGGGATTTGCAAGAGCCGGCATTGTCGAGTCGTCGGGCGCCTTTCCGAATCCCGAATCCCGAATCCCTGATCCGGTCGCCCCGGACAGCACCCGGATCCACGCGTACTGCAGCGTGTTGGTGTCCTGGAACTCGTCGATCAGCAGGTGGCGCCAGCGCTGCTGGTAGTGCTCCAGCACGGCGGGCTCCTTCAGCCACAGCTCGTGCGCGCGCAGCAGCAGCTCGGCGAAATCCACCAGGCCGGCACGCCGGCAGGCCTGCTCGTACGCGGTGTAGATGTTGACGAAGGCATGCGTCACCGGATGGTCGCGGTGCTCGATGGCGTCCGGCCGCTTGCCCTCGTCCTTCCACTGGTTGATTTGCCAGCAGGCCTGGCGCGGTGGAAATTTCGCCTCGTCCAGCCCGAGCCCGGCCACCACGCGCTTGACCAGCCGCTGCTGGTCGTCGGCATCCAGGATCTGGAACGTTTCGGTAAGACCGGCCTCGCGCCAGTGCCGGCGCAGCAGGCGGTGGGCGATGCCGTGGAAGGTGCCCACGGTCAGCCCCTGGGTGCCGCCGGGGATCAGCGCGGCCAGTCGGGCGCGCATTTCCCCGGCCGCCTTGTTGGTGAAGGTGACGGCGAGGATCGCCCACGGCGGCACGCCTTCGGCCTGCATCAGCCAGCCGATGCGGTGGGTCAGCACGCGGGTCTTGCCGGAGCCGGCGCCGGCCAGCACCAGGTAGTGGCCGGGCGGGGCGCAGACGGCTTCGCGCTGGGCTTCGTTGAGCGGATCGATCAGGTACGAGACATCCATCGCGTCCATTGTAGTGGCCGCCAACGAAAACCGCCGCGAAATGCGGCGGTTTCCGGTGGGAGCTTGTGGAGAAAACCGCTTTCGCGGCCTTCGCCTGCCGCGAGTCAACGCTTCTGCATGAAACCGCCGATGGCCAGCAAGGCGCCGACCACGATGCCCGCGATGCCGATCCACTGCGGCACCCCCTTGTCGTGCGTGGCGGTGAGCTTGGCCGAGCCGACCTGCACCAGGGTGTCGGTGTCCTGGTAGAAGGCATGCCCCGCGACCACCCAGATGCCCGCGGCGACGAGGATGATGCCGATGACGATCAGACCTGCACGCATGGTGTTCCCCTCGGAATGATGGTGGATCGAGTATGCCGCAGCCGTTTGTGCACGAAATGTACAGGCGCCGGCCAAAAAAGGGCCCCGAAGGTTAGGGGGAACCTTCGGGGCCGGGGCAGACGCGAAGACCCAGGGGAGAGGCTCGCGACTGTGGCCGCCCAGGGAGGTGGGTCAGGCCGTGGATGCCGTTGCGTGCATCCGATGGATTAGATGCGGCCGGGCGGGGAAAGTTGCAAGGTTCCCCGGGGAATTCAACCGCGATTCATTCTCATGAAAAATTAACTCCCGCGCCAACGGCTGCTCGCCCGCGGAAGTGCATCGCGCACAAGGCGCGCTCCTGCAAAGGCGGTCAATGCGCCTCGTCCCAGTTGGCTCCCACGCCGACGTCGACCAGCAGGGGCACGGACAATTGCGCCGCGCCGGACATCCGCTGCGTCACCGCAGCGCGGACTTCCTCGACGGCGTCGGCGCGTACCTCGAACACCAGTTCGTCGTGCACCTGCATCAGCATGTGGGCATCGTCGCGCCCGCGCAGCCACGCTGCCACCGCGATCATCGCGCGCTTGATGATGTCCGCCGCGCTGCCTTGCATCGGCGCGTTCACCGCGGCGCGCTCGGCACCCTGGCGCAGGCCCGCGTTGCGCGCGGTGAGGTTCTCCAGGTACAGGCGGCGGCCGAAGATGGTCTCCACGTAGCCGTCGCGATGCGCCTGTTCGCGGGTGGCGTCCATGAAGGCACGCACGCCGGGGTAGCGCGAGAAATAGCGGCCCATGTAGTCGCCGGCCTCGCCGCGCTCCACGCCGAGCTGGCGGGCCAGTCCGAACGCGCTCATGCCGTACATCAGGCCGAAGTTGATCGCCTTGGCGGCGCGGCGCTGGTTGGTGGTGATCTCTTCCGGGGCCACGCCGAACACTTCGGCGGCGGTCGCGCGATGCACGTCGCCGCCGGAGTGGAACGCGCGCAGCAGGCCTTCGTCCCCGGAGAGGTGGGCCATGATGCGCAGCTCGATCTGCGAGTAGTCCGCCGCCATCACCTTCCAGCCCGGCGGCGCGATGAAGGCCTGGCGGATGCGCCGGCCCTCCTCGGTGCGCACCGGGATGTTCTGCAGGTTCGGGTCTGACGAGGAGATCCGCCCGGTCGCCACCGAGCCCTGGTGGTAGCAGGTGTGCACCCGGCCGGTGCGCGGGTTGACGATGCCGGACAGTTTGTCCGTATACGTGCTGCGCAGCTTGGCCAGGCCACGGTAGTCGAGGATCAGCCGCGGCAATTCGTGCGTTTCGGCGATCGCTTCGAGCGCCTCCTCGTTGGTCGAGGGCTGGCCGGTGGGCGTCTTCAGCTTCGCCTCGAGGCCCAGCTCGTCGAACAGCACCGCCTGCAGCTGCTTGGGCGAGTCGAGGTTGAACTCGCGCCCGGCCAGCGCATACGACTGCTGCTGCAGCTCCAGCATGCGCTTGCCCAGCTGCTGGCTCTGCGCGCGCAGTTCGTTGCCGTCGATCAGCACGCCGCGGCGTTCCATGTCGGCCAGTACCGGCACCAGCGGAATCTCGATCTCTTCGTACACGCGCCGCAGCGAGGGCACGCTCTCCAGCTTCGGCCACAGCGCGTGGTGCAGCCGCAGGGTGATGTCGGCATCTTCGGCGGCGTAGCGGCACGCGGTGTCCAGGTCCACCTGCGAGAACGAAATCTGCCTGGCGCCCTTGCCGGCGACCTGTTCGTACTTGATCGTCTCGTAGCCGAGGTATCTCTTCGCCAGCGAGTCCATGTCGTGGCGCGTGGCGGTGGCGTTCCACACGTAGGATTCCAGCATCGAGTCGTGCTTGAGGCCCTGCACGGCGATGCCGTAGTGCGACAGGATATTGATGTCGTACTTGGCGTGCTGGCCGAGCTTCGGCCGCGTGGCATCCTCGAAGATCGGCTTGAGCGCCGCCAGCACCGCGTCACGGTCGAGTTGCGGCGGCGCGCCGGGGTAGTCGTGGCCGAGCGGGATGTAGCAGGCCTTGCCCGGCTCCACCGCCAGGCTGATGCCGACGATGTCCGCGCGCATGGCGTCGATGCTGGTGGTCTCGGTGTCGAAGGCGATCAGCTCGGCGTTGCGAAGTTTTTCCAGCCACGCGTCGAGGGCCGCTTGCGTGGTGACCAGTTCGTATTCGCCCGGTCCTTGCAGGAGCGCATGCTGTGCGCGCTGCTCTTCGTCACGGGGTGGAAGAGTGTCGCGCACAGGGTGCGCTTCTGCCGGTTCGTTCGCGGCATCGAGATCCTTCAGCGCCGCCTTGAACTCGTAGCGCGTGTACAGCTCGCGCAGCCGATCCACGTCGGGCTCGCGCTGCGCCAGGTCGGTGGGGCCGAACTCCAGCGCCACGTCGGTCTTGATCGTGACCAGTTGGCGCGACAGCGGCAGTTGCGCCAGGGCGGCGCGCAGGTTCTCGCCGATCTTGCCGCCGATCTTGTCGGCATTGGCCATCAGGCCATCCAGCGATTCGTGTTCGGCCAGCCACTTCGCGGCGGTCTTGGGGCCGCACTTGGGCACGCCGGGGATATTGTCGATGGCGTCGCCGGTGAGGGTGAGGAAGTCGATGATCTGGTCCGGCCGCACGCCGAACTTGGCCATCACGCCGGCGCTGTCCATCACCGTGCCGGTCATGGTGTTGACCAGGGTGACCTGGGGGTCGACCAGCTGCGCCATGTCCTTGTCGCTGGTGGACACCTCCACCTGCATGCCGAGCGCGCGCGCCTGCACCGCCAGGGTGCCGATCACGTCGTCGGCCTCGACGCCGTCCACGCGGAGGATCGGGAAGCCCAGGGCGCCGACGATCGCCAGCATCGGCTCGACCTGTGCGCGCAGGTCGTCCGGCATCGGCGGCCGGTTCGCCTTGTAGCGGTCGTACAGGGCGTCGCGGAAGGTCGGCCCGGGCGCGTCGCTGACAAAGGCGAGGTAGTCCGGCTTCGCCTTCAGCGTCGCGCGCAGCATGTTGACCACGCCGAACAGCGCGCCGGTGGGCTCGCCCCGCGCGTTGGAGAGCGGCGGCAGCGCGTGGAAGGCGCGGTAGAGATAGGACGAACCGTCGATCAGGATGAGTTTGGGCATGGGCCGATTCTCGCACGCACGACGAAATGCCGCGCTTCACGCAGGCGCCGCAAGCGCGCTGCTATGCTGCCCTCCCCATCGAGGTTGCCGCCATGAAAACCCCTGTCGTGCCGGTTGTTGTCGCCACCCTGCTCGCGACTGCGCTGTTCACCCCGGCGCTGCGCGCCCAGGCCGCCGCGCCGCGGCCGGCGCTGCCGCCGCCGGGCCTCAACGATCCCGGCGTGCAGGCAAGTGCGCCGCCGGCCTCCTCCGTCGCGCCGCCGGCGAACGCGCCGAAACCGGACCTGCGTCCGCTGACCCTGCCGGCGATGAAGAGCGGCGACAGCCGCATGGGCCGTCCCGAGGACGAACCCGAGGTGCGGATCCGCCAGGAGGGCGACAACACCGTGCAGGAATACAGCCGCAATGGTCGCGTCTACATGGTGGTGGTCACGCCCAAGCATGGCCTGCAACAGACCTACATGATCGATCCGCAGGGACGCTGGGTGGACGAGCGCGGCCAGCGGCGCGCCACGCCGACCCTTTACAAGGTGCTGGAGTGGGGCAAGAGCCCGCCGGCGAGCCGACCGTCCGAGGATGCCGGCGGAGCCGCGCCAGCCTCCAGCAGCAGCCGCTGAAGCGCTCCGGCGCAGCTGCCGCGCGGCTGCGCTACGCTGCGCCAGGTCGGGTCGACCGATCACACATGGGACGTGCACCCTCGGCGAGGTGAATGATGCCGTTGCGCGAAAGCTGGCTGCTGTTTGCCCTGGGATCGGCCTTCTTCGCCGCGCTGACCGCCGTGTTCGGCAAGCTCGGCGTGGTCGGCATCAATGCCAATCTCGCCACCTTCATCCGCACCCTGGTGATCGTGGTGGTGACCGCCGGCATCGTCAGCCTGCGCCAGCAGTGGGAGAAGCCTGCCGGCGTGCCGCTGCACAGCTGGCTGTTCCTGGTGCTGTCGGGTATCGCCACCGGGCTGTCCTGGCTGTGCTACTACCGCGCGCTGCAGCTGGGTCCGGTCAGCAAGGTGGCGCCGATCGACAAGCTCAGCGTGGCGCTGGTGATCGTGTTCGGCCTGCTTTTCCTGGGAGAGAAGCCCAGTCCGCCGCTGCTGGTCGGCGGCGGCCTGATCGTGGCCGGCGCGATGGTGATCGCACTGTCCTGAGCGCCGCTCAGGCCGGATCGTCCAGCTCCGGGTAGTGACGGAAGATGCCGTTCTCGTTGAACGGCACGCGCCGCGACGAGGCCAGGTAGGCCGCGATGCGCGGCCGCTTCGCCACGCTGTCGTGCAGCGCATGCAGCAGGGGCAGCTCGGCACGCATGCGCTGCATGGCGCGGGGAAAGGCGTAGTGCAGGCCGCTCATCAGCTGGAACAGCGACAGGTCGACGTACGAGTGCCGGTGCAGGGCGTGGTGACCGCCGCCGCGCTCCAGCACCTGCTCGAAATGGTCCAGGAACTTTGGCAACCGCTGCGTGCGCAGATCGCCGGCCCGACGAAGCGCCTCCACGCGCTGGTCCTCGTAATACAGCCCGCTGGCAATCGGATGGTGCGACTCGTGCACTTCGGCCACGAGATCGGCGATGGTCAGCTGCAGCTGGTTGGCGTGGAGCCGCGCGCTTTCGCCTTCGGCTACCAGCGACAGCTTGCGGCCCAGGTAGTCGAGGATGCTCGCCGTCTGCGCGATCAGCAGGCGGCCCGCCTTGAGGAACGGCGGCGCAAACGGCAGCGCTCCCGCATGGGCGCCGTCGAGATAGCGCACGATGGCGTCATCGCCTTGTTCGCGGGCCACGTCGGTGTAGCTGGCGCCGGCATCTTCCAGCGCCAGCCGCACGAACTCGCCGCGACCCTGGATGCCGCTCCAGTAATAAAGCTCGTAGTGCATGGCAGCCTCCTGACGCAGGCCGATGTTGCGGCGTGGCGCCTCAACGCGGCGTGCAGGCAGCCGCGGGCGAGCTCCCGCGTGGCCTCAAGGCCACGGGCGCGCTCAGTGGCGGAAGTGGCGCATGCCGGTGAACACCATCGCGATGTCGTGTTCGTCGGCGGCGGCGATCACCTCGCCGTCGCGCATGGAACCGCCCGGCTGGATCACCGCGGCGATGCCCGCCTCGGCCGCGGCGTCGATGCCGTCGCGGAACGGGAAGAACGCATCGCTGGCCATCACCGAGCCGCGCACTTCGAGCTTCTCGTCGGCCGCCTTGATGCCGGCGATCTTCGCGCTGTATACCCGGCTCATCTGGCCGGCTCCGATGCCGATGGTCTGGCGATTCTTCGCGTAGACGATGGCATTGGACTTGACGAACTTGGCCACTTTCCAGGCGAAGATCAGGTCGTGGATCTGCGCCTCGGTGGGTGCCTTGCGCGTGACCACCTTGAGGTCCGCGGCGGTGATCATGCCGGTGTCGGCGCTCTGCAGCAGCAGGCCCGAGCCGACGCGCCTGGAATGCATGCCTGGGTGGGCATCGCGCAGGTCGCCTTGCGCCGGCAGCGGGATCACCAGCACGCGCACGTTGCCTTTCTTGTGGAACGCCTTCAGCGCGTCGTCCGCATAGGCGGGCGCCAGCACCACCTCCACGAATTGGCGCTCGACGATGGCCTTGGCGGTGGCGCCGTCGACCTCGCGGTTGAACGCGATGATGCCGCCGAACGCGGAGGTCGGGTCGGTCTGGAACGCCAGGTCGTAGGCTTTGCCGATGCCGTCCAGGCTCACCGCCACGCCGCAGGGGTTGGCGTGCTTGACGATCACGCAGGCCGGCTTGACGAAGCTGCGCACGCATTCCCAGGCGGCGTCGGCGTCGGCGATGTTGTTGAACGAGAGCTCCTTGCCCTGCAGCTGGCGGAAGGTCGCCAGGGTGCCCGGCGCCGGATGCAGGTCGCGATAGAACGCGGCGCTCTGGTGCGGGTTCTCGCCGTAGCGCAGGTCCATCAGCTTGACGAAGCGGCCGTTGACCTGGCCGGGGAACATGTCGTGGCCGGCGATGGCGTCCTGCGCGTCATTGAGTTGCAACGCGGACAGGTAATCGCTGATCGCGCCGTCGTAACTGGCCACGTCGTTGAACGCGGCCACCGCGAGCCTGAAGCGCGTGGCGCGGGTCAGGCCGCCGTGCGCCTCGATCTCCTCCAGCGCCGCGTCGTACTGGGCGGGCGAGGTCAGCACGGCCACGTCGTTCCAGTTCTTCGCCGCCGAACGCAGCATCGCCGGACCGCCGATGTCGATGTTCTCGATCGCCTGTTCCAGCGTGCAATCGGCCTTGGCCACGGTTGCCTCGAACGGGTACAGGTTCAGCACCAGCAGATCGATCGGCGCGATGCCGAGTTCGGCCATCACCGCATCATCGGTGCCGCGCCGGCCGAGCAGCGCGCCGTGCACCTTCGGGTGCAGCGTCTTCACGCGACCATCCATGATCTCGGGAAAACCGGTGACGTCGCTGACCTCGGTCACCGCGATCCCCGCCTCGCGCAGCGCACGCGCCGAGCCGCCGGTGGAAAGCAGTTCCACCCCCTTCGCCGCCAGCCGTCGCGCCAATCCGACCAACCCCGTCTTGTCGGAAACGCTGAGCAGCGCGCGGCGAACAGGAACGACGGCAGGGACGGACATGGCTTTTCTCGGAGGGAAAGGGAATGGGGAAGAGGGAATCGAGAAGCGGGAACGCGACGAAAAGGGAGGCATCGGCAGAGCCTGCTTTCCGATTCCCCATTCCCTATTCCCGATTCCCTGAAGTCAAAGCAAGCCGTGGGCGGCCAGCTTCTTGCGCAGCGTGGCGCGATTGATGCCCAGCGCCACGGCGGCGCGGCTCTGGTTGCCGCCGTGGAAGGCCAGCACCTCGCGCAGCAGCGGCACCTCGACCTCGCGCAGCACCAGTGCGTGCAGCCCTTCGCTGCATTCGGTGTCGCCGATGTCGGCGAGGTAGCGGCGCACCGTGCGACTGACGCATTCGCTCAGGGCGCTGCTGGAGCCGTGCGCAAGCCCGGCTTGCGACGAGGTCGATACGGCAGCCTCGGCGGCAGGCAGTCTGGCGGCATTCACGGATACTTTCCCTCGCATGCGGTGCGGCGGCTGCGAGGGCCGCTGCGTTCTCTGGTGACGATTGATGCGTTCGCAGCTGGATCGAATGCCGGACGGCACTCGGCGCGAGCGCTTGAGTCTACCCTTGTGCGCGGTCGATTTTAAGTCCCTCGACAGGCGCGTGATGATCTGAACCGTTCAGGGCCGGCTGCGGCATGATGTCCGCCGCCACCCGCGCCGGCCTCATCACGACCGGTTCGCCCGCATCGCCGGCATGCTTCATTCGAAGCCGAACTCGAACGCGACGGCCTTGTCGCCGGGGTCCTTGACCTCCAGCAACAGCACGGCCACGGCGCCGGGTGCCAGGCCCTGGCGCAGGGTCGCAGGATCGTCGAGATACTCCGCCGGCTGCAGTCGGCGCATGGCCAGGCGCTGGCCCTGCGCGTCGGACAACGTCACCGTCACCACGGGATAGGGTTGGGCGAAGCGGGCGTCGTTGCGCACGCTGGCGCTGATCATCAGCGCGTTCGGCACGCTGGGGTGCGCCTGCACGTTGCTGGCGAGCAGGCGCAGGCGTTCCGGCGCGGCCACCAGCGGCAGCCGGCAGTGCAGCACGGCACAGCTGCTGCGCAACCAGCTGCCCACGGTCGGGTCGCGGATCAGGGCGTCGCGCTTGGCCCATCCCAGTTGCGCCAGCAGCAGCAGCGCGAGTACCGCGCAGGCCAGTACCCACGGCCAGTTGCGCTCGCCGGAGGCCGCGCGCATGCGATGGGGCCTTTCGCGCGCGCGCTTGCCGCGACGTCGGCGCGACTCGCGGGCGAAGCGCGGGGCGAACACCAGCTTGGAAAAGTCGTCGGGCGGCGCGCCGGTCGGCGCTTCAATCGCCACCACCTCCGGCTCGGGCTGCGGTCGGTAGACCACCAGGTCCAGCAGGGGAGGTTCCAGCGCCGGCTCGTTGACCGGCAATTCGACGAAGGGCTCGGGAGGCAGCTGTTCGGTGAGCGTGGCCAGGCTGCCGAAGCTGGCGTTGCAATGCCCGCACACCACATGACCGTGCGCCTTCGCCAGCGTCTGTGCATCCAGCGAAAACACGGACAGGCATTCGGGGCATTGGGTATACATGCGTGGCCGCTTCAACCGGTATCGCACAAGCTTAACAGGCTGTCCGGAGCCTGCGGACGCGACCGGCGTCAGTGGCGACGACGGCCGCTGATGCGCACCCAGTCCTCGCGAAGGTCCGCGCGCAAGTCCTCGAACCATTCCGCGTAGCGCGCCAGCAACTCCTCCTGCTGGCCGGCGAGGATGCCGGAGATCGCGAAGGGTGCGCCGGGTTTCGTCGCGGCGGCGAAGGTGGAGGCCAGCGCATCGAGTGGTCCGGCCAGGATGTTGGCGACGAACACGTCGGTGGCGCCGCCGGGGTGATCATCCGGCAGGAACAGCGTCAGGCGATCGGACACGCCGTTGCGCTCGGCATTGTCGGCCGAGGCGGTGAGCGCCTGAGGATCGTTGTCGATGCCGATCGCGCTGGCGGCGCCGAGCTTCAGCGCGGCGATCGCCAGGATGCCGGAGCCGCAGCCGTAATCGGTGATCGTCTTGCCCTGCAACCCGAGCCCGTCCAGCCATTCCAGGCACAGCGCCGTGGTCGGGTGGGTGCCGCTGCCGAAGGCGAGACCGGGGTCGAGCCGCACCACCACGCTGTCGTCGCCGGCAGGTGGCTCGATGTTCCACGGATAGATCCACAAGCGTCGACCGAACGCCATCGGCTTGAACTGGTCCATCCACGCGCGTTCCCAGTCCTGGTCGGCGACGTCGCGGAAGCTCAGCTGGTCGGGCTCCAGCCAGGGCAGCAGATCGCCCAGCGCTGCGGCCAGGCCGCGTCGGTCGGCGTGCTCGTCGAACAGCGCATCGAGCGTGATCGTCGGCCACAGCGGCAGCTCGCCCACACCCGGCTCGAAGATCGCCTGCTCGTCCGGTGTCTCGGCATCGGCATCGCGCAGGGTGATCGACAGCGCGCCCAGGTCCTCCAGCGCTTCTTCCGCGCGCGGCTGCTGTTCGGTGCGGACGATCAGGGACAGTTCGAGAAAGGGCATGGATGTATTCGAAGATTGCAGGAGCGCATCCGGTGCGCGAAGCCTTTGGCCACGTCGCACAAGAGCATCGCGCGCAGGTGCGCTCCTGTCGATTGACGCCGGTCGGGCGCGTCACTGGCCAGCGGCGGCTTTTTCCTTCTGCTCGGCCATCCGTTTTTCGAGGTAGTGGATGTTCTGGCCGCCGTGCTGGAATCCCACGTCGGCCATGATCCGCTGCTGCAGCGGGATGTTGCACTTGACGCCTTCGATCACCGTCTCGGCCAGCGCCAGCCGCATGCGGCAGATCGCGGTTTCGCGGTCGGGGCCATGGACGATCAGCTTGCCGATCATCGAATCGTAGTTGGGCGGGATGCGGTAGCCGTCATAGAGGTGGGTGTCCACGCGCACGCCGGGGCCGCCTGGCGCCTCGAAGCGCTTCACCGTGCCGGGACTGGGCATGAAGGTGTCCGGATCCTCGGCATTGATGCGGCACTCGATCGCGTGGCCGCTGATGTGCACGTCTTCCTGGCGGATCGACAGCTTCTCGCCGCCGGCGATCAGCAGCTGTTCGCGCACCAGGTCGATGCCGGTGATCCACTCGGTCACCGGATGCTCGACCTGGATGCGGGTGTTCATCTCGATGAAGTAGAAGCGGCCGTTCTCGAACAGGAACTCGAAGGTGCCGGCGCCGCGGTAGCCGATGCGGATGCAGGCGTCCACGCAGACCTTGCCGATCTGCGCGCGCAGCTCGGGCGTGATGCCCGGCGCCGGCGCTTCCTCGACCACCTTCTGGTGGCGGCGCTGCATGGAGCAGTCGCGCTCGCCGAGGTGGATCGCGTTGCCCTGGCCGTCGGCGAGCACCTGGATTTCCACGTGGCGCGGGTTCTCCAGGTATTTCTCCATGTAGACCTGGTCGTTGCCGAAGGCCGCCTTGGCTTCCTGCTTGGTCATCACGATGGAGTTGGCCAGGTGCGCCTCGGTGCGCACCACGCGCATGCCGCGACCGCCGCCGCCGCCGGACGCCTTGATGATCACCGGGTAGCCGATGTCGCGGGCGATGCGCATGTTCTCGTCGACGTTGTCGCCCAGCGGGCCGCCGGAGCCGGGCACGCATGGCACGCCGGCCGCCTTCATCGCGCGGATCGCCTCGACCTTGTCGCCCATCAGGCGGATCACCTCGGCGGTCGGCCCGATGAAGACGAAGCCGGACTGCTCCACCTGCTCGGCGAAGTCGGCGCGTTCGGAGAGGAAACCGTAGCCCGGGTGGATAGCCTGGGCGTCGGTGATCTCGGCGGCCGCGATGATGCGCGGGATGTTGAGGTAGCTGTCGACCGACGGTCCGGGGCCGATGCAGATCGCCTCGTCCGCCAGGCCGACGTGTTTCAGGTTGCGGTCCACGGTGGAGTGCACCGCGACCGTCTTGATGCCGAGACTGTGGCACGCGCGCAGCACGCGCAGCGCGATTTCGCCGCGATTGGCGATGACGACTTTTTCTAGCATGGGATTCGGGATTCGGGATTCGGGATTTGTAACAGCGGGATCCGGCGTTGCATCAGGTGTCCCTCTTGGCTTGGATGGAGCGGATTAGCGCGTTGAGTTTGGCGAAGACTCGATTGGTCAGTTCGATGGCATCCGATATTTCGGAGACATAGGCAAGTCGTACGGCGATCTGCAGTTGAGTATCCAGTTCGGAAAGCGAGCCGCGGGCGATGGACAAGAAGCGCAGGTATTCCTGTGTCGATCGTCGAGCCGCCCCTTCCGCAATGTTCGACGGTACGCTGATCGCGGCACGCCGAAGTTGTGCGGTAAGGGTAAAGCGTTCGGTCTCCGGGAAGTTCGCGCTTATCCGGTAAGTCGCTTCGACCAGATCCATCGCGTCGCGCCACACTTCCAGATGCTCATGCGGCCGCTGTGACGAATCCCGAATCCCCACTCCCGAATCCCGGCCCCTCACGCAATCACGAACATCGGTTCGTCGAATTCCACCGGCTGGCCGTTCTCGATCAGGATGGCCTGTACGGTGCCGGCGACTTCGGCTTCGATCTGGTTGAACATCTTCATCGCCTCGATCACGCCGAGGGTGTCGCCGGCCTTGACCTGCTGGCCGACCTTGACGAAGGCCGGCGCGCCCGGCGAGGCAGAGGCGTAGAAGGTGCCGACCATCGGTGCCTTGACCACGTGGCCGGCCGGCAGCGCGTCCGCGGGCGCGGCTTCGGGGGCGGCGGCCACCGGAGCGGCGACGACCGGGGCGGGCG
>JBASAF010000031.1:0-23156 GCA_049650465.1 Rhodanobacter sp. | reverse complement strand
GCCGGCGATCGGCGGCAGCGCGGCGCCGCCGGCGTCGAACCCGGCGCCGGCCGCCTCGGTTGCGACCGCAGCGACACCGCACGCGGCGCCGGCGCTCGCCACGCCATGGCGTTGGATCGCGCTGGGCAGCATCGCGCTGTGGCTGCTCAGTCTGCTGGCCTGGTGGTTGTGGCATCGCCGGCGCGCATCGCGCGTCGCGGCCCCGCCGGCGGCCACCACGTCGAACCATGCGCGCCAGGCGCGGACGGATTTCATGCAGGCGGCACGCGGCAGCGATGCGGCGCAGCAGCTGCGCTGCCTGCTGGCGTGGGCGCGCACCGAACGGCCGGGCATCGCGCATCCGGGCGAGTTGGCCGCCGCGCTCGACGATGCCGCGCAGCGTGCGGCCATCGACGACCTGCAGCGGCGCCGTTACGCCGGCGCGGCGGAAGGCGGTGGTGCCGGGGCGCTGGCGGAAGCGTTCAAGCGCGGTTTCGCCTGGCGGCGCAGTGCCCCGGAGGATTCTGGTGATGGGCTGCCGCCGCTGTATCCGTTCAAGCTGCGCTGAGGAATGCCTTTGCTCGTCATTCCAGCGAATGCTGGAATCCAGTGCCTTCAGGGTATTGCCGGGGCGCTGGCGTCCCGCGCTTGGGATTTTTCAGAGCAAAGCTAAAGAGCTTTCGTGCGCCTTCGGCGCGCGAGTCACTTTCTCTTTGCGTGGCCAAAGAGAAAGTAACCAAAGAGAAAGGCCACCCCGCTTGGCGCTTGCCGGCCATCCATGGCCGGCAAGTCCGTGAGTCGGAGCCGGGCTTTTCGAACGGGCATCCTGCCCGTGCGAAAAGGAACCGACATCCCTGTCGGTTCCCGCTGCGCGGCCTGTCGTCTCCGCCTCACCGCCGCACAGGGGCCCCGGGTAGAGCAGCGGGCCATCCTGGCCCGCACTTTTCAGAAGAGCCAAGGCAAAAGCGACGGGCGTCGCGGATGATAATTGCTAGCCATCACCTGAAAAGAAACGCCCCGTCACGCCTATCCCGAACGGCGCTTCCCCGTCACCGCTTCCGGCAGCGTATGCGTGCTTTGCCAGCAGGAATTAACGCCCGTCGCCGCTGATCGCTTCAATCGCTTCGAGGCTTTTGTGCGCGACGACAGCCAGCAACGTGCCGACGCTGCGCGCGTCGCATACGACAGGGCGCTGGCAACGTTCAAGGGAGAGGCTGTTTCGTTGGCAGAGCTTGCGAACATTGTGGCAACCGTCCGCGACGAACTGCGTCAGGATGCTTTGGCAATGGAGATCAGGGGCGCGACCCTACGCGCTCTGTGGCGTCATCGCCAGATCAGGCGACGCCACACAAGTCCAAACGCCGCTATTGACGTGCCCATTACGGAATATTCGCGTGAGGTGCTGGTCGATCAAGCAGCGGGAATTGAGACTCGGGCGAACGCCCTTGCCGCAGAGGCTGGCTCTCCAGCTCGCACCGCCTTGCTTGCCGAAAGGGCCGAGCTTGCAGATCGGCAATGGCTTGGTGGCATCAAGGCCGATGTTCTCGCCGAAATCGAACGTCAGAAGAAAATCGCACTACTTGAGGCGGCCCAGCGGGACACTGCTACCAATCGCGTCACCACAAAGAGCACCGAGATCGCTCAGGCTTTGGTGACGGACGCGCTACGCACGCAATTTGCTCGCGAGGTGGCGAACCTCGAAATTGCTGGCCTCGCTGTGGAGCTTCGACAGCAAAACAGCATTCAGGGCATCCCTCGTTTCAAGGTCGCACTTACACGGAAGCCCACGGTTGCGGTGGGACAGGTTTTGAGCGAAGGCGAGCATCGCTGCGTTGCCTTGGCCGCGTTCATGGCCGAACTCGTCACTACCGAAAACAAGTCCGGAATCGTCTTTGACGATCCCGTTTCCTCGCTCGACCATATGCACCGGGAGGCCGTAGCTAAACGCTTGGTTGCTGAGGCTGCTCATCGTCAGGTCATCGTCTTCACTCATGACCTTGCGTTCCTGTTCGAGTTGAATCGCGCGGCTGACGATGCACAGCCTAAGCCGCCGGTTGCGATTAGCTCCATCAGCCGGGGTGCTGACAAGGCGGGCTTCTGCCGCAGCGAGCCGCCATTCAAAGCACGGCGAGTCAGTGACATCACCACAAGTCTGAGCAATCAGCTTGCGGGTGAACGCTACCATTTTGAGCAAGGCAATCTCGACGAGTGGCGAAAGTCCGTCAAATCCATCGCCGCTACGTTGCGCGATACATGGGAGATCGCGGTTGAAGAAGCTGTCGGGCACGTCATTCGGCGACTGTCCAACGAAGTGAAGACGCCTGGCTTGGTCAAGTTGACCGCAATCACGGTTCCCGACTGCGAGGCCATGCGTGACGGCTTTGGTCGCTGTTCCGAATTACTGCATAGCGCCGCTGCTGCATTGAACCGCCCTCTGCCGAGGCCAGAAGTACTGACGGCTGAGATTGATGCCTTGGCGTCTTGGGCAGACAGCCTTCGGCAGCGTCAAGGCGCGGCGAGATTACCCTGAGCCATTGGTGGCACCCGAGCGTTAGAGATGAATCAAGCTTGGAAATCCCGGGCATGCCAACGTTCGCTTCTGGCCGGTAGCAGACTTTCCCCTCAGTCGAATAGTGGTCCACGGCTGCGTGCTTTTTTGCTCTCGCAACCGCGCAGCGGTTGCGTATCGAGTGCGGGCCAGGATGGCCCGCTGCTCTACCGGGGCCCCTGTGCGGCGGTGAGTCGGGGTCGACAGGCCGCGTAGCGGGAGTCGACAGGGATGTCGACTCCTTTTCGCACGGGCAGGATGCCCGTTCGAAAAGCCCGGCCCCGGCTCACGGACTTGCCGGGCAGGAAGCCCGGCAAGCGCCAAGCGGGGTGGCCTTCTCTTTTGGTTACTTTTCTCTTGGCCACGCAAGAGAAAAGTGACTCGGTCGCCGCAGGCGATCGACCGCTCTTTGCTCTGAAGGCATCTCCAGCCCACGGGCTGATGGGGCAGTTGAGTCGATGCGGACTCAAACCAGCGCCTGCTGAAAAACCGCGCGCACGCCGTCACTGAAGCAGCACACGGTGACCTCGGTGATGTCGTCGCCAGCCAGTTCGTCGCGCAGCGTGGCCAGTGCCACCGCGGCCGCCTGCGCCACCGGGTAGCCGTACACGCCGCAGCTGATCGCCGGGAAGGCGATCGTGCGCAGGCCGTGTTCGCGCAGCAGTCGCATGGCGTTGACGTGGCAGCGGGCCAGCCATTGCGCCTCGCCCTGGTCGCCGCCGTGCCACACCGGCCCCACGGTATGGATCACGTGCGTCGCAGGCAGCTCGAAACCCGGCGTGATGCGCGCCTCGCCGGTGGGGCAGCGCACGCCGGGGCGCACTTCGGGGATCCGGCGGCAGGCCTGCAGCAGACCGGGCCCGGCCGCGCGGTGGATCGCGCCGTCGACGCCGCCGCCCCCGAGCAGGGCTGCGTTGGCCGCGTTGACGATGGCGTCGACGTGCAGCGTGGTGATGTCGGCGGTGACGAGGTGCAGGGGCATGGCTTTGCGGGTGGAGGGCAGCTTATGCTGCGATCAGGTTCGGTGGCCGGGGCGGCGCATCATGGCGAAAACGGAAGACCTCTCTTTCGGGTACCTGCTCAACGACGTAACCTTGCTGTTCCGCAAGCACTTCGATCGGCGGGCGGTGAGGTTCGGCCTCACCCGCGTGCAATGGCGCGCCACCAAGATGTTGTACCACCGCGAGGGCCTGCGCCAGACCGAGCTGGCCGAATCGCTGGAAATGGAGCCGATTGCAGTGGGCCGGGTGATCGACCGGCTGCAGGCCGCCGGTTTCGTGGAGCGCCGCGCCGATCCGCGCGATCGCCGCGCCTGGCGGCTGTACGTCACCGAGCGCGCGCGGGTGGTGATCGGCGACATGGAGCTGATCGCGCGCGAGCTGCGCAAGGACGCCACGGTCGGCATCGAGTACGCCGAGCTGGCGCAGGCGCTGGCGGTGATCAACCGCATAAAGGAAAACCTGCAGGCGCTGGATGCGGCCGACAATCCGCCGGAGGCGCGCGATTGATCCCGCCGCTGTCATGTGCCATCGGTCGTGCATGAGACAGCGGCACCGAGGCGCACAATGGAGTGTCGTCGACATCGGGTTTGCCGTGCGCCACGGCGCGCCGGGTCGGCACCTCTTCAATGCCAGGGTCGCGCCGCGTAGCGATGCAAGCGCCGGCTGACCGGGCTCGTGGCCGGAGCGAGCATGCCGCAATCCAACCGGAAAAAACTGCTGCTGGTGGTCGCGCTGCTGCTGGTCGCGGCCGTCGCGGTCCGGCAGCTCGGGCGCGGGCACGATGCGGCAGCGGCGGTGCAGGCCGCGCCGGCGCAGCAGGCGGTGCCGGTGCGGGTGGCCACCGCGCAGCGCGGCGACATCGACCTGTCGCTGAAGGTGATCGGCAGCGCCCAGGCATGGTCCACGGTGACCGTGCAGTCGCGCGTCAGCGGCCAGTTGCAGGCCTTGTCGTTCAAGCCCGGCGGCCATGTCGCCAGGGGCGACACCATCATCCGCCTCGACCCCAGCCTGCTGCAGTCGCAGCTGGACGAGGCCAGGGGCAACCTGGCCCGTGACCAGGCGCAACACGCCAACGCGCAGGCCCTGCTGAAACGTTATGGCCCGCTGCTGAAAGACGGCTATGTGGCCAAATCCGCCTACGACGCGGCCAAGGCCAGCGCAGGCCTGTACGCGGCGGCGGTGAAGGCCGACCAGGCGGCGGTGGAACTGGCGCGCACGCAGCTGGGCTATGCCACGATCCGCGCGCCGTTCGACGGCATTGCGGGCGCGCCGCTGGTGTACCCCGGCGCGCAGGTCAGCGCCAACAGCACCGACCTGGTGGTGCTCAACCAGGTGCAGCCGATCCACGTCCGCTTCGCCGTGCCCGAAGCCGAGCTGGCCGGGCTCAAGGCCGCGCATGCGCGCGGTCCCGTACCGGTGACCGTGCGAATACCGGGCAAGGGCGCACCGATGCAGGCCACGCTGGATTTCATCGACAACGCGGTGGACGCCAGTACCGGCACGATCCAGCTCAAGGCCCGCTATGCGAACGAGGATGACGAACTCACGCCCGGCCAGTTCGTCGAGGTGACCCTGCCCACCGCGCGGCTGGCCAACGTGGTGAGCGTGCCGGCGGTGGCGCTGCAGAATTCGCCGCGCGGCAGCTTCGTGTTCGTGGTCGATGCGGACGGCGTGGTGCACCAGCGGATGGTCGCCGTCGGCAGCGGCAACGGCGATCGCGTGGTGGTCAGCAAGGGCCTGGACGGCGGCGAGCGCGTGGTCACCGACGGTCAGCTGCTGCTGGTCGACGGCGCGCGCGTGCGCGTGCTGAGTGGCGGTTGAGCAGGCCATGAACCTGCCCGCCCTGTGCATCCGCCGGCCGGTGATGACCGTGCTGCTGATGGTCGCCCTGGTGGTGTTCGGCGTGGTGGCCTACCCGAAGCTGCCGGTGAACGAGCTGCCGAACGTGGACTTCCCCACCATCTCGGTGCGCGCCAGCCTGCCCGGCGCCTCGCCCGAGACGATGGCCACCGCGGTGGCCACGCCGCTGGAGAACGAGTTCTCCACCATCGCCGGCATCTCCACCATGACGTCGACCAGCGCGCTGGGCTCGACCTCGATCACGCTGACTTTCGGCCTGGACCGCAACATCGACGCCGCCGCCCAGGACGTGCAGGCGGCGATCTCGGCGGCACAGCGGCAGCTGCCCACGACCATGCCCACGCCGCCCACCTTCCGCAAGGTGAACCCGGCGGACAAGGCGATCCTGTACCTCACCCTGAGCTCGGACACCTTGCCGTTGTCGACGGTCAACGAGTACGGCGAGACGCGGCTGGCGCAGCGCCTGTCGATGGTCGAGGGCGTGGCCCAGGTGAACGTGTACGGCTCGCAGAAGTACGCGGTGCGGATCAGCGTGGACCCGAACAAGCTGGCCGCCAACGGCATCGGCATCGACACGCTGCAGCAGGCCATCGCCGACGCCAACGTCAACCTCGCCACCGGCTCGCTCAACGGCAGCCGGCAGTTGCTGCAGGTCAGTTCGGACGGCCAGTTGCAGCGTGCCGCGGCGTACAACGACATCGTGGTGGCCTACCGCAACGGCGCGCCGATTCGGCTGTCCGCGCTGGGCCACGCCAGCGACGGCGTGCAGAACGACCAGGTGGCCAGCTGGTTCGACGGCAGGCGCGCGATCGTGCTGGCGATCGACCGCCAGCCCGGCTCCAACACGGTGGCCACGGTGGACCGCATCCGCGCGGTGCTGCCGCAGTTCCAGGCCAGTCTGCCGCCGTCGGTCAAGCTCGGCGTGCTGTACGACCGCTCGGAATCGATCCGCCATTCGGTCAACGACGTGCAGTACACCCTGCTGCTGGCCGGCGTGCTGGTGATCCTGGTGATCTACCTGTTCCTCGGCAACGCCTCGGCCACGCTGATCCCGGCGCTGGCGCTGCCGGTCTCGGTGATCGGCACGTTCGGCGTGATGTACGCGCTGGGCTACAGCCTGGACAACCTCTCGCTGCTGGCGCTGACCCTGGTGGTCGGCTTCGTGGTGGACGATGCGATCGTGATGCTGGAGAACATCGTGCGCCACGTCGAGCACGGCATGGATCCGTACGAGGCGTCGCTGAAAGGCGCCGCCGAGATCGGCTTCACCATCTTCTCGATGACGATCTCGCTGGTGGCGGTGTTCCTGCCGGTGATGTTCATGGGCGGCATCGTGGGCCGGCTGTTCCACGAGTTCGCGGTGACCATCAGCACCGCGATCCTGATCTCCGGCTTCGTCTCGATCACGCTGACGCCGATGCTGTGCAGCCGCTTCATCAGGCATGGCGGGCACGCGAAGAAATCACGTGTGGTGCGCTGGTTCGACCAGGGCTTCAACCACGTGCGCGACGGCTACAACCGCTCGCTGGCGTGGTCGGTGCAGCGCCCGCGCGTGGTGCTGGGGGTGTTCTTCGCCAGCCTGCTGGCGACGGCGCTGCTGTTCGTGCTGGTGGACAAGGATTTCATCCCGGCCGGCGACACTGGCCAGCTGATCGTCAACGTCGAAGGGCCCGACGACATCTCGATCACCGCGATGAAGGCGCGCCAGCAGGAGCTGGCGGCGATCGTGGCGAAGGATCCGAACATCGACAGCTTCATGTCGTCGGTGGGCAGCGGCGGCTCGCGCGCCACCACCAACAACGGCACCATGTTCCTGCGCCTGAAGCCGGCATCGGAACGGCCGCTCGATCCCGAGCAGATCATCCAGGAGCTGCGGCAGAAGTTCGCCCACATCCCCGGCATCCGCGCCTACATCCAGAACCCGCCGGCGATCCAGGTCGGCGGCCGGCAGTCCAAGGCGCAATACCAGTACACCTTGCAGTCGGTCGACCTCGATGCGCTTTATGCCGCCTCGGGCAAGGTCGAGCGCGCGTTCGCCGCCTTGCCGGGTTTCCAGGACGTCACCAGCGACCTCGACCTCAACGGCCCGGCGATCGCGGTGCAGGTCGACCGCGCCCGGCTGGCGCCGCTGGGCCTGACCATGCGCCAGGTGCAGACGGCGCTGGGCGCTGCGTTCGGCGCGAACCAGGTGTCCACGATCTACGGTTCGGCCACGCAGTACTGGGTGATCCTGCAGGTCGCCTACGCGCTGCAGGATGATCCGGCGGTGCTGTCCCAGCTGTACGTCACCGCCGACAGCGGCGCGCTGGTGCCGCTCAGCGCGGTGGCGAGTTTCCAGCGCACGGCGCGCCCGCTCACCGTCAACCACCAGGGCCAGCTGCCGGCGGTGACGATCTCCTTCAACCTCGCGCCCGGGGTCAGCCTGAGCCAGGCGGTGAGCCGCATCGACGGCGCGATGGCGCAGCTGCACCTGCCGGCGACGATCACCGGCAGCGTGCAGGGCACGGCGCAGGCGTTCCAGGATTCGATGCAGGGCATGGGCCTGCTGCTGGTGCTGGCGGTGTTCGTGATCTACCTGGTGCTGGGTATTTTGTACGAGAGCTTCATCCACCCGCTGACGATCCTCTCCGGCCTGCCGGCCGCCGGCGTCGGCGCGCTGCTGACGCTGATGCTCTTCCGCGCGCCGCTGGACCTGTTCTCCTTCGTCGGCATCGTGATGCTGATCGGCATCGTCAAGAAGAACGCGATCATGCTGATCGACTTCGCGCTGGAACGGCAGCGCGTGGAAGGCATGGCGCCGATGCAGGCGATCGTCGAGGCCTGCCACGTGCGTTTCCGGCCGATCATGATGACCACCATGGCCGCGTTCGCCGGCACCTTGCCGATCGCGCTGGGCATCGGCGCCGGCGCCTCGGCGCGGCGGCCGCTGGGCCTGGCCGTGGTCGGCGGCCTGCTGGTCTCGCAGGTGCTCACGCTGTACCTGACGCCGGTGATCTACCTGTACATGGACCGCCTGCAGCAGCGCTTCGGGCGCAAGCACAAGGCGCCGCAGCTGGCGGCCGACTGAGGAGCCGTTCCCCCGCCGTTGCGGCGGGGGAGCGGGGCATCATTCGCCGGTGCCGTCCCCGGCGAACGCGCCGGGCGCCGAACCGAAATCGCCGTCGGCCTGGGCAGCCATGTAGACCCATGCCGCGTAGACCGCCACGTTCTGCGCCAGGTCGGCCGGGTCGATCTTGTCCAGCGTGTCGTTGGCGGTGTGGTGCCAGTCGAAGTAGTGCGTGCCGTCCTGGGTCAGGGACAGCGCGGCCATGCCGCGC
The DNA here is from genome assembly GCA_049650465.1 of Rhodanobacter sp. Classification (GTDB taxonomy): domain Bacteria; phylum Pseudomonadota; class Gammaproteobacteria; order Xanthomonadales; family Rhodanobacteraceae; genus Rhodanobacter. The sequence goes on along the minus strand of JBASAF010000031.1, from coordinate 14,451 downwards.
GCGTGCATCTGCGACAGGTCCGAGCCGCCGCCGCCGGGGCGCGTGGCGTCATAGGCCACGCCCAGCGGCGCCAGCACGCCGGCGATCTGTCCGATCGCGCCGCGCGCCTCGGGCTTCACGCTGGCGCTCATGCGCCAGATGCGGCCGGCGCCGAAATCCGAATCGGTGCCGAGCTGGAACTTCGCCACCTCGTTCGCGTGCTTCTGCGCGTAGGCGCGCGAGCCCCACAGGCCCATCTCCTCGTTGGCGAAGGCGATCACGCGGATGGTGCGGTCCGGGCGCTGCGGCAGGTCGCGGATCAGCTTGGCCGCGGCCATGGTGATGGCGATGCCGGCGCCGTCGTCGATCGCGCCGGTGCCCGGATCCCACGAATCGAGGTGGCCGCCGATCGCCACCACCTGGTCCGGATGCTTGCGGCCGGTGATCTCGCCGATCACGTTGGCGCCGGTGTATTCGCCGACGATGCCGCAGTCGAGATCCATCCGCACCGTCACCGGCTTGCCGTAGGCGAGCACGCGGTCGAGCTGGTCGGCGTCCGGGTTGGACAGCGCGGCGGCGGGAATCGTGCGGGCTTTCGGATCGCGGAAGCCGGTGACGCCGGTGTGCGCGATGCGCTGGTGCGCATCCGTGCCCGCCGAGCGCAGCAGGTAGCCGGCGGCGCCCTTGGCCGCGGCGATCACCGCGCCGGCGGTGCGCACGGCCGAGCCCATGCCGTAGTCGTGGCCGTCCTGGTGGCGCTGCATGCGGAAGTCGACGTAGACGATGCGGCCCTTGACGCTGGCCGGGTCGGCGGCCTTGAGCGCATCGAGGCTGGTGAACTTCACCACCTGCGCGGTGAGTCCGCCCGCGGGCGTGGCCGGCGAGTAGCCCAGCGCGGTGAGCACCAGCGGCTGCGGGAACGGTGCCACGATGGCGCCGCTCTCGCTGCGCCGCTGCCACAGCGGGAACGTGACCGGCTCGCTGTAGACCTTGTCGAAACCCAGCTCGCGGAACTTCGCCAGCGCCCATTCGCGCGCACGCAGGTCGGCTGCGCTGCCGGCCAGGCGCGGGCCGACTTCGGTGGTGAGCGAGGTCACCACGGCCATGGCGGTGCCGTCGTGCAGCGCCTGGTCGCGCAACTGTTCGGCCGTCTTTACGGCCGCGGCCGGAATCGTGGTGGCGGCGCTGGCGATGCCGCCGGCCAGCAGCAGGCTGGCGGCGAGCAGGGAGAGGGGAAGACGGCGCATCGGGGGACTCCGCGGGAAAACCCCGATTATGGCGGCGCGTGGGCGCGACGCTTAGGCCGAAAGTCACGGCAGGCGGCGGCGAACGGCCGGAAAGCCGAATCGCCGCGCCGCCGGTTCGGGCTCAGCGCCTGTCTTTCAGCAGGTCGCGGATCTCGGTCAGCAGGGCCACGTCCGCCGGTGGCGCCGCGGGGGCGGCCTCTTCCTTCTTGTGCACGCGGTTGATCGCCTTGACCAGGATGAAGATGGCGAAGGCGATGATGACGAACGTGATGACGGTGTTGATGAAGCTGCCGTAGTTGATCGCCACTTCGGCCACCTTGTGCGCCGGGTCGCTGTTGTCGGCCGGCTTGATCACCCATTTCAGCGCAGAGAAGTCGACGCCGCCGGTGAGCCAGCCGATCGGCGGCATGATCACGTCGTTCACCAGCGAGGTGACGATCTTGCCAAACGCGCCGCCGATCACGATGCCCACGGCCATGTCGATGACATTGCCGCGCATGGCGAAGTCCTTGAATTCCTGGATCATGCTCATGATGTTCTCCCCGGGTTTGCGCCTGATGGCACCCGGACTTTAGCGCAGCGCCCGGACCGCGCAAACCTCCGTCAGGCCGCCGCGGCAGGCGGCTCAGACGATGCGGGAACGCAGCTCGGCCACGCCGACCAGCTCGGCGTGGAAGCGGTCGCCGCGCTGCAGCGCGGCCACGCCGGCCGGGGTGCCGGTGAACACCAGGTCGCCGGGCTCGAGTTCGAACAGCTGCGACAGCGCGGCGAGGATGTGCGGCACGTCGTGGATCATCTCGCCCAGCCGGGTCTGCTGGCGCAGCGCGTCGTTGACGTGCAGGCGCAGCACGGTGTCCGCGTCCACGTGCGCCCGCGCCGCCGGGCACAGCGCGGAGACCGGCGCGGAATGGTCGAAGCCCTTGGCCACGTCCCACGGATGGCCCTTCGCCTTGGCCTGCGCCTGCAGGTCGCGGCGGGTCAGGTCCAGGCCCACGCCATAGCCCCACACCAGCGCGGCCGCGGCCGCCGGTTCAAGCCCGCGCCCGCCTGCGCCCAGCGCCACCACCATCTCCACCTCGTGGTGCAGGTCGGCGGTCATGGTGGGGTAGGGTACGTCGCCGCCATCGGCCACCACCGCGTCGGCCGGCTTGCAGAAAAACATCGGCGCGGCCTTGTCCACCGTGGCGCCCATCTCGCGCGCATGCTCGGCGTAATTGCGGCCGATGCAGAACACCCGGCGGATGGGAAAACGCTGCGCGCTGCCGAGGATCGGCAGGCTGGGCGGGGAAGGCGGGGCGATGACGTAATCCATGGGAAATCCCGAAGCGGCCGCAAGCGTGGCGGCGCCGATGATCGCACGGGCGGCACCGGCCGGCGACGGCTCGCCGCTGGTATACGATCCTTCTCAGCTGTCGCGGCCGTGGCTGCCTCGCGGGGCCGGATGACAGCTGTCATGGGCGCCAGTTGATGGTTTGATCTGTTTCGCGGGCCCGCCGGCCCGGATCATCGAATGCATCTGAGCGGGGACGACGAGTGGACAACGCCGAACTGTTGAAGGAACTGCGCATCGCGCGGCACCAGCGCGACGACCACGCCGGCGCCGGCGCGCGCTGGCCGTGGATCATCGTGGCGCTGGTCGTCGCGCTGCTCCTGGTCGGCGCTGCCGGCTGGTTCTGGCTTGGCCATCGCGCGCTGCCGGTGCAGGTGGCGCAGGCGGTGCCGGTCAGCGCGGACAGCGAGGCAGGGGCGGTGCTGCAGGCCACCGGCTATGTCACCGCGCGGCGCCAGGCCACCGTCTCCGCGCAGATCACCGGCACGCTGACCGCGGTGCTGATCGAGGAGGGCGACCACGTCGCCAAGGGCCAGGTGCTGGCGCGACTGGACGACAGCGCGTGGAAGGCGGCGCTGCAGGCGGCGCATGCGCAGGCCGCGGCCGCCCACGCGCTGGTGGCGCAGTACAAGGTGCAGCTGGCGCAGAACGAGCGCGACGCCGGACGCGAGCAGAGCCTGGCGGCGCAAGGGCTGGTGCCGAAGCAGGTGGCCGAGAAAGCGCGCACCCAGGTCGACACCACGCGCGCCGAGCTCGCCGCGCAGCAGAAGCAGGCCGCGGCGGCCGATGCGCAGGCAGCGCAGGCGCAGGTCAATTTCGACTATACCGTGGTGCGCGCGCCGTTCGGCGGCGTGGTCACCACCAAGGATGCGCAGGTCGGCGAGATCATCTCCCCGTTGTCCGCCGGCGGCGGCTTCACCCGCACCGGCGTGGGCACGATCGTGGACATGGATTCGCTGGAAGTGGACGTCGACGTCAACGAGGCGTACATCGGCCGCGTGAAGCCTGGCATGCCCGCCGAGGCGGTGCTCGATGCCTACCCCGACTGGAAGATCCCCGCCCACGTCGTCGCCATCGTGCCCACCGCCGACCGCGGCAAGGCCACCATCAAGGTGCGCGTGGCGCTGGAGCAGAAGGACGCGCGGATCGTGCCGGACATGGGCGTGCGGGTGTCGTTCCTGGAACAGAAGCCGGCGACCGCGAGCAAGGCGCCGCAAGGCGTGCTGGTGCCGGCCACCGCGATCGTGCAGCGCGACGGCCACCGCGTGGTATTCGTGCTCGACGGCGAGCGCGTGCGCCAGCGCAAGGTAGCGCCCGCCGCGCAGACCTACGGCGACCTGCGCCTGCTGCCCGCCGCGGTGAGCGCGGGCGAAAGCGTGGTGGTGTCGCCGCCGCCGGCATTGAAGGATGGTTCGGACGTCCAAACGCAGAAGAGCCCGTAGGAGCGCACCCTGTGCGCGATGCTTCTGCGGGAATCGGGAATCGGGAATCGCACGAGCAGGAGCATCGCGCACAGGCTGCGCTCCTGCACCTATTCGACATCGACTGGAGAACGCCATGGGCACGCTGATCGAGATCCGGGACCTCGCCAAGACCTACGAGCGCGGCAAGCAGAAAGTCGAAGTGCTGCACCACGTCAACCTGGACATTGCCGAAGGCGATTTCCTGGCGCTGATGGGGCCGTCCGGTTCTGGCAAGACCACCTTGCTCAACCTGATCGGCGGGCTCGACGCGCCGAGCGCCGGCAGCATCAGCGTGGGCGGACAGCGCATCGATCAGCTTGGCGCCGGTGCGCTGGCCAGGTGGCGCGCCTCCAACGTCGGCTTTATTTTCCAGTTCTACAACCTGATGCCGATGCTGTCGGCGCAGCGCAACGTGGAGCTGCCGCTGCTGCTGACCAAGTTGTCCGCGGCGCAGCGCAGGAAGAACGCCTCCATCGCGCTGCAGTTGGTGGGCCTGGCCGAGCGCGCCAGCCACAAGCCCGGCGAACTGTCCGGCGGCCAGCAGCAGCGCGTGGCGATCGCCCGCGCGATCGTCTCCGACCCGACCCTGCTGGTGTGCGACGAACCGACCGGCGACCTGGACCGCCAGTCCGCCGAGGACGTGCTGGGCCTGCTGCAGCAGCTCAACCGCGACCACGGCAAGACCATCGTGATGGTCACCCACGATCCGAAGGCGGCCGAGTACGCCACGCACACGATGCACCTGGACAAGGGCACCCTGGTCGAGCAAGGCGCGCTTGCGTGATGCCTTGAACGGCATCACGCGCGCCTTGCGAGGGCGAGGCAGTAAGCCGAGCGGCAGCGCGCCAGGGACGGTTGCTTGCCTCACACGTTCGAGAGGGCACTATTCATGAAATACCTCCACCTGATCTGGGCCGCGCTGTTCCGGCGCAAGACCCGCACCCTGCTTACCCTGGTCTCGATCATTGCCGCCTTCCTGCTGTTCGGCCTGCTCAATTCGGTGCGCCAGGCGTTCTCCGCCGGCGACAGCGTGGACGGCGCCGGGCGACTGATCGTCAACTCGCGCATGTCGATGCAGCAGGCATTGCCGGAAAGCCTGGGCGCGCGCATCGCCACCGTGCCGGGGGTGAGCGCGGTGGCCTCGGCGAACTGGTTCGGCGGCGTCTACCAGGACCCGCGCAACCAGGTCATCAGCTTCGCGGTGAGCCCGAACTACGTCGACCTGTACCCCGAGATCGTGCTGCCGGCCGAACAGCGCGCCGCGTGGGAGCGCACCCGCACCGGCGCCATCGTCGGCGCCGCGCTGGCGAAGAAATACGGCTGGAAGGTCGGCGACAAGATCCCGCTGCAGTCGACCATCTTTCCGTCGAAGGCTTCCGGCAGCAATACCTGGACGTTCGACATCACCGGCATCTTCCACGCCAAGAGCGAGCAGGATGCGAGTCGCGAACAGCTGCTGCTGTTCCACTGGAAGTACTTCGACGAGAACAACGCCTTCGGTGCCGGCACCGTGCACTGGTACGTGGTCAAGGTGGCCGACCCGGCGCACGCCGATGCGGTGGCCACCACGATCGACGCGATCTCGGCCAACTCCGATCACGAAACCCGGGCGCAGACCGAGCAGGCGTTCCAGGCCTCGTTCATCAAGCAGCTGGTGAATATCGGGCTGATCGTGGTGTCGATCATGGGCGCGGTGTTCTTCACCCTGCTGCTGCTGACCGGCAATACCATGATGCAGGCGGTGCGCGAGCGCACCTCGGAACTGGCGGTGCTGAAGACCATCGGCTTCTCCAGCCGCAGCGTGCAGGCGATGGTGCTGGCCGAGAGCGTGCTGTTGCTGTTGCTGGGCGGCCTGATCGGGCTGGCCGTGGTATCGCTGATCGTGCCGGGCATCGGCGCGGCCAGTGGCGGCATGATCCCGGTGCACGGCGTCAGCGCCTCGACCTGGGTGGTCGGCATCGCGCTGATGCTGGCGATCGGCTTGGTCGTCGGCTGGATCCCCGCCTGGCGCGCGATGCGCCTCAACATCGTCGACGCACTCAGCGGTCGCTGACTGGAGCTTGCCATGAAGAAGTTTCTGTTCAACCTGGGCCTGGTCCTTCTGGTGGTCGTCGCGGTGCTGGTGTGGGTGCGCCTGCCGTGGATCGGCGTCGCCGCGCTCGCGCTGCTGTTCGCGCTGTGGCTGGTGCTGTCGCGCAGCGGACGGCAGGCTGCCTCGGTGACCGCGGTCGGCGTGAGCACGATCCGGCAGCGGGCGGGTTCCTCCTCGGTGATCGTGATCGGCATCGCCGGCGTGGTCGCGGTGCTGGTGGCCTTGCTCGCGATGGGCGAGGGGCTGACCGCCACGCTGGCCAGCGGCGGGCGCAGCGACACCGCCATCGTGCTGCGCGGCGGTGCGGCGGCGGAGTCGGCTTCGGTGCTGTTGCGTGACGACGTGCTGGCGGTCGAGCAGGCCCCCGGCGTCGCCCGCGACACCGCCGGCAAGCCGGTGCTGTCGGCCGAGCTGGTGGTTGCCGCCAGCCTCAAGCAGAAGGGCTCGGACGAGGATGCCAACGCGCAATTGCGCGGCGTCGACGCCGAAGCGTGGGCACTGCGCCCCGGCCTGAAGATCGTGCAGGGGCGCAAGTTCAAGCCCGGTCTGCGCGAGCTGGTCGTCGGCCAGGGCGCGGAGCGGCAGTTTGCCGGCCTGGCGGTGGGCGACGAGGTGAAGCTGGGCACCGAATCGTGGAAGGTCGTCGGCGTGTTTGCTTCCGGCGATGCCTACGATTCCGAATTGTGGGCCGACCGCCAGAGCGTGGCCTCGGCCTACCGCCGCGGCAACAGCGCCGAGTCGGTGCTGGTCAAGCTCACCAGCGCAGCCGCGTTCGACGGTTTCAAGGCGGCGCTGATGTCCGATCCCAAGTTGAAGGTCGAGACCAGCACCACGGCCGACTATTTCGCGCGGCAGTCCGCCGGCCTGGCCAAGACCATCCGCGTCGTCGGCCTGACCGTGGGCGTGATCATGGCGATCGGCGCGATCTTCGGCGCGCTCAACTGCATGTTCGCCGCGGTCGCCTCGCGCGCCCGCGAGATCGCCACCTTGCGCGCGATCGGATTCCGCGGCGTGCCGGTAGTGGTATCGGTGATGCTGGAAACGATGCTGCTGGCGCTCGCCGGCGGCGTGCTGGGCGCATTGATCGTGTGGCTGGTGTTCAACGGCTACACCACCTCGACGCTCAACGGCCTCACCCAGGTGGTGTTCGACTTCAAGGTCTCGCCGGCGCTGATGTGGAGCGGGCTGAAATGGGCGCTGGCGATCGGCTTCATCGGCGGCCTGTTCCCCGCGGTGCGCGCCGCACGCTTGCCGGTCACCACCGCGCTGCGCGAGCTGTAACGCAAGCCATGCAACACGCAAACGCCGTAGGGCGGGCACCGCCCGCCGCTCTCCGTCATGGCGAATTGGCGGGCACTGCCCGCCCTACGTTCCGGGCCGTCCGGATTCCGAATCCCGAATCCCGAATCCCGGCTCTCAAGGCATCACCGGCGGCACGTAGCTAAGCGTCATCCCCAGCAGCCACAACATGCCCAGCACCAGCGGCACGTGCACCACCAGCTGCACGAAGGTGTAGCCGACCACGTCGCGGGCCTTCAGCCCGAGCACGCCGAGCAGGGGCAGCATCCAGAACGGGTTGATCAGGTTGGGCAGCGCCTCGGCGGCGTTGTACACCTGCACCGCCCAGCCCAGGTGCACGTGCAGGTCGTTCGCCGCCTGCATCACGTACGGCGCCTCGACCAGCCACTTGCCGCCGCCGGAGGGCACGAAGAAGCCCAGGATCGCCGAGTACGCGCCCATCACCGCGGGGAAGCTTTCCTGGCCGGCGATGTGCACGAACAGGTTCGACAACCGGTGCGCCAGCGTGGAGCCGTCGGCGCCGGGCACGTGGGTGAGCAGGGCGGCGATGCCGCCGTACAGCGGAAACTGGATCAGCACGCCGGCGGTGCTCGGCACGGCACGATGCACCGCGTCGAGGAAGCTGCGCGGGCGCCAGTGCAGCAGGATGCCCAGGGTGAGGAACAGGAAGTTGTAGGTGTTGAGGTTGGCGATCGCGGTCACGGTCGGCTTGGTGGCGAACTCGTGGCCCAGCCAGCCCAGTCCCAGCAGGCCGATCGCCAGCGCCAGCAGCGGGCTGTACTCCAGCCATTCCCCCGGGCGCGTGCGCGGCGGCAACGCCGGCGTGGAGCTTTCGCCGATGTCGAAGTCCTTCGCGGTGCGCGCGTTCGCATCCGACGGCGCGGTGAACCAGCACACCAGCAGCGACACCACGATCAGCACCGCGGTCAGCACGATCGACTGCCACAGGAAGATGGTCTGGCTGAAAGGCAGCACGCCGGTGATCGCCAGCAGGCCCGGCGGCATGCTGGCCGGGTTCGCCTGCAACTGCGCCGCCGACGACGACAGCCCCATCGCCCAGATCGCACCCAGGCCGAGATACGCTGCCGCGCCGGCCGCACGGTAATCCATGTGCAACGCGTCGCGCCGCGCCAGCGCACGCACCAGCAGCCCGCCGAACACCAGCGAGAAACCCCACGACAGCAGCGAGGCCAGCATGCTGACCAGCGCGATGTAGACGATCGCGCCGCGTCCCGTGCGCGGCGCGCGCGCCAGCACGTCGATGAAGCGCGCCACCACCGGCGCGGTGGCCAGCACGTAGCCGCCGATCACCACGAAGGCCATCTGCATGGTGAACGGGATCAGGCTCCAGAAGCCGTCGCCGAACGCGTTGACCGTGGCCATCGGCGTGGCGCCGAACGCGAACGCCGCCAACGCCACCAGCACCACGCCCAGCGCCGCGAACACCCACGCATCGGGAAACCAGCGCTCCGCCCACGCCGCGCTGCGCAGCGCCGCGCGCGCCATCCAGCCGTCCTGCGATGCGTTCATGCCGTTCTCCGCCGATGAATCGCGCCATCGTCGCGCCGCGGCAGCCATGCAGGCAAGCCGACCAAGGTCGAGCGCCACCGGTACGAGTCCGCTCGCGGGCGGCGCCTTGAAAGCCGGGATGGGGATTCGCAAAAGCAGCCCGCGGGCGGCTCCTACGGCTTCCTGTCTCCCTTGACCTTCGCCAGCGTGATCACCGCCACGCCGGCCAGGATGATCGCCATGCCGGCCAGGTCGAACGGCCCCACCCGCTCGCCAGCCAGCAGCACCCCGAACAGCACCGCCACCGGCGGGTTGACGTAGGCGTAGCTGGTGGCCAGCGCCGGGCGCGCGTGCTTGAGCACGTACAGGTAGGCGCTGAACGCGACGATGGAACCGAACACGGCCAGGTAGGCCAGTGCCAGCGTGGCGCGGGCCGTCGGATGCGCGGGCAGGTGTTCGCCGCTGGCGAAGCCCACGACGAGCAGCGCGAGGCTGGCGCACAGCATCTGCGCGGCGGTGTTCATCGGCCCGGGCGGCATCGTCTGGCGGCGGCTCCATGCCGAGCCGAACGCCCATGCCGCCGCCGCCAGCAGCAGGGCGGCCGCGCCGAGCGACGAGCCGGCCAGGCTGCTGCCCAGGTTGAGCACGATCACGCCAGCGAAGCCGATCGCCAGGCCGATCGACTCGCGCCGGTGCGGCCACTCGCCGTACATGCCGGAAAACAGCGCCGCGAACAGCGGCATGCTGGCCACCGCCACCGCGGCGATGCCCGAGCTCACCCGCTCCTCCGCGAAGCACACCAGGCCGTTGCCCATGCCGAGCAGCAGCAGGCCGGTGATCGCGGCGTTGCGCCACTGCAGCGGCGTCGGCGGCGCCATCCCGCGCCAGCGCACGAAGCCGTACAGCGCGATGCCGGCGCCGAGGAAGCGCACGCCGGCGAGCAGGAACGGCGGGTAGCTTTCCAGCGCGAAACGGATGCCCAGGTAGGTCGAACCCCAGATCACGTACAGCGCGAACAGCGCCAGCGGAATCAGGACGCGGGGATCAGTCAGGCGGCGCGGCGCGTCGGCCGCGAGGGAGGCAGAGGTATCGGACATGGGGCAGGACCGGATGGGGAAGCCGCATTATCCCCGTGTCGCGGGCGCGCGCCTCAATGCGTGACGGGACGCCCCTGGTGGATCACGCGGAACTCGCCCTCCAGCACCGCCGGCTGGGGTTTCGTCGCGCCTTGGGTCGGCGCGCCCGCCGGCGCCTTTGCCTGCTTCCACTGGCGGATCGCCAGCACGATCACGCCGCCGATCAGCAGCACGCCGGCCACCACCAGGCCGAACACCAGCAGCACGCCGATCACGGCCAGCCCCAGCAGCAGCGACAGGAAGCGCGCCAGCGGGTGGCGCGGACGGCGTCCCAGGGGGAACCCCTTCGAGCGCATGGAATGCAGGTAGAGGCGCATGTGTTAAAAACTCGTGTGGTAAAATCAACGACTTACGTTACCACGATGGGGCCTCGCGAACCGTGAGGCAAGTGCCGATGGATACAGTGAACGAGACCGGATCGTCGCAGGCGCACGCCTTGTGTGCGCTGGAGCAGATACCCGACGGCGGCGCCACCGCGGTGGACGCGATGCTGGCCGATGGCGAGGAGAGCGTGATCCTGCTGCGCCGGGGCGGGCAGGTCAGCGGCTACCTCAACATCTGCCCGCATGCCGGCAACCGGCTGGACTACGCGCCCGGCAAGTTCCTGCTGAAGAACGACAGCCTGATCTGCGCGGTGCACGGCGCGGTGTTCGACCAGACCGACGGCCTGTGCACCGGCGGCCCCTGCCGCGGCCAGTCGCTGCGTGCCGTGCCGCTGCGGGTGGTCGACGGCACCGTCTGCCTCGATCCCGCCGCGCTGGCCTGACGCTTTTGCGAATCCCGAATCCCGAATCCCGAATCCCGGCTTTTCACCGGAACAGCAGGTTCACCATCAGCAGCGTCGCCACCAGCATCAGCACGGTCAGCGGCGCGCCGACGCGCAGGAAATCCTTGCCCTTGTAGCCACCGGGGCCGGTGACCATCATCAGCGCCGGATGGCCGGCGCTGATCAGGAAGGTGTTGGAGGAGGACACCGCCACGATCAGCGCATAGGCCGCCGGGTTGGCACCGGTGGCCACCGCCACGCTGATCGCCACCGGCACCATCATCACCGTGGCGCCCACGTTGGACATCACCTGGGCAAAGAGCAGGGTGAGCAAGGCCACGCACAACTGCAGCACCCACGGCGCGACGCCGCCAAGATGGGTCAGCACCAGCTGCGCCAGCCAGGCGGCGGTGCCGGTGGCGTCCATCGACCAGCCCAGCGGGATCAGGCAGGCGACCACGAAGATCGTCTTCCAGTTGATCGCCTTGTATGCCTCGTCCATGTTCAGCACGCCGGTCAGCAGCATCGCGATGGCGCCGGCCATCATCGACAGCGACAGGTCCAGCGGGGTGAACAGCGCCAGCCCCTGCGCCATCAGGAAAAAGCCCACCGCCTGCCAGATCTTGCCGGGGCGCTGCTGCTCCTTGGGGATGTCGGTGACCACCACCAGGTCCTTGTCTTCCGCCGCCAGCGCCAGGTCGTGCCAGTTGCTGTGCAGCACCACGGTGTCGCCGGCGCGCAGGCTGACCCCGCGCACGTCGTCGCGAAACACCTGGTCGCCACGGGTGATCGCCAGCACCGAGATGCCGAAGCGCTTGCGCAGGCGCAGGTCGGCCACGGTCTGCTTGATGAAGCGCGACACCGGCGGAATCACCACCTCGGAAATGCCCGCGCGCGTCGGGTTGAACAGTTCGCCCAGCTGGCGCATGCGGGTCGACAGGCGGCACAGCTGGTTGTTGGCGAAGCGGTTCAGCAGTTCGCGCGGACCGAGCACGCCGAGCACCGAGCCGACCCAGATCACCTGGTCGGCCGGCGGCGCCATGCGCGATTCGTTGCCGCTCTTGATCGCCAGGATCAGCGGCGCCTGGTGCAGCATTTCGGCCTCGCCGATGCTCATGCCCACCAGCGGGCTTTCCGCGGTAACGGTGAGCTCGGCGGTCTCGCCGCCGATGCCGTAGGTCTCGGCGAAGTAGCTTTCGGTGCGCCCGGGGGTCACCTTCAGCCGCTCGTCCTCGTGGCCGGGCAGCAGCTTGCGTCCGAAGAAATAGAAATAGCTCACGCCCACTGCAGCCAGCACCAGGCCGATCGGCGTGACACTGAACAGGCCGAACTTGGGAATCGTGTGCGCGCCCGGCGGCAGGTTGAGGTTGGCGCTGGCGATCAGGTCGTTGAGGATGATCAGCGGCGAGTTCGCGATCAGCGTGGTGTTGGTGGCGGTGAAGATGCAGAACGCCATGGGCAGCAGCAGCCGCGAGATGGGCACGCCGGTGCGCGCGGCGAGGCGGCTGCTGATGGGGATCATCAATGCGGCCAGCGCCTGGCTGGGGATCACCGCGCTGAACAGGCTGGCCACCAGGTTGATGACCAGGCTCAGGCGCGATTCGACGCCGTTGGCCATGCGCATCATGACGCGCGCGGTATAGGTGAGCACGCCGGCGCGGTCCAGGCCTTCGCCCATGATCATGATGGCGATGATCGAGATCACCGCGTTGCCGGCGAAGCCGTCGAACACCTTGTCGGCGGGGATCAGCCCGATCAGCCCGATGGACACCACCACCAGCAGCGCCACCATGTCGGCGCGGATCCAGTCCAGCACCAGCATCAGCATGGTGAAGCCCGCCAGCCCGAGCACCAGGATCATTTCGGGGGTGAGCGACAGACCCATCAGCGCAGGTCTCGCGGGGACGACGTGCGCAAGTGGCTAGGCGATGGCAGTGGAAGCTTCACGCTGCGACGATTCGTCCCTGGATGGATCGCCCGAGTATAAGCGGGCCCGTGCGCGAGCTGGTGAACCCGAGGGCAAGAGCGACCGCTCCCCGGCCCTCCCCTGCAAGCAGGGGAGGGGCGAAGCACGTGGCTGACAGGTGCGCAGGAGTACGCCGCTTTGCTCCTCCCCCTGCTTGCAGGGGGAGGCTGGGAGGGGGTTACGCTTATCCTCCAGCGCCGCGAAGGATTCGCCATGCAGTCCAAATGGATTCGTGCCCGCCAGCTCCGCAACGACAGCACCGACGCCGAGCGCCGCCTTTGGTATTTCCTGCGCCGCCGCCACCTGGCCGGCCACAAGTTCCGCCGACAGTATCCGCTGGCCGGCTTCATCGTGGATTTCGTCTGCATCCCGGCGCGGCTGGTGGTCGAGCTGGATGGCGGGCAGCATCTCGATGCACGGGCGTACGACGAGCGGCGTACCGCGGCGCTGCAGGGCGAGGGGTATCGGGTGCAGCGCTTCTGGAATGACGACGTGTTGCTGCGCACGGACGACGTGGTGGCGGAGATCTTTCGGGTGCTGGAGGAAAGGTCAAAGGCCTGACCCCTCCCCGGCCCTCCCCTGCTTTGCAGGGGAGGGAGACAAGCGGCTCTGCTCCTCCTCTCTACTGCAGGGGGAGACAAGCGGCTCTGCTCCTCCTCTCTGCTGCAGGGGGACAGCGTCTTTACTCCTCCCCCTGCTCGCAGGGGGAGGCTGGGAGGGGGTCACGCTCTTCGATAAAGCAGGTCCCGCACCCCGTGCCCCAGCTTCAAGCCGCGCCGTTCGAAGTGCGTCTCGATGCGCCACTCGGGTTTCTCGGCGCAGGCGCCGGGGGCGACGGCATTGCGCCAGTCGGGCGCGGCTTCCATCACCTCCAGCATGTGCTCGGCGTAGGGCTGCCAGTCGGTGGCCAGGTGCAGCAGGCCGCCGGGCGCCACGCAAGTGGCGAGCAGGGCGACGAAGCCGGGCTGGATCAGGCGACGCTTGTGGTGGCGCTTCTTGTGCCAGGGGTCGGGGAACCAGATGCGCGCCTCGGCAAGGGCGGCCGGGGCGATCTCGTGCTCCAGCACCTCGACTGCGTCGTGTTTGTAGATGCGCACGTTGGCGGCATCGCGCGCGGCCAGCGCATTCATCAGGCGCCCGACGCCGGGGCCGTGCACCTCCACGCCGACGTAGTCGCGCCCGGGGTCGTGTTCGCTGGCCCAGGCCAGCGCCTCGCCGTTGCCGAAGCCGATTTCCAGCACGCGCGGCGCGCTGCGGCCGAAGCTGGCGTCGAGGTCGCGGGGCGCGCCGGTGTAATCCAGCCCGTAGCGCGACCACAAGGTGTCGAACGCGCGTTGCTGGGCCGGGGTCATGCGCCCCTCGCGCAACACGAAGCTGCGGATGCGGCGCAGGTGCGCCGGCAAGTTGTCGGTGTCGTCAGCCGTCATGCAAGGTCCGGGCAACCAGGGGGGCCGGCGGCGTGGCGTCGCCGGCGAACCGGGTGAGCGCGCGTGGCCCGTCGCGGGCGGCAGACTTTAGCAGGTCGGCCTGGCGGGGGGTCGCCGGCGGCCTTCCCCGGCTGCCGCCACCGGTATCGGTCGGCTCACGGCTCGCGCTGGCGGCGATGGTCGACCTGGCGGCCGCGCTGCACTTCGGCGCGCACCGGCGGCGCCACGCGTTGGGGC
>JBASAF010000030.1:0-24932 GCA_049650465.1 Rhodanobacter sp. | reverse complement strand
GGCGCTGGCCCGCGCGGGCCTGGCCGTGGCCCTGCTGGAGGCGCGTGCGCCGGCGCCGTGGCGTGCCGATGCCGAAGTGGACCTGCGCGTGGTGGGGCTGGCGCCGTCGTCCATCGCGCTGCTCGACGAGCTGGGCGTCTGGACGTCCATTCGCGGGTCCCGTGTCTCTGCCTACCGGCACATGCATGTGTGGGATGCCGCCAGCGGGGCGTCGATCGACTTCGATGCGGCCGCCGAAGGCCGCGACATGCTCGGCTGCATCGTCGAGAACAGCCTGGTGCAGTGGTCGCTCTGGCAGGCGCTGGAAACGGCGGGCGTGCGCCGGCTGTGCCCGGCCGAGGTGACCGCCTTCGAGGCCGGCGGGGACCGCATCCGGTTGCAGCTGGCCGATGGCGCGTCACTGTCGGCGGCCGTGCTGGTGGCCGCCGACGGCGCCGTTTCGCCGTTGCGCCAGCTGGCCGGCATCGGCACGCGCGGGCGCGATTACGCGCAGCGTGCGGTGGTGGCGCACGTGCACACCGAGCGCGCGCACGAGGGCACCGCGTGGCAACGTTTCCTGGCGGGCGGCCCGCTGGCCTTGCTGCCGCTGGCCGACGGGCGCAGCTCGATCGTGTGGTCGCTGCCGGAGGCCGAGGCGCGGCGCGTGCTGGAACTGGACGACCGGCGCTTCTGCGACGAGCTCGGTGCCGCCAGCGATTTCCGCCTGGGCCGGATCACCGCGACCACCCCGCGCGCGGCGTTTCCGCTGAAACTGCAGTTGGCGCAGCACTACCAGGCCGAGCGCTTCGTGCTGCTGGGCGACGCCGCGCACGCGGTGCACCCGCTGGCCGGGCAGGGCGTCAACCTGGGCCTGCGCGACGTGGTCGAGCTGCGCGACGCGCTGCTGGCGGCGCGACGTGCCGGCCACGACATCGGCGCGGCCCAGGTGTTGCGCCGCTACGCGCGGCGCCGGCGCAGCGCCGACACGCTCGATGCGCTGGGCTTCGATGCCCTGGCGCGCGTCTACGCCTGGCAGTCGCCGCCGCTGGTCGCCGCACGCGCCGTCGGCGTGCGTCTGCTGGACCGGCTGTCGCCATTGAAACGGCGACTGTCGGATCACGCCGCGGGACTTTAGATGCTTGCTTTGCGCTCGTCCGCGGACGCAGGAGTCACACGGGCGGCCGCTTCCAGTCGGGTTTCATCGCCAACCAGGTTCCAGTCGAGGGAGGGTTCTGTCATGCATCACATCCGCAGTCTCGCCGCGCTCGTGCTTGCCGGTTTCGCCTTCGCCGCGCAGGCGAAGATGGTGCATCGTCCGGTCGAGTGGACGACCGACGGCACGCGCTTCCACAGCGTGCTGGTCTACGACGACGCCTCGTCGGCGAAACGCCCCGGCCTGGTGATGGTGCCGAACTGGTACGGCGTGAACGATGCGGCGGTAAAGAAGGCCGAAATGATCGCGGGCAAGGACTACGTGATCCTGCTCACCGACATGTACGGCGCGACGGTGCGGCCCACCAGCAACGGTGAGGCGCAGGCCGCGGTGAAGCCGCTGTACGGCGACCGCGCGCTGATGCGCAAGCGGATCAATGTGGCGCTGGAGCAGTTGAAGGCACAGGCGGCCTCCGCGCCGCTGGATACCTCGAATCTCGCGGCGATCGGCTTCTGCTTCGGCGGCTCGGCGGTGCTCGACCTGGCCCGCAGCGGTGCCGACGTCGCGGCGGTCGTGTCGTTCCACGGCGGCCTGGCCACCGACGATCCGGCGCTGGCGAAGCACATCAGGGCGCGGGTGCTGGCCATGAACGGCGCCGACGATCGCGGCACCATGCCGGACGCCGGCAAGTTCATGGACGAGATGGGCGCGAGCCCGGCACCCTGGGAATTCGTGGTGCTCGGCCACGCCGTGCACTGCTTCACCGAGGTCGGCGAAAACTCCCCGGGCTGCCGTTACGACGCTGCGGCTGCCGCGCGCAGCTACCGGCTGATGCACGACTGGCTGGATCACGCGTTCGCCGGCACGCCCTGAAGGTCCGCGAACTCGTCGGGACGCCGGCGCCTGTTTCCCCGCGGCGGGGAGGCATCGGCACGCGTCGGCGCGGCCGGGCTCAGCCTTCGAGGTACAGCTTGCCGTCCTCGTAGCGGCAGGTGCGGTTGCGGCCCTTCTTCTTGGCTGCGTAGAGCGCCTTGTCGGCGGCATTGATCAGCGCGCCGGGGTCGGCCATGCCGTCCTCGCGCGCGGCGAGGCCGACGCTGATCGTCACGGCGAGCTGCTTGCCTTCGACCGCCACTTTCAAGCCGGCCACCGCCTTGCGCAGGCGCTCGGCGGCGTGCCATGAGGAGGCCAGGTCGGCATTGCGGCAGATCACCAGGAACTCCTCGCCGCCCATGCGGCACACCGCGTCTTCCTTGCGCGCGGAGCGCCGTATGGTGCGGGCCACTTCGAGCAGCACCTGGTCGCCGACCGCGTGGCCGTGGACGTCGTTGACTTCCTTGAAGTGGTCGATGTCGATCATCATCATCGTCACCGGGTCGCCGGAGCGTTCGGCGACGCTCCACGCCTGGGTCAGCGATTCCATGCCGGCGCGGCGGTTCTGCAGGCCGGTGAGCTGGTCGATCAGGGCGTAGTGCTGCAGCTTGCGGTTGCTCATCGCCAGTTCGGCGGAGAACTGCTTGAGCTGCGCGCGGTCATGCTCCCACTGGTTGAGCAGCTTCACGTACTGGCGGGCGGCACCCATCCGCAACGGCAGCATGCGCGCGGCCTGGGCGGGGCTCACGCAATCGTTGATCTGGACCTCGCCGGCCAGGCGGATCTCGGCTTCCGAGGTCACACTGGCCAGCACGATCAGGTAGATCGACTGGCCCCAGGGCGTGGCGCGCAGGGCGCGGCACAAGCCCCAGCCATCCATGCCGGGCATGCGCGAGTCGACGATCACCACCTGCGGCATCAGCCGCACGGCGAGCGCGAGTCCCTCCTCGCCGCCCTCGGCCGAGTGCACGATCAGGTCGGGCAGGCCGCCGAGGATCTCGGCCAGCATGGCCCGCACCGGCGCGGCGGTGGCCACCCACAGCACGCGTGCCAGGTCGGCGGCGGGCGCGCCGTCCGGCGCCGTCGCCGGCGCCGGGACCAGTTCGGCGAACGACGGCACGTGGCTGTCGGGTACGTGCAGCACCGCGCTCCACTCGTGCCATCGCTCGTGCACCTGGTCGAGCAGGATGCCGAGCTCGATGGTGTCCAGTCCGATCTTGCCGCCCAGCAGCATCACCTCGCCGATGTGCTGGCCGCGCTGCTCGCTCGGCATCAGGCTCAGGTCGGCCAGCCGTCTGGCCAGGTGGAACAGCCGGGTGAGCTGGTACGGCCGCGAACCTTCGGCGAAGCCGGCCGCCTCGACGTTCTCGTGGAAGAACACCGGCTCGGCCAGTGCGCGCGGGATGCCGCAATCCTCGAGAATCACCGCGGTGAGTTCGCCGTGGTCGACGTGCAGATGCGTCCGCTCGTGCTCCGCCGTGATCTCGCCGCCCTGTTGCAGCAGGGCGGCGTATTCCTCCGGGTACAGCGTGGCCAGCGCCAGATACCCGATGCGCGCAAGCAGGCCGCAGGCGAACAGCTCGTCCGGCGAGGCCAGCCGCACGCGCTTGCCCAGTTCCTGCATCGCCACGGCCATCAGCAGCGAATGCGACCAGAAGCGCGGGTAGTCGAATGCCGCGCAGGCGCCGCTGCGGTACTGGTCGACCAGCGAGAAACCCATGGCCAGCTGGCGCACCGCCGCCAGGCCGAGGCGGATGATCGCCTCCGGGATGCTGGCCAGCGGGCGGGCGGCGATGCTGGCGGCGTTGGCCATGTGCAGCAGGCGGCTGCTGGTGACCGGGTCGCTCTGCACCAGGCGGCTGATCTCCTCCAGCGTCGCGTCGTCGCGGCGGCTGATCTGCATGATCGCCAGCGCCACCCCTTTCGGGCTGGGCAGGCCGCCATTGAGTCGCAATTGTTCGATGGCCTTCATGCAGCTGCTCGTTGGGTCGGTGACACGCTGGGTTTTGCGCAGCGTGGACGGGTCGGGCACGCCGGCCCCTCCCCGGGGCGCCCGGCGTGCATGAAGCCCTGGTCGCATCGAGAGTCTACGCGACCGTGATATCGGCTGCGCGCAGCCGCACTTGAGCCGCCACGCGGCGGTGCGGCCATCTGTCACCGCGGGTGGTCGATCAGCCGCGCAGCGTGCGCCCGTAGGCGTGCACCTCGTCCACCAGCACCTTGACGTGGTCGGGGTCGACCTCCGGGGTGATGCCGTGGCCGAGGTTGAACACATGGCCGGGGTGGCGGCCGTAGCTGTCCATCACCGCGCGCGCCTCGCGCCGAATCACGGCCGGGCTGGCGCGCAGCACGGCCGGGTCGAGGTTGCCCTGCAGCGCCACGCGACCGCCCACGGCGGCGCGCGCGTCGGCCAGGTCGATCGTCCAGTCCACGCCCAGCGCGGCGCAGCCGCTGTCGGCCAGCGCCGCCAGATGGCCGGCCGCGCCCTTGGAAAACAGGATCACCGGCAGGTCGCGCGCCGCCGGGTGTTCTTTCAGCGCGGCCACGATCCGCGTCATGTAGCGCAGCGAGAATTCGCGGAACGGCGCCGGGCCGAGCAGGCCGCCCCAGGTGTCGAAGATCATCAGCGCCTGCGCCCCGGCCGCGGCCTGGGCGACCAGGTAGGCGGCGACGGACTGCGCCAGCGTGTCGAGCAGCCGGTGGGCGAGCTGCGGTTCGTTCCAGCACATCGCCTTGAGCGTGGCGAAATCGCGCGAACCATGGCCTTCGACCATGTAGCAGGCCAGCGTCCACGGGCTGCCGGAAAAGCCGATCAGCGGCACGCGGCCGTGCAGCTCGCGGCGGATCAACCGCACCGCGTCCATCACGTAGCGCAGCTCGCCATCCATGTCGGGCACGGCGAGTTTGGCGATGTCCGCCGCGCTGCGCAGGGGACGGGTGAACTGCGGGCCTTCGCCTTGCGCAAACGAAAGGCCCAGGCCCATCGCATCGGGGATGGTGAGGATGTCGGAGAACAGGATCGCCGCGTCGAGATCAAAACGCTGCAACGGTTGCAGGGTGACCTCGCAGGCGTATTCCGGGTTCTGCGCCAGCCCCATGAAGCTGCCGGCGCGCTCGCGGGTGGCGCGGTACTCGGGCAGGTAGCGGCCGGCCTGGCGCATCACCCAGATCGGCGTGGTGTCGGTGGGCTCGCGGCGCAGCGCGCGCAGGAAGCGGTCGTTGTTCAGGGCATCGGGCATGGCAATCAACGGTGAGGGATTTCAGCGCCCGTACGGGCCTTCCTGGCCCTGGGCGAACATCAGGCGGAAGCCGCGCTTGAGCTGCGCGTCGCGGGTCTTCTCGAACGCGGCAATGGCCGCGTCGCGTTCCAGGAACTGCTCGCGCTTCATGGTGGCGCGCCCGCCCTGGGTGCCCGACTCGCGGTACAGCGTCCAGCCGCCGAGCAGATCCTGCTCCAGCGTGATCTGGACATAGCGCGGCGTGTCGGTACTGCCGGGCACGGATTGCAGGTAGAGGCGCATGGTTTTCCGAAACGGTGCGGACGTGATTGCCGCAGCACCCGCCATTCTAGCGGGCCGGGCCAGGGCCGTCTGCCGCCGCGGCAATCCGTCGGCGGCCGCGGCGGCCCTATCTTTCGAGCCGGTAGTTGAGGCTGGCGCGGCTGAACTCGGTGGCCTGCTGCGCCTCCAGGTTCCAGCGCTTGCTCAGCCGATAGCGCAGGGTGATCACCTCGCCCGGCTCGAACAGGCCCACGCCGTAGCTGAGATAAAGCCGCGGCGAAAGATACTTGCCGACGGTGAACGCCGAACTGCCGCCGAGCGCCTCGTTGCTGGACACGCCGATGTCGTCCAGCCCCAGCTGCGAGCCGATCCGCTTGGCGAGCAGGTCGCCCGCCGCCGAACCCAGCGCCTGCGCAGCGGCGCTGACCATGCTGCCTTCGCCACCCTTCACCTCCGACAGCGGCTTGCCGGTGATCAGGTACGACAGCGCGTCGGACTGCTCCATCACCGGGTTGGAGAACACGGTGAGGATCGGCCGCTGCGCGGTGCCGGAGACGTACAGGCCCACTTCCTGGCCCTCGTCGATGGTGGCGTTGGGGTTGAGCTTGCGCACCGCACGGATGTTCAGGCCGGGGTTGTCGATCGGCGTGCTGGCGAACAGCAGCTGGCCGCGCTGGATCTGCAGGTCCTGTCCGTACGCGCGGTAGGTGCCGTTCACCGCGATCTGGCCCTGGCCGATGGTGGCGCGGCCAGGCTTTTCGATCACCGTCAGCACGCCGCTGAGGCGGCCGTCCAGGCCCATGCCGGTGACGTGGGTCTGCTCGCCCAGGTTGACCTTGACCATCGCGTTCAACGGCGTGCCGCTGGCGGCGCCCTGCGCCTGCCGGGCGTCCACCACCACCACGTCGGGCGAGGCGGCGCTGGCGCCGGCGCCGGGCAGCTTGTCCACGTTCACCCGTGCACGGTCGAGGCTCACCGCGCCGGTGATGTCGATGCCGTTGGCGCCTTGCTGCACGAGCAGGTCGGGCGAGAGCACCACGTTGGCCGCCGGAATGTCCACCGCGGTGAACTGGCTGCCCGTGATGGTGAGCCGGGTGGGCTGCGCGCCGCCGAGGCTGGCGCTGCCGTCCACCGCGATGCTGCCCTTGCCCGATTGCACGCTGCCGCGGATCTGCAGCTGCTGCCCGTCCGGCGTGGACACGCTGAGCCGGCCCTGGTCGAGCATCAGGCCGGCGGCGGGGATCTCCGCAGCGAAGTCGCCCAGCTCGGCCTGGCCGGTCAGCAGCGGCTGCGCCAGGCTGCCGCCGAACTGGAAGTGACCCTCGGCCCGGCCCTTGACGTTGGCGAGCTCGTGGCTGAGCAGTTCGACGAAGGCGAGGTTGCCCAGGCGCAGTTCCAGCTGCCCGCTCAAGGCCTGCTGCGCGCCGGTGATGCCCAGCTGCCCGTCGATGCGACCGCCATCGTCCAGCGCCGCATGCAGTTCGATCTGCTGGCGCTGGGGAGCGAGGCTGGCATCGAGCCGCAGGTTGTCGTAGCGCAGCAGGGCCTCACGCGTGTCGTCGGCATAGCTGATCGCGCCGTGCGCCGAGCCGATCGACGCCTCGCCGCTGAGCGCGCCCGCCGCGCCGAGGCGGACTTGGCCGCTGCCCTCGATGCTGCCGTCGGCGCGCAGCGGCAGGTCGGCTTC
This sequence comes from Rhodanobacter sp., assembly GCA_049650465.1. Classification (GTDB taxonomy): domain Bacteria; phylum Pseudomonadota; class Gammaproteobacteria; order Xanthomonadales; family Rhodanobacteraceae; genus Rhodanobacter. The sequence goes on along the minus strand of JBASAF010000030.1, from coordinate 17,740 downwards.
GCCGGCGGCGTTCAGCAGCAATGCGAGCGGCAGCGCCTGCAACCGGTAGCTGGCGTCCAGGTTGCCGGCCTTGTCGCGGCGCGCGCTGGCGCACAGCAGCGGGTCGCCGGCGGTCAGGCACAGCTCGGCAAGCTGCATCGCGCCATCGTCGTAGCCGAGTGACGTGGCGTGCTGCAGGCGCCACGGCGGCAGGCCCTGCGGCTCGAGGTCCAGCGTGGACAGCGTGCCGTTCCAGCGCGACCCGTCGAGCGCGCCGCGCAGGTCCAGCGCGCCGGAGAGCTGCGTGCCGCGCGCCTGCACGTCGAGCCGATGGCTGGCCTCGCTGCCTTCGGCCAGCGCGTGGATGTCCTGGAACGCCAGCCCCTGCACGGTGGCGTCATGCAGTTGCAGGTCCAGCTTGCCGGCGATGCGGCTGATGTCGGGCAGGCCCACGATCAGGCGCAGCCGCTGCGCGCGCTGCTGCTGCCAGGCCAGCGCCTGCCCGTGCAGCTGGCCGTTGACGCTGAGCCCGGGCAGCTTGCCCTGGATGCGCAAATGGCCGTCCAGACGTCCGCCGGCGCCGGGCAGCCAGTCGCCGAGCGAGGCGATCGCCAGTTGCAGTTCGGCGTCATTGCTGGCGCCGGGCCGTGCGGTCAGCTGCAGCGAACTGGCGCCGGAGGCGAGCTCCAGGCGCCCGTCCAGCACCTGCTGTGGCGACAGGTGCAGCTTGCCGTGGCCGCTGACCGCGCGCTTGCGCAGCGTGCCGCCGAGCTTGCGCATGTCCAGCGTGGCGTCGAGCCCGCCGTCGGCGCGACGGCCCTGGCTGGCGATGTCGAAATCCAGCGCGCCATCCCAGTGCGCCAGCAACTGGCCGGGGTCGAACCTCGTGGCGCGCGCCTCGGCCTGCCACGCCAGCGCCGGTTGCAGGGTCAGCTCGCCGTGGGCCTGCAGCTGGCCGCTGGCCTGTTTCAGTGCAAGCGAGTGCACCTGCAAACGTTGCGGCGTGCCGTCCAGTTCCAGCGACAGCCGTGCCAGCTTGCCGGGCGGCCCCAGCTCGAGCTCGCCTTGCGCGCGGTACGCGTCGACGCTGCCCGTGGCCGTGAGCTGGCCGTGGCTGGCCAGTTCCTGGCCGACCAGCTCGGCCGGCAGTTGCAGGTCGCGCCAGTTGATCTGCAGGTTGGCGGCGAGCGGCCTGGCATCCAGTTGCACGGTGCCGCTCGCTTCCACGTTGCCCTTGATCTGGGGCGAGCCGAGCCGGAGTTGTTCGAGCGTCAGCGTGTGGTAGCCGGGGTCGAGCCGCGTGCGCAGCGGCTGCAGCAGCACGCGGTACTGGTTCAGGTCGAGCTGGCCTTCGAGCGTGCCGCCGTGGCGGTCGCCGTGGCCGGCGAGGGACAGCGCCAGCGAGTGCAGCGCGCCTTCGCCCAGCAGCGGCGTCGGGTCGAAGCGTGGCGCCTCCAGCGTGCCCTTCCAGCGGAACTCGCCGGTCTGGGCGAGTTCGGCGTGCAGCTTCAGCGGCGCCGGCGCGGTGAGCGCCGCATCCAGCGTGGCCTGCCGGCCGTCGCTGTGCACCGAGAGCGTCCCGGCGACCTCGGCGTCGCCAGCCTTCCACGCAAAGCCCAGGGTGCCGTTGCCCTGGTAGCTGGGGCCGAAGACCAGCTCGCCGGCGAGATCGGCGTGGCCGTCCGGCGCGCGCAGGGCGAGCTGGCGCAGCTCGATGCCGCGGTCGGTCCAGCGTCCGGCGAGGTCGAGGCGATCGGCGGCAAACACGTCCTTGCCGGCCTGCGTTACCTTGATCGGGCCGGCGTGCATGCGATCCAGGATCAGCTCCACTGGCAGATGCAGCGACACGCTGGCGGTGCCGGTACTTTGCTGCGTGCTGGCCGCGGGCAGCGCCACCGTGACGCCTTCGACGTCGAGCGTGGTCAGGTGCACGCGCTTGCCCAGCAGCGACCAGAAGTGCAGGTCCAGCCGCACCGTGGCCAGCTCCACCACGGTGCCGTGGCCATCGTCGTAGCGCACGCCGGAAAGTTGCAGCGGCCCGGCCAGCCGCCCCTGCGCCTGCTGCACCTGCAGCGCGCCGCCACTGAGCGACTCGGCTCGCGCCAGCGCAAAGCGCAACCCGCCACCGGTGCCCAGCAACCACCACAGCACCACCGCCACGGCCAGGATCAGCGCGGCGAAGGCGAGGGCGATGCGCTTGAACCACTTCATGTCGTCAGTTTGTCCTGCACGTGGGTGCGATGTTCAATGGATCAGCCATTCCCGAATCCCGATTCCCGATTCCCGGCCCCTCACAAATCCGGCCCGATGACCACGTGCAACTCGATGCCGTGATGGTCCGAGTCGTGGATGGGGGTGCCGAGGTCGAGCCGGATCATGCCCACCGGCGAGCGCCAGCGCAGGCCCAGCCCGGCGCCGATCTTCGGACGGAAATCGGTGCCGGTGTACGCGTTGCCGGCATCCACGAAGGCCGCCATGCCCCAGTCGCGGGTGAAGTAGTGCTCCACCTCGGTGCTGGCCACCAGCAAATTGCGGCCGCCGATGACGCGGTCGTAGCTGTTGCGCGGGCCGATCGACTGGTAGCCGTAGCCGCGCACCGAGCGGTCGCCGCCGGCGAAGAAGCGCAGTTGCGGCGGCAGCGCGGCGAAGTCGTCGGTGCGGGTGATGCCGGCGCTGCCGCGCAGGATCAGCCGGTTGCGTTTCTTCGCGCCGAACGCGTGGATCCATTTGGCATCGGCGCTGACCTGGCTGAAGCTGGCGTCGGAGAGCAGGCTGCCGGCCGTGCTGCGCGCGGCCAGCGTAAGCGACCAGCCATGACGCACGAAGGCGGGATTGTCGGCCTGCTTGCGGCTCAGCGAGGCCTCGGCGAACACTTCGGTGCTGCGGCCGTGTTCGATGCCCGGGGTGTCGTCCGGCTCGCGTCCGCGCTTGCCCACGGTGAAGGTGCCGGCCAGCGCGTGCACGCCCAGCGTGCGCGTCCAGCCGTGCCACTGGCGCGTCTCGTTGCCGACCAGTTCCAGCGTGCGCGATTGCGAGGTGTCGGTGTCGGCGTCGCGGAAATTGGCGCCGAGGTTGTAGCTGCGCTGGTTGGTGCCGGGCAGCGGGATCGTGTACATGGTCGAGAGCGTCTTGAGCCGCTGCGCCACCACCAGCTCGTTCTTCCACTTGTGCCCGCGCCGGTTGACCCAGCGCCGCTCGATGCCGCCGCGCACGCCGAAGCCGGTATCGGTGCCGATGAACGGGCCGCCGGTGTAGATCGTGCGCTTGGCCGGCGCCAGTTGCACGGTGACGTCGACCACGCCGTGCTTCGCCTCGTCGACGTCGGGCAGCACGTTGACCACGGCGAAGTAATCGGCGCCGTTCAGAGCCTGCTGCAGGGCCAGCAACTGGTCCTGCGAGAAATAGTCGCCGGACTGGAACGGCACGTAGCGGTCGAGGAAGCCTTCGTCGAACTGCGATCCCTCGAAATGCACCTGGCCGTAGCGATAGCGCGGCCCGGTCTCCCAGGCCAGCTTGACCACCGCCCGGCGCTCGCCGCGGTTCACCTCCACCCGGTGGGTGAGCAGACGGGCATCGAGGAAACCGTTGGCGGTCAGTTGCGCGCTCATCGCGTCGCGCGCTGCCTCGTAGGCTTCGTGGTTCAGCGTCTTGCCCTGCAGCCGCTCGATCGCGCGCTGCGCGCGGCGGATGGGCGCGATCCTGCCGGCGGCGTCGTCCAGTTGCAGTTCGACCTGCGCCACCTTGACCGGCTCGCCGGGCGTCACGTGCAGGTCCACCTGCCAGTCCGTGCCGACCTGCCTGAGCTCGCCGGTGACGCTGGCGTCGTAGTAACCGTAGGGCTGCAGCGCCGCGCGCACCTGCTCGGGCGCGCGCTGGTACAGCCGCGTCGCCTGCGCGGCGGTGACGTCGCGCTTGGCATACTGCGCGAGGTCCAGGCGGTCGATCACGGCTGCCTTCAGGGGGTCTTCCACGCCGTCCACGTGCAGCGCCACGCCCGCATGCGCGGACCACGCCAGGGCCAGCAACGGCAACAGCAGGCTCAGGCGTCGGCGGCATCGGCGCATGCGCGGGGAGCGTCCTTTGGGTGGGGTGACAGGTGGCCGCAGCTTAGCGAAACAGGGGTTGGCCCCGCATGAATGCGGCCTGGTCCACCCGGCATGGCGTGGGCCGCCGGCGCGACCGCGGCCGGCTCAACCGGCCTTGTCGCCGGAGCGGTGGGCGATCCACGCGCCCGCCACGGCGGACACGTAGGGGATCGACTGCGCGGCGAGGATGATCATCCACAACGTGCCCTCGATATAACGCGTGCCGAACGCCTCGGCCATGCCGGCGATGCACAGCATCAGCGCCAGCGCCATCAGCAACTCCTCGCGCACCGGCGCGAACGCGGCGAAGTTGCTGCCGCCCAGGCGCCGGCTCTTGGCGGTGACCACGAACGAGGTCTTCTCGCGGGTGAGCCCGTGCAGGATGCCGCGCGCGATCGCGTGGGAGAGACCCATGCTGGCCAGCGAGGCCATCAGCGTGTCGCGCCAGCCGCACGGCACGCGGGCGCGATACAGCACGATGCCGAAGACCGCCTTGGCGAAGAAGAAGCCGATCACCGGGATCAGGAACAGCTGCATCGGCAGGCTGAAGTACTGCGGGAAGGCGACCATGCCTGCGGTCCAGAACAGCGCCATCAGGGTGAAAATCAGGTGCAGCGCATCGGCGAACCAGCTGAACCAGCCGGTGAGGAAGTGGAAGCGCTGCCCGGCCGACAGCGGGCCCTTCTGCGTCATCCAGTGCCAGCGGCCCTTCAGGATCTGCATCGCGCCGAACGCCCAGCGGTAGCGCTGGCTCTTGTACGCCTTGAAGTCGGCCGGGGTCAGGCCCTTGCCCATCAGCTCATCGACGTAGACCAGGTCGTAGCCGGCATGCATCAGGCGCAGGCCCAGCTCGGCGTCCTCGCAGATGGTCCACTCCGACCAGCCGCCGGTGCCTTCCAGCGCGCTGCGCCGGACCATGGTCATGGTGCCGTGCTGGATGATCGCGTTGCGCTCGTTGCGATGGTGCATGCCGATGCGGAAGAAGCCGTCGTACTCCCACGCCGTCATGCGGCGGAACGTGTTCTGCTCGAACTCGCGGTGCGCCTGCGGGCACTGCACCACGGCGACCTTGGGGTCGTGGAAGTAGCCGGTGAGGGTGGACAGCCAGTCGGCGCGCACCTCGTAGTCGGCGTCGATCACCGCCACCACGTCGGCTTCGGGCGCGGTTTCCTTCAGGCCGAAGTTCAGCGCGCCGGCCTTGTAACCCGGCCACGGTTCCAGGTGGAAGAAGCGGAAACGCTTGCCGAGCTTTTCGCAATACGCCTGCACCGGCTGCCACACCGCCGGGTCCTTGGTGTTGTTGTCGATCACCAGCACTTCGTAGTTCTGGTAGTCGAGCGCGGCCAGCGAATCGAGCGTGACGATCACCATTTCCGGCGGCTCGTTGTAGCAGGCCAGGTGGATCGACACGAACGGCTGCCGGTCCGGATGGTCCGGCCGCAGCATGCCGGCGTGGCGCATCCACTTCGGCCGCCACAGCACCTCGGTGAACTCGAAGCCGTTGATCAGCAGGATCGCCAGGATCGCGATCTGTGCCGGGAACAGCAGCGTGAGCATGGTCCAGTCGACCCAGCTCAGGTAGAAATTGAACGGCAGCGTGGCGGCCCACACGATCAGGCCGCAGGCGAGCTGGATCAGCGCGCAGAAGAAGAACTTGCCCACCAGCTTGAAGCGGCTGAAGCGGCGCGCGAACAGGATCATCGGCAGCAGCGCCAGCAGGCTCGCCGCCAGCGCCTTCCACGGCCAGGCGGTGTCCTCCACCACCGGCCCGGTCAGCGGGAACTTCAGCTGGCGGTCGGCGTTGAACATGCCCCAGTACGCGCCGGTGCGGCCTTCGCCCAGGTTCTCCTTCCACGGCTGGTCGAACGCCTCGAGCAGGAAGTAGTCGATGTGCGCGGCCTTGGCCCGGTTCATCCAGTCGCGCACGAAGATCGCCTCGTTGGAGGTCGACGGGTCGGCGTACTCGTGGCGGTCGCCGTTCGACGGCCAGCCGATCTCGCCGACCACCACGTGCTTGCCGGGAAAGCGCTGCACGATCGAGCTGTAGGCACCGTACGCCGCGTCCACCGCGTTGTGGCGCACCACGCCGTTCCAGAACGGGAACAGGTGGATGGTGATGAAGTCCACGTGCTGCGCCAGCTCGGGGTATTTCAGCCAGATGTAGTCCGGCTCGGCGATCGACACCGGCTGGCGCACCGCCGCGCGCACGCGGTCGAGGTAGGCCATCATCTGCTCGGGCGTGAGGTCGTTGCGGAACAGCACCTCGTTGCCCACGATCACCCGGGTGATCGTGTCCGGGTAGGCGCGCGCCTTGGCGATCAGCAGCTCGATCTCGCGCTCGTTGTTCTCCAGGCGCTTGTCGATCTCGGCGCCGGCCATCACCTTCAACCCCTGCTGCTGCGCCAGCCGGTACACCTGCGGGTTCTGCTGCATGGTGTAGGTGCGGATGTTGTCCGTGTACCGGTGCAGCAACCTGAGATCGGCCGTGATCTCCTCGTCGTTGGGGTAGCTTTGCTTGAACGGGCTCTGGTAGCGCTGGAAGAACGACACCGCGAAGCCGCTGATCTTGCCGTGCCAGTCGTCCGGCCCATGCGGGTAGTTGCCCCACCACCACAGCCCGATGTTGAGCGCCGCCGCGAGCAGGGCCAGCACGATGGCGGTGAACAGCGGATACCGGCTGTTGGAGTTGGCTGCGGTGGCGCTCAAAAAGATCCCCGGCGAAGCCTGCGCAACAGGCGGTGGAGCCTGCGGAGCTTAACCAATGCGGGGCCTCCGGCTCAATGAAACCGCCCGGCACCGGTCAGCGCCAGGTCAGGGCGGATGGCGTGGCGCGGGGCTTGCGGGGCCGGTCGGTGGCCCAGGCGGCCGGGATGATCCGACGCGCGGCGGCGGCAAACCCTCCCGCCGCCGCCCCAGCGAAAGCCGGGAGCGGCCGCTTCAGCTTTCGCAACAAGCGACAGTGCGCCGTTGCGGCGCCCGAACCGGCTGGCGCCGGGAGATCACACGTGTCGAACGATTAGCCCCGCGCCGTCGCTTACGCCATCGTGCTTTCCATGTTCGCCAGCACATCGGCCATCGCCTTTGCCCTCGGCCTGTCCGGCGCCGTGCTTGGCCCCGTGCGCGCCGGCGCCTGCGCGCCCGCTGGAGCCGCGACAACGCCGAGTTGGCGATACTGGCCTTGCTGCCCGGCGCCGGCGGTGCCGCGCACCCAAGCGCGTCCTGCATCACCGCAACAGCGAGCGCAGCATCCAGGCGGTCTTCTCGTGTTCCTTGAGGCGGCCGGTGACCATGTCGGCGGTGCCGTCGTCGCCGGCGGCGTTGGCGGCCTTGAGGGCGTCGCGGGCGGTGGCGGCGACGATCTCGTGGCCTTCGACCAGCTGGCCGACCATTTCCTGCCACTCCGGCACGCCAGGCTCGTCCTTGATCGAGCTGAGCTTGGCGAACTGGCTATAGGAACCGGGCGCGAACACGTCCAGCGTGCGGATGCGCTCGGCGACCTCGTCGGCGGCCAGCCACAGCGCGTTGTACTGAGTCTCGAACATCAGGTGCAGGCTGTTGAACTGCGGGCCGGTGACGTTCCAGTGGAAGCTGTGGGTCTTGAGGTAGAGCGAGTAGGTATCGGCCAGCAGCTTGGAGAGGTGCCGGGCGACCGCTTCGCGGTCCTTCTTGGCGATACCGATGGAAATGGCCATGGCGTGCTCCTTTCGGGGGGAATGCGATGGATCAACAGTAACGGCTAGGCGTCCGCACGTGAAATGAATCCTTCGGATGTTGTCGATAGCCGCCGGCTATCAGGTCGGTGCGCGGCAACGGCTATCATGCGCAGTCCGATGAATGACCGCCATGTGCCCACACCCCAGGCCGCCGTCGATCCGGGCCTGCGCCAGCTGCGCGGGCAACTGGACGCGGTGTGCAGCCGCGATTTCGGTCGCCTGCTGGGGCGCTGGCGCACGTTGTCGCGCCATCCCGACGAGAAGAAAATCGGGGCTTTGCGTGCGGATATCGAGCGCTCCGCGGCCAAACGCCGCGCCCGCGCCGCGGCCAGGCCGCCGATCCGGCTGGACGAGTCGCTGCCGATCAGCGCGCGCGCCGAGGACATCATCGAGCTGATTCGCGCGCACCAGGTGGTGGTGATCGCCGGCGAGACCGGCTCGGGCAAGACCACCCAGCTGCCCAAGCTGTGCCTGGCGGCCGGCCGCGGCGAGGCGGGCATGATCGGTTGCACCCAGCCGCGCCGGCTCGCGGCGCGCTCGGTGGCGCGCCGCGTGGCCGAGGAGCTGGGCACGCCGCTGGGCGAGGTGGTGGGTTTCCAGGTGCGCTTCAACGACCAGGTATCCGAGCGCACCCTGGTCAAGTTCATGACCGACGGCATCCTGCTGGCCGAGACCCAGGGCGATCCATGGCTCTCCGCCTACGACACGCTGATCATCGACGAGGCCCACGAGCGCAGCCTCAACATCGACTTTTTGCTCGGCTACCTCAAGCGGCTGGCGCTGAAACGGCCGGAGCTGAAGATCATCGTCACCTCGGCGACGATCGACACCGCGCGCTTCGCCGAGCATTTCGGCGGCGCGCCGGTGGTCGAGGTGGAAGGGCGGGCCTATCCGGTCGAACTGCGCTGGCGGCCGGTGGGTGAGAAAAGGGGTCAGAGTCATGTTTCGAGCGAGAAGGGAAAAGGGGGTCAGAGTCACTTTTCGGCCGGCGCGACGGTGCGCTGGACACTCCCTCTGCCGAAAAGTGACTCTGACCCCCTTTTCCAGCAGGGCAGCGCCGAGCACATCGCCGCCGTGCTCGACGAAGTCAGCCACGACGACCCGCGCGGCGACGTGCTGGTGTTCCTGCCCGGCGAGCGCGAGATCCGCGACGCACACCAGTTGCTGTCGCGCCGGCAGTACCGTGAAACCGAGATCCTGCCGCTGTACGCGCGGCTTTCCGCCGGCGACCAGGACCGCGTATTCAAGCCCGGCGTGAAGCGCCGCGTGGTGCTGGCCACCAACGTGGCCGAGACCTCGCTCACCGTGCCGCGCATCCGCTACGTGATCGACACCGGCACCGCGCGCGTCAAGCGCTACAGCCAGCGCAGCCAGCTCGAACGGCTGCACGTCGAACCGATCTCGCAGGCTGCCGCCGACCAGCGCAAGGGCCGCTGCGGTCGCGTCGGGCCGGGCGTCTGCTACCGCCTGTACGACGAGGCCGACTTCGCCGGCCGCGCCGCGTTCACCGATCCGGAGCTGCTGCGCTCGTCGCTGGCCAACGTGATCCTGCGCATGCTGGCGCTGAAGCTGGGCGAGGTGGACGAGTTCCCGTTCCTGGACGCGCCCGACCCGCGCGTGGTCGCCGACGGCTTCCGCCGCCTCACCGAAATTTCCGCGATCGACGACGCGCGTCGACTCACGCCGATAGGCCGCACCCTGGCGCGCCTCCCGATCGACGTGCAACTGGCGCGCATGCTGGTCGAGGGCGAGAAGCTGCATGCCTTGCGCGAGCTGCTGGTCATCGTCGCCTTTCTCAGCATCCAGGACCCGCGCGAACGCCCGGGCGACGCGCGGCAGCAGGCCGACGCCGCGCACGCGGTGTTCGCCGATCCGAAATCCGATTTCATCGGCGTGCTGAACCTGTGGCGCGCCTACCACGACGCGCACGAGGAGCTGACCCAATCGAAGCTGCGCGACTGGTGCTCGCGCCATTTCCTCAACTTCATGCGCATGCGCGAATGGCGCGAGTTGCATCGGCAGCTGTTGCTGGTGGTTGAGGAGCTGGGCTGGCGCCTTGCTCCCTTTCCCGTGCGGGGAGAGGGTTGGGGTGAGGGAGCAGCATCGCGGAAGACTTCACTGGCTGGTGCATCCAAGCCCGGAAAGAAAAGCACAGGCAGGGAGTCTTCGCGCGAGCACCCACCCAGCGCCTCGATCCCCTCCCCACAGGGGGGAGCAGGCGAACGCGAAGAGCGGGTCATTGATCAGCAGGCTGCGATGGACCGCCTCCATGAGGCTATCCATCGCAGCCTGTTGGCCGGCCTGCCCACCCAGGTCGGCCGCAAGGACGAGAAAGGCGTCTACCAGGGCACCCGCGAGCGCAAGTTCCAGGTCTTTCCGGGCTCGGCCTTGTCGAAGGCGCCGCCGAACTGGATCTTCTCCGCGCAGATCCTCGACGTGGGCGGGCGCGTGTGGGGCATGGCGAATGCGCGGGCGGAGCCGCTGTGGATCGAGCAGCAGGCGGCGCACCTGCTGCGCACGCATTGCCGCGACGCGCACTGGTCGAAGAAACGCGGCGGCGTGGTGGCGTACGAGCAGGTCAGCCTGTTCGGCCTGGTGCTGGTGGAGAAGAGGCCGGTCACCTTCCAGCGGCAGGACCCGGCACTGGCCCACGCGATCTTCCTGCGCGAGGCGCTGGTGCGCGGCGACCTCGACGCGAAGGCGGATTTCGTGCGCGCCAACCAGCGCGTGCTGGAAGAGGCGCGGAGCATCGAGGCGAAGCAACGCCGCGAGGGCCTGATCCGCCACGAGGACGAGCTGGTCGCGTTCTTCGAAGGCAAGCTGCCGGAAGAGATCGCCAGCAGTCGCGCGCTGGACGCGTGGTATCGCAAGGCACGTCCCTCCGAGCAGGCGGTGCTGCGCTGGTCGCTGGACGACGTGCTGGCTGGCGGCGCGGGGCTGGACGCGAGGGCGTTTCCCGCCGCCATCAAGGCACCGCAAAAATACAAGCTGGAGTATCGCTTCGTGCCAGGCGACGAAGCCGACGGCGTGACCCTGCAGCTGCCGCTGGCGATGTTGAATGCGCTGCCTGCGGCACGCTGCGAATGGCTGGTGCCCGGCCTGCTCGCCGACAAGGTGGCCGAGTTGATCCGTGGCCTGCCCAAGGCGTTGCGGCGCAACTTCGTGCCGGCGCCGGATTTTGCGCGGGCCTTCTTGGAGGCGGAATCGCCCCGCGACGAGCCGCTGGCCCGGGTGCTGGCCGCGTTCCTCAAGCGCACCACCGGCGTCGACATCGGCGCCGGCGAATTTGCCGGCGTCGAACTGCCGCCGCATTTGCTGATGCGCTATCGCCTGCACGACGAGCGCGGCAGGACGCTGGCCGCCGGTCGCGATCTCGCCGCGCTGCGCGGCCAGTGGGAGGGGCGCGCGCGCGAGGCATTCTCGCGCAAGACGGATATCGAGCTGACCCGCGAAGACGTGGCCAGCTGGGATTTCGACGAGATCCCCGCGCAGGTGCGTTCCGACGCCGGCCTCACCGCGTTTCCGGCCCTGGTCGACCTGGGCGGGGCGGTGGCCCTGCGCGTGTTCGAGCGCGCCGACGAAGCGCGCGTCGCCCATCGTCAGGGCGTGGTGCGCCTGCTGCGCAATGCGCTGGCCAGCGAGGCGAAGCAGGCGCGTCGCCGATTGCCGATCGGCAACGCGCTGGCGTTGAAGTACGCACCGCTGGGCAGCGTGGACAGCCTGCGCGAGGATCTGCTCGAAGGCGGCTTCGCGGACCTGCTGGAACGCCACGACCTCGACGCGCGCACCGCCGGCGCGTTCGAGGCGCTGCGCACGCAGTTGTCGCGCGAGCTGTTCGGCGCCGGCGTCGAACGGCTGAAACTCGCCGAACCGATCATCGAGGCGCAGGCCGAGGCGAAGCCGTGGCTCGAACCCCCGCTGCTGGGCTTCGCCCGCGCCAGCTACGACGACCTGCGCGAGCAGTTCGATGCGTTGCTCACGCCCGGTTTCCTGCGCGAGCTGCCGCCGACGCGGCTGGCGCATTACCCGCGCTACCTGAAGGCGATGCGTCTGCGTGGCGAACGCCTGCGCCAGGATCCGGCGAAGGACCAGCAGCGCATGCTGCAGGTATTGCCATACTGGCGCGCGTACCTGCAGCAGCGCGCCGCCGGCGCGGATCCCGCGGCGCTGGCCGAGCTGCGCTGGCTGATCGAGGAATGGCGCGTGTCGCTGTTCGCGCAGGAGCTGAAGACCGCCGAGCCGGTCTCGGCCAAGCGGCTGGCGAAGGCGCTCGCCGCGCTGGCCTGAGCGTCGTCGCGTCGAACGAAGCGGACGGTCAGTTGGCCGGCTCGACTCGCGCGGTGGTGTTGTAGCCCTGCACGCGCAGCATCCAGCTGCCAAGGAAGCCGGGTTTCACGAACACCACCGGACTGGTCAGCGATTCGGGCACGACCAGCGTGCTGTCATCCTTTACCCGCCAGCGCTGACCGTTCTGCAAGGTCAGCGTGGTGCCGTGCTGCCAGCCGCGGAACTCGCCGGCGATGCGGCTGGTGATGCTGTCGTTGCGCTTGACCTTGGGCGCTTCGGCCTTGTGGCCGAACGGGCCGGGCGACTTGGCCGCGGCGGCGGACGCCGAAGTCTCCTCCGAGGCCGGCACCGAGGCCGCCAGGTCGCTGGCATGGAGCGCCAGCCACCGCTGCAAGCGTTGCAGTTCGGCCGGCGTCAGCTTGTTCAAGCCCGCTTGCGTGAACTCCTTCTTGCCCATCTGCTGTTCCAGCGAGACGGCTTGCTGCGCATGCAGCGGCGCGATGGCCAGGGGCGAGAGCAACAGGGCGAGCGGCAGGAGCAGGTATGCTTTCATCGATCGGATCCATGGCTGCGGCACGATGCCGGCCGCGTGCCGGCAAGCATGCCCCGCGGTGTTCGCCGTGGCAACAACCGACGCCCTGATAGCAAGTGAGGAAGATTCCCCCGATGGTTCGCTCCGCGCCCACCGAAGCCGGCAAGCTGGAGTCGTGGCGCGCACGTGCAGGCAGCTTGCCGCCGGTACTCGCCGACGCGCTGGAGGCCTGCGCCGGCCGGCCGGTCAACCAGGCCGAGTGCGGCGACATCCTCGACCTGCTCGACATGCTTGGCTGCGATGCGCCGACCCTGGCGGCGGCGTTGTGGTTCGAGGTGGCGCGCGTCGATCCGGCGGCGTGGGCGGCGCGCAGTGCGGCGTTGCCGGCAGACTTGCAGCGCCTCGTCGCCGGCCAGCAGGCCGCCGAGCAGGTGTGGGCGTTGCACGCGCAGCGCGCGCCGGGCGGCGCCAACGAAGGTCTGCGCCGGCTGCTGCTGGCGATCGTGCGCGACCTGCGCGTGGTGTTCGTGCTGCTGGCGCGCCAGCTTGCGCGGATGCGCGCCGCGGCGTCGCTGCCGCCCGAGCAGGCAGCCGCGCTGGCCCGGCTCAGCCGCGACATCCATGCCCCGCTGGCCAACCGGCTCGGCATCTGGCAACTGAAGTGGGAGCTGGAGGATCTGGCCTTCCGCCACCTGCAGCCGGACACCTATCGGCGCATTGCCAGGCTGCTCGACGAGCGCCGCGTCGATCGCGAGGCGTTCATCCGCCAGTCCCTGGACGAGCTGCAGCGGGCGCTGGATGCCGCCGGCCTGAAGGCCGACCTGGCGGGACGGCCGAAGCACATCTATTCGATCTGGAAGAAGATGCAGCGCAAGTCGCTGGACTTCTCCGACCTCTACGACATCCGCGCGGTGCGCGTGCTGGTCGACAGCGTCACCGACTGCTACGCCGCGCTGGGCGTGGTGCACGGGCTGTGGCCGCACCTGCCGAACGAGTTCGACGACTACATCGCGCGGCCCAAGCCCAACGGCTACCAGTCGCTGCACACCGCGGTGGTCGGCCCGGCCGGCAAGACGCTGGAGGTGCAGATCCGCACGCACGCCATGCATCGCGCCAACGAACTGGGCGTGGCCGCGCACTGGCGCTACAAGGAGGGCGGCGGCAGCGACGCCGAGTTCGAGGCCAAGATCGCCTGGATGCGCAAGCTGCTGGAAACCCGCAGCGGCGACGACAGCAGCCTCGCGGCCGAGCTGCAGACCGAGCTGCTGGAGGATCGCGTCTACCTGCTCACCCCCAAGGGCGAGGTGTTCGACCTGGCCCGCGGCGCCACCGTGCTGGATTTCGCCTACCTGGTGCACACCGAGGTCGGTCATCGCTGCCGCGGCGCCAAGGTCAACGGCCGCATCGTGCCGCTGACCTTCCAGCCGCAGAGCGGCGACCGCGTGGAGATCCTCACCACCAAGGTGGCCGAACCCAGCCGCGACTGGCTGTCGCCGCACCACGGCTACCTCAACACGGCGCGTGCGAAGGACAAGGTGCGCGCGTGGTTCCGGCGCATCGCGCACGACGCCAACCTCAATGTGGGCCGCGCCATGCTCGAGCGCGAGCTGAAACGTCTGGCCCTGCCGGCCGCCGACATCGGCAAGCTGCCGGCGCAGTTCCACCTGCAGACGCAGGATGAGCTGCTGATCGCCCTGGCGCTCGGCGAGGTCACCCCCGGCCAGATCGCCCGGGTGCTGCAGGAGGCCGCGCAACCGCCGTCGCCCGCGCCGGCGCCGGTGCCGGCGCGGGCGACCACGCTGGAGCAGGGCGCGCTGAGCATCGAGGGCGTCGGCAACCTGCTCACCACGCTGGCACGCTGCTGCCAGCCGCTGCCGGGCGATGCCGTGCGCGGCTACATCACCAAGGGCCGCGGCGTGTCGGTGCATCGCGCCGATTGCGGCAGCCTGGCGCGGCTCGCGCGGCGCGACCCGGATCGGGTGATCCAGGTGAGCTGGGGCCGCGCGGCCAGCCAGGCCTACGAGGTGGACATCGAACTGCGCGGCTACGACCGCAAGGAGCTGCAGAAAGACGTCACCAACCTCATCAGCAATGCCGGTACCCACATCATCGCCTCGTCCAGCCGCGCGCGCCCGCAGACCGGCGAGGTCGAGATGCGCTACACCCTGCGCGTGCGCGACTTCGAACAGTTGTCGACCCTGCTGGGCCGGCTGCTGGCGCTGCCCAACGTCACCGAGGTGCGCCGCGTCGGCGTCGGCTGAGACCGGCCTGGCCATGGCCGGGAAGGGCCTTTCGCCACGGCCGGCCATCAGCGCTGCAGGCTGAACGAGCGCATGGTTCCGGTCCGGCTGCCCGGCTGCGCGATGTTAAGCTGCGACCGCTTATTGCCAGTGCCCTGAATCATGAGTAGTCGCCGCCATCCGCACGACGCGCGGTCATCGAACCGCAGCGAACCCACCCTGGGCGACCTCGACCACGTGGAGGGTGCTCCGCGCGCCCCTGCCGCCGACGGCCTGCCGCGGGTGACCGTGGAGCGGCGCCAGGCCCGCGGCGTCCGCGTGGCAGGTTCGCGCGGACGCCGCGGCTGGCTGTTGCCGGTGCTGGTGCTGCTGGTGGTGGCGCTCGGCGCGGCGCTGTGGTTCAACCAGAACCGCCTGCGCGGCATGGTGCCGCGCACCGACCTCAACAGCGTGCTGGCGCAGGCGCAGCAGGCGCTGGATGCGGGCAACCTGGACGGCGAGGATGGCACCAGCGCCCGCGAGCTGTTCCAGCAGGTGGCTGCCAGCGAGCCGGACAACGATCGCGCCCGCGCCGGGCTGCGCCAGGTCGGCCAGGCGGAGTTGTCGCTCGCCGATGCCGCGCTGCAGGCCGGCCAACTGGAGGAAGCCACCCGGCGCGCCGCGGTGGCCCGCGAACTGCTGGGTGGCGGGCGCGACGTGGATCGGCTCGACGCGCTGATCCGCCAGGCGCAGGCCGGGCAGGTGCATACCGCGGACGTGGTCGACCAGGCCAGGCAGGCGCTGGCGGACGGCAAGCTGGAGGGTCCCGACGGCGCCGGGGCGCTCTACCAGCGCGTGCTGCGCGCGGACCCCGGCAACGCGGTGGCCGCGCACGGCCTGGACCAGGTGGCCAATGCGCTGGCGGTGCAGGCACACGATGCGCTGGAGGCGGGCGACCTGGCCAAGGCCGATCCGCTGGTGCTGCAGATCGCCGCGTTGCGGCCGAACAATGGTTCGTTGCCGGCGTTGCGCGCACTGCAGGCACAACGCCGCCAGCAACAGGACGGTGCGGTGAAAAAGGCCATCGACCAGGGCCGCGAAGCCTTGCGCGACGGTCGCATCGCCGGCCCCGGCGACGACACCGCGCTGGCCCGTTTCAAGGCTGCCCTGGCGCTGGACCCTGACAGCAACGAGGCCAAGGCAGGGCTGGGCGACGTGGCACAGGCGCTCACCGTGCAGGCCAACGCGGCGATGGATGTCGGTGACCGGGAGCAGGCCGCCAGGCTGCTCGAACAGGCGAGCGCGCTGGCGCCGAAGTCCGCCGACCTGGCCGCCGCGCACGCGCGGCTGCAGAGCAAGCCATCGGTGACCAGGCCGCCGGCGGACAAGCCGCCCGCGACCCACCCGCCCGCGCACGAACCCGCGGTGGCGGAGCAGGCGGGCGGCGAGCAGCCGGTGGTCGCCGCCACGCTGTCGCCGCAGCAGAGCGCCGCCGTGGCCCAGTTGCTGCAGCGTGCGCAGCAGGCCACCGCCAGCGGCAACATCATGATGCCGCCGGGTGACAGCGCGTACGACCTGTATCGCAGCGCGCTGGCGATCGACGGCAACGATGTGCTCGCCCGGCAAGGCCTGCAGGCGCTGCCGGGCAAGGTCGAGCAGCTGTTCCGGCAGGCGCTCGCCGGGGGCCAGCTGAAGCAGGCTGACGACATGCTCGCCAACCTCGCCGAACTGGCTCCGGGCGACCCGGCGCAGGGGGCGCTGCGCAACCAACTGGCCAGCGCCTGGGTCGATCGCGCACAGCAGCAGCTGGACGGCGGCGACCGCATCGGCGCCAGCCAGTCGCTGGCCCGCGCGCGCAAGCTGGCGCCCAACCACCCGCGCGTGACCGACCTCGCCGCGCGCCTGCAGGGCACGCCATGAGGCCGGCATGACCGTGCTGGTCATCGGCGGCAGCAGCCAGATCGGACATTTCCTGCTGCCGCGCCTGCGCGCCACCGGCGAACCGGTGCTGGCACTGAGCCGGCAGCCGCGGCGTGCGCGGGACGGCGTGCAATGGCTGCGCGGCGCCTTGCCGCACGACCTGCCGACGCTGCCCGAGCTGTCGGCGATCATCAGTTTCGGCCCCCTGCTGGCGCTGGCCGAATGGCTGGCCCAGGCCAGCCCGGGCGGTGCGCCGAGGGTGGTCGCTACCAGCTCGATGAGCGCCGAAACCAAGCGGGATTCGGCCGTGCCCGCCGAGCGCGCGATCGCGCGCCAGCTGCGCGAGGGCGAGTCCGCGCTGGCCGCCGCCTGCGCCCGCCACGGCTGCGCGTGGACGGTGCTGCGGCCCACCCTGGTGTATGGCGCGGGGCTGGACAAGAGCCTCACGCCGATCGCCCGGCGCGCGCTGCGCACGCGGCTGTTCCCGATCCCCGCCGCGCGCGGCCTGCGCCAGCCGGTGCACGCCGACGACATCGCGCAGGCCGTGCTGGCCGCGCTGGATTGTCCGGCGTCGGCCGGACGCATCGTGCCGATCGGCGGCGGCGAGCGGCTGCCTTATCCGCAGATGTTCGCGCGGGTCCGCAACAGCCTGCCGCGCGCCACCCTCGCCGTGCCGCTGCCGGCCTGGCTGCTGCAGCTGGTCGCGCGCGCGTGGCCGCCGCTGCGCGGTCCGCTGAGCCGGCTGGACAGCGACCTGGTCGCCGACAACGGCGAGCTGCAGCGCCTGCTGGGCATCCATCCGCGGCCATTCCGGCCCGAACCCGCCACGTGGCGGCCGCGCGAGGGGTCAGAGTCACTTTTCGCTCGCGAAAAGTGACTCTGACCCTGAGGTTTCCCCACGTTTTCATGCTGGCAGGCGCAGTTGATCCAGTAGTTGTGGGCTGGGGTGTCGCAGCTGATCGATGAGTTCACTTAGGCGCGCGCTCGACCATCGTCGCACCAGCG
>JBASAF010000029.1:0-225265 GCA_049650465.1 Rhodanobacter sp. | reverse complement strand
TCGCCGGGCCGGGTGAAATGCTTGGTCAGCACTTCGCCGAGCAAGGCGAGCATCGCCTCGACCAGGGCCGTGGCCGCCTCTTCGTGCTCGCCGCCGTCCTTGCCGGCGACGGATTCGGCAGCGGCGATGTCGGCGACAGCCTCGGGTGCCGGCGCCGGCACGGCGACGGCTGCGGCCGGCGCGGTGGCGTCCGCGGACGGGCCCGGCGACGTCGCCGCGGCGTTGGCCGGTTTTTCCAGGCGGGCGGAGGCCGGCGAGGACGTCCGCGAATCCGGCGCGCGCGGCGAGGGATCGCCACCGCGGTCGCGGCCCGGATCGGGGCCGCGCTGCGGCTTTCCATCAGGCGCGGCGTGCGCCGGGGCGGATGCGCCGCCCTGCCCGCGCGCATCCTGCAGGCGCTGGTGGAACGGCGCCGCGCCCGGGGCCTCCGGCGCGCTCGTGGCCGTGGCTGTCTTCGCGGCGATGGTGGAGGCGGCTAGCGCGCCGACGTGGGTGGCGGTCATGGCATCGAGGCTCCTGGCGGGGCAACACGGCCGCGCCGGGGCGCGGGCACGTGGCCGAAGCGGAATGGGCGGGCGCGACGCATCACGACCGCCGGTGCTGGAAGCGTTCGTCGAGTTCGGCCTGCTCGCGACGTTCCTCGGCGCGGCGCTCGTTTTCGACGTGTTGCGCGACCACGCTGTCCAGCGCGCTCTCGCGGGCGTGGCTGCGGGTCCAGTCCGCGCGCACCAGTTCCAGCTGGCGCTGCTGGCGGGCGACTTCGGCCACCTGCTGGGTGATCGCCTGGTCGATGCGCTGGATGAAGGCCTGCCGGTTGAGCATGGCGCTGACGCTGGAGGCGACGTCGCCGCCGTTGGCGTATTCCTCGCGATAGCGACGCAGTTCGCTCAACTGGTGTTCGGCGCGGGCCAGTTGCTGCTGTTGCGCGGCGAAGCGGGCCAGCGCATCCTCGCTGCGCTGGCGGGCCTGGTCCACGGCCGGCTGCAATCGTTCGGCGCGGGAACTCATTCATGCACCTGTTCGGCCAGCGCGGCCAGGCGTTCGATGGCCTGGTCGAGGGTCATCGGTTCGTCCACTTCCTGCTGCAGGAACGCGCGTAGCTGTGGCCACATCTCGATGGCCAGGTCCACCTGCGGGTCGGAGCCCTTCTGGTAGGCGCCCACCGCGATCAGGTCGCGCTGCTGGCGATAGGCGGAATAAACCTGACGGAAGCGCTGCGCGCTGCGCATGTGCTCGCGGGTGACCACCGCCGGCATCACGCGGCTGATCGAGGCCTCGATGTCGATGGCGGGGTAATGGCCGGCCTCGGCGAGGTCGCGCGAGAGCACGATATGACCGTCCAGGATCGCGCGCGCGGCGTCGGCGATCGGGTCGTGGCGGTAGTCGTCGCCTTCGGTGAGCACGGTGTAGAAGGCGGTGATCGAACCCTTGCCGTCGGCGTCGTTGCCGGCGCGCTCGACCAGCGCGGGCAGCATGGCGAACACCGACGGCGGGTAGCCCTTGGTCGCCGGCGGCTCGCCGATCGCCAGCGCGATCTCGCGTTGCGCCTGGGCGTAGCGGGTGAGCGAATCCATCAGCAGCAGCACGCGCTGGCCGCGATCGCGGAACCACTCGGCGATCGCGGTGGCGTACTGCGCGCCGCGCAGGCGCTTGAGCGGCGGCGCGTCGGCCGGCGCGGCGACGATCACCGCGCGGCGGCGGCCTTCCTCGCCCAGCGTGTGTTCGACGAACTCCTTCACCTCGCGGCCGCGCTCGCCGATCAGCCCCACCACCACCACGTCGGCGTTGGTGTAGCGGGTCATCATGCCGAGCAGGGTGGACTTGCCCACGCCCGAGCCGGCGAACAACCCCAGGCGCTGGCCGCGGCCGACGGTGAGCAGCGCGTTGATCGCGCGCACGCCGGAGTCCAGCGGGGTGTCGATCGGCTTGCGTGCCATCGGGTTGATCGGCTCGGCCTTGAGCGCGGCATGCTCGCCGTTGTCCAGCGGGCCGGCGCCGTCCAGCGGCAAGCCGTCGGCGCCGATCACGCGGCCGAGCAGGCCGGCGCCCACCGGCAGGCCGCCGGTTCGCGCGCACGGTCGCACGCGCGCATTGGGCAGCACGCCGTGCATGTCGCCCACCGGCATCAGCAGCAGGCGCTCGTCAGCGAAGCCGACCACCTCGGTATCCAGCGTGGCGCCGTCGGCGGTGTCGACCAGGCAGCGCGCGCCCAGCGCGGCCTCGCAACCCTCCGCCTCCAGGGTGAGGCCGACCACCCGGCGCAGGCTGCCCTCGACCACCAGCGTGCGCGCGGTTTCGGCAAGACCGCGCCGGCGCGCCAGCTTCTGCTGCCACGCCTGGCGGCGGGCGGCGATGGCGGAGTCAGGCGTCATGGGGCCAAGAGTGAGGAGTGAGTGATGAGAAGTGAGGAGCGAGAGAGCACGCGCAGGTTGGATGGCGACGAAATTTCGCCGTCATCCCGGCGAAAGCCGGGATCCAGCGCCTCCTCGATGCACCGAAGGCACTGGGTTCCAGCTTTCGATGGAACGACGGTGGGGAGGTTTTTGCGTCGTATGGGGTGCAGCGGTTTCGCGGGGTGTGCAGGCTGTGACGCGACATGGGGCTCATGCTTCGCCCTCCCCGGCCGCGGCTACCTCACCTTCGGCGTCGTCGCCGAGCACGGCATCGACCACCGCGGCCAGGCGCGCATCCACCCGCGCATCCAGCCGCGAGCGCTCGCTTTCCAGGCGGCAGTCGCCGCGCGCCAGGGCGGGATCGGCGAGCAGTTGCCAATGGCTTTCGACCGCGCCGAGGTCGCGCAGCAAGGCCAGGTCGTCCGGGTGCACGTGCACGCGCAGTTCGCGCGTGGCGGCGGGCAGCGCGGTGGCGGCCTCGCGCACGGCTCGCGCGATCAGCTCGGGGGAGAGCTGCAGTTCCCGCACGATCACCCGGCGGGCGATCACGGTGGCCAGCCGTGCCAGTTCCTTCTCGACCTGTTCGTCGAGCGACTGCAGCGGACGGGCGACGGCGTCGCACAGCGCGGCAAGCCGGGCCAGCTGCTCGCGCACCTGCTGCTGGCCCGCGGCCAGGCCCTCGGCGTGACCGGCGGCAAAGCCTTCGCCGCGCGCCTGCTGATGCAGCGCCTCCAGCTCGCGCACGGTCGGTTGCGGGGCGGGCGGATCGGTTGCGCGACGATGCGGGTGGTCGTTGCCCACCTCCGGCAATTCCCAGCGCCGGAAATCCTGGGTCGCGCTGTGGAACACGGCGACCATCAGACGAACTCATCCCCGCCGGCGGCAAGGCTGAGCTGGCCCGCGTCGGACAGCTTGCGGGCGATGCCCAGCACTTCCTTCTGCGCCGCGTCGACTTCGCTCAATCGCACCGGCCCCTTCACCTCGAGGTCGTCGCGCATCATGTCGGCGGCGCGCTTGGACATGTTGGCGAAGATCTTTTCGCGGATCTCCGGCTCGGCGCCCTTCAACGCCGTGATCAGCGTGGCCGACGGCACTTCGCGCAGCAGCACCTGCATGCCGCGGTCGTCCAGCTCCACCAGGTCCTCGAACACGAACATCAGGTCTTCGATCTTCTCGCCCAGCGCTTCGTCCTGGCTGCGGATGGCCGACATCAGCTCGGTCTCGCGGCTGCCTTCCATCGCGTTGAGGATGTCGGCCGCCGCCTTGAGCCCGCCGACGCTGGCGGACTTGAGCTTCTTGGAGCCGCCGGAGAACTGGCGCTCCATGATTTCATCCAGCTCGTTCAGCGCATGCGGCTGCACGCCATCCAGCGTGGCGATGCGCATCACCGCATCGGAACGCACGCGCGGCGGCAGGTAGCCGATCACCTCGGCGGCCTGGTCCGGCTCCAGGTGCGCCAGCACCAGCGCGATGATCTGCGGATGCTCCTGGTTGATCATCTCGGCGATCGCGCGGCTCTCCATCCACTTCAGCGACTCCAGGCCCTTGCTGGAGCGCCCGAGCAGGATGCGGTCGATCAGGCCGCCGGCCTTGGTCTCGCCCAGCGCGTTGACCAGGATCTTGCGGATGTATTCCTCGGTGCCCACACCGAGCGAGGTCTGCCGCCCGATGTCCTCGTCGAGCTTGTCCAGCGCCTTGGTCACGTGTTCGCGGCTGACGCTGGTCAGCGCGGCCATCGCGGTGCCGATGGTCTGCACGTCGCGGGCGCTGAGGTGCTTGAGCACCTCGGCGGCGTCCTGCTCGCCCAGGGTCAGCAGCAGGATCGCCGCACGCTGGGCACCGGTGATCGGCGCGTCATGTTGGTTAGTTGCCATCTTCGCTTACCCAGTTCCTCACGACCTGCGCCACTTGCCTGGAGTTTTCGCCGACCAGGCGGCGAGCCTGGCCGATGCGTTGTTCGTACTCGAGCGCGGGCGCGACGCCGGCGAGGCGGGCCGGCTGGTCGTCGGCCTCCGGCTCGTCGGCCACGCGCACCGAGATCTGCGGTTTCGGCGCGGGCAGCGCCCTCGCGTTCGAACTGCCGCGGGTCACGCCGCGCAGCAGCGGGCGCAGCAGGCCGAACGCCACCAGCAAGGCGATCAGCACGCCGATGCCCTGCTTGATCAGGTCCATCGCGCCGGGGCGCTCCCACAGCGGCGGCTCGGGCAACGCCTCGGGCGCCACCGGCCGCTGGAACGGCTGGTTCACCACGCTGACGCTGTCGCCGCGCGCGGCGTCGAAGCCCACCGCGTTCTTGGTCAGCTCGGTGAGCCGCTCCAGTTCCTGCGCGGTGAAGGGCACGCCGGCGGAAGCCGCGGCGGCGGCGCTGCCGGCCTTGGCCGGGCCCTTGTCGGCCAGCCGGGTGTCCAGCTTGTTGTCCAGCACCACCGCGACGGTGAGCCGGGCCAGTCGTCCGGCCGGGTCGCTGACGTGGCTGATGGTGCGGTCGAGTTCGAAATTGCGCGTGGCGCTGCTGGACACGTCGCCGGTCGCGACGCTGGCGCTGGACGCGGCGGTGGACGGGTTCGCCTTGCCGGCGTCGGGGTTGGCCGCGGTGGGCTGCGCCACCAGGCTGGGCGGCTGGTTGCTCAGCGCGCCGGGGATGCCGCCGCCCGCGGTACCGCCGCCGCGCCGTTCGCTGCTGGTCTGCTCGCTGCGCAGCGCCGGATGGTCGTGGCCGTAGGTCTCGGTGGCTTTCTCGGATTTGCTGAAGTCGAGATCCGCGTAGACCTGCGCGCGCACGCGGCCGGGTCCGACCAGCGGCGTGAGCAGCTCCTCGATGCGCTGCGCGTAGGTGTTCTCGATGCGCGTGGCCATGCGCAGGCGGTCGTCGCCGACGGCGGCCGGGCTGTTCGGGTCGGTGGTCAGCAACTGACCCTGCTGATCGACCACCGAGACCTGCCGCGCATCGAGCCCGGGCACGCTGGAGGCGACCAGGTGCACGATCGCGGCGACCTGGCCGGCGTCGAGCTGGCGGCCGGGGTAGAGCGTGACCAGCACCGAGGCGCTGGCTTCGCGGTTGTCGCGGATGAACGCCGACGGCTTGGCCATCGCCAGGTGCACGCGCGCCGCGCGCACCGACTGCAGGCCGCCGATGGTGGCGCTGAGATCGGATTCCAGCAGTTGCTGGTAGCGGGTGCGCTCGGCCAGGTCGCTCATGCCGAACGGCGAATCGGACGCGGGCATCACGCTGCTGGTGGCGCTGCCGCGCGGCAGGCCCTTGCTGGCCAGCTTCAGGCGCAGGCCGGCCAGGTCGGCGGCCGGCGCCATGATCGAGGAGCCGTCCGCGCTCAACTGGAACGGCGTGTTGGCCGCCTGCAGTTCCTGCGCCACCGCGGCGGCGTCCTTCTGGTCCAGCCCGGCGTAGAGCAGGCCGTAGTTCGGACCACGCGACCACAGCACCACCGCCACGCCCAGCGCCACGGCAGCGGCGATCGCCACCAGCAGCAGCGCCTGGCGCGCCGCCGGGCTGCGGACGATCTGCTTGAGGGGATCCGGTCGCGCCGCGTCGTCGTCGCGCGCCGCGATGGCGTTGTCAGCCATGGTGTTGCTCGTGTGGGGTCAGGCGTGGGTGGGGAACGGGCGCCGGCATCAGACCGGCATGTTCATGATTTCCTTGTAGGCATCGACCATCTTGTTGCGCACCTCGACCATCGTGCGCAGCGACAGATCGGCCTTCTGCACCGCGATCATGGTGCGGCCCAGGTCCGCGCCCGGATCACCGCGCTCGAAGCTGGCGGCCATGCGGCCCGCTTCCATCTGGTTGCGTCCGACCGCCGACACCGACTCCTTCAGCAGCGTCGAGAAATCGGCCTGCCCCGCCACCGGCGCGGCCTTGGCCACCGCCTGCGGCGCGCGCACCTGCGCCGTCATCTGGCGCATCTGGGACAGCAGGTTGTTGACGTCGATTGTGCTCATCGCGGTGCGTCCTCATGACGTATTCCCGACGCGTGGCGGGTTTCTTGGGGGTGGTTGCAGGAGGCGTGCCAGTTGTTGCCGGGATTCGGGATTCGGGATTTGGGATTTGGGATTTGGGATTCGGGATTCGGAAAAGCAGAGCCGCCACGTGCCGCTCTTGCGAATCCCGAATCCCGATTCCCGATTCCCGGCCTTTGACGAATCCCGAATCCCAAATCCCCAATCCCGGCCCTCAAGCGGCCATGCTGTTCTGCAGGCCGTACTTGCGCAGCTTCTCCACCAGGGTGGTGCGCTGCATGCGCAGCAGGCGCGCGGCATGGGCCACCACGCCGCCGGTGGCGTCGAGTGCCTGGCGGATCAGGCCGACCTCGATGTCGGCCAGGTGATCCTTCAGGTCCAGGCCCTCCTCCGGCAGCAGGCGCTCGGAATCGGCCGCCGGCTGCAGCGCGATACCGGCGATCGCGTGGTCCTCGCCCATCATCGCCAGCAGGGCGGCGCCGGGCACGTCGGCGGTGGCCGCGGCGCCGCGGTACTTCGCCGGCAGGTCGCTGCTGCGCACCTCGCCGTGCGGGAACAGGATCGCCATGCGCTCGACCAGGTTGGACAGCTCGCGCACGTTGCCCGGCCACGGGTAGGCGCGCAGCGACTGCATCGCGCCGCTGCTGAAGCGCACCACGCCCAGGCCACGGCGGGTGCCGCGCAGGTTGAACTCGGCGATCAGCGCGGGCAGGTCGTCCAGCCGCTCGCGCAGCGAGGGCAGCTCCAGCGGGAACACGCTGAGGCGGTAGTAGAGATCCTCGCGGAAGCGGTCCTCGGCGATCGCCTGCTCCAGGTTGCGGTGGGTGGCGGCGATGATGCGCACGTCGCAGTGCAACGTCTTGTTGCCGCCGACGCGCTCGTAGGCGCGCTCCTGCAGCACGCGCAGCAGCTTCACCTGCATCGGCAGGCTCATGTCGCCGATCTCGTCGAGGAACAGGGTGCCGCCCTCGGCCATCTCGAAGCGGCCCTTGCGGGCGCTGATCGCGCCGGTGAAGGCGCCCTTCTCGTGGCCGAACAGTTCGCTTTCCAGCAGCTCCGGCGGGATCGCACCGCAGTTGATCGCCACGAACGGCTTGTCGCGGCGCGGCGAGTTCTCGTGGATGGCGCGGGCCACCATCTCCTTGCCGGTGCCCGATTCGCCCAGCACCAGCACGTTGGAATCGAACGGCGCGACCTGGCGGATCAGGCCATTGACGCGCACCATCGGCGCGGAGTCGCCGACAAAACGCAGCCCGCCGGAGCGGCCGCCGAGCAATCGCGCGTACACGTTGCGCATCGCCTCGGTGAGCTTCTCGTAGCTGAGCGGGAACGACAGCGTGGCCACGCGGCCGGCGAACGGCGACTTGGCCGCACCCAGGCGCTGCGCCCAGGGCGAATCCTCGGCCAGCAACACGGGGATGTGGGCGGCGCTGGCGCCGAGCAGGGCAAACTGCCGCTCGGCCTCGGCCACGTCGTCGATGCCGCCGACGTAGACCGCGCGCCACGCATGGGAAGATTCGTCGGTGTGCGCGCATTGCGCGCCGTGCTGCGGGTGGTAACCAAGGAAGTGGAGCGCCGACATCACCGCATTGACTCGCGCCGCATCGGATTCAATCACCAGAAAATCGAACTGCTGCATCTCTCTCTCCGTACTGCATCGTTGGCTGACCAACTTCCGGCATAGCCATTTTTCGTCACCGCCAGCGATTCGTCGCCGGGCTGATGAACCGGTTGCAACAAGGAGGCCAGTTTCCGGCGCGCTCGTGCCGACAAAATGACGCACGCCGGAAGCCGGCGGCGTGAAAATTCCTCTGCACGATCGAGCTGAGTGCCGTAACTCACTGACGCGGCACGGAACGCCGAAAACGTTTCCATAACCGGGCGTTATCCAGCACCAACATTTGTGCTGGCCCCGCTGCGAGTGCTGCAGGAGATTTCCGACACACGAGCTTGCCGATCTGCGAACTGGGTCACATGAGTCGACGGCGGCGTCGCTGGCACGACCGGTCGCCGGGCCCGGGTTCACCCGGGCAGTTGGCGCGCTTCTGCCACTTTGCGTCGGTGATGGCGAAAAACGAGGCGCTCAATTGCGTCACCCAGCGCCTCGTTCACCGTGGGAAAACGCACGAAGGTTCGACCATCGTCTAATGGCATTTCGCGCAGCGCGGGCAGCTCCAGCGGCAGGCTGCGGCAGTGGTCGAAACGCAGGCTGAGCAGCACCGCGTCGCCGGGCAACGGCAGCTCCGCGCCGAGCACCGCGCCGCGCGCGTTGAAGCGCACCAGGTGCCGTGCCGGCAGGGTGTCTGCCGGCACCAGCAGGCGATCGACGATCTCCACCAGCGCGGTGAGCTTGGCATCCATGCGGCGGATTTCCAGCATCAGCGGATTGTCGTCGTCGGCCGACTCCACGCGGCGCTCTTCCAGGGCGGCGATGGCAGCGAGGGCATTGCCGTTGCTTTCGGCCAGGGCCTGCGCCCGGGCCTGCGGCAGCGGCCAGACCAGCGGCTCCACCGCCACGTGCAGCAGCTCCTCGATGCTGACCCGCTGCTCGAACTCGTTCCATCCGGAGTTACCCATCATGCAGCCCTCCCCGTCGGCCGAAGTCGCCGTTCCCGCTCCATCTTAGGGCAACGCCGACCCGGTATCGCCGGCGTCATCACCTCGTCATTCCGGTCGAGGCCCACCCGTGCACGCCAACGCGCATCCGCAGGAGCGCGCCCTGTGCGCGATGCCTTCGCCGGCTTGACGAAAGGCATCGCGCACAGGGTGCGCTCCTGCAAATGCGGGGGTTCAGGGCTGCGCGTACGCCGCGATGGCGCGGGCGCGGCCGCGCTCCTGCTGCCACTGGCGGGCGACCGCGTCGCGCGCCTGGCCCAGCAGGGCCTGCAACTGGCGGTCGTAGGCGAGGATCTGGCCCAGCTGGGCCTGGCTGACCACGTCGCTGCCGTGCTGGCGATGCACCAGCGGCGCACGTGCCTCTTCCAGCTGCAGCAGCTGCTGCCAGTCTTCCTGGCGGGCGGCGGCAAGCATCGCGCGGGTGATGACCAGCGCGCTGGTCAGCGCCGAGGTGGCGGCAGCGGGCGACGGCGACACTTACGCGCCCGCCACGCGGCCGGCCGGGGCCGGGGCGATCTGCACCCAGCTGTCGCGCACCTGCTGCATCAGGCGGCTGACCTCGTCGATGATGCCGGCGTCGTCGCGCAGGTTGGCCTGCAGCAGGCGGCGGCTCATGTACTCGTAGAGCGAGTCGAGGCGGTCGACCAGGGTCGGGTCGGCCTTGCGGTCGAGCGCATCGCGCAGGCCGCCGATGATCTCGATGCAGCGGCTGATGGTTTCGCCCTTGGGCCCGGTCTCGCCGCGCATCATGTGCGCACGCGCCTTGACCAGGCGCTCCAGCGCGCCATCCATCAGCAGCGTAATCAGGCCGTGCTTGTCGGCCGACTCCACGCCGCCGTGCGAACGAACCTGCTGGTAGGCGCCTGCGCCGTAACCGAATCCCATGATCGTCTCCTGGCCCCCTGGGGCGAACTGCCTACTTCTTGTTGGTGTTGTTCAGCGCGTCGAACTGCTGCTGCAGATAGCTGCTGGTGCTGTTGAGCTTGCTCATCAGCGTGTCCAGCGCGGTGAACTGCGCCTGGTAGCGCGCGGTGAGGTCGGCCATGCGGCTGTCCAGCGTGGCCTGCTGGTCCTTCAGCCCCTTCAGCTGCAGGCTGATGCTCTCGGTGCGGCCGGCCAGCGTGCCGTTGCTGCCCACCCACTGGTCGAGCTGGCCGTTCAATTGCGCGGCCAGGCCGGTGTCGCCGCCGAACAGCTGGCTGGCGAGCTTGCCGCCGTCGCCCATCGCCTTGGTCAGCTGGTCGTTGTCCAGCTTCAGCGTGCCGTCCACCTGCAGCGAAATGCCCAGCGCCGACAGCGAGACGCCGTTGGCGACACCACCGACCAGTCGCGACAACGTGCTGTTGATGCCGTTGATGGTGGCGTCGCCGATCATGGCGCCGGCCGTCTCGCTGACCGGATCGTAGCGGGTGAGGTTCTGGTAGATCCCCACGAAGCTGTTGTAGGTGTTGACCAGGTTCTTCAGCGCACTGGCGGCCTTGGAGGAATCGTTGGTGACGGTGACGGTGCTTTCGCCCGCCTTGGCCAGGGTGAAGCTGAGCCCGTCGACGCCGCCGCTGATGGTGTTGCCGGCGCTGTGCCCGGCCAGACCGTCGATGGTGTACTGCGCGTCCTGCGCGGCGGTGACCACGCTGAGCGCATTGCCGCTGCTGGCCGCGGCGTCGTAATGCAGGGCGGCCAGGCCGCCGTCGCCGCCGTCGCTGGTCACCACGAAGCCGTTGTCCGCCCCGGTGCGGGTGCCGCTCAGCACCAGGTGGGCGCCATCGGTACCGGTGACGATGGTGGCGCTGACGCCCGGGTTGTCATTGGCCTTGTTGATCGCGTCGCGCACCTGCGCCAGCGAGTTGTTGGTGTCGTCCAGCTCCAGGCTCATCGACTGGCCGTCGACGGTGAAGGTCAGGGTGCCGGTGCCGACCTTGGCGTTGCTGTCGGCATATGCGCCGGAGGTGGCTTTCAGCGAGGTGGCCAACTGGCTCACCACCACGTGGTAGCTGCCGCTGACCGGATTGCCCGTGGCGCTGGCGCTGAGCACGTCGGTGTCGCCGCTGGTCACCGTGCGCGCGGTGAACGCGCTGCCGTCGGTGAGCGGCGCCATGGCCGATTGCAACGCGGAAAGCGCCGCGCCGACCTGGCCCAGGCCCGAGAGCTGGGTGTTGGCCAGGTCCGACTGGCTGGTGATCTGGTTCTGCTGCGGCGCCTTCTTGGCGGCCACCAGCTTGTCGACCAGGGTGGCGACATCGAGTCCGGAACCCACGCCCATGGAGGTCAGCAAACCCGTGGTGGGTGTGGTGGAGCCTACCGTGATAGCCATGGACATCGATTCCTGTAATGGGGGAAACGGCCGCGGACTGTCCGCGGCCGTTTCGGGTCAAGCCGTTACTGCAGGAGCTTCAGCACGCTCTGCGTGGTGGCGTTGGCCTGCGCCAGCACCGAGACACCGGCCTGCTGCAGGATGTTGGCGCTGGACATGTTGGCCGTCTCGGCCGCGAAGTCCGCATCCTGGATCTGGCTGCGCGAGGCAGACAGGTTCTGCGAGATGGTCTGCAGGTTGGCGATGGTGGAGGTGAAGCGGTTCTGCACCGCACCCAGGTCGCTGCGCATCGCGCTGACCGAGGACAGCGCCGCGTCGATGCGGCTGATGGTGTCGTTCGCGCCTGCCACGTCCTTGATGTTGACCGTGCTCAGGTCGCCGCTGAGGGCGTTCAGGCCAGCGGTCAACTTGGCCGCCGTCGGGGCGCTGCCGCCGATCGTCAGGGTTTCCTGCGACACGATCTGCAGCTTGTTGTCGGCGTCCACGGACGCATGCACGCCGTTGATGCCCTTGGAGTTGATCGCGTCGGCCAGTTCCTGCACGCCATGGTAGGTGCCGGCATCGATCTTCACGGCCGCGCCGTCGCCCGCCTGCAGCGTGAGGCCGCCGTCGGCCAAGATGATGTCACCCACCGCGTCGGCCGAACCGGCGACGGTGCCGACCGCCAGGGCAGCGGTGCCGATCTCGCCGGCAGCGGCCTTGGCACCGGTGAAGGTCACCGCGCCGCCAGTGGTGCCATTGGCAAGGACCAGGTTGCCGGTGACCGAGTCCACGCTCGCCACGTCGCCCGAGCCACCCGCCTTCACGGCAGCGGCGTTGATCGCCTTGGCCAGCGAGTCGACCGAGGTGTACGTGCCCTTGGCGACGGTCGCGGTGGTGGCCACGCCGGCACCGCCGCCGTCAGCCAGGTTGATGGTGAGATCGCCGTCGATCTTCACGCCGGTGGAGAACGCCGCGGTGCTGCTGGCCGTGGCGACCTGGCCGATCTGGCTGGTCTTGACGCCCTGGCTGAGGTTCACGGAAATCGTCTCGCCAACGTTGGCGCCGATCTGGAACGCGGCCGAGCCGAAGCTGCCGTCCAGCACATGGCGACCGTTGAACGTGGTCTGCGTGGCGATGCGGGTGATCTCGGCCAGGCGCTGCTGCACTTCGGCGTCCAACGCGGCGCGGTCGGAGTCGGAGTTGGTGGCGTTGGCGGACTGCACGGCCAGCGTACGGATGCGCTGCATGTTGTTGGTCACCTCGTTCAGCGCCGACTCGGTGGTCTGCGCCAGCGAGATGCCGTCGTTGGCATTGCTGACAGCCTGGTTCAGGCCGTTGATCTGGGTGGTGAAGCGGGTCGAGATGGCGAGGCCGGCGGCATCGTCCTTGGCGCTGTTGATGCGCATGCCCGAGGACAGGCGCTCGATGGCGGTGGCCAGCTTGCTCTGCGAGGCAGCCAGGTTTTTCTGGGCATTCAGCGAGCTGATGTTGGTGTTGACGCTCATGACCATGGGAATTCTCCGAATCGAGTTGGTATGCCGACAATGGCCGGCTCAGACAATCCGGCGGGGATTCACCATTGAATGCATCCGCCTTGTGTACTGTTTCGACCCGTCACACCAAAACTTGAGCCTTGTCAACGCAAATAGTCGAACAATTTTGAACCCTGGATTTTCGTGAACGTCTGCTGCGCGGCCTGCAGCGCAGTGGTCTGCGCACCGAGCTGGCTGATCGCGTCGTAGTAGTTCAGATCCTGCACGTCGGACAGCGACGTCTTGTACTGCAAGGTGAGGTCGTCGTTGAGCGCGCCCTGCTGATCCAGCGCGTTCATGCGCGCGCCGACCAGGCCGCGCGTGCGCGTGATGGAGTCCAGCGCCTGGTCGAGGTTCGCGAACTGCGTGTTGATCGCGTTCTGCATCGCCGCGTCGCCGCCGTTGGGCGTGCGCAGCGTCTTGATGATGTTGTCCAGCGTGGTGAACACGTCCTGCTTGCCCGAGGCGCCCAGCGCAAAGCTGTCGCCGGCATCGGGCGTGCCGCTGAACGCGACCTGCGCGCCGCGGAAGGTGACGCTGCCGCCCTTGGCCGGATCGTAGCTGCCGCTGCCCTGCACGGCGCCGCCGGCATCGCGCACTTCGTACGTGTCGGCCGCGGTGAACACGATGCTGTAGGCGCCGCCGTCCCACGCCGACGGGTTGGCCGACGGATCGCTGACGCTGCTGGCGCCGGCCACCATCGAGCCGGTGTTGGTCGTCGCGGCGCTCACCGCGAAGGTGCCGTTGCCGGTGGGGATGTCCATGAACACCGCGCTGCCGGCATCGCCGGTGGCCACCTGCAGGCCCGGGCCGGCGGCGACCATGCGTTGGCCGGCGTCGCCCAGGTAGCTGACCGAGTCGCCCGAGACGAACGGCTGCGTGCCGGTGCGGTTGCCGGCGAAGATGTATTCGCCCTGGCCGTCGGTGCTGTTGGCCTGGCCCAGCAACTGGCCGCGCAGCTGCGACAGCTCGGCGGCGATGTCGCCGCGGCTGCCGTCGGTCTGGCTGCCGTTGGCCGCCTGCAGCAGCAAGGTGCGCACGCGCTGCAGCACGTTGCCGGTGTTGGACAGGGTCTGGTCTTCCAGGCCCAGCCGCGCGTTGGCCGAGGTGATGTTGCGCTGGTACTGCGCCGAGTCGGCGATCAGGTGCGACATGTCCAGCGCGCGCGCGGCGCCGACCGGATCGTCGGAGGGCTGGTTTATGCGCTTGCCGGTGCTGAGCTGCGTGTTGAGGTCCGACAGGTCGCTCTGCCGGTTCATCATGCTGCCGACGGACTGCTGCTGGATCCAGCTGGTGGAGACGCGCATGGCCTTAACTCCGAACCGCGCCGAGCAGCGCGTTGAAAATGCTGTTGGCCGTGCTGATGATCTGCGCCGAAGCCTGGTAGGCCTGCTGGTAGCGCACCAGGTTGGCGGCCTCCTCGTCCAGGTTCACGCCGGAGACGCTCTGCTGCGCACCCATCGCCTGGTTGTACACCGCGGTCTGCGTGGTCAGCTCGTCCTTGGCCAGCGCGCCGGCGCTGCCGACCTGGCCGACCAGCTGGCTGTAGGCGCGGCCGGTGCTGGTGACGCCGCCGTCGAGCACGCCGAGGTTGGCGACCTTGCCCAGCATCAGCGCGTTGGCGTTGTCGCCCTGGGCGTTGCTGTTGGCCTTGAGGCTGAAGCTGTCGCCGGCCTGCGGCGCGCCGTCGAGCTGCATGCTCCAGCCGTTGTGCACGATCGGCTGGCCGGCGGTGAAGGTCTGCGCCGGGCCGCCGTCGATGCTGTAGCTGGTGGGCGAGCTGAACACGATCGACGCGGCGTTGAACAGCGCCGGGTCGCTGCCGTCGGCGATGCTCGCTCGTGCCGTGGTGCTGCTCGCGTTGGCATTGCCGGCGGCGACCACGAACGGGGCGGCCGCGGCGATCTTGTCGGGCTGGTCGACGACCACGCCGAAGCTGGCCGCGGCATCGCGGCTGGGCTGCACGCGGAAGCTGTCGCCGGCACTGGCGCTGCCGCCGACCACCAGGCTCAGGCCCGCGGCGGTGAACGGGTCCGTGCTGGTGCCGCTGCCGCCGAGCGCCACGGCATTGCCGCTGGTGTCGCGCATGCTCCAGGCCGTGCCGTCGAAACTCAGCACGTACTCCTTGGCCGGCAGCGCGCCGAGGTCGGTGATGCTGGCCGCGACGGTGCCGCTGCCGGCATTGGTCGAGGCCCCCTGCACCGTCGGTCCGGCGGCGCTGAAGAACTGGCCGCCGACGTCGCCATGCAGATCCACGCCCTGCGCATGCTGCGCGTTGAACGCGCTGGCCATCGCCTGCGCCGCGCGGCCGAGCTGGATCTGCGCCGGGTCGAGCACGTTGCTGCGGAAATCCAGCAGCGCGCCGAGCGCGCCGCCGCCGATGCGGCCGCTGATCACGTTGCCGCCGCCGGCGCCCACCACTTCCACCCGGGTGGCGTCGTAGACATTGGCCGCGGTGCCCAGCGCATGCGACTCGGTGCCGGTGACCAGGGCCTGGCCGTTGCCGGCGAACACGCTGATGGTGTTGTCGTTCTGCGGCACCACGCTGATGCCCACCTCGCCGGCCAGCTTCTTGACCAGCGCGTCGCGCTGGTCGAGCAGGTCGGCCGGCGGCATGCCTTCGGTGGAGGAGAACGAGCGGATCTTCTCGTTGAGCTTGGCGATCGACTGCGTGTCGACGTTGATCGCGTCCACGGTGTCGCGGATCTGCTGCTGGATCTGCCCGGAGAGCTGGCTGAACTGGCCGGACAGCGCGCGGAAGGTGGTCGCCAGCCCACCGGCGCGGGCCAGCAGCACCTGGCGCGAGGCGGCATCGGAGGGCGCGTTGGCCATGTCCTGCACCGCGCCGTAGAAGCTGTCCAGCGAGGTCTGAAGATTGCTGCTGCCGGCCAGCTGGTTGTTGAGCTGGCTGGTGAGGCTGGCCATGGTGCTGGCCCGGCCCTGGCCCGAGCTGGCCGACCATAGCGAGCTGTTGAGGAACTCGCTGTACGCACGCTGCACCGCCACCGTGTTGACGCCGGTGCCGATGTAATACCCCGCCTGCCCCTCGGGCAGCCGCGCACCGAACGACACCACCTGGCGGCTGTAGCCGTCGGTGTTCACGTTCGCCACGTTGTGGCTGACCGTGCTGAGCCCGATCTGCGAAGCAAGCAGCCCGGACACGCCGGTCGAAAGCATGTCAGCCATGGTGGGAAATCCTCGACAACGGGGGCACCGCCGGAATCGCGCGGTACGTAGTGACGGTAACGGCGGCCGGCTCAATCTCTTGAATCAACGCGGGAACCAGCCGCGGCGAGGGGTGCGCGTTCATTCGGCGCCGCCATCTGCACGCAGGCTCGCCAACGCCTCGCGCATCTGCGCGCTGTTGGCGATCGCGGTGATCTTGGCCACATAAGCCGGGTCGGTGGCATAGCCACCGTGCACCAGCCCGCGGGCGAAGGCGGCGATGTTCTCGCCCTGGCCCAGCGCCTGTTCGTAGCGCGGGCTGTCGGCGATCAGGCGGGCGTAGTCGGCGAACGAATCGGCCGGCGAGTCGTAGGCGCGGAACGCGTCGCGCTTGCGCACGGCCACGCCGTTCTCGTACTCCAGCGTGGGCACGCTGACCTTGTCGCCGTCCCAGCTGCGGCCGGCCTTGATGCCGAACAGATTGTTGCTGCTGCTGCCGTCGCCGCCCCGGGGCAGGTGCTTGCCCCAGCCGGTTTCCAGCGCGGCCTGCGCCAGCAGCGCGCGCACCGACACGCCCAGCTTCTTCGCCGCCTCGGCCGCGTGCGGCGCGAGCGCACGCACGAAGTTGACGGGGTCGCCGCCGGGCAGCAATCGGGCCGCGGTGTCGGCCACGTCCATCGCGCCACGGCCCATGCGGTCGAGCACGCGCTGCCACGGCGAACTGTCGTCGGCAGTCGACGGCATGCCGAGTGCACTCGTCGCATCGTCGCCAGCAGCGGGGTCGTTGCCCAGTTGCAGCAGCGCGCGCACATGGGCATTGCGCACGTCGGCGACCGGCACCGCGAACGGCTGCGCGGGGCCCGCAGCGGCCGCCGGTGTCTCCTTGCCGCCGAGCTGGCGCACCAGCATCTTCGCGATGCCGAGGCCGTTCCTGCCATTGGCCAGGCTCAGCGAAAGCTGCTGGTCGAACAGCTGGCGATAGGTGTCGACCTGCTCGCTGCCGGCAAGATCGCTGCCCATGCCGGCATTCGCCTCGCGCATGGACTTGAGCATCATCTGGGTGAAGATCGCCTCGAACTGCTTGGCCACCGCCGGCAGCGCGCTCTTGCCGCCGTCGCTGCGCGCCTGCGCACGCAACTGCTGGAAGCCGGACAGTTCGGTCCAGGTGTCCAGTGCGGGCGAGGCGGGATTCAGCGGCGTCATCACATCACCTCGCTCAGATCACCACCAGGTCGGCATGCAGCGCGCCGGCCTGCTTCAGTGCCTGCAGGATCGAGATCAGGTCGCTTGGCGTGGCGCCCACCTGGTTCACTGCGCGCACGATGGCGTCCAGGCTCACGCCCGGGCCGAACTTGAACATGTGCGCGCCTTCCTCGCTGACCTTTACGCTGCTGGACGGCACGATCGCCGTCTGGCCCTGGCTGAACGGCGCCGGCTGACTGACCTGCGGCTGCTCGCCGATGGTCACCTGGATCGCGCCGTGGGCCACCGCCGCGGCGGTCACGCGCACGTCCGAACCGATCACCACGGTGCCGGTGCGCGAGTTGACGATGATCCGCGCCGGCGCATCGCCCGGCTGCACGTCGAGGTTCTGGATCGCGCCCAGCCAGGCCACTTTCTGCGCCGGGTCCTGCGGGCCGCGCACCGACACGGTGCCGCCGTCCACCGGCTGCGCGGTGCCGGTGCCGTAGGCCTGGTTGATCGCCGTGGCGATGCGCGTGGCGGTGGTGAAGTCCGCCGTGTTGAGGTTCAGCATCAGGTCGCCGCCGCCGGCGAACGAGGAGGCCACCACGCGTTCGACCGAGGCGCCGTTGGGAATGCGTCCGCTGGCGGAGATGTTCACCTGCACGCTGGAGCCGCTCTTGCCCTGCGCACTGATGCCGCCGACCACCACGCTGCCCTGCGCCACGGCGTAGACGTTACCGTCCGCGCCACGCAGCGGCGCCATCAGCAGCTGGCCGCCGCGGATGCTCTTGGCGTTGCCGATCGAGGCGACGGTGACGTCGATGGTCTGGCCGGGCTTGGCGAACGGCGGCAGGTCGGCCGTCACCATCACCGCCGCGGCGTTCTTCAGCTGCGGACGCGCATTGGCCGGCACGGTGATGCCGAACTGCTGCAGCATGTTCTCCAGGCTCTGCGTGGTGAACGGCGCCTGCGTGGTCTGGTCGCCCGAGCCGTCCAGGCCCACCACCAGGCCGTAGCCGATCAGCTGATTGCTGCGCACGCCCTGCACCTGCACCAGGTCGCGGATCTTGTCGGCGTGGACCGGTGCGATGGCCAGAACCCCAAGGATGAACACGATCACCCGCAGGAGCCCGCTCGCGGGCGATGCTCTTCCACCGGGATTCGGGATTCGGGATTCGGGATTCGGGATTCGCAAGAGCAGCGGCATCGCCCGCGAGCGGGCTCCTGCGAAGGGGCGTGCCAGCGTGTTCATCAGAACGGCATCCACTTGGAATTGAAGAAGCGCGACAGCCAGCCGCGCGTGTTGGCGTCGGCGAGGGTGCCGCGGCCGGTGTAGCTGATGCGCGCGTCGGCCACGCGGGTGGACGGCACCACGTTGTCCTGGCCGATGTCCTGCGGGCGCACGATGCCGGCGATGCGCACCAGCTCCTGGCCCTGGTTGATGGTCAGCCACTTCTCGCCGCGCACGATCAGGTTGCCGTTGGAGAGGCGCTGCGCCACGGTGACGGTGATCTGCCCGGTGAGCTGGTTGCTCTGGCTGCTGGAGCCGGCGCCGTCGAAACTGCGCTCGCCGTCCAGGCCGATGTCGGCGACCTTGCCGCCGACCGCCAGCGCATGCCCGAGCACGGTGGGCGAGGCGAGCTTGGCCTTGTCGGTCTTGCTGGTGGTGGTGGTGGCCTTCTTGCTGGCCTGGGTGCTCTCCACCAGGGCCACGGTGAGGATGTCGCCCACGCGGTGCGCGCGCGGGTCGGCGAACAGCTCCATGTTCTGCTGGTCGTGGTAGATCGAACCGTCGGCCGGCGCCGCGGCAACCTGCGGCGCGGGCGGCAGGGTCGGCGCCCACTGTGCGTCGTCGCGGGCGGAAGGGCCGCTGGCGCAGCCGGCCAGCAGGGCCAGCGCGCACACGGCAAGGGGGAAACGGCAGGCAAGCATCACGTCGCGCCTCAGGTCTTGTTGGTGAGGAACTGCAGCATCGAGTCGGCCGCCGACACCGCCTTGGAGTTCATCTCGTAGGTGCGCTGGGTCTCGATCATGTTGACCATCTGCTCCACCACGTTGACGTTGGAGGATTCGAGCGCGCCCTGCTCCAGCGTGCCCAGGCCGTTCAGGCCGGGCTGGCCGATCTGCGGCGAGCCGCTGGAGGCGGTCTCCAGATAAAGGTTGTCGCCGTTCGGCTGCAGGCCCGCCGGGTTGATGAAATCGGCCAGCTGCACGGTGCCGATCTGCTGGGTCGCGGCCTGGCCGGGCAGGCTCACGCTGACCGTGCCGTCGCTGCCGATGGTGATGCTCTGCGCGTTGGCCGGCACGCTCAGCGCCGGGTCGAGCGCGTAGCCGTTGGCGGTGACGATCTGCCCGTTCTGGTCCATGTGCAGCGAGCCGTCGCGGGTGTAGGCAATGGTGCCGTCGGGCATGGTCACCTGCAGGAAGCCGCGGCCCTGCACGGCCACGTCCAGCGAATTGCCTGTCTGTTCGATGTTGCCCTGGGTGAACAGCTTCTCGCTGCCGACCACGCGCACGCCGGTGCCCAGCATCAGGCCCGAGGGAGACTGCGTCTGCTCGGTGGTCTGCCCGCCGGGCTGGCGCAGGTTCTGGTAGACCAGGTCCTGGAACGCGGCGCGCGCGCTCTTGTAGCCGGTGGTGTTGGCGTTGGCGAGGTTGTTCGAGATCACGTCCATGCGCGTCTGCTGCGCATCGAGGCCGGTCTTGGCTACCCACAGGGATGAAAACATGTCGTTGGACTCCGTCTGGATGTCTATGCGAGGGATTCGGGATTCGGGATTCGTGGAAGCCGCAGCTGGCGCTTTCGCTCTGCCGAATCCCGTATCCCGTATCCCCAATCCCGGCTCTCTCGGTCAGGTCATCTGCAACAGGCGCGACGCGGCCTGCGCGTTCTCGTCGGCGCTCTTGATCGAGCGGATCTGCAGCTCGTACTGGCGCGACAGCTGGATCATCTGCACCAGGGTCTGCGAGGGATCCACGTTGCTCGACTCCAGCACCCCGGATTTCAGCGTCACCCCCGGGTCCGACGGCGCGGTGGACCCGTCGGCCAGGTGCATCAGGCCGTCGCTGCCCAGCGCGAGCTGGTCGACCGGCGGGTTGACCAGCTTGATCCGGCCCACCGCGGCGATGGTCTCCGGCGACTGGCCCATCGGCACCACCGACACGGTGCCGTCGGCGCCGATGCTCATCTGGCTGCTCTGCGGCACGCTGATCGGGCCGCCCTCGCCCAGCACCAGGTTGCCGCGCGCATCGGTGAGCAGGCCGTCCGGCGTGAGCCGCAGTTCGCCGGCGCGGGTATAGCCCTCGCTGCCGTCGGCGCCCTGCACCGCGATCCAGCCGCTGCCCTGCACCGCCACGTCGAGTTCGCGCCCGGTTTCCATCTGGCTGCCCGCGCGCAGGTCCACGCCCAGCCCGTGCGCCACGCCATTGATGCGCGTGGCCATGCCGGGGCCCTGCACGACCAGCGGCTGGAACGCCGACAGCTGTGCCTTGAAGCCGACCGTGTCGGCATTGGCGAGGTTGTGCGCCACCTCGGACTGCGCCCGCATCATCTGCGTGGCGCCGGTCATGGCGACGTAAAGCGATCTGTCCATGTGGATTCCCGGGTGTGGTCAGCAGAGAACGAGGAGCAGGCAAGGTGCGGTGATCCGCTCTTCCGATTCCCCATTCCCTATTCCCCATTCCCTCAATTGCGAATGTTGATGATGGTCTGGGTCAGCTGGTTGTCGGTGGAGATCACCTGCGCGTTCGCCTGGTAGTTGCGCTGCGCCTTGATCATGTTCACCAGCTGCGCGGTGAGGTCGGCGGTGTTGGAGGCCTCCAGCGCGCCGGCCTGCACGCTGCCGAAGGTGCCGTTGCCGGCCGCGCCCATCACTGGCGTGCCGGAGTCGTAGGAGGCCGCCCAGTTGGTGTTGTCCAGCTGGCGCAGGCCCTGCTCGTTGGAGAACTGGGCGATCGCCAGCTGGCCCAGCGCGGTGCTCTGGCCGTTGGAATACTTCGCCTGCACCACGCCTTCACGCGACACGTCGATGCTGGACAGGATGCCGGTGGGGTAGCCGTCCTGGTTGATCGCGCTGGCCGCGTAGGCGTTGCCGAACTGCGTGGCCTTGGTCATGTCCAGGGTCAGCTGCATCGGGTCGGCGCCGGGGCTCACCGCCGCGGCGGGGAAGTTGAGCAGGCCGTTGGCCGGCGCCACCAGGCCGCCGTTGCTGCCGAAGGTCAGCGTCTGCGGCGTGCCCACGGCGGTGCCGTCGATGTACAGGTTGGCGTTCCACACGTTGGCCGCCGCGTCCTTGACGAAATACACCACGCCGTTGTGGGTGGCGCCGAGCGAGTCGTAGGCGGTGAACGGCGTGGCCTGGTTGTAGCTGGCCGGGTCGTTCAGCGGATCGAAGGCCGTGGCCGGCGCCGCGGCGTCGGAAGGCAGGTTCAAGGCCATCTGCACCGAACTGGTCGCCTTGGCCGCGTTCTGCGCGGTGAACAGCTGCAGGTCGGTCATGGTGCTGGTGTCGAAGCCGCCGCCGGCCACCGGCGGGAACACCTGCAGGCGCTGGCCGTTGGCGTTCTGCACGTAGCCGTTCTGGTCTTTCTGGAACGCGCCGGCGCGGGTGTAGGAATAGCCCTTGCCGTCGCGGATGGTGAAGAAGCCGTCGCCGCTCAGGGCGAAATCCAGGCTGTTGTTGGTGGTCTCCACGCTGCCGGCGGTGAACTGCTGGGCGACGTTGGTGAGCCGCACGCCGCTGCCGACCTGGCTGGAGCTCAGGTTGGGGCCGGCCGCGCTGAACAGCTCGGCGAACTGCGCGCGCGAGCCCTTGAAACCGGTGGTGCCGGTGTTGGCGATGTTGTTGGCCGTGACCTCGAGATCTTTCGAGGCGGCGTTCAGACCGCTGAGTGCAATGTTGAATGCCATCGGAGCATTTCCTCGTTCGGTTGCGGCCCCATCAGGGCCGTCAGTTGATCTGTGCGACCTGACTCAGCAGGACCCCGCCAAAACCGTCCACGTCCAGATAGGTGCCGTCGCTGCCGGTCATGCCCACGCCGGTGACCTTGCCGCTGACGTAGGTCGCCACGGCGGTGTTGCCCGACTGCGCGGCCAGCCCGTATGCGCCGGGCGCCAGCGCCTCGCCGTTGTCGCCCACGCCGTCCCAGTGGAAGCGCACCAGCCCCGGCGAG
Source organism: Rhodanobacter sp. (assembly GCA_049650465.1). GTDB lineage: Bacteria > Pseudomonadota > Gammaproteobacteria > Xanthomonadales > Rhodanobacteraceae > Rhodanobacter. Next base: position 202,934 of record JBASAF010000029.1, on the reverse strand, counting down.
GGCTTGCCCAGGTCGAGCGTGCGCACCACCGTGCCGCTGGCGTCGGTGATCTTGACGAACACCTGGCCGCCGTCCTGCGGCACGTTGACCGCGCCGTCCATGCCGTCGGCGGCCAGCGTGCCGGCCTCCGAAGGCACCACCACGTCGCGGCCGAGCATCCCGCTCGCCTGCAGGATCTGGTTGCCCTGCAGCGACTTGCCGAGGTCGTCGAACGAGGCCTGCAAGGCCTGCGTGGCGGAGACCTGGCTGATCTGCGCCAGCTGGCTGACCATCTGCGAGGAATCCATCGGCTTGGTCGGGTCCTGGTTGCGCATCTGCTGCACCAGCAGGCTCAGGAAATCGGCCTGGCCCAGCGTTTTCTCCTTGCCCAGGCCGGCCGCTTTCGCCGCGCTGGAGGTATTGCCGATCGCCATGTCGCTCATGCGCGGCTCCTCGTGTGCTGTGGATGGGTGTGCATCGGGGCGCGCCTCACTTGCCGAGGTCCAGCGTTTTCTGCAGCAGCTGGCGCGCCGAGTTCATCACCTCGACGTTGTTCTGGTACGAGCGCGAGGCCGAGATCATGTTGACCAGCTCGTCGACCGGGTTGACGTTGCTGGCGTAGACGTAGCCGTCGGCATCGGCCAGCGGGTTGCCCGGTTCGTAGCGGCTGGGGATCGCCGCCTGGCTTTCGGTGACGCCGAGCACCTGCACGCCTTCGCCGGTCGCGCCCGCGTCGCCGGCGCCCTGCTGGCTGCGGATGGTGGCGAACAGCGGCTCGCGCGAGCGGTAGGCGGCTTCCGGCGAACTGGCCACGCTGTCGGCGTTGGCCAGGTTGCTGGCCACCGTGTTGAGGCGGGTCGACTGCGCGGCCATGCCGGAGCCGGCCACGTTGAAGATGGAGAACATCGACATCAGCCCTGGCCTCCGTTGATCGCCATCCGCAACATGCGGATCTGCGCGGTGATGAAGGACAGGCTGGCCTGGTAGTGCACGCCGTTGGCGGCGAACGCGGCCTGCTCCACCTGCGCATCGACGGTGTTGCCGTCCATGCTGGGCTGGGTGGGCACGCGCCAGGCGAGCGCCTCGGCGCTGCGGCCGGCGCCGCCGATCTGGCCCAACGCGTCGGTTTCCAGCGCCACGCCGTTGCCCGCGCCGCTGGCGGTGGCCAGCGCCTTGCGGAAATCCACGTCGCGCGCCAGGTATCCGGGCGTGTCGGCGTTGGCCAGGTTGTTGGCCAGCACCTCGGTACGGCGCTGCCACAGGTCGAGCGCCCGGGTATGGATGCCGAACAGATTGGGGGTGGACGGGTTCATCGTTTCGCTCCGCATGCACTGCTGCACGGAAGCGAAAGGCAAATTGCATGCCACGGCCCGGAAAGCCTTGTGGCAGCTCAAATTCCGCGCACGTCGCGCGGCGCCGTCAGGCGGATGCCGCGGCGAAAGACGGTTTGTTGACGCGGGCCCGGCGGCGCGGGCCCGGCGTCAGCCGGTCGCCGCCGACGGCGCGGCGACGGCTTCGGGCAGCAGGTCCATCACCGCCTCCACCAATTGGTCGGGATGGAACTTGGCCACGAAGCGATCCGCCTTGACCTCCTTCACCATGCCCTCGTTGAAGATGCCGCTGAGCGAGCTGTGCAACAGCACCTTCATGCGGCGCAGGCTCGGCGCCTCGCGGATCGCGCGGGTCAGCGCGTAGCCATCCAGCCGCGGCATCTCGATGTCCGACACCACCAGCTCGATCGCCTGGGCCGGATCGCCCGCGGCCAGCTCCAGCAGCCGCTCCAGCGCCTCGCGCCCGTCCTTCGCCACCACGCAATCGGTACCCAGCTGCCTGAACACGTTGACCAGCCGCCGCCGCGCGATGCCCGAATCGTCCACCACCATCACCCGCCGCGAGGCCAGCGAGCGATGGGAGGCCTCGCGTTGCAGGCTGGCCGACAGTTCGGCCGGCGGCGCGTCGATGCTGGCCAGCACGTGTTCCACGTCCACCACCGCCAGCAGCGCGCCGTCGACCCGGGTCACCGCGTTCACCCGCGAACCGAAGCCCAGCGCGCTGGCCGGCGCCGCCATCGCGTCGCCCGCGCAATGCACCATGCGCTGCAGGTCGGCCACCAGGAAGCCCTGCACGGAGCGGTTGAACTCGGTCACCATCAGGTGCGCGGACTCCACCTCACGCAGCGGCGCGTAGCCCAGCGCGGCGGCGAGGTCGATCACCGGGATGGTCTGCCCGCGGTAGTCGCAGCTGCCCGCGATCAACTGGTGCACGCCGTGCAGGCGCTCCATCGGCGGGCGGCGCAGCACCTCGCGCACCTTGAACACGTTGATGCCGAACAGCTGCTCATCGCCCAGCCGGAACAGCAGCATCGCCACCCGGTTGTGCCCGGCCAGTCGCGTGTGTTGCTCCACTTTCTCCAGCAATGTGCCGGCCATGCGGCCTCCCTCGGCAAGCGGGCCGCCACGCGGCCGTCTGCTGCGCTATCGGCCGGGCGCATCCGGTCTTTAGGAAGGCCTGAACCGGCCGTCATCCCGGCTTTCGCCGGAATGACGGCGGGAGAACCCTGCGCCGCACCCACTGGCACGCGGATTGCTTGCTCAAGCTTCGACGGCCTTGGCCGATGCAGCAGCCATTCCAATCCCTTCGCCACCACTTTGCGAGTCGACGCCAGCACCATGAGCTTTCTCCTCAAACAGCACATTGCCGCCCTGGTCGAGGCTGCCGCCAAGGGTGACGAGGCGGCGGTCGCCGCGTTGCGGCGCCGCCACCCGCGCACCGCCGCGGTACTGGCGCCCCTGCTCGCACGCGCCGCCAGCCGGCCGCCGTCGGCGGTGGCGCTGCAGACCATGGAACAGCAAGGCCTGGTGCTCGGCGCCGCGCAGCAACTGGCGCGCGAGCAGACCGCGCTGGACCAGGCCGCCGCCGAAAGCCGCGCCAGCGTCGATCGCTTGACGGATGGCAGCGCCGGGATCTCGACGGCCCTGCAGCAACTGGCCGCCGACCTGGAGCAGGCCAGCCAGGCCGGCACCGTCGGCGCCGAGGGCGTCAGCGAGCTGGATGGCCAGCTGCGCCTGCTGCGCAGCGCGCTCAGCGCGATGAACCGCAACCAGAGCAAGCTGGCCGAACAGGTCGCGCAGATCCGCAAGCTGACCGGCACGGTGCAGGAGATCGCGCACCAGACCAACCTGGTGGCGTTGAACGCCGCCATCGAGGCCGCCCGCGCCGGCGAGGCCGGTCGCGGCTTCGCGGTGGTCGCCGACGAGGTCAAGCAGCTCGCCGAGAAGACGGCCCTGACCACCACCGAGATCGAGACGGTCACCGTCTCCATCGGCGATTTCTCGCTGCAGCTCGACGGCGACGTCAACCACGGCCTGCAGCAGCTCAAGCGCGCCCAGGTCGGGGTGAGCCGGTCCAGCCACCTGCTGGGCGAAGGCAGCGCCACCTTGCGCACCGCCACCGAGCGCGTCGCCAAGCTGCAGCAGGGGCATGACGCGCAGCACGCCCGCGCCACCACCGCGCAGGCCGCGCTGGGTGCCTCGCAGCGCCGCAGCAGCGAAGCGCGGCGGCAATCCGAATCGCTCCATCGCGCCGCCCTGCTGGCGCATCGCCTGGGCCTGGACTGGCTGGAAGGCGAAAGCGGCAACGACCCGGCCAGCCTCAGCCTGACCGTGCGCGAAGCGGCCATGAACCTGCGCCAGGCCATGAGCCTGGCCCTGCTCGAACCGGCCGCGCTGGACCGGCGCTGGTTCGACACCCACGCGCTGGTGAGCGGCGTGCAGCGGCTGGCCCGACTGCGCCAGGGCACCAGCAACGGCACCGCGCTCGGCGACGCCGGCACGGAACTGGGCGAGCAGGGCCACCGCTTCATCGCCCTGCTCGGCGCCGGCCAGCTCGACCAGGCCAGCGCCGTCGCGCGCGAACTCGAGGCAGGCCAGGACGCCCTGCTCGCCCAGCTCGACGCCTTGCTGGCCGACGCATGACCCTGCGCGCCACCATCGCCGTCGTCGCACTGTTCGGCCTGCTGGGCAGCGCCACGGCGCACGCCGCAGCGACGCAGTCGCTCGACAGCGTGCGCGCGACCGCGGAGCAGGCCATGCGCGACCACTACGGCCGACCCGGCAGCCGCGTGGTGGCGAACACCGAACCCCTGGATCTGCGCCTGCAACTGGATGCCTGCACCGAACCGCTGCGCGCGCTCGTTTCCGACCAGGCGCAGCCGCGCTCGCGCATGACCGTGCCGGTGCAATGCCCGCAACCCGGCGGCTGGACCGTGCGCGTGCCGGTCCGCCTGCAGGTGTTCCGCCAGGTGCTGGTGAGCAGCCGCGCCCTGCTGCGCGGCGACGGCATCGGCGCCGCCGACGTGCACGTCGAGGAACGCGACGTGACCCGCCTCGGCTACGGCTACCTCGACAACCTCGACCAGGTCGCCGGCCGCACCCTCGCGCGCGCGGTGGCGCGCGGCACCGTGCTCAGCCCGGGCAGCCTGGGCGGCCGGCGCATGGTGCGCGCGGGCGACCACGTGCAGGTGCTGGCGCAGCTCGAAGGCATCCAGGTGCGTGCCGAGGGCGTGGCGCTGGGCAGCGGCGACAACGGCGCCCGCCTGCGCGTGCGCAACGCGGCATCGGGACGGGTGATCGACGCGATGGTCCGCGCGCCGGGCGTGGTGGTGGCCCTGCCATGAAACCGACACCTCTCATTCGATCCATGAAAATCAGGCACTTGCACCACGGCGCGAGCGGCAGTCCCGGCCCGGTCGATTTTTCGACGGACTGCTAAAGTTTTCCGGACAGCGGCCGATCAAACAGTCACAGGGCACACTCCAGCGGGATGGGTTCCATGAACACGACGATTACCAACAACGGTTTGCCGAAGCTGCCGCAGGCCGGCAGCGGCACGGGCAACGGCAGCTCGACCCATGCGGCTGCCGCGCCGGAGGCTTCGGCCGCCGCGCCACACCGCACCGACCAGGTCCAGCTGACCGATTCGGCGCGGGCGCTGCAGGAGGCCGCGCGCCTGGGCGACGCCTCGCCGATCGACGCCAAGCGGGTCGAGCAGGTACGCCAGGCCATCGCCGACGGCAGCTACAAGATCGACGCCGGCAAGATCGCCGAACGCCTGCTGGCGATGGATCAGCAACTCGGCGGCACGGACAAGGCATGAGGCAGCCGCTGCAGCACGAACTGAACGATGCGCTCGCGTCCGTTCTGGACGAGATGCAGCAGCGTGCCGACGAACTGCAGTCGACGCTGGAAGCCGAGCGTGCCGCGCTCGACGGCGCCGACGCCGAGGCGCTGGACGCGGCCGGCAACCGCAAGCAGGCACTCATGCAGCAACTGGAGCAGCTCGACGCCGAGCGCCAGCTGCTGCAGCGCCAGCAGCCGGTCGGCGACGCCATGCGCGAATCGCGCTGGGCGCACGTGCTCGAGGTACTGCGCCGCTGCCACGCGCTCAACCAGCGCAACGGCAGCCTGGTGAACCAGCGGCTGGCCCAGCTGCGCCAGGCGCTGGCCATCCTCACCGGCCATGCCGGCGAGCGCGAACTCTACGGCAGCAGCGGCGAACTGCATGGCAGCCTCCGCTCCAAATCGCTGGCCGCCGCATGACCACCCCCTTTCAACCCGCTGCCACCTGTCCCCGCAGGCGACTCCCCCACTGACCGCGCGGCAGCCGCTGGCTGGCCTCGCACCGACGCGATGACCGACATGAGCAACCTCCACGCCTCCCCCGTCGCCTCTCCGAAACACGCCAGCGCTGCCGAGCAGCACAATCCCTCCCACGTCCCGCTGGCCACGCCGCTGCCGGTGCTGCGCACGCCGATGCTCGATCGCGAACGCAACCTGTTCGCCTACGAGATCGTGTTCCACCGCGAGCCCGGCGACGAGGAGAACCTGCTGCGCAGCGTGCTCTCCACCATCACCGACGGTGCGCTGACCCGCCTGGTGCGCGGCAACCGCGCCTTCCTCAACCTGCCGGCCGAACTGCTGCCGGAGGATTCCGACGTGCTGCTGCACCAGCCGCGCCTGGGCGTGGTACTGCAGCCTTCGGTGGCCGACGACCCGGCGCTGATGAAGCGCCTGCAGCAGATGGCCGAACGTGGTTGCCAGCTGCTGCTGGAAGCCGGCGACACCGACCCGGAAAGCAGCCGCCAGCTGCAGGCGCTGCTGCAGATCGTGCAACTCGTGCGGCTGGACGCCAGCCGGCTCGCGCCCGAAGCGCTCAAGCAGCGCTCGGACTACCTGTTCGCCCGCGGCATCCGCGTGGTGATCGGCCAGGTCAACGACCACCCCACCTACGAACACTGCCTGGAGCTGCAGGTGCAGGCGGTCCAGGGACGCTTCCTGCTGATCCCGCAGCCCGTCGCCGTGCCGGTGCTCACCGCCAACCGCATGAGCATCCTGCGCCTGATGGGCGCGCTGCAGGAAAAGAACCCCGGCCCGGTGGAGCTGGGCAACATCATCCGTGACGACGCCGTGCTCAGCTACAAGCTGCTGAGCTGCGTGAACTCCGCCTATTTCGCCCTGCCGCGCCAGTTGAAGTCGGTGCAGCAGGCGGCGATCTTCTTCGGCGTCACGCGCATGCGCAACTGGATCGAGACCATGTCCCTGTGCAGCATGGACGACCACCCGCCCGAACTGCTGCGCGCGGCGCTGATCCGCGCGCACATGTGCGAGAAGCTCGCCGCCGGCAACTCCTCCATCTCGCCGGAAACCGCCTTCACCGTGGGCCTGTTCTCTCTGCTGGACACGCTGATGTGCGCGCCGATGGATTTCCTGCTCAGCCACCTGCGGCTGGTGCCGGAAGTGAGCGAGGCGCTGACCGACCGCAGCGGTCCCTACGGTGCGCTGCTCAAGCAGATCATCGCCTGGGAAGCCGGCGAAATGACCAGCGGCATGGCCACGCCCCAGCGCATCATGAGCATGGCCTCGATCTACCTCGGCGCCACGCAGTGGGCCGACCAGGTGTTCGCCTCCGCCAACGGCAAGCAGGCCGCCTGAGCGCAGGCATCCAGCGCCGGGGCCAGCCGGGCCCCGGCGACAAGCCCGCGTCCATCGCCGATAATGCGCCTTCGTCGCGAATGCGCCGCGTCGGCCACTGCGCTTGCCGCAGATCAGCGACGCCGGCCCGCGCGCATCGCACACTGCCCCGCCGTACCGCGCGCCGTTCGCGCGGGCGCACAGGAACGACCGATGAGCCGCACCATCCATTGCAGCAAACTCCACATCGATGCCGAAGGGCTCGACTTCGCGCCCTGGCCCGGCCCGCTCGGCCAGCGCATCTACGCCGAGATCTCCAAGCCCGCGTGGCAGCAATGGCTGGCCCACCAGACCACCCTGATCAACGAATACCGGCTCAACCCGCTCGACGCGAAATCGCGCCAGTACCTCGGCGAGCAGATGGAGAAATTCCTGTTCGGCGGCGAGGTCGACCAGGCCGCCGGCTTCACCCCGCCGCCTTCGGCATCTTGACGATCCGGCGCACTTTCGGTCTAATGCACGGCTCCACGCGTCAACGGCAACCCACCCGGTTGTGCTTGATCGCCAGGTTCCCGGCCGGGTAGCTCAGTTGGTAGAGCAGGGGATTGAAAATCCCCGTGTCGGCGGTTCGATTCCGTCCCCGGCCACCATCGAATTCCCAGGGCTTGCAGCGATGCAGGCCCTTTTCGTTTTTCGCCTGGCTGTGCAACTGCAGCGGGTCGACGGCGGGAAGACGCCGCCGGCGGGGCCCGGTCTTGTGACGCAGTTCTCGTTTGGCATGGTTTCTGCTGCTGCTTTCAGTGAACCAACCCGGTTCCGTCATCGAGAAGCAGCCATGGAAGAAGTCATCGATCGCACCGCGCCGAATTCGCCGGAAGAGCTGGCGATCCATTTCCTGCTGCGCCACGCGGCGTGCCGCATGGCGCTGACCGGGCAGGCCGGCGAGCAGGCCTTGCGGCAAGCCCTGCAGCATGCCTGCTCCGGCCCGTCGCAGCCCGCGCCCGCCGCTGCTGGCGAACCCGCACCGAGCGTCGCCACAGCCCCGGCGGAGGTGACGAAGGACGACAGCTGCGCCGCGCGTTTTTCCCGGGCGTATGCCGCGGCACGTCACCGCGGCCGTTCCGCCGGCACGAACTGGGGCGCCCGCAGCGCCGCCTGAGGACGCGAGCCGCCGGCGCGGCGGCCATGCGAAAATGCGCGGCCCCCGCCCCGAACAGTGACCCGATGACCGCCTCGAAGTACGACTTCCGCCAGTTCCAGGAAGAACTCGCCCAACTCGAACGCAAGACCCAGTCGCCCGCCCCGTCCAGGCCGCTCGGCAAGAAAGCCGCTGCCGAGCAGCGTCTGGCGCAGGCCCGCGAGGAGTTCCTTGCCCTGCGCAAACGTTACGGACTCAGCGTGGCCGACGTGGTCGCCTTCTTCCCCGAGGAGGAAGGCATCGCCTACCTGCAGGAACTGATCGTCGCCGCGCAAGCCAAGCCGCGCCGTCTGGCCAAGCCGAAATCGTAGGGCGGGCACGGCCCGCCATCGTCATGCCGCGAAGCGGCCGGCGGGCGGTGCCCGCCCTACGGCTTGGGTTTCGACGCGGCGGGCGTGAGCGTCACGTCGCCGAACCAGGCCTGTACGTGGCCGCCGGTGTTGTCGGTATCGGCGGAGAGCGCGATGCCGGTGATGCGCGGTGCCGGGCGGCCGAACGCGGCCAGGTAGTCGGCGGCGAGATCGCGGTGCTGCATTTGCCAGGTGCCGGCGCGGGCGTTGCCGCTCTGCAGGACGATGGTGCGCATCAGGGGCGAAAACGGACTGGGCGCGATGGTGCCGATCGGGTGGCGGTTGTCCCACACGTAGCACAGGGCCGCCGTGGGCATGGCGTGGCCGAGCGTGCGGCTGGCCAGTTTCAGTTTCATGCGTTGCAGCCACGAGAGACTGGAGCGCGGCACGTCGAAGAACACGTAGACGCGCGCGGCGAAATCGTCGCCCTGCTTCCTGGACATGTCCGCCGCCGCCACGCTGCGGTCGACTTTCCAGCGCCAGGTCAGCGTGCTGGCGGCGGGCAGGTCCAGTGCATGGGCGATGGCGCCGGCGGCGTGGTTGGCGTCGATGTCGAACACGCTGTCGCCGCCGTCGCGCACGATCGCCATGCGCGCGATCGGACGATGCCGCGACATCGCATAGGCCTTCCAGCCCTCGGGCAGCGCACTACCCGGCGCGGTGCCGGAAAAGCGCAGGGTGACCGGCGCCGCAGCCGTCGCGGCCCACGCCACGGGCGCCAGCGCGAGCAGCGCGATCATCGCCCGCCACGACCACCGCGAGCCTCGCCCGCCACTCGCGCGATCGCGCGTGATCCGGCCGGGGAGCCAACGGGAAACGGAGGTTTTCATCATGGCAACAAGCCGGCAGACAAGCGAGCGGGGAGCATACCGGTGCCGCGTGCAGCGGGCGTGGACGAACTGCCGCCGCGCACCTGCGCGCCGCCGCGCCTGCCACACCGCGAAAAAAATTCGCGCTTGAGGCGCCACAGTTGCGTCAAACCCCTAAATTTTCGCTACATTGTGCGGGCCGCAAGGCCTCCGAGCCCAGAAAGCCGGGGTTTCCTACTATCGAGATCAACTAATGGCTACCAAAACCACTGCCAAGAAAGCTCCCGCCAAGGCTGCCAAGAAGCCTGCCGCCGCCAAGTCCGCCGCGCCGGTCAAGCCGATCGGCGAGACCCTGTCGAAGTCCGGGCTGATCGCCCACGTCGCCGCCCAGGCCAACGTCGACGCGAAGACGGTCAAGGCCGTGCTCGCCGGCCTGGAGTCGGCCGTGCTCGCTTCGGTGCACAAGAAGGGCGTGGGCCAGTTCACCCTGCCCGGCCTGTTCAAGATCAACGCCGTCAAGGTGCCGGCCAAGCCGAAGCGCAAGGGCAAGAACCCGTTCACCGGCGAGGAGCAGGTGTTTGCGGCCAAGCCCGCCACGGTGAAGGTCAAGGTGCGTCCGCTGAAGAAGCTGAAGGACGCCGCGCTCTGATGCGCGGGTGTCGACCCGGGTCGATCGACCCGGACTGATCGACACCGTCTGATCCACCCGCGCGCCGCCGTCCGGCTCACACCGGGCGGCGGCGTCGCGTTTGCGGCATGGCCGATCACCTTGCTGAACCGTTGGCGGGGATTCACGCCCGCGTTCACCGGATGTTTTCGCCCGGCGCCCAAGACTCGGGGCTTTCCGCAAGCATCGAGGTGCGCCATGAAACCGACGTTCCCCTCCCTGGCCCTTGCCGCGGGCATCGGCCTGCTGTCGCTGGGTGCCTTCCAGGTCGCGATCGCGCAACAGGCCATGACCGAAGCGCAGGTCCGCGCCCGGCTCACCGCCCAGGGCTACACCGACGTGCATGACCTGAAGTTCAAGGACGGCATGTGGAAGGCCGAGGCGGACAGCGCCGACGGCAACGACCTGGACGTGCGCATCGACGCCAGCACCGGGGAGATCTATCCCGACACGGCAGTCTCCAACCTGAGCAGGCACGACGTGGAAGCGGCGCTGTCCACCCAGGGCTACACCGACGTGCACGACGTGGATTTCGACGAGGGCATCTGGAAAGCCAAGGCCGACAACCCGGCAGGCAAGAAGGTCAAGCTGCGCATCGATGCGCACACCGGCAAGGTGATCGGCATCGAATAGCGCCCGCGCGGCACGGGCCGCGGGAAATGGACGCGGGGAAATGGACCGGTACCGGCGAGTTGACTAGTATCGGGATTCCCTTCCCCATGTGACGGATTGCCCGTGAAGCGATTGCTCCTTTCCGCGCTCGTCATCGGCGCCTGTGCCGCAGCACAGGCCGCCGATGTCCCCACCTTCAGCACGCAGCGCCTCTCCGACGAGGTCAAGACGCTGTCCTCGGATGCCTTCGAGGGCCGCGGCCCGGCCACGCCGGCGGAGACGCGCACCATCGACTACGTGGTCGAACAGATGAAGGCCGCCGGCCTGCAACCGGGCGGCGACCTCAAGGACGGCAAGCGGCTGTGGACGCAGGCGGTGCCGCTGCTGCGCACGGAGATCATCGGCAAGCCCGAACTCAGCCTGACCCTCAGCGACAAGACCGAGCCGCTCACCCAGGGCGAGCAGATCGCCATCCGCGCGCCGATGGACGGCGCCAGTTCGGTCGACATCAGCCATGCGCCGCTGGTCTTCGTCGGTTACGGCGTGAAGGCGCCGGAGCGCGACTGGGACGACTTCAAGGGCGTCGACCTGCACGGCAAGATCGCGGTGGTGCTGGTCAACGACCCGGATTTCGAAACCGGCAAGGGCGACTTCGGCGGCAAGGCCATGACCTACTACGGCCGCTGGACCTACAAGTACGAAGAGGCCGCGCGCCAGGGTGCGCTGGGCCTGCTGGTGATCCACGAGACCGCGCCGGCCTCCTACGGCTGGGCCACGGTGAAGAACTCCAACACCAACACCATGTTCGACATCGTGCGCGACAAGCCGGGCGACTCGCACCCGCGGCTCGAAGGCTGGATCCAGCGCGACCTCGCGGTGCAGCTGTTCAAGCACGCGGGGCTGGATTTCGACAGCGCCAAGAAGCTGGCGCAGACACGCGCGTTCAAGCCGATCCCGCTGAAGGACGAAAGCCTCTCGGCCAGTTTCAAGGTCGACAAGAGCGTGATCACCTCGCACAACATCGTCGGGCGCGTGATCGGCAGCAAGCATCCCGACCAGACGGTGATCTACAGCGCGCACTGGGACCACCTGGGCATCGGCCTGCCCGACGCCACCGGCGACCGCATCTACAACGGCGCGGTGGACAACGCCACCGGCACCGCGGCGCTGATCGAGATGGGCCGCGCCTTCGCGCACGCGCCGCAGCCGGAGCGCAGCGTGGTGTTCCTCAATGTCACCGCCGAGGAAAAGGGCCTGCTCGGCTCGGAGTACTACGCCAGCCACCCGCTGTACCCGCTGGCCACCACCGCCGGCGTGATCAACATGGACGCGCTCGACCCGCACGGCCCCACCCGCGACTTCACCATCTCCGGCAACGCCAAGCTCGGCCTGCTCGACGACCTGGTCACGACGGCGAAGAAGTTCGGCATGGTCTACACCCCGGACTCGCACCCGGAAGCGGGCTACTTCTTCCGCTCCGACCACTTCTCCTTCGCCAAGCGCGGCGTGCCGGCGGTGTCGTTCGGCTCGGGCGAAGACCGCATCGACGGCGGGCTGAAGGCGGGCGAAGCGGCGGGCAAGGAATACACCGCCAAGCACTACCACCAGCCCTCCGACGAGTGGCAGGCGAGCTGGCCGTTCACCGGCATGGCGCGCGACCTGCAACTGCTCTACACCGTCGGCAGCCAGCTGGCGAACTCGGACCAGTGGCCGGGCTGGAGCAAGGATTCGGAGTTCCGCGCCGCACGCGAGGCGACGGCCGACCAGCGCAAGTAAGCGCACCACACGACGCCGCGCCGGCCACCGGCGCGGCGTCGTCGTGTCCGCCCTTCGCCCAGGAGCCCGCTCGCGGGCGATGCTTTCGTGATTCCCGCCGCAGGCGCATCGCCCGCGAGCGGGCTCCTACCCGTGGTCGGGTGCGGAAAGGCGCGCGAACCAGGCGCCGTGGCCGGGCAGGTGCAGCTTGCCGTCCCGCATCGTGCCGGCCTGCAGGCCATGGCCGTCGAGCGCGGTCGCCGCCCCGGGCAGGGGAGGCAAGGCCAGCTCCGTGGCCGTGGCGCCGAGGTTGAACACCACCAGCACGGTGTCGTCCCGCAGCCGGCGCAGGAAGGCCAGCACCGGCTCGGGCGTGTCCAGGAATTCGATGTCGCCCCAGCGCAGCGCCGGGTGGGCCTGGCGCCAGCGCATGAAGGTGCGGAAACCGTTGAGCACCGACTGCGGATCACCCTGCTGCTGCGCCACCGCGCGGGCGCGGTGTTCCTCCGGCACCGGCAGCCACGGCATGCCATGGCTGAAGCCGGCCTGCGCGTCGTCGTCGCTCCACGGCATCGGCGTGCGGCAACCGTCGCGGCCCTTGAACTGCGGCCAGAACGCGATGCCATAGGGGTCGCGCAACGACTCGTACGGCACGTCGGCCTCGGTCAGGCCCAGCTCTTCGCCCTGGTAGATGCACACCGAGCCGCGCAGCGAGCAGACCATCGCGGTGAACAGGTTGGCCAGCTGCGCGGAGGCGTCGCCGTTGCCCCAGCGGCTGAGCACGCGCTCCACGTCGTGGTTGGAGATGGCCCAGCACGGCCAGCCTTCGGTCATCTGCGCCTCCAGCTGGCGCACCGTGCCGCGGATGTGCGCCGCGCTGAAATCCTCCGTGAGCAGCTCGAAGCTGTAACCCATGTGCAGGCGGCCATGCATGGTGTACTCGGCCATGGTGGCCAGCGAATCCTCCGAGGAGATCTCGCCCAGCGCGGCCACGTCCGCATAGCCGTCCATCAGCGTGCGCAGCTCGGCGAGAAAGCCCAGGTTCTCCGGCTGCGTGTTGTTGTAGTAGTGGTACTGGAACGCGTACGGGTTGGCCGGGCTGAAGCCGCGGCCGACGCGCTGCTCGCTCGGCTTGGGCGGGTTGTCGCGCAGCTGGCGGTCGTGGAAGCAGAAGTTGATCGCGTCCAGGCGCACGCCGTCCACGCCCTTGTCCAGCCAGAAGCGCACGTTGTCCAGCGTGGCCGCGCGCACGTCGGGGTGATGGAAGTTCAGGTCCGGCTGCGAGGCGAGGAAGTTGTGCAGGTAGTACTGGCCGCGGCGCGGCTCCCACTGCCATGCGCTGCCGCCGAACAGCGACAGCCAGTTGTTCGGCGGCGTGCCGTCCGGCCGCGCGTCGGCCCACACGTACCAGTCGGCTTTCGGGTTGTCGCGGCTCTGCCGGCTTTCGCGGAACCACGCATGCTCGGCCGAGGTATGGCTGAGCACCTGGTCGATCATCACCTTCAGCCCGAGCCGGTGCGCCTTCTCCAGCAGGCGGTCGAAATCCGCCAGCGTGCCGAACAGCGGGTCGACCTCGCGGTAGTCGGCGATGTCGTAGCCGAAGTCCGCCATCGGCGACTTGAAGAACGGCGCCACCCAGATCGCGTCCACGCCCAGCCCGGCCACGTAGTCGAGCCGTTCGATGATGCCCGGCAGGTCGCCCACCCCGTCACCGTCGGTGTCGAGGAAGCTGCGCGGATAGATCTGGTAGATGATGGCGCCGCGCCACCACGGGGTGTTGCTCATTCGCGTGTCCGTGCCGTTTGCGCCCGGCCGCAGATCCCGCCGCGTGGCGAGCCTGACCGGGGTTTGCAGGCAGCTTAGCGGCTGCAGCCCGACCCGCCGCGATCGTGCATACGTATTCATGGATGGCGGCTGCCGCTGCGCAGCATCGCGCAGGCCGCAGGCGTTTGGACGGCCAAACGGGAACCGGGCGGAACCGCCGCAGGCCGCGCCACCACTGCATCCGCGCGCCGGCACGGCCGCTGCGAGCCGACCCGCGCGAAGCCCGTTGTCCGCGCACCGCCTTTGCGCCACACGCTGCTTTGCGACGCGGCGCAACAGAATGAATACGTATGCATGAACGGCTCGCCCCGACGCAGCCGTCCTAACATCGGCATCACGGAATGGGCCGCCGCGTGTCCGGCAGGGCCGGGGACCACATTCCGGCCACCATCACGATCATCAAAAAGCTTGCAGCACCCTTCGGGAGGGGACAACGGTGATACTCAAACACAACGTGCTTGCCTTGGCACTGGCGTCGGTCGGCCTGTGTGCCTTCATCCCCGCCCAGGCGGCCACTCCGCTCGCCGCGCCCTCGGCCGCGGCGCAGGACAGCCAGCCGCAGGACACCACCAACAGCGCCACGACCGACGCCAGCCCGGAGAAGGACAAGAGCCAGCGCCGCTCGTCGAAGCAGAGCGCAAAGCAGCTGCAGACCGTCGAGGTCAACGGCTTCATCAGCAGCATCGAGAACTCCACCGCACTCAAGCGCAACGCCAGCAGCATCGTCGAGGCCGTGTCGGCCGAACAGATCGGCAAGCTGCCCGGCGTCAGCATCGCCGACACGCTCGGCCGCCTGCCCGGCCTGGCCGTGCAGACCGTCAGCGGTCGCCCGCAGGTGCTGACCATCCACGGCCTGGGCCCGGATTTCTCCACCGCGCTGATCAACGGCGGCCAGCAGGTATCCACCTCCAACAACCGCGACGTGCAGTTCGACCAGTACCCGTCGAGCTGGTTCGACAACGTGGTGGTGCACCTGACCCCGCAGGCCAACCTGATCGGCCAAGGCCTGACCGGCACGGTGGACATGCACACCATCCGCCCGCTGGAGAAGAGCGGGCCCGAGGCCGCAGTGAACGCGCACTACATCTGGGACGGCATGTCGCAGCTCTCCGACGGCCGCGGCGTCAGCGACAAGGGCTACAACCTCAACGGCGTGTGGGTGAACCAGTTCGCCGACCACACGATCGGCGTCACCCTGGGCGTGGACATCGAATCCAACCCCGCGCAGATCCAGCACCAGGCACCGTGGGGCTACCCGGACGACGCCGACGGCAATGCCGTGATCGGCGGTTCGAAGAACTACGGCATCTCCGACTCGATGAAGCGCCGCGGCGTGCTGGCCACCGTGCAGTGGCAGCCCAACGACCATTACACCGGCACCGTCGACCTCACCTACGACAACTTCAAGGAAGTGCAGCAGGCCAAGGGCATGGAGTTCCCGCTGTTCTGGGGCAACGCCACGCTGGCGCCCGGCAGCAACGTGCAGAACGACTTCGTGCAGAGCGGCACCTACGACGGCGTCAAGGCGGTCATCCGCAACGACTACAACAGCACCAGCGCGCGGGTCTACAACTTCAACTGGGACAACAAGTTCACCATCAACGAGGACTGGTCGATCGACGCCAACGCGAACTATTCGCGCGCCACGCGTGACGACGTCAACCTCGAGAGCTATTCCGGCAGCGCCTTCGGCGCGAACAACGGCGCGCGCGATAGCCTCGCCTTCTTCGAGCGCAACGACGGGCTGTTCTACGTCAACCCCTCGCTGGATTACGGCAGCGGCATGGTGCTGACCGACCCGCAGGGCTGGGGCGGCGGCAACGACGTGGTGCAGGCCGGCTTCATCAACGCGCCGCACACGGTGGACTACCTGGCCAACCTGCACCTGGCGGTGGAGCGCAGTTTCTCCAGCGGCCCGTTCTCCAGCGTGGAGTTCGGCGTGGCGCACAGCACGCGCGACAAGACCTACCACATCGACCAGAGCTTCCTGACCCTGGGCGGCGGCACCATCAGCGGCGGCGGCGCCGTGCTGACCGCGCCGTTCACCGGCACCAGCTGCAGCCCGTTGTCGTGGATGGGCGTGGGCGCGCAGACCTGCTACGACCCGTTCAGCCTGCTCGCCAGCGGCACCCTGGTCAGCGTGCCAACCTTCGGCTCGTCGCTGTCGATGCCGCCGAACTGGAAGGTGCGCGAGAAGACGCTGACCCCGTACTTCCAGTTCAACCTCGACACCTACCTCGGCGATGTCAGCCTGCGCGGCAACTTCGGCGTGCAGGGCCAGCACACCTCGCAGCGTGCGGTCGGCGAGCGCGTGGCGCCGGGCAGCGCGATCACCGGCAACGCGATCACGCTGATCCCGGTGGTGGGCAGCACCAGCTACAACAAGGTCCTGCCGAGCGCCAACCTGATCTTCGGCTTCGGCAGCAACGACGACCTGCGCCTCAGCGCCGCCCGCACCCTGGCCCGTCCGCGCATGGACCAGATGAACGCCAGCCTCGGCGTGAGCGGCAATATCACCCGCCTGACCAGCACCGACCCGAACCAGGCCTACTTCAGCGCCTCCGGCGGCAACGCCAAGCTCAAGCCGACCATGGCCGACAACTACAACGTCAGCTACGAGCACTACTTCTCCGGCGGCAACGGCTACGAATGCAACGCCACCGACGCGAAGAACTCCGACCTCTGCCGCAGCGGCGGCGGCGGCTACTTCGCGCTGTCGGGCTACTACCTCAAGCTGAGCGACTACATCAATCCGAACGCGGCCTACCTGTACGACTTCGCCTCGTTCCTGCCGTTCGGCCTCACCCCGGAGCAGCAGGCCCAGCTCGGCACCACGCTGGGCACCGTGTCCGGCCCGACCAACGACGGCCACGGCTACGTGAAGGGCGCGCAGGTCACCTTGAACCTGCCGTTCAACCTGCTCAGCCCGACGCTCAACGGCCTCGGCGTGATCTTCACCGGCAACCGCACCGTCAGCTCGCTGGTGTATGCCGGCAACAGCAACCCGATCACCGTGCCGGGCCTGTCGAAGTGGGTCGCCAACGGCACGCTGTACTACCAGCACGACGGCTTCGAGGCGCGCGTCAGCGACAGCTACCGCTCCAGCTTCCTGGGCGAGGTGTCGGGCATCAGCGCCTCGCGCATCGAACAGACCATCCAGGGCGGCAGCACCTACGACGCCCAGGTCAGCTACACGTTCGAAAGCGGTGCGCTCAAGGGCCTGACCCTGATCGCGCAGGGCTCCAACCTGTCCAACAAGACCTTCATCACCTACCAGAACAACGACCCGCGCCAGGTGCTGACGTGGGAGCGTTACGGCCGCCGCTACGATATCGGCGTCTCGTACAAGTTCCAGTAACCGAGCACACACCTGCTCCCCTGCGGGCCCCGTTGGATGGATTCAACGGGGCCTTTTTTTAGGCGGGCGGCGTAGCGAGGATTTGAGCGACGGGACCCGACCGAGTCCCTGCCGTTCCTCCGCTTGCCATCGCAAGCTACGCTCAGCGCGAACGGAATCCATGGTCAAGCTTTCGTCGCCAACCAAGATCGGGGAAACGACAACGGCATGAACGCAGCACCCATCCAACGCGTGGTAATCGTCGGCGGCGGCACGGCCGGCTGGATGACGGCCGCCCTGCTCGCCCGCGCGCTCGGCAAGGCGGTGCAGATCCGCCTGGTCGAGTCGGACGAGATCGGCATCGTCGGCGTGGGCGAGGCCACCATTCCGCAGATCCGCCACATCAATGCGTTCCTCGGCATCGACGAGGACGACATGCTCAAGGCCACCCACGGCACGTTCAAGCTGGGCGTGCAGTTGAACAACTTCGGCCGGCTGGGCGACTCCTACCTGCACGCCTTCAGCGACATCGGCCTGCCGCTGGGGCTGATCGGCTTCCACCACTACTGGCTGCGGCATCGCCGGCAGCATCCCGACAACGACCTGTGGGCGTACTCGCTCAACACGCAGGCGGCGAACGAGCACCGCTTCGCGCGCATGGAGAAAGTCGGCGACACGCCGCTGGGCGGCATCCGGTACGCCTACCATTTCGACGCAGGACTCTACGGCCAGTACCTGCGCAAGCGCTGCGATCCGGCCGTGGTCACGCGCACCGAAGGCAAGGTGGTGGAGGTGAAGCTGCGCGAGGGCGACGGCTTCATCGAATCGGTGCGACTGGCCAGCGGTGAGCGCATCGAAGGCGATCTGTTCATCGACTGCTCGGGCTTCCGCGGCCTGCTGATCGAAGGCGCGCTGCACACCGGCTACGAAAGCTGGCAGCACTGGCTGCCGTGCGACCGCGCGATGGCCGTGGCCTGCGCGCGCAGCGAACCGTTGTGGCCGTACACCCGCGCCACCGCGCGCGACGTCGGCTGGCAGTGGCGCGTGCCGCTGCAGCACCGCACCGGCAACGGCCTGGTCTACGCCAGTGCGCACCTTGGCGACGACGAGGCCGCCACGACACTGCTGGCCAACCTCGACGGCGAGGCGCTCGGCGAGCCGCGCCCGCTGCGCTTCACCACCGGCATGCGGCGCAATGCGTGGCAACGCAACTGCGTGGCGCTCGGCCTCGCCGCCGGTTTCATGGAGCCGCTGGAATCGACCAGCATCCACCTGATCCAGTCCGGCATCAGCCGGCTGCTGGCGATGTTCCCCGACCGCCGCTGCGACCCGCTGCTGGTCGACGAGTACAACCGCCAGACCCGCTTCGAGTACGAGAGCATCCGCGATTTCCTGATCCTGCATTACAAGGCCACCGAGCGCGACGACACGCCGTTCTGGCGCCAGTGCGCCAACATGGACATTCCGCCCGGCCTGGCCCGCAAGCTCGCGCTGTTCCGCGGCCACGGCCAGATCTTCCGCGAGCGCGAGGAGCTGTTCACCGAAGTGGCCTGGCTGCAGGTGATGATCGGCCAGCGCATCGAGCCGCAGGCCTATCACCCGCTCGCCGATGCGCTGGACACCGCGCAGCTGGACGGCTTTCTCGCCGACATCCGCACCCTGGTCGGCCGCGCCGCCGCCAGCATGCCCGACCACGCCCGCTTCGTCGCCGACCACTGCCGCGCCGGCATCTAGAAGGAGATACCGCCATGCCCCGCACGCGCCTTGTCCTGTTCGCCCTGCTCGCCCTGCTTCTCGCCGGCCCGGTGGCCGCGGCCACGAAACCGGCACCCGCGGACACGAAGCCGGCCGCCTCCGGCGTGTGGTACGAGATCTTCGTGCGCAGCTGGGTCGACACCAACGGCGACGGCATCGGCGACTTGAACGGCGTCACCGCGAAACTCGACTACCTGCAATCGCTGGGCGTCAGCGGCATCTGGCTGATGCCGATCAACCCCTCGCCCAGCTACCACGGCTACGACGTCACCGACTACCGCGGCATCAACCCCGAGTACGGCACGCTGGCCGATTTCGACCACCTGCTGGCCGAGGCGCACAAGCGCGGCATCAAGGTCATCATGGACCTGGTGATCAACCACAGCAGCAATGAGCACCCGTGGTTCAAGGCCGCGCGTGACCCGGCCAGCCCGTACCACGACTGGTACCAGTGGTCGAACGATCACACCGACCTCGCCGCGGTCAGCGCCACCGGTTCGCCGGCGTGGCATGCGTTGGGCAAACAGCATTACCTCGGCATCTTCGTCGACCAGATGCCGGACCTGAACTTCGACAACCCGGCCGTGCGCAAGGAGATGATCGACATCGGCCGGTTCTGGCTGAAGCGCGGCGTCGACGGTTTCCGCCTCGACGCGGCCCAGCACGTCTATTACGACTTCGAGAGCCAGCGCCACGATCCGCAGATCCTGGCGAAGAACCTCGCCTGGTGGGGCGAGTTCCGCCGCGGCATCGACAGCGTCGATCCGCAGGCCTACGTGGTCGGCGAAGTCACCCGCGACACCGAGGCTGAGCTGGCGCCGTGGTTCAAGCCGCTCAGCGGTGTGTTCAACTTCCCGCTGGCCGTGCAGCTGATCGAAAGCGCCCGCAGCGGCCAGGCGGGCAAGCTGCCCGCCCTGCTCGACGGCACCACGCAGGCCTATCACGCGGTCACCGGCAGGTACGGCGTGGACGTGCCGTTCCTGTCCAACCACGACCAGGAACGGGTGATGAGCCAGCTGCACGACAACCCGCGGCAGATGCGCATCGCCGCCGCGATGCTGCTGACCCTGCCCGGCGAGCCGTTCATCTACTACGGCGAGGAACTCGGCATGCGCGGCAAGAAGCCCGACCCCGACCTGCGCGAACCGATGCGCTGGTACCGCGACCCGCAAGGCACCGACGAAACGCACTGGAAGGCCTTCAGCGCCGGCGACGGCCCGGACATCACCGTGCAGGCGCAGCAGGATGACCTGCACTCGCTGCTGGCGCGCTACCGCGAGCTGATCGGCTGGCGCCGCCACATCAGCGAACTGCGCGACGGCGCGCTGACCACGCGTGACCTGGGCAACCCGCAGCTGGTCGCGTGGGAACTGCGCGATGCGCACGGCGCGGTGCTGGTGGTGCACAACCTCTCCGCCAGCGCGCAAACCGTCCGCCTCGGCGCGTATAACCTGCAGCGCTATGCCCAGGTGCGCGCGCACACCGAACAGGCGACCACGCTGGCGCAAGGCGTGTTGCAACTGCCGGCGTACGGCTCGGCGGTGCTGCAACCCACCGCGGTCGCCTCGCTGTGAGCCCGGCAAGCGGTCAAACCCCATCTTCCGTCATTCCCGCGAACGCGGGAATCCAGTGTCTTCGCGCTCCCGAAGCACAAGCAGAGTCGCTGGATTCCCGCGTTCGCGGGAATGACGGGCCCAATCCACCACTCCGCTGCGGAGACCGTCAATGATCCGCCAGTCTGTTTTGCTCGCCTGCGCCTCTGTCGCAATTTCCGCACTCGCCCCGGCGTCCGCGCCAACCTTCGCCGCGACGCCTGTGGCACCCGTCACGCAAACCGCGAAGGCGACGCGTATCGACATCCCCACCGACACCGGCACCGTGCGCATCACCTTGCGCGCCGCCAACATCGTGCATGTGAGCGCCCTCGCCGACGGCAAGCCGCCGGCGCGCTCGATGGTGCTCGACCCCGCGCTCAAACCCGCCGCGCCCATCGCCGG
The DNA here is from genome assembly GCA_049650465.1 of Rhodanobacter sp. Classification (GTDB taxonomy): domain Bacteria; phylum Pseudomonadota; class Gammaproteobacteria; order Xanthomonadales; family Rhodanobacteraceae; genus Rhodanobacter. The sequence goes on along the minus strand of JBASAF010000029.1, from coordinate 181,683 downwards.
CGAATCGGCAACATCCCTCACGCTCGGCTCACCGCAGGTGCACGTGCGCTACGACCGCGCCGCGCACAGCCTGTCCATCGCCGACGCGCAGGATCACGTGTTGCTGCGCATCCCCGACCTCGCCACGCTGGCTCACGGCAAGCTCAGCCTGGGTCATGCGGCCAGCGATCCGATGTACGGCGTCGGCAGCTACGACGCGTTCGAAAAGGACGTCAGCGCCGGCATGCTGCGCCAGGGCAAGCTGGAGGCCAAAGCCGGCGAGCAGGGCTGGGCCGGCGCGCCGCTGGCCTGGAGCACCGCCGGCTATGCCGTGCTCGCCGACATCGAGGGTGGCCACTTCACCCTGGCGTCCGGGCGCATCGACATCGCCGCGCCCGGCGACAAGCCGCTCGATGCCTACGTGATCGTCGGCGCGCCCAGGGCCATCTTCGCCGCCATCGCCGACCTGAGCGGCCACACGCCGTTGTTCCCGAAATGGGCGATGGGCTTCACCAACAGCCAGTGGGGCATCGACCAGGCCGAACTGCTGCAGATCGTCGACACCTACCGAGCCAAGCACATTCCGATCGACAACTTCACCCTCGACTTCGACTGGAAGGCGTGGGGCGAGGACCACTACGGCGAGTTCCGCTGGAACCCGGCCAAGTTCCCCGACGGCCCCGGTGGTGCGCTGGCGAAACAGTTGCACGCGCGTGGCATCCGGCTCACCGGCATCATGAAGCCGCGCCTGCACGTCGACACGGTGGAGGGACGTTACGCGACGGAGCACGATTTCTGGGTGCCCGGCGAGAAGGTCAGCGAGGACTACTTCTCGCACAAGCCGGTGAAGAACATCGATTTCGACATTCCCGCCGCGCGCACCTGGTTCGCCGGCCTGGCGATGAAGTACGGCTTCGACCAGGGCATCGTCGGCTGGTGGAACGACGAGGCCGACACCACCGGCAGCGACACCGAGTTCATGAACATGCAGCGCGCGCTGTACGAGGCGCAACGCGCGCAGAGCAAGCTGCGCGTGTGGTCGGTCAACCGCAACTTCTGGCTCGGCTCGCAACGCTACGGCTACGGCCTGTGGTCGGGCGACATCGACACCGGCTTCGCCAGCATGGCCGGCCAGCGCGCGCGCATGCTCAGCGCGATCAACGTCGGCGCCATGCAGTGGGGCATGGACGGCGGCGGCTTCAAGGGCCATCCGTCGGACGAGAACTACGCGCGCTGGGTCCAGTTCGGCGCGTTCACGCCGATCTTCCGCGTGCACGGCGTGGTCGACGAGAAGCGCCAGCCCTGGGTCTACGGCCCCATCGCCGAGAAGGCCGCCACCGCGGCCATCCGCCTGCGCTACGCGCTGATCCCCTACATCTACAGCTACGAATACGCCCGCCACGTCGACGGCGTCGGCCTGGTGCGTCCGCTGCTGTTCGACTGGCCGCACGATCCGAACGTCGCCAACGACGTCGACAGCTGGCTGTTCGGCGATTGGCTGCTGGTCTCGCCGGTGGTGCAGCAGGGCCAGACCGAAAAACGCATCTACCTGCCCGCGGGCACGTGGACCGACTGGTTCACCGGCAAGTCCTACGCCGGCGGCCAGACCATCACGCTGCCGCTCGACGCCACCCACTGGAGCGACATCCCGCTGTTCGTGCGCGCGGGCGCCATCATCCCGACCCAGCCGGTGCTGGACTATGTCGGCCAGAAGCCCGTCACCGAAGTCACCATCGAAGCCTTCCCCACCGACCAGCGCACCGGCTTCGACTACTACGACGACGACGGCAGCACCTACGCCTACGAACATGGCGCCACCTTCCGCCAGTCGCTGTCGCTGCAGCGACGCGGCGACAGCGTGAGCTTCCAGGCCGGCAAAGCCGAAGGAAGCTTCCGGCCCGCGCTGCGCAGCTACCTGCTGAAGATCCACGGCCACGCCGCGCAAGGCGTCAGCCTCGACGGCAAGGCGCTGGCGGCGCAAGCCGGCACCGATGCCCTGCAACGCAGCGGCACCGCAGGCTGGGCCAGCGGGCGCGATCGCTTCGGCCCGGTCACCTGGGTGCGCATCCCGGCCGGCAAGGCGTCAACGGTCACGCTGCGGATCGCGCGGTAAGCGGGGCGATACGTCCACGAACGACACCGGACGCGTCCACACATCGCCATGCGGACCACGCGCCGGCCAGAGCGCGTCGACTCCGATTTCCTCGAGCTGGCACGGGAGGGCTGTTCGATGAAGCAATTCGACACGGCACGGCACGGCGGCAAAACGCCATTGGCACGCGCACTGCTCGTCACGCTGGCGCTGTGCGCCTGGTCGGCCTGCGCGCCAACGGCACGCGCCGCCAGCAACGACAACAACGTGGAGTGGAACGGCCTGTTCCACGATCAGGGGCCGCTGTTCGACAACCACGTCGAGCCGACCGCCAGCCAGTCGGTGACGCTCACCCTGCGCACGTTCAAGGGCGACATCAGCAGCGCCAACATCAAGTACTACGACAGCGCCGACAGCTCCTTCCATTGGGTGGCGATGCACTGGTCGGCGAACGACCCCACCGGCGTGTTCGATTACTGGCAAGGCACCGTGCCAGCCAGCGCCTCGGAGAAGTACTACCGCTTCCAGATCAACGACGGCAGCGCGACCGCCTGGTTGAACGCCGCCGGCACCAGCGCAGCCGAACCATCCAGCGGCGACTTTTTCATCGTGCCCGGCTTCAACACGCCGGCATGGATGAAGAACGGCGTGATGTACCAGATCTTTCCCGACCGCTTCTACAACGGCGACACCGCCAACGACGTCGGCAACGGCCAGTACACCTACGCCGGCTGCGCCACCGAGAAGCACCCCTGGGGCAGTGGCGTGACCTCGTACGTCGGCGGCTGCAACAGCGCGGTGTTCTTCGGCGGCGACCTGGCCGGCATCGACCAGAAGCTGGGCTACCTCAAGAACACCGTCGGCGCCGACATCCTCTATCTGAACCCGGTCTTCCTCTCCCCGACCAACCACAAGTACGACACCGAGGACTACAACACGGTCGATCCGGCGTTCGGCAGCAACGCTACCCTGCAGACGCTGATCTCAGACATGCACAGCACCAGCAACGGACCACGCGGCTACGTGATCCTCGACGGCGTGTTCAACCACACCGGCGACACCCATGCGTGGTTCGACCGCTATCACTGGTGGAGCGGCAGCAATGGCGCCTATGAATCCACCTCCAGCCCGTACTACGGCTGGTACACGTTCCAGAGCTGGCCCACCACCTACTCCGGCTTCTTCGGCATCTCCAGCATGCCCAAGCTGGACTACGGCGCCAGCGGTTCGGCCGTGCGCAACGCGATCTATGGCGCCGGCACCTCGGTGGTGCAGACCTATCTGAAATCGCCCTATGCGATCGACGGCTGGCGCCTCGACGCGGCGCAGTATCTCGACGCCGGCGGCGGCAACGGCAGCGACGCCGCCAACCACCAGATCATGGCCGAGCTGCGCAGCGCGGTGAAATCAGTCAACGCCAACGCCGAGATCCTCGGCGAGTTCTGGGGCAACGCCGGCCCGTGGACCGATGGCGGCGACCAGTGGGACGGCGCCATGAACTACGACGGCTTCACCCAGCCCGTATCGGAGTGGATCACCGGCAAGGACTACGGCGGCGGCAACACCTCGATCAACGTCAGCCAGTTCGACAGCTGGCTGCGCGGCACGCGGGCGAACTACCCCACCAACGTGCAGCAGACGATGAGCAACTTCCTCAGCAGCCACGACATCACCCGCTTCGGCAACCGCGCCGGCGGCGACATCTGGAAAACCTACCTGGCGCTGTTCTTCCAGATGACCTACGTCGGCACGCCCACGATCTACTACGGCGACGAATACGGCATGCAGGGCGGCGCCGACCCGGACAACCGTCGCACCTTCGACTGGAGCACCGGCAACAGCACCAACAGCGCCGTGGCGCTGACCCACAAGCTCGTCGCCATCCGCAAGGCCTACGCGGCGCTGCGCACCGGCTCGTTCATGACCCTGCTCACCGACGACACCAACAAGACCTACGCCTACGGCCGCTTCGACGCCAGCCACCGCATCGCCGTCGCGCTCAACAACGACACCGTCGCGCACACCGTGAACGTGCCGGTCTGGCAACTGAGCGTCGCCAACGGCAGCCAGCTCACCGACCTGGTCTCCGGCACCCACTACACCGTGCAGAACGGCCAGGTCAGCGTGTCGGTGAACGGGCACTACGGGGCGATCCTGGCGCAGTGATCGCGCGGGCCGCACCGCCGCCAACTCGGCGGCGGTGCCACCCCCCCACAACCCCGACCGGCCCCGTTACATCCTCACTCCCGCCTGTGTAACCCACACACCCCGTAGCATCAAGTTTGAACTGCACAGCTGATCAGCTTTCATCGAAGCACTCCTGGGGCGTTCGGTAGTTCAGTCTCTTTCTTGGTCGGGCATTGAGCGCCTCGGCAATCAGGCTGCAATCGAGTTGGGTGATTCCATGCCTGCTGCTGCCCTTGGGCAAGTACTGACGAATCAATCCGTTCGTGTTTTCATGCCCCACTCCAACTCGGGAAACAGGCATGTTCAGTCACGTGATGGTCGGCTCCAACGACATCGAGCGCGCGAAGCGGTTCTACGACGCAATACTCGGCACACTGGGCGCGGGCGAGCCGTTCCGCGACCAAGTCGCCACCGGCCACAACCGGTTGTTCTATCGGCATGAGGGCAACACTTTCTGCGTAAGTGAGCCGATCGACGATCGCGCGGCAACGTTCGCCAACGGCGGCACGATCGGATTCCGCTGCAGCTCGCCCGAACAGGTGCGCGCCTTCCACGACGCAGCGGTGGCCCACGGCGGCACCTCGATCGAGCAGCCGCCGGGATTGCGCGAGAGCAGTTTCGGTACGCTGTACCTGGCCTACGTGCGCGACCCGGACGGCAACAAGTTGTGCGCGAGCCATCGCGTGAAGCGCGAGCCGTGAGCAGCGTCCGCGGCAGATGAGGAACCCCTCGGCATGACAAACGACGGATACCTGCTGCAGAACGCGCGCAGCGAAGCGGCCGAGCGCTTTGCCGCGCTGTCGGCGCTGTTCGATCCGGTCACGCTGCGCCAGTTCGACGCCTGCGGCCTCGCCGCCGGCTGGCGCTGCTGGGAGGTGGGCGCAGGCGGACCGGCGCTGGTGCAGGCGGTCGCCGCGCGGGTAGGAGCGACGGGCCACGTGCTTGCCACCGATATCGACGTGGCCTGGACCGCGCCGGCCGAAGCCGCACACGTGGAAGTGCGTCGCCACGACGTGGCGCTGGAGCCACCGCCCGGCGAAAGCTTCGACCTGGTGCACGCGCGGCTGGTGCTGGTGCATGTCGCGGCGCGCGAACAGGCGCTGCACCACATGATCGCTGCACTGAAGCCCGGCGGCTGGCTGGTGATCGAGGATGCCGACCCCGCGTTGCAGCCGCTCAGCTGCATCGATCCCGCCGGCCCGGAAGAAGAACTGGCCAACCGCATCCGACAGGGATTTCGCACCTTGCTGGCGCAACGCGGAGCGGATCTCTCGTTCGGTCGCAAGCTGCCGCGCCGGTTCCGCGCCTGCGGCCTGGAACAGGTCGCGGCGGAAGGCTATTTTCCGATCAACCTGCCGCCCTGCGTGCCTCTGGAAATCGCGACCATCGCGATGATCCGCGACGATTTGCTCAGCCACGGGATCGCCACGTCCGCGGAGATCGAACGCCATCTCGACAACGTGCGCGCCGGTGCGCTGGATCTTTCCCAGCCGCCGATGATCTCGGTGCGCGGGCGCAAGCCGCACGCTGCCAGCTAATGCGGCGGCGGCGCGGGCGTCGGCTGCAGGCCCCGCCACAGCACGTCCAGCAACTCGCCGGAAGGATCCAGTCCCTGCTCCCAGTACATGATCCCGCCCAGGTGCCGTGACTTCGCCCACGCGGCCTTCGCGGCGAGCGACTGCGGGTCGTCGTAGGTGATGAAGCGCCGTGTGGCCGGGTTCCACAGCCACGGCGCCTGGGCGGCGGAATCCCAGTGGCGGACGTAGCCGCGACGGTCGATGTCATCGGCCTTGAGCTGCGGCCAGGGCAACGTGCCCTGGAAGCGCGCAAAGGGCTGGTACAAGCCTTGGTCGTTGCTCTCGACGCCGGCGAATTCGCGGCCATAGAAAGCCGCACCGATGAACAGCTTGCGCGGCGGCACCCCGGCGGCGAGGAACTCCCGCACCGCGCGGTCGGTACTGCGTGCGTCGGCAGGCGCCCGCGCGGAAGCGTGCAGCGCGGTGTGGTGGCCGGTGGTGGGCGTCATCGCATTGACGAAGTCGTAGGTCATCAGGTTGACCCAGTCCAGGGACGGCGCGATCGCGGCGATGTCCACGTGATCGACGAACGGCCCGTCGGCCAGCGCCGCGCTGAGCGTGTAATGGCGACCGTCCGCGCGGCCGCGGCGATCCAGCGCCTCACGCTGCTCACGCAGCAGCAGCGTGAAGTTCTCCCGGTCGTGCGGGCTCGACTCGATGCCGGATTCGCCGTGGCCGGGATACTCCCAGTCCACGTCCAGGCCATCGGCCCCGCTGTCCGCCACCAGGTCTGCGGCGCTTTCGGCAAACCGACGGCGCGTGGCGGCAGCGCCGGCTGCTTCGGAGAAGCCACCGACTGCCCAGCCACCCACCGAGATCACCACCTGCAGCCGCGGGTGGTCTCGCTTGAGCGCCACCAGCCGCGCCAGCCGCTGCCCTGCATCGCCCTCCAGCGTGGCCCGGCCGTGCGTGAGCGAAGCAAAGGCGAAGATCAGCACGTCGATCTTGCGCACGTCGTCCGCTCGGATGCTGCTGCGGCCGGTGTCGTAACCGATGATCCGGCCGGCCGCCGGCTGCGACGCTGCGATGCCGGGCAGCAGGCAGGCAAGGGCGAGCAGCAGGCAGCGCCATGCGCGGACGTGTCGGTTGGCCGTGGTCATGTCGAGCTCCGGGTGATCGCGTCCATGGTTGCAGGCAGCGCCACCGGTGCCAACCGCCGGGGCGATTGTGCGAGCATCGGCGCGGCGGGATGCGCGCATGCCGCCATGTTCCTTTCGCGCCACCGTCCATCGAGGAATGCGTATGAACGCAAGCTCCCCTGCTCCATGGCGGCGCATCCGCTGGCCGGTCCGCGTGCGCTGGCTGGCCCGGGTCGTGCGCCATCCCTCGGCGATCCTGCTGCTGGTGCAACTGGCCGGCCTGCTGCTCTACCCGTTCATCGAGCAGACGCGCTCGGCACGGGCCCTGCTCGGCGCGTTCGGCGTGGTGGTGCTGCTGCTGACGATCGCGATGGTGCAGCGCACGCGCGGTCGCGGCTGGGTGAGCCTGGCGATCGCGGTGCCGGCGGTGGCGCTGAACGCGATAGGCCTGACCCTGGACCTCCCGGTGCTGCGGCCCTGGTGGGCGGCGCTGGAGGCCTTGTTCTATTTCTACGCGGCCGGTTGCCTGATCGCGTACATGCTGGCGGACCGGCGCGCTACCACCGACGAGCTGTTCGCCGCCGGCGCCACCTTCACCCTGCTGGCCTGGGCGTTCACCTACGTGTTCGTGCTGTGCCAGACCTTGCAGCCGGGCTGCTTTTCCGCGGCAGTCGATCCGCAGGCGCCGCGCACCTGGACCGAGCTGATGTTCCTGAGCTTCGCGCTGCTGTCGAGCACCGGCATCGGCGACGTCATCCCGATCACCGTGCATGCGCGCGCGGTGGCGAGCCTGGAGATGTTCGTCGGCGTGATGTATCTCGCCCTGGTAGTGTCGCGATTGATCGGACTGACCATCAACCCGCCGAAGGTGGAGGCCGGCAAGGCAAGCTGACTGCCCGTCTCTGCCATCAATCCATCGCCGCCATCGGACAGGCCATGCCGAGGCGGCGGCGCAGTTCCTCGTTCAACGCGCTGAGCTGACGGATGCGCTCGTCGACCATCTCGATGCGCTGCGCGAGCAGGGCCGCCACCGCCGCATCCGGATCGGCCTGATCGCGCAGCGCGTGCGCGTGCTGGCGAATCTCGGCCAGGGTGAAGCCCAGGCGCTGGGCCGTCTTGATGTAGCGCACAAAGTGCACCGTCTCCGCTGCGTACTGGCGGTAGCCATTGGGCCCGCGCCGCGAGGCGATCAGCCCCAGCGATTCGTAGAAGCGCAGGCCGTCGCGGCTGACCCCGGTAGCAGCGGCAAGTTTGCCGATCAAGAGGGGCGTCGACGCGCGGCCGGCGGCCGACTTGACCTTGGGCTTAACGCGAGGGTTTAGCGTGGCACTTCCCATACGAGACCCTGGAGCAGCGACAATGTGGAGCGAATCATCTTATCGCCGATTGGTGCGCGCCAGCGCCGGCTACGACATCCTGGTGACCGCGGCGTTCGCCACGCCGTGGACCTTTGCCTGGCTGCACGCATGGCTGCTGCAACTCACGGCCGGTTGGCCAGGCAACCTGCCGCCGTTTGCGCCGATGCACATGCTGATGACCAACCTGCTGGGTTCGCTGGTGCTGGTATGGGCGGTGTTGCGCTGGCGCGACCCGCAGGTGCGCTTCGGGCGCTACGATGCGGCAGCGCGGTGGCTCTTCGCGACGTGGCAAGGCTATGCACTGGCGCAAGGGGCCAGCGCGATCATTGCCCTGTTCCTGATCTTCGAGCTGGGTTTCGGGCTGCTGCAGTCGCTTCCGGTGCGTCAGCCGGCGCATCATCCCATGAGGGAGCGCCCAGCCGGCCCATACAACCCGAGGAGGACGCCATGAACACCCCGATCACCACCAGAAAACCCCGCATCGTGCGACCCGGCGAGGGGCGCGCCTACGACATGGGCCGCATGCGCGCGGTGTTCCATGCCGATGGCGAGGAGACGGACGAGCGCTACTCGCTGTCCCAGTGGTGGCTGCAGCCGCGCACCGCCGGGCCGGGCAGCCATGCCCATGACGACGACCACATCTATTACGTCCTCGCCGGCACGCTCAGCGTCTGCATCGACGGCGAGTGGGCGCCGGCGCCGCGCGGCAGCTGGGTGCTGATCCCCGGCGGCACGCCGCACGATTTCGAGAATCGCGGCGCGGCCGAATGCGGTTTCCTGTGCATCAACACGCCCGCCGGCTTCGAACGGAAGATGCCCGAACTGGTGGCCTGGTTTGCCGACAACCCGCTGGGCGACGCCCGGTCCGATTGACTCGCGCCTGCCGGGCGGACGGGGCTCACTGGACGTCGCACGCCGACTGCAAGATACTGCGGCAGTCGGCATGTAAACGTTTACATTCCGCGCGCCCGACCCCACCGATCCAAGCTCCGCTGACGACGAGGATTCCCCCGATGCGCCTCCCGACCGCCTTCCGCCATGTCCTGCTCGGCCTGTGCGCCAGCGCCCTGCTGGTCGGTTCCGCCGCCGCGGCCACGCCGGCCACCGTGCAGATCCGCGTCGACGCGCAAACCGCCGGCACGCCGTTCCCGCATTTCTGGGAAACCATGTTCGGCTCCGGCCGCGCCTCGCTGTCGCTGCGCGACGACTACCGCAAGGACCTGGACGCGGTGCGCGCGGCCACCGGTTTCAGCTACATCCGCTTCCACGGCATCTTCGACCACGACGTGGGCATGGTGAACCGCGAACCTGACGGCTCGATCCGCTACAACTTCTCCTACATCGACCAGATCTACGACGGCCTGCTCGAGCACGGCGTGAAGCCCTTCATCGAACTGGGCTTCATGCCGCCGGCGCTGACCTCCGACCCGAACGAGCTGCAGGAATTCTGGTACCACCCCAACCGCGCGCCGCCGAAGAGCTACACCGAGTGGGACGCGATGATCAGCGCCTTCGCCCGCCACCTCGTCGCGCGTTACGGCATCGACGAGGTGGCCAGTTGGTACTTCGAGGTGTGGAACGAGCCGAACATCGGCTTCTGGGCCGGTGAGCCGAAGCAGTCCACCTACTACACGCTGTACGACCACACCGCCCGCGCGCTGAAGGCGGTGAGCCCGCGCCTGCGCGTCGGCGGGCCGGCCACCGCGCAGGGCGCGTGGGCCACCGACTTCCTGGCGCACACGAAGAAGAACGACGTGCCGGTGGATTTCCTCAGCACCCACGTCTACGGCGACGACACCGCGCAGAACGTGTTCCACAGCGACGAGCAGATTCCGCGCCGCGACATGGTCTGCCGCACGGTGGACAAGGTGCACAAGGAGATCCTCGCCTCACCCTACCCGCAGATGCCGCTGGTGTTCAGCGAATACAACGCCAGCTACGCCAACCTGCCCAACGTCACCGATACCGTGTTCATGGGGCCGTGGATGGCCAACACCATCCGCGAGTGCGCCGGCAAGATCCAGATCATGAGCTACTGGTCGTTCTCCGACGTGTTCGAGGAACAGGGCATCGTGCGCAACCCGTTCTACGGCGGCTTCGGCCTGATCGCCGCGCGGCGCATCCCCAAGCCCGCGTTCAACGCCTTCGCCATGCTGCACAAGCTGGGCGACCGCCAGCTGAAGTCCGACTCCGACTCGGCTTTGGTAACGAAGCGCGACGACGGCACCGTGGTGCTGGCGCTGTGGAACTACGCGCCGCCGGTGGGCGACACCGCCAGCTACACGCCGGGCAAGCCCAAGGGCGCCAACAAGCATTTCAGCGTCGACGTGCGCCACCTCGCCGCCGGCGCCCGCGCCACCGTCTGGCGGTTGGACGAGGACCACGGCAACGCGGTGGCCGCGTTCGACCAGATGGGCCGCCCCGACTTCCCCAGCCGCGCGCAGATCGCGGCCTTGCGCAAGGCCGGCGAGATGGCGCCGCCGCAGCGCGTCGAACTGCAGGACGGCAAGCTGCAGCTCGACATTCCGCCGCAGGGGCTGGTGGTGGTCGAGTTGCGCTGAGGTCGGAGCCCGGCGCGCATCGCGCGCGCCGGAGGCGTCAGCCGCCGACCGCCACCGGTTCGCCTGTGCGAACCGGATTTCGCTGCGCATGTTGCCGGCACAACTGCTCCACCAGCGCCCGGTGATCCGGCAGATCCTGCAGCGCGCGCCCCGCCACCTGCTGGATCATCGCGAACTCGCGCCGCGCCTCGTCCATCTGCGGGTAGGCGCTGCGGGCGTGCTCCAGGTCGGTCCTGAACTCCATGCCATAGAGCACGTACTGCCAGCTCGCCGGCATGAACATTTCCAGGTCGGTGACGAAGTCCAGCCGGTGCGGCGGGCGACGCCGCCACAATTGCAGGCGATCGCGCAGCGTCTGCGGAATGCTGGCCGGGTTGGCGTTGTCGATCCAGAACGCCGAGTCGCGCCGCTGCGACAGGCAGTAGTGCATCTTGATGAAGTCGATGATGCGCTCGTAGCGCGCCACCATCATCTCGTTGAAACGCCGCGCCGTGCGTTCCATGTCGTCGTGGTCGGCCGGGAACAGGTGGGTGAGCATGCATACCGCCAGCTCGACCAGCGCGATGCCGGTGGACTCCAGCGGCTCCACGAAGCCGCCGGCCAGCCCGACCGCCACGCAGTTGCCGCGCCAGTGTTCCGGGCGATAACCGGTCTCGAACTTCAGATGCTGGGCTTCCAGCTGGTCGGCCGCCGCACCGACGTAGCGGCGCGCGATCTCCTCGGCCTGCGTGGCGTCCATGTGCCGGGACGAGTAGACGTGGCCGATGCCGCGGCGCTTCTGCAGGCCGATGTCCCAGATCCAGCCGGCTGGCTGCGCCATGGCCCGGGTGTACGGCAGGATCGGCGTGTCCGGCGCCGGATACGGCACCTGCAGCGCCACCGCGCGATCGACGAACAGCACGTCGCGGCGGCTGCGGAACGCCGAGCGCATGGCGCCGCCGATCAGGCTGCCGCGCAGGCCGGTGCAATCGACGTAGAGGTCGGCGGTGAGCGCGCCGAGCTCGGTGGTGACCACCCGCGCGATGTTGCCCCGCTCGTCCAGCTCCGTGCGCTCCACCGTGGCCAGGTGGCGCTTCACGCCCAGGCCCTGGCCGTGCTCGGCCAGGGTCGCGGCGAAGGCGGCCGCGTCGAAATGGTAGGCGTGGTTCATCGGTGCCTGGTAATCGGCATCGGTGGCGTGCTTCGGTCCGCGCCCGTGGTCGACCAGCCGGCTCTGCATGGTCACCGCCTCGGCGAACGGCGTGCCTTCCGGCGCTGCGCCCAGCAGCCAGTAAGGCAGCAGCTCGGGGCTGCCCGGCCGGCGGCTGGGCGTGTTGAACGGGTGGAAGAAGCGATCCGCACCCGGCGACCCCGGCGGCCGTACCCAGTTGACGTACTGGATGCCCTGCTTGAACGTCGCCGTGGCGCCGACCAGGAACCGGCGCTCGTCCAGGCCGATCGCCGCCAGCGTGCCGCGGATCGAGGGAAAGGTGGCCTCGCCCACGCCGAGCAGGCGGATGTTCGGCGACTCGACCAGCTCCACCTGGACGCTGCCGGGCGCCGCGCTGTTCATCGCCCTGGCCAGGTAGCAGGCGGCCAGCCAGCCGGCGGTGCCCCCTCCGACGACCAGTACCTTGTTGATCCGCGGCATGAATCCCTCCCCTGCTGCCATGCAGCAAGCAAATTCGAGATGTTCGCAGTAGCATCCGGATTGACAGCGCTGTCATATCGCATTGACAGCGCTATCATCCAGCCTACCGCAAGCTCACGATATTGGGGAGAGGGAGACCATGAAACTTCGCTATTCCGCGCTGTACCTCGCCGTGACCGCCGTATTTGCATCGACCGCGGTCCACGCGGCGGGCCAGCAGGCCGCCCAGCCGACGGAGAAAGCGCCCTCCGCCAGCAAGGTCAAGAATCTGGATGCCGTGCAGGTCACCGCCACCAAGCGCGAGACCCCGCTGCAGAAAACCCCGGTCGCCATCACCGCGATCGGCGGCGACACGCTCGACAAGGAGCGCGTCATGACGGTGCAGGACCTGACCAAGCTCGTCCCCGGCCTGCAGGGCACCTCGCAGGGCGACCACGGCGTGGTCACGCTGACCCTGCGCGGCATCGGCAACGACAGCGCCAAGACCGAGTACGCCGATCCGGAAGTCGCCACCTTCGTCGACGGCGTGTACACCCCGCGCGCCGAGGCCGCCGCCAGCCTGCTGCTGGACATGGACAGCGTGGAAGTGCTGCGTGGCCCGCAGGGCACCCTGTGGGGCCGCAACTCCACCGCCGGCGCGATCAGCTTCAACACGGTCAAGCCCGACATCGATGGCGGCTTCTACGGCAACGGCAGCATCGGCCTGGGCAACTACAACCAGAGCGGCGTGCGCGCGGCGGTGAACCTGCCGGTCAGCAGCACCTTCGCCATGCGCGTGGCCGCCGTGCACGAGCAGCACGACGGCTACGTGGACTACCAGAATCCGGTCGGGCAGATCCCGACGCTGGCGCAGCAGCAGGCCAACTACCTGGCTTCCGGCGGCGATCTGGCCGACTTCCAGCCGATCAACACCAACCTGTTCGTGCAGAAAGGCCCGAAATACAACTCCCAGGATCAATCCGCCGCACGCATCAGCGCCCGCTGGCGTCCCAGCGACAGCTTCCTGTGGGATCTGTCGTACGAGTACTTCAAGGATCGCGGCACGCCGGGCATGAACCTGATGCAGCACCCGCGCGCGGGGCAGGATTTCTGGTCGGCGCTGATCGACGTGGCGCCGTACCTGGACCGCAGCTCGCACTCGGTGCGCAGCCGCATGGACTGGGTCATCAACGACAACCTGGAACTGACCTACGTGGCCGGCTACAGCCGCTACTCGGGCAAGAGCGATTTCGACCAGGATGGCGGCGTCAACGTGCCGACCAGTTTCACCACCAACGGCGTCTACCAGGAAGACCGCACCAACCACTCCAACTACATCAGCTCCAGCCACGAGTTCAACCTCAAGTCGCGCGGCGACAACGTGGTGGACTGGATCCTCGGCGCGTACTACGAGCACGAGAACAACAACATGCGCTTCGACATCCCGATCATGAACGGGACGCAGCAGGGCACCGTCAACTGGCAGGGCTCGTTCATCCAGCCCGAGGAGCTGGTCACCGCCACCGCGGCCTTCGCCCAGGCCACCTGGAACATGAGCGAGAGCTGGCACCTCACCGGCGGCGTGCGCTGGTCGCACGACAAGCGCGAGAACCGGGGCGGCGTCAACTGGGGCTGGGCCTACGATCCGGCCTACCCGCAACTGCCCATCTCGCCCGGCCAGCAGCCCGGCGACGTCGGCTTCGCCATCAGCCAGCACAACGACGCCACCTACAGCAAGAGCAAGCCCACCTGGCTGCTGCGCATCAACCATGACCTCAGCGCCGACAGCATGATCTATGCAAGCGTGTCCACCGGCTACAAGTCCGGCGGCACCCAGGACGGCGGCGCGCTGTACCAGCCCGAGACGCTGACCAACTACGAGATCGGCGCCAAGCTTTCCTTCCTGGACGGCCACCTGACCTGGAACAACGCCGCGTACTACGAGGTGTTCAAGAACTACCAGCTGTCGGCCCCGGTCACCTATCCCGACGGTTCGCACGGCCTGGGCTTCTCCAACGTCGGCGGCAAGACCAAGGTGGCCGGCTTCGAATCGGAGCTGGCCTGGCAGTCGACCAACGACCGCGCCAACCTGGTGCTGTCGGTGATCCCCGAGAAGAAGCTGGGCACGGAGAAGTACGCCGCCAGCAACGACTATTACGTGCCGACCATCTGCCCGCCGGAATCGACCATCAGCAACAACTGCATGGACATCTCCGGCAACGACCTGCCGCACGCCCCCAACGTGTCGCTCACCGCCATCTACGAGCACGACTTCGTGCTGGGCAGCGGCGCCCGCCTGACGCCGCGCATCAGCGCGCAGTACCAGAGCGCGCAATGGCTGAGCTGGTTCAACTTCGGTGATGGCGACAAGCAGAAGGCCTACGCCCGCGGCGATGTGTCGCTGCGCTACACCGAACCCAACGACAAGTGGTACATCAACGCCTACGTGCAGAACGTCACCGACGGCAAGGTCAAGAGCAACGCGGCGGGCAGCACCCTGATGGCCGACGGCAGCGTGGCCTTCACCTCGCAGTACCTGCCGCCGCGCATCTACGGCGTGCAGTTCGGGTTCTGGTTCTAGGCGGCCATCCGCTTTACCGGCGACAGGTCCCCTCCCCGCTGTCGCCACTGGATGCCCCGGCAACGGGGCATCCTTTTTTTGGCCCGTCGACGATTGCGCCGGGGCGGGCGATGCCTTCACGAAGGCAAGAGCCGGCGGGCGGTGCCCGCCCTACGCCGAGCGTCGGCAGCTTCGCCCGGGTTCGGTTGCGAACAGCACGTAGGGCGGGCAATGCCCGCCGCTTTCTGCCATGCCGTCACGAAGGCAAGAGCCGGCGGGCGGTGCCCGCCCTACGCGGAACCTCGGCAACTTCGCCTGGCTTCGGTTGCAAACAGCACGTAGGGCGGGCAATGCCCGCCGCTTTCTGCCATGCCGTCACAAAGGCAAGAGCCGGCGGGCGGTGCCCGCCCTACGCGGAGCGTCGGCAACTTCTCCCGGGTTCGGTTGCGAACGGCACGTAGGGCAGGCAATGCCCGCCGCTTTCCGCCATGCCGTCACGAAGGCAAGAGCCGGCGGGCGGTGCCCGCCCTACGCGGAACCTCGGCAACTTCGCCTGGCTTCGGTTGCGAACGGCACGTAGGGCGGGCAATGCCCGCCGCTTTCTGCCATGCCGTCACGAAGGCCAGGGCCGGCGGGCGGTGCCCGCCCTGCGCGGGGCGAAAGCAAATGACGTCAATGCGCCTTGCAGGCCAGCGTCCTGTCCGCCACGGTGCCCAGCGCGACCTCGGTGAGGACGATGCTTTCGCCGCGGCTGCTGGTCCACTCGAATGGCCGATCCAGCTTGCCCATGTCGGCGCCCGCGTCGCGGAAGCATTTCAGCGGAATGCCCACGCGCAGCCACTGGCCGCGCGGCAGTGCCGCCAGCTGGGTGCCGATCGGAATCCGCGCGCCGCAGCTCTTGCCGCAGGTGACGCCGACGGTGGTGCCGCGGGGCGACAGCGCATCGATGCGCAGCGTGGCCACCAGCATCACGTCGCCGTTGGTCTGGCGATCCAGGTCCAGCGGCGAACTGCTCTTCAATGCAGCGGTCGCCGTGCCGGCGGCGGACCAGTCCAGGCGGCGCGCGTCTTCCTGCGCCTTGTAGTCGAGCGCGGCCACCTGCAGGCTGCCGTCGCCGGTGGCGGAAGGCGCCGACGATACGGTGCCGCTTTCGCCGTTGGCTCCCGTCAGTTGCAAGGCGAAACCGTGCGCCGCCTGGCCGCGCATGAAGTACACACCCGCGCGCTGGTCATCCAGCGCCACGCCGGCATCCTCCGGCAAGGCGCCGAGCTCGCGGTGGTCGGCATAGGTGAGGCCATAACCGTAGGGGAATTGGGGATCGTAACCGGGCTGGCCCACGTTGAGCGGCGTCTGGATCGCCGTGCGCGGCCACGAATACGGCAGCTTGCCGTGGAAGTCGTGGTCGATCGAGCCATCGCGCTTGCGCAGCAGCACGTCGGCGATGCCCTCGCCCTCGCTGCCGGGCAGCCATGCCACCACGAAGGCGTCGGCGGCGTTGATCTCGCGGTTCACCCACAACGGCCGGCCGGTGATGAACAGCGCCACCACCGGTATGCCCTGCCCGTGCAGGCGGCGCAGCAGGTCGAGGTCATGGTCATTGCCGGGCTTGTAGGCGAGGTTGGGCAGGTCGCCCTGGAACTCGGCATACGGGTCCTCGCCGAACACCACGATGGCGGCATCGGGTTTCTGCCGGTAGCTGCCGTCGACCGACAGCACCGCGGTGCCGCCGGCCGCGCGCACCTGCGCATCGACGCCGGCCCAGATCGAGGTCGCGCCGGGGAAGTTCGCGTTGGTGAGGCCGGTGCCCTGCCAGGTCAGGGTCCAGCCGCCGTTCTGCTTGGAGATGTTGTCCGCGCCGTCGCCGGCGACGAGGATGCGCTTGCGCGGGTCCAGCGGCAGCAGGCCGTGGTTGTTCTTCAGCAGCACCAGCGACTCGCGCACCGCGCGCCGCGCCACGGCCCGATGCGCGGCGCTGCCGACCACCTGCGCCGACGAGCGCGCCAGCGGGTTCTGGCTGGGCAAGCCTTGCTTGAACATGCCCAGGCGCATCTTCACCCGCAGGATGCGGGTGACCGCGTCGTCGACGCGGCTCATCGGGATCACGCCCGACTTCACCTCGGCCAGCGTGTTGCGGTACAGCCCCTTCCAGGAATCGGGCGCCTCCAGCATGTCCAGGCCGGCGTTGTAGGCGGCGGCGCAATCTTCATTGGTGCAGCCGGGCACCTGGCCGTGCGCGTTCCAGTCGCCCAGCACGATGCCGTCGAAGCCCATGCGCTTTTTCAGCACGTCGGTGATCAGCGCCTTGTTGCCGGCCATCTTCACCCCGTTCCAGCTGGAGAAGGACACCATCACCACCTGCACGCCGGCGCGGATCGCCGGGGGATAGCCCGCGCCGTGCACGTCACGCAGCACCGCCTCGCTGACCTCGGCGTCGCCCTGGTCCTTGCCGTCCCTGGTGCCGCCATCGCCGAGGAAGTGCTTGGCGGTGGCGATCACGTGATCCGCATCGAGGAACTGCGGCGTACCGACCGCACTCTCCAGCCCGCTCACGATCTGCGGGGCGTATTCGGCCACCAGTTCCGGGTTCTCCGAATAGCCCTCGTAGGCGCGGCCCCAGCGACTGTCGCGCGGCACGGTCAGGGTGGGCGCGAAGGTCCAGTTGATGCCGCTGGCGCGCAGCTCCCGCGCGGTGACCTTGCCGATCTCGCGCAGCAGTTCGGGATCGCGCGTGGCGCCCAGGCCCACGTTCTGCGGAAACAGCGTGCTGCCGACCAGGTTGTTGTGGCCGTGCACGGCGTCGATGCCGAACAGCACCGGAATCGCGGGGCGCCCGTCGTCGCGCTCCAGCGAGGCGCGATAGAACGCGTCGGACAGTTTCTTCCACTGCGCCGCGGTGCCGTACTCGCCGCCGTCGGGCCCGGAATTGCCGCCGGCCAGGATCGAACCCAGATGGTATTCGCGCGCTTCCTCCGGGGTCACGTACTTGATGTCGGCCTGGATCATCTGGCCGACCTTGTCCTCCACCGACATGCGGTCGAGCAACGCCTTCACCCGCGCGTCGAGAGCGGGATCGGGCGGCAGCGGCGAACTCACCCGCGGCCACAGCTGCGGATGCACGGTGGTCGAGAGGTCGGCGGCAAGAGCCGGCCCGGCAACGAGCAAGGTGGCGGCGATCGAAACGATCAGAAGGCGGCAGGACAGACCCCGGGTCGGACGAAAGGACTGTGGCACGTGAGGCTCCAGGCTGGCACGCGCGCAAGGCGTGGAAACCGCAGCGTGACACAATTGACAGCGCTGTCAATTTGCAGGGCAACATGGCCGCGACGCACGGTCGCGGCGATTCAGGGAGGAGGTGCGGTGGAGTCGCGGACTTCCAGCGAGAACGGCATCTCCACCAGCCGCCCCGGCCCGCGCCCGCGCAACACTTCCAGCAATTGCAGGGCGGCGACCTTGCCCATCTCGCGGCTGGGCTGGCGGATCGTGGTGAGGGCCGGCCACAGCTGGCTGGCCAGCGGGATGTCGTCGAAGCCGCATACCGAGACGTCCTGCGGCACCTTCATGCCCCGCTCGTTGGCCACCCACATCACGCCGCTGGCCATGTCGTCGTTGGCCGCGAACACCGCGGTCGGGCGTTTCTTCAGCGCGAACAGCTGCCGCGCCGCCGCCACGCCCGACGCGAAGGTGAAGGCGCCCTGCACCACCAGCGCCGGATCCTCGGCCAGGCCGGCGGCAGCCATCGCCTCGCGGTAGCCGGCAAGACGCCAGCGGCTGGCGCCGTGGTCGGCAATGCCGGAGACGTGCGCGATCCGCCGATGTCCCAGCGACAGCAGGTGCTCGACCATCGTGCGCGCGGCCAGCTGCTCGTCCATCGCCACGCCGATGTTGCCCTGCCGCGACACCGGCGACACGCTGGCGAAGGGCACGTTGCGTTCGCGCAGGCGCTTGAGCAGCGGCGCGTAGTCGGTGATCGGCGGGGTCAGCACGATGCCGTCGGGGTGGTGGTCGGAGATCACCGCGTCGAGCCGGCTGACGAAGTCGTCGCCGCGCATGCGCAGCGGCCGCACCATCATGTTGTAGCGGTGCGCGTCGCAGGCTTCGAGCACGCCATCCTGGATCTCGGCCAGGTAGGTCGAGGCGGGGTTGTCGTTGTTGTCGTACAGCATCGCGACCAGGAACGAGCGATTGCCGGCCAGGCTGCGCGCGGACGACAGGGGTCGGTATGCCATCTCCTCCATCGCCGCGGTCACGCGCTTGCGCGTGGCGTCGCTGACGTTGGCCTCGTCGTTGAGCACGCGCGACACCGTCTTGGGCGATACGCCCGCGCGGCGCGCCACGTCTTCCAGCCTTACCCGCATGCCCTTGATCCACGTGTTGCCGCGTCTGCGTTCAACTATGCGGTCAGCGCCGGCACCTTTACAAGAAGTGCCGCGGGCCGCCCGCCGGCAGCCGCCCGGACCGGCGTCGGGCGGGCGATGAATACGTATGCATCGGGTAGTCGTCGGCGCACGCGGCTGCCTACCATGCCCGATGACCGGGCCGGCCGGGTGCCGTGGATGCTGCACTCGCAACGTGCAGGCCGGGCGCTGCCGTGACATAACACCTGTCGGAGAATCCACCGCATGAGCCGCATGATCCGCCGCCCCGCTTCCCAGTCCTCGCCATGCTGAGCCTGATCCTGGCCGCCGCCATGGCCGGCGCCCCGCCGCCGCCCGCGTGGCACGACGGGCTGGACTGGCACGGGGTGCACGTGGGCATCCAGCGCGACGCGCAAGGCGCCTGGACCCTGGCCTGGCCTTTCGGCCAGCGGGTGATCGCCCCGCAACCGTTCAAGGCTGATACCGCCAGCGCGTTGTTCGATGGCCTGTACGCGATGGCGCAGGACGACCTTCGGCAGGATTCGGTGGGCGCGATCCGCGACGGCGCCTTCGACCACGGCGCGCCGATTCCCTGCCACTGCTTCGAGACCGGGCTGAAGTGGCCCTACGTGTGGACGCGCGACCTGTCGTACGCGATCGACCTCGGCCTGTGGCGGTTCGACAGCGCCCGCGCGCGCAACGGGTTGGAGTTCAAGCTCTCCGGCGTGCGCGAACCATCCGCGCCGCAGGGCCTGTACGTGATGCAGGACACCGGTTCGGGCGGCAGCTGGCCGATCAGCACGGATCGCGTGGTGTGGTTCCTTGCCGCGCGGCACCTGCAGGGCGACCCCGCGTTCGCCGACAAGCTGCGCACGGCGCTGGACGACACCCTCGCGCAGGACCGACAGTACGTCTTCGATGAGGACACCGGCCTGTACCGCGGCGAGACCTCGTTCCTGGACTGGCGCGAACAGAGCTACCCGGCGTGGACCGCCAACGAGGTCACCTTCATCGGCCAGTCGTTCGCGCTGTCGACCAACGTGCTGCATTACGAGGCGCTGGAGCTGGCCGCCGAGCTCGCCGGCAAGCACCACCAGGCCACGGCCCGGAACACCTACCGCACCCAGGCCGCGGCGCTGAAGCAGGCGATCAACCTGCACTTCTGGCGCGCCGACCGCGGCATGTACATGAGCTACATCGGCGGCGACGGCACGCCGGTGGACAGCTACGACCTGCTCGGCATCTCGCTGGCGATCACCAGCGGCGTGGCCGATGGCGAACGCGCGCGGCAGACGCTGGAGAACTACCCCACCTGGCCTGCCGGCAGCCCGGTGATCTGGCCCGAGCGCAGCGACCAGCCGATCTACCACAACCGCGCGATCTGGCCGTTCGTCAGCGCCTACGCGCTGCGCGCCGCGCGCGCGGTCGACGACCCGGCGCGCATCGCCCACGAGATCGAATCGGTGATGCGCGGCGCGGCGCTGTATGGCTCCAACATGGAGAACTACGAACTGCTGACCCAGGGCCAACACGTGGACGAGGGCAAGTTGAGCGGCCCGGTGGTCAACTCGCCGCGCCAGTTATGGTCGGTGGCGGCCTATCTGGGCGTGGTGACCGAGGGCGTGTTCGGCCTGCGCAACGACGGCCAGGTGCAGCCGAAGCTGCCCATCTCGCTGCTGCCGATGCTGTTCGGCAAGCGCAACGCAATCAGCCTGGAGCTGCCCGACCGCCAGATCACGCTGCAATTGCCGGCCAAGCGCGACGGCAACCTGCTGGTCGCCGACCGCACCCGCACGCAGGGCACGCACACCACGGTATTGCTCAAGGCGATCCGGGTGGATGCGCCGCCGCTGCGCACCGACGCCCCGCTGTACGCGCCGCTTGCCCCGGCCGCACCGACGCTGACGGCCGACGGCGACCACTGGGCCGTGAGGGGTGACGGCAAGCTGCAGCTCTACGTCAACGGCCAGCGCGCCGGCGCCATCGACGGCAGCGGCAAGCTCGCGCGGGCCGCCGGCCTCGCCTGCGTGCGCGCCACCCGCGTCGACGCGCATGGCCTGGAATCCCTGCCCAGCCCGGCGACCTGCGTCGGCCAGGTCGACCAGATCGGCGGCGACTGGCCGCGCCACTGGACCGCGCCGGCCGCCGGCAGCTATCGCGTGTGGCTGGACTACCGCAACGCCAACGGCCCGATCAACACCGGCGTCACGGCGGCGGTGAAGTGGCTGGCCATCAGTTGCGAGGGCAGCGACGCGCAACGGGTGCCGCTGGTGATGCCGCACAGCGTGGCCGCGCAAGCGTCCACTCACGCCCGCTTCAGCGCGGGCGCCCATGCCGCCTGCACCTTCACCCTGGAAGACGGCTTCAACATGAGCTACCTGCAGCACTTCGCCCACTACACCGGCGGCAGCGGCGGCATCGAGGGGCCATTGAACCAGGCCGAGGTCGACGGGCTGCACATCGCCCCCGTGGCCAGCGGAACCGCCACCCCATGAGCAGGAAACCCGAGCTGTCGTTCTGGCAGATCTGGAACATGTGCTTCGGTTTCCTGGGCATCCAGTTCGGCTTTGCGCTGCAGAACGCCAACGTCAGCCGGATCTTCCAGACGCTGGGCGCCGAGGTGAACGACATCCCGATCCTGTGGGTGGCCGCACCGCTTACCGGGTTGATCGTGCAACCGATCATCGGCCACTACTCCGACCGCACCTGGAACCGGCTCGGCCGCCGACGGCCGTATTTCCTGGCCGGCGCGATCCTCGCCACGCTGGCCCTGCTGGCGATGCCGAACTCGCCCACGCTGTGGGTGGCCGCGGGGCTGCTGTGGATCATGGACGCCTCGTTCAACGTGTCGATGGAGCCGTTCCGCGCCTTCGTCGGCGACCAGTTGCCGGAACACCAGCGCCCGCAAGGCTTCTCCTTGCAAAGCGTGTTCATCGGCGTGGGCGCGGTGGTGGCCTCGCTGATGCCGTGGCTGCTGACCAAGGTCGGCGTCAGCAACCTCGCCCCGGACGGCGCGATCCCGGACACGGTCAAATACGCCTTCTACGCCGGCGGCGCCATGCTGATGGGCACGGTGCTGTGGACTGTGCTCTCCACGCGGGAGTACCCGCCCGAACAGTTGCGCGCATTCGACCACGATGCCAAACCTTTGCCCGTGGACGCCTCGCGCGCCTGGCGGCCCGGCCTGCTGCTGATCGTCGGCGGCCTGCTGGTGCTGCTGGCGATCCGGCATTTCTCGCTGGAGAAGGAACTCTACGTGCTGGCCGGCGGCCTGCTGGCGTTCGGCGCACTGTTCGCCTGGCTTGCCTTCAGCCGCAGCCGGGGCATGCTGCGCGAGGTGATGGGCGATCTCTACAGCATGCCCGACGCGATGCGCCGGCTCGCCATCGTGCAGTTCTTCTCGTGGTTCGCGCTGTTCGCCATGTGGATCTTCACCACGCCGGCAGTGACCGCGGTGCAGTTCGGCAGCAGCGATCCGCACTCGGTGGCCTACAACACCGGCGCCAACTGGGTCGGCGTGCTGATGGGCGCGTACAACGGCTTCGCCGCGCTGGCGGCGATCGCGATCCCGCTGCTGGTGCGCCGCATCGGCCTGCGCTGGAGCCACCTGGTCAACCTGTGGCTGGGCGGCGCGGGGCTGCTCTCGTTCCTGTTCATCCGCGACCCGGACTGGCTGCTGCTGTCGATGGTCGGCGTGGGCGTGGCGTGGGCCTCGATCCTGTCGCTGCCCTACGCCATGCTGTCGGACAACCTGCCGGCGCGGAAGATGGGCGTGTACATGGGCATCTTCAATTTCTTCATCGTGATCCCGCAGCTGATGGCCGCCAGCGTGCTCGGCCTGCTGCTGCGATTGTGCTTCCACGACCAGCCGATCTACGCGCTGGCGCTGGGCGGCGCCAGCCTGTTCGTGGCCGGCCTGTTCACCCTGCGCGTGCGCGAGCCCGCCATCGACGGGAAGCCTTCGCCCGCCCCGTAGGAACCCGCTCGCGGGCGATGCTCTTGCGAATCCCGAACCCCGAATCCCGAACCCCGAACCCCGAATCCCGAACCCCGAACCCCGAATCCCGAATCCCGAATCCCGGACCATAGGCTCCTTCCGGAAAGCGGCTGAAGCTCAGACGTACTCGACCACTTCCAGCCCGAAACCGCCAAGGCCGACCAGCTTGCGCGGGGTGCCCAGCACGCGCAGGCGGTGCACGCCGAGGTCGGCCAGCATCTGCGCGCCGAGGCCTAGCTGGCGCCATTCCTGCTGCTGCGCATCCTCCGGCGCCTGCGCGGCCGGCCTGCCCTGCAGCCGCGCCAGCAAGGCATCGGGAGTGTCCTCGCCGGACAACACCAGCAGCACGCCACGTTCCTCGTCGGCGATGCGGCGCAACGCGGCGGTGACGGTGAGGCCGAGGTCGTCGCGCTTGAGGTGCAGCACGTCGGACAAGGTGTTGCGCACGTGCACGCGCGACAGCACCGGCGCGCCATCGTCGACAGTGCCGCGCACCAGCGCGTAATGCAGGCCGCGGCGGATCGCGTCGCGATACGCCACCAGCCGGAACGGACCGAACTCGGTCTCCACCGCTTCCTCGTGCACGCGCTGCACGGTCTTCTCGGTTTCCAGGCGATAGCGGATCAGGTCGGCGATGGAGCCGATCTTCAAGCCGTGCTTCGCCGCAAAGACTTCCAGTTCGGGGCGGCGCGCCATCGAGCCGTCCTCGTGCAGCACCTCGATCAGCACCGCCGACGGCTCCAGCCCGGCCAGCGCGGCCAGGTCGCAACCCGCCTCGGTATGGCCGGCGCGGGTCAGCACGCCGCCCGCCTGCGCGGTCAGCGGAAAGACGTGGCCGGGCTGGGCCAGGTCCTGCGGCTTCGCGTCGGCCTTCACCGCCACCTGGATGGTGCGCGCGCGGTCGTGCGCGGAGATGCCGGTGGTGACGCCTTCGGCCGCCTCGATCGAGACGGTGAAGTTGGTGTGGTAGACCGAGGTGTTGTCGCTGACCATCGGCCGCAGGCCGAGCTGGCGGGTGCGCTGTTCGGTGAGCGTGAGGCAGAGCAGGCCGCGCGCCTCGCGCACCATGAAGTTGACGTCCTCCGGCCGCACCATCTGCGCGGCCATGATCAGGTCACCCTCGTTCTCGCGGTCCTCGTCGTCGAGGATCACGACCATGCGGCCGGCACGGATGTCTTCGAGGATTTCGGGGATGGTGTTGAAGGGCATGGGATGTCCGGGATTCGGGATTCGGGATTCGGGATTCGGGAATGACGGTGGCGAGAGTCAGGCAAAGCCGTGCTGTTTCAGGAAGGCTTGGTCCAGCTTCGGCGCCTCGCCGCTGGAAAGCAGCCGCTCGACGTAGCGCGCAACCACGTCCACCTCGATGTTCACCGCGTCGCCCGTGCGGCGGGCGTGGAACGCGGTGTGCTCGACCGTGTGCGGGATCAGGTTGACGCCGAAGCGATGGCCGGCGACCTCGTTGACGGTGAGGCTGGTGCCGTCGATGCAGACCGAGCCTTTCGCGGCGATGTAGCGCGAGAGGGCGGCCGGTACTTCGAACGTCCAGCGCTGCGAGCGGCCATCGGACGCGATCGAGACCACCTTGCCGAGGCCGTCGACATGGCCGGAAACCAGATGCCCACCAAGCCGATCGGCCAAGCGCAGCGCCTTTTCGAGATTCACCGGGTCGCCGGGCTTCAACTGGCCCAGCGAGGTCAGCGACAGCGTCTCGTTGGAAACGTCGGCGCCGAAGCCGCGCGCGTCCAGCGTGATCGCGGTAAGGCACACGCCGGAAACGGCGATCGAGTCGCCCAGCTGCACGTCGCCGAGGTCGAGGTCGGCGGTGTCGACGTGCAGGCGCACGTCGCCGCCAAGCGGTTCGAGCCGCGCGACGCGGCCCACGGTCTGGATGATGCCGGTGAACATCAGCGCGCCTCCGGCCGGAGGGCGACGGGCTGCGTGGCTGCAATGGCTTTCATGAAACGTATCCCGCAAGTGGTGAGCGAGTACGCCTCAAGGCATGAGGCCAGGCGTGCGCGACCTGCGCGCGCGCCCTGCCGTCTTCTCTTTATCCGGACTGTGAGGAAGCGGCTGCCCGCTGCCAACCGTCGGCTCCGGCATGGGACCGGATCTGCTGACCTTCCGGCGTGGCCGGAAGCGCTCGCGGGCTCGTTCCGAGGAACCTACCGCCGGTGGGGAATTTCGCCCCGCCCTGAAGACGTCGTGGTGCCGGGTGACCGGCCGCGGAAGTCTAGCACCATCGCCGATCCACGCCGGCAGCGCCGGGAGGAAGCAGCGTTTCCTCCCGCGCACGATCACGGCCGGGCGCTCACCGCGCCAGCTCGGCGGCCAGGTGGTCGATCAGGGCGCGCAGTGCCGGCGTGCGATCCGCACCGGGCAGCCACAGCAGGTGGATCGGGAACGACGGCAGGTTCCAGTCCGGGAACAGGTCGACCAGCCGGCCGTTGGCCACCAGCGCGCCGGCCATGTAGTCGCCCTGCAAGCCGATGCCCACCCCGGCCAGCACGGCGTCGCGTATCGCCTGCGAGTCGTTGCAGGTGAGCACCGGGTCGATGCGCACCGCGCGGCGCTGGCGCTGGCGGCTGAACGTCCACAGCGTGCCGCGGCGATAGCCGCTGAAGCTGATGCAGCGGTGCGCCTTCAGTTCGGCCGGGTCGCGCAACGGCGGCGCCGCCGCCAGGTATTCGGGCGAGGCGCAGGGGAACACGCGTATCGCGCCCACGCGGCGCGCCACCAGTTGCACGTCGGCCAGCCGCCCCAGCCGCAAGGCGAGGTCGACCCTGCCGGTCACCATGTCGACATAGTTGTCGTCGTAGACCGCTTCGACACGCACGCCGGGGTGCGTACGCATGAAGCCTGCGAGCAGCGGCGCCACCCGATGGCGGCCGAAACTTCCCGGCAGATGCACGCACAGGTGGCCGGACAGCCCGCCAGCCGGCTGCAGGCCGGACGCCAGTTCGGCCATTACCGTCTCCATGCGCTGCCACTGCGCCAGCAACTGCTCGCCGCGCGCGGTCAGCGCCATCCGCCGCGTGGTGCGCAGGAACAGCCGTGCGCCCACCGCCTCTTCCAGCGCCGCAATGCGACGGCTCAGCACCGACGGCGTGCAACCCACCTCCAGCGCCGCGCGCGAGAAGTTGAGCCGCCGCGCGGCCGCGGCGAACGCGCGCAGCTCGCGCAGGCGGGGCGGCGTGAGGTCGAAGGATTGATTCATGGCACGAACAAAAGATTGCCCATTTGTGTGGATTATCACCCGGCCGGCGCAGCGCGACCATGCGCCTACCCATTCTTCGAGGAGCGACGCCATGCGTGCCATCCAGCTTTCCGCGTTCGACCTGGACCATCTCGACCCGGTGGACCTGCCCGTGCCACGTCCGGGCCCCGATGAGGTGCTGGTACGGATGGAAGCGGCCTCGCTCAATTTCCGCGACTACATGCTGGTCAACGGCGACCTCTACCGCGGCGTGCCGCTGCCGATCGTGCCGTTGTCCGACGGCGCCGGCACGGTGCAGGAAGTCGGCAAGGCGGTGACCCGGTTCAAGCCCGGCGACCGCGTCACCACCTTCTACAAGTCGCGCTGGATCGCCGGCGCCATGCGGCCGGAATGGGAGGGCGCCGAGATCGGCGGCCCCGGGCCCGGGGTGATGCGCGAGTTCGCCTGCTTCGACCAGTACTCGCTGGCGCGCGCGCCGGCGCACCTCTCCGCGGTGCAGTCGGCCACGCTGCCGATCGCCGCGCTCACCGCGTGGCAGACGCTGGAGCTCGCCCACCTCACTGCCGGCCAGACGGTGCTGCTGCTGGGCACCGGCGGCGTGTCGCTGTTCGCGCTGCAGTTCGCCAAGTTGCGCGGCGCGCGGGCGATCGTGTTGTCCTCCAGCGACGACAAGCTGGCCCGGGCCAGGTCCCTGGGCGCCGACGTCGGCATCAACTACCGCAAGCATACGCAATGGGGCGCACTGGTGCGCGAGGCCAGCGGCGGCGCCGGCGTGGAACTGGTGGTGGAAACGATCGGGGCAGCCACGCTCGCGCAATCGCTGGAGGCGGTAAGGATGCACGGCATGGTCGCCGTGCTGGGCTGGATCGGCGGCAACGAGGCGAAGCTGGCGCTGACCCCGGTGGTGCTCAAGCGCGTGCGCCTGCAGGGCATCTCGGTGGCGCCGCTGGAAGCGCACGAGCAGATGGTTGCCGCCATCGAGGCCACCGGCCTGGAACCGGTGGTCGACCACGTCTACGGGTTTGGCCAGTTGCGCGAGGCGTTCGAGCAGCTCGTCGCCGGCCGGCACTTCGGCAAGCTCGCCATCGACTTCGGCAACTGAGAGCTACCCCATGCCCGACGTCAGGCGCGCAGGCGCAGGCGCATGTCCGCGCCCAGCATGCGCTGGTCGCACAGGCGCAGCCGCCAACGCGCGGCCATGTCGGTCAACGTCGGCAGTTGCAGCAGCGGGCGGGCGCTGTCGCCGAGCAGCAGCGGCGCGACATAGAGCAGCAACTCGTCGACCAGGCCCGCCGCGAACAGGGCGCCACACAAGGTCGGGCCGGCCTCGACGTGGACTTCGTTGCAGCCGCGGCCGGCCAGCAGGGCCAGCGCCGAGCGCAGATCCAGGGCTTCGTCTCGTTCCGCCAGCGCGACCTGCTCGACCGGCGCAAGGGACGGATCGGCGCGCGATGCTGCCTTGCCATGCAGCAGCAGGGTCGGCACCGAGCCGTCCAGCACATGGCTGCCGGGCGGCGTGCGCAGCCGGCGGTCGAGAATCACGCGCAGCGGCGGCATGAATTCCTCGCCGCCCGGCAACCGCACGGTGAGTCGCGGATCGTCGGCCAGCACGGTGCCACTGCCGCTGAGGATCGCCGAGCTGCGCGCGCGCCAGCGCTGCACGTCCTCGCGCGCCGCGTCGCCGGTGATCCATTTCGACTCGCCGTTGGCCAGCGCGGTGCGTCCGTCCAGGCTCATCGCCAGCTTCACCCGCACCCAGGGACGGCCGCGCTCGAGCCGGCTGAAGAAGCCGATGTTGAGTTCACGCGCGGCCTCGCGCATTAGGCCGGTGTCGACGGTTATCCCGGCGGCGCGCAGCTTGCCGATGCCGCGTCCGTCGACTTGCGGAAACGGATCCTCCGCCGCGACCACTACTCGCGTCACGCCGGCAGCAATCAGTGCATCCGCACAGGGCGGCGTGCGCCCGTGGTGCGCGCACGGCTCCAGCGTCACGTAGGCGGTGGCGCCGCGCGCACGCCCGGCGGCCTCGCGCAGCGCGTATACCTCGGCATGCGGCTCGCCGGCGCGCTGATGCCAGCCTGCCCCCAGCACCTCGTCGCCTCGTGCGACGACACAGCCCACACGCGGATTCGGCTGCGTGGTGTACAGGCCGCGTTCGGCCAGGCGCAGTGCCTGCGCCATATGGGCATGGTCGACCGCGCCGAATTCCGTCATGGCATGGGTGATCCGCTGATGCCGGGGAAAGGGGCCCAGCAATCCAGCACGCTGTCCAGCTCTTCATCCGGCAGCCGCTCGATCACCGCCTGACGTGCACGCCGGCTCATCTCCGACTCCCCGGCGCTGTCGTCCAGCGCCCCGAAAAACCGGTCACGCGCTTCCCGCGATGGCCATCGTGCAATGGCGACCCAGATGCCCTGCGCGTCACGGAACAGGCTTGAGCCGCCCGAACCACCGGCGAGTCCGTTCAGGGTGATGCGCTGCCAGTTGGCAACGAAATCCTGCTCCCGCTCCGGGTGCAGACGCCAGCGGTAGATTGCCACGAACATGTTCACTCCTTCGCACCCCGGGAAAGCGCCATCAGGTTCCCATGTTCAGTTCGCCATGCATCTTCTTCGGTGTCACCCGGCGCCATGCATCGCGCAGCAACTGATCCACCCAGGCCTCGTCCATCTCCGCGATGCGCACATGGGTCCAGCCATGTTTTCCCCAGCTGGGGTCGGGCACGAACAAGTCGCCAGCCGACAAGCGCAGCACATCGAGTTCATCGCGGGAAAACTTGAAAATGGCATCGCCGCCGCTGCGCGCGAACTGCGCGAAGATCTTGCCGCGCACGCGGAAAGACGGCGTGCCGAAGTGGTCGACCTCCTCCACCCGCGGCAGTTGCATGGCAAGTTCGCGGAAGCGGCCGGGAGTCACCATGCGGAGTCAGCCCCTCACTTGCCGCGCTTGCCGCCATCGAGCAAGGGCAACTGCAGTTCGGACAGGCCCGGCAGGTCGCGTTCCAGCTTCTCGATCTCCTCGCGGAACGCGTGCACGTCCTCGAACTTGCGATAGACCGAGGCGAAGCGCACGTAGGCGACCTGGTCGAGATTTTTCAGCTCGCGCATCACCAGCTCGCCGACCTGACGCGACGGCACTTCTCGCTCGCCGCTGCGGCGCAGGTCGTTGACGATGGCGCGCACCGCAGCATCCACGTCATGGCTGGCCACCGGCCGCTTCTGCAGCGCGCGCTCGAAACTCACCCTGAGTTTGCGCTCGTCGAAGGTCTCGCGCCGCTCGCCGCTCTTCACCACTGTCGGCAACTTCAGTTCGGCCGTCTCGAAGGTGTTGAAGCGCTCGCCGCACTGCGGGCACTCGCGCCGGCGACGCACGGTCGAGCCGTCCTCGGTCAGGCGCGAGTCGATCACGCGGGTGTCTTCGTGCTGGCAGAAGGGACAATGCATGCTCAGCAAGTGTCGACCATCGCCTGCACGAAAGCACGCACCGGGGGCGGCACCCGTCCCTGCAGGGCGCCCCGCTCATGCTGGAACAGGGTGCCGACAAAGAACGGATGGCCGTCCAGTTCGACACCGCGTACATCGCCCGCATCGTCCACGGCACAGACCCGCAGCGGGCCGTCCGCGAGCGCCTCCCGGAAATCGGGACTCAAGCCGTAGCTGCAGTGATAGCCCTCGGTGATCGTCATGACACCATAGGCCAGCGCCAGCCGGGAGCCCTCGACCAGGTGCACGGCATCGGTCACCTCGACCAGCGAGCACAGCAACGGCACGATCACCTGGCGCCCGGCTTGCGGCGCCGTCTCGGCATGTTCGGCGTCGGCCCAGCCGATCACGTTGCGCGCATATTCGATCACGGCATGCTGGAAGCCGCCGCAGGTGCCCAGGAACGGAACGTGCCGCTCGCGCGCCACGCGGATCGCCGCGAGCGCGCCTTCCGCGCTGCGGTACGGACTCGCCGGAACACACCAGAGCCCGTCGAACTCCGCCAGCGCTGCGCCGTCGCCGACCTGGTCGGTCGGCATCCAGATCGGCTCGACCGTCACGCCGCAGGCATCGGCCGCCATCTCCAGCGCCAACGGAATGGCACGATGGGCGACCACGGCATCGTCGCGGTCGCCGATCAGCCCGACCTGCAGGGAGTACATGCCGGTCTCAACCGTAGACCGGGAACTTCTTGCACTGCGCGGTCACAGCATCGCGCACACGGGCGATCACCGCCTCGTCGTTCGGCGCATCCAGCACGTCGCAGATCCAGTTCGCCAGTTCGATCACGTCCGCCTCGCCGTAGCCGCGGGTGGTGACCGCCGGCGAACCGATGCGCAGGCCGGAGGTGACGAACGGCTTGCGCGGGTCGTTCGGCACGGCGTTCTTGTTGACCGTGATGTGCGCCTTGCCCAGCGCCGCTTCCGCGTCCTTGCCGGTGACGTCGCGGCCGATCAGGTCGACCAGCATCAGGTGGTTCTCGGTGCCGCCGGAGACGATCTTGTAGCCGCGCTCGATGAAGGTCTTCGCCATCGCCTTGGCGTTCTTCACCACCTGCGCCTGGTACGCCTTGAAGGCCGGCTCCAGCGCTTCCTTGAACGCCACCGCCTTGGCGGCGATCACGTGCATCAGCGGGCCGCCCTGGATGCCGGGGAACACGATCGACTGCAGCTTCTTCTCGATCTCCTCGCCGGCACCCTTCGCCACGATGATGCCGCCGCGCGGGCCGCGCAGGGTCTTGTGGGTGGTGGAGGTGACCACGTGCGCATGCGGCAGCGGGCTGGGATAGACGCCGGCGGCGACCAGCCCGGCGACGTGGGCCATGTCCACGAAGAACAGCGCGCCGACCGAATC
This sequence comes from Rhodanobacter sp., assembly GCA_049650465.1. Lineage (GTDB taxonomy): Bacteria > Pseudomonadota > Gammaproteobacteria > Xanthomonadales > Rhodanobacteraceae > Rhodanobacter. The sequence continues at coordinate 150,277 of JBASAF010000029.1, read as the reverse complement.
GGCGATCTGGCGCATGCGCGCCCAGTCGACCACCTGCGAATAGGCGCTGAAGCCGCCGACCAGCATTTTCGGCCGGTGTTCGGTGGCCAGGCGCTGCAGCTCGTCGTAGTCGATCAGGCCGTTCTCGTCCACGCCGTACTGCACCGCGTTGAACAGCTTGCCGCTGATGTTGACCTTGGCCCCATGGGTCAGATGGCCGCCGTGGGCAAGCGACATGCCCAGGATGGTGTCGCCGGGCGACAGCAGGGCCAGGTACACCGCCTGGTTGGCCTGCGAGCCGGAGTGCGGCTGCACGTTGGCGTAGTCGCAGTCGAACAGCTGCTTCAGCCGCTCGATCGCCAGCTTCTCGGCCACGTCCACGTATTCGCAACCGCCGTAGTAGCGCTTGCCGGGATAACCCTCGGCGTACTTGTTGGTCAGCTTGGAACCCTGCGCCTCCATCACCCGCGGGCTGGCGTAGTTCTCCGAGGCGATCAGTTCGACATGGTCTTCCTGACGACGACCTTCGTCCGCGATGGCCTTGGCCAGTTCGTCGTCGTAACCGGCAATCGTGCAGTCCTTGGGGAACATTCTGACCTCGTCAATGGCGGGTGGACAATCCAGAAAGTGTAGCCCCGGCCGGCATTTCCAGCCACCGAGGCGCCGTTGCCTCGGCCAGGCAGGAATATTTGAATGACAGATATTGAAATCTGTCATTCAAATATTTACTATCCCCTCATCTTCCGGACGGGCACCCCCATGAGACAACGCACCCTGGGTCGCAGCGGCCCGCAGGTTTCCGCCCTCGGCCTCGGCTGCATGGGCATGTCCGACCTCTACGGCAAGGCCGACCGCGGCGAAGGCATCGCCACCGTGCGCGCGGCACTGGATGCCGGCCTGACCCTGCTCGACACCGGCGATTTCTACGGCATGGGCGACAACGAGCTGCTGCTGGGCGAGGCGCTGGCCGGCCGGCCGCGCGACAGCTACCAGCTCAGCGTGAAGTTCGGCGCCCAGCGCGGGCCGGACGGCGCGTGGCTTGGCTATGACGCGCGCCCGGCGGCGGTGAAGACGGCGCTGGCCTATTCGCTCAAGCGCCTGCGCACCGACTACGTCGACGTCTACCGCCCGGCCCGGCTGGACCCGAACGTGCCGATCGAGGACACCGTGGGCGCCATTGCCGAGCTGGTGCAGGCCGGCTACGTGCGCCAGCTCGGCCTGTCCGAAGTGGGCGTGCAGACGATCCGCCGCGCCCACGCCGTGCTGCCCGTCGCCGACCTGCAGATCGAGTACTCGCTGATCTCGCGCGGTATCGAGCAGGCGATCCTGCCGGCCTGCCGCGAGCTGGGCATCGCCGTCACCGCCTACGGCGTGCTCTCGCGCGGATTGATCAGCGGACACTGGGCGAAGGAGCGCAGCACCGACGCGCGCGACTTCCGCCAGCACAGCCCGCGCTTCCAGGGCGCCAACCTCGAGCACAACCTGCAGCTGGTCGACGTGCTGCGCGGCCTGGCCGAGGCGCGCGGCTGCAGCGTGGCGCAGCTGGCGATCGCCTGGGTGCTGGCGCGCGGCGACGACATCGTGCCACTGGTCGGCTCGCGCACCCGCGAGCGGCTGGGCGAGGCGCTGGGCGCGCTCGCCGTCACGCTGGATGCCGGCGACCTCGCCGCGATCGAGCGCGCCGTGCCGCCCGATGCCGCCGCCGGCGACCGCTACGCCGCCGCGCAGATGGCGATGCTCGACAGCGAACGCTGAAATCCTTTCCCGCCCGACAGGAGAACCGACATGTACGCCATCATGGACATCACCGGCCAGGTCGGCAGCGCGGCCGCGAAATACCTGCTGGAGCGCGGCCAGCGCGTGCGCGGCGTCGTGCGCGGCAAGGACAAGGCCGCGGCCCGGACCGTGCGCGGCGTCGACCTCGTCGTCGCCGACACAGCGGACGGGCTGGCCGCATCCTTCGCCGGCGCCGAAGGCGTGTTCGCCGCACTGCCGGCCAGCCTTGCGCCGGGTTCCGACTTCGCCGAATCGCGCGCGCTGATCGACGCGCTGGCCATCGCCCTGCGCAAGGCAGCGCCGCCGAAGGTGGTGGCGCTGTCCTCGATCGGCGCGCAGCACACGCGCGAGCTGGGCGAGCTCACCCCGCTGCACCTGCTGGAGCAGGCGCTGGACGCGCTGCCCCTGCCCCGCGCCCACGTGCGCGCCGCCTGGTTCATGGAAAACCTGGGCCGGCACGTGGCGCCGGCGCAGCTCGAAGGCCGCCTCGAAAGCTTCCTGTCGCCGCTCGACCAGGCGATGCCGATGGTCTCCGCCGACGACGTCGGCCGCGTCGTGGCCAGCACGCTGGAGGAGACCTGGTTCGGTCGCCGGCTGATCGAGGTGGAGGGGCCGCGGCGCTACAGCCCGCTCGACATGGCGCAGTCGCTGGCCGCGGTGCTGGAGCACGACATCGAGACCATCGCGATACCGCGCGAGCAATGGGCGGCGCGCCTGGCGGACGAGGGCATGCCGGCCGACCGCATCGCCGGGCACGTCACCATGCTGGACGGCTTCAACAGCGGCCGGATCGGCTTCCAGCGGCGCGCGACGGAACACGTGTGCGGGCGCATCCCGCTGGGTTACGTGGCCGACGAACTCGTCTGCGCCACGTTCGATGTGCTTGAATCGGCGGCATGAACGACTCCGTCCTCACGCCCGAACGCATCCTCGCCGCCGCCGAGGACGTCCTGCGCCGCTACGGCCCCGGCAAGGCGACCGTGGTCGACGTGGCGCAGGCGCTCGGGGTCAGCCATGGCAGCGTGTACCGGCATTTCGCCAGCAAGGCGGCGCTGCGCGAGGCGGTCCTGCAGGGCTGGCTGGCGCGGTCGATGGCGCCGCTGCAGGCCATCGCCAACAGCCGCACGCCGCCGCCGGCGCGCCTGCGCCAGTGGTTTTCCGCGCTGCGCCAGACCAAGCGCGACAACGTGCTGGGCGACCCCGAGCTGTTCGCCACCTACAGCGCGCTGGCGGCGGAGGCGGGCGACGCCATCGCCGAGCACAAGGGGCGCATGCAGCAGCAGATCGCCTCGATCCTTGCCGCCGGCGTGGCCAGCGGCGACTTCCGCCCGCTCGATCCGCCCGCCGCCGCGCGGGCGCTGTTCGATGCCACGGCGCGCTTCCACTACCCGGGGCTTTCCCACCTGTGGAACCAGCCCGGCGAGGACGCCGCGTTCACGCAGTTGCTCGACCTGCTGCTGGCCGGCCTGGCGCCGCCGCCCGTGGCGCCACGACGGCGCAAGCCCGCGCGCTGAACGGCGTAATGCCGGCGCAAGCCGCTATAATGCGTGGTTTGTCGAATTCCCTCCCCGTGCCGACGCTACCGGCGGCGGGGCGCTCGCCTTCGGAGGTTGCATGAGCTCGCAGTACATCTACACCATGAACGGGGTCAGCAAGATCGTCCCGCCGAAGCGGCAGATCATCAAGGACATCTCGCTCAGCTTCTTCCCCGGCGCCAAGATCGGCCTGCTCGGCGTCAACGGCGCGGGCAAGTCCACCGTGCTGCGCATCATGGCCGGCGTGGACACCGACTTCCAGGGCGAGGCGCGTGCGCAGCCCGGCACCAAGGTCGGCTACCTGGCGCAGGAGCCGAACCTGGACCCGGAAAAGACCGTGCGCGAAGTGGTCGAGGAAGGCGTCTCGGAAATCCTCGACGCGCAGAAGCGGCTGGAAGAGGTCTACGCCGCCTATGCCGAGGAAGGCGCCGACTTCGACGCCCTGGCCAAGGAGCAGGAGAAACTGGAAAACATCCTGGCGGCGAACGACGCGCATGCGCTGGAGCGCCAGCTGGAAGTGGCCGCCGACGCGCTGCGCCTGCCGCCGTGGGACGCGAAGATCGGCCCGCTCTCCGGCGGCGAGAAGCGCCGCGTGGCGCTGTGCCGCCTGCTGCTGTCCAAGCCGGACATGCTGCTGCTGGACGAGCCCACCAACCATCTCGACGCCGAGTCGGTGGACTGGCTGGAGAAGTTCCTGCACGACTACCCCGGCACCGTGGTGGCGGTCACCCATGACCGCTACTTCCTCGACAACGCCGCCGAGTGGATCCTGGAGCTCGACCGCGGCCGCGGCATCCCGTGGAAGGGCAACTACACCGAGTGGCTGGAGCAGAAGGACCAGCGCCTGAAGCAGGAAGCCAACCAGGAGAAGTCGCGCCAGAAGGCGATCGCCAAGGAGCTGGAGTGGGTGCGCTCGGCCGCCAAGGGCCGCCAGTCCAAGGGCAAGGCCCGCCTGGCCCGCTTCGAGGAGCTGAACTCGGTCGACTACCAGCGCCGCAACGAGACGAACGAGATCTTCATCCCGCCCGGCGAGCGCCTGGGCCAGGAAGTGATCGAGTTCAAGAACGTCACCAAGTCGTTCGGCGACCGCATGCTGATCGAGAACCTGTCGTTCAAGGTGCCGCCCGGCGCGATCATCGGCGTGATCGGCCCCAACGGCGCCGGCAAGTCCACCCTGATGAAGATGATCATGGGCAAGGAGCAGCCCGATTCCGGCGAAGTGAAACTGGGCCACACCACCAAGCTGGCCTACGTCGACCAGTCGCGCGAGGCGCTCGACCCGAAGAACAACGTATGGCAGGAGGTGTCCGGCGGCTCGGACATCCTCACCATCGGCAACTTCGAGATCCAGTCGCGCGCCTACATCGGCCGCTTCAACTTCAAGGGCACCGACCAGCAGAAGATCGTCGGCAGCCTGTCCGGTGGTGAGCGCGGCCGCCTGCACATGGCCAAGACCCTGCTGCAGGGCGGCAACGTGCTGCTGCTCGACGAACCGTCCAACGACCTGGACGTGGAAACCCTGCGCGCGCTGGAAGACGCGCTGCTGGAGTTCCCCGGCAGCGCGATCGTTATCTCGCATGACCGCTGGTTCCTCGACCGCATCGCCACCCACATCATCGCCTTCGAGGGCGATTCGCACGTCGAGTTCTTCCCCGGCAACTACAACGAGTACGAAGCCGACAAGAAGCGCCGCCTGGGCGACGAAGGCGCACGGCCGCATCGGGTGAAGTACAAGAAGCTGGCGTAACGCCCTTGCTCCCTCCCCTGCAAGGCAGGGGAGGGTTGGGGTGGGGTCGCTCTTGATCTTCAAATCAAAAGCTTCACCCCCTCCCAACCTCCCCCTGCGCTGCAGGGGGAGGAGCCAACTGGCCGACCGGAGACTCCGATGCACTTCATGCAGTCACTGCAGCAAGCCTGGACCCGCAACGACTCGCTGGTCTGCGTGGGACTCGACCCGGAGCCGGCGAAGTTTCCCGCACACCTGCGTGACATGCCGGATGCGGTATTCCGGTTCTGCGCCGCCATCGTCGACGCCACCGCCGACCTGGTCTGCGCGTTCAAGCCGCAGATCGCGCACTTCGCCGCGCTGCGCGCCGAAGAGACGCTTGAGCGGCTGATCGCGCACATCCACGACCGGCACCCCGGCGTGCCGGTGATCCTCGACGCCAAGCGCGGCGACATCGGCAGCACGGCGCAGCACTACGCCAGCGAGGCGTTCGAGCGCTACCGCGCCGATGCGGTCACCCTGAACCCCTACCTCGGCCGCGACTCGATCCAGCCCTTCCTCGACCGCGCCGACAAGGGCGTGATCCTGCTCTGCCGCACCTCCAACCCCGGCGGCGCGGATTTCCAGGCGCTCGATTGCGGCGGCACCCCGCTCTACCTGCGCGTGGCCGAAACCATCGCCCGCGACTGGAACGCGAACGGCAACTGCGCCCTGGTCACCGGCGCCACCTGGCCGGAGGAGCTGGGCCAGGTACGCGCGGTGGTGGGCGACATGCCGCTGCTGGTGCCCGGCATCGGCGCCCAGGGCGGCGACGTGGAAGCGGTGCTGCGCCACGGCCTCACCGCCGACGGCGCGGGGCTGCTGATCAGTTCCTCGCGCGCGATTTTGTACGCCGGCCACGGCGAGGATTTCGCCACGGCCGCGCGTGCCGCCGCCAGCGAGTTGCGCGACAGCGTCAACCGGCACCGGCACGGCTGAGCCGCCTGCGTGCTGGCCGTCATCGCCCGCACCGGTACCGCCAGCCAGGGATCGCACGCGCAATGCGCGCGCTCATCCGTTGCCGCCGCAGCCCGCGAAGCAAGCATCTTCCGCGCCCCGGCATGAAGCCGCACGGCGCAGCGAAACCATACCCTCGGGAAAATCCCTACGCGCCGACCCACCTTGCCCCGATGCCGCCTCGCGCAGGGACGCGCGATAGTGCACGCCACACGTGCCCATGCGGGCCACCACACCGGGGGAATGCAACATGCGATCCAGCCTGCCGTTCGTGCTTGGCCTCGCCGTGCTGGTCGGCTGCGGACTGGCCACCGCCGCGCCGCCCGACGCGACCGCGGCGATGCCGCGCATGCAGGCGATTGCGCCGATCTTCAGCCAGCTCGTGGCGTGGAACATGCCGCAGGGGTTCCGGGCCGCGAACGAGCAGACGCGCCGCAATTTCTATCTGCTGGAGGCGTCCTTCCACGACGAAAGCCTCGACGACTGGTCGCAGCTGATCACGCTGACCGGGCACGCCGATGCTGCCGAAAACCCGGATCTGACGCCCGAACTGTTTGCCGCCAGACTCGCGGCCGGGTTCCGCCGCGATTGTCCGCAGTCCTTCAACGCACAGCCGCTGGAGGCGCCGCCAGTGGACGACTACGAAACCTACGCAGCCATCATCAGCTGCGGCGAAGCGATGCCGGGCACCGCATCACCCAGCGAGACCATGTTGCTCGTGGTCATCAAGGGCGCACAGGACTACTACACCGTGCAGTGGGCCGAACACGCCAAGTCGCAGCCCACGCCCATGGCACTGGACACCGCCAAATGGCAGCGGCGCCTCGCCAAGCTGATGCCGATCCACCTTTGCACCAAGGTTGTCGGCGAAACCGCTCCGTATCCGAGCTGCATCGAGCGGATCGGTGCCGCTCCGAGGATCGGCGGGCATGGGACGCCCGCGCCGACCGCGCACCCGCCCACTGGCGACGCGGGGCTGCCGGGTGGATTCAGCGAGGAAAGGGATACCGCCGCCGGCTTCGCCGGCACCATGAACTACCTCATCGGCGCCATGGCCGCCACCTGCCGCCCGCTGCTCGACGAAGCCGGGGACCAGCCAGGGAAAACCGTCGACACCTGGCGCCGACAGGGGAAGAACGATCTCTTCGTGCGCACCGCCGTGCACTACGAGGATGCGCTGCTCGAGGAGCTGGAGAAGACCGAGGGCAAACAGGCGATGCAGCGGGCCCTTGCCGAGCGTGTCGCGATCGTCCAGCGCGACGGGGAAAAAAGCGTCCGTTCGATGCTCGACGGTTCGGCGCAGGAGAACACGTTGAGCTGCAGCGCCTTCGAAAGGGCCGTGCAGGCTGGCGAGTTCAACCTCTCCGAGACCACGCCGCACTACCGGACGCTGCAGCAGATGGCCGCCGATTACGGGCTTTCCCGCTGACCGGTACGCCCCTTCCCCTGCCCGCCACGCCTCCGCCACGATTCGCGGCCAGCGCACCGGGCGCGCTTCGTCCGGGCCGGTGCCATGGTGCCAGGGGTGATCGGGATGCGCGCGAGATCCGCTCTCGCCACGTCACGGACGGCATCGCAGCGACGCCGCCCCGAACCGCCCTTTCAGCGCACGTGCACCCAGTACACGCGGGTGCCATTGGCGCGATCTTCCGTGCGGTGACCTTCGCGGCCTTCCGCCACGGTGCCCCAGCTGGATCGCAGCGAGCCCAGCACGATGCGGTCGACACGCAGCTTCTCGCCGACCTGGATGAGGAAATTCGCCTCGATCACCATCACGCCGTCGCGCTCGAACACCAGGGTGGCGCCGCGCACCGCGCCGGCGCCCCAGCCGATGTGCAGCTCGCACGGCACCGGCGAGAACACGCCGCGGTTGTCCAGGCTCCAGCCTTCGGTCTTGCCCAGCAGCGATTGCAGCTCCGGATGGCTCCAGTCGACGGTGTTGCCCGAGGGGGGCTTGGCGTGATGGTTCATGAGCCGGGCTCCTGCCGTGAGTGCACCGCCTTCGGGAAGGCAAGGCTTCCCGATCGGCCGGTGCGGTCATTCTGGCTGCCGATGCGCGGGCTCATGGCCTCTTTGACGGCCGGCCGGCCGATTACTTGAGCCTCGCGTTCACGCCTCCGCGGGCGCACGCTCCGGAAACAGCACCTCGGTGTAGCCGAACTTGCCGAAGTCGGTGATGCGCGAGGGATACAGCCGGCCGATCAGGTGGTCGCATTCGTGCTGCACCACGCGCGCGTGGAAACCCTCGGCGGTGCGCTCGATGCGCTGGCCGTGCGGGTCGACGCCCTGGTAGCGGATCAGCGAGAAACGGCTCACCGCGCCACTCAGGCCCGGCACCGACAGGCAGCCTTCCCAGCCCACTTCCATGTCCTGCGACAGCGGCGTGATCACCGGGTTGAGCAAAATGGTCTGCGGCACTTCGGGGGCGTCGGGATAGCGTTCGGAATGCTCGAAACCGAAGATCACCAGCTGCAGGTTCACGCCGATCTGCGGGGCCGCCAGGCCGACGCCGTCGGCGGCGTGCATGGTCTCGAACATGTCGGCGATCAGGGTGTCCAGCTCCGCGCTGCCGAACATCGCCGCCGGCACCGGCGGCGCGATGCGCAGCAGCCGCGGGTCGCCCATCTTGAGAATCTCGTGGATCATGCCTGTCTCGTCCTCGCCATGCCGACCATCCTGCCCGCGTCCACGTGAACGCGGCATGTGCCATCGGGAGTCGCCTCCCGTCAGTGCCCGAACACCTTTTTCAGCAGATCGGTGGTGCGGGCGGCGGGGTTGGTGCGGATCGACTGCTCCTGCGCGGCGATCTCGGTGAACAGGCCATCGAGGGTCCGGGCGGTGACGTAGTCGTCCAGGTCCAGCGCACTGCCGCCGTGCGATGACTTGCCCTCGCCCAATGCGCCCAGCAACCCGCCGAGCGCGCCGCCGTCGCTGCCGGAAGTGAAGGCCTTGTACTTGCGGGTGACACCGACGCTTTCGGTGGCCCTGGCGACGATCGGATGGATGCGCGCGGTCAGGGCGTCACCGGCGACGCGACGAAAATAGTCGGTGGCCGCATGGTCGCCGCCGGCAAGGATGCCGCGCGCGTCGCTGAGCGTCATCTTGCGGATCGCGTCGCCGAAGATCTCCGCCACCTGCGGCACCGCTTTTTCCGCCGCGCGGTTCATGCTCAGCTCGAACGCATCCACCTTGGCGCCCTGGCCCAGCTGGCGCGCCAGCTTGCCGGCCTGCTCCAGCTTGCCCGGCAGCGGGATGCGCACCCTGGCGTTGTTCCAGAAGCCGCCATCGCGCCCGAGGTTGTTGATCGCGCTGGTGGTGCCCTTGGCCAGCGCTTCCTTGAGGCCGGCGGCGATGTCGCTGCCCGGCAGGCTGCTGCCCCCGGCGGGCGTGGCGTGGGTGGATTGCCTGACCTTGTTCAGCAAGTCCTTGAACTGGCCGGCGGCGCCTGCGGGGCTGCTCGCGGCGAGGAGCAAGACGGCCAGCAAGCCGCAGGGTGCCAAGGCGCGCATGACGAATTCCTCGCAGTCGACCGGGCGACCAGTGTAGCGCCGCCGCGGCTCCCGCCACGGCTCCGTGCGCTGGCGCCATTCGACCAATGGCTAATGCCGGCGCGCGGCTTTCGGGATTGACCCCCGCTTCCGGCAGGACGATTCTTGCGGCATTGCCGAGGAGAACCGTCATGCAAATGGCCATGCGCAAGCCCGGTGTCGCCAGCAAGCTGGTGTGGATCGTCGTTGCCATCATCGGTGCGCTCTGCCTGGGCGTGGTGGCGCTCAGGCGCGGTGAACCGGTCAACGCGATCTGGCTGGTGGCCGCGGCCATCGCGGTGTTCTCGATCGGCTTCCGCTTCTACGGCAAGTTCGTCGAGCACTCGGTGCTGCGACTGGACCCGACGCGGGCTCCGCCTTCGGTGCTGCGCAACGACGGCCTCGATTACGTGCCGACCGACAAATGGGTGGTGTTCGGCCACCACTTTGCCGCGATCGCCGGCGCCGGCCCGCTGGTCGGCCCGGTGCTGGCCGCGCAGATGGGCTATCTGCCCGGCACGCTGTGGATCCTGTTCGGCGTGGTGTTTGCCGGCGCAGTGCAGGACTTCATGATCCTCGGCCTTTCGCTGCGCCGCGACGCCCGCTCGCTCGGCCACATGCTGCGCGAGGAGCTGGGCCCGTTGCCCGGCCTGGTCGCGATGATCGGCGTGCTGGTGCTGATGATGATCGTGCTGGCGGTGCTGGCGCTGGTGGTGGTCAAGGCGCTGACGCACAGCCCGTGGGGCACCTTCACCGTGGCCTGCACCATCCCGATCGCGTTCCTGATGGGCGGCTACATGCGCTGGTTCCGGCCGGGACGCATCCTGGAAGTGTCGATCATCGGCCTGATCCTGCTGCTGGTTTCGATCTGGGCCGGCAAGTTCGTGGCCGACTCGGCCACGCTGGCGCCGCTGTTCGACATGGACGCCAAGGCGCTGGCCTGGTGGCTGATCGGCTACGGCTTCGTCGCCTCGGTGCTGCCGGTGTGGCTGCTGCTGGCGCCGCGCGACTACCTCAGCACCTTCCTCAAGATCGGCACCATCGCGCTGCTGGCGCTGGCCATCCTGCTCACCGCGCCGGACCTGCAGATGCCAGCGGTGACGCGTTTCATCGACGGCACTGGCCCGGTGTTCGCCGGCGACCTGTTCCCGTTCCTGTTCATCACCATCGCCTGCGGCGCGGTGTCTGGCTGGCACTCGATCATCGCCTCGGGCACCACGCCCAAGCTGCTGGCCAACGAGGGCCAGGCGCGCATGGTCGGCTACGGCGGCATGCTGATGGAGGCGTTCGTGGCGATCATGGCGCTGATTGCCGCCACCTACCTGCACCCGGGCGTGTACTTCGCGATGAACTCGCCGAGCGCGATCATCGGCAGCACCGTGCAGGATGCCGCCACCACGATCAGCCAGTGGGGCTTCGTGGTGACGCCGGAGCAACTGCTGCAGACCGCGAAGGACATCGGCGAGAACAGCATCCTCAGCCGCGCCGGCGGTGCCCCCACGCTGGCCGTGGGCATGGCGCAACTGCTGCACAACATCATGCCTTCCGGCGGCCTGATGGCGTTCTGGTACCACTACGCGATCCTGTTCGAGGCGCTGTTCATCCTCACCACGGTGGACGCCGGCACGCGCGTGGGCCGCTTCATGATCCAGGAGATCGCCGGCCTGATCCACAAGCCGCTGCAGGAAACCGATTCGTGGGCCGGCAACCTGCTGGCCACCGCGATCTGCGTATTCATCTGGGGCTACTTCCTGTACCAGGGCGCGGTCGATCCGCTGGGCGGCATCAACACCCTGTGGCCGCTGTTCGGCATCGCCAACCAGATGCTGGCCGCCATCGCGCTGATGCTGGCCACCGTGGTGGTGGTGAAGCTCAAGCGCGAGCGCTACGTGTGGGTGCCGGGCATCCCGGCGCTGTGGCTGATCATCTGCACGCTCACCGCCGGCTACCAGAAACTGGTCGGCCCGATCAGCTTCACCGCGGCGGCCAACAAGTACGCCGACGCCATGCAGCAGAGCCAGCTGCTGGCGCCGGCCAAGACCACCGCCGCCATGCAGCAGATCGTCACCAACAACTACGTCGACATGGTGCTCACCGGCCTGTTCATGGCGCTGGTCGTGGTGATGGTGCTGTTCTGCCTGCGCTCGCTGGTCAAGGCCTGGCGCACCAACCACCCGACCGCCCACGAAGAACCCTACGTGGCGCTGAGCAGCGTGGCCGGCTGAGATGAACGCGACGTTCCGCTCCGTGCGCAAGTGGGCGGTGCAAACCGCCCGCCTGTGCTGCGGCGTGCCCGACTACGACGTCTACGTCAAACACCTGCGCGAGCACCATCCCGAACGCAAGGTGCCGAGCTACGGCGAATTCTTCCGCGAGCGCCAGGAAGCGCGCTACAAGGGCGGCGGCGGGCGCTGCTGCTGACCCCCGTAGGGCGGGCACCGCCCGCCGGCGGGTCCGCCGCACGACGATGGCGGGCCGTGCCCGCCCTACGCGCGACACCTTCCATCGCGCCAACGAGGGGCATCGCGCACGGAGCCTGCCACCGTGCCAATACGCACTGGCGGTTCGCGCGCCAGCAAGGACAATGAGTCGGTTGCCAGCCCGTCCGATCCTCATGTCCCCCAGCGAAACCGCCCCGCCAGCGCAGCGCCACCCTGGCCTGCGCGTCATCGCCGTCTACGAGATCGTCAAGACCTCCTGCTTGCTGCTGGTGGCGCTGGCCGCGTTCCACTTCTACCGGCAGCAGAATTTCGAGCAACTGGTGCACTGGCTGGAGCACCTTTCGCTGGCCGACAGCAATGGCCTGCGCTGGAAATTGGTGGAGCTGCTGCACGATTTCGGACCCGGCAAGTTCGAGGCGGTGGGGCTGGTGGCGCTCGGCTACGCCGTGCTGTTCGGCATCGAAGGCGTCGGTTTGTGGCTGGGCAAGCACTGGGCCGAATGGTTCACCGTGATCGCCACCGGCTCGCTGATCCCGCTGGAACTGTACGAGACGCTGTACCACTTCGGCTGGATCAAGCTGGCGACCCTGGTGGGCAACGTGGCCATCATCGTGTACCTGGTCAGGATCGCGCTGCAGCCGCGGGCGATTCCGGCGACGGGGGAGCGCCCTCACACCTCGTGATGCACCGCCTCGGCCGGCAGCTCGTCGCGCCGTGGCATCAGTTCCACCAGGTACATCGCCGCCAGCACCAGGGCGCCGCCGGCGAGCATGCGCCAGGTCAGCGCATCGACGCCGAGCAGCACCGCGAAGGCGGCGGCGAACACCGGCTCGGTGGTCATCACGATCGCCGTGCGCGCGGCCGGCAGGCGCGACTGCGCCCAGGTCTGCACCACCATCGCGCCGGCGCCGGCGACCAGCGCCATGTACAGCACGACGAACCAGGCGCCGGAATCCGGCGGCAGCATCGGACCGTGCGGCAAGGTGGCCAGCGAACAGACCACCGCGATCGCCACCATCTGCACGGCCGACAGCCCGAACGCCTCGCCGTGGCGCGACCACTGGCCCAGCAGCACGATGTGCAGCGCGTAGCACGCCGCCGACGCCAGGGTCAGCCACACGCCCAGGTTGATCTCCACGCCGTCCAGGGTGAGCAAGGCCAGGCCGGCGGTGGCCACGGCGATGGCCAGCCATACCCTGGCCGCGACGCGCTGGCGCAGCACCAGCAGCGCCAGGATCGGGGTGAACACCACGTACATGCCGGTGGCGAAGCCGCTGACGCTGGGCGAGATCAGCGCCAACCCCCAGGTCTGCACCAGTTGGCCGATGCCGTAGACCAGCCCCAACAGCAGGCCGCGCCGGATCTGCACCGCGCCGAGCCGCCACACCTGCCGCCCGAACAGGACCAGCATCGCCAGTGCCGCCACGACGAAACGCACGGCCAGGAAATCCGCCACGGGCATGCGGCCGAGCACGTCCTTGATCAGCACGAAGGTCGAGCCCCACACTGCCGTCATCGCGATCAGGCCGAGAGTGGCGAGGATGGTCAGGGTGCGTGGGGTCATCGGCGAGGAGTGCGTGGAGAGGAGTGAGGAGTGAGAGAACGACAGCGGCGCGACGAGGCGATGTTGCCTCTGGCTTTCCTCACTTGCTTCTCGTTTTCAGCCGCCACCATTGGCCGGGGACCTGCAGCACGAAGTGCGTCCAGATGCCCAGCCACACCACCGCCGACACGAACGGGTTGCGCGCAGCCGGATCGTGCTGGCGGAACCAGCGCCACATGCCGCGATGCTTGTGCCGGCTGACGAACACCGGGCGATGGCGGCTGGAGCTGCCCTTGCCGTGGGCCACGCGCACGTCGCCGGCCAGCAGCACCTGGTAGCCGATGTCGCGCACGCGGCGGCACAGGTCCAGATCCTCGCAGTGCAGGAAGTATTTTTCGTCGAAGCCGCCCAGGCGCTCGAACATCTCCCGGGTCAGCAGCATCAGCGCGCCGGACACCGCCTCGGCCTCGATCAGCTCGGCAGGAATCTCGCCGCCGACCTCCACCGTCTCGCCCGGCCGGCCGAGCAGCGTGTTGAGCGAGCGACGCAGCAGCGGATCGCGCCGCCGCGAGGCGGGATCGGGCCGGCCCTCGGCGTCGCACACCACCGCGCCGATCAGGCCGGCTTTCGGATGCGCGGCCTGCACCGCCAGCAGGCGCTCAAGGTCGTCCTCCTCCGGCAGGCAATCGGGGTTGAGGATCAGCAGCGCGCGGCCGCCGGCCTGTTTTGCGCCCAGGTTCACCGCCGGGCCGAAGCCGATGTTGCGGTGGCTGTAGAGCACCTTGAGCCGCTCGTCGTGCTGGTGCGCGCGCGCAATGGCCTGCGGCACGCCGTCGTGCGAGTCGTTGTCGACCAGGATCAGCTCCAGCGGCAGCTTGCACGCGAGAATCTGCCGCACGCAATCGCGCAGGTCCGGGCCGCTGTCGGCCGCCACCACGATCACGCTGAGGGTCGGCCCGGATGGAGACGAAGGGAAGACTGGCATGTTCACTGCACGAAGTATGCGCGGAGACGCGCAACGCGTGAACCACTCCGCCGCACGGGCGGGAGCCGGCTGGCGGGCGACGCGTCTGGGGGCGACATGGGGAATGGGGGGCGCGATTCGTGAATCGGCAGGGAAAGCATCGCCCGCGGGCGGCTCCTACGTGCCGGGGGGCGGTCGCGGGGGCTCGTCGGTGTCCTGGCCCAGCACGGCGGCCAGCGCCAGCGGCGGGGTGTCCTCGCGGCGGCTGAGCCAAGGTTGCTCGCGGTGCCAGCCGCACAGCTGCCAGCCGCGCAGCCGGTGCCGCCGGTCGCGCTGGCGATCCCACAGCAGCACGCCGCGCTTGCCGCTGCCTGCGGCAAACCAGCGCCCCCCGGGGCTGAAGGCGATGCGGGTGAAGCCGTCCGGCGCGGTGACACGCACGCCGTCGTCGAACCGGTAAACTCCCGGCTCGCAATGCACCGCGCCACCCAGCGGGTCGGGCAGCTCGCCGCGGGCCTCATGCCACTGCGGCGGCACCAGTTCGATGATTTCAGCCGGCGGACCGATCGGGGCACGGGCGAGTTCGGGCCACTCCGCGGCAGCCGGACCGGCGGGCGCACGGCGCAGGTCGCGATCCAGCCAGGCTTCCAGCCCGGCCAGCAGCGTGTAGCCGACCAACGCGCCGAGCAGCGCGGCACCCCAGGCGAACGCGTCGCCGCCGAGCGCGCGCTGCACAGCGAGCAGCCAGCCCGGCAGGCCCCAGCGCAACGCGTGGCGGATCAGCGCGGCGTGCGGGGCGGCCAGCCGTTGTTGCAGGAGCAGGACCGCCGCGGCGAGCGCCAGCAGGGCCGGCAAGCCCAGCCACCACGGCAGCAGCGCCAGCAGCAACAGCCACAGCGCGGTTCCGCCGACAGTCATCCACGCGGGGCGGCGCCGAGCCATCGCTAAGCACCGCCGCGGCATGCCATCGATCAGCCGCACCACACGCGTGCGTTGCGGAACATCCGCATCCACGGCGAATCCTCGCCCCATGATTCCGGGTGCCAGCTCATCTGCACGCTGCGGAACACCCGCTCCGGGTGCGGCATCATGATCGTCACGCGGCCGTCGGCGGCGGTGAAGCCGGCCAGGCCGCCGGGCGAGCCGTTGGTGTTGAGCGGGAAGTTCTCGGTCGGCTTGCCGCGGTTGTCGACGAAGCGCACCGCGCCATGGGATTTCGACGGGCTGCACACCTGCGGGAAACTCACCCGCCCTTCGCCGTGCGCCACCGCCACCGGGATGCGCGAGCCGGCCATGCCCTGGAAGAAGATGCTGGGCGAATCGAGCACCTCCAGCGTGGCCACGCGCGATTCGTACTGCTCCGACGCGTTGCGCAGGAACTTCGGCCAGTGCTGCGCGCCGGGGATGATCTCCTTCAGCTGCGACAGCATCTGGCAACCGTTGCACACGCCCAGCGCGAACTTCGTCGTGTCGGCGAAGAACGCCTCGAACTGCGCGCGCAGCCTGTCGTTGTAGAGGATCGAGGTGGCCCAGCCGCGGCCGGCGCCGAGCACGTCGCCGTAGGAGAAGCCGCCGCAGGCGGCAAACCCGCGGAAGTCGGCCAGCTTCACGCGGCCGCTGGCGAGGTCGGACATGTGTACGTCCACCGCCTCGAAACCGGCACGCGTGAACGCCGCGGCCATTTCGACCTGGCCGTTGACGCCCTGCTCGCGCAGGATCGCCACGCGCGGCCGCGTGCCGCGGGCGATGAACGGCGCGGCGATGTCCTCGGCCGGGTCGAAGCCCAGCTTCGGGGTGATGCCGGGATCGGCGTCGTCCAGCCGCCACTCCAGTTCCGCGTCGGCGCTCTGCGGGTTGTCGCGCAGGCGCTGCATGGCGTGGCTGGTCTCGTTCCACGCCTTGTACAGCTTGCTCCAGTTCCACTTGGCGAAGACCTCGTCGCCGAGGAACAGCTTGATGCCGAGCTTCTCCTTCGGCCGGCCGATGCGGTGGCTGATGCCGGCCAGGCCGAACTTGACCAGCAGCGATTCGAACGCCTCGCGGTTGGCCTCGGCCACCTGCACGACCGCGCCCAGTTCCTCGTTGAACAGCGCGCGCAAGGTGGCTTCGGCCCAGCCGTCGAGATGCAGCTCCAGGCCGCAGTGGCCGGCGAAGGCCATCTCCAGCAAGGTGGTGATGACGCCGCCGTCGGAGCGGTCGTGGTAGGCCAGCAGCAGGCCGTTCGCGTTGGCATGCTGGATCAGCTCGAACAGCGCCTTGAGTCGCTTGGCGTCGTCCAGGTTGGGCGGGATGCCGCCGGAACGGTTGAACACCTGGGTCAGCGCCGAGCAGCCGAGGCGATCGCGCCCGGCGCCCAGATCGATCAGCCACAGGTCGGTGGCGCCACGGTCGAGCTTGAGTTGCGGCGTCAGCGTGCGGCGCACGTCACCGACGCGGGCGAAGCCGGTGATCACCAGCGACACCGGCGACACCGTGCGCTGCTCCTGCCCCTCGTCGCTCCACACCGCCTGCATCGACAGCGAGTCCTTGCCGACCGGGATGGAAATCTCCAGCTGCGGGCACAGTTCCATGCCCACGGCCTTCACCGCGTCGAACAACGCGGCGTCCTCGCCCGGGTGGTTCACCGCGGCCATCCAGTTGGCCGACAGGCGCACCTCGCCCAGCGATGCGATCGGGGCCGCGGCCAGGTTGGTGATCGCCTCGCCCACCGCCAGGCGCGCCGCGTCGGCGCTGTCGAGCACGGCCACCGGCGCGCGCTCGGCCATCGCCATCGCCTCGCCGGCGTAGCCGTCGAAATCGGCCAGCGTCACCGCGCAATCGGCCACCGGCACCTGCCACGGGCCGACCATCGGATCGCGATGGTTGAGGCCGCCCACGGTGCGGTCGCCGATGGTGATCAGGAAACTCTTGCTGCCTACCGTGGGCAGGCGCAGCACGCGCAGCAGCGCCTCGTCCAGGTCGATGCCGGTGAGGTCGGGCAGCAGGTCCATCCGCGGCTGGATTCGCGTGGCATCGCGATGCATGCGTGGCGGTTTGCCGAAGAGGACGTCCATCGGGAGGTCGATGACGGTTTCCCGGGATTCGGGATTCGGGGTCGGGGATTCGTCAGAGGCAACAACGCGCGTAACCAGCAGGCGGCGCTCGGCGGTGGCTTCGCCGACGACCGCGTAAGGGCAGCGTTCGCGCGTGCACATCGCCTCGAACGCGGCGAGGTTTTCCGGCGCGATGGCGAGCACGTAGCGCTCCTGCGATTCGTTGCTCCACACCTGCATCGGCGACAGCGAGGGGTCGTCGCAGGGGATTTTCGACAGGTCGATCACACCGCCGACGCCGGCGTCGTTGAGCAGTTCGGGGATCGCGTTGGAGAGGCCGCCGGCGCCGACGTCGTGCACGCTGACGATCGGGTTGTGCTCGCCGCGCGCCCAGCAGGCGTCGATGACTTCCTGGCAGCGCCGCTCCATCTCGGCGTTGTCGCGCTGCACCGAGGCGAAGTCCAGTTCGGCACTGGAAGCGCCGCCGGCCACCGACGAGGCCGCGCCGCCGCCCAAGCCGATCAGCATCGCCGGGCCACCCAGCACGATCACCGCGTGGCCGGGCTGCACCGCGCGCTTGAGCACGTGGTCGGGACGCAGGTTGGCGAGGCCGCCGGCAAGCATGATCGGCTTGTCGTAGCCGCGGCGCACGCCGGCCTGGCCCGGCACTTCGCTTTCCCAGGCGCGGAAATAGCCGCCCAGGCAGGGCCGGCCGAACTCGTTGTTGAATGCGGCCGCACCCAGCGGGCCGTCGCGCATGATCTCGAACGCGCTGGCCATGCGCGGCGGCAGCGGACGGTTCACTTCCCACGGCTGCGGGGCGCCCGGGATGCGCAGGTCGGACACCGAAAAGCCGGTGAGCCCGGCCTTGGGCTTGCCGCCGCGGCCGGTAGCTCCCTCGTCGCGGATCTCGCCGCCGGCGCCGGTGGCCGCGCCGGGCCAGGGTGCGATCGCGGTGGGATGGTTGTGCGTCTCCACCTTGATCGCGTAGTCGATGCGCTCCTCGTGCCCGCGCCACACACGATCGGCGGGGTCGGCGAAGAAGCGTCGCCCGGTGCTGCCCTCGATCACGGCGGCGTTGTCGCTGTACGCCGACAGCGTATGCGCCGGCGACTGCCGGTGAGTGTGCTTGATCATGCCGAACAGGGTCTGGTCCTGTTCCTCGCCGTCCACCGTCCAGCTGGCGTTGAACACCTTGTGCCGGCAGTGCTCGGAGTTCGCCTGGGCGAACATGAAAAGTTCGGCGTCGGTGGGGTCGCGGCCCAGCTCGGCGTAGCGCTCGACCAGGTAGTCGATCTCGTCGTCGGCCAGGGCCAGACCCAGCCGCGCATTGGCCTGCTCCAGTGCCTGCTTCGGCTGCGCGCCCAGCGCCACGTGCACCAGATCGCCGGGATGGCCGGCCAGGAACAGGCCCCGCGCATCGTCCAGCCGGGTCAGCACCGATTGCGTCATCGGGTCATGCAGCAGATCCATGATCGCCGCGTGATCCGGCGCGCCGGCATCGGGCAGGCCGCTGATCTGCCAGGCCAGCCCGCGCTCGACGCGGCGCACGTCGAAACCCGCGCCATGCAGGATGTCGGTGGCCTTGCTCGACCACGGCGAGATCGTGCCCAGCCGCGGCACCACCCACAGCGTGGCCGGCTGCGGAGCGGCATCCTTCGCCTCCAGCACGGCCAGCAGGCGCTCACGCTGCTCGCCTTCGGGCGCCGCGTCCATGTCGAGCACGAACACATGCCAGGCGGATTGCACGCGCACGCCCCGGTGCACGGCGTCGAGACGTGCATTGAGTCGTTCGAGGCGAAACGGCGAGAGGGCGCTTTGCCCGTCGAATGCGATCATGCGGGAAGGGGGCGCTGTGCGGAGGAAACGCCCATTCTACCCCAATGCTGCAATACGGCATAAGCCGCCCGGGCGGGATCAGCCGCCCGCTTGCAGAGCCTGCAGCAGCTGCTCCGGCGTCACGTAGCCGCCCAGCACGCTGCCGTCCGGCCCGATGATCGTCGGCGTGCCGTTCACGCCCAGCTTCACGCCCAGGTCGAACTGCTGCTCCACCGGGTTGTCGCAGGTCGCCGCCGCCGGCGCATGGCCCTTGGTGGCGGCGGTGAGCGCGGCCTTGCGGTCCTTCGCGCACCACACCGAGACCATCTCCTTGTAGGTCGGGGTGAGGTTGCCGGCCGTGGTGGTCACGCCTTCGCGCGGCCAGGCCAGGTACTCCACCGCGATGCCGGCCTTGTTGAACGCGTCGATGTGCCCGTGCAGCGCGCGGCAGAAGCCGCAGTTGACGTCGGTGAACACGGTCACCGTGTACTTCGGCTGCGCCGGCGCGAACACCACGCGCTGCGACTCGGGCACCTTGGCCAGCGCGGCCACGCGGAACTTCGCCCAGGCATCGTCGCTGAGGTTCTCGCGGCGCGAGAGGTCGACCACGTCGCCGTGCATCAAATATTTGCCGTCGGTGCTGATGTAGACCATCTGGCCCGACGCGATCACCTGGTAGAAGCCGGGCAGCGGCGCAGGCTGGATCGAGTCAACCACCACCTTCGACGACAGCTTGGCGATGGCCTGCTGCACCATCTGCACCGCCGCCGGCGTGATCGTGGGGCCGACCACCGGCGCGTTCGCCGGCGCGGTGGCGGCCAGCGCCTGGCTGGCCCAGGCCAGCCCACCCAACAACAGCAGCTTCTTCAACATCCGACGGCCTCAGCACATGGCGCGCCGCAGGCGGGGCGCGCGCGGCAACGAGCCATTCTCGCATGGGCCGATGACGCCGCTGCGCCCTCTGCGACGAAACGGCGCGCAGCGGTTCAGTAACGCAGCAAACTGTGCAGCGGACCACGTTCCGCCCAGCGCGAACGCCCGCCGAGTGCATCCAGTTCGATCACCACTGCCGCGCCGAGCAATATGCCACCCGCCCCCGCGACCAGCTCCGCCGCCGCACACAGCGTGCCGCCGGTGGCCAGCACGTCATCCACCAGCAGCACGCGTTGCGCCGGCTGCAGTACGTCATCGCGGATCTCCAGCCGATCCTCGCCGTACTCCAGTTGGTAGTCCACCGACTGCACCGGCGGCGGCAACTTGCCCGGCTTGCGCAGCGGCACGAAACCCGCGCGCAACGCCATCGCCAGCGCCGCGCCGAAAATGAAACCGCGCGCCTCCACGGCGCCCACCACCTGCACGTCGCGGTCCCGCCACGGTGCAGCCAGCGCCTCGATGCAACACGCGAACGCGTCGGCGCTGGCCAGCAGCGGACTGACGTCGCGAAACATCACCCCGCGCCGGGGGAAGTCGGGCACATCGCGGATCAGCTCGGCAAATTCCTGCATGTGCAGTCTCCGGGATTCGGGATTCGGGATTCGGGATTCGGGATTCGGGATTCGGGAAAGGCTGAACAAACCGTCATTCCAGCGAAAGCCGGAATCCAGTGCCTTCAGGCCGTCGTCGAGGCGCTGGATCCCAGCTTTCGCTGGGATGACGAGCAAAGACTTGCCCTGAAGATCCTTGGGGATTCAGGACTCGCAGAGCATCGCATGCGTGCGATGCTCTTGCCCTGGCTCTTGCGAATCCCGAATCCCGAATCCCGAATCCCGAATCCGGAGAATCCCATGCATCGCAGCCGCCTGTGCAGCCTCATGATCGATTGTCACGCCGACGACCTCGGCGAAGCCGCCCTCTTCTGGTCGCAGGCATTGGGCCGGCCGATCAAGGAGGGCGCCGATCCCGCGCAGGAGAACTACGTCGGCCTGGTCACCCACGACGACGAGCCGGTCATCGAGCTGCAGAAAGTCACCCACCCCAGCCGCGTGCACCTGGACATCGAAAGCGACGACATCGAGGCGGAAGTGCGTCGCCTGGAAGCGCTGGGCGCCCGCAAGATCGAAGCGATCCGCACCTGGGTGGTGATGGAAGCCCCCACCGGCCACCGCTTCTGCGTGGTGCGGCCGCAGCGGGGGGCGCTGGGACCGCATGCGAACGAGTGGAAGTGAAAATTCTATCAATTGAGTATCCTCTCCTTTTCTCCAATCGCCCCGCTTCGCACACTCAGCCACGCGCCCTGTCAACTTCATGGGTACACCCTCCCTGGCAACCTTCCCGGAGCATGAGATGCTTACACGCATAGAGATTGACGGTTTCAAGACCTTTGAAGGTCAAGTCGTAGATTTGACGCCGTTCACCTTGATCGTTGGAAGCAATGCCGCCGGCAAGAGCAACCTTTTTGATGCTATCCAGTTGCTATCTTTCCTCGCGACGCGAGACGTCGCTGAGGCAATGAAAGACATGCGCGGCGAGCCACTGGAGTTATTTCGGCAAACGGCCGCAGGCCATGCACGTCAAATTTGTCTCACCGCTGACGTGTTGGTGGATCCTGTAGTAAGGGATCCATGGGGCAGTGAAGTCAAACTTTCGCATACGCGAATGCGTTACAAAGTGGTTTTAGAGCGGCGTAAAACTTCTACTGGGATAGAAAGAATTCAGGTTGCATACGAATCAGTACATCCTATCCTCCGGAAGGATGACTCCTGGGCTAGAGATATGCATCCATCGAGGGACTTTCGCGCTACCCACCTCAAGTACGCCAGAAGCAAGCCATGGCTGACAACCGAAGAACGCCAAGAGGGGCGAACCTTCGATATCCACCAAGATGGCAAGCAGGGCAGGAACAGGCCTGCAACGGCGGCGGAAGCCACTGTGTTGTACAGCATCACAAATGCTGAGTTTCCTCACCTCTTTGCTCTTCGAGAAGAGATGCGTCACTGGCGATTGCTGCAACTCGACCCAGCCCTGCTACGCAAACCCGTTGCCGCGACTGCACCAGATGCGTTGAGCGCAGACGGATCCAATTTGGCTGCTGTACTGGCGCGACTCAAGGCCGAAACAAAAACTCCGACACGACCTAATGGGGTGTTGAGTGACATAGCAGCGGAGTTGAATAATCTAATACCTGGAGTTAGACAGCTCGATGCTGAGTTGCACGACGCAAGCCGAGAGTATCGGGTAGCACTCACTATGCGCGACGGCTTGCCATTCTCGTCTCGTGTTATCTCCGATGGCACACTGCGGGTGCTGGCACTTTTGACGCTGCTACATGATCCTCAACGGCGAGGTCTTATTTGTTTTGAAGAGCCCGAGAATGGAGTTCACCCTGGCCGTGTAAAGTTGCTGATGCAGCGCCTACGCGACATGGTGACCAGCCCGAGTGAATTCAGTCAGGAAGATGTTGGGAGTCCGTTGAGCCAATTACTTTTAAACAGCCACTCTCCAGTCGTAATGTCGGCCATGCTCGACGAAACGCTTCATGTAGTAGATGGAACCATCCTGTTCGCTGACATGTCATCAGCGAGCGACCCTGTGGGCAATGAAGTGCGGCGCAAGACACGCCTCAGGCCTGTTCGGTCCCGTACGCAAGGTGAGCTGTTTAATAGCATAGGAGTATCGCCTGGTTTCGTGTCCGATCTCGAGGTGAAGCAGGTACTTGATTCCGTGATTACGGAGGGCTGAGCATGCAGTATCTCGGTCTCGCGCTGTATGCAGAAGGCTCAACTGACTACTACTTCTTGCGCCCCTTATTGCAACGTCTGTGTGAAGATCTGTGCGTCCGCGAGGCGCGAGACTTGGTGGATGTCGGCGAAGTGCTGGCTTTGGATCATCCGCCAGAAAGAAACCGCGATCCACGCGAGGATCGAATCCTCGCTGCTGCGAAGCTGGCCCGTGGCGCATGGCACATTCTCTTCATTCACGCGGATGGCTCGAACGACCATCAGCACGCGAGGCAGCACCAAGTGGCCCCCTGTTTGGGAATACTTCGTAATGAGTTTGACGGTGATGGCCTAGGTGTCGCGGTGGTTCCGGTTCGTGAAACCGAGGCATGGGCAATCGTTGATGGTGATGCGCTCAGAGCGGCTTTCGGCACGACTCTAAACAGCCAAGAACTTGGGCTCCCAAATGTGCAAAGCGTCGAGCATAACGCTGACCCCAAGGCGTGCCTTACAGCTGCTTTCGAGGCTACAGGACCAAGTGGAAAACGACGCAAGCAAGGAACCTCGCCATACTTGAGCATGCTGGGTGAATCCATTTCCCTGGATCGCCTTCGCAGGCTGGCTGCGTTCAATGCCTTAGAAGACGAGCTACGCGCGGCGTTACGCCAACTTCAAATCATTCGTTAATCAGGGGGTTGGGCTACACCATAAACAGCGCAAGAGTTTTCTATTTTGTAATGGCCGCCGAAACGCTTTGCGCGCCGCCCACGCCCCTCCTCACCGCAAGCTCGACTTCCTCACCATCAGCTTCACCGGCAGCACCTCGCTTTCCACCGCCTCGCCACGGATCAGGCCGAGCAGGCTGTCGACGAGGACGGCGCCGGCCTGGCCGGTGTCCTGCAGCACGGTGGTCAGCGGCGGGTTGACGAAGCTGGCGGTGGCGATGTCGTCGAAGCCGGCCAGGGCCACGTCCTGCGGCACGCGCAGGCCGTGGTCGCTGAGCGCGCGCATGGCGCCGATCGCGATCAGGTCGCTGGCGGCGAACACGGCGTCGAAGCCAGCCTCCTGCAGGATCAGCCGGCGCATGGCCTCGTAGCCCGAGTGTTCGGTGCTCTCGGCGTTCTCCTGCAACGCGGGATCGACCTCGACGCCGGCGGCGGTGAGCGCCTCGACGTAGCCGTTGTAGCGCCCGAAGAACTCCGGGTAATGGCTGGAGGCGTCGCCGAGGAAAGCGATGCGCCGGCAGCCGCGTTCGAGCAGGTGCTCGGCCACCTGTCGGCCGCCACAGACGTTGTCGCTGCCGAACGACACGCCGGGCTGGTCCGGCAGCACGGCGCCCCAGCGCACGAAGCGGGTGCCCTGGGCGACGAGTTTCTCCAGCTTGTCGCGGTAGGCCAGGTAGTCGCCGTAGCCGAGCAGGATCAGGCCGTCGGCCTTCTTGCTGTCGGCGAAATCGGCGTGCCAGTCGTCGGACAGCTGCTGGAACGAGATCAGCAGGTCGTGCCCCTGCAGCGCGCAGGCGCGGGTGATCGAGCCGAGCATCGACAGGAAGAACGGGTTGATGTGCGACTCGTCGGCGGTCGGATCCTCGAAGAACAGCAGCGCCAGCGTGCCGGTATGCATCCGGCGCAGGTTGGAGGCGTTCTTGTCGATCTTGTAGTTGAGCTGCTCGGCGGCGGCCTGGACGCGCCGCCGGGTTTCCTCATTGACCAGCGGGCTGCCGCACAGGGCGCGCGACACCGTGGCCTGGGACACCCCGGCCAGGTGCGCAATGTCGATCGATGTGGCCTTGCCCTTCATCCGCGACCCGGTCCGTCAGCCCCTCGTTCAACCGCGCGCGATGGACCGTGGCCGGGCCATCGCCGTTGCCGCATCGTAACCGCTTTGCGCGCCGCGCGTCGTAGACCGTGCGGCGCGCCTCCATGCCGAGGCAGGCGCTGGCCGGCGGCCGCGCGCCGTTACCACTGCTGAAACCGTGCTCCATGATTCTCATGCGCGCATGTCCTCCAGTTCCACGCCCTTGGTCTCGCGCACGGCGCGCAGCACGAACACCAGCGACAGCACGGCGAACGCCGCGTACAGGCCGTAGGCGAAGGTCAGGCCGAACTCGGCCAGCGCCGGGAAGGTGCTGGTGATGGCGAAGTTGGCCAGCCACTGCGCCGAGGCGGCCACCGCCAGGGCCGTGGCGCGGATGCGGTTGGGGAACATCTCGCCGAGCAGCACCCACACCACCGGTCCCCAGCTCACGCCGAAGAACACCACGTAGGCGTTGGCCGCGACCAGCGCAACCATGCCGACCGCGCCGGGCAGGGTCAGCTCGGCGCCGCTGCCGACCGCCTGCGAGAAGCACCACGCCATCACGCCGAGGGTGATCGCCATGCCGGCCGAGCCGATCACCAGCAGCGGCTTGCGCCCGATCTTGTCAACCAGGGCGATCGCCACCAGCGTGACCAGCACGTTGACGATCGAGGTGACCACGGTGATGGTGAACGAGTCGGCCTCGCTGAAGCCCACCGAGTGCCACAACGTGGCCGAGTAGTAGAAGATCACGTTGATGCCGACGAACTGCTGGAACACCGACAGCGCGATGCCGATCCACACCACCGGCAGCAGCCCGGTGCCCTTGCTGCACAGGTCGCGCAGGCGCGGCTTGTGTTCCGAGCGCAGGCTGGCCTCGATGTCGCCGAGCTTCTTGTCCAGCGCCGAGGCGCTGTGCATCGCCAGTACCTTCTGCAGCACCACGCGCGCGTCGGCCATGCGGCCCTTGGCCACCAGGTGGCGCGGCGATTCGGGCACGCCCAGCACCAGCAGGCCGTAGATCAGCGCGGGAGTGACCGCGGCAAGGAACATCCAGCGCCACGCCGGCAGGCCCAGCCACAGCGCCTCGGCCGCGCCGCCGGCCGCCCCGGCCAGCCAGGCGTCGCTCAGCAAGGCCGCGAAGATGCCCAGCACGATCGCCAGTTGCTGCATCGAACCGAGCCGGCCGCGGATCCGCGCCGGCGCCACCTCGGCGATGTAGGTCGGCGCGATCACCGAGGCCACGCCCACGCCGATGCCGCCGACCAGCCGCCACAGCACCAGGTCCCATACCGCCATCGCCAGGCCTGAACCGGCGGCGGCGGCCACCAGCAGCACGGCGGCCACCTGCATCGTGCGCACGCGGCCGAAGCGGTTGGCCAGCATGCCGGCGTACCACGCGCCCACCGCCGAACCGAGCAGCGCGCAGGACACGGTGATGCCGATCTCGCCCGCGTTCAGCCCGAAGTGGGCGCGGATGGCGTCCACCGCGCCGTTGATCACCGCCGTGTCGAAACCGAACAAAAAGCCGCCCAGGGCGGCGGCGGCGGAGATCAGGATCACCCGCATCGTGGCGTGCTGGCCCAGCCCATCGGTCGCGCTCGTCGAATTCATTGCCTTCCCCAGGTCGTGACAGTCCCCATGCGCCCGATTCTGCGGTGCACGCATCGTGCTGTCCGGTTGAATACGTATGCAGCGCCGCCAGCCCGCCACCGCCTTGCCCCGCGGGCCGGTAAACGATTACGGCCGATCCACGATTACGCGGTGACAGCGCTGTCAGTCAAGCGCAGCATAACCGACTGTCCAGGTACGGGGAACCGTCCCGGCGAACCGGGTTACATGGCGCCGGACCAAGGCCCGCCCATGACGATCACTGCGCGGCGTTGATCACCGCAAGGAAATCGCGCCCGTAGCGCTTGAGCTTGGCTTCGCCCACGCCGCTGACGGTGGCCAGTTCGTCCTCGTTGGCGGGCATCGCGCGCAGCATCGCCAGCAAGGTGGCGTCATGGAACACCACGTAGGGCGGTACGCCCTGCTGCCTGGCCAGTTGCGTGCGCAGGGCGCGCAGCGCATCCCAGGTGGATTGCTCCCAGGCTTCGATGCCCAGGGTGCTGCTGGCCACCGGCCTGGCTTCGCGCCTGCGCCGGCTGGCGCGTTCCGGGCGGGCATCCTCGCGCAGTTTCACTTGCCGCTCGCCGCCGAGCACCGCACGGCTGGCGGTGGTCAGGCGCAAGGTGCCGTAACCCTCGGCGTCGGCCTCCAGCAGGCCGGCGGCAAGCAACTGGCGGAACACCGAGCGCCACTGCTTCTCGTCCATGTCGGCACCGACGCCGAAGGTGCTCAGGCGATGATGGTCGAGGCTGAGCACGCGCTCGGTCTCCTCGCCGCGCAGCACGTCGATGACGTGGCCGGAGCCGAAGCGCTGGCCGGTGCGGTACACCGCCGACAAGGCTTTCTGCGCTGGCACGGTGGCGTCCCAGGTCTTCGGCGGCGCCACGCAGTTGTCGCAATGGCCGCAGGGGCCGGGATAGCTTTCGCCGAACGCGCCCAGCAGCAATTGGCGGCGGCAGCCGGTGGCCTCGGCATAGGCCAGCAGCGATTCCAGCTTCTGCCGCTCGACGCGCTTGCGATCGTCGGCCGATTCGGACTGCGCGATCATCTGGCTCATGGTCACCACGTCGGACAGGCCGTAGATCATCCACGCCTCGGCCGGCAAGCCGTCGCGGCCGGCGCGGCCGGTTTCCTGGTAGTAGCCCTCGATGCTGCGCGGCAGGTCCAGGTGCGCCACGAAGCGCACGTCGGGCTTGTCGATGCCCATGCCGAAGGCCACCGTGGCCACCATCACCACGCCATCCTCGCGCAGGAAACGCTGCTGGTTCTTCGCGCGCGTGGCCGCGTCGAGCCCGGCATGGTACGGCAGCGCCTCGATGCCCGACTCGGCCAGCCACTGCGCGGTGTCGTCCACCTTGCGCCGACTGAGGCAGTAGACGATGCCGGACTCGCCCTCGTGCCCGAGCAGGAATTCCCCCAGCTGGCGCTTCGCGTTGTGGCGCAAGCCCACGCGATAGCCGATGTTCGGGCGATCGAAGCTGGAGATGAACTGCCGCGCGTCCTGCAGCGCCAGCCGCTCGACGATCTCCTCGCGCGTGCGCGGGTCGGCGGTGGCGGTGAGCGCGATGCGCGGCACGGCGGGAAAGCGCTGCGGCAGGATCGCCAGCTCGCGATATTCGGGGCGGAAATCGTGGCCCCACTGCGACACGCAGTGCGCCTCGTCGATGGCGAACAACGCCACCTCGGTGCGTTCGAGCAGGTCGAGGAAGCGCGCCGTCAGCAGCCGCTCCGGCGCCACGTAGAGCAGGTTCAGTTGGCCGGCCAGCAGTTGCTTCTCCACCTCGCGCTGCGCGTCCGCGGCCAGGCTGGAGTTGAGATACGCCGCCGCCACGCCCGCCTCGCGCAAGGCGTCGACCTGGTCCTGCATCAGCGCGATCAGCGGCGACACCACGATCGCCGTGCCCTGCCGCAGCAGGGCGGGAATCTGGTAGCACAGCGACTTGCCGCCGCCGGTGGGCATCAGCACCAGCGCGTCGCCGCCCTCGGCCAGGTGTTCGACGATGGCCTGCTGCTGGCCGCGGAAGCTCGGGTAACCGAAGGTGTTGCGAAGAATGTCGAGAGGCGTGGGGTGCATCCGCCGAATGCTAGCAAACCGGGCTGGCGGCATCGCGGAAGCCGCGTAGGCGACGCGCCCGCCGCAGCGAGCGGCGGGATCGGGACGACGCGTGCGCTTTCGCCGCGGGCGGGACATCACGCGGCCACGGGTACCGCGGCGGCGGGTTCATTCCATGCCGCAACGCACGCCCGCGCAGCTCAGCGTGTTGAAGTCGTAAAGCGTGGAGTGGCCCAGCTTGCCGGTGGGACGCGGCACGCCCCTGGGCACGAAGAAGGTGGCGGAGTTGGCACCGTACAGTCCGGCCGGAAGCGTGTACGCCTTCAGCACCACGTAGGCATGGAACAACCCGGGCATGGCCGGCTCCGGCGAACCCCCGGCAATCGGCGGCGCATCCGCCGGCAGGCGCGGCCGGGCGCGTCGGGCAGCAACCCAGGCCGCGGCGTCGGAGGCGTCCGCCTCGCGCAGGAAACCGTCGCGCACGCCCTGCTCGAGGCCGGCCGGACCGGCCAGCGACGAGTTCGGCAGGCGGAATGCCGAGACCGCCTTGGCGCCGCCGTCCGTGACCAGCGCGGCGCCCGCGGGGAGCGGCGCGCCGACCACCACCTTGCCGTCGTGTGCGGGGTAGAGCATGCCCACCGCACGGCCGAACAGACGTCGCGCGATCGGGTTGAGCCGGCCCGCGTTTTTCGGCGCCACGTAGAAGTATCCGCATGCGCCCTTGTTGTCGTAGGTGCTGATCTGCACCGGCACGCCGGCCGGAAGGCCGGTGATCTGCTGGCGGTGATAGCCGCTCAGCAGCACTGCCACGATGCGCGTGCCCGGCGTCCAGCCGATGCTCCACACCGTGGGCTCGTAGCTGCCGAGCATCAGCACCACCGGGGCATCCGGCTGGTTCACCGCCACTTGCATGGCGGTGGCCTGGTGCCCGCTCTGGTCGATCTGGAAATCCTGCCGGCTGCCGCCGTAGGCGCCGGCGGCGTAGACCTTGGTGGAAGCCGGCAGCTGCAGGCCGGCGAATTCGCAGGTGGCGGCCGCGGACGCCGCCTCGGCCACGAACGCGAACGGCTTGGTCGGTGCTGGTGCTGCCGCCGCGGCTGGCGCCGCCGGGGGAGTCGGCGCGGGAGTCGGCGCGGAAACCGTGGGGGTGGGCGGCGCGGCTTCCACTGGCGCCTGACCGGCTTCGCCGGAGGGCGATTCGGGAAGGCAGCCGGCCATCGTGAGGCAGGCCAGCGCAAGCAGCAGGCAACGCATCGTGCTCATCCGGGAAATCCTTCTCGTGGTGGCGGAATCGACGCTCAAGGCGCCCCGAAGAATGCCGCGAACGCCGCCGCCGTCCGCTCGATGCCGTCGTCGTCGATATCCAGGTGGGTGACCAGCCGCAGCGTGGGCAGGTAGCCGATGCTGACGCGGATGCCCGCCTCGCGCAGATGGACGTCCAGTTCGCGCAGGCGGTCGGCCGGCACGTCGACGAAGACCATGTTGGTGTGCTGGCCGAGCAGTTGCACGCCGGCGATCTCGCGCAGGCGGCCGGCGAGGTAGGCCGCGCGCCGGTGGTCGTCGGCCAGCCGCGACACGTGATGATCCAGCGCGTGCATGCCCGCCGCCGCCAGCATGCCGGCCTGGCGCCAGCCGCCACCGCAAACCTTGCGCCAGCGGCGCGCCTTGTCGATCAGCGCATGCGAACCGACCAGCACCGAACCGACCGGCGCGCCGAGCCCCTTGGACAGGCAGATCGAGACGGTGTCGAAATGCCGCGCGATCTCGCGTGGCCGCACGTCGCAGGCGATGGCGGCATTGAACAGCCGCGCGCCGTCCAGGTGCAGTCCCAGGCCGCGCTCGCGCGCCAGGTCATGCGCGGCCTGCAGGTAGCCCAGCGACAGCGTGCGGCCGTGCCAGGTGTTTTCCAGCGCGAGCAGGCGGGTGCGCGCGAAGTGCGGATCGACCGGCTTGATCGCCGCCTCGATCCGCTCCAGCGGCAGCGAACCATCGTCCGCCTGCACGATCGGCTGCGGCTGGATCGAACCCAGCACCGCCGCGCCGCCACCCTCGAACTTGTAGGTGTGCGCATCCATGCCCACCAGGTACTCGTCGCCTCGCTCGCAATGGCTCATCAACGCGAGCAGGTTGGATTGCGTGCCGCTGGGCACGAACAGCCCCGCATCGAAACCGAGCTCGTCGGCCAGCCGCTGCTGCAGCGCATTGACCGTGAGGTCCTCGCCATAGACGTCGTCACCCACCTCGGCCGCCAGCATCGCCTCGCGCATCGCCGCCGTCGGCCGCGTCACCGTGTCGCTGCGCAGATCCACCACGTCCTTCGTCATCACCCGCCCCTCTCTCTCGTCGCCGTCATGCCGCCGATGACCGATGCTCACACCCGCCGCCGGAAATACAGCCATGCCAGACTCGCCAGCAGCACCGCAGGCAGCAGGTTGGCGAGGAAGGGCGGCAAGCCGTACACCGTGCCGAAATTGACCATCGCCTGCTGCATGAAATACCAGCCGATCGCGAGCAGCATGCCGATGAAAAGCCGCTTGCCCATGCCGCCCGAACGCAAGGTGCCGAACGCGAACGGCATCGCGCACAGCACCAGCACCAGCACGTTGAGCGGATACAGCGCGCGGCCCCAGAACGCCACCGCGTAGCTGCCCGGACTTTCGCCGTTGCTTGCCAGGTAGCGCATGTTGCGGCGCAGGTCGCGCATCGACAGGTACTGCGGCTGCACCACGGATTGCGCCAGCACCTGCGGGTTGAGGCTCGACGGCCAGGGCTCGTTCTTGAGCGTGGTGGAATGCGTGCCCTGGGCGTCCAGCGTGGTGCTGCGCACGTCGTGCAGGACCCACTGGCGGCCGTCGTGCGTGGCGCTCCGCGCCCACCGGAAGCGGCTGAGCTTGCCGTCGCCGGTGAAGGTGAACACGCGCACGTCGCTCAGCTGCACTTCGCTGACCCCGTCGCGCTGTTTCAGCGCGGTGCCGCGTGCGTTGATGATGTCGTTGCCGTCGCGCGCCCACAATCCGCTGCCGTCGCCCAGGCCCAGGTTGCCCGAGCGCACGCGCAGCTGCATCGCCTGCGCCTGCTGGTCGCCCCATGGCGCCACGGTTTCGCCGAGGATCACCACGCCCACGATCAGCACTGCCACCACGCCTGCGGCCGAGCCGGCGATGCGCAGGCGCGACAGGCCGGCCGCGCGCAACGCGGTGAGCTCGCCGCTGCCGGCCAGCGCGCCCAGGCCCAGCAGGCCGCCGATCAGCGCGGCATTGCCGAACATCTCGTAGGCACGACGCGGGAAGGTCACCAGCACGTAGACCATCGCATCGGTCACCGTGTAGCCATGCTTGCCGACATTGCCCAGCTGGCGCAGGAACTGCGTCACCGCGTCGAAACCGGTGAGCACCAGCCACACGGTGAGCAGCGAACCGAGCACGCTGAGCGCCACCAGCCGGTCCACCCGCTTGATGTTGAACACGCCCATCATGCCGCGCCCGTCGCCGGGGTGGACACGCGACGCGCGGCGTACTGCTTCCACAGCAGCCACGCCGCCAGCCCCAGCACGACCAGGTGCAGCCCCCACAGCGGCGCCTGGCTGTGCCAGTGGCCCTTGCCGATCTGCGCGCGCCCCAGCGCCAGCAGCAGGTAGTAGAGGTAGAACGCCAGCACCGCCAGCAGCAGGCGCCCGTAGCGCGGCTCGCGCGGACTTTGCCGCGCCAGCGGCAGCGCCAGCAGCACCAGCACCAGGGTCAGCGGCGGCGCGCTGGTGCGCCAGGCGAACTCGGCGCGATCGTCCGGGTTGTCGGACTGGAACAGCGCCCAGCTGCTCTTGGAGTGCGCGGGATCCTCGTCGTCGTCGGCCTGCACGCTGGACAGCGAGGTGTCGTTGCGCCGGTATTGCATTTCGCGCCAGTTGTCCGCGCCCAGCGGGATGTCGTACTGCCAGCCGTCCTCGAACGCGATGAAGCGGCCCTCCCCGTCGCTCTCCTGGTACAACCGGCCGCTGGCCGCGCTGACCACCTTGAGATGGGCACCGCCCTCCTTGCTGTTGCGCTGGGTCGCCACGAAGGTGCGGCCGAGCTGCGTGCCGTCGCGGCTGAGGCTATCGACGAAGATGATGCCGCCCTGGCCCGGCAGGCTGGTGAAGCGTCCCGCGTCGAGGCCGGCGGCGATCACCGAACGGTTGGCCGCGGCCACCAGCGCGTCGCTGGTGCGCACCGCCCACGGCCCCAGCCACAACGCCACCACCAGGGTGATCGCGACCAGCACCGCGCCCAGCACCGCGACCGGCCGCAGCAGGCCCGCCGGCCCCATGCCGGAGGACGACAGCACGTGCATCTCGCTCTCGCGGTACATCCGGCCCAGCCCCATCAGTACCCCGATGAAGCTCGCCAGCGGCATCAGGTTGGTGAGGCCATCGAGCGTGCGCAGCCCCAGCACCTGGAACATCACGCTGGCCGGGAAGCTGCCGTTGGCCACCTGCTGCAGCACCTTGGCGAACGCGCTGCCGGTCACGATCACCAGCAGGACCACCGCGGTGGCGGCGACGGTCTGCGCCAGCTCACGCAGGAAATAGCGGTCGAGGATGCTCAGCATGCGATAAACTTGATGGCTTGTGCGGTGACGCGAACCGCAAGTCTAGCCTGTCCGGTCACGACCGGGCCCACACGGGAACGCATCCGATGACTCTCCAGTTCAGCCTGACCAGCACTGCCGCCACCGACGTCGACAGCCCATGCATCGTGGTCGGCGTGTACGAGCAGGCCGTGCTGGGCAGCGCCGCCGAAGCGGTCGATCGCGCCACCGGGGGGCTGCTTCGCCAGCAGCTGGACGCCGGCGACATCAGCGGCAAGGCCGGCAGCACCAGCGTGCTGTTCGCCCCGCCCGGCATCGCCGCCAAACGCGTGATGGTGGTCGGCCTGGGCGCGCAGAAATCATTCGACGGCGCGCGCTTCCAGAAGGTCAACATCGAAGCCGCGCGCGCACTCGGCCGATTGCCGTTGAGCGCGGCGGTGTCCTATCTCACCGACGTGGACGTGCCCGGCCGCGACGCCGCCTGGCGCGTGCGCGTGGCGGCGCTGGCCAGCGATTTCGCCGCCTACCGCTACACCGCCACCTTCAAGCCGCGCGACAAGGCCAGGCCGGCGGAACTGGCCACGCTCACCTTCGCCGCCAGCGACGAAGCGCAGGCCGCGCTGGCGCAAGCGGTGGCCATCGCCGAAGGCGTGCGCTTCGCGCGCGAGCTGGCCAACCTGCCGCCGAACATCTGCAACCCGGCCTACATCGCCGCGCAGGCGCAGGCCTTTGCCGACCAGCACGACAAGGTCAGCTGCCAGGTGCTCGACGAGACGCAGATGGCCGAGCTGGGCTTCGGCTCGCTGCTCGCGGTGGGGCGCGGCTCGGCCAACAAGCCGCGGCTGATCGCGCTGGAATACAAGGGCGGCAACGCGGGCGACAAGCCGCATGCCTTCGTCGGCAAGGGCGTCACCTTCGACTCCGGCGGCATCAGCCTCAAGCCCGGCCCGGGCATGGAGGACATGAAGTTCGACATGGGCGGCGCTGCCGGCGTGCTGGGCGCGTTCGTCGCCGCGGTGAAGATGGGGCTCAAGCTCAACCTGGTGTGCGTGGTGCCGAGCGTGGAGAACATGCCCGGCGGCGACAGCTACCGCCCCAGCGACGTGCTCACCAGCCTGTCCGGCCTCACCATCGAGGTGCTCAACACCGACGCCGAAGGCCGCCTGATCCTGTGCGACGCGCTGACCTGGACCGCGAAAACCTACCAGCCGCAAACCATCGTCGATGCCGCCACCCTCACCGGCGCCTGCGTAGTGGCGCTGGGCAAGCACGCCAGTGGCCTGATGAGCAAGCACGACGACCTCGCCGCCGAACTGCTCGCCGCCGGCGAGGAAACCCTCGACCGCGCCTGGCGCCTGCCGCTGTGGGACGACTACCAGGTGCAACTGGAATCGGGCTTCGCCGACGTCGCCAACATCGGCGGCAAGACCGCCGGCGCGATTACCGCCGGCTGCTTCCTGTCGCGCTTTACCGACGGCCAGCGCTGGGCCCACCTCGACATCGCCGGCACGGCATGGGAGGACGGCCGCAAGGGCATGGCCACCGGCCGGCCGGTGGCGCTGCTGGCGCAGTGGCTGCTGGATCGGGATTCGGGACACGGGATTCGGGATACGCAAGAGCAGTAGCCGCCATCGCCGCCCGAATCCCGAATCACGAATCCCGAATCCCTGCCTTCAATCCATGCGCGCCGACTTCTACCTCATCGCGAAAAAGCCACGCTTCATCGAGCAGCCGCTGCTGCTGGTGTGCGAGTTGGCGAAGCGCGCGTATGCGGCGCAGCAGCCGACGCTGATCCTGGCGCGCGACCACGAACAGGCGCACGCGATCGATGAGCTGCTGTGGGCATTCGACGACGACGCGATGATCCCGCACCAGCTTGCCGGTGACGACGACGACGAATTCACCGCGGTGCTGATCGTGCCGCCGGGCATCGACACGCCCGACCGTCCTCTGCTGATCAACCTGCGCGACGCCTGCCCCACCGGCCGCTTCGAGCGCGTGCTCGAAGTGGTGAGCGCCGACCCCGACGCCCGCGAGGGCTCGCGCGAACGCTGGCGCGAATACCAGCGCCGCGGCTTCGAACTGCACAAAACCGACCAGTAGGAGCCCGCTCGCGGGCGATGCCCTGGAGGCCGGGATTCGGGATTCGGGATTCGGGATTCGGGATTCGAGATTCGAGATTCGGGATTCGGGATTCGGGATTCGGGATTCGCAAGCGAAGAGCAAAAGCACGCCGCGAGCGGGCTTCTACGGGGTTGCGTAATGGGTGATCACGCCGGGGGCGTTTCGGCTGGCGTCGCCAGGGTGCGCGCCAGCGCGGCGGTCAGTTGCTCGCCGCTGACCGGCTTGCGCAGGAAGCCGTCCATGCCGGCCTCGCGCGCGCGCGCTTCGTCGCGGCCGCCGGAGCGCGCGGTGACGGCGATGATCGGCAGGTGCCGTGCATCGGGTTCGCGCTGGCGGATCAGCCGCGCGATCTGGAAACCGTCCACGCCGGGCAGGTCCAGGTCCAGCAGCACCGCGTCGAAGCTGGCGTGCGCCAGTTCGGCCAGCGCGGCCAGCCCGTTGAGCACGTGCACCACCTGGTGGCCCTCGCGTTCGAGCAGGCCGCGGATCACGGCCGCCACGATGGTGTCGTCCTCCACCAGCAGCAGGCGGTAGCTGCTGCCGTCGGCGGGCGGCACGGCGAGCGGGGCGGGTTCGGGAGGCGCGGCCAGCGGCAGGCGCACGCGGAAGGTACTGCCGTGGCCCATGCGCGATTCCAGCTCGATGCTGCCGCCCATCATGTCCACCAGCTCGCGGCAGATCGCCAGGCCCAGGCCGCTGCCGGCGGCACGCTGCGGGCCTTCGGCCTGCTCGAAGCGCTGGAACAGGCGCGCCTGGCTGGCCTCGGGGATGCCCGGCCCGGTGTCACTGACGCTGAACTGCAGGCCGTCGGCGGTGCGCTCGCCGCGCAGGCTCACGTGGCCGCGCTCGGTGAACTTGAGCGCGTTGTTGGCCAGGTTCAGCAGCACCTGCTTGATGCGCACCGCGTCGCCGACGACCTGCGCCGGGAGGTCGCCGGCCACCTCCAGCCCGAAACGGATGCCGCGCGCGTGCGCCAGGCCCTGCTCCAGCTGCGCCACGTCCTCCAGCAACTGGCGCGGACTGAACGGCGCGGGCTCCAGCTCCAGCTTGCCGGCCTCGATGCGGGCCAGGTCGAGCGCGTCGTTGAGCAGCTTCAGCAGCATCGTGCCGGAGCGCTGCATGGCGCGGGTGTAGTCGTGCTGCAGCGGATCCAGCGGCGTGCTCAGCAGCAGCTCGGCCATGCCCATCACGCCGGTCATCGGGGTGCGGATCTCGTGGCTCAGGGTGGCCAGGAACTGGGTCTTGGCCGCGCTGGCGGCCTCGGCCATCTGCCGCTGCTGCTCGGCCAGCTGGATCAGGTGGCGTTGCGCCAGGCGCCGGCGCCAGCTGCGCAACGCCAGCGCGACCACCGCCGCCACCAGCAGCACGTAGCCGAGCCACGCCCACCAGCGCGCCCACGGCGGCGCCTGCACCGTCACCGCCAGCGGCAGCGCCTTGCCCCACTGGCCATCCGCACCATGGCCGTGCACCTCCAGCGTGTAA
Source organism: Rhodanobacter sp. (assembly GCA_049650465.1). GTDB lineage: Bacteria > Pseudomonadota > Gammaproteobacteria > Xanthomonadales > Rhodanobacteraceae > Rhodanobacter. The sequence goes on along the minus strand of JBASAF010000029.1, from coordinate 113,654 downwards.
CTGCCCGCGCCGAGGCCGACGAACTCGCGCTGGCCCTGGTTGCCGGTGCCGACCCAGCCGCTGTCGAAGCCGCTCATGTGGAAGAAGTAGCGGTTCGCGGCCGGGTCCACATAGGAAGACATGCGCGCCTCCACGCGCAGGTCGCGATCGCGCCAGCCCAGGCGCACCGGGTGCTCCGGCGACAACGCGACGGTCTTGCCGTCGCGGCGCACGCTGACCTGGGTGAGCGAGAGCAACGGCTGCGGACCAGGGCGCTCCAGCCGCGCCAGTTCGGCGGGCCGGAACGCGATGACTCCGCCGCTGCTGGCGGCCAGCAAGGTGCCGTCGGCGGCCATCACCGCCGAGCCGTTGGTGAACTCCGCATTGCTCAGGCCCTGCGCCGCGCCGAACTGCGTGAAGGCATGGGTCAGCGGATTCAGGCGGCGCAAGCCGGGGCTGCTGAACAACCACAACTGCCCCTGCCGGTCGACCAGCATGGTGCGCAGGTCGGCGCTCAGGCCCATGCGGCTGATGTCGACGCTGTCCTCCCGCGTGGCGCGCCCGTCGACCAGGCGGTAGCGCTCCAGCGCGTTTTCGGTGGCGATCCAGAAACCGTCCTCGCCGAACGCGAAGCTGTAGATCTCCTGCCGCGGCACGCCCGGCACGAAGGCCAGCGGCTGGCCCGGCCCTTCGCTGCGCATCAGCCCGGCCATGCTGGCGTACCACACCGCGCCCTCGTGCGCCCGCAACTGGTCGAAGAAGCGCGCCCCATCCGGCGCGTCGGCCGGCAGCAACGGCGTCGACGCCAGCGTGTCGGGATCGATCGCGAACACGCCCTCGCCCCACGACGCGCCGTACATGCGCCCGTCCGCGCCGGCCACCAGCGCCAGCGGCCGCTTCATGTGCGTCTGTTCGGCGCCCAGCGTCAACAGCTTGCCTTGGTCGTAGCGGTAGACCCGCCCGGGCCCGGTCATCCACAGGCGCCCGCGCGCATCCTGCGCCAGCGAGGTCAGGTTGCCGTGCAGGCCGTGCAAGACGTGGCTGACGGCACCGGTCGCCGTGTCCAGCCGGTCGACCCAGCCGTTGTAGCCACCCACCCACAGCTCGTGGTCGTCTCCTGCCAGCACCGACAGCGCGGCGGTGTTGGACAGGCTGTCTGCATCGTCGGGGATGTGCGTGAAGCGCGCGAAGCCGTTCCAGCTCGGCGGCAGGTAGGCGATGCTGGATTGGTCGAAGGCGAACCACAGGCCACCTTCGCGATCGCGGAAAATCTGCCACAGGCGATCGCTGGGCAAGCCGCCGGGCAGCAGCGGGGTGCCGGTGATGTGCTGCAGCGGCCCCTGGCCGGTTTCGAGCCAGACGCCGTCGAGGCTGCCCAGCCAAAGCCGCCCCTGGTTGTCGCGCACGCTGCTGAGGATGCGGGTGTTCGCCAGCTGCCGGTTTGCCAGTGGTCGCGCCACGCCGTCGGCGCCCACCACCAGCAGGCCGCCGCTGACCGCCACCCGGATTTCGTCCCCGTCGCTCTCGATGCGCCACACCGCGCCGACATCGCCGCCGAACGCGGGATCGACCTGCACGCGGCGCAGCTTGCCGTCGGCCGAGCGCACGTAGAGACCGCGCTCGCTGCCGATCCACAAACGGCCTTCGTGGTCGGCGAGCAGCGCGCGGGTGGGACCGAACGACGCAGCCCGCTCGCTGCCGGTCTCGAGCGGCAGCAGGTCGAAGCCGCTGCCGTCGCGGCGCATGCGGTCGAGGCCGCCCTGGGTGGCCACCCAGATCTCGCCGTCGGGTGTCTGCGCGATGCTCCACACCTCGTCGTCGCTGAGGCTGTGCGGATCGTCCGCAGCGTGCGCCCAGTGACGGAAACGTCCGCTGTCCTGGTCATAGACGGTCAGGCCCGCCGAGACGCCGCCGGCCCAGATGCGGTTGGCCTTGTCCACGAGCAGGGTGTAGATCTGGTTGTTGGGCAGCGACAGCGGATCGCCACTGGCATGGCGGAACACCTTGAAGGTCTCGCCATCGAAACGCACCAGCCCGCCATCGGCACCGAACCACATCATGCCGCGGCGATCCTGCGCCACGGCGTAGATGGAACCGCTGGGCACGCCGTCGGCCACGCCGTAGCGGCGGAACTGCGGCGTCGCCGGCATGTCCCGGCTGTGCGCCGGTTCCGTCATCGACACGCCGCCACCGCCCGCTGCAGCGGCGGCGGAGCCAGGCGCGGCCACCGCCAGAACCGCACTCAACATGAGCGATGCAAGCATGCGCAGATTCCCCCCGATCTGCCCCATCATGCCAAATCGGGTACGGGCCGGCGAGCATCGTTGCGGCCAAGGGTGACGCGTGTCCGCAATAATCCGGCAACGCGCGCGACGGCATGCATCGGAAACGTCCGCGACGCCACCACGCGTGGCGCGCAGGCCCCCGGCGTCGCCCGTGGACGCCCTATTCCGCCGCGTCGGGCGCGGCCAGCGCCTTGCTGTAGTACCCCGACGGATCGAAGCAGCACACGCGCCGCTTGCCGGCGGCGAGCATGTCGCAGGCGGCGGCGACGCGCTGCGTGCGGGTCTTCGCCTGCTTGGCCGAGACGATCCAGTGGATCCAGTCCACCCGCGCGATCGTGGTGGTGGCGTCCCAGCCGGCGCGGGCATCGGGCGCATCGTCCAGCGCCCGGCGCAGGTCGGCCGGCAACGCGGGTTCCGGCTCGTGCTTCACCGGCGCGACCTCCAGCGTGACCGTGTCGCCCGCCTGCGCACGCACGGTCTTTAGCAGGCGGCTGTCCAGCTTCAACCAGTGGCTCAACTGGCCATCGGGTTCCAGCGTCGCCTGGAAGCGGTGGCCGTTGATGCTGGCGTCGACCGTGGTGCGCCCGCGCCGCGGCAGCTTCTCGCTCGCCGGCCGCGGCAGCACCACGAAGGCCCACGTGGCATCGCTTGGCGATGCCGGGCGCAGCACCCTGGTCTTGAAGCGGGAGGTGGTGTCGGCCTTGGTCATGTCGATCGATCCGGTGGAAGCGCTGGCACGCTGGCGCAAGGTAACCCGGATCGTACCGCGCACCACGCGGCGCGGCGAAAGGGCCATCGGCCATGGGTGTGCGCGGCGCGCGAACCCCTACAATCGCCGCATGTCCCGACGCCTGCGCCTGCTGTTCGCCGCCCTGGCCATCGCCGCGCTGCTGTGGCTGCTGTTTGCCGCGGCGGAACGGTTCCTCGCCCTGGCCCAGCGCTTTCTTGCCTTGCCGGCGCCGTTGCAGTGGACGCTGGGCCTGGTGCTGGCGATCTTTGCCGCTGCCGGCCTGGCCGTGCTGTGGTGGCTGCTGCGCCCGCGTCGCCGGCGCCGCCCCTTGCCGGTGCCCGACCGCGCCAGCCTGGAACAGCGCATCGACAAGCTGCGCGAACACGGCGCCGACACCGGCGCGCTCGCCACCGAACTGGGCGAACTCGACCACCGCCGACTAGGCGCGCGCCTGTACGTCGCGCTGTTCGGCGAAATTTCCACCGGCAAATCCAGCCTGATCCGCGCGCTCGCACCGCACGCGACGCTGGCCAGCGATGCACGCGGCGGCACCACGCGCGCAGTCGGCCACTACGACAGCGCCCTGCCCGACGGCCGCAGCCTGGTACTTGCCGACGTGCCCGGCAGCCGCGAGAGCGGCGGCGAAGCGCGCGAACGCGAAGCACGCGAGGAGGCCTTGCGTGCCCACGCGGTGGTCTACCTGTGCGCCGGCGACCTCACCCGTGGCCAGGTCGACGAACTGCGCTGGCTCGCCGATTTCGGCAAGCCGCTGCTGCTGGTGTTGAACAAGGCCGACCAGTGGGGCGAGCCGGAACTGGCGCAACTGCTGGACAAGTTGCGCGCGCAATCGCGCGGCATCGCCAGCGCGGTGGTGGCGATCAGCGCCGGCGGCAGCGAACGCTACCAGCGCCGGCTCGCCGACGGCAGCACCGAGTCGGTCGAACGCCAGCGCAAGCCGGCCATCGAACCCTTGCTGCGCGCGCTCACCCGGCTCACCGCCGCCGGCGCGGAAGGACTGGAACCGCGCCGCGAGCAGGCGGTGCTCGCCGGCCTGCACCAGCGCACCGGCACACTGGAGGCGCAGACCCGTGCCGAGACCGCCGAGCGCATCGTGCGCCAGTACGCCCGCCGCGCGATCGTCGGTGCGATGGCGGCGGTGGCGCCAGGCAGCGACCTGGTGATCCAGGGCGTGCTCGCCACCGGGCTCACGCGGGCGCTGGCCGAGCTGTACGGCGTCGGGCTCAGCGACGTGCAGATCGAGGATTTCGTGCGCCAGGCCAGGCTGACCCTGCGCACCGGCAGCTCGATCGTGCTGGCGGTTGCCGGCAATGCACTGAAGGCGTTCCCCGGTCTGGGCACGCTGGGCGGCGGCGTGCTGCACGCGTTCGCCTACGCGCTGATCTTCGACTCGATGGGCCGCGCCCTGGCCGCCTCGCTGGCCGAGCGGCAGACGCTGGATCAGGACGATGCCGACGCGCGGCTGAAGACCCTGCTCGCCGATGCCGGCGGCGCCCGCCTGCGGCAACTGGCGACCCTGACGATGGACACGCTGCGCGAACCGCGCGGGGAGTAACCCGTGCTCACTGGTAGGGCGGGCACCGCCCGCCGGCTCTTGTTTCGTGTCACGGAAGGCGGCGGGCAGTGCCCGCCCTACCCCGCCGTTGCCGCTGCCGAATCCCGGCCTAATGAAACTGATCGCTCACCGGCACCCACGAACTGGAAGCCGGGGCCGGCAATCGCACTGGCGTGGCGGGCGGCAATTCCGACGCGCAGCCCGGCGGCAACGGGCCGCCGGCGACGCGGGCGGCAGCGCATTCGGCGGCGTTGTCGAACTTCACCATCGGCGCGGAGGTCGCCGGTGCCGGCGTGCTGGCGGCCGCGGGCGGCGCCAGCGGGGCGGCAGGCGCCAGGTGCAATGGCGCATACGCGCTGGCGGCGACCGGTGCCGGCGGCGGGTCGGGGTTGCGGCAGCCGAACAGCGCGATCGGCAGCAGTGGTTTCACCGCGCACTCCACCCGCACGCCGCGCGGCAGGTGGAAGGTGTGCTTGACCGTGGTCTTTTCCACCGCGCGGCGCAGCGCGGTGTCGACCGAGCTTTCGTCCTCGGGCGTCCAGTCCTGCTCGAAGCGGGTGGGCCGGTAGCCGACGTCAGGCGTGCGGTGACGCATGATTTCGGTATCGCCGCTCGGCTTCAGCTGCACGTAGTCGCCCACCGCGCCGTGCTCCCCGCCTTGCGCTGCGCCGGGTCGATCGCCGCCGAGCTTGCCCGCGGCCAGCGAGGGCGCGTGCTGGCTGCCGGTACTGGCGGCGGCACGAACCGCCGGCGCAGGTGCCGACGGCGGCGCGACGCTGGTGGCGCCGGCCGGCTCGCCGACCGTGGCGGTGTCGCTGCCTTGCGGCGAGGCCTCCGGCGCGCGGCTGACCTCGGCGGTGGCCGGCAGCGGCAGTGCGGAGGCGGCGGGCGCAGGCGTGATCGCGGCCACGGCGGTCGGTGCCTGCAACACCGGGCGCAGGGTCGCTGGCGTCATCGCCGGCGCCGGTGCGGAGCGCTGCAGGTCCACCTGGGTCGGTGCCAGCGCGCGCGGGGGCGCGACAACCTCGGCCGGCACGGCTTCGGCCAGTTGCGCGGGTTGGGTCAGCTGCGGCACCAGGCGCGGGGCGGGTGGCGCGATCGGCGTGGGGGGCGCCAGCGTTTGCGGCTGCGGACGCGGCAGTTGCGGTGGCGCTGGCGCGGGTTCCGGCGCTTCGCTGAGCCGGGCCAGCGTGGTCGGCGCCGCGACTTGCAGCGTGATTGCCGGCGGTGCGGCGACCGCAGGCACGCTCGCTTGGGGCAAGGCCAGCGCGGTCGGCGGCAGGATCGGGCGATTGCCTTCGGCCTGCGGTGGACGTTGCGGCTCGGGCTGGGGCGCCGGCAGCGCGGGAGCCACCGGCGCCGGCAGGGTCAGCGCCAAGGGAGGCGCCGGCACGGCCGGTGCCGCCGGTTTGGGTAGCGGCAGCGGCGTCGGCGCCGGCAGGCTCACTGGCGGCTGCGGCGCGGCGACCGGCGCGGCTTTCGCCGGCTTCGCGGGGGTGGCGGCCGTCAGCGCGACGGCATTGGCGCTCGGTTCGACGCGCGGTGCGGGATGCTGCCGACCCTGCTGGCGCGGCCCGCGCTGCTTCGGTGGCGTGCCATGCACCGGCGGCGGTGGCGGCGGTTCGGGTGGCTCGATCAGGCGCACCTGCAGCAGCGGTTCGCGCGAATGGTCCGGCAGCACGGTGGGTTCGTAGGCCGGGCCGAGCACGAACGCGAACAGGCACAGCAGATGCACCAGCAAGGTGCCGAGGAAGGCCAGCGCGCGACGCCCCCGCGACGGCGGCGGCGCGTGCCGACGCAGATGATAGACGCGGCCGCGCGTGGCCGCCGCCAGCGGCGAGTCCAGCAGGACTCGCGCGGGGTTGGCGGCACGACGGGATGGGACGGAATCCGGGGACGGCGCGGGCATGCGGCCAGTGTAGCGGGGGCCATCAGCGGCCGGCGCCGCGCGCGGCCTTGCGCTCGCGCAACTCCTCGTCCACTGCGCGGTCGGGCGTATCCACCGGGCAGCCTTGCGCCAGCGGCTTGCCGGCGCGATACATCGCGATGCAGGCCTCCACGCCGGGCGGGGTGAAACCGTGCGTGCGACCGTCGGGCGTGCTGGCCGGCGCCATGTTGAGGCGCATGTCGCCACTTTTCGCCGACGGTGGCGGCGGCGGGTCGCCACCGCAACCACCGGCGAGCATCGCCAGCGACACGGCGCAGTGGATGCGGATGCCGCCGGGCAGGTGGATCGTCGTTTTCTTCGTGGTCTTGTCCACCAGCTTCTGCAGCGCGCTGTCGACGGAGCTGCCGCCCTTGTCCCAGTCGTCCGCGAAGCGGGTGGGCTTGTACTTGACCGGGCTGTCGTGACGCATGACCTGCGTATCGCCCTGCGGCATGCGTTGCACGTAGCCGGGCACCGGCGCACTGGAAACAGGCGCCGGCGGCAGCAGTGGCTGGCCATGCTCGTCGTACAACCGCAGCGGCGGGGCCTGCACCACCATGGCGCCCTTGGCCGGCGGCTCCGGCCGTGCCCGTGTCGGCGGCGGTGCGGCGGGCGGCGCGGGCGGCAAGGCCAGCGGCGGCGGCGCGTGGCTTGCCGGTGTGTCCTCGATCAGGCGGATCTGCAGGAACTGCTCGGGTGGCGCCTCCTCGTGAAGTACCGGCGGGCGCGTGCCGTACCACGCCACCAGCGCGAACAACGCATGCAACAGCAGTACCGCGGCGAGCGTCCAGCGATGCGTGGCCCGCTCGACCGGCGGCTCGTGCCAGCGATGCCGCTGCCGCGTGGCCCGCGCGCGCCAGTCGCCAGCCGCGGGCACGAGCTCGCGCCGCTCGGGTTCGGGCGGCTCGGGCGTGGCTGGCTGGGGCTGCGGCGCAACGGCGATGGCGGTGCCTCGTGGAAATCGGTGGGCGGTCGCAGCATGGCCGAAGGCGATTGAACCCCGCTAGACCGGCGTGACGATCGCGTCGCCGGGGCGCGCGACACCTGGGACAGACAGCCGCCGGCACCGCGCGGTTCCCCGCAGTGCAGCTTGACCCCACCTGCACATGGCACAAGGCTAGGCTGATCGACGCTCCACGCCGATCCCCCGCCATGACCGCCCTCGCTGCCCTTTCGCGCAGGACGACCATGACGGCCCGCTTTTTCAGCCGCCTTCGCGCGGCCTCGGGCGGTGCCGTTCATGCCACGAGGCCACGCCCTTGACATGAGGAGGGTCGCATCGTGTCCGAACTCGTCACGGAACATATCCGCAACATCGCGCTCGCCGGACACGCCGGCACCGGCAAGACCACGCTGTTCGAGGCCTTGCTGCATGCCGGCGGGGCGATCCAGTCCACCGGCACCGTCGAGCGCGGCAACACCGTTTCGGATACCGACGCGCAGGAACAGGCACGCGGCCATTCCATCGACAGCTGCATCGCCCAGGTCGAACACGGCGACTGCCGCATCAACCTGATCGACACCGCCGGCTACGCCGATTTCCGCGGCGGCACGCTGTCGGCCTTGGCCGCGGTGGAAACCGTGGCGATCGTGGTCAACGCGATCAACGGCATCGAGCACGGCACGCGCCGCATGATGATGCACGCCCACCAGCGCGGCCTGGCGCGCATGCTGGTGATCAACAAGATCGACTTCGACGGCGCCGACCTCGCCGCCCTGGTCGATGCGCTGCGCGAGGAGTTCGGCAACCAGTGCCTGCCGGTGAACCTGCCGGCGCAACGCGGCAACCGCGTGCTGGATTGCTTCTTCCACGACGACGGCACCACCGACTTCTCCTCGCTGGCGGCGGCGCACCAGCAGATCATCGACCAGGTGGTGGAGATCAACGAGGCGCTGATGGGTCGTTACCTGGACGAGGGCGAGCAGGCGCTGGGCGCGCAGGCATTGCACGACGCCTTCGAGCAGTGCCTGCGCGAAGGCCACCTGGTGCCGATCTGCTTCACCAGCGCGCGCACCGGTGCGGGCGTGAAGGAGCTGCTCGACGTCGCCGCGCGGCTGCTGCCGAATCCGGCCGAGGGCAACCCTCCGCCCTTCGTGCGCGGCGACGGCCTGCCGCTGCGGGTGAGCGCCGACCCGCAGGCGCACGTGATCGCCGACGTGTTCAAGATCATCAACGACCCGTTCGTGGGCAAGCTGGGCGTGTTCCGCGTGTGGCAGGGCACCGTGCGGCGCGACAGCCAGCTGCTGGTCGACGACGGCCGCAAGCCGTTCAAGGTCGGTCACCTGTTCCGCCTGCAGGGCAGGAACCACGTGGAGATCGAGGCGGCGATCCCCGGCGACATCGCCGCGGTGGCCAAGGTCGAGGAGATCCACTACGACGCGGTGCTGCACGATTCGCACGACGACGACCGCATCGCGCTGGCGCCGCCGACCTTTCCCGCGCCGATGTTCGGCCTGGCGCTGGAACCGAAGCACAAGGGCCAGGAGCAGAAGCTCTCCAACGCGCTGGCGCGGCTGGCCGAGGAAGACCCCTGCTTCCGCGTCGAGCACCACAAGGAGCTCAACGAGACCGTGGTGCGCGGGCTCTCCGAGCTGCACCTGAAGGTGATGCTCGAACGCATGCGCGAACGCTACGGCGTGGAAGTGGAAACCCGCCCGCCGCGCATCGCCTATCGCGAAACCATCGCCGCCCACGCCGAAGGCCACCATCGGCACAAGAAGCAGACCGGCGGCGCCGGCCAGTTCGGCGAGGTGTTCCTGCGCATCGAGCCGCTCGATCGCGGCGCGGGCTTCGAGTTCGTCGACGCGATCAAGGGCGGCGTGATCCCCGGCCAGTTCCTGCCGGCGATCGAGAAGGGCGTACGCCAGGCGATGGAGCGCGGCGTGGTGGCCGGCTACCCGCTGCAGGACCTGCGCGTGACCGTCTACGACGGCAAGTACCACTCGGTCGACTCCAAGGAAGTGGCCTTCATCAGCGCCGGCAAAAAGGCTTTCCTCGACGCCGTGGCCAAGGCGCATCCGGTGCTGCTGGAGCCGATCGTCAACGTCGAGGTGGCGATCCCCGAGCACCACGTCGGCGACGTCACCGGCAGCCTCGCCGGCAAGCGCGCGCGCATCCTGGGCACCGACACGCAACGCGGCGGCGAGCTGGTGATCAAGGCGCAGGCACCGCTGGCCGAACTGGTCGACTACCCCACCGAGCTGAAATCCATGACCGGCGGCCGCGGCCGCTACAGCCTCGACCTCAGCCACTACGAGGCCGCCCCCGCCACCGTGCAGAAACAGCTCGGCGAAGCCTGGAAACCGCACGTGGAGGAGGATTGAAGGCCGCCGCGGCGGCAACGGCTACCGCTTGGGCTTGAGCAGGGTGCCGGTGCACTTCGGCGAGCCGCACAGGCACTGCCACAGCTTCTTCAGCCGCGCGGTATGCGGTACCTCGAGCACGATGCCGTAGTCGTAGGTGAGCTCCTCGCCCGGCCTGATGTTGCGGATCGCCTCGATCTTCACCTTGTCCCGGCGCGGGTCGCCGCTGGCGCTTTCCTCGACCACGGCGCGGCAGTTCGGCGCGCAGCTGTGGTTGATCCAGCGCGCGGTGTTGCCGCGCTGGTTGGCGTCGATCACGTACTGCTCGTTGAGGGTGAACAGGAACGTATGCCCGGTTTCGCCGCCGTCGCCGTACAGCGCATCGGCCTCGTCCGGCGTCAGCAGCTTGCCCTTGTACTCGATGATTTCCTCGCCGCGGGCAATCGGGGCGGTGGCGAACACGCCATTGCCGTGGATGGGCGAGCGGCGGGCAACGAAACGTCGTGACATGCGGTGGAACCCGGACAGGAAGGTGAGCCGCCGATGATGCCCGTTCGGGCGTCGCCGCGAAACCTCGGCGCTCCCCGCGATGCCGACGCCACGCGCGACTGCAGCCTGCGCTTTCGACTGGCGCCGGCACCCCGATCGCGGTTAGAGTCGGGATTCAAACGATCGTTTGGAGAGCCGCGATGCGTCTGTTGCGCTGGGTCATGCCCGTCCTGCTCCTTGTCGGCCTGGCCGCCTGCGGCCCGGCGAAGAAAAGCGTGTTCCCGCCCACGGTGAGCATCCAGCAATTGCAGGTGCTGCCGGACGGGCAGTGGGAACTGACCTTGCGCATCCAGAACAACAGTTACGCAGGGATGGATTTCCGCTCGCTGGACGGCCAGTTGCAGATCGCCGCGCTGGCGCCGGTGCGGCTGCACGGCACGTTCGAGCTGGATATCCCGCAGCTCGCCGGCGACGTGGTAACCCTCAGGGTCTGGCCCACCGACGCCATGGCCCGCGCCCTGCAGGCCATCGCCGACAAGGGCAGCGCCGCGTCGCTGGCCTATTCGATCAACGGCAGCACGACCGCCAAGCCCGAGCAGGAGAGCAAGGCGCGCGCCTTCGACTTCAGCGGCAAGGACTGGATCTCGGCCGTGCCGGGCATCGCGCACACCTTCCGCTAAACCGCCATCCAGGAGTTCCCATGACCGCTTACAAGGCCCCCCTCGACGACCTGCGCTTCACCCTGTTCGATGTGCTGGGCGCCGAGCCGGTACTCACCTCGCTGCAGGGCGGCGAGGCGCACGGCCGCGACCTGCTCGATGCCGTGCTGGAAGAAGCCGGCCGCCTGAGCGAGCAGTTGCTGGCGCCGACCAACGCGCCGGCGGACGCCGAGGGCTGCCGGTTCGACAAGGCCACCGGCAAGGTCACCACGCCCGCCTCGTTCAAGGACGCCTTCAGGCAGTTCGCCGAAGGCGGCTGGACCGGCCTCACCAACCCGGAGGCCTACGGCGGCCAGGCGCTGCCCGGCGTGCTCGGCACCGCCACCACCGAGATCTTCCAGTCCGGCAACCTGGCCTGGAGCCTTTACCCGCTGCTCTCCGAAGGCGCCACCCATGCGCTGGAACAGCACGGCGAGGAGTGGCAGCGCGAGCTGTACATGAAGCCGATCGTGGCCGGCCGCTGGACCGGCACCATGTGCCTGACCGAACCGCAGGCCGGCTCCGACCTGGGCCTGCTGAAGACGCGCGCGGTGCCGGGCGAGGCCGACGCCAGCGGCCGGCCGACCTGGAAAATCAGCGGCACCAAGATCTTCATCAGCGCCGGCGAGCACGACCTCACCGAGAACATCGTGCACCTGGTGCTGGCGCGCCTGCCCGACGCACCGGAAGGCAGCCGCGGCATCTCGATGTTCATCGTGCCCAAGTTCAAGGTGAACGCAGACGGTTCGCTGGGTGAGCGCAACAGCGTCGCCGCCGGCGCGATCGAGCACAAGATGGGCATCCACGCCTGCTCCACCTGCGTGATGAACTTCGACGGCGCCGAGGGCTACCTGATCGGCAAGCCGCACAAGGGCCTGATGGCGATGTTCACCATGATGAACGCGGCGCGCCTCTCGGTCGGCGTGCAGGGCCTGGCGCTGGCCGAACGCGCGTTGCAGAACAGCCTGAACTACGCGCGCGAGCGCTTGCAGTCGCGCTCGCTGTCCGGCCCGAAGTTTCCCGACAAGCCGGCCGACAACCTGCTGGTGCAGCCCGACGTGCGGCGCATGCTGCTGACCCAGCGCGCGTTCGTCGAAGGTTCGCGCGCGCTGGTGCTGTATACCGCGCTGCAGACCGACATCGAGCATCGCGCCAGCGACGAGGCGGCGCGGCAGAAGGCCGGCGAGCTGGTCGCCTTCCTGATCCCGATCGCCAAGGGCATGGTCACCGAGCTGGCGCAGGAGTGCACCAAGGAGGCGCTGCAGATCTACGGCGGCCACGGCTACATCGCCGAGAACGGCATGGAGCAGTTCGTGCGCGACGCCCGCATCATCACCCTCTACGAAGGCACCACCGGCATCCAGGCCGCCGACCTGCTGGGCCGCAAGATCCTCCAGCTGCAGGGCGTGGGCTTCAAGCACTTCCTGGAGGAGATCAGCGCGTTCTGCCAGCAGCATGCCGACACCGCATCGCTGAAGTCCTTCATCGGGCCGCTGGCAGTAGCCGCGCGCAACTGGAGCGAGCTCACCGTGGCACTGGCCCAGCGCATCCAGGGCAACCCGGAGGAACTGGGCGCGGCGGCCACCGACTACCTGTACTACTCCGGCTACGTCACCCTGGCCTACCTGTGGGCGCGCAGCGTGCTGGCGGCCGAGACCGGCAACCAGCCCGCCGCCTTCAGGCAGGCCAAGCGCGACACCGCGGCGTTCTATTTCAGCCGCCTGCTGCCCCGCACGCTGGCCCACCAGGCCGCGATCGAGGCTGGCGTGGGGAGCCTGCCGGCAATCGACTGAGCCCGCCGCCCGGCACGAAAAAAGCCCGGCACGGCCGGGCTTTTTTTGTTGCTGGAATCCGGGTGGCCGGATTGCAGCCATGTGCGGCAGTTCACATGTCCCGGTTTGTCAACTTCTGCTCAAAAGCGACATCGCGCGGGCCGCGGCGCCTCACTGGCCCAGGCTCTCGCGGAACGTCTCGCCGCTCGTGCGCAGGTACTGCTGGACCATGGCGTCGTGGATCGGCGCGCACTGGATCAGCTCGCGGGCCAGCGCTTCCTGCGCGGCGGCCACGCCGGAGCGCACGGCTCGCGCCGTGACAGCGGGAACGGCCCGCACGACCCGCGCAACAGGCGCATCGGCCTGCCGGCTTTCGGCGTCGAGCAGATGGGAGATGTCATAGGCGATGTCGTTCATGCCCAGGGGGATGCAACAGCCTTGCCAACTTTCCACCTGCCCGGTTCGTTTCGCCCGTAGCCGCTGGCCAAGTCCGTTGCCGCCGTCCTTCCGGCGGGGGGCCTCCCCAGGGGCCGACCCCGCCAGAGTGATGGCCCCCCTAGGCCTTGGGCGTGCCCGTGGGAACCTTGCGGCCCTTGGTTCCCGCCGGACCCAACGGGTGCGGCTGCGGCACCACGACCCCCTTGATGACGGTCCTGATCCGGTCGGCCTTGATGGCGCCGGGATCGATGGCGACCTTCTTGCGCGTACCGCGCGCCACCTGGGCCGCGACGCCCCTGCCCAGTTTGGTTTCGATGTTGCCGGTGCGTTTGCTGCTCATGTCATCCTCCGTCAGGGTGCCCCTTGCTGCCGCGCGGGGCGGGGTTTTCCGTGCCTGCGGGCTTGTCCGCGTCTCCGGCGGGAGACAGCAGGCCCAGGCGGCGGAAGGTGGGATTGCCGGCAATGAGGGTGTCGGCGATGCCGTTGGCGCGGGCGGTTTGCAGCCGCTGGCGCGCCGGCTCGAGTTCGCCCAGCAGGGCCAGGGTCTCGGCGTTCAGCAGCGCCACCTCGCCCGGTTGCCCCGACAGGGTTTCGGATCGCCCGACCAGCTCGCGCGCGCCCCCGCTGTCGCCCAGCATCAGCCGGTAGAACCCCAGCGCGGCCACCGCCCGCGCATCGTCGGGCTTGACCTTCAGGTAGCTTTCCACCCGCTGGGCCGCCTGCGCGAAGGCTTCGCGCGCTTCGCCCGGCGCGGCGCGCGGGTCGGCCCGCAAGGCATCGCCCAGGTTGCCCCAGGTCATGAAATCCTGCGGGTCCAGTGCCGTGGCCTGCCGCTGCAGGTCGGCCGCGGCCGCATAGGCGCCGGCCTGGTAGCGCAGCAGGCCGAGGTTGGTCAGCGTGGCGGCGGTCGGTGCGATCGCGATGGCGTGCTCCAGCGCCGAGGTGGCGGCGGCGTTGTCGCCGGCCTCCATCTGCAGCGCGCCCAGCGTGCCCCAGAACTCGGCATCGTCCGGCTGCAGCTGCACCGCCCTCTGGTACGACGCCACCGCCTGCTGCGGCTTGCCGTCGAGGTACTGCTGGTAGCCGATGTTGGCGTACACCAGGCCGTTGCCCGGATCGAGCGCGGCAGCGCGGCGGAACTCCGCGACCGCCAGGTCGCGCTTGCCCTGCGCCGCATGGACCTGCGCCATGCCCACGTGCGCGGCCACGGCCTGCGCCGGTGCCTTGGCGCTCTTGCCGTAGTGTTCGAGCGCACGCGGCGCGTCGCCCGCCGCGCGGTACAAGTCCCCCAGCGCCAGGTCCACTTCGGCCAGGCCCGGATCCATCTGCGCGGCGCGCTGGCAGGCGTGCCTGGCATTGTCGAAGGCCGCGGCGCTGTGCTTGCTCTGGAAGCGCCAGATCTCGGCGCGGCAGATGCCCGCCTGCGCCCGGGCAAAGCCGCTGTCCTGGCGCAGCGCCTGGTCGAAATGCCTGATCGCCTGCTCGGCCGTCTCCGCCGTGACGGAGCGATGCAGCAGGTGCAGGCCCTGCAGGTAGTTGTCGAAGGCCGCCTCGTTGTGGGTGGGAACCAACCGCCTGGCCAGCGCCCCCTCGCCGTCGGGCCTCGCGCCGAGCAGGGCCTGGACCACTTCGCCGGCGATCTCGGTCTGGGTGTCGAAGACCCCGGCGAGCTCGCGATCATAGGTGTGGCTCCACAGGGTGAAGCCGCTGGCCGTGTCGGTCAGGCGCGCCGTGATGCGCAGCCGCGAACCCTCGCGGCGCACGCTGGCATCCAGGATCGTGGCCACGCCGAGCCGCGCGCCCAATGCCCTGGCATCGGCGGCCACTCCACGCATGGCCGGTGCCACCGAAGCCGCCACCTTCAGCCCCTTCACGCCCGCCAGCGCGTCGCGCATCTCCTCGGCCAGGCCTTCCGCGAAGTAGGCATCGTCCGGGCGCCCGCCCAGGCTGGTGAACGGCATCACGGCGACCGACGCCGCCACCGGCGTGGAGCCGCCAAACCGCTTGAGGCCCCACGCCAGGGCCGCGGCCAGCAGCAGCACCAGCACCAGCCAGAGGCCGACGCGGCGGCGCCGATCCGCCGCGGGCATCGTTGCCGGTGCCAGGTCGGCGGGGGCCCACTCCGGTGGCGAGGTGACCGCCGGGGCCTGCGCGCCGGCATCCACGGTGGCGGCCGGTTCCTCCGCCTGCGGCTCCGGCGCGGCGTCCGGCGCCACCTGCAAGCGGCCGATGAAGCGGTAACCCAGGGCATGCCGGGTCTGGATGTAGCGCGGTTGCTGGGAGTCGTCCCCGAGGGCGTGGCGCAACTGCGCAATGGCGCGGGTCAGCACGCCCGGGGTGACGTGGCGATGGCCCCAGGCCAGGTCGAGCAGGTCGTCCCGGGCGATCAGTTCGCCGGGACGCTGCAGCAGGGCCAGCAACACGGCGAAGGCCTTCGGTTCCAGCGGTTGCGGCTCGCCGCCCCGCAGCAGGCTGTGCGCGGCCGGATCGACCACGACGTCGTCGAAGCGATAAGGCGGGTGTCCCCCCGGGCGCGGGCCCGATCCGGTCAGGTTCATCGGAAAGCCCTCAGGCCATCACTGAAACCTCGGCGTTCGCTCTTGCAAACCTCGCATGTCCATCATGACTCAATTGGGCCCGGCAGGGGAATCTGCACCCCGCACCGCATCCCGCGGCGCACTCACCGGAGGATTCGCCATGAACGTCCAGATCGCCACCCTGCAACCGCTGTCGCCCGCCCTGCAGTCGCCCGCGTGGGCCAGGCCGAACTGCCCCACCCGCCGCCACCTGGTCGGGGGCTTCCGGCTCCGGGCCGAGGCCCTGCTGCATTTCAACCAGTTGCTGGCGCGGCTTAACCATTTCCCGCTGGATCGCGACCAGCTGGCCACCGCCTCGCGCGAGCTGGCGCCCGACCCGGACGGCCCGGCGCGGGCGCCTGCCATCGCCCAACGCCTGCGGCTGGCCGGGACGATCGACCGCATGGTTTCCGACGCCGCCTGGGGTACGAGCGCGGCCGCCGCCGGAACCGCCCGTACCGTGGTCGACTACGTGCGCGGCAGGCACGCCCTGATACCGCCGGGCCTGTCGCAGGTCGGCCGCCTCGACGACGCCATCCTGGTCGATGCCGCCTGGCCGCAGCTCGCCGGCGAAGTCGGCGACTATCTCGACTACTGCCGCCTGCGCGCCACCGAGGCGTCCCTGCGCGGTTGCGACATCGCCCACTTCGCCTTCAGCCGCGACGACTGGCAGGAGGCGCGCCTGGCCGAGGCGGGACTGCGGACGGCCCGGCGCCGGGCCACCCCGGGCCGCTACCTGCCCGCCTCCTCGCCGGCTTGCTTCCGCGTGCGCTGATGGCCTTGCGGGAAAGGTCGCGCGCCACGCCGGGGCGCGCGACCTTGCACCGGCGCCGCGGCGGCCGCGTTGTTTTCCCGCGGCGGAATCGGCACGCTGGGCAGATGGACCGCGGCGGCGCAGGCTCGATGACGGACAGGCTCGGCATGATCGGTCGCGTGGCCGTGGTGGCCGTGATGACGCCGGTCGTGTTCTGCTCCGGCGCGTGGGCCGCGCTGGCCCTGTGGTACCGCCTGCCCGGCGGCCGCATCGTGCGCACGCTGGGCAGCATGTCGTGGGTGGTCGCCACCGGCCTGCTGTATGCATGCGTGATCGCGGGGCGCAGCTGGTGGCCGCTGGCCGTCTACGGCGCGCTGTACGCGATCCTCCTGGCGTGGTGGGTCGCCATCAAGCCTTCCGGCGCGCGCGACTGGCGCGATGACGTGGCCCGCGTGCTGACCGGCAGCGTGCACGGCGACCGCGTGGTGCTGGACAACGTGCGCCACTTCCGCTGGCGCAGCGAAACGGACTACGACATCTGCTGGGAACGCCGCGACTACGACCTCGCGCAACTGGCCAGTGCCGACGCGGTGCTCTCGCACTGGGGCAGCCGGGCGATCGCGCACGCGATGGTCTCGTTCGGCTTCGACGACGGCCGCCACCTGGTGTTCTCGGTGGAGGTGCGCAAGAGCCGCGACCAGGAGTATTCGGCGGTGGGCGGGTTCTTCAAGCAGTTCGAGACCATCCTCGTCGCCGCCGCGGAGGACGACATCATCCGCGTGCGCACCAACGTGCGCGGCGAGGACGTCTATCTGTATCCGCTGCAGCTCGAACGCGCGACGCTGCGCGCGCTGCTGCTCTCGTACGTGCATGCGGCCAACCGGCTGGCGAAGCGGCCGGCGTTCTACAACTCCTTCACCTCCAACTGCACCACCATCGTCCATCGCATGGCCCGGCAGATCGATCCGGGTTTGCCGTGGGACATGCGCCTGCTGCTGACCGGCTACCTGCCGGAATACCTGCGCGACATCGGCGCCCTCGACCGCGGCGTGCCGATCGGCATGCTGCGCCAGCGCGCGCGGATCAGCGATCGCGCCATGGCGGCGCCCGCGGGCGCCGACTTCTCGCGCGTGGTGCGGACCGCAGCGCCCGGATGACCCGCGCGGGAGGCTCGATCGCCGCTCGCGCGCATGGCGCGCAATGCAACATGAACTGAACAGCAGACCCGCGATGTGTCCGGTTCGCGTGTCCTCGCCGCCGTGATCGGTTAGGTTCCCAGGGGACAGCGACTGCGGCGGTCGTTTGTTTGCCTGCAGGCGCGCCGCTCGCACCGGCGCCTGCACGCTCCCCACCCAACTTCAGGAGACCAGGATGAACACGACGATCACTCGCGTGGCCGCATTGACGGCGGCACTGATGACCATGGGCCTGGCGGGCTGCTCGCAGTACGTCAAGCAGGCCGATTTCAATACGGCCATCCAGCAATTGCAGCAGAAGCAGAACGATCAGCAGCAGCAGATCGACGCGATCAAGCAGCAGATGCAATCGCAGTTCGCCAAGTACGACAGCCAGATCACCGCCATGCAGGGTCGCGTCAGCATCGACACGGTGGCGCACTTTGCGTTCAACAGCGCCACCCTGGACGAGCAGGACAAGCCCGCCCTGCAGGATTTCGCCTCGACCATCGGCAAGTACCACCCCGGCGTGCTGGTGACGGTGGAAGGCTTCGCCGACCCGGCCGGTTCGCGCGCGTACAACAAGAAGCTCGGCATGCAGCGTGCCGAGGCCGTGCGCGACTTCCTGGTCAGCAACGGCCTGTCCGCCGACCAGGTGCGCGCGGTCAGCTACGGCGAGGACAGCAACCGCCAGGTCGCCAAGGGCGCCACGCGCGACCAGGGTCGCGACAACCGCCGCGTCTCGCTCACCGTCGACGCCACCGGTGCGGGTGCGGTCGCCACCACGACCCCGTAAGCCGCGCCCGTCGATGGCCAGCAGCGGCGGCCGGCACGGCCGCGCGCTGCTGGCGTCACCTCGCGCGCCTCCCGGCACGTGCACCCGGGATCGGAGCCGGCACCGGACCTGACCGGTGCCTCACTCCACCAGTTCGAAACGCGTCACGCGCCGTACCGGGTCGGCCTCGACCAGGCTCACGCGGACGTCGGCGCCGAGCGGCAGGCTGCTGCTGCCGGAGACGCCGGCCTCGACCGCCGGTTCGCGCACGATGACCTTGCCGCGGACCGGATCGTCATGCGCGACCTCCACGATCGCGCCACGAAACACCTCGCCCACCCGCGGTGACAACACCGTGGCCTCGGCGAGGTTGAGCACCGCGCTTTCGTAGCGGCCCGCGCGGTGGCCGGAGGCCTGCATGGTGGCCGGCAGCTCCGGCAGGGCGGCCAGCGCCCAGGCCGGCACCGGCCGTCCCGCGCACAGCGCCAGGCAGACCTCGCCGGTGTAGCGATCGACCAGCCGGCGCAGCGGTGCGGTGGCGTGGGCGTATTGCGCAGCCAGCGCCGAATGCATCGGCTGCGCGGGCAGCTCGCCGTCGAACGCCGCGTAGCCGGCGCCACGCAGCACCGTGGTGCAGGCAGTCAGCATCGCCACGTGGACGTCGTTCGACGGATCCAGCGAACGGATGAAGCCGGGATAGTCCAGTGCCGCCGGCCAGTCGATGCCGAGCGCCCGCGCGGTGACGCGCAGGCGCGCGATGGCATGCGGATCGGGCGGCGGCAGCGTGCGCAGCAGGCCCACCTTCGCCCGCACCATCAGCCGCGCCGCGGCCATGCCGACCAGCAGCGAGATCTGTTCGTTCCAGTTCTCGATCGCCAGGCGCGCGCGGAACGCCAGCTTCCAGCGGCCGTCCACCACGCTGACCTCCTGCTCCGGCAGCGGCAGGCTGACGCCGCCGCGCTCGCGCTCGCGCTGCTCGCGCAACTCGCCGACGCGGCGCAGCACCGCCCACATCGGGTCGTCGCTGCCGGCGTCGATGGCCTGCTGCACGCCCGCATAGTCGAGCTTGGCGCGGCTGCGCACGCGCGCGCGGCGCACGTCGATGCCGGCGATCCCGCCGGCATGGTCCAGGTCGATCGTCCACAGCAGCGCCGGACGCACCTGGTCGGGCAACAGCGAGGCGGCATGCTCGGACAGCACCTTGGGGTGCAACGGGATCTTCGAATCCGCGCCGTACAGCGTCTCGCCGCGACGGTGCGCCTCCAGGTCGACCGGATCGCCCGCGCGCACGAAGGCGGCGACGTCGGCGATAGCGTAATGCACGCGCCAGCCCTCGCCCTGCGCCTGGACGTGCAGGGCCTGATCCAGGTCCATCGCGTCCGGCGGATCGATGGTGACCAGCGGCAGGTCGGTACGGTCCAGTTCCGGCAGGCGCGGATTCGCCGCGGCCGCCGCGGCGGCGGCTTCCACCTCATCGGGAAACGCCGTCGGCAAGGCCAGCTGCCGGCGGATGTCCTGCATCCCTTGCACAAGCACGGCGTTGTCCGCGGGCTGCAGGCGGATGCGGCGCGTCGTCGTCACGGTGACTCCGGGTGAGGCTGGGCCGGGCCCGAATATACACGCCACCGGCACGGGCTTTCGCCTGCGCCCTGTCCGGTGTAGAAAGCATCGGACCCGCCCACACCGACCGCTCGCATGAACGACGCGCCCCTGCTGATCCGCCTGGCCGACGACGACGACGATTTCATCCTGGCCCTGGTGCCGCGTTTCGCCGACTTCCCGCTGCCGGCATGGCGCCGGCGGCACGAGTGCGTCGAGGGTATCCGCCAGGACCTGCTGAAGCACCTGGAGGAGCAGCCCGCGAACAGTTTCCTGTTCGTGGCCGAGAACCGCGATGGCGAGCGGGTCGGCTTCATCCACCTGCAACGCACCGCCGACTTCTTCAGCGGCCGCGGCAACTGCCACATCTCCGATCTCGCGGTCGCGCCGCAGCACGAGGGCAGCGGCGTCGGCAAGGCCTTGCTGGCGCATGCCGAACAGTGGGCGCGCGAACACCAGTGCCAGCTGGTGACGCTGGCGGTGTTCCCCGGCAACGAGCGCGCCCGCGCGCTGTACGAGGCCAACGGCTACGCGCCGGACCTGCTCAAGCTGGCCAAGCCGGTGCGTTGAGTCCGCATGCAAACAGGCCGCCCGTAGGCGGCCTGTTCGTGCAACACACGGAGGCGAATCGAATTCAGTTGGTGGTCTTGGCCGCCGATTCGGCCTGCTCGCGCTCGTCCAGCCGGCGGGCCAGGCGATCGATGTTGTTGAGCGAAAGCAGGTGGGCGTAGATCCAGGCCATCACGCCTTCGCGCACCAGCTCGTGCGTGACCTTCTCGTCCAGCGCGCGCAGCTTCTCCTCGTTGACCATGAACAGGCCATTGAGCGTGATGCCGCGACCGGATTCCGGCTCGCCCTTGTGCAACTGCACGTTGCGCGCTTCCAGCAGGTCATGCTTGACAAGGTACTGCATGAAGGTGCGGGTGCGCTCGATGTTCTGCTGGAACTCGGTGAGGAAGCCCACCGCGTTCGTCAGCAGCTCGGTGTCGGTGCCGTCCTCGTTGAACAGGCGCTGGCCGTCCGTCGCATTGAAGCCCTCGAAGGACGCATCGAGGAACACCGCGAAATCGCCGCCCGGCTGCCCCTCGGGTTTCTCGGCGAGCACGAACGGATAGCGGCGCACGAAGGCCGGCACGTAGGTGTTGGGCGCCCACTGGCCGGCGGCGTCGACGTACAGGTTCTCGTTCTGGCGCAGGCCCAGCAGGGCGATCGGGCCGGAGCTGGCGGCATCGGCACCGGCAAACACGATCAGCAGGTCGCGCGCGGCCAGTCCGAACTCCGCACCGGTCAACGGCACCGAATGCGTGTTCATGGCGAACTTCATGTTGGGCACGCCCTTGAGCCGAAGATTCTTGTGTTCGGCCCGGTTCAGCGCCACCGGGTGCTCGTAGAAAATGACTTCAGCCACGTTGATCCACCTTTGGTCCCCCACCGTGCCGGGCCGCCACGTCAGCGGCCCTGTCGAACCCGGCATGGGTTTCATGTCGAATTCCTGATCATATCAGTGGGCGCAGGCACCTGCGAATCCCGCTCCTTCGGTATGGCCGGAAAGTGTTCTATGCTGCGACCGGGCTGGCCTTGCGCCATGCCCGCTGGTTCCCTCGATGCCCCGGCGGAAGGACGAACTGCATGCTGACGGATGTGATCAAACCGGCCGACCTGCAGGCGACGCGCGTGCTGTCGCTGGACGCCGCCGGCCGCATCCTGGACTGGATCAGCTGGCAGGACGCGGTATGCCTGTACGTGCGCGACGTGGTCGCCTGGACGCTGGGCGACCCCTGCCTCACCGTGCACGGCGGCCACAACCGCGCGCTGGGCACGCAGAGCCTGCTGCGGCTGCACCCGATCATCGCCAGCACCGGCCATTGCCGCGAGCATGCCGTCGACCCGGCCCCGGCGCTGACCAACACCGCGCTGTTCGCGCGCGACCGCCACATCTGCATGTACTGCGGCGGGCACTTCACCCGCATGGAGCTGACCCGCGACCACGTCATGCCGATTTCCCGGCAGGGCAAGGACGAGTGGGAGAACGTGGTCAGCGCCTGCCTGGCCTGCAACCTCAGGAAGAGCAACCGCACGCCGCAGCAGGCCAACATGCCGCTGCTGGCGGTGCCCTACCGGCCGAGCTGGGTGGAGCACCTGATCCTGTCCAACCGCAACATCCTCGCCGACCAGATGGAGTTCCTGGTCAGCCGGCTGCCGCGCGACCGGCGGTCGATGGCGGAGTACGCGTAAGGGAACCGGTTCTCATCCCCGCGGCGCTGCGGCGCCGTCGGCCTCCTCCTGCGCGCGCGTCTTGCGGCTTTCCTTCAGCTCCCGGTCGATTTCCTCGACCTCCTCGCACGCCTCCTCGGCCTCGTCCTCCTCCCGGGCCACCTCGCCCTGCCGCCCCTGCCCGCCCGCGGCCTCGTGCTCGCGTCGCGCCGCCAGCTTGCGGTAGTTCTCGCGGATGCGCTCCAGGGTGTCCTCGTCCATGTCCTCCAGGTCGAGCAGGCCATTGTGCGCGGCGGTGGCGCGGATCAGCTCGTCCAGCTTGATCTGCAGCGCCGCGCTGTCGCGGTTCTGGCTGTTCTGGATCAGGAACACCATCAGGAAGGTGATGATCGTGGTACCGGTGTTGATCACCAGCTGCCAGGTGTCGCCGAAATGGAACAGCGGTCCGCTCGCCGCCCATATCACCACCACCAGCGCGGCGCACAGGAAGGTAGCCGGCCGGCCTGAATGACGGGCGGTGGCTTCGGCGAAACGGCTGAAAGCTTGCGAGACACGGCTCATGGGACGACCTCCGCACGGGAACGGCCGAAGCATGCGATGGCCGTTGTATGTCCGATGTGCAGGCCCGCGGGCGCGTATCGGCAGGCATTCTTCACCCTTTCGCCCTTGCCCCGCCCCGCCGCTGGGCCAACAATACGGGGATGAATGACCTCAGCCGCTATCCCCGCCTGGCTTCGATCGAGGTGCCCGCCGACCTGCGCCGGCTGCCCGACAGCGAACTCCCGCAAGTCGCCGACGAGCTGCGCCAGTACCTGATCGAGTCCGTCGCCAGTTCCGGCGGCCATTTCGGCGCGGGGCTGGGCGTGGTCGAGCTGACCGTGGCCCTGCACCACGAGTTCGACACCCCGCACGACCGCCTGGTGTGGGACGTCGGCCACCAGTGCTACCCGCACAAGATCCTCACCGGTCGCCGCGACCGCATCACCACGATCAAGAAGAAGGACGGCCTGGCGCCGTTCCCGCGCCGCGAGGAAAGCGCGTACGACACCTTCGGCGTCGGCCATTCCTCCACCTCGATCTCGGCCGCGCTGGGCATGGCGATCGCCGCGCAGCAGCAAGGCGACCATCGCAAGGTGGTGGCGGTGATCGGCGATGGCGCGATGACCGCCGGCATGGCGTTCGAGGCGCTCAACCATGCCGGCGATGTGGAGCCCGACCTGCTGGTGGTGTTCAACGACAACGGCATGTCGATCAGCGAGAACGTGGGCGCGCTGACCAAGATGATGGCGCGCGCGATGGCCAGCCGCCGCCTCAACGAGCTGCGCGAGCGCGCCAAGCGGGCGATTCCCAAGCAATCGTTCATGGGCCGCTGGTTCAAGCGCTGGGAGGAGCACGCCAAGGGCATGTTCGTGCCGAGCACGCTGTTCGAGGAGCTCGGCTTCCACTACACCGGCCCGATCGACGGCCACAATATCCCGCAGCTGCTGCAGGCGCTGCGCACGGTGAAGAACCTGCCCGGCCCGCAGCTGCTGCACGTGGTCACCACCAAGGGCAAGGGCTACGCCCCGGCCGAACAGGCGCAGATCGAATACCACGCGGTCGGCCCGTTCGACCCGCTGGCCGGCGTCAAGAAGAAAACCGGCAAGGCCAAGCCGACCTACACCGACGTGTTCGGCGACTGGCTGTGCGACCAGGCCGCCGCCGACCCGCGCCTGCTCGGCATTACCCCGGCGATGCGCGAGGGGTCGGGGCTGGTGCGCTTCTCACGGGAGTACCCGGCGCGCTACTTCGACGTGGCGATCGCCGAGCAGCACGCGGTGACGCTGGCCGCCGGCATGGCCTGCGAGGGCGCCAAACCCGTGGTGGCGATCTACTCCACCTTCCTGCAGCGCGCCTACGACCAGGCGATCCACGACGTGGCCCTGCAGAACCTCGACGTCACCTTCGCCATCGACCGCGCCGGCGTGGTCGGCCCGGACGGCGCCACCCATTCGGGCAGCTTCGACCTCACCTACCTGCGCTGCCTGCCCCACTTCGTGATCATGGCGCCCGCCGACGAGAACGAGTGCCGCATGATGCTCAGCACCGGCTTCCAGCACGCCGGCCCCGCCGCCATCCGCTACCCGCGCGGCACCGGCCCCGGCGTGGCGATCCATCCGGAGCTGGACACGCTGCCGATCGGCAAGGCCGAGCTGCGCCGGCGCGGCCACGGCCTTGCCCTGCTCAGCTTCGGCGCCATGCTGGCCCCGGCCGCCACCATCGCCGCGGAGTTCGACGCCACCCTGGTCAACATGCGCTTCGTGAAGCCGCTGGACGAGGCGCTACTGGTGGAACTGGCGAAGACCCACGACGGCTTCGTCACCCTGGAAGACAATGCGGTCGCCGGCGGCGCCGGCTCCGCCGTGGCCGAATGCCTCGCCGCGCACGGCATCGTGCTGCCGATCCTGCACCTGGGCCTGCCGGACGTCTATCTGGAACACGGCAGCCGCGAGGAAGTGCTGGGCATGGCCGGACTGGACCTGCCGAGCATCCGCCACGCGATCCGTGCGCGCTTCCCGCAGGCGGGAACCTTGAGCCAGGCCAGCGCCTGAGCCGTCGCCAGGCCGACGGGCACACCGACTGCCCGTGCGGCCACGCTCCCATCGACGCGGCAGCGGCAAACGCGGAATGGCGAACGCGCATCGACCTACAGCATTTCCGTGAACAGCGGCGGAGTATCTGCCAACGCCGCCGGGTTATCTTGCAGCCCTGGCACGGAAATCATGCGCACAGGGAGTGTCAATGGCATCGACGGGCGGGATGCTCGACTCGTGGCAGCAGCTGCAACGCTGGGCCGACCGGCACACCGCCGGCATCCGCGGCAAGGCAAGGCTGGTCTCGGCTCGCGCTGACAGCGTGCGGCAGGCGATCAGGCTATCCGAGGGGCTGGCGGTCTACTGGATCCTGCGCGACTTCCGCGACCTGAATCTTCAGGGTGTCGTGAACGACATCGTCGAAGTGCTGCGCCAGTGCCTCATCGTCATGCTGACCACCACCGGCGGCGGCGCCCTGATCGGCGGCATCGCCGGGGGTATTGGTGGCGTCGGGGCCGGCGCGGTGCCCGGTGCCCGGTGTCGTCATCGGCGCCGGCGCTGGTGCCCAGGTCGGCGAGTGGATACTGATCGCCATGGGCCTGAAGGCGCTGGCCGAGTACGTCGTCAACGACATGCCCGGGATCGCCCGCGACTACTGGGCCGGCATTCATCAGGCCTGGCAAGCCGCCACCGCACCGCCGCTGCCGCAACAGCGCATTGCCCACCGTCCCGACTGAACCGACAAACAGCTCACACCCTGCCGCCACTCACCCGATCGCGCAACTCCAGATCCTGCGCGGTAAACACCTCGGCGTAGCCCGCTTCGGTGAGCAGCGCGCGGGCCGCTGGGCCCTGGTTCCAGCCGTGCTCGAACAGCAGCCAGCCATCAGGGTGCAGATGGGCACGGGCGTCGCGCACGATGTGGCGGATGGCGTCGAGGCCGTCGGGGCCGGAGGCGAGCGCCGCGGGTGGCTCGAAGCGCAGGTCGCCTTGCGTGAGGTGCGGGTCGGCGGCCTCGATGTACGGGGGGTTGGAAACGATCAGGTCGAAGTGCTGGCCAGCCAGCGGAGCCAGCCAGCCGCCATGTGCGAAGACCACGTTGCCGAGCCCCAGGTGTTGCGCATTGCCCTGGGCGACGGCGAGCGCGGCGGCGCTGGCGTCGGTGGCGACCACCCGGGCGCGTGGGCGCTCGCGCGCAATCGCGAGCGCGATCGCGCCGCTGCCGGTGCCGAGGTCGGCCACCTGGCCGCTGAAGCCTGACGGCAAGCGCTGCAGCGCCAGTTCCACCAGCAACTCGGTTTCCGGGCGCGGGATCAGCGTGGCCGGAGTGACTTCCAGATCCAGCGTCCAGAAGCCGCGATGGCCGACGAGATAGGCCACCGGCTCGCCCGCCTCGCGACGGGCGAGCAGTTCCTGATAAGACGTCTGGACGTCCATTTCAAGCGGCTCGTCGGCGTGCGCGAACAGCCAGCTGCGCGGCTGCCGCAGCACGTGCAGCAGCAGCAGTTCGGCCTCGGCGCGATTGCCCAGCCGTTGCGTCGCCGCGGCCAGCGCCTCGCGCACGTCAGGCATCGCGACCCGGCCCGGCCGCCGAGGGCGGCAGTTGCGGCGGCGTCACGCCCGGTTTCGGCTCGCGCTTGCGCCAATAGCCACCGCGCGTCCATGCATCGAAGGCCCAGCGCAGCCAGCCGATCAGCGCGTTGGCCAGCCACAGCGCCCACGCCAGCATGGCGAGCTTGTAGATCCACAGCGGCAGGCTGAATGCGCCGGCCTGCGGCAAGGCTCCCTCGCTGCGGTCGGCAAACCAGTGCAGGTTCGACGCCGACGAACCGTTGCCGGCCACGTGCATGTCCGGTAGCCCCAGCAGGCCCTGCGGCACGGCGCCGATGAGCACGCACAGCGCGATCACGGTCAGGGCCGCCAGGCCCAGTTGCAGCAGGTTGAAGCGCAGGCGCTCGACCTGCTCCGGCGTGCGCATCCGCGCGCGCAGACCCAGCGCGATCAGCCACACCACCACCAGCGCGAACGCACTCCAGGCGAAGGCAGAGAAGCCCAGCCCCAGCAGCACCCAGTGGCGCAGGCGCAGCGGCGTCGGCGCGTAGCGTGCCAGCAGCCAGGCCGCGATCAGCAGCACCAGTACTTGCGACCAGTACAGCACCGCCGGGCCGTCGGTCGGCCCCCAGGTCCACAACACCCAGCGGTCCTGCGGCAGTTGCAGGTTCAGGCCGATGTTGGCTACCGGTGCATGCAGGTCCAGCGCCGGGGTGCGCACGCGCGTGGCCACGCCCAGCGGCTGGCGCAGATGCACGCTGTAGTCGTGCGCACCCGGCAGCAGCGGCAGGCTCAGCTTGCCGTCGCGCAGCGCCAGGTTGACCGGCTGGTTGTCGCGCCGGGCCTCGATCAGCTCGCTGCCCGGCGGCAAGGCGATGGCATGTTCGCCGCCGCGCGTGCTGCGCACTTGCATGTCCAGTTGCAACTCGCTGGCGCGTTCGCCGGTGCGGACCGTCAGCCGTGCGTCGTCGATGGCGAGGCTGGCGCCGGCCACGGCCACCGGCTGGGTGACCGCCAGCTGCAGCGTCTCGCCCGGCAGCGGATCGAAACGCAGGCCGTCGTCGCTGGCGCTGGTCGGCACGCCTTCGGCATCCACGTGCCACATCGGTGCGGCGGCGACTTCCCACACCTCGACGCGCTCGCCCAGCGGCGGTGCCTGCAGGGTGAGCTTGGCCGCGCGATCGAGCTGGCTGCTCCAGCTCACTGCCGACTCGCCGGCCTTGAAGGTGATGTTGATCCTGCCGTCCTTGACCAGCACGCCCTCGCCGCGCGGATGCTCGCCCGGCAGCAGCGGCAGGCTGATGCTGAAGCCGCCCTCCTGCGGCGCGATGCGCTCGACCCGGTTCAGCACGATCCAGTCCAGCCCCAGGCCGATGCTGCGGGTCAGCCGCACATACGGCGGAAAGCTCTGCGTGGTCGGCAATTGCTTGCCGTCGGCGGCCGTCTGCACGCGGCGCACGGTGACGCTGTCGCCGAGCACGCGGCCAGCGTCGACACCATCGAGCGACCAGCCCGCGCCGCTGAAGGCGATGCGCTGCGGTGGCAGCGCGAAGTGCAGCGCGGCGCTGTCCACCGCGTCGAGCCGGTAATGCAAGGTGACGCGGTGCACGCCGCGATCGAGCCGCAGCAGCAGTTGATCGCCGTCGCGCTGCAGCGGCGGGTCGGCCTGCCCGTCGAGGTTGACGTCGAGCAGCGGCATCGCCTCGTCGGAGGTCGGCAAGGGCAGCGCCACGCTGGCGCCGACGTGGGTTTCCAGCGCCACCTCCAGCAGTGTGCCGTCGACCTGCAGTTGTGCCTGCGCCACCTCGGCGCACTGCGGCGCGCACTGCGGCGCCTCGGTGAGCCGGCTGCGCAACTCGCTGAGCAGCTGCGCATCGGGCAGCGCCTGCGCGCGCGCACCGGTGGGAAGCAAGGCGATCGCCAGCAAGGCGGCACCGGCCACGCCGGCGCCGCGCGAAGGCATCCAGCGCCCGCGCAGCGGTCGCCACAGGTTCATCGCCACCCGGCCGAGCAGCGCCGCCAGCAAGCCGACCATCAGCACGCGCAGCAGCCGCACCAGCCACGCCGGCGCGATCACCAGCCGGGTAGTCTGCTGCGACGTCACCGGCCCCGACCAACCGAGCCGGTAGTTGTTGCCTTGGTCCCAGTGCGGCGTGCCGACGCCGGCCTGGATCACGGCGCGGTTGTCCTGCTCGCTGGCCACCAGCTGACTGGCCGAGACCCGCGAGCCGGCGACGACCACGCTGGCCAGCGTGTCGGGTGACGCCTGCACGACATTCGCGCTCACCTCGCTCACGGCGGGCGGGGCAACTCGCTGAATGATCTTCGGTGGCGGCTGCTTCGGCGCTTCCATGGGTGCCGCCGGCGCCGGTACGCCGGCCACCAACTTGTCGGCGACGACGGCCTGCGGCGCATACGCCGCCGACACCATCCGCGGCGCGCTGCCGTGCTCCAGTTGCGGATGCAAGGCGTACTGCAATTGCGCGGCCGCGAATGGCAGCGCCCACAGCACCGCCAGCGCGAACACCGCCAGCGCACCACTGCGCGCAAACACGCGCAGGCGACCTTCCGGCAGCGCGCGCAGCAGCAGCGCCAGCGCCAGGGCCAACGCCAGCGTCCACAGCGGCGCCAGCGCCTCGTGCTGCGCCAGCGCGAGGTAGCCGGCCGCCAGCAAGGCCCATGGCCAGCCGAGCAGGCGCCCGGCCAGCAAGGCGATCAGCGCCACCACAAACAGGTCGAGCAGGCTCCATTGCGCCGCCCACGAATCGTTCGAGCGATCCGCCCCGATCGCACCGAGCAGGCGATAGCCATGCGGCAGATGCACGGTGGCCTCGATGCCGTCCAGCGGCAGCTGCCAGCCGGAAGCCGGCATCGCGCCGGCACCGGCCGGCACGCGCAGGCCGGCGGCGACGTTGATCCGGCGATCGCGCAGCTCGATACCCGCGCGGCCCTTCGCATCCTTCGTGACCAGCAGCGGCTCGCCATGTTCCGACGCACGCTGCAACTGCCACGGCGCGGTGACATCGAGCCGCTGGTGATGGCGCAGCTCGCCGCCAAGCTGGTCGGCCACGCTGAAATGCCCACCGTCGAAATCCAGCCACATCTCGCGCTGCAGGTGCAGCGCGTCGCCGCGACTGCCCTCGTTGCCGCGGTTGCCCTGCTCCACCGCGAGCCCGCTGCGGTCGTCCAGCGCATAGGCCGGCAGATCCGCCCAGTCGCCCGGCACCCCGGCCTGGGCGGCATCGACCGCATGGCCTTCCACGCGCGTGCTGCGCAGCGCGTTGTCGTCGGCGTAACTCCACACCTCCTGCCGCGGCCACGGCGCCGGCGGCAGGCTCACGCCGACCTTGGCCAGCGGCGCGACGCTGCGCGCCAGCAGGGTCAGCGTCCACTGCCCCGGGCGCAATTGCACGCGCAGGCGGCCATCATTCTCCAGCCGCGCCGGCAGCTCGCCGCTGAGCGCGGTGGCGACGAAACCCTCCGGCAGCACCGGCCCCAGCACCTGCTCGCGCGCGCTGCCGCTGACGTTGAACTGCAGCCGCGTCTCCAGCGTGGCCGGCAGGCCATCGGCCAGCTGCCGATACACGCGCAGCGCCAGCGCATCGGCTGCGCGCTGCGCGCTGGCCGCCTCGCCCAGCGTGAGCTGCCCGCCATCGCGCTCGACCCGGGCCACCCGGGCGCCGTCGACACTCAGCGTCACCAGCCCGATCGACTCCGGCACGCGCAGGTTGGCCGGCCGCGACGTCCACGGCAGCACGCCCTGGATGCGGTAATCGCCCGCCTCCAGCCACAGCATCGGCTGGCCTTCATGTTCGAGCACCGTCGCCGGCCGATTGCCCAGGTTCACCTGCTGCGGCCAGTGCCGACTGTCCCCCGGCAAGGCCACCCAGCTCGGCGCATCCACATGCACCTGCAGGCTGAAGCGCCCGCCATCCGCGTCGGCATCCAGCGCAAGCCGCCCCGGCCAGGCGCAGCGATAGCTGTCCTCGCCCGGCTCTTGGCTGGCCAGGAACGGGCATGCGTGGTTCGGCACGTCATGCAGCACCCACCCCTGCCAGTCACGCAACGGCGCCGGAATGTCCTGCGCCTCCAGCGGCGCGGTCAGCAGCAAGCCCAATCCCAGCAAAATGCACCATCGACGAAGCATGCTGCTTTACCCCTGTAGGCCGGTCGGCGGGCACAGTGTAAGTGGAACGCATCAAACGGACGAAGCGGCCTGTAACTTGCGCCGGCCGCGACACGCCGCACATCGCGCACTCTGGATTCAACGCAGCACGGGGCGGAATGGGGTCGAGGCCCGCCCCCTCGGGCCTCGTCATGCCTGCGAAGGCAGGCATCGCACTTCAACCCTCACATCTGCGGCAAACCCAGCACACCAACAGCGCGCGCCCTTGTAGGAGCGCGCTTGCGCGCGATGCTCTTGCTTGGCGCATCGGCACTTCAGAGCAAGAGCTTTCGTCTGCCTGCGGCAGCCGAGTTACTTTCTCTTTGCGTGCTCAAAGAGAAAGATAACCAAAGAGAAAGAGCACCCCGCTTGGCGCTTGCCGCCCATCCATGGGCGGCAAGTCCGTGAGCCGGGGCCGGGCTTTTCGACAGCACATCCATGTGCTGGCGAAAAGGCATCGACATCCCTGCCGATGCCCGCTACGCGGCCTGTCGACCCAGACTCACCGCCGCCCAGGGGCCCCGGGTAGAGCGGCGGGCCATCCTGGCCCGCACTCGGTGCGCAACCGCTGCGCGGTTGCGAGAGCTGGAAGAGCCAAGAAGCGGAAGCTCCCGGCAACGAACGGAAGCCTTGTACGACGCGAATGTTCACTATCGGCCAGGAGCGGACGTTCAGCACTGTAGCTGCGCTATAGCGGAGCGGCACGCATTGCTGAATATTGCGAAACGCCATTTAGGTAGAATCTGAAGATGTTGCTGGTTGTGACTGCCACGCCGGGCAGCCATATTTTTACGTCAAAAGGAGAGGACAAAATGCCATCGGTTCCCGCGAAGCGCGTTGACAGGAGAAAGCGACTGCTTTTCTGGTTGCCTTTCGTGGCCTTTATGCTGGTAGTCCTGCAGTTCGTCAGCATTCATCCAGCCAGCTCGTTTTTTGGCGGATTTTTTTATCTTCTGTTCGGTTGGTGGGTTATTCCCACGGCTGTCAACGTTCTCCTCGCCACTTGGGTCGCCATGATTCTCCGCTTCCACTGGACGCTACGGATTCTTCTTGGCGTGTTTGTTTCGTTCCTGCTCGGCGTCAATACAACGCTGCCGAATCTTCTTCACATGAATGACCTTCCGCCTGCTGACGTAGCGATCATTCGCCCGCTTCCAGTTACCCATTCGCTTGCTGTTGATACCCGCATGGCGGTCGTAAATTCTGATATTCCAGAAGACCGAGTGATGGTGCCTCCCGGTATTGAATTAGGTGGCGATGAAGGTTGCGGATGCATGTATTGGAATGCCGCCGCGTCAACGTACCCTTATCGAATTCAGGGACTCATCGATAAGCGCGGCCTTTCGCTTGTACCGGGTCAGTACCAGTTCTCTGACCAGCTTCCGGATGTGGCGCCGTACAACAAGATAGTGCATTTCATCATCCATTTCTCACCATCCCAGGCAGGGCGAGATGGCTTTGTGGATATGGTATTCGACGTCTATCAAGGCCATGACAAGGTAGCCACTTATCGGCAGCGTCGACTGCCTGTCGCGGCAAAAGAGACGCTAGGTCGTGGCGAGGGCTTGCTCAACGGGCACTTCATCGCCAACGTCTGGAGCACACTGATGCATCATGGCCTCTGGACAACTCTCCTGCACGATCGTTTGCAGCGTGATGACTACGTCGCGTCGTTCGAATCCTTTCTACAGCAGGCGTTGCCTCCTGCGATGCCGGGTTCTTCATCCACGGGCGAAGTCGCAGCGGACATGCCTGTCACAGGCTCGTCGATAAAGATCGCCCAGCCGCCGTCAGACCCTCACGCCACAGTCAGGACGCTGAAGATCACCACGGAGAAGGACTCGGCAGTGGATTGGGTCACGGTGGCCGCTATTCCACAAGCCACGGGGCCAGCGTGCTCCTCCGGGGCGCGTGTGGCAGCGGATGCCGCTGGCGCGACCGACCCAATCCTGAAGGGTCAGCATTTGGCTGCTGTCAGGAGGACAGATGGAAGCTTCGAGGTGAAAATTGTCATGGACGCGGAATTCAAGCAGATAAATGGCTGTCAGTACCGCCTGAACGTGACGGTCAAGTTTTACAGCAAGGGTGTCGTCTTAGGCGATGCCGAGGTAGATCAGGATATTTTCCGTGGCAGCGGAGTCTACGAAGGCACCTGTATCTCCGAGCGAGTGGACCATCCCAGAGAGAAATACCATTGGCCTGCTACTTGTTCGGCAAAAAGTATTAACTCAATTGATGAACAGAAAAGAGAGCGAGTAGTCAGGTCATTCGAATCGAATCACGTGGTTGATGTTCGAGTCGAATTAGAACCATGAAGAGCTGGGCGATCGAATGACCGCTTCCGGACGAGAGCGGATGCCGAAGATCAATTCTCGTGGCGTATTCCTCTCCGGAGAGGAATGAAGCAGGAATTCGTAACGCTTTTTGTCTGCGGAAGCTTCGGCTTTGCTCCAGATCTTCTGAAGAGTGCGGGCCAGGATGGCCCGCTGCTTTACCCGGGGCCCCTGTGCGGCGGTGAGTCGGGGACGATAGGCCGCGCAGCTGGAGCCGACAGGGATGTCGGCTCCTTTTCGCCAGGGCAGGATGCCCTGTCGAAAAGCCCGGCCCCGGCTCACGGACTTGCCGGGCAGGATGCCAGGCAAGCGCCAAACGGGGTGCTCTTTCTCTTTGGTTACTTTCTCTTTGAGCACGCAAAGAGAAAGTAACTCGGTCGCCGAAGGCGATCGACCGCTCTTCGCTTTGAATTCGGCCAAAGGCATCGCGCGCAAGCGCGCTCCTGCAAGTGCTAGGGATCGACCGTTCTTGTGAGACGTGCGATGCCTGTCTTCGCAGGCATGACGGAGTGGGGGACGAGGTGGGAGGCCTGTCGAAAGCCCGGCAGCCACGTCATGTCTTTCAATCAAAAGAATGGCGCGCCGGCCAGACAACCGGCGCGCCACATGACACATGCTGAGCGAGCGTCAGCGCGGTTACTGCAGGATCGCCGCAGGGTCCTGCGCCTGCGTCAGCGCCGCGCACAGCTCGATCGATTCGCCGGTCTGCGCCAGGCCGCGGGCGATGCCGGCCGCGTCGCCCACGCGCGGATCGAAGAAGGCATGCAGGCGTGCGGCTTCGGCCGTGCTGCAGCCGCCGCCGGCGGCGAGTGATGGCAGGCGGCCGCCGGCGAAGCTGCCGGTGCGTTCGAGGATCCGCGGGTAATGCGCGGTGAACCACTGCCACATTGCATCGCGCTGGGCGATGGTGTCGCGCTCGCCCATCAGCAGCATGCCCATCTCGCCCACCTTGACCGTGTCGGTCAGCGCGAAATCGCGCACCTGTTCGGCCAGCGCCGGATCGTCGGCGCGCGACAGCCCGTCGAGGATGCCGTTGCGCAGCGCCGGGTCGCTGGTGTGGGGCAGTTCGGCGATCAGTGCGTCCACCGCGGATTTGCCGTGCGTCTGCACCGCCATGCCTAGCGCATCGCCGAGCAGGTCGGGGTTGGCGGCGGCCAGGTCCAGGCGGCCGTTGGCGCCGGGCTTGAGCGCTGCCTCGCCCTGCTTCAGCAGGGCCGCGCGCACTTCCGGCACGCGGAAGTCGAACGCCAGCGCGCTGGCCAGGGTGCTGCGCAGCAGGGCGGCGGTGTCTTCCTCGCCGGCCACGCGCTGGTAGCCGAGCTTCTGCAGCCGCGGCAGGTAGGCCTCGCGCACCCACGCGTCCACGCGCGCACGCTGTGCGTCGGTGCGCGCCGCGTGGTACGCGATCCAGGCGAGCTGGCCCAGCGGGGCGGTGGCGACGTCGGAGATCAGCGAGCTGGTCAGCGGCTTGAACGCGGCCATCACGTCGCCGGCGTCGAGGTCGCCGCGACGGAAGCTGGCGCTGACCGCATCGGCATAGGCGAGCTGTTCGGCGTCGCTGAGCTTGCCGACCACGGCGGTGAGCCGGGCCAGCTGCGGCTTGTCGAGGCTGAAGCGGTAATAGCCGCTGGCGTTGGCGTTGGGCATCAGCCAGGTCGGCTTGCCGGCGCCGGGCAGCGCCATCGAGCCGCTGGCCTGGTCGAGCATCTGGCACTCCACCTTGCTGGACGGCGCCTTGTCTTCGCCGCTGGCGGCGGTGCCGTAGCGCACGCACACCGGCACGCCCCACAGGCGCTGCGCCTGCCCCTTGCTGCCCAGCGGCAGGTAGCGGTCCTGGCTCAGCTGCAGCACGGCCTGACCGTCCTTGTATTCCAGCTTGCTGCGCACGTAGGGCACGCCGGACTGGTTGAGGAAGCTCTGGAACGCATGCTTGAACGGCGCGCCCTTGCCCGCCGCGGTGGCGATGGCATCGACCAGATCATCGGCAGTCGCATTGCCGAACTTGTGCTCCTGGATGTACGCGCGCATGCCCTTGCGGAAGGTGTCCTCGCCCACGTAGTTCTCGAACATGCCCAGCACGCTGGCACCCTTCTGGTAGGTGATGCCGTCGAACGCAGTGGTGATGTCGCCGTTGCCGGTGATCGGCTGGCGCACGCTGCGCGCGCTGACCAGGCTGTCGTTGCCCATCGCGCGCTGGCCGCCGCGCACGCGGTCGAGGTCGGCGCGGTATTCCGGGTGCACCTGCATGGTCACCTTCTGCTGCATCCAGGTGGCGAACGCCTCGTTGAGCCAGATGTCGTTCCACCATTCGGTGGTGACGGTGTCGCCAGTCCACATGTGCGCCAGCTCATGCGCAGTGACGTTGAACGAGCCGCGCACGTTGCGTGCGGGCGAACCCTTGTCGAGCAGCAGCAGCCAGTCGCGGAAGGTGACCAGGCCGGGGTTTTCCATCGCGCCGGCGGAGAAATCCGGCGCGGCCAGCAGGTCGAGCTTGTCGAACGGGTAGCCGAAGCCGTAATAGTTCTCCAGCGCGTGGATGATGCTCGGCGTTTCGCCAAGCACGTGCTGCATGCGATGGCCCTCGCCTTCGGCGGCGACGCCGCGCAGTTGCAGCGGCTTGGCGCGATAGTCGGTCGGCGAAATGTCCGGGCCGGCGACGACGTCCCACGGGCCGACCGCGAAGGCCACCAGGTAGGTCGGCAGCGGCACGGTGCGGGCGAAGGTCACCGTCTTCCAGCCCTTGCCGGCGCTTTGCTCGCTGACCTGTTTCGTGTTGGCCACCACGGTCTCGTCGGCGGGCGCGGTGATGGCGATGTCGAACGGGGTCTTGAAGCCGGGCTCGTCGAAGCCGGGGAAGGCGAAGCGCGCGCTGATCGGTTCCATCTGCGTCATCGCGTAGGGCTTGCCCTTGGCGCTGACCTTGTACAGGCCCTGCAACTGCGCGTTGAGCGGCGCGGTGTAGTCGATCGTCAGGGTGAGCTGCTGCGGCGGTAGCGTGCTGCCGAAATCGATCCGCGCCACGCCGGCCTTCGGGTCCGCCGCCACGTACTTGCCGGCGTGCACGGTGCCGGCGGCATCGGTGATCCGCACCCTGGACACGGTGAGGTCCGCGCCATCCAGCCACAGGTGATCGGAGGCCTTGGCCAGCTTCACCTCGATGGTGGTGGTGCCGGAGAAATCCTTCTGCGCGGGATCCACCTTGAACGCCAGATGGTAGGACTGCGGCACGGCCCAGCCGGGCAAGCGGCCCGTGGGCACCTGCCCGGCGGGGGCGGCCAGCGCCGAGGCGCCGCAAGCGGCGAGTGCGGTGAACAAGGTGGTCCGGAGCAGGCGGCGCATGGTTTCACTCCCCAAGGGCAAAACCCCACGCTAGGCGGCGGCATGACTTCCGACCCAGTGCCAGAAGGCATGGTCGCGCGCCCGCGGCATCGCCAACGTTGATGATTTCCACGCCGAGCCATAGCTATGATCTATCTTTCGGCGGAACCCGGAGCGGCGATGAACCTGCGCGACCTGCAATACCTCGTGGCCCTGGCCGAGCACCGCCATTTCGGTCGCGCGGCGGCCGCCTGCTTCGTCAGCCAGCCCACCCTTTCCACCCAGATCAAGAAGCTGGAAGAGGAACTGGGCGTGTCGCTGGTCGAGCGCGCGCCGCGCAAGGTGCTGCTGACCGAGGTCGGCCGCGACATCGCAAGCCGCGCGCGCGACGTGCTGGGCGGGGTGGAACAGATCCGCGCGGTGGCCCGGCGCACGCGCGATCCGGAATCCGGCACGGTGCGACTGGGCATCTTCCCCACGCTGGGGCCGTACCTGCTGCCCCACGCGCTGCCGCTGGTGCGCAAGGCTTTCCCCCGGCTGGAGCTGCTGCTGGTCGAGGAAAAGACCGAGGCGATCCTGCGCCTGCTGCGCGAAGGCCGGCTCGATGCCGGCATCCTCGCCCTGCCCCTGCACGAGGACAGCCTGCACAGCGAGTTCCTGTTCGAGGAACCGTTCCTGCTGGCGGTATCCGAGGCGCACCCGCTGGCGCAGCAGCAGGGGCAGCTCAAGCTGCGCGACCTGTCCAACCAGAACCTGCTGCTGCTGGAAGACGGCCACTGCCTGCGCGACCAGGCGCTGGAGGTCTGCCACATGGCCGGCGCCGGCGAGCACTCGGGTTTTCGCGCCACCAGCCTGGAGACCCTGCGCCAGATGGTGGCGGCCAACGTGGGCATCACCCTGCTGCCGGTGATGGCGGTGAAGCCGCCGGTGGCGCCGGTGGAGGGCCTGCACCTGATCGAGTTCAAGGGCCACGCGCCGAGCCGCCGCATCGCGATGGTGTGGCGCAAGAGTTCGGCGATGCACGCCTTCCTGCAGCGCCTGGCCGAAGTGTTCCGGCAACTGCCCGCCGAACTGCTGGACGCGCACTCGGCCGCCTCGCCCGCGGCGGCGACGGAACCGGCATCCGCCTCCCGCCGGGGCCGGCGCACGGCGACCGCCGCGCCCGCGCCCGCCGCCGATCCCGGCTGAGCTCGCCCCCGCCGCGGCAATCCCAGAACCCTTCGCCCCAGCGAACGCTGGGGCCCAGCGCCTTCGACTCATCGGGAAAAAAGCAGAGGCGCTGGATCCTGCCTTCGCAGGAATGACGGAACAATGGAGTTATTCGAAATCCCCTTCGCGTAAACTCCGCCCAGATCGAGGGTCGGGGCCTCCATGCGCAAAATATTGATCGCCGCCGTCGCGTCGCTGGTGCTGCTGGGCGTGCTCAAGCACCACGGGCGTGCGCCCGTGCACCCCGGCCCCGGCGTGCTGGCCCCCGCCGCACCGGAGCAGGTCGATCTCGACCACGGCGCGCAATTGCAGAAAGGCGACACCACCCTCACCACCCGCGCGCATTTCGACATCACCGCCCGCGTGCTCTCGCGCAAGGACTACGGCGGCGCCGACGGCGAGCTGGTGCCGCTGGACCTGGCCATGGGCTGGGGCCGCATGTCCGACAGCGACGTGCTGCAGCACATCGACATCCGCCAGTCCGGCCGCTTCTACTACTGGCACGTGCAGGAGTTCCCGATCCCCCGGCGCGAGATCGAAACCTCCAGCGCCAACATGCACATGATCCCCGCCGACGCCGACGTGAAAAACCAGCTGGAACAGGTGCGCGCCGGCGAAGTCGTCCACCTCGAAGGCTTCCTGGTCGACGCCAGTCGGCCTGGCGGCTGGCACTGGAAAACGTCCATGACCCGCAACGACACGGGGGCGGGAGCGTGTGAGTTGATTTATGTGGAAAGGGTGGATGTGGTGCCGGGGTCGTAGGTTTGCGGGAGCGTGTCACACGAAAACCGCCCATAGCCTTGCCGCCAGACAACTGCAGGATTAGGCTGCAGGAATAGGCCGCACCAAGGGGTACAAGCCGTTGAATTCTCAAGGCCCAAGGACCCGGCCAAGCATCTGCGCGTCGGGATAGGCTGCGGGATTAGATTGTAAATTGAAACCTATTTAGCGTTAGGCCCTATGGACAG
Source organism: Rhodanobacter sp. (assembly GCA_049650465.1). GTDB lineage: Bacteria > Pseudomonadota > Gammaproteobacteria > Xanthomonadales > Rhodanobacteraceae > Rhodanobacter. The sequence goes on along the minus strand of JBASAF010000029.1, from coordinate 75,250 downwards.
AACTGCGTTCGCCCAACAAGTACATGTCGCAATGGTCTACGCGAGCCGTAAGCTTAGGTCTGCAGGCATGCCCGCATCGATCATGCAAATTTGCATCGTTGTAGCATTCCTTGTTCTTCTGCAGTCAGACTCTAAGTACATACTTTGGTTTATGGTCATCGCGCTACCTGTTTCCCTCGCAATATCAGCCGTTCTGGCCCTTGCGGTGCGCAACGCTTTCAAGCGCCATGCGCCATCTTGTCCTGCGTGCGCAAAGCCAATAGGCCTGCTCACTAGGCGCAAAGCGATGGCAACAGGTTTGTGTCCAAATTGCGGTAGCGCTCTGTTCGGGCCTAACCATTCGTTCGAGGCGGACGGCTACGCCGCCGCTCAACTCAAGCGTTAGGCAAGGGGGAAAATTGAAGCGACTAAAGATTCCAACCGCAGGAGAGATGCAAACCGCTCTTCAAGACCTCGTCAGTTGGTACGCCCACTCGAACATTCAGGATATAGAAGAGTATGTCGTAAAACTAAGATCACAGAATCCGGGAATAACCGATGATGACCTCGCCAAGAGAATTGTAAACCGGAAGGCTTTGAAGTGTGGCTTCATCGGTGCGGCAACCGGAATTCCGGGCGTACTTGCACTACCCGTCACAATCCCTGCCAATATTGTTGGGTGCTGGCGAGTCCAGATAGTTACGGCCGTAGCGATTGCAAAGGTTTACGGACACACAGCCGAAAGCACAGATCTAAAGACCGATATCTTCCTCATACTTGCAGGTGATGCTGCTAAGGAAGGTTTGAAGCGCGCAGGCATTGAGGTAGGGAAAAGTGTAACAAAGAAAGCTATAGACAAATTGGTTACACGAGAGGTGATGAAGAAGATTTGGAAGATAATTCCACAGAAGATAATTACAAAGGCAGGAGAGAAATCTCTTCTCAGTTTCATGAAAATGGTTCCACTCGTGGGTGCACCTATTGGGTTCGCCTTCGACTGGCCTGCCGCAAGGTTTGTTGGAAATACAGCCATTAAGTACTACTCCGGGAGGGGCTGATATGCCTAACAATTCGTTCAAGCCGACGCCGCTTCGCGGCGCGGCTTAACTCAAGCGTTAGGCGGCTAAAATAGCTTCAGCGCTAGGGTTCTAGGATAAAGAAGGCGAGAGCAACGATGCCACTGTCCCGTATTCCAATTGACGAGCTGCGCAGCCTTTGTAGACATCGTATTGAAGCGCTTGAGTTGTGGCTTAGGCGTCTAATCCATGACAAGTTTTCCAGCGCTTTTGGGCTCGACTATTTTCACTATCAGGTCAACGGCAACTACATATTTCGCACCGAGGTGCGCAAACATGCTGAGACCCGGGTACAACAGGATCCTCGCCGGTACTCGAGGCCACTTGATGCTTTACTGCTGGATCACCTAGTAGATATCCTGTGCAAAGAAGACCTTTTTACCGGCCATTTCCGAGAGGCTCTTAGAAAGGCCTTTCCGGAAGGACGCCAAGAAGCAAGAACATTCCTCACGCGGTTAGTAGAAATTCGAAACCCGCTATCTCACGCCAATCCGATCTCAAGTCATCAAGCACTCAGAGTCTTTTGCTATGCCGATGACGTAATTGAGTCGATTCAGGAGCACTACGCAGCTATGGGCGCGGGCGACGAGTTCAATGCACCAAACTTTGTAACATTCAGGGATTCAGCGGGGAACAGCGTCCCGATCAACAAAACACGCGAACACCTAGAACTGACAAAAACCAAATTCCGAGTCGGGGATCGCGTCCGGTTTGAAGTGGATACGGATGGCATCGGTGGCGACTGCACCGTACATTGGGTGGTAGCTAACATCGGTCGTGGCGAATCTGGCACCGGCAATAGCTTCACCCTGGAACTCACGCCTCGGCACGTGAATGAAAGCTTTACTGTGTCAGCATCACTAATCTCGTCTAAGGATTGGCATAGGCATGGCAACTTCGATGCCCACCTTGTTGTTACTTATAAAGTGTTGCCGCCACCGTGATCATCGGTGAGCTGGTAACCGTGTGGCCGCGTGGTTTGCCGCCTAACAATTCGTTCAAGGCGGACGGCTTCGCCGCCGCTTAACTCCAGCGTTAGACTGCTAGCGAAAATTCTAGCCCATTGCTTTCTGCGCTCTTCACTCGGGCAGCGCACCACGGACAAGTTTACTACGCATGGCGGAGATAGTCGCAATGCTGGCAAAGATATTGTTGTATTCCGGCGCGTGTCTTTTTTTTACGTTCGTGGTCGGCACGCTTCTTATCGGGGCTTTCGGTGATCGTCTATCGTTAAAAGGCCTTGAACGAATGAAGCGTTTCGGTTGGCTGGTTGCGGGGTTGATGTTCGCTTGTCTAGGCGCCGGTATAATGATCTTGGTCTTTCATCAAATCAGCGTCGGGTCCGCAACAGTGAGATCGCGTGGCGGACCTGGTTCGAGCGTTAGCCTTGAGACAAGCCCGCTTTTGTTTTCCCTTGCCGTAATCTGGGAATTATTTTGTGGTGGCTTACTCTTAGCGGTTGCCGTAGGGTATCTGCGGAAAATTGGGGCGAAATAGCAGAGATTGGTGCCATGAGCAGTCATTGTCGTCCTAGCATGTTGCTTTGCAACCGTCCGGATAAAGGGGACGTGGCAAGTTAAATCGGGCAAGCCTCAGAATCCGACTCTGTTCTGCTCTCCCATAAGGACGACACCATGGGCCTCCTGACCTTCAGCCTCAACCTCACCCTGGATGGCTGCGTCGACCACCGCGAAGGCATCGCCGACGACGAGACGCACGCGTTTTTCACCCGCCTCATGGACGAGAGCGGGGCGATGCTGTGGGGCCGCGTCACCTACGAGATGATGGAGAGTTACTGGCCGGCGGTCGCCCGCGGCGAGGTGGAAGCGCCGCCGGCGATGCGCGAGTGGGCGGTCAAGCTGGAGGCCAAGCCGAAGTACGTGGTGTCGTCGACGCGACAGGATTTCCCCTGGACCCACAGCCACCATGTCGCCGGCGACCTGCGCACCGGCGTGCAGAAGCTCAAGGACGCGACACCGGCCGGCGTGCTGCTCGGCAGCGGCAAGCTTGCGACGGAACTGGACAGGCTGGAGCTGATCGACGAGTACAGGTTCCTCATCCATCCCCGGATCGCCGGTCATGGACCGACTTTGTACCAGGACGAGCTGCCCGGCACGCGACGACTGGAGCTGGTCTCGGCCACGCCGCTGCGCAACGGCGCAGTCGCCGTGCACTACCGGCGCGCACGCTGACCGGTAGTGCTCCGATGGCGAACTGATAGAGTCCTTCCGGTTGGAGTGAAGTCCGAAGCAGTGCGCGAACGGTTCGCCGCACGACTGCCACGGTCCTGCAGCCCGAGCGCGAAGCCTCTCCCATGAACCCCATCCACATCGAACGCCTCGACCATCTCGTCCTCACCGTCAAGGACATCCCCGCCACCTGCGATTTCTACTCGCGCGTGCTCGGCATGGAGGTCGTGACGTTCGGCGCGGGCCGCAAGGCGCTGGCGTTCGGGCAAAGCAAGATCAACCTGCATCAGCAGGGCCGCGAGTTCGAGCCCAAGGCCGCCGCGCCGACGCCCGGCTCGGCCGATCTCTGCCTCATCACGACCGCCAGCCCGCGTGCCGTGCTGGCCCACCTGGCGGCGTGCGGCGTCGCCGTCCTCGAAGGGCCGGTGCAGCGCACCGGCGCCCTCGGGCCCATCACTTCCGTCTACTTCAGGGACCCCGACGCGAACCTCATCGAGGTTTCGAGTTACGGCGAAGCCTGACGACGCGCCGGTGTGACAGTTCGAGAAAAGGTGCCAGGGACGCACGGTACTTGCTTGAGCGTCGTCATCCTCGCGAAAGCGGGGATCCAGTGCCCTGACGCCACCCATGACCTTGAAGGCGCTGGATTCCTGCTTTCGCAGGAATGACGAAAGGTGGAGATTCCTCGACTCAAATAAGCGCCATTCGCCTCTGGCACCTTTGTTCCAGCCAATGCTCAGGGCATCGTCCGCACGCCGCCAGGCTCCGGTCCGCGTTCACCGGGGTCGGCTGCAGTTGACCATCCACATCGCGCCGTAGCGGTCTGTGAGCATGCCGAAGCGCAGCGCCCAGTCGGTCTCGGCCATCGGCATGCTCACCTCGGCGCCTTCGGACAAGGCGGCGAACAGGCGTTCGGCCTGCTCCGGCTGCTCCACGCCGAGCGAGACGGCATTGCCGTGGATGCCCGGGTACGGGCCGCTGTCGGGGTTGCACCAGTCCGACCCCATCAGCACGGCATCGCCCACTTGCAGACGGATGTGGGCGATCAGGTGGAGGGTCGCGGCCGGCGCCCCGCCGCGGGACATGTCGCCCACGGTCACCTTCATCACGATCTGGCCGCCCAGGCAGCGTGCGTAGAAATCGAACGCCTCGGCGGCGTTGTCCTTGAAAAACAGGTAGCTCACGAGTTGCATCGGTGTTCTCCGGTGGGTTGCTCGGTGGCCGTGCCGGCCGTGCCGTCGTCGCGTGGACGGCGAATGCGAATCAGGCGGCGGCAGCGATCTCGGGGAAGGGTTCGCGCCAGGCGTCCAGCTCGTCCAGACGCTCGTGCCAGCGCCGGATGGCGGGGAATTCGGCCAGCGGGATGTGTGCGCGGCCCGCGTGCGGCAGCGCCACGGCGAGCGCGAAATCGGCCAGCGTGAGCGCGTCGCCGACGACGTAGTCGTGGTGCTGCAGATGGCCGTCCAGCACCTTCGCGGCGCGGCGCCATTCGTGCAGGGCCTGCTCCACTTCGGCGGCGTCCGCCTCGCCCAGGCCGAAGCGCGGCTTGATGATGTACTCGAAGTAGAGCGCGCCGCCGGGCTGGGTGAAGTGCTGGTGGTTCCAGCTGAACCAGCGGATCACCTCGGTCTGGCGCGCGTCCTGCGGCCACAGCTCCGAATCGCAGCGCGCGGCGAGGTGGCACATGATCGCGTCCGATTCCCACAGCGCCAGCGCGCCATCGACCAGGGTGGGCACCTTGCCGTTGGGGTTGAGCGCCAGGTATTCGGGGCGGCGCTGCTCGCCGCGGCCGAGGTCGAGATAGACGTACTCGACCGGGGATTGCAGGTATTTCGCCACCGCGCACGCGCTGCGCGGCTTCAACACGTCGGACCAGTAGAGCTTCATGGTGGGAGTTCCTCGCAAGCTGGTGCTTCCCTGCCACGACGAACGACATTCCCGCGAATCGACAGCCGCCGCTCACCCGCGCGGATGGTGCTGCGCGTGCAGCCGTTTCAGCCCTTCCCTGGCCACCAGGGTGTAGATCTGCGTGGTGCTGAGCGAGCTGTGGCCGAGCAGCATCTGCAGCGCGCGCAGGTCGGCACCGTGGTTGAGCAGGTGGGTGGCGAAGGAATGGCGCAGCACGTGCGGCGAGATGCGCTTGGCGTGGATGCCGACCTGCTGCGCGTAGCGCTTGACCAGGGTCCAGAACATCTGCCGGCTCATGCCCTCGCCGCGATTGCTCAGGAACAGCGCCGCGGGCTGCCGGCCGCGGGCCAGCGCCGGGCGGGCGCCGGCGAGATATTCGCCGATGCGCGCCAGCGCCTCCTCGCCCACCGGCACCAGCCGGTCCTTGCCGCCCTTGCCGGTGATCCGCAGCACGCCCTGGCGCGTGTTCAGCGCTGCCAGCGGCAGTTCCACCAATTCGGATACGCGCAGGCCGGAGGCGTACATCAGCTCCAGCATGGCGCGGTCGCGCAGGCCCAGCACGGTGCCGGGGTCGGGCGCATCGAGCAGGCCCTCGATCTCGCGTTCGGCCAGCGCCTTGGGCAGGCTGCGCGGCATCTTCGGGCGCTCGATCAGCAAGGTGGGATCGACGAAATGCGGCTCGTCGCGGGCCACGCAGGCGTAGTAGCGGCGAAACGCCGACTGCCGCCGCGCGATCGAGCGGACGGCCGCTGGCTGCGTGCCGTGGTAGGCGGAGATGTCCTCGCGCGTGGCCGTGTGCAGGCTGCGCCCGCGCGCGGCCAGCCAGCGCGCCAGCGCTTCCAGGTCGCGCCGGTACGCATCGAGCGTGCGCTCGGCCAGGCCGTCCTCCGACCACACCCGCTCGATGAACTGCGCGATGCCGCGGCGGTCGGCTTCGGCGATACTGGCGGGGTTTTCTTCCTTGTCCATGCGCACGATGCTGACCATCGCGCGCGCTCCACGCAAGCGATCCGATGCCGACGCCCGACCGTTCCGACACGCCCTCCGCCCCGCCCTGCCCGCTGTGGCGACGCCTGCTGGCGCTGCTCTACGACCTGCTGATCGTGCTGGCGATCGTGATGGTGGTGGGCCTGCTCAGCCAGCTGGCCACCGGCGGGCACCTGGTGCAGGGCGCCGACCACGCGAAGGTGCCGGCGTGGTACCGGCCGCTGCAGGCGCTGGTGGTGTCGGCATACTTCATCGGCTCGTGGCTGCGCGGCGGCCAGACCGTGGGCATGCGGCCGTGGCACATCCGCGTCACCGATCGCGCCGGCGCCGCCCCGACCCTGCAGCAGGCGGTGCTGCGCCTGCTGATCGCGGCCGCACCGATGCTGCTGCTGATGCTGGCGCCCGCACTGGGCCTGCGCGCCACGCTGTGGCTGTTGCTGGCGGCGTGGGCCGCGTGGTTTGCGGTGGCCGTGTTCGACCCGCGCCGGCGCGCGCTGCACGACGTCGTCGCGGGCACCGAGGTACGCCAGATCCGCTGAACTTCACGGATTGCACAGCGCGGACGCGGTTCAATCCGCCGATGCCCGCCTCTCCCGCCGCCGAGCCTCGCAGCAACGACGAGTTGATTCGCCGCAACCGCGGCTTCTACGAGCCGTTGTGGACGCGCGCCAGCCTGGTCGAGCCCTCGCGCTTCAATACCTGGCCGTTGCTGCAGGCGCTGGCGGACGAAGCGCCGCGCCGGCTCGAAGTGGCGCCCGGGTTGCGCCCGCGGTTGCCGCTGCGCGGCACCTGCTTCGTCGACCTGAGCCTGGCCGCGGTGCAACGGCTGCAGGCCGGCGGCGCCACCGCGGTGCACGGCATGATCGGCGCGCTGCCGTGGCGCGACGCCAGCTTCGACCTGGTCTGCGCGCTGGACATCCTCGAACACGTCGCCGACGACCACGGCGCCCTGGCCGAGCTGGCCCGCGTGGCGGCACCCGGTGCGCGCGTGCTGCTGTCGGTGCCGCTGCACCCGCAGGCGTGGACGGCGTTCGACGACTGCGTGGGCCACTGCCGCCGCTACGAGCCGGCGCAGATCCTCGGCCTGCTGGCCGGGCACGGTTTCGTGCTGGAACACAGCGCGGTCTACGGCATGCAGCCCCATTCGCCGCGCCTGCTGGCGCTGGCCGAGTGGTTCCTCGACCACCAGCGCGAACGCGCGATGTGGTGGTACAACCGCGTGTTCATGCCGCTGGGCCTGCGTTTCCAGAAGCCGCTGCGCTGGCGCGAAGGCCTGGGCGACACCCGCGGCGTGGACGAGGTGCTGCTGCGTTGCCGCCGCGCAAGTTGAGAACCCGGTCTCTGCCGCATCGCAACACGAGGCGACCATTCCCGCTAAGATGCGGGGTTTTCGACCAGCCATCCGACTCGATGCTTTATCAAATCCATGAATGGCAGCGCTCGCTGCTCGGCCCGCTGAGCCATTACGCCGAGGCCACCGCGCGCATGCTCGGCGACCGCGGCAATCCGTTCGCCGGCTGGCCCGGCGTGCAGCGGCTCGCCGCCGCCAACGAGCTGGTCTACCGGCTGGGCAAGGATTACGAGAAGCCCGCGTTCGGCATCCATGCCGCCGAGGCACACGGGCAGGAGATCGCGGTGATCGAGCGGGTGGCGCTGGCCAAGCCGTTCTGCCAGCTCAAGCGCTTCAAGCGCTTCAGCGACGATCCGGCCACCATCGAGAAGATGAAGAAGGATCCGGTGGTGCTGGTGGTGGCGCCACTGTCCGGCCACCACGCCAGCCTGCTGCGCGATACCGTGCGCACCCTGCTGCGCGACCACAAGGTGTACATCACCGACTGGGTCGATGCGCGCATGGTGCCGGCCGCCGAAGGCACCTTCAGCCTCGACGACTACGTCGCCTACGTGGAGGATTTCATCCGCCACATCGGCGCCGAATCGCTGCACGTGATCTCCGTGTGCCAGCCCACCGTGCCGGTGCTGGCGGCGGTGTCGCTGATGGCCGCACGCGGCGAAGCCACCCCGCGCAGCCTGACCATGATGGGCGGCCCGATCGACCCGCGGCGCAGCCCCACCAGCGTCGACAACCTGGCCACCCGGCAGCCGCTGGCGTGGTTCAGGGGCAACGTGATCCACACCGTACCGCCGAACTATCCGGGGCGCGGGCGGGAGGTCTACCCGGGCTTCCTGCAGCACGCCGGCTTCATCGCGATGAATCCCGGCCGGCACATGAGTTCGCACTGGGACTTCTACCAGGACCTGCTGCGCGGCGACCAGGAAGATGCCGAGGCGCACCGCAAGTTCTACGACGAGTACAACGCGGTGCTGGACATGCCGGCTCGGTTCTACCTGGACACCATCGAGAAGGTGTTCCAGCAGTTCCTGCTGCCGCGCGGGCTGTGGGACGTCGCCGGCGAACGCGTGGATCCGGCCGCGATCCGGCACAGCGCGCTGCTGACCATCGAGGGCGAGCTGGACGACATCTCCGGCCTGGGCCAGACCGAGGCGGCGCACGACCTGTGCGGCAGCATCCCGGCGAAGCGCCGCGCGCACAAGGTGATCGAGGGCGCCGGCCACTACGGCATCTTCAGCGGCAGGCGCTGGCGCGAGACGGTCTACCCGCAGGTGCGCGACTTCATCCGCCAGTTCGACCAGCCGTACAAGCCGGCCGGCCGCCGTCGCGGCGACGCGAAGTAGTCAACACGCTCAGGCGCCGGGCCAGCCCCACAACTCGTGGTCGAGGTCGCCGTCCAGGCCGAAGCGAGACAGCGGAACGCGGCCGTTGACCACCTCCACGCCCTCGGCGCGCAGCCGGCGGCACTGCTCGCGGAAGCCACGGCTGCCCGGCGGCATCGCGACGTGGCCGCTGGCCCGCAGCACGCGGAACCACGGCAGTTGCATGCCCTCGGGCACCTCGCCCAGCAGCCGCCCGACCAGCCGCGCCCGCCCCGGCAGGCCCGCGCGTGCCGCGATCGCGCCGTAACTGGCCACGCGGCCGGGTGGAATCGCGGCGATGGCGGCATAGATGCGGGCGTTGCGGTCTTGCATGGCGGCTCCGACAGGTGGGGCGACTCGGCAGGCGAGGCCCGACAGAGTAACCTCGGGTTCTGTCCCTCGGGAATGGCACCATGCGCCACTTTGAAGCCGTGCGCTCCCACCTTGCCGGCGCGTACCAGCTGCACCACAACGACCCGTACCTAATCAGCTTCGACCTGGCGCTCGGCCAGGGCCGCCACCAGGGCATCTACCTGGCCGAGCTGGAAGGCGAATCCGGGCGCCGCTACCTGCGCGTGTCCACCCCGATCGGCCCGCTTGCCGGCACCGATCCGCAGCGCTGCCTGCGTTTCAACTGGGAACAGCGCACCGGTTTCCTGGCGGTGGCCGACCTGGATGGTTCGCCCTACCTGCACCTGTGCGAGAACCGCCTGTACGAATTCCTCGACGCCGCGGAGCTGGACCGGGTGATCCGCGTGCTGGGCAAGCTGGGCGACCGCCTGGAGCAGGCCATCGCCAGCGATGAGGATGCCTTGTAGCGGTGGCTCAGAACAGCGCGTTGTAGGCCAGCACGAAGCCGTAGGCCAGCAGCGCGGTGATCGGCAGGGTCAGGATCCACGCCCACACCATCCGCTCCACCACCGACCAGCGGATCGCGCTGAAACGCTTGGCCGCGCCCACGCCCATGATCGAGGACGACACGATGTGGGTGGTCGACACCGGGATGCCGAACACCGACGCGCTGAGGATCACCAGCGCCCCGCTGGTCTCGGCCGCGAAGCCGTTGATCGGATGCAGCTTGACCATCTTGTGGCCCAGCGTCTTGATGATGCGCCAGCCGCCGCCGGCAGTGCCCGCGGCCATGGTCAGCGCCGAGACCACCTTCACCCACACCGGGATCACGAAGCCGCCGGCGGGGTTCTCGTCGATGCGCAGGAAGCCGAGGATCCACGGCAGATGGTCGAACTCGTGCGCCGCGGTGGCGCCGGCCAGCGCCAGCGCGATGATGCCCATGCTCTTCTGCGCATCGTTCATGCCGTGCGCCACGCCCATCGCACCGGCCGAGAGGATCTGCGCCTTGCCGAAAAGCGCGTTGACGAACGGCGTGCGACCGAGCCGGCGCGACCAGCCCTGCCGGTTCGCGAACCACGCCAGCAGCGCGTAGAGCGCGCCCATCACGATGAATCCGATGACGAACCCGCCCACCGGGGACACCACCATCGGGATGATCACCTTGGGAATGACGCCGCTGCCCTTGAACCACCCGCCCTGGGTCCAGATCACCGAATCGAAGTTGTTGTCCGATGCGGCCAGCGCGGCCCCGACCAGGGCGCCGATCAGCGCATGGCTGGAGCTCGACGGCAGGCCCAGCCACCAGGTGATCAGGTTCCATGCGATCGCCGCCAGCAGCGCGCAGATTAGCAGCTGCGAGCTCACCTCCAGCACGCCGGCGTTGATCAGGCCCGAGGCGATGGTGGCGGCCACGGCGGTGCCGAGGAAGGCACCGACCAGGTTGGTGCCGGCGGCCATCAGCACGGCCTGGCCGGGGCTGAGCACCTTGGTGGCCACCACCGTGGCGATGGAGTTGGCGGTGTCGTGGAAGCCGTTGATGTAGGTGAACGCCAGCGCGATCACCACCACCGCGATGACGACGCTCATGCGCGCTCCCCCGCGGCAGGGCGGCGGCCGGCGGCCGAACGAGGTGAAAGGCGCGGGGTCACGAGCGGGCCCTCAGGAGTTCTTCAGCACGATCGAGTAGACGATGTTGCCCACGTCGCGGCACTTGTCGATGGCCTTCTCGATCAGCTCGAACAGGTCCTTGGCCAGCATCGCGCGCATGGCGTCGCTGCCTTCGACGTACAGCGTGCGGTATGGCGCCAGCAGCATGCGGTCGCCCTCCGACTCCAGCGCCTGCAGGCGGTCCTGCAGCTTTTTCACGCGGTCGATGCGCAGGCCGTTGCGCAGCTCGCCGACCATCTCGGCCACCACCTCGCTGGAATGCAGCAGCACCTGCGCGCGCTGCGCGAAATCCACGCCGGCCAGGCGGGTGGAGACGATCTCGTAGCGCTCGGCGAACTTCTCGATGGTCTTGGGGATCTTGTACAGCGAGGAGTTCAGCGCCTCGATGTCCTCGCGGTCCAGCGCGGTGACGAAGGTGTTCACCAGCCCCTCGCTGATCTGCGCGGCCAGTTCCTTCTCGCGCGCCCGGGTGGCCGCGAAGCGCGCCATCACCGCGCCCTGGTCGGGCTTGGTCAGCAGGTCGTGCAGGGCCTGCGCGCTTTCGCTGGCCGCGCTGGCGCTCTGCTCCAGCAGGCCGTAGAACTTGTCGCCTTTGCCGAAAATCGTCTGCAGTGAAAACATGCTGGCCATGCCTGGAAAGAGCGGGATGCCCGAAATGTTACAGGATGGCCGTGCTGCCCTGCATCATTTTCCGCGTGAAGCGCGGCGTCGCTGCCCTTACACTGTGCCCATGCACCCTCCGACACCTTCGCCGCGATGCTGACCGAAATCGCGCTCGTCTTCGTGCTTGCGCTGTGCAACGGCTTCTTCGCCCTGTCGGAGATGGCCCTGGTGGCTTCGCGGCAGAGCCGCCTGAAACACATGGCCCGCACCAGCCGCAAGGCGGCCGCGGCGCTGCGCCATGCCGAAGCACCCGAGCGCTTCCTCTCCACCGTGCAGGTCGGCATCACCCTGGTCATGCTGATCACCGGCGCGGTCGCCGGCGATGCCCTGGGCGGCCACATCGCGGCCGCATTGAGCGGCGAGCGCATGGCGTGGTTGCTGCCCTACGCGCGCATCGTGGGCATCGCGCTCGGCTTCGCGCTGATCTCGTTCATCCAGATCGTGATCGGCGAGCTGGTGCCCAAGCGGCTGGCGCTGGCGGCGCCGGAAAAGGTCGCCTGCTACGCCGCCATCCCGATGCTGGTACTGGCGCGGATCACCTCGCCGTTCGTATGGCTGCTCAACGCCTCCAGCGGCCTGCTGCTGCGGCTGCTGCGCGTCAACACCAGCGGCCGCGGCGTGGTCACCGAGGAGGAGATCCGCCTGCTGGTCGCCGAGAGCGTCGAGGCGGGCGTGATCGACGAGGACGAGCACAACATGGTCAACCGCGTGCTGCGCCTGGGCGACCGCACCGTGGACAGCGTGATGACTCCGCGCATGCGCATCGCCTGGCTGGACCTCACCGCGCCGCGGGAGGAGAACATCGAAGTGCTGCGGCAGACGCCGTACTCGCGCTACCCGGTGTACCGCGGCGACGAGAGCGACGTGGCGGGCGTGGTCGAGGTCAAGCGCATGCTGCACAGCTTCACCGAGGGCAAGCCCGAACTGTTCGGCCACCTGTCGCGCCCGTTGTTCGTGCCGGCCACGGCACGTGCGCTGGACCTGCTGGAGGAGTTCCGCGACGCGGAGACGCCGCTGGCGCTGGTGGTGGACGAGTACGGCGACATCGAGGGCCTGGTCACCGTCAACGACCTGCTGGCGGCGGTGGTCGGCGCCAGCCAGATCGGCCACGGTGGCGGCGAGCAAGGCCCGATCATGCAGCGCGCGGACGGCAGCTGGCTGATCGACGGCAGCCTCTCCACCGACGACCTGCGCGAACTGCTGCGCACCAGCGAACTGCCGGGCGAGGACGAGCACGATTTCCGCACCGTGGCAGGCATGGTGATGACCGCGCTGGGCCACGTGCCGCAGGTGGGCGAGGTGTTCGCCTGGCGCGGCATCCGCTTCGAGGTGGTCGACCTGGACGGCGCGCGCATCGACAAGCTGCTGGTCACCCCGGCCCCGTCGCTGGAACCGGCCGACGACGAGATGTAGGAGCGCCGTTCGTCGGCCCGACGAGCCGTAGGGCGGGCACCGCCCGCCGCCCTTGCACCGCTACGGCATCGCCAGAAATGGCGGGCACTGCCCGCCCTACGGATCGTGCCGTTTCGCCAGGCCGGCCATGCGCTGCGCGTCGGCCAGGATGCCGTGCAGCACGCGCAGCTCGCGCTGGTCCGGCTGGGCGCGCTGGAACAGCTTGCGCAGGCGCAGCATGATCGTGGTCGGCTCGCGGCCCTTGTGGAAATCGATGTCGTCCAGCGTCTGCGCCAGGTGGTGGTAGAACTGCTCCATCTGCGCGGCCTCGGCAGGCGGCTCCTCGTGCGCCGGCGGCGGCACGGGCACCTCGCCGCCCAGCGCCGCCATGCGCAACTCGTACGCCATCACCTGCACCGCCTGCGACAGGTTGAGCGAACTGAAATCGTCCACGCTGGGAATCCGCACCATCGCATGGCAGTGCGCCAGCTCCTCGTTGGCCAGCCCGTTGCGCTCGTTGCCGAACAGCAGCGCCACCGGCTCGCCACGCGCCGCGGCGGCCAGCGCCTGCCCCGCCGCCTGGCGCGGGTCAAGCTCCGGCAGGGTGATGCCGCGCCGGCGCGCGGACAGGCCCAGCACGAAGCGGCAGCCGGCCAGCGCGTCGACCAGGTCGTCGTGCACGCCGGCCTGGTCGAGCACGTCGTCGGCGCCGGCCGCCAGCGCGTTGGCCTCGCGATCGGGGAAATGTGCCGGGCTGACCAGCTCCATCCGCGCGAAACCCATGGTGCGGATCGCCCGCGCCGCGCTGCCGATGTTGCCCGGGTGCGAGGTGCGCGCGAGCACGAAACGGAGGCGGGAAGCGAAGTCGGCGGTGTCGGGCATGCGCGGATCGGCGTGGCGGACGGAACGCACAAGGATAGCGGACACGCGCCGCCGCAGGCCGTCGGCACCCGCGGCGGCGGCCGGGCTGCTAGAATCGGCGGCCGCAACCCCCGCTCTCTTCCAAAGTCGAACCCCATGGCCAGACCACACGTCACGATCGCGGCGCGCGCCGCGCGTTCCGCAGGCAATGTGATCCTGCGCTACATGAACCGTATCGACGGCCTGCACGTGGTCGAGAAGCAGCAGATGGACTTCGTATCCGAGGTCGACAAGCTGGCCGAGGCGGAAATCGTCAAGGAACTGCGCCGCGCCTACCCGGACCACGCCATCCTCGCCGAGGAAAGCGGCGCGACCGGCAAGGGTCCGCTGACCTGGGTGATCGACCCGCTGGACGGCACCCACAACTACCTGCGCGGCATCCCGCATTTCAGCGTGTCGATCGCGCTGCTGGAAAAGGGCGTGCCGATCCACGCGGTGGTGTTCGACCCGCTGCGCGACGAGCTGTACACCGCCAGCAAGGGCGACGGCGCCTACCTCAACGATCGCCGCATGCGCGTGGGCAAGCGCGAGAACCTGGGCGGCGCGATGATCGCCACCGGCTTCCCGTTCCGCCAGCGCGAACATCTCGGCCCGCAGCTGGACATGACCCGCGCGATCCTCGGCCAGGCCGAGGACATCCGCCGCTCCGGCTCCGCCGCGCTGGACCTGGCCTACGTCGCCGCCGGCCGCTACGACGGCTACTTCGAGATCGGGCTGAAGGCCTGGGACATGGCCGCCGGCGTGCTGCTGGTGCACGAGGCGGGCGGCCGCTACTGCGACTTCGCCGGCCGCGACGGCATCCCCGCCAGCGGCAACCTCATCGCCGGCAACCTCAACGTGGCCAAGGCGATGGTCGACGCCATCGGCCAGCAGGCGACGCCGGCGCTGCTCAAGGCCTGAACGGCCCCGAGCAGCGGCCGGGGCCCTACTTCACCACCAGGTTCGCCTGCATCGTCGGGTGAAACTTGCAGAAAACGATGAAGCTGCCGGCCTTCGCCGTCATGCGCGCCGTGGCGCCCGGCTTGAGGTCGATATCGAAACTGCCGTCACGGGCGGTGGCCGTGTGTTCGAGGATGCCGTGATTGGCCCATTCGATGATGTCGCCGGCGCGAACGTCGACGGGCATCGGGCCGAAGGCCATCTTGTCGATCACCACCACGTGCACGCGCGGGGCGGACGCCGCGCCCGCGGCGGTGGCCGGCGCGATGCCGCCGACCGCCGCCAGCGCGATGCCGAGCAGAAGCATCATGCGAAGCATGGCGCGCCCTACTTCAGGCTCTGCGCCAGATGCTCGGCATGCATCTGGTGCGACTGGAACAGCTTCAGCCCGGTTTCCAGCAGCGACTTCAGCTCCGCATTCTGCGCCGCCGGGATCAGCGTGCCGCTCAGCGCACCATTGACCGTCTGGTGGAAGGCGACTTCGTTGGCGGCATAGGCCTTGTCGTAGGCGTCCCCACTCAGCGCGGCGAGTTTCACCTGCTCGGCGGCAGCAGCTTTCGCCAGCGACTGACTGGTCGGGTTGTCCTGCGGTGTCACGCCCAGCTTCTTCACCAGCGCCAGCGCCTGTTCGTTCACCGCGGCGTGGTCGCGCGCCATCTCCTCGGCGAAGGCGCGCACCTGCGGGTTGTGCGACTTCTGCAGCGCCTGCTTGGCGGCGGTGACGTCGATCGAGCCGGCGGTGTAGGCGATGTGCGCGATCTGCGCGTCGTTGAGCGCCGGCGCAGCCGCCTCGGCGTGCATGGCGGGTCCGGCGACCAGGGCCAGACCGAGGACGAGGGCAAACAGCGGCTTGTTCATGATGGGTTCCTTGCATGGATGGGCGGCGCGCAGCGGCCGCCCGTGCCCATCTGATGCAGCAGCCGCGCCACGGTTCCCGCGGGCCGGGGCCGGCGCACGGGAACCTTCCAGCAGGCAAACGCATCGGTTCGGGTGTAGAAGGAGGACACCATGCCCGACCAAGCCCGCATTGCACCCGTCGATTACGCCTCGCTGGACGACCACGAGCTGGTGGCGCGCGTCCGGGGCGGCGAACGCGCCGCGTTCCGCCACATCATGCAGCGCTGCAACCAGCGCCTGTTCCGCGTCGCGCGCGCGGTGGTCGGCGACGACACGGAAGCGGAAGACGTGCTGCAGGAATCCTACATGCGTGCCTATCACAAGCTGGATTCGTTCCGCGGGGAGGCAACCCTCTCGACCTGGCTGACCACGATCGTGCTCAACGAGGCCCGCGGCCGCCTGCGCAAACGCCACACCATGGTGGGACTGGAACAAGTGGACGCCGCCCCCGACGATACGCATCAGATCATCCGCTTCCCCTCCGCCTTCGGCAGCGAGGACCCGGCCGCCTCGGCCGCCCGCGCGCAGATCCGCCACCTGCTCGAACACGCCATCGACGAACTGCCGCCGGCCTTCCGCGTGGTCTACATGCTGCGCGAGGTGGAGGAATGCAGCGTGGAGGAAACCGCCAGCCAGCTCGGCATCAAGCCGGAGACGGTGAAGACCCGCCTGCACCGCGCCCGCCGCCAGCTGCGCGCGGCGCTGCACGACAAGCTCGCCACCACCGTGGGCGAGGCCTTCGCCTTCATGGGCCGGCGCTGCGCCCGCGTCACCGACGCGGTGATGGCGCGGCTGGACGCCGAGGCGGGCGAGGGCTGAGGCCGCTCAGGGCGCAGCCGCGCCGCCCTCGCGCAGGAACTCGCGCAGAAACGGGATGGTGACGCGCCGCTGCGCGGCGAGCGAGGCGGCATCGAGTTTCCCGAGCAGATCGAGCAGGGCGCCGAGGTCGCGCGCGTAGCGGGCGAACAGCCAGTCGAGCACGCTGTCGTCGAGCTGGATGCCGCGCGCGGATGCCTGCGCTTTCAGCACCGCGCGACGTTCGTCGTCGTCCAGGGATTTCAGCGCGAACTGGGTGCACGCGCCGAGGCGCGAGCGCAGGTCGGGCAGGCCGACGCCCAGCTGAGCGGGCGTGGCATCGGCGGCGAACAGCAGCGCGTGGCCTTCGGTTCTCGCGCGGTTGTAGAGGTCGAACAAGGCGTGCTCTGCCTCGCGGTTGCCGGCAATGACGCCGAGATCGTCCAGCGCCAGCAGTTCGCTGCCGGCGAGGCCGCGCAAGGCGGCGGCCGGGTCGTCCAGCGCGGCCAGCGGCAGGTACTGCACGCGCCGGCCGGCCGCGGTGGCGGCCTGGCAGGTGGCCAGCAGGAGATGGCTGCGGCCGCTGCCGGCAACCCCGTGCAGGTAGATCCACGGCGCCCCGGGCTCGACCGCGAATGCGCGCAACGCAGCCAGGGCGAGCGCGTTGGCACCGGCGTGGAAATGCTCGAAGCGCTGGCGTGGCGGCCAGCGCAGGGCGAGCGGCAGTTGCGGGTTCATTCGACCGGCCGGTCCCCCGGCGCGGGTGCCACCTGCGTCTCGGTGGCGACCTCGCCGTCGGCACGCACCGCGACTTCCACCTCGGCGACCACCGGATCGACCGGCCCCTCGTCGGTGTACAGCTCGCTCATCCGGTAGCGTTCGATCAGGTAGCGCAGCAGCACCAGGATCACCGACGCGGCCGGCAAGGCCAGCAGCACGCCGAGGAAGCCGAACAAGTAGCCGCCGGCGAGCACCGCGAAGATCACCGCCACCGGGTGCAGGCCGATCTTGTCGCCGACCAGCTTGGGCACCAGCACGTAGCCTTCCAGCAGCTGGCCCAGCGCGAACACGCCGCACACCATCAGCACGTGGGTCCAGTCGCCGAACTGCACCAGCGCGGCGATGATCGCGGCGACGAAGCCGATGATGAAGCCGAGGTACGGCACGAAGCTGAGCAGGCCGGCGACCATGCCGATCAGCAGGCCCACCGAGAGCCCCACCAGCCCCAGCCCGGTGCCGTAGAACACGCCCAGCGCGAGCATCACCAGCAGCTGGCCGCGCACGAAGGCGCCGAGGATGGCGTCGGACTCGCGCGCCAGGTGGGCGATGGTCGGCTGCACCGAGCGCGGCAGCATGCCGTCGATGGTGGCCACCAGGCGATCCCAGTCGCGCAGCAGGTAGAACGCCACCACCGGGATCAGCACCAGGTTGGTCAGCCACATCGCGATGCCGACGCCCGAGCGCGAGACCTTGCCGATCACCGCGGTGGCGACGCCGCCGATCGAGCCGATGTGCGCCTTGACGGTGGCCAGCAGGCGCTCGCTGTCGAAGGTGTGCGGATCCAGGTGCAACCGCGCCTGCAGCCACGGCCAGGCCACGTTCTGGGCCCAGTCGCCGTAGCGCGGCAGGTTGCTGATCAGGTTCTCGATCTGGTGGGCGATCATCGGGATCAGCAGCAGCAGCACGCCGACCACCACCACCAGGATCACCAGGAAGACGATCGTGGCCGCCCACATCCGCTTCAGCCCCAGCCGCTCCAGCCGGTCGGCCAGCGGGTCGCCCAGGTAGGCCAGCATCGCGGCGATCGCGAACGGCATCAGCACCGGCGCCAGCAGCCAGAGCAGGTAGACGATGACGGCGGTGATGGCGAACAGCTGCCAGCGCCGCGAGATTTCCTTGTCCTGGTTCACCCGCTGCACCCCGTTCACCGCAGCCAGCGCAGGTTGGCGTCGGCCCCTTCGTGCGGCTCGCCCTGCAGCAGCAGGCGGCCGCCCGCGGCGAGGTTGGCGGCCAGCGCCTTGGTCGGCACGGAGGCGCTGACGTCGAGCAGGACGCCGTCGTTCAGCGCACCGATGGTGGTCACCTGGCGCACCGAGGGATCGTTGTCGAGCGCGGCGAGCAGGCTGGCGTACTCGTCGGCCGAATCCACCCCGCTGACCCACAGCTTGCCCTCGCTGGTGGTCGAGCCGATCACGTTGAGCTGCTTGCCCAGCCGGTCGACCAGGCCGTTGCCGGCGTCGGCCAGCACGGCATCCTCGTCCGCACCCTGGTTGCTCCAGCGCTGCGCCTGGCCGCCGGAAATCAGCGTCCAGTCCGCCGTGCCGTCGTGCAGCTTGCCGAGCAGGACCAGGCCGGTGTGGTACTGCCGGTTGATGCGCGCCAGCGTGGCCGGGTCGGAGGCGGCCACCAGCGCCGGATCGGGTTCGCTGCCGGAGGCGGGCAACACCACCGTGGTGCCGCGCGCGGCGGCCGTGGCGGTGAGGCTGGCCAGCGTAGCGGGGTCGACGGCACTGCCGTCGGCCTGCTGCACCAGCAGCAGCACCGGTGGCTTGATGCCCGCGCTGGCCACGCCGAGCTTGCCGATCAGCCGGCGCACCGAGGCCGGCGCGAAATCCACGTCCAGCACCAGGCCGGTGGCGGCGCGCTGGTACTGGAACTTCTGCACCAGCGAGCTGGCGCTGCCCAGCGCCTCGGCATAGCCGGGGTTGCCGCGCAGGTCCTGGCCGCCCGCCACGCGCGCCATCACCTGCGCCAGCGCGGTGGAGAACGCCTGGTCACGCTGCTCGTCGCTGGTGTCGGTCACCGGCACGGTCACCGAATACGGCGAGCCGCCGGCCTGCGCATGCAGGCGCGGCAACGCCGCCAACCCCAGCAGCAGGAACACGATCCACAGACGGTGCAGGCGCATGGGCACGGCGATCTTCCTCTCAAAAGCACCGGTGAAGTCTGCCCAATCCCGTCCGCAGCGTCCATCCGTGCGGCGGGGCGTGGCGGGTTTCGCCGGCGCATCCTGCTAAACTTGCGCGTTTCTTCCACGCCGGTTTCCGCCATGTCCGACGCCCTCACCTACCGTGCCGCCGGGGTCGATATCGACGCCGGCAATGCCGTGGTCGAACGCATCAAGCCGCTGGTCAAGCGCACCTTCCGCCCCGAGGTGATGGGCGGGCTGGGCGGCTTCGGCGGCCTGTTCGACCTCTCCGGCCGCTACCGGGAACCGGTGCTGGTCTCCGGCACCGACGGCGTCGGCACCAAGCTCAAGCTGGCCCAGCAGCTGGGCCGGCACGACACCATCGGCATCGACCTGGTGGGCATGTGCGTCAACGACGTGCTGGTGCAGGGCGCCGAACCGCTGTTCTTCCTCGACTACTTCGCCACCGGCAAGCTGGACGTGGACACCACCGTCGCGGTGGTCGGCGGCATCGCGAAAGGTTGCGAGCTGGCCGGCTGCGCGCTGATCGGCGGCGAGACCGCCGAAATGCCCGACATGTACCCGCCGGGCGAGTACGACCTGGCCGGCTTCACCGTCGGCGCGGTGGAGAAGTCGCGCATGCTGAGCGGCGCGTCGATCGTGGCCGGCGACGTGGTGCTGGGCGTCGCCTCGAGCGGCCCGCACTCCAACGGCTATTCGCTGATCCGCAAGATCCTCGTGCGCGCCGGCCATCCGCTGGAGCTGGACCTCGACGGCGTGAAGCTGGCCGACGCGCTGATGGCACCGACCACGATCTACGTGAAGCCGATGCTGGAGTTGTTGAAGGAAAGCCCGGTCCACGGCATGGCCCACATCACCGGCGGCGGCCTGAAGGAAAACATCATCCGCGTGGTGCCCGACGGCCTCGGCCTCGCGCTGGACGCCGCCGCCATCGTGCTGCCGCCGGTGTTCGACTGGCTGATGCGCGAGGGCAAGGTGGCGCGCGAGGAAATGTGGCGCACGTTCAACTGCGGCATCGGCTTCACCGTGATCCTGCCGCCCGACGCCGTGGCCGACGCCTCCGCGCTGCTGGCGCAGCACGGGCTGGCCAGCTCGGTGATCGGCGAAGTGGTGCCGGCGCAAGGCGAGGATCGCGTGCATATCGGCTGAGGCATCGTACCCGCCCGCGTTGCGCCGGACATCGTTCACCCTGGGCGCAGCGCAACCAAGTCGAAGGGCTCTTCGACTCCGGCCCGCGGGTCTGCTCTCAGGGCGAACGGCGGAAAACATGACCCCACCACCACGCATCGCCGTGCTCGCCTCCGGCCGCGGCAGCAATCTCGCCGCGCTGATCGCGGCGCGCGACGCCGGCACCCTGCCGGTGGAATTCGTGCTCGTGGCCAGCGACAAGGCCGATGCCGGTGCGCTGCGCCTGGCCGAGGCGGCCGGCATCCCCACGCTGGCGCTGTCGCCGAAGGCCTATCCCGACCGCCGCGCCTACGACCTGGACCTGTTCGGCCGCGTCGCCGCCAGCGGTGCCGAGCTGCTGGTGCTGGCCGGCTTCATGCGCGTGATCGACGCCGAGGCGCTGCGCCCGTGGGTCGGCCGCGTGATCAACATCCATCCCTCGCTGCTGCCAAAATACCGCGGCCTGCACACGCATCGGCGCGCGCTGGAAGCCGGCGACACGGAACACGGCGCCAGCGTGCATTTCGTCACCGCCGAGCTCGACGGCGGCCCGGTGATCGCCCAGGCCCGGCTCGCGATCGAGGCCGGCGACGACGAGCAGCGCCTGGCCGAACGCCTGTTGCCGCTGGAACACCGGCTGCTGCCGGCCGTGCTCGGCCTGCTCGCCAGCGGCCGCCTGCAATGGCGCAACGACGCGGCGCACTACGCCGGGCAGCCGCTGGCGGCCCCGCTGCTGCTGGGTGAGCGCGGGCTGGAGTGATACGCCATTCAGGCCGGCGCGGGCAGACTCGGCGCATGACCACGCGCCCCCTGCTTGCCACCCTGCTGGCCCTGTCCTTCTGGTTTGGAACCGCCACCGCGGCCACCACGCCGGGTCCCTTCACCGCCACCTACAAGGTGTCGCGCGGCGGCAGCCCGATGGGCACCGCCACGGTCAGCCTGCGCGACGACGGCAATGGCCAGTGGACCTACCGCAAGGCGGTCAAGGGCACCGGTGGCCTCGCCGCGCTGCTCGGCGCCAGCGTGGACGAGACCTCGCGCTTCCGCTGGAAGGGCGAGCTGCCCGAGGCCCTCAGCTACGACTACGAGCTGCAGACGGGGATCAAGGACAAGCAGCGCCACCTGCGCGTGGACTGGAGCACCAACCAGGTGCACGTGGAAGGGAACAAGGGCAGCGAGAGCTACCCGGCCCAGCCGGGCATCGTCGAGCGCAACACCTTGCCCTTGGCGCTGGGCGTGGCGCTGCGCGGCGGCCAGCGCCAGGTGGCGCTGGCCGTCGCCGTGCGCCAGAAGGTGGAGACCCAGCAGTTCAAGGTGGCCGGCACGGAGGCCATCCAAGTCCCCGCCGGCAGCTTCCGGGCCGAGCGGATCGACCGCACCGACGCCGACCGCGGCTTCAGCGCGTGGTATGCGCCCGACCGCTACCCGCTGCCGGTCAAGCTGTCGCAGCACGATGGCGGCGACCTCACCATGGAGCTGGTGAGCTACACCCCGAAGTGACGGCCACGGCGTAGGGCGGGCACTGCCCGCCGGTTTTTCGTATCGCCAGGAACGGCGGGCGGTGCCCTACCCGACTACCACCCCCGAAAAAATGACGGCCACGGCGTAGCGGGCACTGCCCGCCGGTTTTCGTGTCGCCAGGAACGGCGGGCGGTGCCCGCCCTACAGCACCGCGCGGATCAGCTCGGCAGGCGGCGGATCCGGGCGCCCAGCACGCCGAGCTTCTCCTCGATGTTCTCGTAGCCGCGGTCGATGTGGTACACGCGGTCGACCACGGTTTCGCCGCTGGCGACCAGGCCGGCCAGCACCAGGCAGGCCGAGGCGCGCAGGTCGGTGGCCATGATCGGCGCGCCGCTCATGTGGTCCACGCCCTGCACCACGGCGGTGTTGCCCTCCAGGCGGATATCCGCGCCCAGGCGCTGCAGTTCGTGCGCGTGCATGAAGCGGTTCTCGAACACCGTCTCGGTGACCACGCCGGTGCCTTCGGCCACGCAGTTGAGCGCGGTGAACTGCGCCTGCATGTCGGTCGGGAACGCCGGGTACGGCGCGGTGCTGATGTTGACCGCCTTGGGCCGGCGGCCGCCCATGTCCAGCTCGATCCAGTCCTCGCCGGTGGAAATCTGCGCGCCGGACTCCTCCAGCTTGGCCAGCACCGCGTCCAGCGTGTTGGCGCGCGCATGCCGCGTGCGGATCTTGCCGCCGGTCATCGCCGCGCCGACCAGGAAGGTGCCGGTCTCGATGCGGTCGGGCAGCACGCCGTACTCGGCGCCGTGCAGGCGCTCCACGCCGTGGATCACCATGGTGGAGCTGCCGGCGCCCTCGATCTGCGCGCCCATCGCCATCAGGCAATGCGCCAGGTCCACCACCTCGGGCTCCTGCGCGGCGTTGTCGATGATGGTGGTGCCCTGCGCGAGGGTGGCGGCCATCATGATGTTTTCGGTGCCGGTGACGGTGACCATGTCCATGGTCACCCGCGCGCCCTTCAGCCGCGACGCCTTCGCCTTGATGTAGCCGTTCTCCACCGTGATGTCGGCGCCCAGCGCCTGCAGCCCGCGGATGTGCTGGTCGACCGGGCGCGAACCGATCGCGCAACCGCCCGGCAGCGAGACCTCGGCCTGGCCGAAGCGCGCCACCAGCGGGCCCAGCACCAGGATCGAGGCGCGCATGGTGCGCACCAGGTCGTACGGCGCCACGCAGGTGCTGGTGGTGCGCGGGTCGACGTGCATCTTCATGCGGTCGTCCAGCACCAGCTGCACGCCCATCTGGCCGAGCAGTTCGATGAAGGTGGTGACGTCGTGCAGGTGCGGCACGTTGCCGATGCTGACCGGCTCGTCGGCCAGCAGGCAGGCGGCGAGGATCGGCAGCACCGCGTTCTTGGCGCCGGAAATGCCGACCTCGCCATGGAGTGGCACGCCGCCGTTGATGAGGATTTTGGCCATTGGATTTACGGGATTCGGGATTGGGGATACGGGATTCGGGACAGCAAGGGTGCGGGATGGCGACGGGGCTCGGCTTTCACGAATCCCGCATCACGAATCCCGAATCCCGGCCTCCTCCGGCGTCAAGGTCTTCAGCGCCAGCGCGTGGATCGCGCCGCCCATCAGGTCGCCCAGGGTGGCGTAGACCAGCCGGTGCCGCGTCAGCGGCAATTTGCCGGCGAACTGGCTGGCGACCACGGTGGCCTCGAAATGCACGCCGTCGGCGCCTTCGACCTCGGCCCGGGCGCCGGGCAGGCCTGCTTCGATCATCGCCTGTATGCGGCTGGGGTCCATGAACGTTCCATGCGGAGTCGTGCCGGCGGCACCATGCCTGGCCGCGTGGCGGCACCATGGGGCGGGCAAAGACGTTAAAATGCGAATATGCCATGGTAATGGAATTCTTCTGGCACAGAAACGACGCCGGCGCCCCTCCCCCATCCGAGCCCCCATGAACGCACGCATCGCCCCACCCGCGCCGAACGCACCGAGCCCCGACGCCATCACCCGCAGCGCCCGCACCGTGATCGCCACCGAGGCGGCCGCGATCGCCGCGCTGGAGCCGCGCATCGGCGACGATTTCGCCGCGGCCTGCCGGCTGATCCTGGGTTGCAAGGGCCGCGTGGTGGTCAGCGGCATGGGCAAGTCCGGCCACGTGGCGCGCAAGATCGCCGCGACCCTGGCCTCCACCGGCACGCCCGCATTCTTCGTGCACCCGGGCGAGGCCAGCCATGGCGACCTGGGCATGATCCTGCCGCAGGACGTGGTGCTGGCGATCTCCTACTCCGGCGAGACCGACGAGCTGCTGTTCATCCTGCCGGTGATCAAGCGCCAGGGCATCCCGCTGATCGCGATCACCGGCCGCGCCAGCTCCTCGCTGGCCCGCGAGGCGGACGTGCACCTGGATGGCAGCATTTCCAGCGAAGCCTGTCCGCTCGGCCTGGCGCCGACCACCAGCACCACGGTGGCGCTGGTGCTGGGCGACGCGCTGGCGATCGCGCTGCTGGAAGCGCGCGGCTTCACCTCCGACGACTTCGCCCGCTCGCACCCGGCCGGCGCGCTGGGCCGGCGCCTGCTGCTGCACATCAGCGACGTGATGCACACCGGCGACGACGTGCCGCGCGTGCCGCCGGACGCCTCGCTGACCAAGGCGCTGATGGAAATGACCCGCAAGCAGCTGGGCATGACCGCCGTGGTGGATGCCGAGCAGCGCCTGCTGGGCGTGTTCACCGACGGCGACCTGCGCCGCGCGCTCGACGACGAGGAGGTCGACCTGCGCGGCGCCCGCGTCGCCGACCTGATGACCCGCGGTCCCAAGACGATCGGGGCCGAGCGCCTGGCCGCCGAGGCGGCGCAGCTGATGGAGAAGCACCAGATCCACGCCTTGCTGGTGGTCGACGACGAGCAGCACGTCGTCGGCGCGCTGAACATTCACGACCTGCTTCGTGCGCGCGTGGTCTGACGCCTGATTTGTCTCGACAAATCAGGCAAATCAAACACGCGCGCTGTTGACTTTGGCTCCCCACAACCTTCGATCGTGCCCAACTACCCCGCCAACCTCCCCGCCGACATCCTCGCCCGCGCCGCGCGGGTTCGCCTGGCCGTGTTCGACGTCGACGGCACGCTCACCGACGGCCGCCTGTGGTACGGCGAGGACGGTCGCGAGACCAAGGTATTCCACGTGCACGACGGCCTGGGCCTGAAGCGCCTGCAGGCCCATGGCGTGCAGGTCGCGCTGATCACCGCGCGCATCAGCCACCCGGTGGCGTTGCGTGCCGAGGAGCTGGACATCGCCCACGTCTACCAGGGCCAGGGCGACAAGCGCGCCTGCCTGGCCGAATTGCTCGACGCGCTGCAATTGCAGCCCGCGCAGGTGGCCTACGTCGGCGACGACCTGCCCGATCTCGCACCGATGCGCGTGGCGGGCCTGGCCGTGGCGGTGGCCAACGCACATCCGTGGATCGCCGAGGCGGCCCACTGGCAGACCCGCGCGAGCGGTGGCGAAGGCGCCGCGCGCGAGGTGTGCGACCTGATCCTGCACGCGCAAGGCCACGACGCCGCCGAGCGGGAGCATTGGCGGTGAGCTTGCGCCGATGGCTGCGCGATCGGCGCCTGCCGGTCGCGATCGTGCTGGTCGGCCTCGCCGCAGGCGCCAGCCAGCTGCTGCTGTGGTGGCTGGGGCCGGCGCCGCGCGCCCGCGACTTCGTCGGTCCGCCGCGCTCGGGCTACACCCTGAACGATGCCCGCGTCACCGAGTTCGGCACCGACGGCAGGCCCAGCGTGTACCTGCAGGCACCGCGGGTGGACCGGCGCGAGGGCGACGAGTCGCTATACCTGGACTCGCCCACGTTCCAGATCCCGGCCGAGCAGGACGGCGTGCCGCCGTGGCGGGGCAAGTCGCGCTACGGCTGGGTCAACAAGCCGGGTACCCTGCTCAAGCTGCAGGGGCCGGTCGAACTGCACCGCGATGCCTTTACCGACGCGCATGGCGTCGCCCGCGCCGATGCCGGCGTGCTGACCTCCGAAGTCACCGCGTGGCCGCGGGAAAACCGCCTGGAAACGGCCCAACCCGCCCAGCTCACGCAGGGCGACAGTAGAATGAACGGCGTCGGCATGCGCGCCAATCTCTCTGACAACCACCTGGAACTTCTCCATGACGTCCACGGCATCCTCTTTCCGCAGCCACGGAATGCTCCGGCTCGCCCTGCTCGTGCTGGGGGCGCTGCTGCTGCAGCCCGCCCTGGCCCGGAAGGATGACCGCAGCCAGCCGATGCGGGTGGTGCATGCCGATTCGTTCAGCGGCTTCAACGCGCCCAACAGCATCACCACGCTCAACGGCCACGTCGAGCTGAGCCAGGGCACGCTGAAGATCACCGGCGACCTCGCCAAGATCTACGTCGACGGCAACCAGCAGTTGAGCCGCATCGTGGTCACCGGCAACGCCCACATCCAGCAGCTGGACGACGCCGGCAACCTGATGTCCGGCGACGCGCGCACGCTCGACTACGACAACATCAAAGGCATCGCCACGCTCAAGGGCCAGGCCTCGGTGCACCAGCAGGGCCGCGGCGAAGCGCACGGCGACACTCTCACCTACAACACGCAGACCAGCGAGATGACCGGCAGCAGCGGCAATGACGGCATGGTGCACATGGTCTTCCTGCCCAAGCCGCAACCCGCCGCGGCGCACTCCGCCAGCGCGCCTCCCGCCCCCGCCCCGGCTTCCTCCGCCGCCGCGCCGGCCGCCGCCAGCAGCAGCCCCGCTCCGCAGGAACGGCACTGATCCCATGCTCTCGGCCGAAGGTCTGCAGAAAAGCTTCAAGTCGCGCCAGGTCGTGCGCCATTTCGCGTTCTCGATCCGCGAGGGCGAGGTGGTCGGCCTGCTCGGCCCCAACGGCGCGGGCAAGACCACCTGCTTCTACATGGTGGTGGGCCTGATCGAGGCCGACGCCGGCACCATCACCCTGGACCAGCGCGACATCACCGGGCTGCCCATGCATGCGCGCGCCAGGCTGGGCATCGGCTACCTGCCGCAGGAGGCTTCGGTGTTCCGCCGGCTCAGCGTCGCCGACAACATCATGGCCGTGCTGGAGCTGCGTACCGACCTCGGCGCGCAACAGCGCGACGCCGAGCTGGAAAGCCTGCTGGACGAGTTGAAGATCGCCCACATCGCCGGGCAGAAGGGCGTCAGCCTCTCCGGCGGCGAGCGCCGCCGCGTGGAGATCGCCCGCGCGCTGGCAGCCAACCCGCGCTACATGCTGCTGGACGAACCGTTCGCCGGCGTGGACCCGATCTCCGTCGGCGAGATCCAGCGCATCGTGCGGCACCTGAAGGAACGCGGCATCGGCGTGCTGATCACCGACCACAACGTGCGCGAGACCCTGGGCATCTGCGACCGCGCCTACATCCTGAACGAGGGCGAGGTGCTGTCCCGCGGCACCCCGGCCCACATCCTCGCCGACGAGAAGGTCCGCGAGGTCTACCTGGGCCGCGAATTCCGGCTTTGAAACGAGGCGCGGCGGGCCGCGCTGGCCGCTTTCCCGGCCACGCGCTAGGATGTCCGCACGTTCCTTCGACCTGGCTGGCATGAAACCCGCATTACAGTTTCGCCTCCACCAGCAACTGACCCTGACGCCGCAATTGCAGCAGGCGATCCGCCTGTTGCAACTGTCGCAGCTGGAGCTGGAAGCCGAACTGCGGCAGATCGCCGAGAGCAACCCGTTGCTGGAGTTCGCCGAGGAAGTCGAGGACGAGGAAACCGACGGCCTCGACGCGGACGAGGGCGATTTCCAGATCGCCGACAAGGCGGCCGAAAGCCACAGCGACAACGACGAAGGCGCCATCGACTGGGCCGACGGTGGCGGCGCGGCGGAGTCGCCGATCGACTTTTCCAGCAACAGCCCGGCCAGCAGCAGCGGCTCCCGCGGCGACGACGAATTCGAACCGCAGAACGCCGCCCCGGAAACCCTGCAGCAGCACCTGACCTGGCAGCTCAACCTGGCCTCGTTCAACCCGCGCGAGCACCTGATCGCCACGGTGCTGATCGACGCGCTCAACCCCGCCGGCTACCTGGCCGAAGGCATGGAGGCCGTGCTCGCCGCGCTGCCGGCCGGCTTCGACGCCAGCGTCGAGGAAGTGGAGGCGGTGCGCCGCCGGCTGCAGGGCTTCGACCCGGCGGGCGTCGGCAGCCTGGACCTGCGCGACTGCCTGCGTGTGCAGCTGGAGCAGTTCGACCCCGACACGCCGCATCGCGCCCTGGCGCTGCGCATCGTGGACAGCGAACTGGAGCTGCTCGCACGCAACGACATCGCGCGGCTGGCGCGGCGCCTGCACGCCTCGCCCGACGAGGTGGCCGAGGCCGCCGTGCTGATCCGCAGCCTGGACCCGCGCCCCGGCGCGGCGCTGGACGCCACCCCGGTGGAATACGTGGCGCCGGACGCCTACGCGATCCGCGACGGCATGCGCTGGCGGGTCAGCCTCAACCCCGATTCGCAGCCCCGGCTGGGCCTGAACCAGCACTACTGCGGCCTGATCGCCAAGGCCCGCGGCGAGGACGCCAGCTGGATGCGCGGCCAGCTGCAGGAGGCGCGCTGGCTGATCAAGAGCCTGGAATCGCGCGCCGAAACCCTGCTCAAGGTGGCCGAGGCGATCGTGCGCCGGCAAAGCGCCTTCCTCGACTACGGCCCGGAGGCGATGCATCCGCTGGTGCTGCGCGAGGTGGCCGAGGAGGTGGGCATGCACGAATCCACCATCTCGCGGGTCACCACGCGCAAATACCTGCACACGCCGCGCGGCACCTTCGAGCTGAAGTATTTTTTTTCCAGCGGCGTCTCCACGGAGGATGGCGGCAGCGCCTCGGCCACTGCGATCCAGGCCATGCTGCGCAAGCTCATCGAGGCGGAGAATCCGCGCAAGCCGCTGTCCGACCAGGCCATCGCCGAGGAACTGCAGGCCAAGGGCATCCAGGTCGCGCGCCGCACCGTGGCCAAATACCGGGAGGGGCTGCGCATTCCCACATCCAGCGAACGCCAGCGCGCCAGCTGATCGGTCGCGACACCGCGCCGCAGGGAACTTGCCCGGCGCCGGAACGTTCCCATGTCTTGTAGACGAGTTGACTGAAAGATGTGCCCGGTCGAGCCGACCCGGCACGTCCACCCGCCGCGAAACGCGGCACTGCACCACCAGAGGAGGCGCCTCCATGCAATTCCAACTCAGCGGCCAGCAGATTGAAGTCACCCCGGCACTGCGCGACCACGCCACCGCCAAGCTCGACCGCCTCACCCGCCTCGATGACAAGCTGAAGAGTCTTTCGATCGTGCTGTCGCTGGACAAGCTCCAGCAGCGCGCCGACGGCACCTTGAGCGTGGTCGGCGGCACCCTGCACGCCGAGGCGACCGAGGCGGACATGTATGCCTCCATCGACGTGCTGTTCGACAAGCTGGTCGCCCAGTTGCGCAAGTACCGCGAGAAGGTCGCCGACAAGCACCAGCGCCAGGCGCGCGAGGAGCGCCAGTACGGCTGATCGCCACGCATCGGCCAAACCGCCTGCAACTGCACGGCCCGTCGGTTTTCCGGCGGGCCGTGCCCGTCTGCGCAAGCCGCGCGGGACGCAAGCTGGCACAATGGTGGCGGTTCGGGCGGCCGTTTGCCGCCCGTCACGCGACACAAGGGCCGCAGGCTTGGACCGGATCAGCGCGCGACAACTCTACGACGGCGTGCACGAGCGCATGGCGCTGCGCTGGGTGTCGGGCATGCGTGGCGAGTCGCGCCTGCTGGAGCCGGGCGTGGCGCAGGCGCGGCGGCCTTCGCTGATCGGCTACCTCAACGTCATCTACCCGAACAAGATCCAGATCATCGGCTCGGAGGAGCTCAACTTCCTCGACGCGCTGGACTCGCGCCAGCGCTGGGAAGTGATGCACAAGATCGCCGCCTACCAGCCGGTGGCGCTGATCGTGACCAAGGACCAGGCCGTGCCGGCCGACCTGCGCGAAGTGGCCGAGGAAACCGACACGCCGCTGTGGATCAGCCCCAAGCGCGGCCACGAGCTGCTGACCTACCTGCAATACCACCTTGCGCGCATGCTGGCGGCCAAGACCACGCTGCACGGCGTGTTCCTGGAGGTGTTCTCGATCGGCGTGCTGATCACCGGCGAGGCCGGCTCCGGCAAGAGCGAACTGGCGCTGGAACTGATCAGCCGCGGCCATCGCCTGGTCGCCGACGACGCCACCGAGTTCACCCTGATCGCGCCGGACGTGATCGACGGCACCTGCCCCGAGCTGCTGCAGGACCTGCTCGAGGTGCGCGGCCTGGGCGTGCTCAACGTGCGCGAGATGTTCGGCCACATGTCGGTGAAATCCTCCAAGTACCTGCGCCTGGTGGTGCACCTGAAACCGCTGCGCGACGACGGCGAGACCGACGCGCTCACCCGCCTCACCGGCGACATCGGCCATCGCCAGATCCTCGACGTGGAGGTGCCGATGATCACCATCCCGGTGGCCTCCGGTCGCAACATCGCGGTGCTGGTCGAGGCCGCGGTGCGCAGCCACGCGCTGAAGAGCAAGGGCATCGACCCGGCGCAGACCTTCATCGACCGCCAGGCGCACCAGTTGCGCCGGCTGCCCCCATGGTGAACGCATGAACGAGAACGAGCCGCCGCTGACTCCCTTCAACGCCCGCGAGGCGATCCACCTGATCGTACTCACCGGCCTGTCCGGCGGCGGCAAGACGGTGGCGCTGCGCGCACTGGAGGACCTGGAGTTCTACTGCGTCGACAACCTGCCCGGCAGCCTGCTGCCGCACCTGGTGCAGGCCGTGCTGCAGGATCGCAGCAGCCGGCGCCGGCGCATCGCGGTGGGCATGGACGTGCGCAACCGCGGCGAGGATTTCGCCCACCTCCCCCACGTGCTGTCCGAGCTGGCCGCCTCCGGGGTGGAGCCGCACCTGATCTTCCTCGACTGCCGCGACGACGTGCTGGTCAAGCGCTACTCGGAAACCCGCCGGCGCCACCCGCTGGCCCTGCGGGGCGTGTCGCTGGCCGATGCGATCGTCGAGGAGCGCCGCCTGCTGCGGCCGCTGATGGCGATCGCCGAGAAGGTGATCGACTCCAGCGACCTCAACGTGCACCAGCTGCGCCGGCTGGTCGCCACCGGCTACGCGCAGGCCACCGAGGGGCTCACCCTGATGTTCCAGTCGTTCGCCTTCAAGCGCGGGCTGCCGCTGGATTCGGATTTCGTGTTCGACGCCCGCTGCCTGCCCAACCCGCACTGGCAGGCGCATTTGCGGCCGCTGTCGGGCAAGGACGCGCCGGTGCGCGAATACCTCGACGGCGAACCGATGGTGGGCGAATATTTCGCCGACACCGCGGGCTGGCTCGACCGCTGGATCCCGCGCTTCGAGCAGGACGACCGCAGCTACCTGACCGTCTCCATCGGCTGCACCGGCGGCCGCCACCGCTCGGTCTACCTGGTCGAGAAACTCGCCGCGCATTACCGCAGCCAGCGCGAAGGCGTGCTCACGTTCCACCGCGAGCTGGACTGACCATGCGCGTCGATCGGACCGTGTTCCCCTTGCCGCCATCCCCGCGGGGCGCTCGCGGAAATGTTCGTTTCCGCGCAGGCGGGCATCCATGAGCGTCGGCGTGCTGCTGATGACCCACGAGGCGGTCGGCCAGGCGCTGATCTCCGCCGCGCGCCACGTGATGCCGCAGCTGCCGCTGCGGGTGGCGGCGGTGGAGGTGCCGCCGCAGGCCGACCCGGAGGTCATGCGCTCGCTCACCGCCCACCACGCGCGCGAGCTGGACCAGGGCGGCGGCGTGCTGATCCTGGCCGACCTCTACGGCGCCACGCCGTGCAACATCGGGCTGTCGCTGGCCGCGCTCGGTGTGCGCCTGCGCTGCGTGTCCGGGCTGAACCTGCCGATGCTGCTGCGCGTGCTCAACTACGCCGAGAAGCCGCTGGACGAACTGGCCGAAATCGCCGCCAGCGGCGGCCGCGGCGGCATCTTCATCGACCACGCCTGACACTGCCCATGCTCGAACAAGAAATCGTCGTTTCCAACAAGCTCGGCCTGCACGCCCGCGCCTCGGCCAAGCTGGTGCAACTGGTACAGGGCTTCAAATCCACCGTGTGGCTGGTCAGCAAGGGTCGCGAGATCAATGCGCAAAGCATCATGGGCGTGATGATGCTCGCCGCCGGCCTCGGTACGCCGCTGACCGTGCGCGCCGACGGCCCGGACGAACAAGCCGCCCTGGCCGCGGTGGTCGCGCTGTTCGAACGCAAGTTCGACGAGGGAGCCTGAGAGCGATGGGATTCGGGATTCGGGATTCGGGATTCGGTAGAGCCGGCCGCGGCAAGACTTGCCGCACCAACGCTTTTGCTTCCGCTTTTACGAATCCCGAATCCCAAGTCCCGAATCCCGGCTTTACCCCGAATCCCGTATCACAAATCCCGAATCCCGGCGTCACCCCGAATCCCGAATCCCAAATCCCGAATCCCGGCTTCACCCCGAATCCCGAATCCCGAATCCCGAATCCCGGCGCCCCAAGGGGGCGCCCATGAGACACGTCCTTCCCGGCACGGCGGCGGCGCGCGGGATGGCGCTGGGCCGTGCCCGGCTGGTGCAGCCCAGCCGTTACGCGGTCGACACCCGTCCGCTGGACGAGGACGAGGTCGAGGAGCAGCTGGACCTGCTGCACCGGGCACTGGAAACCGCCCGGCAGGAACTGCGCGAGTTGCGCGGCAAGCTGCACGGCGCGCTGGCGCGCGAGGTCAACGAGTTCATCGACGCGCACAGCCTGCTGCTGGACGACGCCGAGCTGCTGCGCGGGCTGGACGACCTGGTGCGCATCGGCCGCTACCGCCCCGGCGCGGCGCTGAAGAAACAGCGCGACCGCCTCGCCGCCGTGTTCGAGGCGATGGACGACCCCTACCTGCGCAGCCGCAAGGAGGACGTCGAGCAGGTGATCAACCGGGTGATCTCCGCGCTGCAGCGCCAGACCAGTCCGGAGGAACGCAAGCTGGCCGCGCGCGTGGGCGAGATCCTGATCGCCGACTCGATCGCCCCGGGCGACATGGCGCAACTGGCCGGCGCCGGCCTGCTCGGCGTGGTCGCCAGCTCCGGCAGCGCCTATTCGCACAGCGCGATCCTGGCGCGCAGCCTCGGCCTGCCGATGCTGGTGGGCACGCGCGACGCGCTGGCCGACATCCACGACGACGACCTGATCCTGCTCGACGCCGAACGCGGCGAGACGGTGGTGCACCCCACCGCGCAGGATCTTTCCCGCTATCGCGCGTGGCAGCGCGAGGCCGCCGACGAAGGCCGCCGCCTGGCCAAGCTGGCCAATGCGCCCACGCGCACCGGCGACGGCGTCGAGATCGCCCTGCTGGCCAATGCCGAGACCCCGGCCGACGTCGCGATGGCGCGCGCCCGCGGCGCCGACGGCGTGGGCCTTTACCGCACCGAGTTCCTGTTCCTGCGCAAGCGCGCGCTGCCCTCCGAGGACGAGCAATTCATCGCCTACCGCGACCTGGTGATGGGCATGGGCGGCCTGCCGGTGACCATCCGCACGCTGGACCTGGGCGCCGACAAGGCCGACGCGGCCGGGCTCTCGCTGCGCGGCGAGGACAACCCCGCGCTCGGCGTGCGCGGCGTGCGCCTGTCCTTGCGCTACCCGGCCGTGTTCACCACGCAGATCCGCGCGATCCTGCGCGCCGCCTGCTACGGCCCGGTGCGCGTGCTGGTGCCGATGGTGACCCAGCCGGACGAACTGATCGCGGTGCGCACCCTGTTCAAGCTGGCGCGGCAGGAGCTCAAGCGCGAGAACGTCGACCTGCCGGAAAAACTGCCGCTGGGTGCGATGATCGAAGTGCCCGCCGCGGCGATCAACGTGCGTGCGCTGCTGGAGCACAGCGACTTCCTCGCCATCGGCACCAACGACCTGGCCCAGTACGTGCTCGCCGCCGATCGCGGCAACGATGCGCTGGACAACATCTACACCCCGCTGCAACCCGCCCTGCTGCGCCTGCTCTCGCACGTGATCGGCGCCGGCCGCCGCGCGAAGAAGCCGGTGAGCCTGTGCGGCGAGATCGCCGGCGACGTCAACTTCACCGCACTGCTGCTGATGCTCGGCCTCAACGAGTTCAGCATGCACCCGAGCCAGATCCTGCAGGTGCGCGACCGCCTCGCCGCGCTCGACCGCACCCACCTGCGCCGCCATGCCGCAAAGCTGCTGCGCGCGCATACCCACGAGCAGGTGGCGGCGACGTTGAACGCCATCCTCGCGAACGCTGCGCCCTGTTAGGCCGTATATGGATCGTGCGTCGCTAAACCAAGCAAAAAAACTCGCCTACCGCGATCCCGAGGTCGCGCTTCGGGAGCTCCGCGAAATCGAACTCTCAGCCGTCAGCTTGGATGTTTCTCCACAAGTGCGGCATCTACGCACGAACGATCTCAAGGGGCCGCGTGAGTATCGTCAAGCTGCGCTGTTTAGCCTAGGCATGTCGCATAACCTCGGCCTTCCGGTTCGCTTCTGCCCTATCGAAGCATCCGACTACGACTTCATTGCAACGTGGCAAGAGCAAGAGGTAAGACACTTCGCTCCGGTTCAACTCAAGGAACTTGCCCCAGAATCCCTCAATGCCACCGCCACGGTTCAGGACATCGTGGATGGGCTGGCAAAGTACTCCTCCAGCTCGCTAACGGTTGGCGTTTTCCTGAACCGCCAAGGATCGTTCGTACCGCAGGACCTGAAGATCCCACCGCTCCGCATTGGTGCCCTGTGGTTTATTTTCACAACCGCACCTGATCAATCGGAGTGGGTGCTTTACGGAGATGTTTTGGGCCAATCACATGCAACCACTTTTGCGTATCCGGCCTGACAATTCGTTCAAGCCGAAGCCGCTTCGCGGCTCGGCTTAATTCAGGCGATGCCTGACTCCGACAGACCCCGACGACCGGCTTAGGCCGGGCAACGCCCGCCTGCTCCCTTACGCGACGACAACGACCAGAGCCGAAATCAGCGGGCAGCATCTCCTCTACAGCTTCTCCAGGAACGCATCCAGCAACGCGCCGCGATATTTCTGCCGGTGCAGGAGCAGGGAGAGTTTGCGGCGCAGGTCGAGGAAGGGGGTGCGCAAGGCCTTGAGGTGACCGGCGGCGACGGCGTCGGTGATGGCCACGGCGGGGAGGCAGGCGATGCCGAGGCCGGCGACCACGACCTGCTTGATCGCCTCGATCTGGTCGAGTTCCAGCACGGTTTCGCCGGGCGGCAGTTGCGAGAGCACGCGTTCGCTGGTGGCGCGGGTGGCCGAGCCGGGTTCGCGCAGCACCCAGCGCGCGCCGGCGAAATCGGCCGGTTTCAGGCTGCGCTTGCGCGCCAGCGGATGGTCCGGCGGCGCGCAGACCACCAGCAGGTCGTCGCGCCACGGGCGCACTTCGAGTTGAGGATGCGTCACCGGGCCTTCGACGCAGCCGATGTCCAGGCCGTGGTCGAGCATGGCGGCGGCGATCGTTTCGGTGTTGGCCACGCGCAGGCGGATCGCCACCTGCGGGTTGGCGCGCACGAAGGCGCCCAGCAGTTCACCGACGCGATAATTGCCCACCGTATTGCTGGCGCCGATGCGCAGCTCGCCGGCCAGCGCGGCACCCTCGGCGCGCGCGCGGCGGCCGAATTCGGCGTGGCGCTCCAGCAGTTCCTGCGCCAGCGGCAGCAACTCGCGCCCGCGCGCGTTGAGGTGCAAGCGGCCACGCTGGCGATCGAACACCGGCGCGTCGAGTTGGCGCTCCATCTCGGCCAGCGCCATGCTGGCCGCGGGCTGGGTCAGGTGCAGGCGTTCGGCCGCCGCGCGCACGCTGCCCAGCACGGCGACCTGCACGAACACATCCAGTTGGCGCGGGCTGATGTTGACCATCAAGGCATCTTATACACGGAATCAGAAGTTCAAAGTTCTATTGATGGATGGCCGGGTCGACAATGGCGGCTTCCCGCGGAGTCCCTGATGAACGCCTCGACCGCTGCCGTCCCCCGACCCTCCCTGCGCAGCCGCGCGCCCGGCCTCGCGCTGGCCGTGGCGATCGGCGTGCTGGCGCTGCTGCTGGGACGCTGGGTGCCGCTGATCGGCGGGCCGGTGTTCGGCATCGTGCTGGGGATCATCGTGCGCAACGTGTTTGCGCCTGGCGCGCGCTTCACCCCGGGCATCCAGTTCGGCGGCAAGCAGGTGCTGCAGTGGTCGATCATCGCGCTGGGCTTCGGGCTCAGCCTGACCCAGGTGGCGAAGACCGGGCTGGAATCGCTGTGGGTGACCCTGATCACCATGAGCATGGCCTTCCTCAGCGCCTGGGCACTGGGGCGCTGGCTGGGCGTGCACGACAAGCTGAAGATCCTGATCGGCGTGGGCACGGCGATCTGCGGCGGCTCGGCGATCGCGGCGGTGACCCCGATCATCAAGCCGGACGACCACGACACCGCGTTCGCGATCTCCACCATCTTCCTGTTCAACGTCATCGCGGTGCTGCTGTTTCCGCTGCTCGGCCACCTGCTGAACCTGTCGGATCTCGGTTTCGGCCTGTGGGCCGGCACCGCGATCAACGACACCTCGTCGGTGGTTGCCGCCGGCTACAGCTACAGCCATGCCGCCGGCGACTACGCCACCATCGTCAAGCTGACCCGCGCCACGCTGATCATCCCGATCTGCCTGGTGCTCGCCTTCGTGGTGGCGGCGCGCGAGAAGCGCCAGCACGCGCAGGCCGGCGACGGCGTCGGCTTCAGCCTGGCGCGCATCTTCCCGTGGTTCATCCTGTGGTTCGTGGTGGCCTCGGGCATCCGCACGCTGGGCCTGGTGCCGGTCGCGATCCAGCCGGCGCTGCACATGCTGGCCGAGTTCATGATCATCGTGGCGCTCACCGCGATCGGGCTCTCCGCCAACCTGCGCAAGATGGTTTCCAGCGGTGCGCGGCCGATCCTGCTGGGGCTGGGCGTGTGGATCGCGGTGGCGGTGAGCAGCCTGCTGGTGCAGTTGCTGATCGGGCGGCTCTGACCGCAGCTGACCCGCGGAAGGTCTGCTTTTGCTCGTCATCCCGGCGAAGGCCGGGATCCAGCGCCTTCAAGTTATTGGACACAGAGGCACTGGATTCCTGCTTGCGCAGGAATGACGAACAAAAATCAGGTCGCTCACACGCCGGCTAGCGCTTGTCCAGCGAATATTTCCCGGGCCCGGTGAGGCCGAGCAGGATCAGGCCGCCGACGATGCTGATGTTCTTGTAGAAGCTGATCATGCTCAGGTAGTGGGCCATGCCTTCCATGTTCCAGTAGCGATGGCCGATCAACGCCGCGGCCAGGGTGTACAGGCCCAGCGCGAATGCCAGCGGCCGGGTGTAGAAGCCGAGCACGATCAGGATGCCCACGACGAACTCCATCAGCACCGCGATCAGGGTCAGCAGGCCCGGCAGCGGCATGCCGGTGGAGGTCATGTAGGTGACGGTGGCGGTGAAGCCGGTGAGCTTGTCCAGCCCGAACTTCACGAACAGCACCATCAGCAGGATGCGGGCCAGCAGCAGCAGTTCGTCCTTGCGATTCGCGAACAGGTCGTAGCGCATGGTTGCCTCCCTCGCCGTGGGCGTCATCGACGCAGCGCACCCTCACGCTGCGGACCAGGCCCGCCGCAGCACCGTGGCGTGAGCGTGGCAGCCATCCACGCGACTCCCGGCGAGGCCCCTCGCCGCCATCCTACGCCGTTCGATCGAGGTGTACACCGGTGCCGGGACGACCATGCGTGGTGCCGCGGCGGTGTTCCGGGCCGCTTTCCCCGCGTGGGGAAAGCGGCCCGGGCGTCATGCGCCCCATCAGCGGGCAGGGTTGTAGGTCAGCTCCGCGTCGCGGCGGTCGATGTGCGACGACTCCTGTTCGATCGTGTCGCCGAGCGTCTTGCGCAGGTCGGTGGCGCCGTCCTTGCCGTACACGCTTTCGACCATCTTCCACAGGCTGGGATCGGCGTCGGCACCCAGCTCCGCCCAACTGGGCGAATAGCTCACCACCATGAAGTCGGGCGCGTCGGCGCCGCCGTCCATGACCCGCACGAAACGGTAGGAGTAGGCCCATTTCGATTTTGCGGCGGCCGCGGTGATCTTCTTCACTGCATCGGTGAACGCCTTGCCCTTGCCGTAGCCGGACTTCAGCTTGAAGTAGGTGATCTCCATGAGGTCGCCTGACATGCCTTTCGATGCGCTGTGGCTCATCTCGGCCTCCTCCTGGATGAAGACGCTGATCTCGCCCTTGAGGTGCGGATTCACCTCCTGCTGGAAGGTCGCGTCGCAGGCCTTGCCCTGCGTGCGCATCACGTCGAAATCCGCCCAGCTGACGGGGTCGGTGACATACGAATAGGCGTAGACGTCGCCGGTCTCATGGGTCAGTGCCGTCCAGGCGTACTTGAAGCCGTGCTCGGCCAGGCACTTGTTGTAGCTCTTGATGCCGGCGAGATACGCCTGCTGGCTCGCCGGTGCCACGGTGTCGGTGTAGATGCGCGAGACTTTCGCGGGCGCGTCGGCCGCGGCTGCGCCGCCCATGGCCAACAGCAAACCCGCAGACAACACACTCAGTGCAATGCCTTTCATGAGTCCTCCCCGCAGGGTCGAAAACCCTGCCCGCATGGTGTCGGGTCTCCCCCGCCACGCCTGTGGCGGCGGCCCAACCGCGCGAGTATGCGCGCGCCGCCCGGCCGCCGGCGGGCGCGCGGCAGAAAATAAATTCCGGGAAACGGGTTCCTCGCCGAGCGTTGCTGGCGCGGAACATGCTACGCGGCGATGCTCGCCGCGGGAGGCTTACCCCCGCCCCTGCTCCACCAGGGTCAGCGCCACCTTGTCGCGCAGGTACACCGGCAAGGCCTGTTCCGGAGCCAGCACATGGCCGGCTTGGAACTCGCGCAGCGCCAGCTCGGCGACATGCGCCGCCTGCGGATAACGCAGCCCGTCGGCGGAATGCAGGGTGCCGCTGAGGCGCTGGCTGATCGCGGTGGCGTAGGTCGCCCAGCCCGTGCCGACCACCTGCCAGCTGGCGGCTTCCGGCAACACCAGCGTGTCGGCGGTGCAGATGCGTTCCTCGTCCAGCGCGAGCAGGCCACCGCTGCCGTCGCGGCGATAGCTGGCGGCGTAGATCTCGCCCATGCGCGCATCGATCACGGCGAGGATCGCGCTGCCCTCCTCTTCCGGCGCCTCCAGCGCCAGCGCGGCCAGCGAGGAAATGGTGACTACCGGAAGGTCCAGCGCCAGTGCCATGCCCTGCGCCAGCGACACGGCCAGGCGCACGCCGGTGAACGCGCCGGGGCCGCGGCCCACCGCGATCGCGTCCAGTGCGTGGCGGCCGATACCGGCTTCGGCCAGCAGCGCGTCGGCCATCGGCAGCACCAGGTCGGTATGCCGGCGCGGCGCGATTTCGCTGCGGGCGATCAGTTCCTCGCCGTGGATCAGGGCGACGGAGCAGGCTTCGGTGGCGGTTTCGATCGCAAGCAGGTTCATGATCGCTCCATGATAGCGGCTGGCGGTTCGCCCGACGCAGGGCCGCAGGCATACCAGTCGATGCGTCGGGTCAGGAACATCATCAGGCCGACCACCGCCAGCAGCACCAGCGCGCCGACCAGCAGCGCGTACTGCTCGGCGGCGATCAACCCGTACAGCATCGCGTAGATCAGGCCGAGCACGCCGCCGAGCAGCGCGCCCGCGCGCCGCGCGCGCAGCACCGCCATCGCATAGCCGCCCACCAGCAGCACCACCGCCGTGGCGGCCAGGGCGTAGGCCGGGCCGAACCCGATCTGCTCGGACAACGCCAGCAACACCACGTAGAACGTGGCCAGCGCCGCGCCAACCAGCAGGTATTGCACCGGATGCACGCGCAGCTTCTTCAGCACCTCGAACAAGAAGAACGCCACGAAGGTCAGCGCGATGAACAGCAGCCCGTACTTGCCCGCGCGCACGTTGCGCTGGTACACGTCCACCGGCTGGTACAGCTGCACGCCGAAGCTCGACGCCGCCAGCGCCGCGTCGATGTCCTCGCGATCGGTCCAGTGCTGGCCGTAGCTGCGGTTGAGGTCGAGCAGATGCCAGCGCGCGCTGAAGCCACCGGCGTCGATGCGGTGTGCCTGCGGCAAGGCCGCGCCGATGAAGCTGGGGTCGCTCCACGGCGCGCGCATCGCCACATCGGTGCTGCGCGCCAGCGGCAGCAGCTGCAGCGCTTCGGTGCCGGCAAGCTTCAGGGTGACCTGCACGTCGATCGGCTGGTCGCCCAGCGCGTCGAGGTCGATCGGCACCACCACGTTCGACCAGTGGCCCAGGCGCTCGGCCGAGGACTGCAAGCGCGCCGGCTGGCCGTTGATGCGCAAGTCGCCGACCTCCTGCAGGCCGCGCAGGTCGCCGACCGGCAGCCGCAGCTCCGCCTTGCCGCCCTGCCATCGTGCATCGCTGGCGTGGCGATACCGGGCGATGTCCTGCGCCCGGAACTGCGCCCCCAGCTTCACCGTGGCCACGAACACCGGCGCGCTGTAGATGCCGTAGCTGCGGGTGGTCACCGCCATCGCCACGTCCAGCTTCAGCGCATCGGCCAGCATGCTCTCGCTGCCCGCCTGCCAGCGCGGCGCCACCTGGCCTTCCGCCGCCACCTGCCGC
Source organism: Rhodanobacter sp. (assembly GCA_049650465.1). GTDB lineage: Bacteria > Pseudomonadota > Gammaproteobacteria > Xanthomonadales > Rhodanobacteraceae > Rhodanobacter. The sequence goes on along the minus strand of JBASAF010000029.1, from coordinate 34,554 downwards.
TGCGTCGGCACCACCAGCACCGGACCGCCCAGCACCTGCCTTCCACCCCAGCCCTGCGCAATCTGGCTGATCGCGCCGGTGCGCAGCTGCTGGCGCTCGCGCACCAGCTCGCGCACCTGCAGCAGCGGTATCGTCATCAGCAACGCCAGCAACCCGACCCCGAGCACCTTGGCGGTGACCGTCTGTGTCCACTTGTCCATCGCGAGCGCTCCCCGTTGGCGGAGCGTCGATCACACCAGCGCGGGCGGCCCTGCAGCGGGCGATGGCGGGCGGGATGCGGGCCGAGTCATGGCCTCGCGGAGGAACCGACCGCCGCGATGGCGGCGCGCAACTGCCGGTAACCCTCGACCAGTCGCGGGCCGGGTCGGCCGAGGTAGGCCTCGCTGATCGCGTGGATGCGATCGTGGCGCACCGCCGGCACGTCGGCCCAGTCCGGGCGCTCGCGCACCTTGTCGGCGCGATAGTTCTCCACCTTCACGCCGCACCAGCTCATCGCCACGATGTCGGGGCGCTCGGCCGCCGCCTCCGCATAGTGCAGCGGCACGCTGCGGGCATCCACCTCGCCCCACGGGTTGATGCCGCCGGCAAGGTGGATGATGTCGTTCACCCAGGAATGCCGGGCCACCGCGATCACCGGCTTGGGCCACCATTCCACCAGCACGCGCGGGCGCGCTCCGGCGGGCTCCACCGCCGGCATCGCCGCACGCATCGACGCCACCAGCGCCGCGCCGCGTTCGGCGACGCCCAGCGCGCCGGCGATGCGCCGGATATCCGCGTACACGTCCTCCAGCGACTGCGGATCGCACACCAGGGTGGCCAGCCCCGCCGAGTGCAGTGCGTCGACCACCTGCTCATGCCCGGGCACGGTCAGCGAAGTCAGCACCAGATCCGGTTCCAGCGCCTGCACTGCCCCCACGTCCAGATCCAGATCGCGCCCGGTGCTGGGCAACTGCGCCACCACGTCGGGCGGGTAGTCGGAATCGGCATCCACGCCGACCAGCTGGTCGGCGCAGCCGAGCGCACAGACGATCTCGGTGTTGGAGCAGGTGTGGGAAAAGATGCGCATGGGAGGATGGCAATGAGGGCCGCATCAGTGTGGCGCATCGTGCGGGTGCGGGCCAACCGTGCCACCACCTGTCACCCTGCCCTACCCGGTAGGAGCCCGCTCGCGGGCGATGCTTCTGTACCGGAATTCGGCACTCGGAGTCTGCGAAATCAGAAGCATCGCCCGCCAGCGGGCTCCTACGGGATCGGGATTCTTGCGAGCGGGATGGCGATCAATCGTGCGGCAGACCAAATGCAAACGAATCCATCGACAGCACGCCGTAGGTCATGCCGCCCTCGACCAGGCGTGCCGCATCCCTGTCGGAACTTGCGCCCACCGCCACCAGCAGCGGCAGGTAGTGCTCCTCGGTCGGATGCGCGCGCTCGCCATGGGGCGCGCGGCGGCGATAGTCGACCAGCGCCTCGACGTCGCGCGCAGCCACCGCAGCACGAATCCAGTCGGCGAATTGCTGCGCGTACTCCGGATCGCGGATGTGCTGGCGGAATTCGTAGAGGTTGTGGGTGAGGCTGCCGGAGCCGACCACCAGCACGCCGCGCTCGCGCAGCGGCGCCAGCGCCTGGCCCAGCCGCAAGGCGCCGGCCGCATCGATGTGCTGCGGCAGCGACACCTGGAACACCGGCACGTCGGCAGCGGGGAACAGGTAGCGCAGCGGCACCCAGGCGCCATGGTCGAGGCCGCGGCGGTCGTCGAGCGTCACGTCGAAACCCGCCGAGGCGAGCAGCCGCGCGGCGTCCTGCGCCAGCGCCGGCGCACCGGGCGCGGGGTATTGCAGCTGGTACAGCGGCGCGGGGAAGCCGCCGAAGTCGTGGATCGTTTCCGGCGCGGCGCTGCTGCCCACGCGCACGCCGCGGGTCTGCCAGTGCGGCGACACCACCAGCACGGCATGGATGCCGGACAACGCTGCACCGATGGCGCGCAGGTTCGGGCCCAGCAGGCCCGGCTCCAGCGCGAACATCGGCGAACCGTGGGAGATGAAGAGCGAAGGGGCGGAGGTCATGGTGGTTTCTCCATGGGCAACGGGCGCGAGGCGCCCGTTGCGTGAGGTGCACGATGGCGGAACTCAGGCGTTGCGGCGCTTGTTCCACAGATGGTCGAGGCTCAGCGTGCCGGCGCCGTGCGCGGCAAGCATCAGGAAGCCGCCGGCCATCGCCACGTTCTTCCAGAAGTTGATCGCCTGCGCGGCATCGCCGAAGTGGGCGTGGAACACCGCGGCGCTGGCCAGCGAGAACGCGGCCATCGCCAGCGCGATCCAGCGGGTGAAGGCGCCGGTGAGGATGGCCAGGCCACCGCCGAGTTCCAGCGCGATCACCAGCGGCAGCAGGGCGCCGGGCAAACCGGCCGATTCCATGTATTGCTGGGTGCCGGCGTAGGCGGCGATCTTGCCCCAGCCGGAAATGATGAAGATCAACGACAGGCCGATGCGGCCAGACAGTGCGAGCGAAGCGTTCATGACAATTCCTTGGTTGATGGGGTGGATCGGTTGATGGGGTTACTCTATTCGCCAATGGAATGACGATAAACCGCACTTGGATTGACTTACTGTTTCGCATAACGAGACAACAGGACGGCGCCGTGGACAAATTCCAGGAAATGGCCAGCTTCGTGGCCGTGGTCGAGGCCGGCAGCTTCGTCGGAGCCGCCGACGCGATCGGCCTGTCCAAGGCGGCGGTGTCGCGCCACGTCGGCGAGCTCGAACAGCGCCTGGGCGCGCGCCTGCTGCACCGGACCACGCGGCGGGTGTCGCTGACCGACGACGGCCAGCTGTTCTACGCCCGCGCCAGGGACATGCTGGCCGCGGTCGAGGAGGCGGAATCGGAAATCAGCTCGCGCAGCGGCGAGCCCAGCGGGCGGCTGCGCATCAATGCGCCGCTCAGCTTCGGCGTGCTGCACCTGGCGCCGCTGTGGGGGCGCTTCGCGCAGCGGTATCCGAAAGTGTCGCTGGACATCGAACTCAGCGATCGCGTCGTCGACCTCGTCGAGGAGGGTTACGACCTCGCCGTGCGCATCACCAACCTCGCCAACTCGCAGCTGGTCAGCCGCCAGCTGGCGACGACCCGCATGGTGGCCTGCGCATCACCGGCCTACCTGGCCCAGCACGGCATGCCCACGCATCCGGCCGAGCTGGCGCGGCACGACGCCATTTCCTACAGCTATTTCGCCGGCCGCGACGAATGGACCTTCACCGCCGCCGACGGCAAACCCGTCGTGGTGCGCATCCACGCCCGCATCCACGCCAACAACGGCGACACCTGCCGCGCCGCCGCGCTCGACCACCAGGGCATCATCCTGCAACCGGACTTCATCGTCGCCGACGACCTGCGCCGCGGCGACCTGGTCGAACTGCTGCCGACCTGGCGCACGCTGACCCTCGGCATCCACGCGGTGTATCCCTCACGCAAGCATTTGCCGATCAAGACGCGAAGGCTGGTGGATTTCCTGGTGGAGGCGTTTGCGGTGCCGGGGTGGGATGTGGGGCGCGATGCTCTTGCCCCTGGTGCAAAGCAAGAGCCTCAGTCGGGAACCGGATAGCGCTGGGTCAAGACGAAGCCGATGCGGGTGCGCAGCGATTCGCTCAGTTGCGTGCCGCCGCGCTTTTCCATGAATGCGTTGTGCATTTTCGGATTGACCACAAGAACGTCGGATCGGTGCGCATCCCCGCTGTAATTGACGAACCAACCCGGCAAGGCGACGACCGGCACCACCGGGGTTGCCTCGCCCGCCGCCTGACGCAAAAAGTCCGCGAGCCAGCGCGCCTGATGACGCGCCTGTTCGATGGCCTTCGTGTTGGTGTGGTCGGGGAAGTGCAGCGTCTTTCCGTCGTACCTCACTTGAGCGCTTTGTCGGCCGGTGCCGGATTTCTTGCGTGACTTGGTTTCGACCATGAACACCGCGTAGGGCCCGATTACCACGTGGTCTAGGTTGAAGTGATCGGCCGGAATGTCGTGGAAAACCTGGCAACCCTTGCCCGCCAGCGGCAGCAGCAACTGCGCGGTCATCAACTCGGCCTTCAGGCCCTCGCACAGCCGCTGGCGCTTTGCGCGCAGTGGAATACTCATTCGCGCGACCCATAGCATCACGCCGACAAAGACGATGACGTACACCCATTCGCCAATGCCAAAGCGGACCGCAGACCAATCCATTCGAGACAGTGCCCAGGTGGCCAGCAGCAGCGGCCCGCTGAATACCGAAATGAGCAAGGCGGTATCCAGGCTTTCATCCGACTTTGCCAGCTCCTGCCGCAACTGCTGTCCCGGCCCGTTCCACAATTTGTCCGACAGTGGGGAACGCCGCCCCTGGCGCTTCTCCCGACGGCGAGCCAGCAGCAGTACCGCCAGAACAAGCGCCATCGGCAACAGGGACACCAACAGCGGCAGCAACGGCAATAGCAGCGCGTTCATGGTTGAGTACCTTTCACGCTGCGCCGTGCGGCGCGCTTGGGCTTCGCCGCAGGCAACAGCGAAGTGAGCTGCTGGTAGCGCTCGAACAGAAAGGCCACGCGTTCGGCGTCGGTGGTGAGCTTGGGGGCTTTGCGGCCGGCGGCTTTTTCGGCGGCGACGTAGGCGGCGTCGACGGCGCGGTCGAGGTTCTGGTGGGCCTTGACCAGGGCCGGCGGCATGCTTAGCGGGTCGTACAGGTCGGCCAGGGTGCTGTCGGGGAAGGCGGCGCGGGCGTCGAGTACGACTTGCGCGGCGGTTTCGATGGCGGCGCGGTGCTTGCTCCCTTCTCCCTCCGGCGACCCAACGGGAGTCCCCTCGCGGGTGAGAAGGTGGCGCGCAGCGCCGGATGAGGGTGCGGGCGGAGCGGGAACTCGCGCTTCGGCCGCACCCTCACCCCTGCCCCTCTCCCGGGGGGAGAGGGGTTCAAGCGGCAGCTCGGGCCAGGGAAAGTTGTTGTAGACGATGGTGTTGGAATAACTCAAACGGCTCTCAAGTCGCCCGCAGACCGCACGCACCCAAGCCATGTGCATGCCGCTGTTCAGAACGCCGAAGTGAAACAAGGTGGCTTCGGGTACGAACTGAATCTTGTTACTGCAAATCACGTCCTTCGACAGGAAGGCGATTGGAATATATGCGCGACGCTCCGAGGAAACCTCGGGAATGGCCAGGTAGTCGGAATCTGGCTGTGCGATCTGGCGAAAACGAGTTGGGTACTTTGCGTACTCCCGCGTCGATGCCGCCTTGCTCGCCAGCCGGCTTTCCCGAACGGCCTCAACTCTTTTCATCACCTCCGGCAGCGTTTTCAGCTCCGCTGGCGTAGCGTCAGGCAGCCAGAGGCAATAACGCACCGTTCCATTGATGAAGTCGCCGCCACTCATGTAGCGACGTACAAATTTCTCGGCTTTCGGCTCCTTGGCGAGCAACTCGTGCCGCTCTTCGGGCGAAAGGATCAAATGCCCGCCATCAGTCGGCTTGTTGCCCCAGAGCATCTGCGGCACATCACCAAGTGGATGGCTGCGATTGGTCACCACCACGTCAGGCGCATCGACCAGATACGGGTTGATGTTTGAGGCTTTCAATGCCTGCGGATCACCTCTTAGCGTTGCGTAGTCAAAGATCCATTTCGGATCGACGTCGGCGAGTCCGAAGCCCACGATCACGCAATGAACCGCGGCGATGCCACGCGCTTCATTCGACCATTGGAAGGTTCGATGGGCGAACTGGATACGTATGCCTTGCGCCAACAGAAGCGACCAGAGCAACCCGACTTGCTCACCCTGGGTTATCGAGTTGGTCGAGACGAATGCACAACGGATGCGCGGCTGTCCTTGAACGTACTCAGCCGCCTTGACGTACCAGTTGGCGACGAAGTCGAGCACGCCATGCGCGCTGATCTGATGCATCACCATCGCTTGATCGCGCTTTTGATCCTCGTTTTGATAGTGATGACCCAGAAACGGCGGATTCCCCAGGATGTAGCTCAGCGCCTCCGGCTTCACCACCTCCTTCCAATCGATCCGCAGTGCGTTCCCATGCACGATCGTCGGCGACTTGGTCAGCGGCAACCGCGCGAAGTATTCGCCGAACTGCTCGGCGACGCGCAGGTTCATCTGGTGGTCCATCAGCCATAGCGCGACCTGGGCGATCTGCGCCGGGAACTCCTCGATCTCGATGCCATAGAACTGGTCGACGTCGATGGCGACGTGGTCGGCGACGCCGTGGAAGACGGAGCCTTGGCGCGCGTACAGGCGCTGCAGTACCTCGATTTCCAGCAGGCGCAGCTCGCGGTAGGCGATGACGAGGAAGTTGCCGCAGCCGCAGGCGGGGTCGAGGAAGCGCAGGCTGGCGAGTTTGACGTGGAAGCTCTTGAGCTTGCCTTCGTGGTTGCCGATCTTCTCAAGCTCGGCCTTCAGCTCGTCGAGGAACAGCGGACCGATGAGTTTCAGGATGTTCTTTTCGCTGGTGTAGTGCGCACCAAGGTTGCGCCGTGCCTGCTTGTCCATCACCGACTGGAACATCGAGCCGAAGATGGCAGGGCTGATCCGGCTCCAGTCGAGCGCACTGGCCTGCAACAGCAGGTCGCGCATGGTGGCGTCGAACGCGGCCAACGGCAGCGGTTCGGCGAACAGCTTGCCGTTGACGTAGGGGAACTCGGCGAGCTGCGCGTCAAGGGTTTTCTGGCGGCGATCCGGCGCGGTATCCAGCACCTGGAACAGCTGCGCCAGCCACTGCCCGGTGTCGGCGCCGTCGACCCCGGTGCGTTGCGACAGCAATTCGTGGAAGGCATGGCGCGGAAAGATGCCGGTGTCATCGCCGAACAGGCAGAACAGCAGCCGCACCAGCAGCACTTCCAGTGCATGGCCTTCGTAGCCGGCGGCTTTCAGCGCGTCGTGCAATTTGCCCATGCGCTCGGCGGCGAGCACGTTGACCGGGTCTTCCTCCTTGAAGCTGCGGGCCTGGTAGCCGGCGATGAAGCCGAACTGGCGCACGTGCTTTTGCAGATCCTTCAGCGCGAACTCGGTAGGGATCTCGCCGGTTTCCAGGTCGTACAACCGGAAGCGCTCGAAGTCGCAGACCAGCAGGTAACGCGGCAGCTCGGCGTCGGTGAGGCCATGGAAGTAATCGCGTGCCTGCGTGTGCGCGCGGTCCAGGTCCTTGCCACGCGACTTGTGCTCGATCAGCAGCACGCCCTTCCACAGCAGGTCGATGTAACCGTCCTTGCCGTCGAGCTTCTTCACCTTCTTCTCGAAGTTCGCCACCCGCCGCCGGCTCACCCCGAACACGTCGAAGAAACCATCCCAGAACGACTTCGCCTCGGCGCCCTCCGACGACTCGTGCTGCCACTCGCGCGAGAAGCGCAACGCACGATCCTTGATTTCGTTCCAGCTAAGCGGCATGACGACTCCTCTTTGTCCCTCCGAGGATACGACACCCGCGCGCGCACACGCCGCGAGAGCGAGCTTCCGGTAAGCCAGAGCCACGATGGCCCTGCTCTGCCGGCTGCCCTGCAACGCGGAAACGTGGGTGCGAACCTTGCGACGCTTCCCCGCATCCCGCCATCATCCGCCCCAGTCCACCCCATCCCACGGAGCCCACCCATGCACGCCACCGGCAACTTCGAGGTCAAGGTCCAGCCGCAGGCGGCGGACAATCCGCAGGCGGCTGCCGCCGGGCTGGGGCGCCTGTCGCTGGACAAGCGGTTTCATGGCGACCTGGAGGCCACCAGCCAGGGCGAGATGCTGGCGGCCGGCGACGGCGCGTGCGGGGCGTATGTGGCGATGGAGAAGATCAGTGGCACGCTGCATGGCCGCAGCGGAGGTTTCGTGCTGGTGCACCGAGCGTTGATGGTGGACGGCACGCCGCAGGAGTGGACGGTGGCGGTGGTGCCCGGCAGCGGCAGCGGCGAGCTGGCCGGTATCGGCGGCTCGCTGGCGATCACCCAGGTCGACGGCAAGCACCACTACGACTTCAGCTACACCCTGCCCGGGCACTGAGCCACGCCGGGTTGCTGGCAAGGGCGCGCTCCGTCAACGCGGAACGCGCCCTTGCCGCCGGCGGTTCATGGCGCGCTGGACGGTGCCGCGGGTGCGGGTGCCGATGCGGCCGGCGCCGGGGGCGTGGCGACCGGAGCGGCGGCAGCCGTCGTCGGCGTGACGCGCCAGATGGTGTTGGAAAGATCGTCTGCCACGATCAGCGCGCCGCGCGGGTCGACGCTGACGCCGACCGGGCGGCCGCGGGTCTTGCCGTCCTTGGTGCGGAAGCCGGTGAGGAAATCGATCGGGTCGCCGGACGGATGGCCGTTGCGGAACGGCACGAACACCACCTTGTAGCCCACCGGCGGATTGCGGTTCCAGCTGCCGTGCTCGCCCACGAACACGCCATCGCCGAACTGGCCGCCCATCGTGGGTGCCGAGAAGGCGACGCCGAGCGCGGCGACGTGGGAGCCCAGCGCGTAGTCGGGGACGATGGCGGCGGCGACCTTGGCCGGGTCCTGCGGCATCACGCGGGTGTCCACATGCTGGCCCCAGTACGCGTACGGCCAGCCGTAGAAGCCGCCCTCGCGCACCGAGGTCAGGTAGTCGGGCACCAGGTTGGGGCCGATCTCGTCGCGCTCGTTGACCACGGCCCACAAGGTGTCGGTGCCGGGCTGGATCGCCAGCGCGGTGGGGTTGCGCAGGCCGGTGGCGTAGACCCTGTGCGCGCCGGTGGCAGCGTCCACCTGCCAGATCCGCGCACGGTCGACCTCGGCGGTCATGCCGCGCTCGGTGATGTTGCTGTTGGAGCCGATGGCGACGTAGAGGAAACGCCCGTCGGGGCTCGCCGCCAGCGCCTTGGTCCAGTGGTGGTTGATCGCCGACGGGAGGTCCGTGACCTTCACCGGCGCGCCGCTGGCATGGGTCTGGCCCGGCTGGTAATCGAAGCGCACCAGTTCGCCCTGGTTGGCCACGTACAGCTTGTTGCCCACCAGCGCCAGCCCGTAGGGCGCATCCAGGTGGTCGGCGAAGACGGTCTTCAACTCGTACTTGCCGTCGCCATCGGCGTCGCGCAGCAATGTCAGCCGGTTGCCGCTCTTGACCGAGGTATTGCCCTTGGCCTTGATCTTGCCCGCGATCACGTCCTTGGGCTTGAGCTTGGGCGCATGGCCGCCGCGGCCTTCGGCGACCAGGATGTCGCCGTTGGGCAACACCAGGGTCTGGCGCGGGATGCCCAGGTCGGTGGCGATCGCCGAGACGGTGTAGCCCTGCGGCGCGGTCGGCACCTGGCCATCCCACGGGGCGGGCTTGGCGATGATCATGTCGGGCATCACGCCGCGCGAAGGTTCCGGCAGCTTGGGGCTGGCGCCGTACTGGTCGAGATCGGGCGCCTTGCTGCAGGCGGCCAGCAGCATGACGGCGGCAGCCAGGGGCAGCATGTTCAGGCTGGAGCGATTCATCGGACACCTCCCGAGCGCAGGCTCGCGAAGCTCAACCAGGTGGCCACGAACGCCAGCACGACGGCAATCACCGACAGCACCAGTGCCGTGGGCATGATCGCCCACGCGTCCCTGCCGTGATGCAGCGCATCGAAGAAACCGACCAGCCAGGTCGCCACCAGCACGATGATGTGCACGACGCTGCGCCCACCGCGAACCAGGGCGAAGATCTCGCAGACGATGGCCACGGAAACAAGCACCATCGCGCCCACCAGCAGCCACGACGCGAAGTTGCTCCACTGGATTTCGTAACTGCTCCAGTAGGCCCAGTCGGTGAGCAAGGCGACCAGGAACAGCGGCAGCGCTCCGGCCAGCACGGCCGCATGGAACAGATGCGCGCCGCCGGGACGCGCGCGATCGACCATCGAAACCATGCCAGTATCCTCCGCGCCGGGTGCCAGCCGACACCTTGCCACGTGTTCCATGATGATCGGCGTGAAGGTCGGCTGCCGCGACGGTGACCGCGGCAGTCAGACGGCCTCGATCCCGCCCTCCCCGCGGCAGATCGGGTCCAGGCCGAAGCGATGGATGATCCCCATCCACGCGAGCGCCAGCAGCGATCCTGCCGCGCCGTAAAGCGCATCGACCGGATCGCGCGTGTTCAACCACGGCAGCAGGAATTCGCAGGCGACATTGGCCACGACCAGCGCGAGCGCCGCCAGCGCCATGTGCCGCATCTGCATGCCCATCGTCAGCCACAGGAACCCGGCGCCCGCGAGGAGCAGCCAGGACAGCGAAAAATTGGAGACGTGGCTGTAGAACCCGGGCACGCGGTCGAGGATGGCTTGCGCGCGGAACATGCCGGGCTTGCGGCCCATGAACAACGCGAACGCAGCCCCGAACAGCAGCAGGTGCAAGGCGGTCGCCCACGGCCGAGGTCGGAAGCGGATGATGGATGGAGCGGGCTTGCTCATGTCGACAGCGTCTCCGGCCGGTTTCGTCAGGCGATTAGTGTGCCCTGATGAAACACGATGACCCAGTCCTCGCCGTCGCGCCGCCAGATCGTGCTGCGCCGGCTCACGCGCTCGCCCTGCTCCAGCGTGTAGGTGAGCAGGTAGGTATCCGGGCCGAGTCCGCGGCAGTGGAAGTCGCGGGTAACCCAGGCTTGCTCGGCGGGATCGGCCACGCGCTGCTCCAGCACGTCGAGCACGTGGGCGCGGCTGTAGCGCTGGCCGGAGGCGCCGATCTCGAAGAAGTCGGCGGCGGTCATGCGCTCGAAATCGGCGCGGGTGCGGCCGAATTCGGGGCGATGGAAGATCGGCTCGCGCTCGCGCAGGGCCTGCAGCACGGGCAGCAGTTCCGGCGCGGTGACGGGATCGGGGCCGGGATAGGGGTCGACCGGAGGGTTCATCCGTTGGCGGCTCCTGCGAGAGGCCGTTGATGGTATCGGTTTGCGCCCCCGCGCCACCACCAGACTGTGGGGGCTCAACTCCCGCCGCGCACGCCGACGCATGCACGCACCGGCAACCCGCGGCCCGACAGCGCGGAAAACCATCTGCTGGTGGGGGCGCACGTCTTCCGGCGGGTGCGCATGATCCCGACCCAGGTGCGTGCGGCGCACATTTCGCGCGCCGAATGCGGTGCGCAGCTGCGCGCCGTCCAGGCCAACGTCGCGCAGTTCAGCCACCGCACCGGCGTGCCGGTGGATTACATCGACCAACCCACCGCAGCCATGCCGGCGCGATCGCCGGCGGACCCGTCGCCAGGGCGGGTGCCGGCAGTCGCACCGGAATGCACCGGCGGCAGGGCTTGCCTCAGTGCTGGTCGAGTCCCTGCATCTTCAGCGCGCGCTGCACGGCGGGGTCGGCGCGCATGCGACGCTCGAAGGCCTTGAGGTTGGCGAGGCCGTCCAGGTCGACGTTCACCGCATGCGTCCAGCGCACGGCGACGAACAGGTAGGGGTCGGCGATGGAACGCTCGCCGGCGAGCCACTCGCGGCCTTCCAGCTGCCTGTCCAGCCGCTCGAACCAGGTACGCAGCCGCTGGCGCGCGGTGTCCTTGCTCTTCTCGATCATCGCCTCGTCGCCGAGGTAGCTGGTGGCGCCGAACAACGGCTTGAACGCCGGATGCACGTCGGAATTGAGCACGGCCAGCCAGCGGTTGACCTCGGCGCGACCGCGCGGGGTGGGTTCGCCGCCCAGCTTCGCCTCGGGGAACTTGTCGGCCAGGTAGTTGAGGATGGCCGCGTTCTCGTTGAGCGCCCAGCCGTCGTCGACGAGGATCGGCACCTGGCCATTGGGGTTCAACGCGCGGATCGCCGGGCTCGCCAGATCATCTTTCTGCACCAGTTGCAGCTCGTAGGGCTGGCCGATCCATTCGAGCACGATGTGGGCGCCCAGCGCGCACGAGCCGGAAAAACTGTAAAGCTTCATGGATGTCTCCTCGGGGCAAAGCGAAAGTCGCGCCGCGGGGTATCACGCGCGGCGCGCCTGATGCAGATGCCGGCGGCCCGGGCAAACTTCAAGCGGCGGCCGGGGATTGCCCCGGCGGTTGCCACAGTTCGACACGGGTGCCTTCCGGGTCGGTGATCCAGCCGAAGCGGCCGAACTCGCTTTGTTCGATCCGCTCGTCCACCTCGACGCCAGCGGCGCGCAATTGCGCCAGCAGCGCGTCGAGGTCGTCGACGCGGAAGTTGATCATGTACGGCTGCGCGCCCGCGCCGAAGTAGCCGGTGTCGGCGGCGAACGGCGACCACAGCGTGCAGCCGGGCCGCTGCTCGTCCTCGTCGAAGCGCACGCCGCCCCACTCCTCCGCGGCGAGCCCGAGGTGCTTCGCGTACCACGCGCTGAGCGCGGCGGGGTCGCGCGACTTGAAGAAGATGCCGCCCAGTCCGATCACCTTGGCCATGATTGCCTCGCCTTCGTTGGAGGGGTAGGAGCCCGCTCGCGGGCGATGCTCTTTTATCGGGATTCGGGATTGGGGATTCGGGATTCGCAAGAGCAACAGCATCGCCCGCGAGCGGGCTCCTTGTACGTTTGCACTCGACGGTGAAATAGGAAACCGTCGGAACGTTTTCGGGGAAGCCGTGGGCTCCTTGAGGCAGCGTTGACTGACCTCATTTGTAGAGCGGCTCCCCGCCCCATTCGAAGAGCACGAAGAGTGTCCCGGGCCTGTTGAGATCCAGCGTGACAAGGGTGTGCCACGAAAGTGCGGGGTCGGGGAACCCGAAGACATGCTATCGCACCCATCGGAGATCCTGCATGCATACTTCAGAAACAGTGATTTGGCTCGCCCTGGACATTGGCGCGAAGTCCCATGCCTGGGCCAGCCAGAAGGGCGATCTCCGTGAGACCGGCACGATCGCCAACGACCCCGCCAAGCTGCGTGCGTTCTTGCAAGCCCTCCGGGGCAAGGCCGATCGCCTGCGCGTGCTGGTGGAGGCGACGGGGGTGTACTACCTCGACGTGGCCCTGATCGCGCACACGTTGGACGCCGAGGTCATGGTGATCAACCCGCGCGCGGCCCATCACTTCGCCAAGGCGCTCAACCAGCGCAACAAGACCGATGCGCTGGATGCCCGGATGCTGCTCGAATGCCTCATGCGCATGCCCTTCCAGGCGTGGCAGCCACCCCCGCTGGCGTGGCGCCAGCTGCGCAGCTACGGTCGCTTCCTGGTGCAGCTGACCGAGGATGGCACCGTCACGCGCAATCGCCTGCATGCCTTGGAAAGCGTGACCGGCAGCCCGGCCTCGTTGCGCCGGGAGCTCAAGCGCCTCATCGCCCACACCGACAAAGCCATCGAGCGCGTCCGTACCTAGGCCCTCGCCCTGATCGAGGCCGATACCTACCTGGCCGAACGCTTCCGCGCCCTGGTCACCATCAAGGGCGTGGCGCAGGTGGCGGCGGTCTCGATCCTGAGCGAGCTCATCGCCCTTCCGACCGGCCTCAGCAGCCGCGCCTGCGTGAGCCATGCCGGCCTGGATCCGCGGCTGCACGAGTCCGGCACCAGCGTGCACAAGGCGCCGCGCATCTCCCGCCACGGCAACGCCTACCTGCGCCGCGCCCTGTTCCACCCGGCGCTCTCCGCCGGCACGCATGACGAGCGCGCGCGGGCCTTGAAGGAGCGCCTGGTCGCCCGCGGCAAGAAGAAGATGCAGGCCAACGTCGCCATCATGCGCAAGCTCCTCACCGCTGCCTGGGCCATCATGAAAGACCCTCAGCCCTACGATCCCACGCGCCTCTATGCAGACGTCAAAACCGCTTGACTGGGAACAGAGTGTCTACAGATTGTGGCCCGTATCATCGAAGAAGGCTTGCACATCTGCCAGTTCGCGGGTGCGCGGCATCGGCGGGACGCTGGCCAGGAACAGTTTGCCGTAGCCCTTGCCGGTCAGGCGCGGGTCGCACAGCACCAGCACGCCGCGGTCGTGCACGCTGCGGATCAGCCGGCCGGCGCCCTGCTTCAGTGCGATCACCGCGCTGGGCACCTGCCAGCCCATGAACGGATTGATGCCGGATTGTTCGAGCGCGGCGAGGCGCGCCATCAGCACAGGATCGTCGGGCGCGGCGAACGGCAGCCTGTCGATCACCACCACGCTGAGCGCCTCGCCGACCACGTCGACGCCTTCCCAGAAACTGGCCGCGCCGAGCAGCACGCCGTGGCCGCTGGCGCGGAACTCCTCCAGCAGTCGCGGGCGCGGCGCGCTGCCCTGCACGAACAGCGGCCACGGCACCTTGTCCTGCAGCAGCTCGGCGGCGCGGCGCAGCGCGCGATGCGAGGTGAACAGCACGAAGGCGCGACCGTTCGACGCCTGCAGCACCGGCCGCACCGCCTCGATCACCTGCTCGGTGTAGTCGCGCGCGTTCGGATCGGGCAGGCCCGACGGCAGGTAGCATAGCGCCTGGCGCGCGTAGTCGAACGGGCTTTCCAGGCTCAGCGTCTGCGGTTCGTCCAGGCCGAGTTGACGTGCAAAGTGGTCGAAATTGCCGGCCACCGACAAGGTCGCCGAGGTGTGGATCCACGCCGCCCGGGTGCGCTCGCGCAGGCCGCGCATCGGTGCGGCGAGGTCCAGCGGCGTGGCGTACAGGGCGAAGCCGCGCGGGAAGGTTTCGTACCAGCGCACGTCCTCATCGCCGTGCGTCTCGACGATGCGCTGCAGCCGTTCGGCGAACAGTTCGGCGCGCTCGTGCAGGTTGGCGAAGCCGCGCGAGCGCTCGGCCTGCGAGGCGAGCAGCTCGGCCAGCGTGGCCAGCAGTTCGCCCAGGTCATGCAGCGCGGCGCGCACGTCGGCACGATCCTCCAGCAGCGCGAACGCGCCGCGCGCGGGCAGCGGGTCCAGCGCCAGGCGCAGCTTGCGCAGCGCGTTCTGCAGCGCTTCGACCGGTTCCAGCAGCAGGCCGATCGCGCCGGTGACGCCGCTGCATTCGGTCAGCGCGTCCTGCGCCATGTCGGCGAGCTGGCGCGCGCTGATGCTCTGCGAGAAGAACTGGCCGGCGAGTTCGGGAATCTGGTGCGCCTCGTCGAGGATGAAGGCCGTCGCGCCCGGCAGGATCTCGCCGAAGCCTTCCTGCTTCAGTGCGAGGTCGGCGAACAGCAGGTGGTGGTTGACCACCACCACGTCCGCCTCCATCGCCTCGCGGCGCGCCTTGAATACGTGGCAGTCGTCGTAGAACGGGCACTCCACGCCGAGGCAGTTTTCCGCGGTGGAGGTGACGCGTGGCCACAGCGGCGACTCCTCCGGCACCTCGGCCAGCTCCATGCGGTCGCCGCGGCGGGTGCGCGCCGACCAGGCGCGGATCGCGGCCAGCTGCGCGGCCTGCGCCGGCGCCAGGCTGCCGCCATCGCGCACGGTCTGGTCGAGCCGATACAGGCACAGGTAATTCGCGCGGCCCTTCAGCAGCGCCGTCTTCAGGCGCGCGCCCAGCACCGAACGCACCTTCGGCAGGTCGCGAAAATACAGCTGGTCCTGCAACGCCTTGGTGCCGGTGGAGATGATCACGCGCTCGCCCGACAGCAGCGCCGGCACCAGGTAGGCGTAGGTCTTGCCGGTACCGGTGCCGGCCTCGGCAACCAGCGTGTCGCGTCCGGCGATGGTCTGCTGCACCGCCCGCGCCATCGCCTGTTGAGCCAGCCGCGGCGCGAAGTTCGGCAGCTCGCGGGCGAACGGGCCGTCGGCACCGAGCAAGGCGCCGACGTCGTCGTCGGACGCGGTGTCGTCGGGAGCGATCATCCGCCGATTATGGCCGAGCCACCGTCGTCGACAAAGCGGCGCGGGAACCGCGGCGGCGCCCGGCGCATCCACTGGCATGCGACCCGCCCGTCGTTCCCAGGAGGCAGCCGTGAGACTGTTCGCACCCGAAACCGCACCCGTACTCGACCTGGTCGACATCCACGGCCAGGCCATCGCGACCAGCCAACCCGGACGGCTTACCTTGCTCTCGTTTTTCCGCGACGCGGCCTGCCCGTTCTGCAACTTCCGCATTTACGAGCTGACCCAGCGGCACCAGGAATTGTCCGAGCGGGGGTTGGACGTGGTCGCGGTATTCAGCGCCTCGCAGGCAGAAGTGTTGCGCTTCGCCGGCCAGCGCCCGCGCCCGTTTCCGCTGGCGGCCGATCCCGCCTCACGTGCGCACGAGGTCTACGGCATCGAGCGCTCGCTGTGGCGCAAGCTGAAGGCGATCGTGACGCGGGTGCCGACCCTGATCCGCGGCCTGCGCCTGGTCGGCTTCGCCGGCCTCACCACCGGCAACCTGATGCCGGCGGATTTCCTGATCGACGGCCGCGGCCGCATCGTGGAGGCCTATTACGGCCGCGACGCCGGCGACCGGATTCCGCTGCAGCGGGTGGAGGCTCTGCTGCGGCAGGATCGCAGCCGGCGCGCGGCGTAGCCGGGTGGTCACTGGCGAGCGGCCGCCGCCCGGTTCACCATGCGCGCACTACTGCCGGAGGAGTGCGTCGTGACGACCGAACTTTGCATGCTGCTGTGGAGCGTGGTGCTGGGGCTGGTGCAGATCGCCCTGGCGGCATCCTGCTCGGTCGGCCAGCGCGGGCTGAACTGGGCCGCCAGCGCGCGCGACGAGGTGAAGCCGCCGCTGGCGGGCATCGGCGGGCGACTCGATCGCGCCCGCGCGAACTTCCTGGAGACCTTTCCGCTGTTCGCCGCCGCGGTGCTGGCCGCGCAGGTGATGCAGCAGCACGATCATCTCACCGTGCTCGGCGCGCAACTTTATTTCTGGGCACGCGTGCTCTACCTGCCGGTGTACGCCGCCGGCATCCCCTACTTGCGCACGCTGGTCTGGGCGGTGAGCCTTGCCGGCATCGTGTTGTTGCTGGTGGCGCTGCTCTGAGCGGCCGGGGCTCCGCCGCTCAATACCTGGGCACACCCGCCTTGCGGCACTGCTGCACCCATTTGCGCGCGGTCGCCGCGCCGACCTTGTCGTTCGCCTGCAGGCGCGTCTCGACGATGGTCTGCCAGTTGCGCGCGCACAGCGGACCGAGCCGCGGACCCAGCGACCACGACTTGTGCGCCAGCTTCTCGGCACGGGCGAAATTCTTCAGCCGGATCGCGATCTCGGCGCGGTCCTGCAGCAGGTCGGGAGCGTCGGGGCTGATCTGCAGCGCCTGGTCCAGCGCGGCGGCGGCAGCGGCGTAGTTGCCGCCCTGCTCGTCCCGATCCGCCTGCGCCATCAGCGCGTCCACCGCGGGGTCGCGCAACGGCTTCACGTCGATCACCGAGTCGTCGTGCGCGCCGGCGGCGCGAATCGCGGCCACGGGGTCGTGGTCCGGCGCCACCGCCGGCGCCGGCGTCGGCTCGGCGCGGAACAGGCTGCAGCCGGCGAGGGTGGCAAGCAGCGCCGACAGCAGCAGCGGCGCGAGACGTCGGTGGGTCCTGGGCACGGTCAGTTCCGGATCGGGGTGGTGGCGGGAGGTGCGGGCGCAGCGGAATCGTCGCTGCCGAACAGGCTCTGCCAGAAACAGCCTTCGGTGTCGGGCGGCAGGCTGCCGGCGACCACCGGCACCTGCTGCGCGCCCTGGCATTGCGGCTCGGTGCGGCGGCCGTCGTCCGGGTTGATCCAGGCCATCTCCAGGCCCGGCCCCGGCGCAGCGGACAACGGCGTGGTCGGCAGCCTGGCGAACAGGTCGCGCCACGCGCGCAGGCCGCCACTGGCGCCGAACAGCGTGGTCGGCTTGTTGTCGTCGCGGCCCATCCAGAACACCGCCAGGTGCTGGCCGGTGAAGCCGGCGAACCAGCTGTCGCGGTTGTCGTTGCTGGTGCCGGTCTTGCCGGCGGCGTGCAGCGAGGCCAGCGCGGAATTGCCGATCGCGCTGGCGGTGCCGTACTCGGCCACCTGCTGCATCGCCCAGGTGGTCAGCCGCACGGCCTCCTGATATTCGCCGGGGCCCGGCTGCACCTGGTAGCGCTTGATCGTGCGGCCCTTGCCGTCGAGCACGCCGCGCACCGCCAGCAGTGGCAAGGCGTGGCCATCGGCCGCCAGATACTGGTAGAGCTGCGCCACCTGCAGCGGCGACAGGTCGAGCGCGCCGATCAGCAGCGAGGGGCTGGGGTTGACGTCGGTGAGCCCGAACGATTCCAGGAACGCGCGGATGCGCGGCAGCCCCACCGCCATGCCGAGGTGGATGGTGGCGAGGTTCCACGAATGCGCCAGCGCGTCGACCATGATCAGCGGATCGTGGCTGCGGTGGTCGTCGTTCTGCGGCGTCCACACGCTGCCGTTGGGCTGGCGCATGCTGATCGGGCTGTCGTCCATCATGCTGGCCAGGTTCCAGCGCTCGGGCTGGGTCAGCGCGACCAGGTAGACGAAGGGCTTGATGGTGGAGCCGATCTGGCGGCGGATGTCGATCGCCCGGTTGAAGCCCGGCTCGCCCGGGTTGCGGTTGCCGACCATGGCCAGCACGTTGCCGCTCTGCGCATTGGTGACCACCGCCGCCGCCTGCACGCCGTCGCCGCGCTTGCCCAGGCCCTTGAGCGTGCTGGTGATCGCCTGCTCGGTGTACAGCTGGGCGGCCGGGTCCAGCGTGGTGAAGATGGACAGGTCGCCCTCGCGCAAGGCCTTTTCGTCGAAGTCGGCGGTGATCTGCTTGCGCACCAGGTCCATGAAGGCGGGGAAGCGGTTGTGCGGCAGCCGCCCATTCTTGATCACGTCCAGCGGCGCGGCCTGCGCCGCATTGAGCTGGCCGGCGCTGATCAGGCCGGTGTCGAAGAACTCCTGCAGCACCAGGTTGCGTCGCGCCAGCGCGCGCTTGGGCGCGCGGCGCGGGTCGTAGTAGCTCGGCCCCTTGACCAGGCCCACCAGCAAGGCGATCTCCTGCGGCCGCAGTTCCTGCAGCCGGCGGCCGAAGTAGAACTCCGACGCGGCGCCGAACCCGTGCACCGCCTGCGCGCCCTGCTGGCCCAGGAACACGTCGTTGACGTAGGCCTCGAGGATGCGCCCCTTGCTGTAGTGCGCCTCCAGCAGCAGCGACATCAGCGCCTCGTTGATCTTGCGCGTGAAGGTCTGGTCGCGGCTCAGGAACAGGTTGCGCACCAGTTGCTGGGTCAGCGTGGAGCCGCCCTGCACGGTGCGGCCGGCGCGCAGGTTGGCCAGCGCCGCGCGCGCGATCGCACCGAAGTCGATGCCGATGTTGTTCTTGAAGTTGCGGTCCTCGACCGCCTGCAGGCCCTTGAGCAGCAGCGGCGGCACGTCGCCCAGCTGCACGAAGCGGCGCTCCTCCTGGCTGGCACCGTAGAGCGTGGCGATGCGCGCGGGATCGAGATGGGTCAGCTTGATCGGCTGGTTGCCGGCCGCATCGCGCACCGAGGCCACCTCGCCGCTGCCCAGGGTCACCACGATGCGCTTGGGCAACTCGCCGCCGTCGGGGCCGGCGTAGCCGCGCGAGGAAATCGTGTAGCGGCTGCCCTTCTTCACCCAGCTGCCGGGCACCTCGCCCTTGCCGTCGCGGCTGTAGCCGGCGAAGGTCAGCTCCAGCTCCAGCGCGGCACTGGTCATCGGCTCGCCGGCCTGCAACGGCAGCGGCCGCGCATACACCCGCGTGGGCACGGCGAACACCAGGTCGTTGAAACGGTCCTGCACGCGCTTGTTGAGCACCAGCACGTACGGCAGCACGAAACCGACCAGCAACCCCAGGCCGATCCAGAACGGGATGCGCAGCCACGGCCAGCTGCGGCGGGCGAGGGAGCGGGTGCGGGCGAAAAAGCTCAAGGGTGGCGGCATCCGTCAGTCAGGTTTCCCGATGATAGGGCGTGCACCCCGGCGCGCCCATGAACGCCGCGGCGGATTCGCGGGCAAATTCGGGGCAATCCGGAGTACCGGGACGGGGTCAGAGTCTGAGGTTTCCCCACAAATCTCCCCACTCAATCAACACCTTGCGCGTGGATTGAGGGAACAGTGCACGCATGATGCGGTCATTCCTCACGGGTTACGAAGCCAGAGGAGACCACACCATGCGCGCCACCGAAGTATTGCAAAAGTGCCTGTGCGACGCACTCGGTTCGATGCACGCGCTACGCAGTCGAGTGTTGCTGCGAGCCGTCGAGGCCATGATTCACGGCAGACGTCTGACGCTGATCGATCTGGCACGTTCATGGCCAGGTGCGGAGCGCATCCGTGCGCCGCTCAAGGCACTGGATCGGCTACTTGGCAGCCACCACCTGCATGCCGAGCGCGTACACGTCTACAAGGCGATGACCCGTTGGCTGGTGCGTAGCAAGCAGCCCACCATCGTCATCGACTGGTCGGATCTGAAGGCCGATCGAAGCTGGCATCTGCTGCGAGCGGCGATACCGGTGGGCGGTCGTTCGCTGCCGATTCTGGACATGGTGTTTCCCGGCGGCCAGCAAGGCTCGCCGAAGGCCGAGAAGCAGTTCCTGCAACGCCTGGCACACGTATTGCCCCACGACGTGTGCCCGATTCTGGTGACCGACGCGGGCTTCCGCGGGCCATGGTTCCGGGCGGTCGAGGCGATGGGCTGGCAGTGGCTGGGACGCCTGCGCAACACGACGTATCTCAAGCCCACCGAGGTGTCGAATGAGCCGGCACAATGGGTGCCCTGCAAGGCCATGTATGTCTTGGCAACGCGCAAGCCGCGCGACTTCGGGGCCATGGAGGTGGCGCGCGGCAAGCCACTGACGGCGCGGGTGGTGCTGCACGCCAAGCCGCCTAAAGGTCGCAAGCATCGCAACCGGCAGGGCGTGCCGGCGCGCAATGCCAACAGTCGCAAGAACGCACAACGTGAGAGCGAACCATGGCTGCTGGTGGCCTCTCCTTCGCTGGCGCTCAGTGCGCGCCAGCTGATCGCGCTGTACGGGCGACGCATGCAGATCGAGCTGTCGTTCCGTGATCTGAAATCCCATCGCTACGGGCAGGGCTTCGAGGACAGCCTCACGCGCAAGGGCGCGCGCATCGAAGTGCTGCTGTTGCTCAGCGCGATGGCTGCGTTTGCCAGTTGGCTCGTGGGCATGGCATGCGAGAGCTGCGGTATCGACGCATGGCTGGCCCCGTTCCGATCGAAACGACGCCTCTACTCCATCATGCGGCTGGGACGCGAGGCGCTGGTGCGACGATGGTCGAGCGCGCGCCTAAGTGAACTCATCGATCAGCTGCGACACCCCAGCCCACAACTACTGGATCAACTGCGCCTGCCAGCATGAAAACGTGGGGAAACCTCAGAAGTAGACCCCAGATCGGGGCATATGCACGCCATGCTCCGCGCCCGCTGCGGCGCCGTCAAGCGGGGAAGTCCTACGTTCCATCAAGAGTTTGCCCGGCTGCCTTGGCCCGCCGCAAAAGCGGATGCTGGTTTGCATATCTCGCGAAATGAGGTGTGTATGCCTTATCGCCCCGAAAACGCCGATATGCATGCTGGCGCAGGCAAGCCGCCGCGGCTGCTGGACGAAGTACGGAGAGTGCTTCGGGTAAAGCACTACAGTCTGCGTACGGAGCACGTTTACGTGGGCTGGATTCGCCGTTTTATTCTGGCCAACGGCAAACGACACCCTCGCGACATGGGGCCGGCTGAGGTGGAGCAGTTCCTGTCGCAGTTGGCGGTGCAGGGACAGGTGGCGGCAAGCACCCAGAACCAGGCACTTTCGGCGCTGCTGTTCCTGTATCGCGAGGTGCTGCAGGTGCAGCTGCCCTGGCTTGAAGGGGTGACCCGGGCCAAACGGCCTGCGCGGGTTCCTGCCGTGCTTTCGCGCGATGAGGTGACGCGTCTGCTGGCGCGTCTGGATGGGCGGCCTTGGCTGCTGGCAAGCCTGCTGTACGGGGCGGGGCTGCGTTTGATGGAGGCGCTGCGTCTGCGCGTGAAGGACGTGGACTTTGATCGCGGCGAAATTACCGTGCGCGATGGCAAGGGCGGCAAGGATCGTCACACCATGCTGCCAAGGTCGCTGGCCGAGCCCTTGCGCCGCGAAATGGAGCGGGCGCGCCAGTTGCATCAGGCCGATCTTCAGGAGGGTTTTGGTGCGGTTTGGCTACCGTTTGCGTTGGCACGCAAGTATCCATCGGCGCCGCGCGAGTTCGGTTGGCAGTATGTGTTCCCGGCGGCTCGCCGCTCGCGCGACCCCCGCGATGGCTGCGAACGGCGACACCATTTCGACGATGCCTTGCTGGCGCGGGCTTTGAAGAAGGCGTGTCGCGAGGCAGGCATTGCCAAGCCGGTGAGTGCGCACACCTTGCGCCACTCCTTCGCCACCCATCTGCTGGAATCAGGCAGCGATATCCGCACGGTGCAGGAGTTGCTGGGCCACAAGGACGTGAGAACCACGCAGATCTACACGCATGTGCTCAATCGCGGCGGGCATGGGGTGTTGAGTCCGCTGGATCGGTGAACGGCAGAACCGGGACGGGAGTGGGCGCGTGCGCGGGTGGCGTCGCGTGACGGATCTTGCGGGGGGAAGGCATCGCGCACAGGGTGCGCTCCTACAGGGGGAGCGGGGGGCTGCGCGGATGGTTGAGCTGCACGCTGTGCTCGGCGCCGTCGTCGGCGAGCGGGATGCGGCCGTCGGCCTGCACTTCGCCATCGAGCCAGACGGTGCCCGGCGTGCCGGCGTCGCTCTGGCGCAGGTCGATGCGGTAGAGCGTGTCGCGGTGGCGGTAGTCCAGCGTGAAGCCCTCCCACTCCGCCGGAAGCACCGGCGCGAAGCGCAGCGTGCCGGCTTCCAGGCGCAGGCCGAGCAGCGATTCCACGATCAGCCGGTACATCCAGCCGGCGGAGCCGGTGTACCAGCTCCAGCCGCCGCGACCGACGTGCGGGGCGACCGCGTAGACGTCGGCGCTGACCACGTAGGGCTCGACCTTGTAGACGTCCATTTGCTCGGCATCGATGCCATGGTTGACCGGGTTGATCATGCGCAGCAGCTCCCACGCGCGGGCGCTGTCGCCGAGTTCCGCAAAGGCCATCGTGGCCCAGATCGCGGCGTGGGTGTACTGCCCGCCGTTCTCGCGCACGCCGGGCACGTAGCCCTTGATGTAGCCCGGGTCCATCGGTGTCTTGTCGAAGGGCGGGTCCAGCAGTTGCACCAGGCCGGCGTCGCGGCGCACCAGGTGCTGGTCCAGCGACTCCATGGCCTGGCGCTGGCGCGCCGGCGCGCCGATGCCGGAGAGCACCGACCAGCTTTGCGCGATCGAGTCGATGCGGCACTCGAGGTTGCCGGCGGCGCCCAGCGGCGTGCCGTCGTCGAACCAGGCGCGGCGATACCAGGCGCCGTCCCAGGCGTGCTGCTCCAGCGCGCCGCGAAGCCTGGCCACTTCTTCTTCGCAGCGCTGCGCGAATGCCGCGTCGCCGTGCCCACGCGCCACCTCGGCGAAGCGCTGCAGCACCTCGCAGCTGAAGAAGCCCAGCCACACGCTCTCGCCGCGACCGCCTTCGCCGACGCGGTTCATGCCGTCGTTCCAGTCGCCGCCGCCGATCAGCGGCAGGCCGCGTTCGCCGCGCAGGGCGAAGCTGCGCTCGATCGCGCGCACGCAGTGCTTGTACAGCGGCTCGAACAGGCCCGAGGGCTGCGGCAGGTCGTAATAGGATTCCTCGCCGGCGTGCAGCGCGCGGCCCTCGATGTAGAACACCGGCACGTCGAGCACGGCGCGGTCGCCGGTGGCCAGCACGTAGCGGCTGGTGGCCAGCGGCAGCCACAGGTAGTCGTCCGAGCAGGTGGTGCGCACGCCGCGGTCCAGCGGCGGGTGCCACCAGTGCTGCACGTCGCCCTCGGGGAACTGGTGCGCCGCGCACAGCAGCAGCTGGGCGCGGGAAAGCTCCGGCGCAGCGTGCACGGTGGCCATCGAATCCTGCAGCTGGTCGCGGAAGCCGAACGCACCGCCGCTCTGGTAGTAGCCGCTGCGCGCCCAGATGCGGCAGGCGATGGTCTGGTACAGCAGCCAGCCGTTGGCGAGCACGTCAAGCGCCGGTTCCGGCGTGCGCACCTGCACCGCGCCGAGTACGCGCTGCCAGTGCGCGCGCACCTGCTCCAGCGCGGCCGCGGCCGAGCCGGCGCCGCGGAAACGCTGCACCAGCGCGCTGGCGTCGGCGGCGTCGCGGCCCAGGCCGAGGCGGAAGATCAGCTGGCGCTCGGCGCCGTCGTCCAGCGCCACCTTCGACTGCAGCGCGGCGCAGGGATCGAGTCCGGGGCCGAGCCGACCGGAAAGCTGCTTGCGACCGAGCGCGGCAGGCTTGCGCATGCTGCCGTTGCGGCCGAGGAATTCGCTGCGGTCGCCGCCGATGCCGCGCTCTGCGTCGTCCACGTCGAGGAAGGCCACGCGGCCGGGGAACTCCGCGTTGTAGCTGTTGCGGGCGAACAGCGCGCCGCTGGCCGGGTCCGATTCGGTGACCACGTGCATCGCGGTCTTCTCGCGCAGGTCGCCGAGCAGCCATTCGACGTAGGCGGTGGCGCTGAGCCGTCGCGGGCGGCCGGATTCGTTGCGCAGCTTGAGCACCGAGAACTTCACCGAGGCGTCCAGCGCCACGTAGACCCACAGCTGCGAGTGGATGCCGTCCTCGACGTGTTCGAACACGCTGTAGCCGAAGCCGTGGCGGGTCACGTACTGGCCGCTGCCGGGGCATGGCCGCGGGGTGGGCGACCACAGCGCGCCGCTCTCCTCGTCGCGCAGGTAGATCGCCTCGCCGCTGCCGTCGCCGACCGGGTCGTTGTGCCACGGGGTGAGGCGGAACTCGTGAGCGTTCTCGCCCCAGGTGTAGGCGCCGCCGCTCTCGGAGATCACCGTGCCGAAGTGCGGGTTGGCCAGCACGTTGGACCATGGCGCCGGCGTGGCGTCGTTGGCGGCGCAGACGATCACGTACTCGCGGCCATCGGTGCTGAAGCCGCCGTGCGGGTTGCGCAGCTGCAGCTCCGGCGACGGTGGCGCAGGCGCGGGCAGCGCCGGCACGGGGCGTTCGGCGCGGCTGGGTTCGAACGGCGGCGCATGGGTTTCCAGCTGGCGCCGGCCGATCTGCTCGGCCAGGCTGCCGCGGTGGTCGGCCAGCACGATGCGCGCGCTGGCCAGCATCACCATGCGGTCCTCGCCGGAGAGCTGCTGCGCCGGGCGCACGAAGATGCCGCCGGAGCGATCGAGCAGGCTGGCCTCGCTGCCCGAGGCGATCAGGCCGAGGATCTGGTCCTGCAGCTGCTGGCGGTAGCCGGCGCGGTCCTCGTTCCAGATCACCAGGTCCACCGCCAGCCCCTTCTGCCGCCAGTACGCGTGCGCCTGCACCAGCTGGCGCACCAGCTCGATGCGCGCCTCGCTGGCGATCTGCAGCAGCACGATCGGCAGGTCGCCGGAAACCGACTGCCCCCACAGCCCGCTCTGCCCGCGACGGTTGCCGCGCAGCACTGCCGGCTCGGCGCGCAGGCTGGCGTTGGGGTACAGCAGCGCGGTGGCCATGTGCTCGTACAGCTGCGCATCGCCGAGGCCGGCGTTGAGCTGGCGCAGCAGCACCTGGCTGTGCGTCCAGGCGAGGTCGAACACGCGGTCGGCGAGGTGGCGGTCGCGGTACTTGCCGATCAGCTGCAGGCAGCCCTCGCGGCGGTCGGCGATGCCGGTGACGTAGTCGATGGTGGCGGTCTGCTCCGGCTGCAGGGTGATGCGGCAGCGGATCGCCACGATGGGGTCGAGCACCGAACCGGCGCTGCCGGACAGCCGCGCCTGCTCCAGGTCGAGCATCTGCGGATCGGCGAGGCTGCGGCCACGGCCGATGAAGCGGGCGCGATCGGTCTCGAACGAGATCTCGTCGATGTCGGCGTCGTGCACGGCCAGCAGGTGGAACATCCACGGCGGGTGCTCGTCGGCTGAGCGCGGCCGCCGCGTGCACACGATCGCCTGCAGCGCGCTCACCAGCTCGGTCTGCACGAACAGCTTGCTGAAGGCCGGGTGCAGCGCATCGGCCAGCGGCGGCGCCAGCACCACCTCGGCGTAGCTGGTCAGCTCGATGGTGCGCGCGCTGCGGCCGCGGTTGGTCAGGTGGGTGCGGCGCAGCTCGATGTCGTCCTCGGGCGAGACCACGATCTCGGTGTGCGCGTCGAACTCGCGCTCGCGCACGCGGAACTCGGCGCGCGCCTCGGAGAAGATCGCCTCGTACAGCTCGGTCTTGCGCCGCGTGGGCTGGTAGGCGGTGGACCAGTACGCGCCGCTGGCCACGTCGCGCAGGTAGCAGAACATGCCCCAGTGGTCGCGCGTGATGTCCTCGCGCCAGCGCGTCAGCGCCAGTTCGCCGCGCCGGCTGCTGCCGCCGCCGGCGCTGGACAGCATCACGTGGTAGCGGCCGTTGGAGAGCAGCTGCACCGCCGGGCGCGGCCGGTTGGGGTCGCCGAACACGCGCAGCCGTGCCTCGCTGGCCGGCGCCGTGGCGTTGCTGTCGGGGAAGCCGGAGGCGTGCAGGTATTCGGCCGCGGTGCGCGGGATGCGCTCCTGCAGCAGCAGGCTGGTGGCGCGGAACTGCGGGTCGGCGGCGAAGCGCCGCTGCATCGGCCGGCCCAGCAGGGCGAAGTCCAGCGCCAGCAGGCTCATGCCCTGGTGGTGGGCCATGAACGAGCGCACCAGCGCGGAGCTCTGCCCCACCGGCAGCCGCGCCGGGGTGTAGTCGACCGCCTCGTACATGCCGTAGCGGCCCTGCACGCCCTCGCTGGCCAGCCGCTGCAGGTTCCGGGTTGCCGCCGCCGGCGCGATCATCAGCGCCAGCGCGCTGGCGTAGGGCGCGATCACCACGTCGTCGCCGAGGCCGCGCTTCAGGCCCAGGCCGGGCACGCCGAAGGCGCGGTACTGGTAGGTGAAGTGCGCATCCAGCGTGTTGTAGCCGGACTCGGACACGCCCCACGGCACGTTGTGCTGGTTGCCGTACTCGATCTGCCGCGCCACCGCCGCGCGGCAGGTCTGGTCCAGCAAGGTGTCCTCGTAGCCGGGCATCACCAGGTTCGGCATCAGGTACTCGAACATCGAGCCGGTCCACGACAGCAGCGCCGGCTCGCCGCCCACCGTGGTGAGCAGGCGGCCCAGCGCGAACCAGTTGTCCTGCGGCAGCTGGCCCTGGGCGATGCCGACGAAGCTGGCCAGCCGCGCTTCGGAGGCGAGCAGGTCGTAGTAGCCCGCGTCGAGCCGGCGCGCGTCGACGTTGTAGCCGATCGAGAGCAGGTCGCGCGCGCTGTCGTAGAGGAAGCGGTAATCCATCCGCGCCAGCTCGTCGGCCTGCTGCGCCAGCTGCTCGATCAGCGCGATGCGTTCGCGGGCGCGCTCGCGCACCGTGTCCGCGTCGTGCTCGCCGGACCAGCGCAGCGGCTCGATGCGGCTGAGCGCGGCGAGCGTGGGGATGCCGCGCAGGGCGTCGGCATCGTCCTCCACCGGGTCGAGCCGGAAGTACGCGGTTTCCTCGCACAGCTCCTCCAGCTGCGCGCGCAGCGCCTCCAGCCAGTAGGCCGCGTCGCTGTCAGGCTCCGGCGCCAGCGCGGGCACCAGCAGGCGGACCTCCTCGCGCGCGCGCTGCAGTAGCGCCAGCGCCGCGCCGGTGCTGGCCGGCGGTTCGTCCAGTGCTTCCTGCAGCCCGGCCTGCAGGCGGTGCAGCGCCTCGTGCTCCTGCTCCAGCGCGTCGTGCAGCAGTTGCAGGGTGTCGAGCAGCCCCTGCAGCACGCGCGGGCGGAACACCGGTTCGTGGATCAGTTCCAGCAGGCCGGGGCGCAGGGTCAGCAGGTGGCCGGCGAGGTTGCCGCTGTCCACCGCCGAGATGTACAGCGGCGCCAGCGGCTGCAGGGTGCGCGTGTCGTACCAGTTGTAGAAATGGCCGCGGTAGCGCGGCAGCTGCTGCAGGGTGGCCAGCGTGTCGCCGCTGCGCTGGAGCAGGCGGCCAGCGGCGAGAAAGCCGAAATCCCACGCGGCGAGGTTGGCCAGCAGGGCCAGGCCGATGTTGGTCGGCGAGGTGCGCGAGGCGATCACCGGGCCGGGCTGCACCTGCAGGTTGTCCGGCGGCAGCCAGTGTTCGGCGGCGTTGACGTGGCTGTCGAAGAACGCCCAGGTCTGCCGCGCCAGGGTGCGCAGGAAGCGCGTCTGCGCCGCGTTGGGCACGAAGGTGTCGGGCCGGCGCGGCTGGCTGACCCACCAGGCGATCGCCGGCGACAGCAGCCACAGCACCAGCAGCGGCCACGCCAGCCACAGCACCATCGGCCGCTGCAGCGCCAGCGCGAGCGCCAGCAGCAGCGCCAGCGCCGGCCCGATCCACATCTGCCGCCACACGGCCGCCGGCGCGTTGCTGCTGCGCCGGGCCACCTCGCTGGAGGTCTGCCACTGCAGCAGGTGGCGATGGCTGACCGTGATCCGCCACAGCGTGCGCACGATCGCGTCCAGGTGGTAGAGCGCCTCGTGCGGCAGCCACGCCAGGCCCAGCGCCATCCGCGCCAGGTGCTGCAGGCCGTCGGTGAAGCCGGCGCGCAGGTGCTGGTCCAGCTGCACGTCCTTGGGCTTCTGCACCAGTTCCAGCAGCGCCGCCAGCAGCGGCGCCACCAGCACCATCGCCAGCACCGCCACGGTCCACGACAGCACCGGCGAGAGCAGCAGCCAGCCGCTGACCAGCAGGCCCAGCACCGCCGGCGGCACCAGGCTGCGGCGCAGGTTGTCGAGGATCTTCCAGCGCGACAACGCGGTCAGCGCGTTGCGCCGCCAGCCGTCCTTCGCGGTCGGCGCCCACGGCAGCAGCCACGGCAGCAGTTGCCAGTCGCCCCGGATCCAGCGATGCCGGCGGCGCACGTCGGCGCCGTAGCGGGCCGGGTATTCCTCGAACAGCTGCACGTCGCTGAGCAGGCCCGAGCGCGCGTGGCAACCCTCGACCAGGTCGTGGCTGAGGATGCGGTTCTCCGGGAAGCGGCCGTCCAGGGTGCGCTCGAAGGCATCGACCGCGTAGATGCCCTTGCCGATGAACGAGCCCTCGCCGAACACGTCCTGATAGACGTCCGAAACCATCTGCGTGTACGGGTCGATGCCCGCGTCGCTGCCGTACAGCTGCGCGTAGCGCGAGCGCGCGGTGCTGGGCAGGCTGATCCCCACGCGCGGCTGCAGGATCGCGTAGCCGCTGACCACGCGCCGGCGCACCGGGTCGTACACCGCGCGGTTGAGCGGGTGGTCGATGCTGCCGACGAAGGCCTGCGCCGCGTCGCGCGGCAGCTCGGTGTCGGTGTCCAGGGTGATCACGTATTGCACCGGGCCGAGGGCGTCGATGTCGCCGACGATGCGCGCGAAGCGGCCGTGGCCGTTGCCGCGCAACAGCGCGTTCAAGTCGGCCAGCTTGCCGCGCTTGCGCTCGTGGCCCATCCAGCACTGCTCGCCGGGGTTCCAGCGCCGTGGCCGGTGGAACAGGAAGAAGCGGTCCGACTCGACGCTGGCGTAGCGCTCGTTGAGCGCCTCGATGCGCCGCTGCGCCAGCCGCAGCAGCGCCTCGTCGCCGGGCAGGGTCTCGCTGTCGGCGTCGGCGAAGTCGGTGAGCAGGGCGAAGTGCAGGTGTTCGTCGCGATTGCCGAGGAAGCGCACCTCCAGCGCCTCGACGAGTTCCTCCACGTCGCGGGCGCTGCCGAGCATGCTGGGCACCGCCACCAGGGTGCGCGCGCTGGCCGGGATGCCGTGGACGTAGTTCATGCGCGGCAGCGGCTGCGGCGCGATCGCCAGCGTGGCCATCCAGTTGAGCAGGCTGGAACCGAGCTGGCTGGCCACCAGCAGGGCCATCGCGGCGATCGCCAGCAGCCAGCCGGTGGCCAGGTCGTCCTGAGACGCGGCCTCGATCAGCGGCTCGGCGATGGCCGCGGTCAGCACGATCAGCAGGCCGAGGTAGATCGACACCGGGGCGCGGTCGAAGTGGCGGCGCAGCCACTCGCCAAAGGGCGGGCGCACGCCCAGGTGCTGCTCCAGCTGCGGCCGGCCGCGATCGATCAGGTACCAGCCGACGTGCCGCGGCAGCGCCGGAGCCGGTTCCGTCGGCGGCGCCGCGCGGCACAGCTCCACGGTGGCGGCGGCCACGCGCACCTCGTCCAGCCGATGCTGGCGGGCCAGCTGCTCCACCACGTGGCGGTAGCGGTCGCGGGTGGCGAAGTTCATCTCCGCGTAGACGCCGGCCGGATCCTCGCGCAGCTGCTGCTCGACCAGACTCACCCGCTCGACGAAATCGCGCCAGTCGACCGCCGACAGCAGGCGCAGGCTGCCGATGCTGTTGCTCACGCTCACCTGCGCGGCGGCCTGCTGCTGCGCTTCGCGTTGCACCAGGTGCTCGATGCTCTGGCCCGATTCGGACAAGCGCTGCTCGATCCAGCTCAGCGGCAGCGCCAGCGCCGGGCTCTGCCCCTGCAACCGGCGCGCCATCTCGGCCACGAACGGGCCGTTCATCGGCGGGTCCGAGCGCGCCATGTCGGCGACCACCAGCACCACCGAGTTGGGTTGGCGCTCGGCGGTGGCGGTCATCGCGTCGGCCCAGCGCGCGGCCTGGCCGCGGTGGCGCCAGTCGGCCATCACCCGCGCGGACACGCGGCGCAGGTTCTCGATCAGCGCCAGCCGCAGCATGATCGGGATCGCCCACAGCTCGCCCAGTCGCAACGGAGTCACTTCCTGGTAGGCGTGGATGAAGCGGTGCAGGCCGGCAGTGTCGATGCGGCCGTCGCCGTGCGCGATGATCTCCAGCGCGATGTCATAGACCCGCGGCAGACCGGCCGAGGCGCCGTTGTCCAGCCGCGGCAATTCGCGGCTGTAGCCCTTGGGCAGGTGCCGGCGGGCGATGCGGATCTGCTCCTCGATCAGGTAGAAGTTGTCCAGCAGCCATTCGGCCGCCGGCGTGATCCGCCGCTTGCGCCGGGTGGCCTGGGTCAGCCGCTCGCAGCTGTGGGTGATGACCGCCTCGTTGTCGTCCAGCCGGCCGAGCAGCAGGTCGGCGCTGGAGCGTTCGCGCAGGCGGTGCTGGCCGGCCAGCTCGCGGCCGTAGTGCTCCATCTGCTCGGCGCTGAACAGCTCC
This sequence comes from Rhodanobacter sp., assembly GCA_049650465.1. GTDB lineage: Bacteria > Pseudomonadota > Gammaproteobacteria > Xanthomonadales > Rhodanobacteraceae > Rhodanobacter. The sequence goes on along the minus strand of JBASAF010000029.1, from coordinate 3,661 downwards.
GCGCGCAAGGCCGGCTCCTGCTCCGGCCGCGTGCGGGCGGCCACGCGGCGGCGGCGGAACGCCTGCAGCCGGCGCAGCTTGAGCCGATCCAGGACGCTGCCGATGTTCAAGCGCAAAGCTCCTTGCCAGGGCAAAACGAAAAAGCGGAGACGATGCTTCCGCGCGGCACGGTGGTCGCGGCAGGCAACGGAGCCGGGCGCCGCCGGTACAGCCAGCGGCTGTGCCGTGACGGTACTCGCCTCCATGTGAAGGGCATGCGCGCTACGATCGTCCGTCCCGCCGCCGGAGACCCGCCATGACCGTGCAGATCCGCACCGCCCGCCCCGCCGATGTCGCCGACCTGGCGGCCTGGAACGTGGCGATGGCGTGGGAGACCGAGCGCAAGCGGCTCGATCCCGAACGCCTGCGCCGTGGCGTCAGCGCGGTGTTCGAGCAACCTGGGCGCGGCTTCTACCTGGTTGCCGAGGTCGACGGCACGGCGGTGGGCGGCCTGCTGGTGACCTACGAGTGGAGCGACTGGCGCTGCGGCGATTTCTGGTGGATCCAGAGCGTGTACGTGGTGCCCGCCGCGCGCCGCGGCGGCGTGTTCCGCGCGCTGCATGCGGCCGTCGCCGAACGCGCCGCGGCCGCCGGCGCGGTGGGCCTGCGCCTGTACGTGGAGACGGAGAACGCGCGCGCCCAGGCCACCTACGAAGGCCTCGGCATGCAGCGCTGCCACTACTTCATGTACGAGGCGATGCTGTAGGGCGGGTAAGGCCCGCCATGGTCGCAGGGCAGAACGGCCGGTCGACGGGCGTTGCCCGCCCTACAGCGCCATGGAGGAGCGCACCCTGTGTGCGATTTCGTCATGCCAACCAAGAGCATCGCGTGCGTGCAAGCCGGCCCTACAGCGGCTGGGCCAGCAGCTTCTCGAATGCGTCCGCCGGCAGCGGTGCGGCGAACAGGAAGCCCTGCAGCTCGGCGCAGCCGGCCTGGCGCAGGAACGCGGCCTGCGCTTCGGTCTCCACCCCTTCGGCGACCACCAGCTTGTCCAGCCGCTGCGCCATGGCGATGATCGCGCTGGTGATGGTGGCGGTGTCGGCGTCGCCGATCACGTCGTGCACGAACACGCGGTCGATCTTCAAGGTGTCGATCGGGAAATGCTTGAGGTAGGACAGGCTGCAGTAGCCGGTGCCGAAGTCGTCCAGCGACAGGCGCACGCCGCGCTGGCGGATCCGCTGCAGCAGGTTGCCGGTCACGTCGCCGCCGGACATCACCATGCGCTCGGTCAGCTCAAGCTCGAGCAGGCCGGGATCGAGCCCACTCTCGGCCAGCGCCTCGGCCAGCCAGTCGGGGAAATCGGCGTGCTGGAACTGCACCGGCGACACGTTGACCGAGACCGGGATGCGATGGCCCTGCCGCTGCCACGCGCGCGCCTGCAGGCAGGCCTGGCGCAGCACCCAGGCGCCGATCGGCAGGATCAGGCCGGAGTCCTCGGCGACGGGGATGAACTGGTCCGGCTTGTAGGCCTCGCGCCCGCGCACGTGCCAGCGCAGCAAGGCCTCGGCACCCACGATGCGTCCGCTGGAGGCTGCCACGCGCGGCTGGTAATGCAGGCTCAGCTGGTTGCGCGGCAGCGCCTGGCGCAGCGCCGACTCGATACTGCGGCGCGCCCGCGCGCGCTCGTCCATCGAGGCGGTGAAGAAGCGGCACCCGTGCACGCCCTGGCTGCGCAGCGCGACCAGCGCGGTCTCGGCGTGCTGCAGCAGGGTTTCCGGGTCCAGTGCATCGTCGGGATAGACGCTGATGCCGACACCCAGGTGAAGGCCCAGCGCGTGCAGGCCGTCCACCCGGGTCTGCTCGCCCTGGTCGACCAGCCGGCGGGCCAGCGCGGCGGCCTCGCCGGTGTTGTCAAGGTGCGACAGCACCACCACGAACTCGTCGCCGCCATAGCGGATCAGCTGCGCCTCGGCGGGCAAGATGCACTGCAGCTGCGCCACGAAGGCGCGCAGCACGCTGTCGCCGGCGGCATGGCCGTGCTGGTCGTTGACCTGCTTGAACTGGTGGATGTCGATGTACAGCAGCGCCACGCGCTGCTGGCGGCGCCGGGCATGGGCCAGCGCCTGGGCCAGGTACTCCGGCAGCTGGCTGCGGTTGGGCAGCCCGGTGAGGGTGTCGTGCTGGGTCAGGTGCACCAGCTTCAACGCCAGCGCGCGGGTTTCGCTGACGTCGTGGAACACCAGCACGCCGCCCACGACGTTGCCGGCGTGGTCGTGGATCGGCGCGGAGGAATCCTCCACCGGCGTGTCGAACCCGTGGCGGTGGCGCAGCAGGGTGCGCGTGCCGAGGTCGGCGATGGTGTTGCTGTCGATCGCCGCGCGCAGCGGGTTGGCCACCGGCCGGCCGTCGCGCGCGTCGAACAGCTGGAACACCTGCTCCACCGGCAGCCCCTGCGCCTCGGCGCTGCCCCAGCCGGTCATCGCCTCGGCGATCGGGTTGAGCGAGCGGATGCGCGACTGCGGGTCGGTGATGATGACCGCGTCGCCGATCGAGCGCAGGGTCACCTCGGCCAGTTCGCGCTCGCGCTGCAGCGCGTCCTCGAAGGCCTTGCGCTGGCTGATGTCCTGCGCCTGCGACACGAAGTACAGCGGCACGCCCTCCTCGTCGCGCACCAGCGACACGCTCAGCTGCAGGTGCACCACGTGCCCGTCCTTGTGCAGGTTGCGCTTCTCCATCTGGTAGTTCTCGCGCTGGCCGGTGAGCAGCTGCAGCATCTGCTCGGCATCGGTGGCCATGTCGTCGGGATGGGTGACGTCGGTGACGCCCAGGCCCAGCAGCTCCTCCTGCGTGTAGCCGAGCATGCGGCACACGGCGGCGTTGACGCGCAGGAAGCGGCCGTCCGGGCGGGTCAGCGCCATGCCGATGGCGGCATGCTGGAAGGCGCTGAAAAAGCGCCGCTCGCTTTCGTGCAGGCGCAGTTCGAGCTCGCGTCGTTCGGTGATGTCGACCAGGGCGGTGAACACGCCGCGGACGCGGCCGTGCTCGTCGAAATCCGGCTCGAAGTTGCCGTGCGCGTAGCGTCGCTCGCCGCCGTTGTAGAGCTCCCCTTCGTAGCTGGCCGGGCGCCCCGCGTAGGCCTGCTCCAGGGCGGGCCGGGCGCGTTCGTAGTTGGCCGCGCCGACCACCTCGACCAGGCGCTTGCCGATCATCTGCGCCGGGTCGATGCCGAGCCAGCGGCGGTGGGTGTCGTTGACGTGGCCGAAGCGCTGGTCGAGATCGAGCCAGGTGAGCAGCACGGGCGCGCCGTGCCAGAGTCGCTGCGGCCAGTGCGATCCCTCCGGCAGTGTGACTGCTCCCTCGGCGGGCTTGGGCGGCCGCATGGTGTGTCCGTCTGCTGGAACGCGCCCCCTGATCAGCGCTGCACCATCATGCGCCGAGCGCTCGCCGTCGTACAACTGCCGTGGAATAGGAAAAAGTCAGGTCGCGCCGAGTCCGCCGGCCGCGTCCAGCACCACCGTGCCGCGGGTGTCGAGTTCGGCGGCGGTGCCGAATTGCTCGGACAGTTGCTGCAGCAGCGGACCCAGCGCCCGCGGCTGCAGCGGGTAGCCATGCGCCAGCACGCGCGGCGCGCCGCCCGGCTGCGGCTGCGCCACGCTGACGGCCACCACGCCCAGCCCCGGCG
>JBASAF010000028.1:0-97213 GCA_049650465.1 Rhodanobacter sp. | reverse complement strand
GCGGTGGGGCGCGCCGGTCGAGCAGGCCGGCCAGGCGCAGCAGGGCGCCCTTCCAGTCGTCGGTGGGCGGCGCGGCCTGGCCCGGGCGCGGTTGCAGCAGGCGCGATTCGAAGAACAGGCCGCTGCGCCGGATCGCCTCGCGCAGGCCGTCGCCGCGGGTGATCTCCGCCGGCGTGCGCAGGGCCTGTTCCAGCACCGCCAGCGCGGTGCGCACGTCGGCCGGCAGCTGGCGCAGCGCCGGCCGCTGGGCCAGCGCCGACAGCGTGGAGAGCAGCGGCGTGTAGCCGTTCTGCTGGGGCAGCCGCTCGCGCAGCATGCGCTGGAAGGTGGGGTCCGCCGTCTGGCTGAGCACCTCCAGTTGCGGCTGCGCGCCCAGGCTCAGCACGCGCACCTGGAACTGCGCCGGCAACTGGCTGTGCGAGACGTCCGCCTCCACCGTGAGCGCACCGATCTGCAGCACCAGCAGTCCCTGCGGGTTCACGCCCAGCGGGCGCGCCGCCAGCACCGTGCCGATGCGCCAGCTCTGGGCCGTGGTGCCGGAAGCGGCACCTGCCCAGGTAAGCGCGGCGAGGCTGATCGGTGGGATGTTCAAGCGTAAGTTCCTGCGCCTGGCGCGGACGGGAAAAGGGGCGGTCGCGAAGGACATCGGCAGCCGGCGGGAATACTTGAGCGCCGTATCGAAAAGCCGCGAATCGTGGGAGCCCGCTCGCGGGCGAGGCTTTGGGCCGGGATTCGGGATTCGGGATTCGGGATTTGCAGAAGCCAGAGCATCGCCCGCGAGCGGGCTCCTGCGGATCGCACGGCGCGCTAAAGCGATTCGCTTGGCGGCCGATAGAGCAGGCGTCGGCGCAGAAGGCGCGAACGGAGTCATCGAGATGGGCGGCAAACGGGGGGCGAAGAACAAGCAGCCACCGGCAGCGGTCGACGGGGCCGCGGTGGTCAGCCTGCCGGCGGATTGCCGGCTGGCCGCGCAGGCGGCGCTGAAGGAACGGTTGCAGGAGGTGCTGCAGCACGGCGACATCGTGGTCGACGCCCAGGCGCTCGAGCGCATCGACACCGCGGCGCTGCAGCTGCTGGTGCTGTTCCGGCGCGAGCTGGAGCACCACGGCGGCGCGCTGGCCTGGCGCGGCACCAACGAGGTCCTGCACGAGGCCGCGGCCCTGCTCGGGCTGGAACAGTCATTGAACCTGCCGACGGCGACGTCGGCCTGATACGAGGTGGCAGCATGGCAAAGATTCTCGCGGTAGACGATTCGGCCTCGATGCGGGGCATGGTGGCCTTCACCCTGCGTGGCGCCGGCCACGAGGTGACCGAGGCGGAGAACGGACAGCTGGCGCTGGACGCCGCCCGCGGCAGCGCGTTCGAGCTGGTGCTGGCCGACGTCAACATGCCGGTGATGGACGGCATCGCCATGGTGCGCCAGCTGCGTGCGCTGGATGCGTACAAGGGCGTGCCGATCCTGATGCTGACCACCGAATCGCACACCGAGAAGAAGATGGAAGGCAAGGCCGCCGGCGCCACCGGCTGGCTGGTCAAGCCGTTCGACCCGGAACAGCTGCTGGCCACCGTCAAGCGCGTGCTCGGCTGAAGGAATACCGATGGGCGCCGTCGACCTGACCCAGTTCCACAAGACCTTCTTCGAGGAAAGCCTGGAAGGGCTGGACGCGATGGAGGCGGCGCTGCTCGCGCTGGATTCGGGCTCCACCGACCATGAGCTGGTGCACACCATCTTCCGTGCCGCGCACTCGATCAAGGGCGGCGCGGCCACGTTCGGTTTCGCCGACGTGGCCGCCTTCACCCATGTGGCCGAATCGCTGCTGGAGGAAGTGCGCAGCGAGCGTCGCGGCGTGGACGGCGAACTGATCGACCTGCTGCTGCGCTCGGTGGATTGCCTGCGCGCGATGCTCGACCACACCAGCCGGGGCATGCCCGCCGCCGACGCCGACAGCGAGGCGCTGCGCGGCGAACTGGTGCGCCTGGTCAGCGGCGAAGCGGCCCCCGCGCCGGTGGCGGCGACCCCCGCGGCAGCGAGCGTGGACGGCTGGGCGATCCGCTTCGTGGCCTTGCCGCACCTGTTGCAGACCGGCAACGATCCGCTGCGCCTGTTCCGCGAACTGCAGCAACTGGGTCGGCTCGACGTGTGCCGTGCGTTCGTGGTCGACGCTGCGCCGACGCAGCTGGCGGAGCTCGATCCGGGCCAGTGCTGGCTGGGCTGGGAACTGCGCCTGCATGGTGCCGTGGCGCGCGCCGAGGTGGCCGCGGTGTTCGACTGGGTCGAGGGCGATTGCGAGCTGGCGATCGAGCCGATCGCTCCGGCTGCATCCGCTGCACCCGTCGCGCCGGTCGCTGTCGCGCCACCCGTCGCTGCACCCGCCGCCAGCGCGCCCCGTCCGGTCCGCGAGACGGCGGCCGCCAGCAGCGAGGGCAGCTCGATCCGCGTCGGCATCGACAAGGTCGACGCGCTGATCAACATGATGGGCGAGCTGGTGATCACCCAGTCCATGCTCAGCGACATCGGCGAGCACTTCCACATCTCCCAGCTCGAACGCCTGCGCGAGGGCCTGCTGCAGCTGGAGCGCAACACGCGCGAGCTGCAGGAGAGCGTGATGCGCATCCGCATGCTGCCGATCGGCTCGGTGTTCAACCGCTTCCCGCGGCTGGTGCGCGACCTGGAGCGCAAGCTCGGCAAGCAGGTCAGGCTGGAGCTGCACGGCGAACACACCGAGCTGGACAAGACCGTGCTGGAGAAGATCGGCGATCCGCTGGTGCACCTGGTGCGCAACGCGATCGACCACGGACTGGAGTCGCCGGAGAAGCGCCGCGCCGCCGGCAAGCCGGAAACCGGCACCTTGCGGCTGGACGCCTATCACGAAGGCGGCAACATCGTGGTGCAGATCAGCGACGATGGCGCCGGGCTCAACCGCGCCGCCATCGTGGCCAAGGCCGAGCAGCGCGGGCTGATCCGCCCCGGCCAGGAGCTGGACGACGCCGAGGTGGCCGAGCTGATCTTCCAGCCGGGCTTCTCCACCGCCGCGCAGGCCACCGACCTGTCCGGCCGCGGCGTGGGCATGGACGTGGTCCGCCGCAACGTGCGCGATCTCGGCGGCAGCGTCGGCGTGCGCAGCCAGAGCGGCAAGGGCAGCGTGTTCACCATCGCGCTGCCGCTGACGCTGGCGATCATCGACGGCCTGGTCACCGCGGTGGGCGAGGAGCGCTACATCGTGCCGCTGATCTCCATCGTCGAGTCGCTGCGGCTGCGCCCGGAGATGGTGCGCAAGATCGCCGGCGGCGGCGAGGTCTTCCAGTTCCGCAACGAATACCTGCCGATCATGCGCCTGCACCGCGCGTTCGGCTGCAGCGCGGCGGTCACCGAGATCGAGCGCGGCATCGTGGTGGTGGTCGAGGAAGAGGGCCGCCGCGTGGGTCTGCTGGTGGACGACCTGCTCGGCCAGCAGCAGGCGGTGGTGAAGTCGCTGGAGGCGCATTACCAGCGCGTGCAGGGCATTTCGGGCGCCACCATCCTCAGCGATGGTTCGGTGGCGCTGATTGTCGATGTCAGCGGTGTGGTGCGGTTGGGGCAGCGCAGCAAGGCGGCGTGAGCCGCGCGCGACAGCGTGGAATGGAAAGTGCGCGGCGGGTCGCCAGGCGACCCGGATGCAGACGAGATTCTCCAGGCCGGCGACGTTCCGTCGTCGGCTGGGCCGACCCCGGAATCCGGGCTTGAAACTTTTGCGAGGTTGCTGGCATGCAGTTCTTCAAGAAGTGGTCGTTGAGCCGGCTGAGCCTGAACGCACGGGTGATGCTGGTGGTCGTGGTGGTGGTCGCCGGCTTGGCCAGCCTGACCATCCTGAACGCGTTCGAGAGCCGGGACCGCCAGATGGCCGGCCTGGAACGCACGCTGCGCAGCGAGATCGAATCGGCGGTGTCGGTGGCCAATGCATTCCACGAGCGTGCCACCAAGGGCGAGTTCAGCGAGGCGGAGGCGCAGAAGCTGGCCCTGGCGCAGATCCACGACATGCGCTGGGACGAGGGCACCGGTTACGTCTTCGTGTTCGACACCAACCTGGTCATGCGCATGCACCCGCTGCGCCCCAACTGGGCCGGCAAGGACATCAGCACCGAGACCGATGCCAAGGGCATGCCGCACTACCGGATGATGTCGGAGGCCGACGTCAAGGACGGCCACGCCCTGATCCGCTACACGCAGAAAATGCCCGACGGCGGCAGCAAGGACAAGATCACCTATGCCCAGCTGTTCAAGCCGTGGAACCTCAACTTCGCCGCGGGCGCCTACTTCGAGGACATCGACGCGCAGTTCCGGCACACGCTGCAGGCGAGCCTCGGCGAAGCCGGCATGGTGGCGTTGCTGGTGATCCTGCTGGTGTGGCTGTCGATGCGCAGCATCCGCCGCAGCATCGGCGGCGAGCCGGATTTCGCGGTGGCCATGGCCACGCGCATCGCCAATGGCGACCTGGCGAAGGATGACGACGCCAAAGTGTTTGTCGAGGGCAGCCTGCTGGCCGAGCTCGAGCGCATGCGCGACAGGCTCACCGGCATCGTGGGCGAGGTGCAGCACGGTTCGCAGGCGGTGAGCAGCGCGGCGCAACAGATCGCCAAGGGCAACGACGACCTCAGCCAGCGCACGCAGGAGCAGGCCTCGAGCCTGGAGGAAACCGCCGCCTCGATGGAGGAGATGACCTCCACCGTGAAACAGAACGCGGAGAACGCCAGCTACGCCAACCAGCTGGCCAGCGGCGCGCGCGAGCAGGCCGAGCGCGGCGGCGAGGTGGCCGCGCAGGCGGTGGCGGCGATGGACGAGATCAACGCCTCCAGCCGCAAGATCGCCGACATCGTGGGCCTGATCGACGAGATCGCCTTCCAGACCAACCTGCTGTCGCTCAACGCCGCGGTGGAAGCGGCGCGCGCCGGCGAGCAGGGCCGCGGCTTCGCCGTGGTGGCCAGCGAGGTGCGCAGCCTGTCCCAGCGCAGCGCGGCGGCGGCGAAGGAGATCAAGGGCCTGATCAACGAGAGCGTGCAACGGGTTCAGGCCGGCAGTGCGCTGGTGGACCAGTCCGGCGCGGCGCTGACCGGGATCGTCGAGAGCGTCAAGAAAGTCACCGACATCGTCGCCGAGATCGCCGCGGCCAGCCAGGAGCAGTCGGCCGGCATCGACCAGGTCAATCGCGCGGTGATGCAGATGGACGAAGTCACCCAGCAGAACGCGGCGCTGGTGGAAGAGGCCGCTGCCGCGGCGCGCGCGATGCAGGAGCAGGCGCTGGAACTGCAGCGGCAGATGAAGTTCTTCCGGCTGGCCACCGCGGACGTGGCGCCGGCCCCGTCGGCGAGCAAGGCGCCGGTTTCCGCCGAGGTGCTGGAATTGCCGCGGCGGACCGTGGCCCGCGCCGCCGAGCCGGCGCGGCGCAGCGCGGCGGGCGGCGCCTGGACCGAATTCTGAGCCGCGGCCCGATCCGGCCATTCCCTTCGCGTGCCGCCGCCGGCGGTGGCACGCCAACTTCCGGAGTTCCCCATGTACATCCCGCGGAAAGCGGCCTGCCGCGCGGCGCCGGCGTTGGCCTTCGCCTGCGCCATCCTCGCCAGTGCCACGGCACGGGCCGGCGAATTCAGTTTCGGCGGCAAGATGTTCGCCGACGTCAGCGTGCTGCAGCAGCGTGACCGTGCGGCCCACACCGACAGTCGCGCTGCCGATGCCGACCTCAAGCGGCTCTACCTCGACGCGGACTACGCCTTCGATGCGGCCTGGTCGGCCCACCTCACCACCGACATCAACTGGCTGCGCGGCAAGGAGCACGCCGACCTGTGGGTCAAGCACCTGTACCTGCAGCGCAAGTTCGCCGCCGGCACGGTGCTGCGCGTGGGCGTGGACGACATGCCCATGCTGGCGCTGACCAGCAAGTGGTACGGCTACCGCTACATCGACCCGATCGGCACGTCGCTGCAGAAGATCGACAGCGCGGCCGACTGGGGCGTGCACCTGAAGGCCCCGCTGGCCGCGAACGTGGAACTGGCCGTGTCGGTGGTCAGCGGCGGCGGTTACAAGCGGCCCACCCACGGTCGGCGTGCCGATGTCGAGGCGCTGCTGGCCTGGCACCCCGGCAAGCACACCGTGCTGGCGCTGGGCGGTTACGACGGCCAGCTCGCCGCGGACGACCGCGGTCCCGCGCAACCGGTGCAGCACACCGCGCGCCGGCTGGACGTGCTGGCCGGTTACGCCGGCGACACCTGGCGGCTCGGCGTGCGCTACGCCTATGCCAGCAACTGGGCCAACCTGTACCAGCTGCAGAGCGAGCGCGTGCGCAACTGGTCGGCCTGGGGCAGCGTGCAGATCGCACCGCGCTGGAGCGTGTTTGCCCGCTACGACCACAGCCTGCCCAGCCGCCTGCTCGACCCCTCGCGCAAGGCGCATTACGCGGACGCCGGCCTGGAGTGGCAGCCGCGCCGCGGCTTGCGCCTGGCGCTGGCGTACAAGCACAACGCGCTCGAACGCGCCGGCTCGCTCGTGCGCAGCAGCGACGAAGCCGGCATCTGGACCGAGTGGACGTTCTGACCCGATTCAAGTTTTCGCCCGCCGGGCCGACACAGGCCATGGAGACAGGGTGGCCGAAGCTGCCCATCACGAGGTGACAGACCCATGCACGACAACACCCAGGATGCCGCGCCGACGGTGCAGCAGCTGACGTTCAACCTGGCGGGCGAGGAATACGGCGTCGACATCCTGTCGGTGCGCGAGATCCGCGGCTGGTCGCGCGTGACGCGCATCCCGCAGACGCCCGAGCACCTGCTCGGCGTGCTCAACCTGCGCGGCGCCATCGTGCCGATCATGGACCTGCGCCTGCGCTTCGGCCTGGAGCGCGAGAGCTACGGCGACAGCACGGTGGTGATCATCGTGGCGGTCGCCGAGCGCCTGTTCGGCATCGTGGTCGACGCCGTGTCCGACGTGGTGGACATCGACCCGGACGCGATCAAGCCGGTGCCCGACATGGGTGCCGTGGTCGACACCCGCTACCTGAAAGGCCTGGCCACCCATGTCGAACGCATGGTGATGCTGCTGGACGTGGACAAGCTGATGCGTCCGGAAGACGTGGAAACGCTGGACGCCGCGATGCCGGACGTCCGCGAAGTCGAAGTTGCCGCTTGAACCGGGGAATGCTCATGAAGATCAAGAAAGTGCTGGCACGTTTCGCCAAGGTGCCCACCCTCACCGTCAAGGCGCGCCTGATCGGCGTGTTCGCCCTGCTCGGCATCATGCTGGTGGTCGGTGCGGCGGTCGGGCTGGGCGTGATGTCCTGGCAGAACGAAGGCATGCGCACGAGCTACGAAGAGGCGATGGTGCCGGCCGAACTGATGAGCCAGCTGCGCGCCAAGTCGCTGCTGAACTTCATCGTGCTGGGCGAGGCCGCCGGTGCGGTGGACAAGCCTGACCAGGTGAAGCAGAAGGTCGCAGAATCCGAGCAGATCCAGAAGGACATCGCGGCGGTCAACAAGAAGCTGGCCGCCATCCGCCTGAGCCCGGAGATCGTCAAGAAATACAAGGATTACAACGACACCACGGCGGATTACAGCGATGCGCTGAAGGAAATCTACGACGGGCTCAACGCCGGCGACACCGGCACCGCCGACATGATGGACATGCAGCTGCGTCCGTTGCTGATGATGCGCCAGGACACGCTGGACAAGCTGGTCACCGCGCAGGGCGACGAGGTACGCGACATCTATCAGGCGCAGGTCAAGCGCTACGGCTTCGTGCAGGCCTCGACCTTGTCGGCGCTGACCGCGGGCTTGTTGCTGGCGCTCTTCGTGGCAGTGCTGCTGATCCGCTCGATCACCGGTGCGCTGCGGCATGCGGTCAAGATCGCCGACGACATCGGCGAGGGCAAGCTTGGCCATGAGATCCGGGTGGATCGCAAGGACGAGTTCGGTCGCCTGTTGCTCGCCTTCCGCAACATGGACCAGCGCCTGGGCGAGATCGTGGGCGAGGTGCGGCTGGGTTCGGATGCGGTGAGCACCGCCGCGCAGCAGATCGCGCGCGGCAACGACGACCTCAGCCAGCGCACGCAGGAGCAAGCCTCCAGCCTGGAGGAAACCGCCTCCTCGATGGAGGAGATGACCTCCACCGTGAAGCAGAACGCGGAGAACGCCAGCCACGCCAACCAGCTTGCCCGCGGCGCCCGCGAGCAGGCCGAACGCGGCGGCGAAGTGGCGGCCAAGGCGATCGCGGCGATGACCGAGATCGACGCCTCCAGCCGCAAGATCGGCGACATCGTGGGGCTGATCCAGGAGATCGCGTTCCAGACCAACCTGCTGGCGCTCAACGCGGCCGTGGAAGCGGCGCGCGCCGGCGAGCAGGGCCGCGGCTTCGCCGTGGTGGCCGCCGAGGTGCGCAGCCTGGCCCAGCGCAGCGCCGGTGCGGCGAAAGAGATCAAGGGCCTGATCAGCGACAGCGAGGAGAAGGTGCGCAGCGGCTCGGAGCTGGTCAACCAGTCGGGCAAGGCGCTGGCCGAGATCGTCGACAGCGTGAAGAAGGTCACCGACATCGTGGCCGAGATCGCCGCGGCCAGCCATGAGCAGTCCGCCGGCATCGACCAGGTCAACAACGCCGTGATGCAGATGGACGAGATGACCCAGCAGAACGCCGCGCTGGTCGAGGAGGCCTCGGCCGCCGCCCGCGCGATGCACGAGCAGGCCGACGAACTGGCCCGCCAGGTGGCGTTCTTCCAGGTGGCCGACGGCGAGCAGCCGGCCCCGGTGAAGGCTCCCGTCGCGGCCGCGGCCGCCGTGGAAACCGCCGCCGTGCTGGCCGCCGTGCGCAAGGCGCAGCCGGCGCGCGCGATGGCCGAGGCGGACGCCGCCGCGGCCGGCGCATGGAAGGAGTTCTGAGCATGAACGCGACGGTCGACATGCACGTCGCCGACGTCGCCGGCGGCGGTCCGCGCCTGGGTGACGGCGAGTTCGAGTTCCTGCGCAAGTTCGTCTACACCCATTGCGGCATCTCGCTGGGCGAGCACAAGCGCCAGCTGGTGCAGGGGCGGCTGTTCCGCCGCCTGCGCGCGCTCGGCCTCAAGCAGTTCAGCAGCTATTGCGAGCTGCTGCAGCGCGACCCGCAGAGCGAACTGGGCGAACTGGCCAGCGTCATCAGCACCAACGTCACCTCGTTCTTCCGCGAGGCGCACCACTACGACCTGCTGGTGGCCGAGCTGCTGCCGCGCTGGCTGGAAGACAAGCGCCGCAGCGGCGAGCGCCTGCGCATCTGGTCGGCCGGCTGCTCCACCGGCGAGGAGCCCTACGCGCTGGCGATGGTGCTGGCCGAGGCCATCGAGCAGCATGGCGCCAGCGGCGTGGACGCGAAAATCCTGGCCACCGACCTGTCGCCGCAGGCGCTGGAAACCGCCCGTCGCGGCGTCTACCCGCTGGATCGCCTCGGCGGCATCAGCGACGCCCATCGGCGCCGCTGGATGCTGCGCGGCTCGGGCGAGTACGAAGGCCTGGCCAGCGTGCATCCGAAGCTGCGCGAGCTGGTCACCATCCGGCCGCTGAACCTGCTGCACGAATGGCCGATGAAGGGCCCGTTCGACGCGATCTTCTGCCGCAACGTGGTGATCTACTTCGACCAGCCGACCAAGCAGCGGCTGTTCCGCCGCTACGCGGAGCTGCTGCCGGTCGGCGGCTACCTGTTCCTGGGCCACAGCGAATCGCTGCACGGCATCAGCGACGATTTCGAACTCATCGGCCGCACGGTCTACCGGAAACGCGGTTGATGGACGTGCAGCTGGCCGACCGGCGCAAGGCACCGGCATTTTCCGCGGCGCCGCCGGGGTTCGAGCACCTGCGCCGGTTCTGGGACCCGGCGCAGGGCTGCATGACGGTCAAGGTGCTGCCCGGCGAGTTCTACGTCAGCGGCCAGGAGGAGATGCTCAGCACGGTGCTGGGTTCGTGCGTGTCCGCCTGCATCCACGACGCGCGCCGTGGCATCGGCGGCATGAACCATTTCATGCTGCCCGAGCCGGTCGGCGAGCGCGACAGCTGGTCCTCCACCGTGGGCCGCGCGGCGCGCTACGGCAGCGATGCCATGGAGCAGCTGATCAACGCCATCCTCAAGGCCGGCGGCCAGCGTGCCGACCTGCGCGTGAAGGTGTTCGGCGGCGGCCGCGTGCTGGCGCGCATGAGCGACGTGGGCCAGCGCAACATCGAGTTCGTGCGCCGCTACATCGCGGCGGAGAACCTGGCCCTGGTGGCGTCCGACCTGGGCGACGTGTTCCCGCGCCAGGTGCAGTTCTTCCCGCACAGCGGGCGCGCCCGCGTGCGCCTGCTCCGGCGCAGCGACGACGTGGCGCTGGTGGCCGGCGAGAGCGGTTACCTCAAGCGTTTGGCAAATGATCCGATAAAGGGTGAGGTGGAGCTGTTCTAGTGGCGGCGGCGAGGGAAGGGGGTGACCGCACCCTCGTATCCCGCGCGCGACGTCCGGTGCCGCCCATCCCTGACAAGACAAGGCAGAGAAGCTGGCAATGACAAGGGTGCGCGTTCTGGTGGTCGACGATTCCGCATTGGTGCGCAAGCTGATGTCGACGATGCTTGCCTGCGATCCGGAGATCGAGGTGGTCGGCACCGCCGCCGACCCGCTGATCGCGCGCGACAAGATCAAGCAGCTCAACCCCGACGTGCTGACCCTGGACGTGGAGATGCCGCGCATGGACGGCATCACCTTCCTGGAGAACCTGATGCGGCTGCGGCCGATGCCGGTGGTGATGGTGTCCTCGCTGACCGTGGAGGGCGCCGAGGTCACCCTGCGGGCGCTGGAGATGGGCGCGGTCGACTTCTTCGCCAAGCCCGACCATGACCTGGCCAGCCGCTTCGGCGAATGTGCGCAGGAAATCTGCGACAAGGTGAAGCATGCCGCGACCACCCGGCCGCGCGCGCGCACCACGGTGCGCAAGCTGGACGTGGCGCCGCGCCTGTCCGCCGATGCCGTGCTGCCGCGGGCACAGACCGCCGGCACGCGCGGCGGCAGCCCGATCATCGCCATCGGCGCCTCCACCGGCGGCACCGAGGCGGTGCGCGTGGTGCTGGAGGCGATGCCGCCGGACGCGCCGCCGATCCTGGTCACCCAGCACATCCCTGCGGCCTTCAGCGGCCCGTTCGCCGCGCGCATGGACCGCTGCTCGGCGATGCGCGTGTGCGAGGCGCAGGACGGCCAGCCGATCCAGCCCGGCCATGCCTACATCGCCCCCGGAAGCCACCACCTGCTGGCCATGTGGGATGGCGCGAAGTACGTCTGCCGCCTGCACGACGGCCCGGCGGTGAACCGGCACAAACCCAGCGTCGACGTGCTGTTCCGCTCGCTCGCCGCCAGCGCCGGCGCGGCCACCCTCGCGGTGCTGCTGACCGGCATGGGCGACGACGGCGCCCGCGGCCTGCTCGAGCTGCGCCAGGCCGGCGCGGCCACGCTGGTGCAGGACGAGAACAGCTCGGTGGTGTGGGGCATGCCCGGCGCCGCCTGGAAACTCGGCGCGGCCAGCGAAATGCTGCCGCTGGACCACGTCGCGTCGCGCCTGCTGGCCCTGGCGCACCAACCGCTTGCCGGCGCGAAGCGCGCCTGACCAGGAATCCGATCATGACTTTTTCGCTCTCCGCACTTGCAGCCCGCCCCATCGTCGGCGTCGCCGCCAGCGCGCTGGCGCTGGTGCTGTCGCTGCTGTGGCATCCGGCCTGGCTGGCGCCGCTGCTGGTGGTGCTGCTGACCGTGGTGTGGATCGTGGAGACGCGCCACCGCGCCGTCCCCGCCCCCGACCCCGCCGAGGCCGCCCACGCCGGACCGGTGCGCGAGGCGCTGGAGGACGTGCGCGGCGCGCTGGTCGACGAACTGGGCCATGCCAGCCGCGAACTGCACCAGGGCCTGGGCCTGCTGCGCGACGCGGTTTCCGAACTCGGCGGCGGTTTCGACGGCCTGTCCAACAAGACCGCGCTGCAGCAGTCGCTGCTCAAGCAGATCATCGAGGTGCAGGGCAGCGGCGTGTCGATCCAGGATTTCGCCACCCGCACCGGCGACCTGCTGGAGCACTTCGTCGGCATGATCGTGCAGATGTCGCGCGAAAGCCTGCGCATCGTCTACCGCATCGACGGCATGGCCAGGGAAATGGATGCGGTGTTCGGCCTGCTGAAAAACGTCAACACGATCGCGGAGGAGACCAACCTGCTGGCGCTCAACGCCGCGATCGAGGCGGCCCGCGCCGGTGAATCCGGCCGCGGCTTTGCCGTGGTGGCCGGCGAGATCCGCAACCTGGCCAGCAACTCCAACCAGTTCAACGAACAGATCGGCAGCCACGTCGAACGCGCGCGCGCCGCCATGGAGCAGCTGCGCGGCCTGGTCGGCACGATGGCCTCGCAGGACCTGAACGTGGCGCTGTCGGCCAAGGGCGGCATCGACGCCATGATGGCGCACGTCACCGAAAGCGATGCGCGCACCAGCGCGGTGGCCGACCAGGTGGTGGAGATCAACCGCGGCCTGGGCTCGGACGTCTCCACCACCATCCGTTCGCTGCAGTTCGAGGACATCCTGAGCCAGCTGATCACGCAGACCCGCGCGCGACTGGTGGAGCTGCAGGAGATCACCGCCGATTGCACCCGCGACATCGAGGAACTGGCGTGCGCGTCGATGGACGCCGAGGCGCTGGACGAGCGCGCGCGACGCGTGCGCAACCGCCTTGCGGTGCAGCGCGAGAAGGCGCGGCTGCGCTCCCGCGGTCCGGCCCTGCAGAGCAGCATGGACGCCGGCGAGATCGAACTTTTCTGAGGATTGGCCATGATTGTTCACCACGACAGCGAAAGCGACTGCCTCAGCCTGCAACTGGGCGAGCGGTTCGATTTCAGCATCCACCGCGAATTCCACGACGCCTGCCTGGGCGAAGGCCGCGTGGCGCGCAGCTACCTGATCGACCTGGCCCAGGTCACCCACATGGACAGCTCCGCGCTGGGCATGCTGCTGCTGCTGCGTGAACACGCCGGCGCCGACCATGCCGACATCCGCATCGTCAACGCCAACAGCGAACTGCGCGGCACCCTGCGCGTGGCCGGCTTCGACAAGCTGTTCGTGCTGCACTGAGGGTCGCGTAGGCGCCCGCGACCGGGCTCCTACACTTTCCTGGGGGTGACGCAGAACACGGTTGCCACGCAGCAAAAAGGCTCCTCGCGGAGCCTTTTGCGTAACAGCGGAAGCGGCTGGCTTACCAGGAGCGGACCTTCACCACGCTGGCGGTGAAGCTGGCGATGTTGCGCTGGTAGTGGAACAGGCGGCCCAGGTCGAACGACACCGACTGGCCGGGGGTGATGTTCGAGGTGCCGGCCGGCCAGGCCTGCTTCGACTGCAGCACGTTGCCCGCGTCATCCTTGAGCTCGATGCGGATCTGCGCCGCCGAAGGAGTGGCGCAGCTGTTCACCAGCTGGCCGCGCAGGCTCAGCTTGCCGGACAGCCCGCTGGCGGCCGACGGGGTGAACTCGGTGATGGCGAAGTCCTTGATCGAGCACTCGGCGTGCACGGCCACGGGGGCCAGCAGCAGTGCGGTGGTCATGAGCAGAGTTTTCATGGGTCGATGCATCCCCTGAGTTGTGAGGTGGGTAACCCTTTGTTCGGCCGGTCCGGCCAAATCTTTAGGGCCACGGCCATGCCGTCCGCCAGTCAGGGCGGAATCGGGGGCAGGGAAGGGTCCGGGGAACCCGGACGGGGGCGTGTCAGCCCACCGGCGGGGCCGTCACAACCACTTGTTGCGCTTCAGCGCGGTGTAGATGCCGCCCACCACGCAGATCATCACCACGATGATCGCCGGGTAGGCCCACGGGCGGCCGAGTTCGGGCATGTGCTGGAAGTTCATGCCGTACCAGCTGGTGAGCAGGGTCGGCGCGGCCAGCATGGCGGCCCAGCCGGCGAGTTTCTTCATCACCTCGTTCTGGCCGAAGGTGACCAGCGAGAGGTTGACGTTGATCGCGGCGGTGAGCATCTCGCGCATCGCGCTGATCGACTCGTTGACGCGGAACACGTGGTCGTAGACGTCGCGGAAATACGGGCGCAGCTCGTCGGGGATCAGGCCCTGGTGCAGCCGCACCAGCTGGCTGGTGATGTCCTGCAGCGGGGCCACCGCCAGGCGCAGGGTCATCAGGTCGCGCTGCATGTCGTAGAGCCGGTGCACCGTGCTGCGCTTGAAGGTCTCGGCGAAGATGTCCTGCTCGAGCAGGCCCAGCTCCTCGCGGAAGTCGCGCACGATCGGCAGCAGGTTGTCCACGATCAGGTCGAGCACGCCGTAGAGGCCGTAGCTGGGCCCGTTGGCGAGCAGTTCGGGCACATTCTCGCAGGCGCGCCGGGCCGGCGCATACGACAGCGAGGCGCCGTGGCGCACGGTGACCAGGTAGCGCGCACCGAGGAAGATCTGTGTCTCGCCGAACCTCAGCTCGGCGTCGATCAGCTGCGCGGTCTGCACCACCAGGAACAGCGAATCGCCGTAGGTCTCGATCTTGGTGCGCTGGTGCGCGTTGTGCGCGTCCTCGATGGCCAGGTCGTGCAGGCAGAACTCCTCCTGCAGCTTTTCCAGCAGCGGCTCGTCCGGCTCGTGCAGGCCGACCCAGACGAAGGTGTCCGGCGCCGCCAGCACGTCGCTGATCGCGTCCAGGCTGATCTCGCCGATGCGCGCGCCGTTGCGGTGGTAGGCGATGCAGTTGACCACCATCGGCTCGGCAACGGGCGCAGGTGCGGCGGACGATGGCAGAGTTGAACCCATGCCCCATGATGCCGTGCCCGCGGTGGCGGGGCAACGCGGGCGCCGGCGGTCAGCGGTTGCGGCGCAGGGCCCACGCCAGCGCCAGCCAGCAGGGCAGGGCGAACAGCAGCCACGGCTGGTTCTGCTGCACCGTGCCGGGCAGCAGGTGCAGCGCGAGGGCGGCGAGCAGGGCCAGCAGCTGCAGCACGATCACGCCGTCGATGAAGCGCGAGGCGGCGAAGCCGCGACGTGATCGCCACAGCGTGGGCAGCAGCAGCCAGGCCAGCGGATTGAACAGCAGCAGGTTGGCGTTGGCCCAGGCGGAGTGATGGGTGGTCAGCGTCCACAGGCCCAGCAGCACGACGCCGACCAGGCCGGCCAGCAGCAGATAGAGCGTGCCGAGCAGGGCGTAGCCGAGCGGCCACCACAGGCGCGCGGCCAGCAGCAGCGCCGCCAGCAGCAGGCCCGCCGCGGCCAGCGGCCCGCGCAGGTCGGGCGGCGAGGCCGGCGGCGGCACGAGGCGGTTGGGCGAGACCACGCGCTCGTCGCGCACCAGCGGATGGCTGGCGCCGTCCGGCCCGGCGATCCGCACCTGGCGCAACTGCGTCTGCAGCACCGACGGCAGGAAACTCTCCTGCCACGCCGTCAACGGCTGATCGGCGTACGGCCCCAGGCCCAGGTCCAGCATCAGCATCAGCCAGGGTTGCGCGCTCATCAGCCGCACGGTCTGCTGGCGGTAGGTAAACTGGCCCGCGTGCGCCTGCAGCTGGGCCTTCACGGCGCCGTCGAGCACGCGGTCGAAGGCATCGCGGACCCGGGTGGTGCAGTTGTCGACGTAGTAGTCGTAGTCGTAGCCGGCGTTCTGCGGGCGCAGGTTCCACAGCAGGTCGTCGCGCAGGGCGGCGGCCTGCGCGGCGTCCAGCGCCAGCCGCTGGCGCGTCACCGAACGGCCGACCTCGGCGTACCAGGCCTCCTCCGGCGCGCTGGTTTCGGCATCCATCATGTAGCGCATGCGGCCGCGGGCGAAGTTCAGGAGAAAGTTCTTCTCCTCGAAATCGAACACGCCGTAGTTGAAGTTCACCGATTCGCCCGAGACGCGATCACGCACCTCGATGGCATCGTGGCCGAAGCGCTCCCAGTAGATGTCGCCGGGCCCGTAGGTCACCAGCGACACCTCGAGGTCGGCGCCGGGCGCCTCGGCGATGCCCGCGCGGGCCGGCGCCAGCGCGGCGGGCACCAGCAGGGCAAGCATCAGGGCCGCGCGGCGGAGCCAGTCCATGCGCCGAGGTCAGGAAGCCATCAGGCCGGGTTGGCGGGCCACGCGGAACTGCTGCACGCGGCGGTCGTCCGCGGCGGTGACGTGGAACAGGTACTCGCCCATGGCCACTTCCTCGCCGACCTCCGGCAGGTGGCCGAACTCGGCGGTGACCATGCCGCCGACGGTGTCGTACTCCTCGTCGGGGAAGCCGGCGCCGGTCTGCTCGTTGAAATCCTCGATCGGGGTCAGCGCGCTCACCAGCCAGTCGCCGCCGGGTTGCTCGTGCATCAGCTCGGGCTCTTCCTCGTCGTCGTGCTCGTCGTCGATCTCGCCGACGATTTCCTCCAGCACGTCCTCGATCGTCACCAGGCCGGCCACGCCGCCGTACTCGTTCACCACCAGCGCCATGTGGTTGCGGCTCAGGCGGAACTCCTCCAGCAGCACGTTGAGCTTCATCGACTCCGGGATCAGCACCGCCGGGCGCAGGATCGCGCGGACGTCGAAATGTTCGGCCGCACCGAAGTACTTGAGCAGATCCTTGGCCAGCAGGATGCCGAGGATCTCGTCCTTGTCCTCGCCATGCACGGGGAAGCGCGAGTGGCCGGATTCGACCACGGTGGCCAGCAGGTCGGGCAGGGAGGAATCCGCCGCAAGCATCACGATCTGCGCGCGCGGCACCATGACGTCGTCGACGTCCAGCTCGGTGACCTTGATCGCCCCCTCGACCATGGTGAGGGTGTCCACCGAGAGCAGCCCGTTGCTTTGGGCTGCCCGCAACTCTTCAAGCAACTCGTTGCGGTTGCGCGGCTCGCCGGAAAACAGGTGGCCCAGTCGATCCCACCAGGTACGGTGGGCCGGGCCGCTTGTACTGCCAGGGTCGTCGTTCATCACTCTTTGGAAATCGGCCCAAACGCGGGCGGAAGCTTGATTCTAGCGGAAAAATCCTTCGATGCCCGGCAGGAGCGCACAGGCTGCGCTCCCGCAAACACCGGTGGACGCGGGGCGCGTAGCGCGGGCACGGCCCGCCATCGTCGTGCGGCGAAAGGCTGGCGGGCCGTGCCCGCCCTGCGGCGCCTGCGGGATTCAGGTGTAGGGGTCGGCGATGCCCAGACCGGCGAGGATGCGCCTTTCCAGCGCTTCCATCGCCTCGGCCTCGGCCTCGACGATGTGGTCGTGGCCCAGCAGGTGCAGCACGCCGTGGACGGTGAGGTGGGCCCAATGGTCGCGCGGTTTCTTGCCCTGTTCGGCGGCCTCGCGCGACACCACGGGGGCGCAGATCGCCAGGTCGCCGATCAGCGGCAGGTCCACGCCCGGCGGCAGTTCGGCGGGGAACGACAGCACGTTGGTGGCGTAATCCCTGCCGCGGTAGTCGCGGTTCAGTGCGCGGCCTTCGTCGGTGTCGACGATGCGGATCGCCAGCTCGGTGCGCTTGCGCCGTTTCGCGCCGCGCAGCGCGGCCTCGACCCAGCGACGGAAGCTGGCCGGCGCGGGCAGGCCGGCGCGCGGCACCGCGTAGCCCACGTGGACAACAACGGGATTCGGGATTTGGGATTCGGGATTCGGAAGAGCGGAGCGAGGCATGGCGAGTTTCCGTGATGGCGATGCGACTCAAGGCAACGGGTTTGGTTCTTTCCCATTCCCGATTCCCGATTCCCCATTCCCGGCTGTTTCCTCGAACGCCTCGTAGGCGCGCACGATCTTGGCCACCAGCGGGTGGCGCACCACGTCGCGCGAGGTGAAAAAGGTGAAGCTGATGCCGCTGACGCCGCGCAGCACCTCGATCGACTGGCGCAGGCCCGAGCGGGTGTTGCGCGGCAGGTCGACCTGGGTGACGTCGCCGGTGATCACCGCCACCGTGCCGAAGCCGATGCGGGTCAGGAACATCTTCATCTGCTCGACGGTGGTGTTCTGCGCCTCGTCGAGGATCACGTAGGAATCGTTGAGCGTGCGCCCGCGCATGTACGCCAGCGGGGCGATCTCGATCACGTTGCGCTCGATCAGCTTGGCCACCTTCTCGAAGCCGAGCATCTCGTACAGCGCGTCGTACAGAGGGCGCAGGTAGGGATCGACCTTCTGGGAAAGATCGCCGGGCAGGAAGCCGAGCTTCTCGCCGGCCTCCACCGCCGGGCGCACCAGGATCAGCCGCTGCACCCGGTTTGCCTCCAGCGCCTCGACCGCGCTGGCTACGGCGAGGTAGGTCTTGCCGGTGCCGGCCGGACCCACGCCGAAGTTGATGTCGTGGCTGGCGATCGCGTGCAGGTAGCGCGCCTGGTTGGGCCCGCGGCCCTTGATCACCCCGCGCTTGACCTTGATCACCACTTCCTGCGCGCCTTCGGCGGCCGCCTCGGTGATCGCGTCGATGCCCGATTCGGCCAGTTGCAGGTTGATCTTCGCGCCGGTCAGGGCTTCGGCTTCGGTGCTGGCGTACAGCGTGCGCAGCACTTTCTCGGTGGCCCTGGCCGGTGCGTCCTCGCCGATCACCTGGAAGATGCTGCCGCGATGGTTGATCTCCACGCCCAGGCGCAGCTCGACCTGGCGCAAGTGTTCGTCGAACGGCCCGCACAGGTTGGCGAGGCGGGCGTTGTCTTCGGGATCGAGGGTGAAATCGCGCTGGTTGAGTGGGCTCATAGAGGCGCGAGAGTAGCGCGCCGCTGCCGGAAGAGCCACGCCGGGCGCCTTGCCGCCACGGGGGTTTGAAAATAATTAATGAATGAATTAATTTCAGCGCATGGCTGCTTCGGGCAAACGGGCAAAAGTGGGGCGTCGTGCCGGTCGTCCCGCTGGCGAGGATCAGGACCTGCGCAAGCGCCTGCTCGATGCGGCGATCGGCCAGTTCGCGCGAACCGGCGTCGCCGCCACCTCGCTGCGGGCGATTGCCGCGGATGCGAACGTCACGCCGGCGATGCTGCACTACTACTTCGGCGACAAGCAGCGACTGCTGCAGGCGGTGATCGATGAGCGACTGCTGCCGGCATTGACGCCACTGCGCGCCCGGCTGGAGCAGCTCGGCAGTGACCCGGTTGCGCTGATCGGTGCGTTCGTGGGCGGCATCAGCGAGGTGGTGGCGGATCATCCCTGGTTGCCGCCGCTGTGGGTGCGCGAGGTGTTGTGCGAGGGCGGCGCCCTGCGCGAGGTGCTGTTCACCCGGGCCGTGCCGGGCGTGCCGCAGCTGCTGGCACAACGCTTCGCGGCGGCGCAGGCGGATGGACGGCTGAATGCGGCGCTGGACCCTCGCCTGCTGGTCGTCTCGCTGGTGGGGTTGACCCTGTTTCCCGCCGCCGGTGCACCGATCTGGCGACGTGCCTTCGGTGCCGAAAAGCTGGGGCCCGAGCTCATGCTCACACACACGCTGGCCTTGCTGGAACACGGCATCGGCACGGCGAAGCCGGGAGACGTCGCATGAAGACCGCAGCGCTGCTGTACCGCTCCCTCGCGGCACTGATGCTCGTCACCACGGCCGGTTGCGGCCAACAGCCACCGCAGGCGCTGGGCACGCTCGAGTTCGACCGCATCACCCTGCCGGCACCGGCCGCCGAGCGCATCGTGGCGATCGACGTGCGCGAGGGCGGGCAGGTCAAGGCGGGCCAACCGCTGCTGCAGCTGGACCCCGCGCATACCCGCGCCCAGCTCGCCGCCGCCCAGGCGCAACTGCAGCAGCAGCGCGAGGTGCTGGCCGAACGGCGGACCGGACCGCGCAGCGAAGACATCGCCAGGGCCCGCGCCAACCTGGCCGCGGCGCAGGCGCAGGCGCGCGAAGCCCGCGCGTACTACGCCCGCCTGCTGCCGCTGAAGGGCAAGAGCTACGTGGCGGCGGCCGATCTCGACCGCGCCCGCGCCGCGGCCGGCAATGCGGACGGCCAGCTGGCCGCGGCCCGCGCGGCGCTGGACGAGTTGCTGCACGGCACGCGCCCGGAACAGCTCGCGCAGGCACGCGCAGCGGTCGCGGCGGCGCAGGCGCAAGTCGACGCGCAACAGGTGTTGCTGGGCAAGCTGGCCATCGTGGCGCCGCGCGCCGGCCGGGTCGACAGCCTGCCGTACAAGCTGGGCGACCAGGCCCCGGTGGGCGCGCCGCTGGCGATCCTGCTGGTCGGCGACGCTCCCTACGCGCGCATCTACGTGCCGGTGCAGCAGCGTGCGGGCGTGCACGTCGGCGATGCGATCCAGGTATTCGTGGCCGGTCGCGACCAGCCGTACGCCGGCAAGGTGCGGATGATCCGCAGCGAACCGGACTTCACCCCGTACTACGCGCTGATCGGCGACGACGCGGCGCGGCTGAGCTACCTGGCCGAAGTGGCCCTGGGTGCGGACGCGGCCGGGCTTCCTGCCGGCCTGCCGGTGCGGGTCGAGTTCCACGGGTCCGCGAAATGACCGACGCCGCCGACGGCGTGGCGATCCGCGCGCGCGGGTTGACCAGGCGCTTCGGCAAGCTGGTCGCGGTCGATCACGTCGACCTCGACGTGCCGTCGAAGCGGGTCTACGGCTTCCTCGGCCCCAACGGCTCCGGCAAGTCGACCACGATCCGCATGCTGTGCGGCCTGCTGACGCCGAGCGGGGGCGAGATCGAGGTGCTGGGTTTGAAGATCCCGGCGCAGGCCGAGGAACTGCGCCCGCACATCGGCTACATGACGCAGAAGTTCTCGCTGTTCGAGGACTTGAGCGTGCGCGAGAACCTGGCATTCCTGGCCGCCATCCAGGGCGTGCCGAAAGCGAGGACGAAGAGCCGCATCGACGCACTGATCGAGCAGTACCACTTCGGCGATCGGCAGCGGCAGCTGGCCGGCAGCATGAGCGGGGGCCAGAAGCAGCGCCTCGCACTCGCTTGTGCGGTGATCCACGAGCCGGAACTGCTGTTCCTGGACGAGCCGACCAGCGCGGTCGATCCGGAATCGCGCCGCGACTTCTGGGAAAAATTGTTCGAGCTGGCTGACATCGGCACCACCTTG
This sequence comes from Rhodanobacter sp., assembly GCA_049650465.1. GTDB lineage: Bacteria > Pseudomonadota > Gammaproteobacteria > Xanthomonadales > Rhodanobacteraceae > Rhodanobacter. The sequence goes on along the minus strand of JBASAF010000028.1, from coordinate 76,253 downwards.
CTGGTGTCCACCCACCTGATGGACGAGGCCGAGCGTTGCCACCGGCTTGCCATCCTCGACCGCGGCGCGCTGGTCGCCGACGGCACGCCGGGCGAACTCGCCGCCAGACTGGAGGGACGTACCTTCGTCGTCGACACGGCGGACCCGCGCGCGGCCCGGCGCGCGCTGGTCGACGTGCCGGGCGTGCTCGGCGTGGCCCAGGTCGGCAACACCCTGCGCGTACTGGTCGCGGAAGGCGCCGGCGAAGCGGCCCAAGGGATGCACAAGGCGCTGGTGGCGGCCGGGTCGAAGGCCGACGTGGCGCCCGCGCGGCCCAACCTCGAGGACGTCTTCGTCGCCGCCACGCGCGAGGGCGCGGACGGGGAGCGCGCCGCGTGAACTGGCGCCGGCTGTGGGCGATCGTGGTCAAGGAGCTGCGCCAGATGCGCCGCGACCGCGTCACGCTGGCGATGATCGTGGGCATCCCGGTGATCCAGCTGGTGCTGTTCGGCTACGCAATCAACACCAATCTGCGGGGGCTCGCCACCGGCATCGCCGACCAGGCCAACACCGCCGGCTCGCGGGCACTGGTGATGGACATGCTGGCCAGCGGTGTCGTCGCGCCGGTGGCCCGGGCGGACACGCCGCAGGAACTGATGGCGATGATCCGGCGCGGAAAGATCAGCATCGGCATCGTGGTGCCGCCCGATTTCGAGCGGCGCCGCATCGACGGCCGCCAGGTGGCCCAGGTGCTGGTCGACGGCAGCGACACCGCGGTGCAGGGCGCCGCCGCGCAACTGATCCAGGTGCCGATCGACAGTGCGGCGCCGGATGTCCGCGCGCCGCCGAGCAGCACCCCGGCGGCCGCACGGATCAGCGTGGTCGCGTTGTACAACCCGCAGCGCAGTTCGGCGGTCAACATCGTGCCCGGCCTGATCGGCGTGATCCTGACCATGACGATGGTGCTGTTCACCGCCATCGCGATCGTGCGCGAACGCGAGCGCGGCAACATGGAATTGCTGATCGCCACGCCGCTGACCAGTGCCGAGCTGATGGTAGGCAAGGTGCTGCCCTACGTGGTGATCGGCCTGGTGCAGACCAGCGTGATCCTGGCGCTCGGCATGTGGCTGTTCGACGTGCCGATCCGCGGCAGCGTGCTCGACGTGTACCTGGCGTCGGGCCTGCTGGTGCTGGCCAACCTCACCCTGGGCCTGCTGATCTCCACCCGCGCGCAGTCGCAGTTCCAGGCGATGCAGATGATGATCTTCGTGTTCCTGCCGTCGATCCTGCTGTCCGGCTTCATGTTCCCGTTCGCGGGCATGCCGAAGCTGGTGCAGTGGATCGCCGAGGTGTTGCCCTTGACCCATTTCCTGCGCCTGATCCGCGGCGTGATGCTGCGCGGCGCGGGCTTGTGGGAGATGTGGGGCGACGTGCTCACGCTGGCGGTGTTCACCGGAGTGATGATGGCGCTGGCGATCGCGCGCTTCCGCAAGCGGCTGGACTGAGGAGCTGCGCTCCTGCGGCAACGACGCGGAGAGCGTGCGCCGGAACCGCGGCGGGCGGTGCCCGCCCTACGCGGCGACGTCGTCGGCCAGCTTCACCCGTCCGCGCAGCGAGTTGGTCATCGCGTCGGTGACCACCACGTCGACGAACTGGCCGATCAGGCGGGCGTCGCCGGCGAAGTTCACGTAGCGCATGTTCTCGGTGCGCCCGCTGAGTTCGTTCGGATTGCGCGTGCTGGGCTTTTCCACCAGCACGCGCTGCACCGAGCCGACCATCGCCTCGTTGATCTGCTTCGCGTTGGCGTTGATCGCGGCCTGCAGGCGCGCGAGGCGCTCGTGCTTGATGGCCATCGGCGTGTCGTCGGCCAGGTTCGCCGCCGGCGTGCCCGGGCGCGGGGAAAAAATGAAGGTGAAGCTCTGGTCGAAGCCGATGTCCTCGACCAGCTTCATGGTCTTCTCGAAATCCTCGTCGGTCTCGCCGGGGAAGCCCACGATGATGTCGGTGGACACGCAGATGTCCGGCCGCACCGCGCGCAGCTTGCGGATCTTCTGCTTGAACTCCAGCGTCGTGTAGCCGCGCTTCATCGCCGAAAGAATGCGGTCGGAGCCGGCCTGCACCGGCAGGTGCAGGTAGTTGGCCAGCTGCGGCACGTTGGCATAGGCCTCGATCAGCGAGTCGGAGAACTCCAGCGGATGCGAGGTGGTGAAGCGGATGCGGCCGATGCCGTCGATCTGCGCGATGGCATGGATCAGCACGGCCAGGTCGGCGATGCCGCCATCGTGGGTCGGGCCGCGGTACGCGTTGACGTTCTGGCCCAGCAGGTTCACCTCACGCACGCCCTGTGCGGCGAGCTGGGCCACTTCCACCAGCACGTCGTCGAACGGACGGCTGATCTCGGTGCCGCGGGTGTACGGCACCACGCAGTAGCTGCAGTACTTGGAGCAGCCTTCCATGATCGAGACGAACGCGGTCGGACCTTCGGCGCGCGGTTCCGGCAGGCAATCGAACTTCTCGATCTCGGGGAAGCTGATGTCCACCTGCGGCTTGCCGCTGGCGCGCTGGGCCTCGATCAGCTGGGGCAGGCGGTGCAGGGTCTGCGGGCCGAACACCAGGTCGACGTAGGGCGCGCGCTTGACGATCGCCTCGCCCTCCTGCGAGGCCACGCAGCCGCCGACGCCGATCAGCACCGGCTTGCCCTCCTTCTTGTGCTGTTTCCAGCGGCCGAGCTGGCTGAACACCTTTTCCTGGGCCTTCTCGCGGATCGAGCAGGTGTTGATCAGGATCACGTCCGCCTCGGACTCGTCCTCGGTCAGTTCCAGCCCGTGCGAGGCCTTCAGCACGTCGGCCATCTTGGCCGAGTCGTACTCGTTCATCTGGCAGCCGTGGGTCTTGATGAAAAGCTTGCCGCTCATCGCGTGGGTACCATCGATATGCAGGGCGGATGCGCGATCCGCGAAACCGCGCAGTGTACTGCGCGGGCCGTGGGCCTGCCAGATCAAGCACTTGCGGCGGCCGCGGCGCCCGCCGTGCGGCCCCGGTCATGATCGGGGAATGAGACCTGCGCACTTGGCGCTGGCCGCGCGTGGCGGCACACTGCGCCCATGTCCGGTGCCGCCAGTCACGGGGGACGCGTCGATCGGCCTGTTCGCGGTTTCCCCTTGCGTCCGATCCTTCTCGGGGTCGCGCTGCTGGCTGCCTGCCTGTTGGCCACGGCGGCTCGCGCCGGAACCTTGTACCAGTGCACCGGCAGCAGCGGCGAGACGGTATACAGCAGCGAGCGGGCGGGCTATCACGGCTGCCGCGCGATCAGCAGCTATGCCGGGCCGAAAGCGGGGCGCCGGGCCGCGCCGACCGTGCGCAGCTCGTTGACCGGGGTCAGCGGCCAGGTGGCGACCACGGCGCGCAGCCTTGCGGCGGATGGCGCCCGGCCGGTGTCGCTGGCGCGCGTGCAGGGCGGCGCGCTGAGCACCGCGCAGGCCCGCGAAGCGGCACGGGTGCAGCGCGAATCGCTGGCCGCGGTGGGCAGTTCGGTGGTCAGCACGGCCAGGCTGCCGCTGGCGGCCCGGGCGGCCGGCACGCCGGGCCAGTGGCAGTATCGCGAGGCCCGCGCCGACGCCGCGCCGGCCGCGCCCAAGGTGGCGGCCACGGGCGACCGCGTGCTGCGCGGTTCGGTCTATCGCATCGTGCGCGCCGACGGCAGCGTGGAATACACCAACCTGCGGCCGGTCGGCGGCAAGGGTCGCGCGGTGACCATGCTGTTCAGCTACATCTCCACCTGCGTGGCCTGCAACCTGCATTCGACGATCCGCTGGGATCGCGTGGCGCTCAACCTCGACGCCTATGCCGACACGATCCGCGCGGCCAGCATCGAGTACGGCGTCGACGAGGCGTTCCTGCGCGCGATCATCCATGCCGAGAGCGCGTTCAACCCGCGTGCGCTGTCGCTCAAGGGGGCGCAGGGGCTGATGCAGCTGATGCCCGGCACGGCCAGCGACATGGGCGTGCTGGATGCCTTCAACTCGGCCCAGAACATTCGCGGCGGCGCCCGCTACCTGAGCCTGCTGCTGCGCGACTTCGACGGCAACGAGCGGCTGGCCGCGGCCGCGTACAACGCCGGACCGGGCGCGGTGCAACGCTACAAGGGCGTGCCGCCGTATGCGGAGACGCAGGTGTACGTGGAACGGGTGGAAACCCTGCGCAAGCGTTACGGCGCGGCGATCCATCCGCCGTTGGCCTCGCGCGGGCCGGGTTGACGTTCAGGGCTGGCTGGAGAGCGATCCATCCATCGGCGGACGCTGGGCCAGGGTGACCGTGGTCTTGAACGGCGTGCCGTCGCGCAGGCCGGAGATCTGCACCTGGCTGCCGGGCTTGAGGGTGGCCTCGCGCCGGCGCAGGTCGGCCGGGCCCAGGATGTCGTCGTTGCCGATGCGCAGCAGGATGTCGCGCGGCTTGATCCCCGCCTGCGCGGCCGGACCGCCGGAGTACACCGCGATGACCTGCGCGCCGCGCGCCGCGGCCGGCAGGCCGCTGTCCGCCGCCACCGGCACGAAGGCGTAGTCGGCACCGAGCCAGCCGCGCACCACGTGCCCGGTGGTGATCAGCTGGTCGAGCACCTTGGTGGCGGTGGCCACCGGGATGGCGAAGCCGATGCCCTCGGCGTTGGCGGCCTGGCCCTTGCCGATCAGCAAGGTGTTGATGCCGACCAGTTGCCCCTGCGTGTTGACCAGCGCGCCGCCGGAGTTGCCCAGGTTGATCGCCGCGTCGGTCTGGATGAAGTCTTCGGCGCTGGAACTGTTCAACTGCCGCCCGATCGCGCTGACGATGCCCATCGTCACGGTCTGATTGAGGCCGAACGGGTTGCCGATCGCCAGCACCACGTCGCCGGGCCGCAACTGGCTGGGGTCGGCCATGTGGATCACCGGCAGGTTGCTGGCGTCGATCTTCAGCACGGCCAGGTCGGTCTCGCGGTCGGAGCCGACCAGCCGCGCCTTGGCGATGCGGCCGTCGTACAGCAGCACCTGGATGTCGGCGGCATTGGCGATCACGTGGTTGTTGGTCAGCACGTAGTCGCTGCCGCGGGCACTGACGATCACGCCCGAGCCCAGCGTCTGCTCGCGATGCTGGTAGGTCGTCGGCTGGCCGCCGAACAGCTGCTGCAGTACGGGGTTGTCGTACATGCGCAGCGCCTGCTCGGTGATGATCTTGTTGGCATAGATGTTCACCACCGACGGTGCGGCGGCGGCCACCGCGTCCGCGTAGGAGGCGGGAGCCGCGCCGGCCTGGTCGCGCGGCGCCTGCGCCACCCCCGCCGGAGCAAGCCCGAAGCGCTCGCGCAGGCGTTCGCCGCTACCGGGCCAGAACAGGCCGATCACGAAGGCCAGCGCCAGGCCGAGGATGACGAAGCGGGCAATGAACGCAAGGGTGCCGGCGGCATGTTTCATGTCGGGTAGAACGTTCCGGCGAGTCGTGGCTGGGCAAGTGCCGGACCAGGCCGGCAGGCATCCGCTTTATTGTACGGGGCGGCCCCTGACGCTACACTAACGCGATTTTTGCGGGGCCAGAAACCCCGTCCTGGCATGTCCTTGCAAGTACCGGAGAGCCTGATGGCGAACGAAGTCGTCGATCACGGCCGCCGCCGATTCCTGACCGCGACCACCGCAGTGGTGGGTGGCATCGGGGTCGTCTCGGCGGCGGTGCCCTTCATCAAGTCGTGGGAGCCCAGCGCGCGGGCCAAGGCCGCGGGCGCTCCGGTCACCCAGTCGCTCAAGAAGATCGAGAAGGGCCAGCAGCTCATCGTGGCCTGGCGCAGCCTGCCGGTCTTCATCGTCAACCGCACGCCGGCCCAGCTGGCGCAGTTGCCGAAGGAGGATCCGCTGCTGGTCGATCCGAAGTCCGAGGTCGAGCAGCAGCCGAAGTACGCGCAGAACGAGACGCGCTCGATCAAGCCCGAATGGCTGGTGATGATCGGCATCTGCACCCACCTGGGTTGCGTGCCCGACTTCTACGGCGAGATCAAGCCCGAGCCGTTCGACCCGAACTGGAAGGGCGGCTACTACTGCCCCTGCCACCACTCGCGCTACGACATCGCGGGCCGCGTCTACAAGAACGTGCCGGCGCCGAAGAACATGCAGGTTCCGCCGTACCACTTCGTGGACGACACCACCGTGCAGATTGGCGTTGATCCGAAGGAGGCTGGCTGATGGCCAACGTATTCAGCAACATCGGCGAGTGGGTCAACGAGCGCGCCCCCGGCATGGCGCCGATGTACCGCGCGCACATGACCGAGTACTACGCGCCGAAGAATTTCAACCTCTGGTACTACTTCGGTTCGCTGGCCCTGCTGGTGCTGGTCAACCAGATCGTCACCGGCATCTTCCTCACCATGAACTACACCCCGAGCGCGGCGGGAGCCTTCGACTCGGTGCAGTACATCATGCGTGACGTGGAGTGGGGCTGGCTGATCCGCTACATGCACTCCACCGGCGCCTCGCTGTTCTTCGTGGTGGTGTTCCTGCACATGTTCCGCGGCCTCATGTACGGCTCGTACAAGAAGCCGCGCGAGCTGGTGTGGCTGCTCGGCATGCTGATCTTCCTGGTGCTGATGGCCGAGGCCTTCATGGGCTACGTGCTGCCGTGGGGCAACATGTCGTTCTGGGGCGCCAAGGTGATCATTTCGCTGTTCGGCACGCTGCCTTACATCGGCTCGGGGCTGGAGCAGTGGATCATGGGCGACTTCCTGCCCGGCGACGCCACGCTCAACCGCTTCTTCGCGCTGCACGTGATCGCCCTGCCGCTGGTGCTGCTGTTGCTGGTGGTGCTGCACATTGCCGCGCTGCACGAGGTGGGCTCGAACAACCCGGACGGCGTGGAGATCAAGAAGGGTCCCAAGGGCAACCGCTGGGATGCGCTCAAGCCCGCCGACGGTATTCCGTTCCATCCGTACTACACGGTGAAGGATCTGGTCGGCGTGGGATTCTTCCTGCTGATCGCCGCGTTCATCATCTTCTTCGCGCCGACCTTCGGCGGCTGGTTCCTGGAGCATGACAACGCGATCCCGGCCAACAACCTGCTGACTCCGCCGGAGATCAAGCCGGTGTGGTACTTCACCCCGTTCTACGCGATCGTGCGCATGATCCCGTCCTTCCTCGGCTCGGCCGTGTGGGGCGTGCTGGCGATGTTCAGCGCGATCGCGGTGCTGTTCGCGATGCCCTGGCTCGATCGCGGCAAGGTCAAGTCGGTGCGCTACCGCGGCACCGGCTACAAGGTGGCGCTGGCAGTCTTCGTGCTTGCGTTCTTCGGGCTCGGCGCGGTCGGCGCGGGCATCACGGCGGAGGTCATCCCGGCGTGGTTCGGCAATGTCGACCTCACCTTCTGGGAAAACCTGTTCGGCCGGTTGATGACGCTGCTGTACTTCGGCTTCTTCGTTTTCCTCTGGGCCTATACCTATTTCGGCTGGGAGACCACCAAGCCGGTTCCGGATCGGGTGACCACGCATGACTAAGCTGCCAACGACGATGAAGCATTTCCTTTCCGGCATCGCGCTGGTGCTTGGCCTGTTCGTCGGCAGCTTGCCGGCGCACGCTGCCGAAGGCGCCAAGGTCGAGCTGATGAAGTCCGGCGCCGACGTGCGCGACCAGGCCTCGCTGCAGCGCGGCGCGCGGCTGTTCTTCAACTACTGCGTCGGCTGCCACTCGTTGAAGTACGTGCGTTATTCGCGCATGGCCGAAGACCTGGGCCTGACCGAAGACGAGGTGATGAAGAACCTCAACTTCACCGGCGCCAAGTTCCAGGAACCGGTGGTCTCGCACATGCCCGCGGCGCTGGCCGGTACCTGGTTCGGCAAGGCTCCGCCGGATCTCTCGCTGGAAGTGGACGCCAAGGGTGCGGACTGGGTCTACACCTACCTCAACACGTTCTACCTGGATCCGAAGAGCCCGATCGGCTGGAACAACACCACCCTGCCCAATGCCGCGATGCCGTTCCCGCTGTGGGAGCTCCAGGGCATGCAGACCGCGCAGATGAAGCCGGCGAAGGACGGCGAAAGTGCGGCGGTGGAGAAACTGGTGCTGTCGCATCCCGGCAAGATGACGCCGGCGCAGTTCCAGCAGGCCACCCGCGACCTGACCAGCTTCCTGCAGTATGTTTCCGAGCCGGCGGCGTTGCAGCGGCACCACTATGGCATCTGGGTGCTGCTGTTCCTGGCCCTGTTCACCTTCCTGGCGGCCTTGCTCAAGAAGGAATACTGGAAAGACGTCCACTGAAGCCGCAAGGCAATTCCGGAAGCGGCGGCCACGGGCCGCCGCGTCTGTCTCACCGATGGGGAATCGCGCATGGTTCAAAGCCCCCGCTTGCGTAACGCATTGACGCTGTACACCACGGCCGATGACATCCAGTGTCATCGCGCCCGGCTGGTGCTGGCCGCCAAGGGGGTCAGCTACGAACGAGTGGTGGTGGACCATGCCCGGCCGCCGCAGGACCTGCTCGACCTCAATCCCTACGGCAGCACGCCGACGCTGATCGATCGCGACCTGACCCTGTTCGACACGGCCGTGGTGTGCGAGTACATCGACGAGCGCTACCCGCACCCGCCCCTGATGCCGATCGATCCGCAGTCGCGCGCGCGCCTGCGCGTGGCCGCCGTGCGGATCGAGAAGGACTGGCTGCCGGAGGTCGACAAGATCCGCGCCGGCGGACGTCCCGCGGACGCCGCGCGCAAGCGGCTGCGCGAGCAGCTGCTGTCCACCGTGCCGTTGTTCAAGGCATCCCGGTTCTTCCTCAACCCCGAGATGAGCCTGGCCGATTGCCTGGTCGCGCCGGTGATCTGGCGCCTGCCGTGGCTGGGCGTGGACCTGGGGCGCGAGGGTAAGTCGATCGTCGATTACGGCGAACGCCTGTTCCACAGCCAGGGGTTCGCGCGCAGCATGACCGACGAGGAAAAGGCCATGCGGCCTGGCCATGAGCAAGCATGACGCCATCGCCATGACTTCGAATCGCCCGTATCTGCTGCGGGCGATCTACGACTGGATCTCCGACAACGACCTGACACCCTACATCCTGGTCGATGCCGGCGTGGCCGGCGTGCGGGTGCCGCCGCAGGTGATCCAGAATGGCCAGGTGGTGCTCAACCTGGCCACCCGTGCGGTGGCCAACCTCGACCTCGGCAACGACTGGATCAGTTTCCAGGCCCGCTTCTCCGGGGTCAGCCAGGCGATCCAGATTCCGGTGCAGGCCGTGCTGGCGCTGTATGCGCAGGAGAACGGCCAGGGCATGATGTTTCCGGCCGAGGGCGAAGGCGGCGACACCCCGCCGACCGATCCGCCGCCGGATGGCCCGGCCCCCGCCAGCGATGACTCGGGCGACAAGCCCAGGCGTTCGGGGCCGCACCTGCGCGTGGTGAAGTAGTCCGCCGCCCCGACGGGCAGCCGGTGCCTTCAATGCTGCCGGTCGACCCGTCGCGGTCGCAATGCCACGACCTTGCCCGACGCAAGTCCGTCATCGGGCGTGTCCGCGGCCACCGACGGCTCGATCACCGGCAGGCTCAGGTCGGTCAGCGCGTCGCCGATCATCCACAGCCGGCCCGGCTCGCGATCGTGCCCGTCGATGCTGACCTCGAAGCCGTAACCGCGCTCGACCCGGCGCAGGCCGTCGACTCGCCGCAGGCGCAGCGCGCGCAGGCCCACCGTTTCGTCCAGCAGCTGCAGTCCGTGCAGGCGGCACTGTAGCCGCGCCACGCGCACTGCGCGCTCGCGGGCCACGCTGAGCTTCAGCCACAAGCCCACGGTGGCGCCGAGCACCAGCAACAGGACCAGGGCGGAGAAATCGGACATGCCCCCAGTGTGTGGGCGGGCCCGAGCGGGCGCAAGGCGAGGCTCAGACCAGTTGCAGGCGCAGCGATAAATCGACCGCGTGCACGTGCTTGGTCAGCGCGCCGACCGAGATGAAGTCCACCCCGGTGCGGGCGAAGTCGCCGATGGTCTGCAGGTCGACGTTGCCGGAGATCTCCAGCGGCACGCGGCCCGCGGTGCGCGCCACGGCCTCGCGCATCTGCTCGAGTTCGAAGTTGTCGAGCATGATGCGGTCCACGCCGGCCCCCAGCGCCTGTTCCAGCTCGTCGAGGTTCTCCACCTCCACTTCCAGCGGCAGGTCCGGGTGCAGCTGGCGCGCGGCCGACACCGCCGCGGCGATGCCGCCGGCGGCGATGATGTGGTTTTCCTTGACCAGGATCGCGTCGTACAGGCCCATGCGCTGGTTGTGGCCGCCGCCGCAACGTACGGCGTATTTCTGGGCGACGCGCAGGCCGGGCACGGTCTTGCGGGTATCGAGCACGCGCACGGACGTGCCGGCCACCGCGGCGACGTGGTGTGCGGTCGTGGTGGCCGTGGCCGACAGCAGCTGCAGGAAGTTGAGCGCCGTACGCTCGGCCGTGACCAGCGAGCGGGCATGCCCCGCCAGGGTGCAGATCAACGTGCCGGGGGCGACCCGGTCGCCGTCGCGCACCAGCCATTCGATCTGCACCGCGGGATCCAGCCGCCGGAAGCAGGCATCGAACCAGGCACTGCCGGCGATGACGGCGGCGTCCCGGCAGGTCAGGCTTGCCTGCGCCCGCGCGTCGGCCGGGAGCAGGGTGGCCGTGGCGTCGCCCTGGCCCAGATCCTCGGCCAGGGCACGTTCGACATCGGCGGCAATTTGGGTGGCGGCAGGCGGCGCGAAACGGGAGGTGGCGGTCATTCGGTGTCCGTGGGGGCGGCGCCGTCGGCGGGCGCCTCGTCGCCGGCCTGGCTGAGCTTGCCGACGATCGCGGTCATCGCACGATCGAACAGGGCGTTGGCCGCCAGTACGCGCGCCTTGCCGTCCGCAAACAGGTTGGCCAGTTCGCGCGGCGCGTAATCGGCAACCTTGAGACCGCGGCGGTTGACGAACAGGTAGCGGCCGCTCATCGGGCTGATCCAGGACAGCTTGGCCCGCGCCGGTGGTTCGTCGGCCAGGGTGAATTCGAGCCAGTTGCCCGGCTGCAGCGCCTGCACCTGGTACCACTCCGGGCTGTCCGGCGGAACCTCGGCCAGCTCCTCCTCCTCGAGGATGTCCGCCGGAGCCGCCTGGCGGTCGAGCACGGGCTGGATGCTGTCCGGGATGGCCAGCATCGCGACGTCCTCCTCGGCCGCGGCGGTGATTTCGGCGGTATCCGCGGCGGGCGTTTCGCCCAGCTGCTGGCGGTAATAGGCATGCAGCTGGCCCAGCAGGCGTTCGACGTCCTGCTCCTGGAACGCCACGTTGGCCAGGCCCTGGCGCAAGGCGCGCTCGATGCCCGGCAGCATCTGCCGCAAGGCCTGGCGGCTGGTGGTGTCATTCGCGGGGCGGGTGCTGGCGATGAACTCGTCGATGAAGCGCAGCGCAGCCTTGAACTCGGGCGAATCCTCGCCCTGGCGCAGCAGGGTCAGCACCAGGTGGTTGGCCCATGCGCGTGCCAGCACGCCGTGGATCAGCGGGGGCAGCTTCTGGCTGCCGATGCGCTCCAGGATCTCGCGCGCCGCGCGGCGACGGGCCTGCTCCAGCTTCTCGCGCCCGCGCGCCGATTCGGCCACGCGTTGCTCGGCAAGTTCGGAGCGGCGCTTGTTGACGTCCTGGAACTGCTGCAGGTCGGTCAACAGGCGCTCGAAGATGCCCATGTCGTCGTCGAAATCGTGCAGCAGCTGGTCGACGATCGACTTCACCTTCTCGTGCAGGCGATGGTCGCGGTCGGATTCCTCCGACCAGCTCTTGGCCTGTTCGGCCAGGCTGTCCAGCAGCCGGCGGGCCGGGTGCTGGCGGTGCGAGAACATCTTGCGATCGAGGATCGCGGCCTTGAGGTAGGGGATCTGCAGCCGCGCCAGCATCACCTGCATCGCGGCGGGCAGGTTGCGGTCTTCCAGGATGAATTCGAACAGCATGCCGACCAGGTCGATGGTGTCCTCGTCCATGCTGGCCACATGGCTGGGGCGCTCGCCGCGCAGGGCGCCGATCTGGGTGAGCAGTTGCGTCTTCAGCTGCAGCACTTCGCGGCTGAGCGCGGCGGCCTCGTCGGCATCGTCGTAGCTGACCGGGCCGTTGTTGCTGACGATCTGGCTCTGCAGCACGCTGAGCGCGCCCAGCAGTTCGTTGACCGAGGGCAGCGAAGCAGTCGTCGCCGCGCCACCCTCGCGCATCGCGCGGCCGCCCGCGCCGGCGCCGCGACGCGCGCTGAACAGCGCATGCAAGGTGTGCAGCAGGTCGTCGGAGATTTCCGCGCCCTCGTCCATGCCGGCTGCGGCGGCACCGTCGGGACCGGCGCCGGCCGTGGCTGTCGCGCTGCCAGCCCTGGCCTGGCCGCCGCGCGGCACGCCGTGGCGCAACTGTGGCAGCACGCCGGCGCGCACCAGCTCGCCGTTGATCTCCTGGTACAGCTCCTCCAGCAGCGACAGCACGTAGCGGTCGAACAGCTTGTAGATGATCAGCTTGACGCGCATGTCCGCGCTGAGTTCCTGCAGCGCTTCGCGGAAGGCCTGGGACAGCGTGGCCGGCGCCACCGGGTTGCTGGCGTCGTCGATCTTGTAACCGCCGCAGATCACCGACAGGCGCTGGTTGACCGCGAACAGGTCGCGCGCCAGGCGCGCGTCGTTCTTGCTGATCATGCTGGTGATCGCGAGCGATTCTTCCAGATCGCTTTCGGCCACCAGGGTCAGCTCGGCGGCACCGAACGAGGGCGCCGGTGCGGGCGCCGCGGCCTTGCCCGGGTGGGCCAGGTCGCTGAGCTTGCGCGCGACCGCGCTCAGGAAGCTGCGCTCGATGCCGGGGCGGCGCTTGCGCACCTCGCGCATGCCGTCGAAGTAATGCATCTGCGCGGCGTTGTTCTCGGCCTTCTCGGCGAGGTCGAACAAGGCGTCGTCGACCTGCTCGAAGGCATTGCCCACCCATTGCTGCAGGCGCTTGTTGGCGATCCCGCGCACCGCATTGAGCAGTTCGCCCACGCGCTCGCTGGACGGGTCCAGACGCTGGCTCAAGTTGACTACCCTGGTTGGCTCATTGGCCTCGTTCATCGCCATGTTCCCCTGAGCTGTGCCACGCACGGCCGGATCCGGCCGGGGTGCGCAGAGGCCGACAATAAGCCAATTCGCGGCCGCCTGTCATGCCCGTTCCGGCCCGCCACGGTTCGCTAGCCCTGGCCGGTCGGAAAGTCGACCAGTTGCAAGGTCCCGATGCCTTCCTCGGGGAGCATCACCGGAATGCCGTCCTCGATGCGGTAAATGACCTTGCGATCGACGGTGACCAGCGCTTCGGCCACCCGTTCGCGCACCGGCACGCCGGCGACCGTGTCGACCTTGCCGGCGGCGATGCCCTCGTTCAGCGCCTCCAGTTGCTGGCGCGTCATCGCCCGCAGCGGAGTCTTGCTGACAGGGCAGCAGAGGATGTCGAGCAGGCGCTTGTCCATGATCGGGGGTTCGGGTGTGTCGAGCCGGGAAAGCCCGTACAATAGCGGTTTTTGGACATTCCGGCCATGACAGCAGCCACAGAAACACCACGCGTGGGCGTGGTGATGGGTTCGCACTCGGACTGGGAAACCATGCAGCACGCCGCCGATGTGCTGACCGAGCTGGGTGTGGCGCACGAGGTCCGCGTGGTTTCGGCCCACCGCACGCCGGATTTGCTGTTCAGCTACGCCGAGCAGGCAACCGGGCGCGGCATCCAGGTGATTCTTGCCGGTGCCGGCGGCGCCGCCCACCTGCCGGGCATGCTGGCGGCCAAGACCCGTCTGCCGGTGTTCGGCGTACCGGTGCAGTCCAAGGCACTCAACGGCATGGATTCGCTGCTGTCGATCGCGCAGATGCCGGCCGGCATCCCGGTGGGCACGCTGGCCATCGGGCGGGCCGGGGCGGTCAACGCGGCCTTGCTCGCCGCCGCGGTGCTGGCATTGCACGACCGGACATTGGCCGATGCGCTGGACCAATGGCGCTCGCGCCAGACCCGCGCGGTGCTCGAACAGCCGGATCCCCGCGCATGAGCGGCCATCGCCAGCCCGTGGTGGGCATCCTGGGTGGCGGGCAACTCGCCCGCATGCTGGCCCTGGCGGCTGCGCCGCTGGGGGTGACCTCCCTCGTCGTGGATGGCTCGGCCGATGCCTGCGCCGGGCAGGTGGCCCCGCTGGTGGTGGCCGACTGGGGCGATCGCGAGGCACTGGAGGCGTTTGCCCGCCGGGTCGACGTGGTCACCTTCGATTTCGAGAACGTGCCGGCCGACACCGCCCACTGGCTGGCCGAACGGGTGACCGTGCATCCGGCGCCCGAGGCACTGGCCGTGGCGCAGGATCGGCTGGCCGAGAAAACCCTGTTCCGCGCCTGCGGCCTGCCCACCACCGAGTTCATGGCAGTCGATTCGCGCGAGCAGCTCGACCAGGCACTGGCCGCGGTCGGCGCGCCGGCCATCCTCAAGACCCGCCGGCTGGGCTACGACGGCAAGGGCCAGTTCCGGCTGGCCACGGCGGGCGATGCGGACGCGGCGTGGGCGGCGCTGGGCGACCAGGCGGCCACCTCGGGATTGATCCTGGAGGCCTTCGTGCCGTTCGAGCGCGAGCTGTCGATCATCGCCGTGCGCGGGCGCGACGGCGAGTTCCGCGCCTGGCCGCTGACCGGCAACTGGCATGTCGACGGCGTGCTGTCGATGAGCCTGGCGCCGGCGCCGGATCTGGGCCCGCTGCAGCAACGCGCCAACGAGCACGCGCGCGTGCTGGCCGAGCGCCTGGGCTACGTCGGCGTGTTCGCACTGGAATTGTTCGTGCGTGACGGCGAGTTGCTGGGCAACGAGATGGCCCCGCGCGTGCACAACTCCGGCCACTGGACCATCGAGGGCGCGCACGCCAGCCAGTTCGAGAACCACGTGCGCGCCGTGCTCGGCCTGCCGCTGGGCGACACCGGGGTGCGCGGCGCGGCGGCCATGTTCAACTGGATCGGCGAACTGCCCGACGCCGCGCCGGTGTTGCGGAGCGTGGATGCCCACTGGCACGACTACGGCAAGCAGGCCAGGCCGGGACGCAAGGTGGGCCATGCCACCGTGTGTGCGCCGGACAACGCCACGTTGGCGTCACGCTTGCGCGACATCGCGCAGGCGCTGGGGCGCGGGGCGCAAGTCGAGCCGGTGCTGCAGGCGCTCGCTCATCCGTAGGGCTCGCTCCGGCAGAGTTCGCATGAAAAAAGGCGGCGCCACCGGCGCCGCCTTTTTTTCGTCGAGCAGCGGGATCAGGCCAGGTTCTTCGCGGCGAAATCCCAGTTCACCACGTTCCAGAACGCCTCCAGGTATTTCGGGCGCGCGTTGCGATAGTCGATGTAGTACGCGTGCTCCCACACGTCGGCGGTGAACAGCGGCTTGTCGCTGCCGGTGATCGGCGTGCCGGCGTTCGACGTGTTGACGATGCCGAGCGAGCCATCCGGGCGCTGCACCAGCCAGGTCCAGCCGGAGCCGAAGTTGCCCGCGGCGGATTTGCTGAACTCCTCCTTGAACTTGGCCACCGAGCCGAACGCCTTGTTGATCGCGTCGGCCAGCTTGCCGGAGGGCTCGCCACCGCCGTTGGGGCTCATCGAGTTCCAGTAGAAGGTGTGGTTCCAGGTCTGGGCGGCGTTGTTGAAAATGCCGCCGGAGGACTTGCGGATGATGTCCTCGAGCTTGGCATCGGCGAACTCGGTGCCTTCGATCTGCTTGTTCAGGTTGGTCACGTAGGCCTGGTGGTGCTTGCCGTAGTGGTACTCGAGCGTCTCGGCGGAGACGTGCGGCTCCAATGCGTTCTTTTCGTACGGAAGCGGGGGAAGTTCGATGGCCATGGGCGACTCCTTGGGTGTTGCTGAGAGAGAAAGATGCCGGCGCGGCAACTGGCGGCCGACGGGTGGCTGATACAATAGCCGCTTGCCCGCATTGTAAAGATGAAACATCGACCATGGACATCAACGAGCCCATCAAGGCGCTGCTGGCCGAGCATCCCATCGTGCTGTTCATGAAAGGCACGCCGGAATTTCCGATGTGCGGGTTTTCCAGTCGCGCGGCGCAGGCACTCGAGAAGGCCGGCGCAACTTTCCACGCGGTCAACGTGCTGGCCGATCCGCAGGTCCGCGCCGCGCTGCCGCACTTCGCGAACTGGCCGACGTTCCCGCAACTGTTCATCAACGGCGAGCTGATCGGCGGCTGCGACATCATCGAGGAGCTGATGTCCTCCGGTGAATTGGGCCGCATGGCCAGCGACGTGGCGGGGGCGGCCTCTTGAGCGGCTTGCCCGTGGCGCGCCTGCCCGCCGATTGGCAGCCCGAGGCCGGCAGCCTGGCCGGCCGCGTGGTGCTGGTCACCGGCGCCTATGGCGGACTCGGCAGCGCGGTGGTGCGGGCGGCCACCCAGGCCGGCGCCACGGTGGTCATCACCGGCAAGCGCAAGCGCCAGCTGGAGAAGCTCTACGACGCGATGCGCGAGGAGGGCCTTGCCGAGCCGGTGATCCATCCGCTGGACATGGAGGTAGCCACGCCGCGCGACTACGCCGCGCTGGCCGACGGACTGCAGCGCGACCTCGGCCGCCTCGACGGCATCGTGCATTGCGCGGCGAGTTTCACCGGGCTCACGCCGATCTCCATGCAGCGGCCCGATGACTGGCTGCGCGCGATGCACGTCAACGTCAATGCGCCCTTCGCGCTGACCCAGGCCTGCATGCCGCTGCTGACCGGGGCGGCCGACAGTGCCGTGGTCTTCGTGCTGGACAACCCCGACCTGCTGCGGCGCGCCCATTGGGGCGGCTACGGCGTGTCGAAGGCCGCGCTGGAGCGCCTGGTGGCGATCCTCCACGAGGAAACGGACGAAACCCCGCTGCGCGTGCACGCGCTGCTGCCCGCGCCGATGCGCACGGCCTTGCGCCGGCTGGCCTACTTCGGGGACGACATCATGCAGCAGCCCACGCCGGACGCCACCGCCGCCGCGGCCGTGTACCTGCTCGGTCCGCAGGCGCTCGCGGCACGCGGCGCGGTGCTGGACCTGCGCTGATGACCCGACCACAGTCCACGGCGGAGTCGCGATGGAAGCACAGATGACCACGCTCTCGGCGGGGATCATGTTGTTCCTGATCATGGACCCGCTGGGTAACATCCCGATCTTTTTGAGCCTGCTCAAGGACGTGCCGCCGCGCCGCCGGCGCCACGTGATGGTGCGCGAGCTGCTGATCGCGCTCGGCGTGCTGCTGGTGTTTCTGTTCGGTGGCCAGCAGTTCCTGCACCTGATGCAGCTCAAGCCCGACTCGATCAGCGTCGCCGGCGGCATCGTGCTGTTCCTGATCGGCATCCGCATGGTGTTCCCGCCGGCCGACGGCAGCGGCATCTTCGGCAAGCCGGGGCAGGGCGAGCCGTTCATCGTGCCGATGGCGATCCCCGGCGTGGCCGGCCCGTCGGCGATGGCCGCGCTGCTGCTGCTGACCAACACCCAGCCCGGCCGCACCGCGGACTGGGTGCTCGCGCTGCTGCTGGCCTGGCTGGCCACCGCGATCATCCTGCTCAGCTCGACCTACCTGTTCCGCTGGCTCGGCGAGAGCGTACTGACCGCGCTGGAGCGCGTGATGGGCATGCTGCTGATCGCCCTGTCGGTGCAGATGTTCATGTCCGGCGTGGCGTCGTTCCTGCATTCGGTGCCCTGAACCGCCTTTCAGAGGGGCTTCCGGCGGTCACGGGGATGACGTGCCAGCGGCATGAAAGTGTCATACAATGCCGTTAAAATCATTTAACAATTGGTTGGCAGAGGGAGACAGCTGCCCGCCGCCCGCTTGGGCTCACGCAGCCCAGAGCCGGGAGCAAGCAGGACCATCAAACGATTTGCCACGGGGCCCGGGTCGCACCGGGTCGCAGCACGTTTGATTTCGTGACGTAACCCACTTCGTTGTGAACCCGAGGGTCGAACAAGACATGAACAGCCGAATTCGCGCCAAACTGCTGCCGCTCGCCATCACTGCACTGCTGGCGTCCGCGCCGGCCTTTGCGCAAGTCACCTCGTCGGCGATCTCCGGTCGCGTGCTGGACAGCAGCGGTCAACCGGTGGCCGGTGCCATGGTGACGATCGTGCACGAGCCGTCCGGTACCACCAAGGTCGTCACCACCGGCCCCGATGGCCGTTACGCGGCGCAGGGCCTGCGCGTGGGCGGTCCGTTCGACGTCAAGGTCTCCAGGGACGGCCAGGTGGCCGCCGAGCAGGACAATGTCTACCTGCAGCTGGCGCAGGAATCGGCGATCAACCTCGTCGTGCCGGCCGGCCCGAGCGCGAAGGAAGCCACCAACCTGGAAAGCGTCACGGTTTCCGCCAGCGCGCTGGCGCAGACCTTCAGCCCGGACAACAAGGGCATCTCGACCAACGTCTCCGCACGCGAGATCGAAGCGACGCCGACCCCCGATCGTTCGATCCAGAACATCGTGCGCCTCGACCCGCGCATCGTGATCACCGACCGCGAGCGCGGCGAATTCTCTGCCATCGGCCAGAACAGCCGCTACAACAACGTCACCGTCGACTCGGTCAGCGCCAACGATCCGTTCGGCCTGAACGCGAACGGCCTGCCGACCCTGTCCACCCCGATCTCGCAGGACACGATCGAGGAATACAACATCTCCACCGCCAACTACGACACCGCCATCCGTCGTGGCGTGGGCGCCAACGTCAACGCCGTCACCAAGAGCGGCACCAACGAGTTCCACGGCTCGGTCTACTACGTCTTCCAGAATGACGACATGATCGGCAAGAACGAGAACGACGAGAAGTACACCGCGTTCAGCCGCAACTGGACCGGTGGCGCCACCGTCGGCGGCCCGATCATCCAGGACAAGCTGTTCTTCTTCCTGTCGGCCGAAAAGAGCGTCAAGGTTGGCGCGGGCAGCCCGTACGGCCCGGAGGATTCCGGCGCGTCGACGCCGATCGAGGGCCTGACCTCGGCCCAGGTGCAGCAGGTGCTCGATGCGGCCAAGTCGATGGGCCTGGGCGATCCGGGCGGCTACGGCGGCGGCAACACCAACCTGCAGGACAAGCGCTACCTCGGCAAGATCGACTGGAACATCACCAACAACCACCGCGCCAGCTTCACCTACAGCCAGACCAAGGAAACCAAGCCGGTCATCACCGGCACCAACACCAACCTGGTGCTGTCCAGCGGCTGGTACACCACCAGCGTGGACAACAAGAGCTACGCGCTGCATTTCTATGACGACTGGTCGGAGAACTTCTCCAGCCAGGCCAGCCTCTCGTACGCCAAGTTCGACCAGCTGCGCGGGCCGTACAACGGCGTGGCCAGCCCGGACGTGCGGGTCTATCCCACCAAGTTCAATGACGGCACCTCGGTGGAGTTCGGCACCGAGTACTCCAGCCAGGCCAACGTGCTGCGCACCCGCACCACCAACTTCGCCTGGGCCGGCACCTACTACGCCGGCGACCACGCGATCAAGGGCGGTTTCGATTACGAGCGCGACAACCTCTACAACCTGTTCCTGCAGAACTACTACGGCAGCTACACGTTCGAGGACAGCACCGATCCGGTCACCGGTGTGGTCACCTCCGGCCTGGACAACTTCCTGGCCGGCAACTACTACCAGTACCGCTTCAATCGCCCGGCCGACGGCCTGGGCCTGAACGACGTGGCGGCCAGCTTCAACGTCAAGCAGTGGGGCGTGTTCCTGCAGGATACCTGGCAGGTCACCGACAACCTGTCGGTGCAGTACGGCGTGCGCGTGGACATTCCGCTGACCAGCGACAAGCCGATCTACAACCCGAAGTTCGCGGCCGATCCGATCGCCAGCAGCTACGATCCGGTCACCCGCACCGGCACGCAGGCCGGAGGCGGCTTCGGGCGCACCAACCAGACCACGATCAACGGCAATCGCGTGATCCAGCCGCGCATGTCGTTCAACTACAACTTCAACACCGAGCTCGCCACCCAGCTGCGCGGCGGCGTGGGCCTGTTCGTCTCCAACCCGCCCACGGTGTGGATCGGCAACATCTACTCCAACTCGGGCATGACGCAGACACAGTTCAACTGCGGCCCGACCCTGAGCCCCCCTTGCAGCGGCACCAACGTGCCCGCCTTCAGCAGCGATCCGCTGCACCAGAATGACGGCGTCGCCGGCAGCGGTGCGCAGACGGTGAACACGGTCTCGCCCGGTTTCCGCATCCCGAGCGTGTGGAAGTTCAGCATCGGCCTGGACAAGGAGCTGCCGTGGTGGGGCTTGGTGGCGACGGCCGACTACCAGCACATCAAGGTGCGCAACGCGGTCCTGTTCCAGAACCTCAACACCGGTGCAGCCACCGCGATCCTGCCCGACGGGCGCGAGAGCTTCTACAAGGACATCTCGCTCGACCCGCGTGGCAATGGGCAGCGCAACCGCTACCTGGCCAACCCGGGCTTCACCGACGGCACGATCAACCTGGCCAACACGCATCGCGGCAGTGCCGACAGCCTCGCGCTCTCGTTGAAGAAGCCGTTCTCCAACAGCTGGACCGGCATGGTCGGGTTCACCTGGAGCCGCGCCACCGAGGTCAACCCCGGCACCTCGTCCGTGGCCAGCTCCAACTACAACAACAACTACATCGTCAACCCGAACAACAACGTGGCCAGCCCGTCGAACTATTCGATCCCGCGCCGCGTGCTGGCCTCGCTGAACTGGCAGCACAGCTTCTTCGGCAACTACGCCACCAGCGCCAGCATCCTGTACGACGGCCACAACGCCGCGCCGTACAGCTGGGCGTTCGGCAACGACGCCAATGGCGACGGCCGCAGCAATGACCTGGTCTTCATTCCGAAGCCCGGCCAGGTGGAGTTCCGCGCCGGCACCGACCCGGACAAGATCGCCCAGTTCTACGAGTACATCCAGCGCAACGACTACCTGAAGGACCACGCGGGCGGCATTGCCGGTCGCAACGGCGACCGCGCCGGCTGGATCAACCAGATCGACCTGAGCTTCAGCCAGGAGATCCCGGGCATCTTCAAGGGCAACAAGGGCATCGTGAAGCTGGACCTGTACAACTTCACGAACCTGTTGAACAAGCACTGGGGCATCGAGAAGCGGGTCAACTTCCCGGGTGGTCGCGCGCTGGCGGACTACTACGGCGTGAACACGGCCACCGGCAAGTACATCTATGACATCGGCGGCAGCAACTACACGGATGCCAACGGCAACTACCGCCCGCGGGAGATCCCGACCTACGTGAACTTCGGCGACGACCTCGCCCAGCGCTGGTCGGTGTTGCTGACGGTCAAGTACACCTTCTGACCGTTCCGTTTCGCGCTTGACCTGGAAGCCGGCGCCCGCGAGGGCGCCGGCTTTCCGTTGTCTTGACCGGGTGATTCACGCGGCGGATGCTTGGCAACCCGCCACGACGCTGCATGAGGCAGTCACGTCGTCAGCGGCAGGAGAGTTGTGGATGAATGATTTCCAGGCCGGCCGTGCCGGCAAACCGGGCGCGGTCAGCGCCCGCATCACCCCGATCGGCGGGCTCGACGTGCTCTCGCGCCACGAGGTGGCCCGCCTGCGCGGTGCCAGCGGCTCGGGGCTGCACGCGCTCCTGCGGCGCTGCGCGCTGGCAGTGCTGACCTCGGGCAACGTCAGCGACGACCCGCGCGCGATGCTGGAGCAGTACCCCGATTTCGACATCCAGGTGCTGCAGCAGGATCGCGGCATGAAGATCGAACTCTCGAACGCGCCGGCCCAGGCGTTCGTCGACGGCGAGATCATCCGCGGCATCAACGAGCTGCTCGTCGCGGTCGTGCGCGACATCGTCTACGTGTCGACCCAGCTGGAACAGCTCGGGCTCGATCTCGACCCCTCTTCCGCGCTGACCCAGGGCGTGTTCGAGATCCTGCGCAACGCGCGCATCCTGAAGCCGCAGGTGGACCCGAACCTGGTGGTGTGCTGGGGTGGCCACTCCATCTCCCGCGAGGAGTACGACTATTCCAAGCTGGTCGGCTACCAGCTCGGCCTGCGCGGGCTGGACATCTGCACCGGCTGCGGCCCGGGCGCGATGAAGGGGCCGATGAAGGGCGCCACGATCTCGCACGCCAAGCAGCGGCGCCGGCACAACCGCTACATCGGCATCACCGAGCCGGGCATCATCGCGGCCGAATCCCCGAACCCGATCGTCAACCACCTGGTGATCATGCCGGATATCGAGAAGCGCCTGGAGGCGTTCGTGCGGCTGGGCCACGGCATCATCGTGTTCCCCGGCGGCGTCGGTACCGCCGAGGAGATCCTGTACCTGCTGGGCATCCTGCTGCACCCGGACAACGCCAGCACACCCTTCCCGCTGATCTTCACCGGCCCGCGCCATTCGGTTGCCTATTTCGAGCAGATCGACCGCTTCCTGCGCCTGACCCTCGGCGACGAGGTCGCGCGGCATTACCAGATCATCGTCGACGATCCGCAGACCGTGGCGCGCGCGATGGTCAAGGGGCTGGAGAAGGTGCGCCACAACCGGCTCGACACCAAGGACGCGTTCTTCTTCAACTGGGCGCTGCAGATCCCGCTGGAATTCCAGCAGCCGTTCCGCCCCACCCACGAGGCGATGCGCGCGCTGCAGATCCGCCACGGCCGTCCCCGGCACGAACTTGCCGCCGACCTGCGTCGGGCGTTTTCCGGCATCGTGGCGGGCAACGTGAAGGAGGAGGGCGTGCAGGCGATCGAGCGCGAAGGGCCCTTCGCCATCGACGGCGACGCCGACATCATGCGTGCGCTGGACCAGCTGCTGCAGGCCTTCGTGGAACAGCACCGCATGAAGTTGCCGGGCGGCTCGGCGTACGTGCCCTGCTACAGGGTAATCACCCACTGAGCGGCCCACTGAGCGGAGCGGATCGTGGCGTCTGCGGCTTGACAGTTCACCGCAGCGTCGACAAACTACGCAGCTCCCGCCCGAATAGCTCAGCTGGTTAGAGCACTTGACTGTTAATCAGGGGGTCGCTGGTTCGAGTCCAGCTTCGGGCGCCAGATGTGACACGCGAAGGCCGGCAGGAAACTGCCGGCCTTCGTCGTTGCGGATGCGTGCGGATGCGCTGCCCCGAAACGACGAAGGGCGCCGAGGCGCCCTTCGTCGCTGAGATGGTGGCGCCTCAGCGCACCTTGAACAGCACCGGCGTCCAGCTGCCGCCGGCATAAGCCTCGCGGCGGCGGCGGTGCATGCGCTCGATGGCCTCGACGCGGCGCGCTTCGGCCCAGTCGACCCGGTTCAGCATCAGGCCGGCCTTGCTTTCGCCGCGGCGGGTGGCCTCGTCGTCGCGCCAGCGACGGAAGTCGTCGTAGGCCTCGATCTCGTACTTCAGCTCGCGCATGCACAGCTCGATCATGATCGCGTCGTCGAGGAAGCCCAGCACGGGAACATTGTCGGGGAGGACGTCGTCCTGGCTGGAGAAGTACGCCAGGGCGGCCAGCACGTTCTCGCGATCCTCCTCGGGCAGGGCGAAACCGGCGTCCTCGATCATGGTGATCATGGTGTCGAGATGTTTCAGGCGATTGGCCACGAAGCCAGGCAGTTCCGTGCGGTTGGTTTCCTCGAGCAGCTTTCGCGCGGCGCCGATGATGCTCACGGCGTCCACGGTGTCCACCTGTTTCCGCGCCTCGGAGATGCTGTCGACGAACAGTTTCAGGTCAGCGTCGCTGAGGGTGATGTGCAGTTCCAGGCTCATGGTCGAGGGCTCGTGCGGCGGTGGGGAAAGACCGCCAGCCTATGTCAGCCGCCGTACACGCGTCAATTGGTCGCGGTGGCGGGCAGCAAGCCCTTTGCCGCGCCGTCGCCGCGGATGCCGGTGCGCATTCCGGGGCGTGATGCGTCACTCCGGCGCTGCACCTGCGGGTGCTCAGCGGGGGGCGGCGTCCTGGGCCAGTTCCTTCAGCAGCTGGAAGATTTCGCGGAAGGCGCGGGGCGGCTTGTTCGGCGTCTCGCGCTCCAGTCGCGCCTGCCGCACCAGCGAGCGCAGGTGCTGGCGATCGACCTGCGGATGCTCGGCGATCACTTCGGCCAGCGCGGCGTCGTCGCCGTCGACCAGCCGGTCGCGGATCGCTTCGAGGCGATGCATCGCGGCGGTGTCCTGGCGCTGCTTCTCGCGGTTCTCGCCGAGTTCGGCCCGTACGGCGGCAAAATCCTCCTCGCCGAAGCGGCGCATGACCTTGGCCAGGAAAGCCATCTGGCGCTTGCGCGCGCCATGGGCGGTGATGCGACGGGTGGTCTCGATCTCGCGGCGCACATCGTCGGGCAGTTCCAGCCGCGCCAGCCGGCTGGCCGGCAACTCGACCAGCTGGCTGGCCAGTGCCAGCACGGCCAGTGCCTCGCGTCGCTGCTGGGTGCGGCTGGGGCCGTACTCCTGTTCGTCGAGTTCGCTCTGGTTGCGGCTGCGGCTGGGGCTCACGGGTTCATTCCGGCAGGGGACGGGTGGTCAGGCGTGTCGCCGACGAGGGCGGCTTCGGCCTGCTCCGGGGCAAAGCGTGCGGTCGGGCTGCCGTGCAGATCAACGGTTTCGGCAAACATGACGGCTGGCCGCACCCACAGGCCACGTTCGCCGTAGAGCGCCTGGTACACCACCATCGGCTCCAGCGTCTCGCTGTGCCGCGCCGTGCCCAGCACGCGGTAACGCTGGCCCTTGTAGTGGCGATAGATGCCCGGGACAGGTGATGCGGGAAGGTCCATGGCTCCTTTCATTCTCCCGCTGCGCCCCCATGTGGAGGCTCTGGCGATCGCGAACCGCCTATTCTACCCGCCCCATGCCCAGGAAAGCCCAACGTGAGTGAAGTCGTGGTCAGCCGTGACAGCAGTACCTCCGAACTGGATCGACTCGCCGGGTTGGCCGAGGACGTGATCCGCCGCGCGCAGATCGCCGGCGCCAGCCAGGCCGAGGTGGCCGCCACCATCGACATCGGGCTCAGCGTGAATGTGCGCCTCGGCGAGGTGGAAACGGTCGAGCACACCCGTGACCGCGGTTTCGGGCTCACGGTGTACTTCGGCCAGCGCAAGGGCTCGGCCAGCACGGCGGACCTCCATCCCGACTCGCTCCAGGCCACGCTGGACCAGGCCTGCGCCATTGCCCGCCATACCGAGGCCGACCCCGCCGCCGGCCTGGCCGATGCCGCGCGCATGGCCAGCGCCTTCCCCGACCTCGACCTGTGGCACCCGTGGGACATCGACACCACGCAGGCGATCGAGCTGGGCATCGCGATCGAGGATGCCGGGCGCGCGCACGCGGGCATCAGCAACTCCGATGGCGCGACGGTACAGGCCGGGCAGGGCTTGTCCGTCTACGCGAACTCGCACGGCTTCGTCGGCCGCGAGCGCGGCACCCGCCACGCGTTGTCGCTGGCGCTGATCGCCGGCGACGAGGAGGGCATGCAGCGTGATTACTGGTACGACAGCGTGCGCGCGGCGGGCGACTTCATCAGCGCGAAACAGCTGGGCGACAAGGCAGCCGAGCGCACCCTGGCACGACTGGGCGCGCGCGGGCTCTCCACCCGCCAGTGTCCGGTGCTATTCGCGCCGGAGCTCGCGCGCGGCCTGGTCGGTCATCTGCTTGGCGCGGTCAGCGGCGGCTCGCTGTACCGGCGGGCGAGCTTCCTGCTCGATCATCTGGGCCAGCCGGTGATGCCCGCATGGGTGAACATCGACGAACGGCCGCACCTGCGCCGCGGCCAGGGTTCGGCCGCGTTCGATGCCGAGGGCGTGGCCACCCGCGACAGCGCCCTGGTCGAGAACGGCGTGCTGGCGCGCTACATGCTCGGCAGCTACTCGGCGCGCAAGCTCGGCATGGAATCCACCGGCAACGCCGGCGGGGTGCACAACCTGGTGCTGGCCCCGGGCGCGGCCGATGGCGAGGCTTCCGATTTCGCCGGCATGCTGCGGCGCCTGGGTACCGGGTTGCTGGTCACCGAGGTGATGGGCCAGGGTGTTTCGATCGTCACCGGCGACTACTCGCGCGGCGCGGCAGGTTTCTGGGTGGAGAACGGGCGCATCGCGCATCCGGTGGAAGGCATCACCATCGCCGCGAACCTGCGCGACATGTTCGCCGGGATCGTCGCCGTTGGCGCCGACGTCGACGCCCGCTCGCAGGTGATGACCGGTTCGATCCTGCTCGATCGCATGACCGTCGCCGGCGAATAACCGCGCATGTTTTTGCGGGAGCGCAGCCCTGCACGAGGTCCGCGGGCAGGTTCTTGCGGCAAAGCGGCGTGAGCCTTGCTAGCATCGGCATGACCGGCAAGCGGCCGGCAAGCTTCGACGTCGAAGGAGATGCGCATGAGCGTTCCACCCGAATCCGTCATCCCGCCCGCGCCAACCGACCCCGCGCCCGGCGTCCCGCCCCCCGAGGAAAGGCAGTGGGCGATGTTCGCGCACCTGTCCGCGCTGCTCGGCGCCATCCTCACTGGTGCGATGGGTGGTGGCTGGGGCTGCTTTATCGGCCCGCTGGTGATCTGGCTGGTGAAGAAGGACACCATGCCGTTCGTCAACGACCAGGGCAAGGAAGCGCTGAACTTCAACATCACGGTGGCGATCGCGTTCGTGGTGCTGTTCCTGCTTTCGGTGATGACGTTCGGCATCGGCCTGATCATTGCGATCCCGCTGTGGTTCATCATCGGCATCACCTGGCTGGTGTTCACCATCATCGCCGCGATCAAGGCCAACGAGGGCGTGACGTATCGCTACCCGTTCACCCTGCGCCTGATCAAGTAGCCCGGAAGCAACGAAGCAAAAAAGGCGGCCCCTGGCCGCCTTTTTCATTGCCGGTGTTCAGCGCGTGCGGTGCGCCGCGTAGCGGGCCAGTTCGTGCAGCAGCGCGGCGCGTTCGCCCCATGGCGCGATCGCGGCCAGGGCGGTGTCGGTCAAGCCGGCCAGGCGCTCGCGCGAGGCGTCGAGGCCGATGATCGACGGGAAGGTGGGCTTGGCCGCGGCCGCATCCTTGCCGGCGGTCTTGCCGATCACCGCCGATTCGCCTTCCACGTCGAGGATGTCGTCGCGCACCTGGAAGGCCAGGCCGACGGCGCTGGCGTAGCGATCCAGCGCCAGCAGTGCGTCGGCATCGGCGCCGCCGAGCAGCGCGCCCAGCCGCACCGACGCGCGGATCAAGGCGCCGGTCTTGCAGCCGTGCATGTATTCCAGCTCGGCCAGTTCCAGCGATCGCCCGACCGCGGCCAGGTCCAGCGCCTGGCCGCCGGCCATGCCTTCGGCGCCGCAGGCGCGACCCAGCGTCTGCAGCATGGCGATGCGCACGCTGGCGTCGATCTCGGCGCCATCGTCGGCCAGCAGTTCGAAGGCCAGCGCCTGCAGGGCGTCGCCGGCGAGGATCGCCATCGCCTCGCCGAACACCACGTGGCAGGTCGGACGGCCGCGACGCAGCGCGTCGTCGTCCATCGCGGGCAGGTCGTCGTGCACCAGCGAATAGGCGTGGATCAGTTCCACCGCGCAGGCGGCGGTGTCCAGTGCGGGGCCATCCTGGCCCAGCACGTGGCCGGCGGCGTAGACCAGCATCGGCCGTAGCCGCTTGCCGCCGCCCAGCACGGCGTAATGCATGGCGCGATGCAGGTGGTCGGAATCGTGCACGGCCGGCGGCAGGCGGTCCTGCAGCGCGCGTTCCGCGCGGGTGACCAGCGACTGCAGGGCGGGGCCGAGCTCGGCGGACTCAGAGTTCGGGTTCAAACGGTTCGGCGCGGTCGGGGGCATCGGGATCCAGCAGCAGGCGCACGCGCAGTTCCGCTTGTTGCAGCGACTGCTGGCAATGGCGGAACAGGCCGATGCCGCGCTCGAACGAGGCGAGCGATTCGTCGAGGCTCAGCTCGCCGCCTTCCATCCGGGTGACCAGTTGCTCCAGCTCGTCGAGCGAATGTTCGAAATCGGCGGCGGAAACGGGATCGGCGGGGGGCGCAGCGGTCTTGGGAGCGGTCTTGGCCATGGCCAGCAACGCTAGCGCAGCGCGGCGGGCGAATCAATCGGCGCGGCGTCGCAGCCGGCCGCGGGCGTGACCTGGATCAGCGTCCCGGGCGCCAGCGGGGCTGGGCGCCGGCGCGGTCGAACCGTGCGGCGCCGCCGGCGCTGATCCAGCGGTCGGCCACGGCGACCAGCTCGCCGTCGGCATACAGCAGCGGGCAGGCGTCGCGTCGCCACGGCGGCATCTGCGCCTGCTGGAACAGGTTGCGCAACTCGCGCGTGTGCGGGTCGCCCGCCGGACGAATGCGCTCGCCGCCTTGGCGCATGCACACGTGCAGCGGGGGCTCCAGGCGGGCCGTCGGCACCGTCAGCGCCAGTTCGCCGCCGTCCGGCAGGGCCAGTGGTTCACCGTTCCAGTGCTGGTGCCAGTCGGGGTCGATCGGCGGCTGCGTCGGCAAGGCCCACAACCGCTGCTTCCAGATGTGCAGCTCGGTGCCGGCCCAGCGCACGCACGGCAACTGGCCGGCACGCGCATCGCACTGGCGCTCGATCTGCCGACGCTGCGCCGCACCGGGGGCGGCCAGCCCGCGACCGTGCAGCCAGTGGTCGAGCAGCGGTTCGCGCAGCGCGGGCGGCAACGCGCGCCAGCCGGGCAGGTCGAGGCTGCCGCTGGCGCGGTCGTGCAGGGCGTCGAACGCGGGGAGCCATTGGCTGCGCAGCGCGTCCGCGGCATCGCGGCTCAGCGCGGCGCTGTGCAGGATCGAGTCGCGCGCCTGCGGCCAGTAGCGCAGCAGCCCCGGAAGAATCTCGTGGCGCAGGCGGTTGCGCGCGAGGCGGGTGTCGGCATTGGAGGGATCGTCGATGCAATCGAGCCGGTGGGCGGCGACGTAGTCGAGCAGCGTGGATCGTGGCAGCTCCAGCAGCGGGCGCCACAGCTGGCCCGCACCGAACGCTCGCCGCACGCGCATGCCGCCGAGCCCTTCCGGGCCCGCGCCGCGCAGCAGTTTCAGCAGCACGGTCTCGACCTGGTCGTCGCGATGGTGGCCGAACAACAGCCACTCGCCATCACGCAGCTGCCCGGCCAGCGCGGCATGGCGTGCCTGCCGGGCGGCGGCCTCCAGCCCCTTGCCGTCGTCGCGCGGCACCTCCACGCGCAGCAGCGCGCAAGGCACGTCGAGCTCCTGGCAGAAGCGCGCGCAGTGCGCCGCCCATCGCGTGCTGTCCGCATGCAGGCCGTGATCGACGTGCGCGGCGCGCAGCCCGCGTGCACGCGCGCGCGGTTCGTGCGCCAGCGCGTGCAGCAGGGCGGTGGAGTCCGGGCCGCCGCTGAAGGCGACACACAGCGGCGCCGGCGTTGCCGCGGTCAGCGCGGCGAGCAGGTGCGCGCGCAGCGGGTCGCTCATTTCTTGCCGGCGCGGAGCCGCACGTAGATGTGCTTGCCGTTGCCGATCTGGCGCTCCTCGGTGTCGAACAGGCCGATGCCCTTGATCAGGCCGCTCAGCTTTGCGTAGCCGTAGTTGCGCGAGTCGAAGTCGGGCGACTGCTTGTTGATGATGCTGCCGACCAGCCCCAGGCCGGCCCAGCCGGTCTCGTCCGAGGCCGCTTCGATGGCGTTGCGCAGCATGTTCATCAGCTTGGTGTCGCCACGCAGTTCCTTGGCTGAGCGTTGCTTTGGCGGCGCCTCGGCCTCGGTTTCGGTGGAGCCCAGCACCTCGGTATAGATGAACTTGTCGCAGGCGGTGCGGAACGGTTCGGGGGTTTTCTTCTCGCCGAAGCCGTAGACGGTCTGGCCCGATTCGCGGATGCGCGAGGCGAGGCGGGTGAAGTCGCTGTCGCTGGAGACGATGCAGAAGCCGTCGAAGCGCGCCGAGTAGAGCAGGTCCATCGCGTCGATGATCATCGCCGAATCGGTGGCGTTCTTGCCCACCGTGTAGCGGAACTGCTGGATCGGCTGGATCGAGTGCCGCAGCAGCACGTCCTTCCAGCCGTTCAGGTCCGGCTTGGTCCAGTCGCCGTAGATGCGCTTGACGTGCGCCGTGCCGTACTTGGCCACTTCCGCCATCAGTCCCTCGACGATCGCCGGGCGGGCATTGTCGGCATCGATCAGGACGGCAAGCTTGTCGTGGGCCATGGCGGGTTCCGGCGGCGGAAGGTGAGACGATGGTAGCGCGCCCCGGTGCGTCGGCGCCTGCCGGAACTCAGGGGAGCGCGCCGCCTTCGCGCAAGGATTGCTTCAACGCGTTCACGCCATTCCAACCGCTGAATTTCTTTGCCAGTCGGCCGTGACGGAATATGTAGAAGGTAGGCATCGCCCAGCTGTCGAGCATCGACCATTCGCTGTCGTGCCAGGCGACGTGGATCGGCAGCTCCGGAAACTCGCGGTTCCAGTCGCCGACCGCGTCGAAGGATTCGTTCTCGCTGGCCAGCCAGATCGCGCCGCTGGCGAAGAGGGGGCGCAACTGCGCATCTGCATGGATTGCGCGCGCGGCGTCACGCGAAAAGTGGCAGGACGCCACCACCACGATGCGCAACGGCGCGGACAGATCGAAGGGCAGGCGTGCCATGGTGCCGGTGCGTGCATCCATGGTCAGTGCGGTGGGTTGTCCCGGTGGTAGCGGCGAGCCACGCCGCAAAGCGGGAGTGACGGGGACGTCCATCCCCGGATGGGCTTGCGCCAGCCTGTCCGCGGCGTCGAAATCGCGGCGGGCGACAAGCGCCTGGTGGAGACGCGCATAGTCCTGGTCCGAGGCCATGCCCCGTCGTTGCATTTCGGCCAGATCCATCCGCAACTGGGCGATGCGGGTCGCACTCGGCGCGTTGAACACCACGGCTTCCGCAGCACGCTTGAGCAGTCTCAGGTCCGTGTGGCTCGCCAGGCGCACATGTTCGGGCGCTTGTGCCTCGCCGAACAGTCGGTCGTAACGCTCGCCTGTTCGCGCGGCATGCTCGGCAGGAGAAGTCGAAGTGTCGGCCGCCTGCAGCACGAACTTGTCATAGAGCCGCTCCACGACGCTCTCGTCGCATGCATCGACGGCGCATCCCCGACTGGCGGCGTCCAGCATGCGCTCGTGATGGCGGCGGGCCTGCTCGGCCGGCGTGAGCCCGCCGATGGCATGCTTTTCCGCACCGAAAAGGGCCAGCAACTGCACGGTTTGTGAGCGCGTCAGCTCGTTCGCCGGATCTTCCAGCGACAAGCTGCGCAGGCCGTGTGGGCCGAACTCGAGTTGGGCGAGGAACCGTTTGCGGCCGCCGGGTGACAAGTTGTCCAGCGGCGAAGCGCCGGGCGGCGTGTCATGCAGATAGCGCGTCAGTGCAGCTTTCGAGGTGATCGGTGCCTGCCCGGCTGGCGACGCCATCGCCACGATGCACGCCGGGCAAAGCCAGAGAACCAGAACGGCGAGTTGCAGGCGGCCCATGGCGGTCCTCGTGGTGCGATTCGGCACGGAACGACGGAGATCGAAGCCGCATGGCTGGCGTCGGCACGAACCGGCGGACGCGCCGCGCCGGCGACGCTACTCCTGATACGCCCCGTAGCTGCGCAGGCGCTTGTAGCGCTGTTCGAGCAGGTCGGGGAGCGGCATCGCCTCGAGTTCGTCGAGTTGCTTGAGCAGGACGGCCTTCAGGCGGATCGCCATCGAGCGCGGGTTGCGGTGGGCGCCGCCGAGCGGTTCGCGGATGAGCTTGTCGATCAGGCCCAGTTCGAGCAGGCGCGGGGCGGTCATGCCGAGGGCCTCGGCGGCGTCCTTCACCTTGTCGGCGCTCTTCCACAGGATCGAGGCGCAGCCTTCGGGCGAGATCACCGAATAGGTGGAGTACTGCAGCATATTGGTACGGTCGCCGACGCCGATCGCCAGCGCGCCGCCGGAGCCGCCTTCGCCGATCACGGTGCAGATGATCGGCACCTTGAGCTCGGCCATCTCCAGCAGGTTGCGCGCGATCGCCTCGCTCTGCCCGCGCTCTTCGGCGCCGACGCCGGGGTAGGCTCCCGGGGTGTCGATCAGGGTCAGCAGGGGCAGGCCGAAACGCTGGGCCATCTGCATCAGGCGCAGCGCCTTGCGGTAGCCCTCGGGGCGTGGCATGCCGAAGTTGCGGCGTACCTTGGTCTTGGTGTCGCGGCCTTTCTGGTGGCCGATGATCATCACCGGCCGGCCGTTGATGCGGCCCAGGCCGCCGACGATGGCGGCGTCCTCGGCATACATGCGGTCGCCGGCCAGCTCATGGAACTCCTCGCAGATCACGCCGATGTAGTCGAGCGTGTAGGGCCGCGCCGGATGGCGCGAGAGCTGGGTGGTCTGCCACGAATTCAGGTTGCGGAAGATGTCGGCCGTCTTGACCTTCACCTTCTGCCGCAGCCGCGCCACTTCCTCGTCGATGTTGAACGCCTGGTCGTCGCTGGCGTGGCGAAGCTCCTCGATCTTCGCATCCAGCTCGGCGATGGGTTGTTCGAAATCGAGGAAGTTGGGGTTCATTCGTTGCAATTCATGGCGCGGAAGCGCTCCAGTATACCGTTCCGCAGGAAAAGGCGAGAACGGCGCCGTATGGCCGTGACCGGGTCGACAGATGCCTGCCGGCGGCTTGAGGATTGCGCTATGGTGCGCCCATCGAGGCCGCCGCCGGACCACCGCCATGCCCAGCAAGCCCATTGACGACGCGAAGCTCGACCGCATCGTGGCCGAGGCCCGCCGCGCCGCCGAGCAGCGCGAACTGGGCTACCGCGAGCGGGCATTGAAGATGTACCCGTGGGTATGCGGCCGCTGCGCGCGCGAGTTCACCCGCGCCAACCTGCAGGAACTGACCGTTCATCACCGCAACCACGATCACGATTTCAACCCGCCCGACGGCAGCAACTGGGAACTGCTGTGCGTGTACTGCCACGACAACGAGCACGCCCGGCACATCGACCATGTGCGCGGCGGGGTGATGGCGGTGGAGGCCGCGCCGCCGGCGACGGGCAACCCGTTCGCCGATCTGAAGGCGATGATGGAACGCGGAGGGAAATGAGCCGGCTGTCGGCGTAGGGCGGGCACTGCCCGCCACTCGCGTCGCGTCGCAAAAGGCAGGCGGGCAGTGCCCGCCCTACGCCGTTTTGTCATATTGCAAAGGTCGTCGCGCCTGAAGTCGCCCGCACAGGCAGCGTGGACGCACGATGCTCTCCCGAATCCCGAATCCCGAATCCCGCCCTAATCCTGTTGCCTGACGATGCGCAGGCGGGCGGCCTGCACGCCGGGCAGGGCGCGCACGGCGCGCAGCAGGTCGGGGATGGCGTCGACGCGCCAGGCTTCGCCCAGTTCCAGGTCGGCTTGCGCGATTCGGTTGCGATAGCCGTGCAGGGTGACGCTGGCCTGACCGCCGCGGTAGCCGGCCAGGGTCCGCTGCAGCTGTTCGGCGAAATCGGCGTGGATGCCGTTCAACTTCAGCTGCAGCAGGCGCGCATGCTTGCGGCAGGCATCGTCGAGCGAGCAGGCACTGCGCGCGCGCAGCTGGAAGCCGCCGCCGGAGAACTCGTCGATGCGCAGGCCGCCCTCGACGACCAGCAGTTGCCCGCGCGTGAGCAGGGGTGCGGCCTGGTGGTAGGTCTCGCCGAAGAAGCTCACCTCGATGGCCCCACCGCCGTCCTCGATGCGCACGAAGGCGTCGCTGTCGCCGCGCTTGCGCACGGCGGCGACCATGCCGGCGATGGTCCACGGCGTGTCCGGCCCGCGGCGGAAGCGATTCTCGCTGCCGTCGTCGTTGCGCCGCGGCTTCGGCGGCTGGTAGCGGTCGACGATCTCGCCCAGCGGGCAGGTGGAAAGCTGCGCCAGCTCGTCCTTCCACGGATCGGTGGGGTGGCCCGAGAGGTAATGGCCGAGGGTGTCGCGCTCGCCTTGCAGGCGCTGTTCCAGCGGCCACTCCGGTGCGGTCGGCAGGTCGATATCGAGTACCGGCGTGGCCGAGCCCATTGCCGCGCCGAACATGTCGTTCTGGCCCGATTGCCGGTCGCGCTGGTGTTGCTCGGCGGCCTTCACCGCGTCAGGCAGTTGCAGCATCAGGCTGGCGCGATTGACGGCCAGCGAATCCAGCGCGCCGGACAGGATCAGGGCCTCCAGCACGCGCCGGTTGAGCTTGCCCGGATCGATCCGGCGGCAGAAATCGGCCAGGTCGGCATAGCGCCCGTGCGCGCGCTCGGCGACGATCGCCTCGCACACGCCGTGGCCGACGCCCTTGATCGCGCCCAGGCCGTACTGGATGGTGCGCGCGCCCTGGCGCGACTCCGGGGAGGACGCGTCCGCCTCCACCGCCACGAACATGTACTCGGAGGCATTGACGTCCGGCGGCTGCACCGCGATGCCCAGCGCGCGCACCTCGTTGAGGAAGGTCACCACCTTGTCGGTGTTGTCCATGTCCGCGGAGATCGTCGCGGCCATGAACTCGGCGGGGTAGTGCGCCTTCAGCCACGCGGTCTGGTAGGACACTAGCGCGTAGGCCGCCGCGTGCGACTTGTTGAAGCCGTAGCCGGCGAACTTCTCCATCAGGTCGAAGATGGCGTCGGCCTTTTCGCCCGATAGCCCATCCTTGGCCGCACCCTCGCGGAAGATCGCGCGGTGCTTGACCATCTCCTCGACTTTTTTCTTGCCCATCGCGCGGCGCAGCAGGTCGGCGCCGCCGAGCGTGTAGCCGCCCACGATCTGCGCCATCTGCATCACCTGCTCCTGGTAGACCATGATGCCGTAGGTCTCTTTCAGGATCGGCTCGACGCGCGGATCGGGATATTCCACTTCCTCGCGGCCGTGCTTGCGCGCGATGAAGCTGGGGATCAGGTCCATCGGGCCGGGGCGGTACAGCGCCACCAGCGCAATGATGTCCTCGAAGCGGTCGGGCTTGGCGTCCTTCAGCATGCGCTGCATGCCGGAGGATTCGAGCTGGAACACGGCCACGGTCTGGGCCTTTTTCAGCAGCTCGTACGGTGCCGGGTCGTCCAGCGGCAACGCCGAGATGTCCAGTGGGGCCTCGCCGGTCTTCGCGCGGTGCGCGTTGATCGCCTTCACCGCCCAGTCGATGATGGTGAGCGTGCGCAGGCCGAGGAAGTCGAACTTCACCAGGCCGACCGCTTCCACGTCATCCTTGTCGTACTGGGTGACCACGCCGCCGCCGCCGGCTTCGCAGTACAGCGGCGCGAAATCGGTGAGCGGAGTCGGTGCGATCACCACGCCGCCGGCGTGCTTGCCGGCGTTGCGGGTGAGGTTTTCCAGGCTCAGCGCCAGGTCGATCAGGGCGTGGGCGTCCTCGTCCTGCGCGTAGGCGTCGCAGAACTCGCGCACCACACGGTCCGGCTCCTTCTTCGATTTCTCCGAGAGGCCCAGCGCGTCGGACAGGGTCAGGTCGAGCGGCCGCGGCGGGATCATCTTGGCCAGCTTGTCGACCTGGCCGTAACCCATGCCCAGCACGCGGCCGGAATCGCGCAGCACCGCCTTGGCCGCCATCGAGCCGTAGGTGATGATCTGGCTGACCTTGTCGCGGCCGTACTTGCGCGCGACGTAGTCGATGACCTCGTCGCGGCGGTCCATGCAGAAGTCGATGTCGAAGTCGGGCATCGACACGCGTTCGGGATTGAGGAAGCGCTCGAACAGCAGGTCGAACTGCAGCGGGTCGAGGTCGGTGATCTTCAGCGCCCAGGCGACCAGCGAACCGGCGCCCGAACCGCGGCCCGGGCCCACCGGAATGCCGTGCTGCTTGCCCCAGTTGATGAAGTCCGCGACGATCAGGAAGTAGCCGGGAAAACCCATCTTGACGATGACGTCCAGCTCGCGTTCGAGCCGCGCATCGTAGTCGGCGCGCGAATGGCCGTTGGCCAACGGGGCGAGCGCGAGGCGTTGTTCCAGGCCCTGCCGCGAGAGCTCGCGGATGTGGCTGTCGAGATCGTGGCCCTCGGGCACGGGAAAGTCCGGCAGGTAATAGGTGCCGAACTTGAGTTCGAGCGTGCAACGCCTGGCCAGCTCGACGGTGTTTTCCAGCGCCTCGGGCAGGTCGGCGAACAGCGCGGCCATTTCCGCGGGCGTTTTCAGGTATTGCTGGTCGGTGTAGTCGCGCGGGCGCTTGGGGTCGGCCAGCACGCGGCCCTGGTTGATGCACACGCGCGCCTCGTGCGCGTCGAAATCGGCCTGCTTGAGGAAGCGCACGTCGTTGCTGGCCAGCACCGGCAAGTCGAGCGTCGCGGCCAGGGTCAGGGCCAGGTTGTTCCAGTTTTCCTCGCCTTCACGGCCGCAGCGGGTGAGTTCGAGGTAAAGCCGGTCGGGGAACAGCTGCGCCAGCGGACGCAGCTTCGCCAGCGCGGCATCGCTGCCCTGGTTCAGCGCGATGCGGGCCACTTCGCTGTCGCGTCCGAGCAGGGCGACGAGTCCGCTGCAGGCTTCGCCGTGCAACCAGTCCGCGTCGATCAGCGCCCGCCCACCGTGCTGGCCTTCCTGCCAGGCGCGCGACACCAGCCGCAACAGGTTGAGGTAGCCGTCGTGGTCCTGGCACAACAGGGTCAGCCGCCACGGGCGTGGATCGTCCGGTGCCGAGACCAGCAGGTCGCAGCCGCCGATCGGCTTGACCCCGGCCGCGCTGCAGGCCTTGTAGAACTTCACCAGCGCGAACATGTTGCATTCGTCGGTGAGCGCCACCGCCGGGATGCCGTCGCGCACGCAGGCGGCGACCAGCGCCTTGATGCGGATGGTCGAATCGACCAGCGAATACTCGCTGTGCAGGTGGAGGTGGGCGAAGCTGGCGGTCATGCAAATTTGCGCGCGTGGTCAGTGCAGGCTACCCGGCGCCGCAGGCAGCGGCAAGATTGACTTGCGCGCGCTTTGCACCATGCGAATGCGCTTGCGGCGCGGCGTGCGGCGCCGTCGGAGAGTAGGGCATCCACGCCACGCGCGGCATCGGTTCAGAACAGGCGCCCCTGATCCAGCAGCAGGCGCACCGGGGCGTAGCTGCGCCGGTGCAGCGCGCATGGCCCCAGTCGCTGCAGCGAGGCGAGGTGGGCGGGGGTCGGGTAGCCCTTGTGCAAGGCAAAGCCGTAACCGGGGTGGAGCGCATCCAGTTGCACCATCAGCCGGTCGCGGGTGACCTTGGCCAGGATCGAGGCTGCGCTGATGGCCGGTTCCAGTGCGTCGCCGCCGACGATCGCGCGCGCCGGGCAGGGCAGGTCCGGCGGCAGCTTGTTGCCGTCGATCAACGCATGCTGCGCGGCGGGCGCCAGACCGGCGATGGCGCGACGCATGCCGGTCATGGTGGCGTGGAAGATGTTGAGGGAATCGATTTCCTCCGGTTCCACCAGCACGATGCAGTACGCCAGCGCGCGCTCCACGATACGCGGAAACAGCGTCTCCCGGCGCGCCTCGCTGAGCTTCTTCGAATCGTCGAGGCCGCGGATCGGCCGCGCGGGATCGAGGATCACCGCCGCCACCGCCAGCGGCCCGGCCAGCGGCCCGCGGCCGGCCTCGTCGACACCGGCGGTGAGCAGGTTGGCCGCCGCCCGGGCGGCGGCACGGTGGCGCGGGCGCGCGGCCGGCCTATCCAGCGGCATGTCGCGGCTCGATCAGTTCCACGATGGCCGTCGCCGCGCGGTCGCCGGCCTGGTCGTCCATGCCGCCACGCAGTTCCTGGTGCAGGTATTCGAAGGCGGCCACGATCTCGCCGCGGCGCTCGCTGTCGCCGAACAAACTCAGCGTGGCGGCCGCCAGCTTCGCGGCGGTGCAATCGTCCTGCATCAGTTCGGGTACCCGCAGGCCCGGCCCCAGCCCGCTGGCGCGCGCGAGGATGTTGGGCAGCGAATAGACGTCCGTCTTGAGCATGTTCAGCGCGCGGGCGATGCGATAGCTGAGGCGCGCCACGCGGTAGCCGACCACCATCGGCCGCTTGGCCAGCATGGCCTCCAGCGTGGCGGTGCCCGAAGCCAGCAGCACCACGTCGGCGGCCAGCATCGCCTCGTGCGCCTGGCCTTCCAGCAGCAGCGGCGCCGGTTCGCTGGCGGGCCAATTGGCCAGCAGCTGCCGCAACCTTGCGTGCACCGGCGCGTTGGCGGCGGGGACCACGATGCGCAGGCCGGGCAGGGCGGCAGCGACGCGCCGGGCTGCGTCCAGGAAGATCTGGCCGAGCCGCTCCACTTCGGACATCCGGCTGCCCGGCAGCACGGCCAGCACCGGTACCTGTTGCGGCAATTGCAGGGTTTGGCGCGCGCCGCCACGGTCGGCGACCAGCGCAAAGCGGTCGGCCAGCGGGTGGCCGACGAAGCGCGCATCGACACCATGCCGCGCGTAGATCGCCGGCTCCATCGGGAACAGGCACAACACGCGGTCGGCGCTGCGTCCGATCTTCTCCGCGCGATTCTCGCGCCAGGCCCACACCGAGGGGCTGACGTAATGCACTGTGCGCAGGCCAGCATCCTTCAGTCGCCGCTCCACGCCGAGGTTGAAATCCGGGGCGTCGATGCCGACCACCACCGCCGGCCGCGCCGCCTTCAGGCGCGCGACCAGCGACCGCCGCAGGCGCAGCAGGCGCGGCAGGTGGCTGATCACTTCACTGAAGCCGAACAGCGACAGTTCGCGGATGTCGTACCAGGATTCGAACCCCTCGCGCTGCATCCGCGCACCGCCGATGCCGACAAACCGCGCCTGCGGATAGTGCCGGCGCAGGGCGGCGATCAGGTCGGCGCCCAGCTGGTCGCCGGAATCCTCGCCGGCGAGGATGGCGATCAGGGGTGCGGCTGCGGAGGCGTCGGTGTTTTGCATTTTGTCCCGGTGGTGAAACGAGAGCCAGAACGCGTGCCGATGGGCCACCAGCGTCACGCGCTCAACGCGCCAGCGAGCGCTCGCTGTGGTCGAGGAATTCCAGCATCGCCATCACGTCCGCGCTTTCGCGGGCCTGTTCGGCGAGTTTTTCGCGCGCCTCCGGCAGCGAGAGGCCGGCCATGTAGAGCGTGCGGTAGGCGCGCTTGATCGCGGCGATGCGGGTCGCGTCGAAACCGCGGCGCTTGAGGCCCTCGCTGTTGATCCCGCGCGGACGGCCCTGCTGCTCGTTGGCCATCATCACGAATGGCGGCACGTCGTGGCCGACCAGGCAGCCCATGCCGATGAAGGCATGCGCGCCGACCTTGCAGAACTGGTGCACGCCCGAATAGCCGGACAGGATCGTCCAGTCGCCGATGGTGACGTGGCCGGCCAGCGCGGAATAGTTGGAGAACACCACGTTGTTGCCGATCTGGCA
This sequence comes from Rhodanobacter sp., assembly GCA_049650465.1. GTDB lineage: Bacteria > Pseudomonadota > Gammaproteobacteria > Xanthomonadales > Rhodanobacteraceae > Rhodanobacter. The sequence continues at coordinate 37,151 of JBASAF010000028.1, read as the reverse complement.
GTCGTGTGCGATGTGCACGTAGGCAAGCACCCAGTTGTCATTGCCGATGCGGGTGATGCCGCCGCCATGGCCGGTGCCGCGATTGAGGGTGGTGAACTCGCGGATCAGGTTGCGGTCGCCGATCACCAGCTCGGTGCGCTCGCCCTCCCACTTCTTGTCCTGCGGATCGCCGCCGAGCGAGGCGAACTGGGCGACGCGGTTGTCGCGCCCGATCCGGGTGGGGCCCTCGATCACCACATGCGGGCCGATCACCGTGCCGTCGCCGATCTGCACTTCCGCGCCGATGACGCTGTAGGCGCCGATGCGCACGCCGGCGCCGATCACGGCCGCCGGGTCGACCTGCGCGGTGGGGTGGATCGCGGTGCTGTCGCTCATGCTCATGACCTCGCGGCGCACATCAGTTCGCAGCTTGCCACTTCCTTGCCATCGACCGTGGTGCGCGCGGCAAACAGGCCCATGCCGCGCACCAGGCGTTTGAGGTTCACTTCCAGGCGCAACTGGTCGCCCGGCACCACCGGGGCACTGAAGCGCGCGTTGTCCACCTTGACCAGGTAGAACAGCGGGCTGCCCGCGTCGCCCTTCATGCGGCGGCTGATCTGGGTCAGCAGGCCGGCGGCCTGCGCCATGGCCTCGATGATCAGCACGCCCGGCATCACCGGGTGGCCGGGGAAATGGCCGTCGAAGAACGGTTCGTTGATGGTGACGTTCTTCAGCGCCACCGCGCTGACGTCCGGCACGACCTCGACCACCCGGTCGACAAGCAGGAACGGATAGCGGTGCGGCAGCAGGCGCTGGATCTGCTCCACCTGCACCGGCAGGGTGATCTCGAAGTTTTCCTCAGTCATCGTTCCTGTCCTTTTCCAGTGCGGCCACTCGGCGCGCGTATTCATCCAGATGCTTGAATCGCGCCGCATTCCTGCGCCACAGGCGATTGTCCTGCAGCGGCACGCCGGAGGAGTATTCGCCGGGTTCGCGTATCGAATGGGTGACCAGACTCTTGGCGGTAATGGTAACCCGGTCGGCAAGTTCCAGATGGCCGAGCACGCCGGCGTTGCCGCCGATCATGCAGTAGCGGCCGATCCTGGCGCTGCCGGCCACGGCGGCGCAGCCTGCCATGGCGGTGTGCGCACCGACGTGCACGTTGTGGGCGATCTGGATTTGATTGTCCAGCCGTACGTCTTCCTCCAGCACGGTGTCTTCCAGTGCGCCGCGGTCGATCGTGGTGTTGGCTCCGATCTCGCAGTCATCGCCGACACGCACGCCGCCGAGCTGCGGCAGCTTGATCCAGTGATCGGTGTCGAAGGCCAAGCCGAATCCGTCCGAGCCGATCACCGCGCCCGGGTGCACCAGCACGCGGCGGCCGAGGGTGACGCGGGTGACCAGGGTGACCCGGGCCACCAGCCGCGACTGCGCGCCCACCACGCAGCCCTCGCCGATCACGCAGTGCGGCCCCAGCACGGCGCCGTCCTCGACCACGGCGTCCGCCTCGATCACGCAGCAAGGCCCGATGCTGGCGCCGGGGCTGATCCGGGCCGAGGGAGCGACCACGGCGCTGGGATGCACACCGGCGGGTGCGGCGGGCAGCCGCTCGAACAGGGCGGCGATGCGTGCGTAGGCGACGTAGGGGTCTTTCGCGACCAGCGCGGTGGCCGGGCAGTCGGCCAGGTTTTCCTCGCGCAGCACCACCACGCCGGCGCGGGTGGAACGCAGTTGCGCGGCGTACTTGCTGTTGGAGAGGAAGCTCAACTCGCCCGCGCCGGCGCCGCCGAGCGTGCCCACGCCGCTCACCCTTCGTGCGCCGTCGCCGCGGACCTCGAGGCCGAAGCGCTCGGCCAGTTCGGCTGCCGAATAGTGGATGGGGTCCATGCTAGCTCCCGACTGTGCGCGTCATTGTAGGGCGTGGCACTGCATGACGCAGCCGTGGGTGGCGGAAAAAGAAAACGCGGCATCGCCGCGTCTTGCCGCCGGAAAGGCGCAGGCCCGGGGTGCCCGGGCCTGCACCGGCGGGTGGTCAGAACTGGCTGCCGAAGGTGAACTGGATGCGTTCCTCGTAATGGCCATCAGACGGCTGCGAGCGGAACGGCACGGCCAGGCTGATGATCAGCGGACCGATCGGCGCCTGCCAGTGCAGCGAGATGCCGGCCGACGCACGCAGCGTGCTGGCGTCGAAGCTCTGGTAATCCCGATAGACGTTGCCGACGTCAGTGAACAGCGACACGCGTGCGGTGTTGATGTCCTTCAGGAACGGCAGCGGCAGGTAAAGCTCCGCCGTGCCCAGCACCTTGAACGAGCCACCGATCGGCTGCGCCCAGTAACCGCCCAGGCAGTTGCCGCGGGCGTCGGGCGAGCTGCCGTCGATGCACACGCGCGGGCCGAGGGTATTGTCCTGGAAGCCGCGCACGTCGCGCACGCCGCCGGAGGAGAAATTGGCGAAGAACGGGAAATCCTGGCGCATGTCCGGCATCACGTAGCCTGCGCCGCGCTGCGCTTCGGTGGCCGCCTTGAGCACGGCGAACTGGTCGTCGCTGATGCCGTTCTTGCCGTAGGTCTTGCCGTAGCCGACCTGGCCATCCAGGTAGAGCACGAAGCCCTTGCCGATCGGCCAGTAATGGTTGGCTTCGGCAGTGAGCTTCCAGTACTGCACGGTGGAACCGGGCAGGGTGATGTCGGCCTGCGCCTGCAGCAGGCCGCCGCGGGTGGGTGCCCAGTAGCCGTTGCGGGTGTCGTGGTTCCAGCCCAGCGTGCCGGTCCAGGAATGGATGGTCTTGTTGCCGAGCTGGTTCTGGTAGTCGATCAGCTCCAGCGGGCTGAAGCCCGGGATCAGGTTGACCTTGTTGCTGCTGATGCCCAGGCCCACGCGCACGCCGTCGGTCTCGGTGATCGGGATGCCCAGGTAGGTGGAGAAACCCTTGGCGCTGGTGCTGTAGTTGGCGTAGTCGGTATCGCCGTAGTCGGTCTTGGAGTAGTTCGCGCTGTAGCCGATGCCGATGCCGTTGTCGGTGAGGTAGGGGTTGTAGTAGTTGGCGCCGAAGCTGGTCTGGTAGGTGCTGCGCGATCCGCTGATCGAGAAGCTGTCGCCGCTGCCGAACAGGTTGTTCTGGCTCAGCGAGGCGTTGAGGATGATGCCGGCGTACTGCGAATAGCCGATGCCGAACTGCATGCTGCCGGCCGCCTGCTCCTCGACCTTGACGGTCACGTCGACCTGGTCCTGCGAGCCGGGCACCAGTTTCTTGTCGATGTCGACCTTCTTGAAGTAGCCCAGCCGCTGCAGGCGGATCTTGGATCGGTCGATCGCCGCCTGCGAGTACATGGAACCCTCGAGCTGGCGCATCTCGCGGCGCAGCACGTTGTCCTCGGTCTTGGTGTTGCCGGAGAAGATCACGCGGCGCACGTACACGCGCTGGCCCGGCTCGACGTACATGGTCAGGTCGACCGTGTGCTTTTCCTTGTCCAGCTTCGGGATCGGGGTGACCTTGGCGTAGGCGTAGCCGATGTTGGACAGCACCGCCTTGATCGCCTTGCTGGAGTTCTCGATCGCGCCGCGGTTGAAGATGTCGCCGTCCTTGACGAACACCAGCTGGCGCATCGCCTTTTCCGGCAGGATCAGGTCGCCGAGCAGCTTGACGTCGGTGACCTTGTAGATGTCGCCTTCCTTGATGCTGGCATCGATGTACATGTTGCGCTTGTCGGGCGAGATGGTGACCTGGGTCGAATCCACGCCGAAATCCGCGTAGCCGCGGTTCATGTAGTAGGACTGCAGCTTCTCCAGGTCGCCGGAAAGCTTCTCGCGCGAGTACTGGTCGTTCTTGGAGTACCACGACATCAGGTTCGGCGTGCCGGACTCGAAGTCGTCGCGGATCTGCTTGTCGGTGTAGGCGTGGTTGCCGAGGATGTTGATCTCGCGGATCTTGGCGGCCTTGCCTTCGCGGATCTCGATGTCGATGGCGACGCGGTTGCGGTCGAGCCGGGTCACGTGCGGCTCGACCGACACGTTGTACTTGCCGCGGTTGTAGTACTGCCGGATCAGCTCCTGCTGCACGCCGTCGATGGCCAGCCGGTCGAAGGTCTCGCCCTCGGCGATGCCGGTCTGCTTGAGGCCCTTCTTCAGGTCGTCGGTCTTGATGTCGTGGTTGCCGCGGATGTTGAGCTTGGCGATGGACGGCCGCTCGACCACCTTGATCACCAGGATGTTGCCGTCGCGGTCCAGTTCCACGTCGCTGAAGAACTTGGTCTGGTACAGCGCGCGGATGGCGCGCGCCGCGTCGGCGTCGGTGAGCCGGTCTCCCTTGCTCAGGGGCAGGTAGTTGTACACCGTGCCGGCCGCGATGCGGCTGAGGCCGTCGATGCGGATGTCCGAGATCACGAAGGGCTCGAAAGCATGGGCGTTGGCGGCAAGGGAGGCAAGCAGGATCAGCGCGGCGATACGCTTCATCGTCGGTTCCGTTGGGTTAGTTTGACGGGGCGGCCGGCACGGCCGATCCGTCAACGCATGCGGCGGGGGTTGAGCCCGTCGCGAAAAGGGGCGCTGCATTCCAGCGGGAGTTGTCGCGGACCGCGCCGGCCCGGGCAAGCACGGCGGGCGCAGTCTGGCGGATCGCCAGATGGTCGGGGGCGGTGGCGATGCGCATCACGACAGCAGGGTTCGCTGGATGTCGTTGAAGAGCGTCCACCCCACCAGGCTGAACAGCAGGACCAGGCCGATGTACTGACCGACGACCATGGCCTGTTCGCTGACCGGGCTGCCCTTGACCAATTCGATCAGATAATACAGCAGGTGCCCGCCATCGAGGACGGGAATCGGCAGCAGGTTCAGGATCGCCAGGCTCAGCGACACCATCGCCAGGAACTGCAGAAACCACGCCAGCCCCATCTGCGCCGACGCATTGGCGTACTGGGCGATGCCGATCACGCTGGAGATGTTCTTGGTCGAGGCGTGTCCGCTGAGCATCTCGCCGATCATGCTGAAGGTCTGCCGCGTGTTGCGCCAGGTGGTGGCGAACGCGGCGCCAAGCGCGCGAGCCGGGGAATACTGCACGGTGGCCGCCTCCGGCGGCGGTGGAGCGACGCCCAGCATCCACTTCGCCGGCTGCCCGCCCAGCGATTCCCACGTCGCCGTGACGTCGAGGGTCAGCGGCCGGCCATCGCGCAGCACGCCGATCGACAACCGCGGCGAAGTGGCCGCGGCCGATTGCACCAGCTTGCCGAGGCTGTCGAAATCGCCCACCGGCTGGCCGTTGATGCTGACGATGCGATCGCCGCCCTGGATGCCGCCCAGGGCCGCCGGTTGCCCGGGCTTGACCGTGCCGGCGATCGCCGGCGGCGGCGCCAGGCGCAAGCCGAGCTTGCCGAAGTACTGGTCGATCGGCTGGCCGGCCGGCAGACGGTCCAGCGGCAGCACGAGTTCGCGGGTCTGGCCGTCGGCGTGGCGCACCGTCAGCGGCAGCGGGGTCAGCGCCAGCAGCGCGTTGCCCACCGCGTCCATCGAATCGCTCCAGGTGGAGACCTGGCGCCCGTTGACGCTGAGGATGCGGTCGCCCGGCTGGATGCCTGCCTCGGCGGCGATGCTGTCCGGCGTGGCGGTGACGATCGGCGCGTAGTCGCTCCGGCCGAGCATGAACATCAGCCACAGCGCGGCGATGGTGAAGATCACGTTGAAGCCCGGCCCGGCCGCCACGATGGCGATGCGTTTCCACACCGATTTGCCGGTGAACTCCTGGTCGCGCAGGGCCGGGTCGACCTCGCCCTCGCGCGCGTCCAGCATCTTCACGTAGCCGCCCAGCGGGATCGCCGCGATCCAGTATTCGGTGCCGTCGCGGCCGATGCGCTTCCAGATCGCCTTGCCGAAGCCGATCGAGAACCGCAGCACCTTGACCCCACAGCGCCGCGCGACCCAGTAGTGGCCGAACTCATGGAAGGTCACCAGCACGCCGAGCGTGACCAGCAACCAGAACACCGAGCCGAAAAAGGAAGTCATCAAGTACCGCAGCGGAAAGTCATCGGGACAAGAATATCAGCAAGCCCTGCGCAGTACGCGCCGGGCCGCCTCGCGGGCCGCCCGGTCGCGCTCGAGCAGGGTCGGGATATCGACCACCGCCTGGGCCGGCAGTTCCGCAAGCACCGCCTCGACCACGTCGGCGATCGACAGGAACGCCAGCGTGCCGGCGAGGAAGGCCTCCACCGCCACTTCGTTGGCGGCGCTCAGCACCGCCGGCGCATCGCCGCCGGCACGCAGCGCCTGGAAGGCCAGCGCCAGGCAGCGGAAGGTGGCCAGGTCCGGCGCCTCGAACTGCAACGGTGCGCAGGCGGCGAGGTCGAGCGGACTGACCCCGGATTCCACCCGCTCCGGCCAGGCCAGTGCGTGGGCGATCGCGGTGCGCATGTCCGGGTTGCCCAGCTGCGCCAGCACCGAACCGTCCACGTACTCGACCATGGAATGGATCAGGCTCTGCGGATGGACCACCACGTCGATGGCCTCGATCGGCGCGCCGAACAGGTGGTGCGCCTCGATCACCTCCAGCCCCTTGTTCATCAGGGTGGCCGAGTCGACCGAGATCTTGCGGCCCATCACCCAGTTGGGATGCTTGCACGCCTGGTCGGGCGTGACGGCGGACAGATCGGCGCGGCTGCGGCCGCGGAACGGGCCGCCGGAGGCGGTCAGGATCAGCCGGCGCACGCCGCTGCGGGCCAGCTCGGGTCGCCCGCCGGGGAGGCACTGGAACAGCGCGTTGTGTTCGGAGTCGACCGGGATCAAGGCGCCACCGCCGCGGGCAACCGCCTGCAGCAGCAACGGGCCGGCCATCACGATGGATTCCTTGTTGGCCAGCAGCAGCCGCTTGCCCGCATGCGCGGCGGCAAGCGTCGATTCCAGACCTGCCGCACCGACGATGGCGGCCACCACGGTGTCGCACAGCTCACCGGACGCCGCGGCGACCAGCGCGGCCGGGCCGCTGGCCACCGCGCAGTGCACGCCGGCCTCGGCCAGGCGGCTGGCCAGTTCGCGCTCGTGGGCCGGGTCGGCCACGATGGCCAGCTCGGGCCGGTGGCGCACGCACAGCTCCACCAGCGCCTCCACCCGATGGTGCGCGGTGAGCACGCTGGCGCGGAACTGCTCGGGGTGGCGCGCGACGACATCCAGCGTGCTGCCGCCGATCGAGCCGGTGGCGCCGAGTACGGCGATCCTGCGAATCGTCACCACTGCAGCAGCCACAGGCCGGCGGCGAAAATCGGCAGCGCGGCGAACACGCTGTCCAGCCGATCCATCAGGCCGCCGTGGCCGGGGAAGATGTTGCCCGAGTCCTTCACCTGGGCATGCCGCTTGAGCAGGCTTTCGAGCAGGTCGCCGACGATCGAGATGGCCACGGTGGCGGCAGCGAGCACCGCCAGCGCCAGCAGCCATCCATCGCGCACGTCGAGCAGCCAGCCGCCGACCAGCGCCAGCAGCACGCCCGCGACCATGGCGCCGCAGGCGCCGGCCCAGGTCTTGCCCGGGCTGATGTGCGGCGCCAGCTTGCGCTTGCCGAATGCGCGGCCGGCGGCGTAGGCGCCGATGTCCGAGGCCCACACGATCATCAGCGCCAGCAGGGTCCACCACGGGCCATGCGGGATGCGGCCGTGGATGCTGACCAGGGCGACCCATGCCGGATAGATCACCAGCGCACCGGCGAGCAGCTTCAGCACCATGTTGTCGCGGGTCGGTGCCGCGCCGAAGGCGAAATGACGCAACCACAGGCAGGCCACCAGCCACCAGGCCACGCCAATGCCCAGCAGCCAATCCATCCAGGCGCTGTCGCGCGCCAGCCACAGCAGCACGAACACGGCGGCGGCGACGACCAGCAGGGCCACCCGGGCGCGGCCGCGCAGGCCGCTCAGCTGGGCCCACTCCCACCAGGCCGCCAGGAAGGTCACGGCCACGATGGCGCCGAAGATGCCGGTCGGCGGCAGCAGGACGATCAGGATCGCCAGCGGCGCGAGCACCAGGGCGGTGAGAATGCGCGGTAGCAGCATGGGTATCCTCTAGGGGGCGATGGCGACCTGCGCACTGGTGCGGCCGAAGCGGCGTTCGCGCGAGGCGTAGTCGGCGATGGCCTCGCGCAGGCAAGCCTGGTCGAAATCGGGCCACAAGGTATCGGTAAAGTACAGCTCGGCGTAGGCGACCTGCCATAGCAGGAAGTTGCTGACGCGGCGCTCGCCGCCGGTGCGGATGAACAAATCCAGAGGCGGCAGCTCGGCCAGGCTCATCCACTGGCCAAGCCGTGCCTCGTCGATCTGGTCGGCGCGCAACTCGCCGCGCGCGACCGCGGCGGCGGCGTGGCGGCAGGCCTGCACGATGTCCCAGCGGCCGCCGTAGCTCACCGCGATGTTCAATTGCAGGGCGAGGTTGCCGGCGGTATGGGCCATCGCCGCGCGCATGCGCTGGCGCAGCGGCTCATCGAAGCTGTCCAGGTCGCCGATGAAGCGCAGGCGCACGCCATGGCCGTGCAGTTCCTCCACCTCCTTGTCCAGCGCGCGCAGGAACAGGTTCATCAGTGCGCTGACCTCGTCCTGCGGGCGCTGCCAGTTCTCGCTGGAGAACGCGAACAGGGTCAGCACCGGCACGCCTTCGCGCAGGCAGGCCTCGATCACTTCGCGCACGGCCTTGCGCCCGGCGTTGTGGCCGAAGCTGCGCGGGCGGTGCCGCGCGCGGGCCCAGCGTCCGTTGCCATCCATCACGATGGCGACATGGCGGGGAACCCGGGCAGCCGTGGCGGCCGGCATGCGGGGCGCGATGGCGCTCAGAGCGCCATCAGCTCCTCTTCCTTGGCCTTGACCACGACGTCGACATCCTTGACCGCGCGATCGGTGAGCTTCTGGATCTCGTCGTCGAAACGACGGTCCTCGTCCTCGGTGACCTGCTTGTCCTTGAGCAGGTCCTTGACCTGCTGCAGGGCATCGCGGCGCACATTGCGGATGGCGATCTTGGCGTTCTCGCCCTCATGGCCCACCAGCTTGGCCAGCTCCCTGCGGCGCTCTTCGGTGAGCGCGGGCATGTTGAGGCGGATCACGGTGCCGGCGGTGGTCGGCGTGATGCCGATGTCCGATGCCATCAGCGCCTTCTCGATCGGCGCCACCATGTTCTTCTCCCACGGCGTGATGACGATGGTGCGCGCATCGGCCAGCGTGACCGAGGCGACCTGCGCCAGCGGCATGTCCGCGCCGTAGTAGGAAACCTTGATGTGGTCGACCAGCGTGGTGCTGGCGCGGCCGGTGCGGATACGCGTGAGGTCGTGCCTGAGCGATTCGATGCTCTTGCCCATGCGGGCCTGGGCATCGTTCTTGATGTCGTTGAGCATGTGTCGTATCCCGGTGGATCTGGCAACGCGTGATTATAGCAGTGGCGGGAGGCGCCCCTGCCGGCCAAGGCGGCGCTGCACCGCGGAAAAAGGCCGCTTTCTTCGACGGGCCAGGAACCGGCCCGGCCGCGGCCGGGGCCGGCGAAGGCCGTTCAGCCGACCAGCGTGCCGATCGACTCGCCACCCATGATGCGCATGAGGCTGCCGGGCACGCTCATGTCGTAGATGCGCAGCGGCATGCCGTGATCGCGGCACAGGGCGATCGCGGCGGTGTCCATCACCTGCAGGTTGCGCTGGATCACTTCCTCGTAGCTCAGTCGCTCGTAGCGGGTGGCGTGGGAATCGCGGGCCGGGTCGGCACTGTAGACGCCGTCGACCTTGGTGGCCTTGAGCAGCAGGTCGGCGCCGATCTCCACCGCGCGCAGTGCGGCGGCGGAGTCGGTGGTGAAGAACGGGTTGCCGGTGCCGGCGGCGAACAGCACGATGCGTCCCTTCTCGATGTGGCGGATCGCGCGGCGGCGGATGTAATCCTCGGCGACGTCGTGGATCTGGATGGCGCTCATCACGCGCGCGTAGCCGCCGCGCTTCTCGATCGCATCGGCCATCGCCAGCGCGTTCATCACCGTGGCGAGCATGCCCATGTGGTCGCCGGTGACGCGGTCCATGCCGGCCGCGGCCAGGCCGGCGCCACGGAAGATGTTGCCGCCGCCGATCACCACGCCCACCTGCACGCCGGCACGGCGCACCTCGATGATCTCGTCGGCGAGCCGGCCGATGACGTTCGGGTCGATGCCGTAGTCGGCCTCGCCCATCAGCGCCTCACCGGAGAGCTTGAGCAGGATGCGGTGGTACTGGGGCTGGGCGCTCATGGGGTCTCCGGATTGTGTGGGGCAAACCGGCATATTGTAGCGGCAGTGCTGCGCTCGGGTAAGCTTGCACGGTTGCCTGGAAGTCGCCGCGACAGAATCGGTTCAAGGAGCGAACGGATGGGATGGAACACGCTTTTTTCTAAGGCGTCCCGGTGCCGTCGCGAGGTTTTCGCGGGCTGCTGGGGTTCTACGTCACGCAGGTCAGCCACCAACGCGACCTGGGTACCTGCCGCGATTGAGCGCGACAACGAAAAGGGCCGCGGTTTCCCGCGGCCCTTTTCGAGTCCAGTCCGTCCGGACGACGGCGATTACCGCAGGCCGGCCTGCTTCATCACTTCGGCGGCGAAATCCTCTTCCACCTTCTCGATGCCTTCGCCGACGGCCAGGCGCACCACCGAGGCGACGTCGGCGCCTTCCTTCTTCAGCGCCTCGGCCACGGTCACATTGGTGTCCAGCACGTAGGCCTGGCCCAGCAGGGTGATCTCGGAGACGATCTTGTTGACCTTGCCGGAGATGATCTTCTCCAGGATGTCGGCGGGCTTGTTCTTCTCCTTGTCCGACATCGCGGCCAGGGCGATTTCCTTCTCCTTGGCGAGGAAGTCGGCCGGGACGTCCTCGGCGCGGATGTGCGCCGGGTTCATCGCCGCCACATGCATGGCGATGCCCTTGGCCAGATCCTCGGAACCGCCCTTGAGCGCCACCAGCACGCCGATGCGGCCACCGTGGATATAGCTGCCGATCACGCCGTCGTTCTCGACGCGGGCCATGCGGCGCACGTCGATCTTCTCGCCGATGGTGGCGATCAGGCTCTTGGCGGCTTCCTCGACCGTGCCGCCGCCCGGATAGGCGGCCGCCTTGAGCGCGTCGATGTCGGCGGCGCCGGACTTCAGCGCGACCTCGGCCACGTTGTCGGTGAACTTCAGGAAGCTCGCGTCCTTGCCCACGAAGTCGGTCTCGCAGTTGATCTCGACCAGCACGGCCTTGCCGCTGGCCTGGTCGCTCACGATGCGGCCCTCGGCGGCGATGCGGCTGGCCTTCTTGTCGGCCTTGGCCAGGCCGGACTTGCGCAGCCATTCCATGGCCGTGTCGATGTCACCGTTGTTCTCGACCAGCGCCTTCTTGCATTCCATCATGCCGGCGCCGGACCGCTCGCGCAGTTCCTTCACCATCTGGGCGGAAATATTGCTCATCGGTAGTTCTCCAAAGCTTGGAAGGCGCGACGGCGGCGAACGCCGTCACGCGTTGATCTGGGCGGCCTGGCGGCGGTCGGCGACCGCCGCCACGGCGCTTACTTGGCCGGTGCGCCTTCGCTGCGCGCGCCACGGCCTTCGCGGCGCGGGGCGGACTTGCGCGGGGCGGCCTCGCGGCGCGGGCGGTCGATCTTGGCGACCGGGTTGCCTTCCTCGTCCAGTTCGACGAAGTCGTTGCCGTCGCCCTGGGCGGCCGCCGGCGCGGCGGCCTTGCCTTCGAGGATCGAGTCGGCGGCGGCGCGGGCGTACAGCTGGATCGCGCGGATCGCGTCGTCGTTGCCGGGGATGGCGTAGTCGACCAGTTCCGGGTTGTAGTTGGTGTCGACCACGGCGATCACCGGGATGCCGAGCTTCTTGGCTTCCTGCACGGCGATGTCTTCATGGCCGATGTCGATCACGAACAGCGCGTCGGGCAGGCGGTTCATGTCCTTGATGCCGCCCAGCGAAGCCTGCAGCTTCTCGCGCTCGCGGCGACGGGCCAGCACTTCGTGCTTGACCAGCTTGTCGAACGAACCGTCGGTCTCGGCCGCTTCCAGCTCCTTCAGGCGCGACACGGACTGCTTCACGGTGCGGAAGTTGGTCAGCATGCCGCCGAGCCAGCGCGAGGTGACGAACGGCATGCCGGCACGCGCGGCCTCTTCGGCGAGCGGTTCACGGGCCGAACGCTTGGTGCCGACGAACAGGATGGTGCCGCGCTTCTGTGCCAGGCCCGACAGGAAATTCATCGCGTCGGTGAACAGCGGCAGGGTCTTCTCGAGGTTGATGATGTGGATCTTGCCGCGGGCGCCGAAGATGTACGGGGCCATCTTGGGGTTCCAGTAACGGGTCTGGTGACCGAAATGGACGCCGGCTTCCAGCATCTGACGCATGGTGACTTGTGCCATGGGGTGTCGCTCCGATTGTCGGTTCCCTTGGAAGGAACCTGGGGGTTGGGACCTCCACGCATCCCCGGCTTCGACCGCGGCTTGCCCGGTTTTGATGGTGGGCGAGGCGCGGCACCCCGAAGGCGGTGCCGATGCGTGTGTGGCGTTGGTTTGGGTGTTGTACCGCTGGGAGTTACAATCCCGGTTCGCTTTGCATGGATCGACTCCCCTTGCGGGAGGCATCAGTCCTGCAAAACTCCGAAATTGTAGCCGGTACGCCGGCGGTGCGGCAAGTCTCTGGATTTCAAGGGGTTCTGTCGCCACATGAGTGGAACCGATGGCCATTACCCTGAAATCCCCGCAAGACCTCGAAGGCATGCGCGTCGCCGGCAAGCTGGCTGCCGAAGTGCTGGCGATGCTGAAGGAATACGTCAAGCCCGGCGTCAGCACCGAAGAGCTGGATCGGCGCGCGTACGAGCACATCGTCAACGTGCAGAAGGCGATCCCCGCCAACGTGGGCTATCACGGGTTTCCCAAGACGCTGTGCACCTCGGTCAACCACGTGATCTGCCACGGCATCCCCAGCGAGGGCAAGGTGCTCAAGGACGGCGACATCGTCAACCTCGACGTGACCGTCATCAAGGACGGCTGGCACGGCGACACCAGCCGCATGTACATCGCCGGCACCCCGTCGGTGCTGGCCAGGCGGCTGGTCGACACCACCTTCGAGGCGATGATGCGCGGCATCCAGGCGGTGCGCCCCGGCGCGACGCTCGGCGATGTCGGCCATGCGATCCAGCAGCATGCCGAGGCGGCCGGCTTCAGCGTGGTCAAGGAGTACTGCGGCCACGGCATCGGCAAGGTCTACCATGACGAGCCGCAGGTGCTGCACTACGGCAAGCCTGGCACTGGCGTCGAGCTGAAGAAGGGCATGACCTTCACCATCGAGCCGATGATCAACGCCGGCAAGCCGCAGACGCGCCAGCTGCCGGATGGCTGGACCGTGGTGACCAAGGATCATTCGCTGTCCGCCCAGTGGGAGCACACCCTGGCCGTCACCGATGACGGCTTCGAGATCCTCACGCCCTGGCCCGACGCGTAGCCGAGGCCGGCTGGCGTGGCAGACTGGCGTTCCTGTCCCGTCGCGCCGAACCCCTTCGATGAGCGTCACGCTGCCCCCCTTGCCTCGCCTGCCCGTGGCGGTGCCGCGCTCCGGCGTCTCGACCGAGGCGCGGCAGGCATTGCGGCAGCTGCTGGGTGACGTCGACCGCTCGCTCGCCACCGCCTTTCGCGATGGCGCCGATGCCAGCGCGCTGGCCCGGCAGCGTGGCGACTCGGTGGCGCGCATCGTGGTGCACGTCTGGGTTGCGTGCCTTGGCGACGTGACCGGCGCGGCGCTGTTCGCCGTCGGCGGGTTTGGCCGCGGCCTGCTGTTCCCCTGTTCGGACGTCGACCTGCTCGCGCTGGCGACGGCGCCCGAGCCCGCGCGCCTGCGGGCGCTGGAGCAGTTCTTCGCCACCTTGTGGGATATCGGCCTGAAGGTGGGGCACGCGGTGCGCGAGCCCGCGCAATGCCGGGCATTGGCCGCACATGACGCCAGCGTGTTCACCAGCCTGCTCGACGCCCGGCGGCTGGCTGGCGATCCCGCGTTCGATGCTCAACTGCGCGGCATCGTCGACGACCCGGCGCTGTGGCCGCCGCGCGAGTACCTCGCGGCCCGGCTGGACGAGCGCAATGCGCGGCACGCCCGTTACGACGATACCGCCTACAACCTCGAGCCCAACCTCAAGGACGGGCCTGGCGGCCTGCGCACGCTCGATTCGCTGCGCTGGATGGGACGGCGCCTGGCCCATGCAGGCGAGCTCTCCGAACTGGTCGCCGAAGGCCTGCTCGACCCGGCCGAGCAGGCCCAGCTGGAACAGGCCGAATCGACCCTGCGCCGCTATCGCTACGCCCTGCACCTGGAGGCCGGCCGGGCCGAGGAGCGGCTGCTGTTCGATTACCAGCAGGCGCTGGCCGCGCGGCTGGGATTCCGCGACGAGCACGCGCGCAACCTCGGCGTCGAGCAGTTCATGCAGGGCTATTACCGCGCTGCCAGCCAGGTCGAGCGGCTCGGCGTGCAGGTGGCCGAGCGTTTCGAGGAGATGCTGGAGCCGCCCGCCGCCGAGCAGCCGGTGGGCGAGGATTTCGTGCGCTACGGCACGCGCCTCGCGGCGCGCGATCCGGAACTGTTCATGCGCCGGCCCGCGGCGCTGGTGGAGATCTTCATCGCGCGGCTCGAACACCCCGGCGTGGTCGGTTTCAGCGCCGACACCATGCGGCGCATCCACCAGGCGACCGATGCACATGGTGGCCTGCTGGCGCGCGACGGCGAGGTGCTGGCCGCGTTCCTGCGTTTGCTGCGGCGTGGCGCGCCGGCGGTGGAGGCGCTGTGGCGGATGAACCGGCACGGCTTGCTGGCGGCGATCCTGCCCGCGTTCGGCAAGGTCTTCGGACGCATGCAATACGACCTGTTCCATGTCTATACGGTCGACGAACACACCTTGCGCGTGCTGCGCAACATGGCGCGCTTCGCCGACCCGGCGGCGCGCGCCGAATTCCCGCTCGGGTGCGAGATCTGGGCCAAGCTGCCGAAGCCGGAAATACTGCTGCTGGCGGCGCTGTTCCACGACATCGCCAAGGGTCGCGGCGGCGACCATTCGGTGCTGGGCGAGGAGGACGCGCGGGATTTCTGCGCGCGGCTGGGGCTTCCTGCCGGCGATGGCGAGCGGGTCGCCTGGCTGGTGCGCCACCACCTGCTGATGAGCACCACCGCGCAGCGCCAGGACATCACCGATCCCGAGGTGGTGCACCGGTTTGCCGAGGTGGTGGGAGATCGCGAGCAGCTCGGCCAGCTGTACCTGCTGACCATCGCCGACATCATCGGCACCAGCCCGCGCCTGTGGAACAGCTGGAAGGATCGTCTGCTGGCCGACCTCTGCACCAGTACCCGCTATGCCTTGCGCAGCGATGTCGAGCTGCCGCGCGACGCCGGGGTCCGCGTGCGCGAGTGCAGTGCGCAGGCGCTGGCCCGGCTGCAGGAAGATGGCTTCGCCGAAGCCGCCGTGCGGAAAGTCTGGGAGGATTTTCCGCCGCTGAGCTTCCTGCGCCATCGACCCGAGCAGATCGCCTGGCAGACGGCCGCGATCCTGCGCGCGCAGGGTGCGGTGCCGCTGGTGGCGGTGGAGCCGTTGTCGGTGCGCGGGAGTACCGAACTGTTCGTCTACACGCCCGATCGTGATGGCCTGTTCGCCACCGTGACGGCGATGCTGGACCGGCTGCGCTTCTCGGTGGTGGAGTCGCGCATCCTGAGCTCGCCGACCGGCATGGCGCTGGATACGTTCCTGTTGCTCGAGGCCGACAGCCAGCAACCGGCCAGTGCCGCCCGGGCGGAGGAGCTGCAGCAGCGCCTGCAGCGCGCGCTCGCGCAATCGCTGGGCGTGCAGCCGAGCAAACGCAGCATGTCGCGCCACCAGAAGCATTTCCAGATGACCCCGAAGATCAGCTTCCATGCGTCAGGCGGCCGGACCCAGATGGCGCTGGTGGGAACCGACCGCCCGGGCCTGCTGGCGGCGGTGGCGCAGGTCATGCTGGGCGAGGACGTGCGCGTCCACGACGCGCGCATTGCCACCTTCGGCGAACGGGTCGAGGACTTCTTCCAGCTGACCGATCGCGCCAACGCACCGCTCGACGCGCCGCGCCAGGAGCGCCTGCTGCGGGCGCTCCTGGAACGGATCGGCCCCGTGCGCGAGTGAGGCCACGCGCTATCATGCCCCGCGCTGCGCCATGCAGCGGCCACGCGCTTTCGTCATGACCTATCTGCTGATCAAGTCGCTGCACCTGTTGTTCGTCATCGCCTGGATGGCCACGGTGTTCTACCTGCCGCGCATCCTGGTGAACATGGCCGAAGCGGCGAACGAGCCGGCGGTGCAGGCACGGCTGCAGCTGATGGGGCGCCGGCTGTACAAGTTCGGCCACAACATGTTCGGCATCGCCTTCCTGTTCGGCCTGACCCTGTGGCAGGGCTGGCGGGTGTTCCCGCAGAGCCTGCCGAACGTGGCCTCGGGCACGCATTGGATCGACGCCAAGCTCACCCTGGTGGTGGTGTTGCTGGTCTATTTCACCTGGGCCGGACGCGCGCTCAAGCGCAGCGAAAAGGGCCTGGCGCTGCCGTCGGCACGCACCCTGCGCTGGCTCAACGAGCTGCCGGTGTTGTTGCTGCTGGGCGTGATCTGGCTGGTGCTGGCCAAGCCGTTCTGAGCCCTCCGCGCGGCGCGCGATCTGGGCTAGACTACGATTTCGGCATCACCCACGAGACGAGGTGGCCCGCGCCCTGGCGCCGGCCGAGTGTGCGACATGACGACTACACGCTGCCACGACTGACCGCCATCACGCCTTCGTTTGCAAAAGAAAGGGCGTCATGCCCTTTTTTGCTTTTCCAGAGAAGCTTTAGCGATGATTGAGATTACGCTCCCCGACGGCAGCAAGAAGCCGTTCGAACACCCCGTCACCGTGCAGGACGTGGCTGCCTCGATCGGCGCCGGCTTGGCCAAGGCGACCCTGGCCGGCAAGGTCGACGGCAGGCTGGTCGACGCCAGCTTTCCGATCGAACACGACGCCAGCCTGCAGATCGTCACCGAGAAGAGCCCAGAGGCGCTGGAGATCCTGCGCCATTCCACCGCCCACCTGATGGGCCAGGCCGTGCAGCGGCTGTTCCCGGGTGCGCAGGTCACGATCGGCCCGGTGATCGACAACGGCTTCTACTACGACTTCGCCTACGAGCGCCCGTTCACGCCCGAGGATCTGCCGAAGATCGAGGCGGAGATGCACAAGATCGTGGCCGAGCAATTGCCGGTGACGCGCAGCGTGAAGTCGCGCGACGAGGCGGTGGCGTTCTTCCGCGGCCTGGGCGAGGAATACAAGGCCGAGATCATCGAGGGCATCCCGGCCGACCAGGAGCTGTCGCTGTATTCGCAGGGCGAGTTCACCGACCTGTGCCGCGGCCCGCACGTGCCGAATACCGGCAAGCTGCACTCGTTCAAGCTGATGAAGGTGGCCGGCGCGTACTGGCGGGGCGATTCGAACAACGCGATGCTCAGCCGCATCTACGGCACCGCCTGGCTCAACGACAAGGACCTCAAGGCCTACCTGTTCCAGCTCGAAGAGGCCGAAAAGCGCGACCACCGCAAGATCGGCAAGCAGCTGGACCTGTTCCACCAGCAGGAAGAAAGCCCCGGCATGGTGTTCTGGCACCCGAACGGCTGGGCCATCTGGCAGCAGGTCGAGCAGTACATGCGTGGCGTGTACCGCAGCAGCGGCTACCAGGAGGTGCGCTGCCCGATGGTGCTGGACGTGTCGCTGTGGAAGAAGTCCGGACACTGGGACAACTACAAGGAGAACATGTTCTTCACCGAGTCCGAGAAGCACACCTTCGCGCTGCGCCCGATGAACTGCCCCGGCCACGTGCAGATCTTCAACGAGGGCCTGCGCAGCTACCGCGACCTGCCGCTGCGCTACGGCGAGTTCGGCGGCTGCCACCGCAACGAGCCGTCGGGCGCGCTGCACGGCATCATGCGCGTGCGCGCGTTCACCCAGGACGACGGCCACATCTTTTGCACGCCCGGGCAGATCGAGTCGGAGGTGACCGCCTTCCACCGGCAGGCGATGCAGGTCTACGCGGATTTCGGCTTCGACAAGATCGAGGTGGCCCTGGCGCTGCGCCCGGAACAGCGCATCGGCGACGACGAGGTGTGGGATCGGGCCGAGGCCGCGCTGCGGGGTGCCCTGGCGGCCGCCGGGGTAACCTGGACCGAGCTGCCGGGCGAGGGCGCGTTCTACGGCCCCAAGATCGAGTACCACATGCGCGATTCGATCGGCCGCGACTGGCAGGTGGGCACCATGCAGGTGGATTTCATGATGCCCGAGCGGCTCGGTGCCGAATACGTGGACGAGCACTCCCAGAAGCAGCATCCGGTGATGCTGCACCGGGCCATCGTGGGCTCCATGGAGCGCTTCATCGGCATCCTGATCGAGCACCACGCCGGCCTGCTGCCGACCTGGCTGGCGCCGGTGCAGGCGATGGTGTTCAGCATCACCGACGCGCAGGGCGGCTACGTTCGCGAGGTGACGCAAGCCCTTGTCGACAAAGGTTTCCGGGTACAATCGGATTTGCGCAACGAGAAAGTCGGCTATAAAATCCGCGAACATACGATGCAGAAAGTGCCTTATCTGCTCGTGGTCGGTGACCGCGAGAAGGAGACGGGCGCGGTTTCTGTCCGTACCCGTTCCGGCGAGGATCTGGGCAGCATGCCGCTGGCCGATTTCATCGAGCGGCTGGAGACCGAAACCCGGCGTTGAGCGCCGGACGGTCTGTTTCATCACTTCTTCTGGAGGATCGTGGTATCGCAACCACCGACAACAAGGGCAATCGTCGCAACCTGGAAATCCGCGTTCCGCGGGTGCGTGTCATTGGCGTGGATTCCGAGCAGCTCGGCATCCTGAGCCGTGACGAAGCGCTGGCGCTGGCGCAGGAGGCCGGCATGGATCTGGTCGAGATCCAGCCCAACGGCGATCCGCCCGTATGCCGCATCATGGATTACGGCAAGTTCAAGTTCGAAGCCCAGAAGAAGGCCCAGGCCGCCAAGAAGAAGCAGAAGCAGGTCGAGATCAAGGAAGTGAAGTTCCGTCCGGTCACGGACGTGGGCGACTACCAGATCAAGCTGCGCAACATGCTCCGCTTCCTGGAAGAGGGCGACAAGGTCAAGGTCACCATCCGCTTCCGCGGTCGCGAGATGTCACACCAGGACCTGGGCCAGAACCTGGCCCGCAAGATCCAGGAGGACGTCGGCGACAACGGCCAGGTCGAGTCGTATCCGCGGCTCGAAGGCCGCCAGATGGTCATGATGATCGGGCCGAAGAAGAAATAAGCTTTTTGCTTTGCGGGAGCCCGTTTGCGGGCGATGCTCCTTTTACCGCGTCTCCTGGGGCGGCTGCCTTATTGGGTAGCGGGCAAGCCCCGTACCCTCACCTCAATCCTCTCCCAAAGGGAGAGGAGGCGATCGTCAGCACTTCGTGCTGGCGTTTGACCTTTTGAACCCGTATGATTACGGGTTCGACCCGCCGGAAGGGTCGTGCACCGATCGTGGCAGGACGGAAAGCGCAGCCTGCGGTTGCCGCCAGATCAGTCAGAAACGGGATCATTCCCACTCAAGGAGCATTCCATGCCCAAGATCAAGACCAACCGGGCGGCGGCGAAGCGTTTTCGCAAGACCGCGTCGGGCAAGATCAAGTGCGGCCACGCGTTCAAGTCGCACATCCTGACCAAGAAGTCGACCAAGCTCAAGCGTGGTCTCCGTGCCCCGAACCACCTCAAGGCGTGCGACGCCCCGGGTGTGGCTCGCATGCTGCCGTACTTGTGAGGAGATAGACCATGGCTCGCGTAAAGCGTGGTGTCACCGCCCGTCGTCGTCACAAGACCATCATCGGCCGTGCCAAGGGCTACTACAACGCCCGTCGCAAGGTCTTCCGCGTCGCCAACCAGGCCGTCATCAAGGCTGGTCAGTACGCCTATATCGGCCGCAAGCAGCGCAAGCGCCAGTTCCGTGCTCTGTGGATCGTGCGCATCAACGCTGCCGCGCGCATGTTCGGGTTGTCCTACAGCCGCCTGATCAATGGCCTGGGCAAGGCCGGCATCGCCGTCGACCGCAAGGTCCTGGCCGATATCGCCGTGCACGACATCAAGGCGTTTGGGGCCATCGCCGACAAGGCGAAGGCCGCCCTGGCTGCTTGATCGTCGCTCGCGACGATAGAATGTGAATCAAGCGGGGAGGAGGCCACACGCCTCCTCCCCGTTTTCGTTTTTGCACGTCCGAACCGGGACCCGCCGATGGATGATCTGGAACGCCAGGCCGCGCAAGCGCAGGCTGGCATCGAACAGGCCGAAACGCTGGACACGCTGGAATCCCTGCGCGTGAGCCTGCTGGGCAAGAGCGGCATCGTGACCGCCGCGCTGAAGACCCTGGGCACCCTGGCGCCCGACGAACGCAAGGCGCGCGGCGCCGAAGTCAATCGTGTCAAGGAGCGTCTCGTCGATGCGCTGGCGGCACGCAAGGCCGTGCTGGAGCAGGCCGAGCTCGACCGCAGGCTTGCTTCCGAGGCGATCGACATTTCGCTGCCGGGCCGCGATGGCGAGCGTGGCGGCATCCATCCGATCACCCGTGCGCTGGAACGCATCGCGTCGATCTTCGCGCGACTGGGCTACCAGCGCGTCGACGGGCCGGAGATCGAGGACGACTGGCACAATTTCGAGGCATTGAACTTCCCGCCGCACCATCCTGCGCGGGCGATGCACGACACCTTCTACATCGCCAACGAGGGCGGCGGCGACCGCCGCCTGCTGCGCACGCATACCTCGCCGGTGCAGATCCGCACGATGGCCGGTCGCCAGCCGCCAATCCGCATCATCGCGCCGGGCAAGGTCTACCGCAGCGATTCGGACCAGACCCACTCGCCGATGTTCCACCAGATCGAGGGCCTGCTGGTCGACGAGACCTCCAGCTTCGCCGACCTCAAGGGCACCCTGGCCGAGTTCATCCGTGCGTTCTTCGAGCGCGATTTCGAGATGCGCTTCCGCCCCAGCTATTTCCCCTTCACCGAGCCCTCGGCCGAGGTGGACATCCGCTGGGACGCCGCGGACGGTTCGACGCGCTGGCTGGAAGTGCTGGGCTGCGGCATGGTCCATCCGAACGTGCTGAAGAATTGCGGCATCGATCCGGAACGCTACACCGGCTTTGCCTTCGGCCTGGGCGTGGAGCGCTTTGCGATGCTGCGCTACGGGGTTTCCGATTTGCGCGCGTTCTTCGAGAACGACCTGCGTTTCCTCAAGCAGTTCGCCTGATCGCATCCAGGAATCACAAGCATGAAATTTTCCGAGAACTGGCTGCGAGAGCTGGTCGAGATCCGGGCCGGTCGCGACGAGCTGGCGCATGCATTGACCATGGCCGGGCTGGAGGTGGAAGAGCTCACGCCGCTGGGTGACGGGTTGGCCGGCGTGGTGGTGGCCGAGATCGTCGCGGCCGGGAAACACCCGCAGGCCGACCGGTTGCAGGTGTGCAAGGTGGATGCGGGGCAGGGTGAGCCGCTGCAGATCGTCTGCGGCGCGCCGAACGCGCGCGTGGGCATCAAGGTTCCGCTTGCTAAGGTCGGTGCGAACCTCCCCGGCGATGTTTCCATCAAGGCGGCCAGGCTGCGCGGCGTCGAGTCGTTCGGCATGCTGTGCTCGGCGAGGGAACTGGGCATCGACGCCGATGCTTCGGGGTTGCTGGAACTGCCGCCGGACGCGCCGGTGGGCACACCGCTGGCTGATTACCTCGGCCTGCCGGACGCCAGCTTCGAGCTGAAACTCACGCCGAACCGGCCCGACTGCCTTGGCCTGGTCGGCCTGGCGCATGACGTAGCGGCCCTGTTCGGCAGCCACGTGAAAACCGTGGCGCAGGCGGCGGCGCCCGTGGGCAGCGCCGCGCGCCGCGGCATCCGGCTGGAAGCGGGCAAGGATGCACCACGCTATCTCGGGCGCGTCGTCGAAGGCATCGACCCGGCGGCGAAGACTCCGCTGTGGCTGGCCGAGCGCCTGCGCCGGGCCGGCCTGCGCCCGATCAGTGCGGTGGTCGACGTCACCAACTACGTGATGCTGGAGCTGGGCCAGCCGCTGCACGCGTTCGACAACGACACGCTGGAGGGCGACATCGTGGTGCGCCACGCGCGCGCCGGCGAAACGCTGAAACTGCTCGACGGCAACGAGGCAAGCCTCGACGAAGGTTTCGTGCTGATCGCCGACGAGCACAAGCCGCTGGCGGTGGCCGGCGTGATGGGCGGTTTCGACTCGCGCGTCACCGACGCCACGCGCAACATCTTCCTGGAATCCGCGCATTTCGCCCCGGCGGCGATCATGGGTCGTGCGCGCAAGCTTGGCCTGCACACCGATGCCTCGCACCGCTTCGAGCGCGGCGTCGATCCGGAGCTGCCGCGCCGCGCGCTGGAGCGCGCCAGCGAATTGCTGCTGGCGATCGCCGGCGGCCAGGCGGGTCCCGTGCTGGTGGCGGAGAATGCCGCCGACCTGCCGCGGCCGGTGCCGGTGGCCTTGCGCCGCGCGCGGCTGAAACGCGTGCTTGGCGCGGAAGTGGCCGATGCCGAAGTGGCGCGCATCTTCACCGCGCTGGGCATGCAGGTGGAAACGACCGATGCCGGCTGGCGCGTCACCGCGCCGAGCAGCCGTTTCGACATCGAGCGCGAGGAGGACCTGATCGAGGAAGTCGCGCGCATCTTCGGCTACGACAGGATCCCGACCCATTCGCCGTCGGGTGCGCTGGCCCTGGCGATCGAGCCGGAAGCGCGCATCGGCGAACTGGCGCTGCGCGAGCAGCTCGCCGCGCGTGGCTATCACGAGGCAGTCAACCTGTCGCTCGTGGGCGCCGACTTGCTGGCTGTCTGGGGGATGACCGGAAGGCTCGTGCCGCTGGCCAACCCGCTGTCGGCCGACCTGGCGGTGATGCGCCCGTCGTTGCTGCCGGGCCTGATCGAGTCACTGCGGCACAACCGCGCACGCCAGCAGGAACGGGTACGCCTGTTCGAGGTGGCGCGGACCTTCCGGCAAGGCCCGATCGGGCGCGAGGAGCCGGGCATCCACGGGCTGACGCACCCGCAGGCTGGCGATCCCCCGCTGGAGACGCCCAGCCTGGCCATCGTCGCTTGCGGCAATGCCCGTGCCGAGCAATGGGGCGAGCCGTCCCGGGCGCTCGATTTCCACGATCTCAAGGGCGAGCTGGATGCGCTGATCGCCTGGGGCGGCGAGTCGGAGCGCTGGTCGGTGCATGCCGACGCGTTGCCGACCTGGCTGCATCCGGGCCGTGGGGCGCGGGTGGCGCGCGACGGCGAGACCGTCGGCTACCTGGGCGCCCTGCACCCGCGCCTGGCCCGCGAGCTCGGTCTCGGCACCGATGTGCACGTACTGGAGGTGGCGCTGGAGCCGCTGCTGGCGCGGCGCATGCCGCGGGCGCAGCCGGTGCCCCGCTTCCCCGCGGTGCGTCGCGATATCGCCATGGAGTTGCCCGAAAGCGTCAGCTGGTCACGGATCGAGCACACCGTTCGAGGCACGCTTGGGGCACGGCTGCGGGAGCTTCGGCTGTTCGACCGCTACAGCGGCAAAGGCGTCGAAGCAGGCCGAAAGAGTCTCGCTATGGGCTTGATTTTGCAGGACGCTTCACGCACCCTTACGGACGACGACGCGGATCACTGGGTACGCGAAGCGGTGAATGCGTTGGAGCAGACATGCCAGGGGAAACTGCGAGGATGAGATGGCGCTGACCAAGGCGGAAATGGCCGAGCGGCTTTTCCTCGACGTGGGTCTCAACAAGCGTGAGGCCAAGGAATTCGTGGATGCCTACTTCGAAGTGGTGCGCGGTGCGCTGGAGAACGGCGAGCAGGTGAAGTTGTCCGGTTTCGGCAATTTCGACCTGCGCATGAAGAACCAGCGACCGGGGCGCAACCCCAAGACCGGCGAGGAGATCCCGATCTCCGCGCGGCGGGTGGTGACGTTCCGGCCGGGACAGAAACTCAAGGTGAGAGTCGAAGGCTATGCTGGACCAAGGGAATAACACCGAGCTGCCGGCCATCCCGGCCAAGCGCTACTTCACCATCGGTGAGGTGGGCGAGTTGTGCGGTGTGAAGCCCCACGTCCTGCGGTACTGGGAACAGGAGTTTCCGGCGCTGAACCCGGTCAAGCGTCGCGGCAATCGCCGCTACTACCAGCGCCACGACGTGTTGATGATCCGCCAGATCCGCTCGTTGCTGTACGACGAGGGTTTCACCATCACCGGCGCCCGGGCCCGCCTGGAAGGTCCGCAGGCACGGCTGGAATCGAGCATGTCGCACCAGATCGTGCGCCAGGTGCGGATGGAGCTGGAAGAAGTACTGACCCTGCTGCGTCGCTGAAGCGCATTTGGCGCTTCCGGCGGCGAGCATCAAGCTGCTAGAATTGCCGTTTCGTCGGGGCGTAGCGCAGCCTGGTAGCGCATCTGCCTGGGGGGCAGAGGGTCGTCGGTTCGAATCCGGCCGCCCCGACCAATTGGATCTGGACATGAAAAAAAAGCGCCCATCGGGCGCTTCTTTTTTGTCCGGGATTCGAGATTCGGAAGAGCTGCATCGTGGCTTCGTCGCTGTTTTTCCGACTCCCGAATCCCGAATCCCGATCAATCAATACAGCACCCGGCTGCGCAATGTCCCCGGGATCGCTGCCATCTGCGCCTTCAACGCATTGGCCTGAGCCTCGTCGGCGCTGACGTCGATCACCACGTAGCCCACCTCGCTGTCGGTCTGCAGGAACTGCGCGTCGATGTTGAGGTTGCCGGCGGAGAACAGCTCGTTGATGCGCGACAGCGTGCCGGGCACGTTGCGATGGATGTGCAGCAGGCGGCGGCTGTGCGGGTGTTCGGGCAGGGTGACCTCGGGGAAATTCACCGCCGACAAAGTGGAACCGTTGTCGCTGTAGCGCACCAGCTTGCTGGCCACCTCGATGCCGATGTTGTCCTGCGCCTCCAGCGTGCTGCCGCCAATGTGCGGGGTCAGGATCACGTTGTCCATGCCCACCAGCGGCGAGACGAAGGCGTCGTCGTTGCCCTTGGGCTCGAGCGGGAACACGTCGACCGCGGCGCCGGCGAGTTTTCCTTCGCGCAAGGCCGCGGCCAGCGCCTCGATGTCGACCACGCTGCCGCGCGAGGCATTGATCAGCATCGCGCCGGCGTGCATCTTCGCCAGCTGTTCGGCGCGGATCATCAGCCGCGTGGCCGGCGTCTCCGGCACGTGCAGGGTCACCACGTCCGAGCGTTCCAGCAGCTCGTCCAGGCTGGACACCGCGCGGGCGTTGCCGAGCGCCAGCTTGGTCTCGATGTCGTGGAAGATCACCCGCATGCCCAGGCTCTCGGCCAGCACGCCGACCTGGGTGCCGATGTGGCCGTAGCCCACGATGCCCAGCACCTTGTCGCGGGTCTCGTAACTGCCGCTTGCCGACTTGGCCCAGCCGCCGCGGTGGCATTGCGCGTTCTTCTGCGGAATGCCGCGCAGCAGCATGATCGCCTCGGCAATCACCAGTTCGGCCACGCTGCGGGTGTTGGAGTAGGGCGCGTTGAACACCGGTACGCCCGCCAGGCGGGCCGCGCCCAGGTCCACCTGGTTGGTACCGATGCAGAAGCAACCCACCGCGATCAGCCGCTTGGCCTGCGCCAGCACCTCCGCGGTGAGCTGGGTGCGCGAGCGGATGCCGATGATGTGGGCCTCGCCGATGCGTGCCTTGAGTTCGTCCTCGGGCAGCGACTTGGCGTGCAATTCGACCTGGCTGTAGCCGGCGCGGTGGAATGTGTCGACCGCGCTGGCGCTGACTCCTTCCAGCAGCAATACCTTGATGTCCTGGCGCGGATAGGAGGTCTGCATCGTCGTGGCGTGTCCTGGGCGGCGGTCTTTCCAGAGTAGGCGAGGAATTGCCGCACTGCAACACTGGACGCGTCCCGGCCTGGCTGGCAGTCTGTGCGGATGCCCCCGGAGCCGCCGCATGTCCGATGACCGCCTGGCCGATCTTTCCCGCCGACTGCCCGAGCTGCGCCTGCTCACCGCCCCGGCCGACCTCGAGCACTACGGGCGCGACTGGACCCGGCGCTGGACGCCGGCGCCCCTGGCGATCGCCTTGCCGTCCTCGGTGGAGGAGGTGCAGGCGATCGTGCGCTGGGCCAACGAGCAGGCGGTGGCGATCGTGCCCTCGGGCGGGCGTACCGGTTTGTCCGGCGGCGCGGTGGCCGCGCACGGCGAGCTGGTGCTCAGCCTGGAGCGGATGCAGCGCGTGCTCGGTTTCGATGCGGTCGATCGCACGCTCACCGTGCAGGCCGGGATGATCCTGCAGCACGTGCATGACGCGGCACGCCAGCATGGGCTGCTCTATCCGGTCGACTTCGCGGCGCGCGGCTCGTGTTCGATCGGCGGCAACATCGCCACCAACGCCGGCGGCATCCGGGTGATCCGCTACGGCAATACGCGCGAGTGGATCGCCGGGTTGAAGGTGGTCGCCGGCAACGGGGAGCTGCTCGAACTCAACCGCGGCCTGGTGAAGAACTCCAGCGGCTACGATTTCCGCCAGTTGCTGGTCGGCTCGGAAGGCACGCTGGGCATCGTGGTGGAGGCGACGCTCAAGCTCGCCGATCCGCCGCCGCCGTCGCAGGTGATGCTGCTGGCGCTGCCGGACATGGACGCGCTGATGCAGGTCTTCGCGCTGTTCCGGTCGCGGCTGTCGCTGCAGGCCTTCGAGTTCTTCACCGACCATGCATTGCGCCACGTGCTGGCGCACGGCGCGCAGCGCGCCATCGAGGGGGATCATCCGTATTACGTGGTGACCGAGTTCGATGCCGCCGACGAACGGCAGCAGGACGCGGCCGTGGCGGCGTTCGAACACGCGCTGGAGCAGGGCTGGGTCAGCGACGGCGTGATCGCGCAGAGCGAGGCGCAGGCCGCCGCGCTGTGGCGCCTGCGCGAGGGCATCACCGAGAGCCTGGCGCCGCACCGGCCGTACAAGAACGACATCTCGGTGCGGGTCGGCGCCGTGCCTGCCTTCCTGCATGAGATGCAGGCGCTGCTGGCGCGCGAGTACCCGCAGGCGGAAGTGGTCTGGTTCGGCCATATCGGCGACGGCAACCTGCACATCAACGTGCTGCGGCCGGATGCACTGGCCGAGGACGCCTTCATCGCCCAGTGCGAGCGGGTGACCCGCCTGCTGGCGGACACGCTGCAGCGCCATGGCGGCAGCATCTCGGCGGAACACGGCATCGGCCTGGTCAAGCGGGCCTACCTGGGCAGCACGCGCGACGCGGCGGAAATCGCCCTGATGCGTGGCGTGCGCAAGGTGTTCGATCCGCGTGGGGTGCTCAACCCGGGCAAGCTGTTCGCCGACGATTGAGGGCCCGCAAGCCGCGCCCGTGCTAGCCTTGGCGGCTTGTCCGTGGATTCGAGGGAGCCGTCATGCCGTCGTCGCCGCTGCGTTCGCTGTACCCCGAGATCGAACCGTTCGACCGCGGCATGCTGCCCGTTTCTTCGCTGCACACGCTGTACTACGAGCAGAGTGGCAACCCGCAGGGCAAGCCGGTGGTGTTCCTGCACGGCGGCCCCGGCGGCGGCACCAACCCGAAGTGTCGGCGCTTCTTCGACCCGGCGATCTATCGCATCGTGCTGTTCGACCAGCGCGGCTGCGGCCAGTCGACCCCGCATGCGGAGCTCGCCGACAACACCACCTGGGACCTGGTCGCCGACATCGAGCGCGTGCGCGAGCATCTGGGCATCGACCGCTGGCAGGTGTTCGGCGGCTCGTGGGGTTCCACCTTGGCGCTGGCGTACGCGCAGACCCATCCGGACAAGGTGACCGAGCTGGTGCTGCGCGGCATCTTCATGCTGCGACGGGAAGAGCTCGAGTGGTTCTACCAGAAAGGCTGCGACGCGCTGTACCCGGATGCGTGGGAAACCTATCTGGACGCGATTCCGGAGGTGGAGCGTGGCGACCTGATGAGCGCTTACCACCGCCGGCTCACCAGCGGCGATGCCGCCGTGCGCAGGGCGGCGGCGCGCGCCTGGTCGGTGTGGGAGGGCGCCACCAGTTTCCTGTGGCAGGACCAGTCGCACATCGAATCGAGCGCCGCGGACGAATTCGCGCTGGCCTTTGCCCGCATCGAATGCCATTACTTCGTCAACGGCGGCTTTTTCGAGCACGACGGCCAGTTGCTGCGCAACGTGGATCGCATCCGCCACATCCCCGCGGTGATCGTGCAGGGCCGCTACGACGTGGTGTGTCCGCTGCGCAGCGCATGGGACCTGCATCGGGCCTGGCCCGAGGCCGATCTGCGCATCGTGCAGGACGCCGGCCATTCGGCATTCGAGCCGGGCATCCTGCACCAGTTGCTGGAAGCCACCGACCGCTTCGGTCGCTGAGCCCGCGAGCGTGCGAAGGCCGCCGGTCGGCGGCCTTCGCAGCTACTCAATGCCGCCGGTGATGGATCAGCGGGACGAACAGGTCCACCACGAAGCCGTCATGGTCCGACACGCCGATCGCGCGGGTCCAGTCGCTGGCGCCGGCCGCATCGTCGACGGTCTGTGCCGGCGCGTCGAGGTCGGCGCGGCCGAACTGCATGCGCAGGAAGCGCAGCCGCGCCGGCACGTTGAGCAGGGCGTGGTCGAGCACCTGGAAGGTCGGCACGGTGCGCCCCGGGTTGCCGCTGCCGGCCCTGGTGTAGCCCTGGATCTCGCCGAAGTTCTGCGTGTACAGGAAGGAATAGCGGTCGTTTGACGGCACCGCGTTCACCGCGTTCCACAGCGCCGGGCGCACGATGTTGCCGCCGAGCTTGAGCAGGTTCTGGCTGTCGTCGTAGCGGCCGGCGACCAGGTTCACCACGTCGGTCCAGCCGTCGGTGAACTGGTAGGCGTTGAAGTCGCCCACCACCACCAGCGGCATCCGCGGGTCGGCGTCCTGCAGCGCCTGCACCTGGCTGGCCAGTGATTTCGCCTGCAGGAAGCGCTTCTCGCGATCGCGTTCGGCGGCGGAGCCGCTGTCGTCGACGTTGGAGCGCGCCTTCATGTGCACCGCTATGACGTGGAAACGCATGCGGCCCGCCTGCGCGGTCAGCAGCAGCGGCGGATGGTCGTGGATGAAGGCGGTCTGGCCGCCGTCGTCCCAGGTCTCGCCCGCGGCGAGCTGCTGCACCGCGAGCACCTGCACGCGGTCACGGCGCACCAGGAAACCCACGTTGATGCCGCTGGGATCGTGGCCCGGCAGCAGGTAGGCGTCGTACGCCACGCCGTAGTCGGCGAGCAGTTGCGTGGCCAGGCCGCGCAGCAACGGCAGGGTTTCCACTTCCTCCACCGACAGCACGTCGGGCAGTTGCAGCACGCTGCCCACGTAACTGGACAGGCGCCGGGTTTTCAGTGCCACCTCGTCCGGCGTGGGTTCCTTGCTGCCGCCGCTGCAGGTGTAGGTGGTGTCGAATACGCTGTCGCAGAAGCGCTCCATGTTGAACGCGCCGATGCGCAATGCGAGCAGCGGGGTGGGCGAGACCGGCCGCGGGATGGGCGCGGCGTACGCCAGGCGGAACTGCGTGGGGATGAAGGTGTAGGCGCCGAAGTCGTAGGAGATCACGCCCTCGGCGCGGAAGGTGCTGCCGGCGTTGAACGGGGTGTCCAGCGGCACCGCGCCGAAGTCGGCAGTGTTCATCTTGAACACTTCCGGGTTGCCGCTCCAGTTGGGCAGGTCCACGCCCGCCGGCACCGGCACGCCGAACACCACGCCGGGCCGGCGCAGCGAGCGTTGGCCGTTCGCGGTGATGCTGACCTCGGCGTAAGGCTCGCCGCTGAAGCGCTTGTTGCCGGTGTTGATCATGCCCTGGTCGATGCGCACGCGCATGCTCATGAAGCACTGGAAATTGGTGGCGCCGCAGGAAAGATGGTCCGGATCCGGCGACGGCGTGCGCCGGTCGAACACGACGGCGCGTGGCAGGCGCACGTGGCGGTCGACTACGTTGACCGTGGCGTTCCTCAGTTCGGTGAGGCCGTAGTAGTCGTCCACCCGTGCAGCCACGTCCACGGCATCGCCCACGTGCACGGTCGGTATGCTGTTGGTGAAGACGTACACGCCGTTGGAAGTCAGCGGGCTGGCGTCGGCGCGCG
Organism: Rhodanobacter sp.; assembly: GCA_049650465.1. GTDB lineage: Bacteria > Pseudomonadota > Gammaproteobacteria > Xanthomonadales > Rhodanobacteraceae > Rhodanobacter. The sequence continues at coordinate 7,059 of JBASAF010000028.1, read as the reverse complement.
CATCGGGCGTCTGCATGGTGAAGCCCAGCGGGCCCACCGCGGTGACCACGTTGCCGTAGGTGAGCACCGACTTGCCGAGCAGGGCGGCCCGCTGCCCGCTGCCGTTGATCTGCCAGATCTCCGCCTGCACCGGGATGTCGTAGTGGATGGTGCCGATGGCGGTGGCGTCGCCCAGCGCCACACCATCACCGGGATCGCTCAGCGTGACGCTGAAGCTCTTGTCGTCGGCTGGTGTGGTGCGCCCGTGCACGACCACGTCGAAGCTGACCTGGGTGTCTCCTGCGGCGATGGTCAGCGTGGTATCGAGTGCTTCGTACTCCACGCCTGCGGTGGCGCTGCCGTTGGCGGTGGCCACATGCACGCTGGTGCCGCCGCTCGGGGCCGGCTCGTTCATGGTGATGGTGAACGGCATGGCCACGTCACTGGCGCCATGCACGCTGATGCTGCTGTCGGCGATCGACAGTGACGGACCCATGGCCACGCAGGGGCTGGCGCTGTTGTGCGGCTGGGTCGGGCTCACGACGACGAAATCGGCGCTGTTGTCGCCGGTGTTCTGCGGCAGGCCCGCGCCGGTTTCCCGTCGCTGGTAGCCCTGGTCGGTGTTGCCGCTGCCCAGCGAGGCCAGCGGCGTGCCGGCCTTGTAGGCGGAGCCGGTGCTGAGGCCCACCTGGTCGACGATGTTGCCGTCGGCGTCGAGCAGGGCCAGGCCGCCGGTGTCGGTGACGCCGGTGGCGTAGGCGAGGTCGCCCGGCACGCTGCCGGAGTAGCCGCTGCTGGCGCTGTTGGTCAGCAGGAGATGGCAGCCCGATGCGAGTCTGGTGCCGGCCGGAAAGGTGAGGCGCGTGCCGATCGTGCCGCTGGCATTGGACGCGTTTAACTTGTAGGCCGACAGGTCGATCGCCGCGGGGCCGGCGTTGAACAGTTCGACGAACTCGTCGTTGCCGCCGGCGGGTCCGCGGACCCGGAACTGGTCGATGCTGACGTCGGCGGCCTGTACCGCGAACGTCGAAACGGCGCCGGCCAGCAACAGCCACAGGCCGCGTTGCGCGAGCTTTGCGAACATGATGTTTCCCCCGGGGAGTCCGGTCAGCCGGAACGCGCCGAGTGTAGTGACGTCCCGTGACCGTGCCGTGAAACCAGCGGGATACCGCTTCGGGGCTGTGCCGTCAATCGGAGGGCAATTGCTTGGTGCCGAAGATCTTGTCGCCGGCATCGCCCAGGCCCGGCAGGATGTAGCCGTTCTCGTTGAGCCGCTGGTCGATCGAGGCGGTGTAGATCTCGATGTCCGGATGGGTGGCGGTGATGCGTTCGAGCCCTTCCGGCGCGGCGACCAGGAACAGCCCCTTGATGCGCTTGCAGCCGGCCGCCTTGAGCATGTCGACGGTGGCGACCAGGGTGCCGGCGGTGGCCAGCATGGGGTCGACGATCAGCGCGATGCGCTCGTCCATGCGGCCGGTGAGCTTTTCGTAATAAGCGACGGGCTTGAGCGTGCGTTCGTCGCGTTGCAGGCCGACCACGCTGACCTTGGCGGCGGGGATCATGTCGAGCACGCCGGGCAACATGCCCAGGCCGGCGCGCAGGATCGGCACGATGGTGATCTTGCGGCCCTTGATCCGGTGCACGCGCAGCGGCCCGGCCCAACCCTCGATCTCCTCCTCGACGGTCTCCAGGTCCTTGGTGGCCTCGTAGGTGAGCAGGGCGGCGACTTCGGAAGCCAGCTCGCGGAACTCCTTGGTGCTGATGCCGGCGCGGCGCATCAGGCCCAGCTTGTGCCGGATCAGCGGGTGGCGGACTTCGACGATCTTCATGGGCGGGCGGTGTGGTGGCGGCGCCGAACGCGACAGTCCGGGAGCTTAGCGAAGCGCCGCTGTCCACGCACGCGGGCGCGGACAGCGGCGCGTTGCATGCTCAGGGTGCGGCAGCCGCTCCGCCCTTCAGGCAGGAGCTCATGAACGCTTTGCGTTCAGCGCCCTTGAGCGCCTTGGCCGTGGCGTCCGTGTTGCAGCTCTTCATCTTCGCGTGCTGGGTCGTGTCGGTCGACGCCGCCGCGGATGCCGAGGCGTGGCCCTTCAGGCACGAGCTCATGAACGCCTTGCGCTCGGCGCCCTTCTTGCCGGTGGCCTGGTGGTTGCAGTCGATCATCCGCTGCTGCTGGGCAGTGTGCGGCTTGGCGGTTGCCGCCGGCCTTGCCGGGCTGGCCGCGAAGGCGGTGCCGGCGAGGGCGAAGGCGGCGCTGACGGCGAGCAGGCGCAATGACAGTGACATGGTGAATCCTCCCTGGGTGACCGGCGGTTGCCGGCCGAATCAGTCTATGCAGGGGGTCACCGCCGGCGCAGTCGGCAAGTTCTTACGTGCATGAAGTATTCAGCTGCGGCGACACGTCGTGTTTCGCCGCAGCCGTCGTGGGCAAACGTGGACTCAAGCCGCCTCGGCCTTGGCCTTGCGCGGGCCTTCCAGCAAGGCCTTGCGTACGTGCGCGACGACCAGGTCGACCTCCGCGCTGGTGACCTTGAAGTGCGGGGTGAAGCGCAGCGAATTGGCGCCGCCGTGGATCACGCCGATGCCGTGCTCGCGCATGTATTCCTCGGTGGACCCGGCGCCGTAGCACTTGTACTCGGGCGCGAGCTCGCAGGAGAACAGCAGGCCGGTGCCCTGCACCTTGGTGATCAGCCCGCCCAGCTCGTGCTTGAGCGCGCCGAGCTTGTCGACGAACTCCTTGCCGCGCTCGCGGATGTTCTGCCGCACCTCGTCGGTCAGTTCGCCCAGGGTGGCCAGCGCCACGTCGAGGGCGCGCGGGTTGGCGGTCATGGTGTTGCCGTAGATGCCCTTGCGGTACAGGCCGGCGGCGCGGTCGCCCACCGCCAGCACCGACAACGGGTACTGGCCGGCATTGAGCGCCTTGGAGAAGGTCTCCATGTCCGGCGCCGGCAGCTTCTCGAAACCGGGGTAGTCGGTGATCGACAGCACGCCATGCGCGCGCAGACCGGCCTGGATGGAGTCGACCAGCAGCAGCGTGCCGTGCGCTTCGGTGAGTTCGCGCGCGGCACGGTAGAACTCCGGCGTCACCGCCCGCCCCGGGTCGCCTTCGCCCATCACCGGTTCCAGGAACATGGCCTCGATGAACCAGCCGTGCTTGTCGGCATCGGCGAACGCCGCCTTCAGCTGGTCCACGTCGTACGGCGCCACCGTGATCACGCTTTCCTCGTGGCGGTAGCTGGCCAGGTTCTGCTCGTAGGTCTTGCGGGTGGAATCGGAATACAGCGCCGGTGCCTCGGTGCGGCCGTGGAAGGCGCCCTTCACCGCCAGGCGCTTGATCGTGCGCCCTGCGTGGCGTGCGCCGGCATCGGTCATCGCCTTGGCGTTGACGTCCGCGATGCGGCAGGCCAGCGAAACCGACTCGGAGCCGGAGTTCAGGCACAGGTAGTGCGCGTACGGATTCTTGCCGCGGCTGCGCCCCAGCTCGCTGTCGAGCGCGGCGGTGAAGCGCATCTGCGCCACGCTGGGCGACATCACGTTGGCCATCACCTGCGGCCGCGACAGCGCCGCCAGGATCGCCGGGTCGTTGTGGCCGAAGCCCAGCATGCCGTAGCCGCCGTTGTCGTGCACCACCGCGCCCTTCAGCGTGACGATCCACGGACCGCGGGCCGCGGCCGGCAGGTAGGGGTTGATGGCGTCGTCGGGGTAGAAATTGACGAAGCCCGCCTGCGCCTTGGCAAGCTGTTCCGCCTCATCGAGCTTGAGGAAGTCCCCCAGTTCGTCGCGCAGTTCGCGGTGGCGCGCCACGGCCTCGGCGACCGCCTGGCCCAGCAGCGGATCGTTCGCCGCCATGCGCTCGATGGTGGCGTCGTCCAGGCCGATGGTGCGGGGCTTGCCGCCGAAATCGCGCAGTTCGCGCAGCTGGTTGATCACACCCATGACATTCTCCTCGTAGACGTCGGCGCCCCGCACCCAGCGCGAAGCAGGCCGATCGATCCGCGCTTGGGTATCGTGGGCCGGAAGCCCTTGCGTAGCGCAGGTTCCGGCGTGGCGAACCCGCGTCGGAGCACCCGGACATGGCCGGTCGCGCAAGATCATTCCCTGAGCATAACGCGCCCGGCAGGGTCTCCGGTACCCCCGGCATGACGGCTGTCACCCCCGATGCTTGACGCCGGTGCATGGGCAGTCGGCCGGCAAATGCCCAAGCTGCAGGCATCGAGGAGGTGCGTGCCGATGAATGTTTCCGAACAGGTGGTGGCCCGGCTGGCGGGGGTGGAGAAGCGCTACGGTCGCGTGCTCGCGCTGGAGCAAGCCGACCTGACATTGCACCGCGGCGAGTTGCTGGCCCTGCTTGGCCCCAACGGCGCCGGCAAGACCACGGCGATCAGTTTGCTGCTGGGCCTGCTGCGCGCCGATGCCGGTACGGTCGAGTTGTTCGGGCGCGATCCCCAGGATGTCCGCGCCCGCCGCCGCATCGGCGTGATGCTGCAGCACGCCGAACTTCCCGGCACGCTGCGGGTGGGCGAGCTGCTGCGCCTGACCGCAAGCTACTACCCGGCCCCGCGCGGCGTGGCGGAGAGCGCCGGCATGGCCGGCATCGACGACCTGCTGGCGCGCCCCTACGCCAAGCTGTCCGGTGGCCAGCAGCGGCGCGTGCAGTTCGCGCTGGCGCTGTGCGGTCGGCCGGAGCTGCTGTTCCTGGACGAGCCGACCGTGGGCATGGATATCGAGACCCGCCAGAAGCTGTGGGCGGCGATCCGCCGGTTGCTGGCCGAGGGCTGCTCGGTATTGCTGACCACGCATTACCTGGAGGAAGCCGAGGCGCTGGCCGACAGGGTCTGCGTGATGGCGCACGGGCGGGTAAGCCACGAAGGGACGGTGGAGGCCTTGCGCGCACGGGTCGCGACCCGGCGCATCCGTTGTGCGAGTGCCTTGGACGCCGGCGCGGTCGGCGCCTGGCCGGCGGTCAGCACGGCCGAACGGCGCCAGGGCCGCCTGCACGTGACCACCGACGCGGCCGAAGCCGTGGTGCGCCGCCTGCTGGATGCCGATCCGCAGCTGAGCGAACTGGAGGTACAGCGCGCCGGGCTGGCCGAGGTGTTCACCGAACTCACCCGCGAGGACGCGCCGACCTTGCCCGAACCCCGCCGAGAGGTCGCCTGAGATGGACCAAGCCATGTCGATCCCGTTTGCCCCCGCCATGCCGATGTCGCGCCGTCGCGTGTTCGGCGCCTATCTGGCCGAGATGCGCAGCGAATGCCTGCGCTACCTGCGCGCGCCGGGGTTCATCCTGCCGATGACGCTGTTCTCGACGGTGTTCTACCTGATGTTCGGCGTGCTGCTGAACCACGGCGAGGCGGCACGCTACCTGCTGGCCAGCTACGCCGCGTTCGGCATCATCGGGCCGGGCCTGTTCGGCTTCGGCGTTTCCCTGGCGATCGAGCGCGACGGCGGCCTGCTCACCCTCAAGCGCGCACTGCCGATGCCGCCGGGCGCATACCTGCTGGGCAAGATGGTGATGGCCATGCTCGCCGCCAGCATCGTGGTCGTGCTGCTGTTGCTGATCGGCACCTGGCTGGCCCACGTCGTGCTGTCGTGGCGCCAGGTGCTGGCGCTGTTGGCCACCGGCGCCTTCGGCGTGCTGCCGTTCTGCGCGCTGGGCATGTTCGTCGGCACCCTGCTCAAGGGACAGGGCGCGCCGGGCCTGCTCAACCTGGTCTACCTGCCGATGGCGTTCCTGTCCGGCCTGTGGCTGCCGCTGTCGATGCTGCCGCATGCGCTGCAGCGGATCGCGCCGGTGTGGCCCAGCTATCACCTGAACCAGCTGACCCAGGCGGCGGTGGGTCTGAACCAGTCGCCGCTGCTGGGCCATGTGCTGGTGCTGCTTGGTTTTGCCGCGGGTTTCCTGTGGCTGGCCGCCCGGCGCCTGCGGCGGTACGGTTGAAGTAGCATGGCCGTCCTGCCCCGTTCGCGTGAGTCTGGCGCCATGCACCAGCGTTTCGTCCAGTTCCTGACCCCGGCACCGGATTCGGTGGTTGCCCGCGGCATGCAACGGGGCAAGTCGCCGTGGGTGGACGCGGTGCACCTGTTGTGGTCGGCCTGGGTGTTCGTGGTGCCGGTGTGGAATGCCGAGGGCTGGGACGCGCGCTGGTTTGTCACGACGCTGGTGACGTATCCCCTGTTCCTGGCCCTGTATTTCCGTTGCATGGTGGCGCCGCGCGCGCAGGTCCGCGCCTACGCTCTTGCGCTGGTCCTGTTGAGCATGTCGTTGCTGTCCTGGTATCCCAGCGGGCTGACCTATTTCATCTACGGCTGCGTGATGCTCAGCGGCAATTCGATCCGCTTCCGCACCTACCTGGGCTTGCTGGCTTGCCTCAACCTGGTGCTGCTGGCGGAGACCTCGCTGCTCGGCTATCCGTGGCAGGCGGTGTTCTCGATCCCGCTGACCTCGTTCATCATCGGCATCATCATCAATGCCGAGCGCGCCAGCGAGGAGAAGGACGCGCAGCTGCGGCTCTCGCACGAAGAAGTGCGTCGGCTGGCCGCCACCGCCGAGCGCGAGCGCATCGGCCGCGACCTGCATGACCTGCTCGGCCACACCCTTTCGCTGATCACGCTGAAGCTGGAGTTGTCGCGCAAGCTGTTCGACCGGGACCACGCGGCGGCCCGGCGCGAAGTGGAAGAGGCGGAGAAGGTCGCGCGCCACGCCCTTGCCGAAGTGCGCAGCGCGGTCAGCGGCATCCATGCCACCGACCTGGCGGCCGAGCTGGCCTCGGCGCGGCTGCTGCTGGAGTCCTCCGGCGTGTGCATGGAGTACGAGTCGCCGCCGACCGGCCTGCCGGAAGACATCGAGCGCGGCCTTTCGCTGATCCTGCGCGAGGCGGCGACCAATGTGGCGCGCCATGCCGCGGCCAGTCGCGTCAGGGTCGACTTCGTGCGCGAGCCCGCCGGCGTGCGCATGCGCATCCACGACAACGGTCGCGGCGGCATCGACCGTGACGGCAACGGCCTGCGCGGGATGCGCGACCGCGCACGCTCGCTGGGCGGCACGCTGGAGATCAGCTCGCCGCTGCGCAGCGGCAC
>JBASAF010000027.1:0-40722 GCA_049650465.1 Rhodanobacter sp. | reverse complement strand
GCGCGCATGGTGTGGTCTCCTCTGGCTTCGTAACCCGTGAGGAATGACCGCATCATGCGTGCACTGTTCCCTCAATCCACGCGCAAGGTGTTGATTGAGTGGGGAGATTTGTGGGGAAACCTCAGGGACAGACCCGCTAGGCTCTTGCCGCACAATCCGTCGTTGAGCAGTTTTTCCAGACGGTGTGTCGGGATCCAGTACTCGGCATCGCCGATGTCGATGGGTTCGCATATGCCCTTGCCTGACGAGGCAATTGCGCTTTTGTAATCAGGATACTTTTCCTCGCTCACGCCCCTCTCCCTGAGTCAGCAATTCCGGGACGCTGACCTCGAGAGCCTCAGCGAGGACTTCGAGAGTGCTCAAGGAAACATTACGCTCCTCGCGCTCCACCGACCCGATGTACGTTCGATGAAGTTCGCAGAGATCGGCCAATTGCTCTTGCGAATAACCATGCTGTTTGCGAAATGCACGCACGTTACCCGAAAGAATGGCTCGGAGTGAGGGGCTAGGTGTTCTCGGCATCGTCGGAATAGTTGTCTGGAATGCCATTCTTTTCGGACGATGACTCTGATGCTACAGACTTTGAGTAGCGCAGATCATTCTGGAACTCCTGGTCACAGACCCTCGAGACGAAACGCATCCGCGGCATCCGGCTTGACCATCGCCGCCCGCGCACCCCATGCTTCACCGTCTTTTCTCCATAGAAACACCCGCATGAGCAGTCGCTACAACGCCGCCGACATCGAAGTCCTCTCCGGCCTGGACCCGGTGAAACGCCGGCCGGGCATGTACACCGACACCACCCGCCCGAACCATCTGGTGCAGGAGGTGGTGGACAATTCGGTGGACGAGGCGCTGGCCGGCTATGCCAGTGCGATCGAGGTGGTGCTGCATGCCGATGGCTCGGTGTCGGTGAGCGACGATGGGCGCGGCATGCCGGTGGACATCCACCCCGAAGAAGGCGTATCGGGCGTCGAGCTGATCATGACCCGGCTGCATGCCGGCGGAAAATTCAGCGGCAAGAACTACAGCTTCTCCGGCGGCCTGCATGGCGTCGGCGTATCCGTGGTCAATGCGTTGTCCGATCGCGTCGAGGTCACCATCCGCCGCGACGGCTCTGAATACGCGATGGCGTTCGAGCACGGCGACAAGGTCAGCCCGCTGGAGGTGATCGGCACGGTGCCGAAGAAGCGTAGCGGCACCACGCTGCACTTCTGGCCCGAGGCGAAGTACTTCGATTCGCCGAAGATCTCGCTGGGCAAGCTCAAGCACCTGTTGCGCGCCAAGGCCGTGCTGTGCGCCGGCCTCGAAGTGAAACTGACCGACGAGGCCAGCGGCGAAGTCGTCGAATGGCGCTACGAGGACGGCCTGCGCGATTACCTGCGCGGCGAACTCAATGGCAACGAGCTGCTGCCGGCCGAGTTGTTCGTGCACCAGATGGCACGCGACGCCGAAGGCGTGGAGGTCGCCCTGGCCTGGCTTCCCGAAGGCGAGCTGGTGCAGGAAAGCTACGTCAACCTGATCCCCACCATGCAGGGCGGTACCCACGTCAACGGCCTGCGCAGCGGCCTGACCAACGCGATCCGCGAGTTCTGCGACATCCGCAACCTGCTGCCGCGCGGCGTGAAGCTGGCACCGGAGGACGTGTGGGAGCGCATTGCCTTCGTGCTGTCCGCGCGCCTGCAGGATCCGCAATTCGCCGGCCAGACCAAGGAGCGGTTGTCCTCGCGGCACGCCGCCGGCCTGATCGAGAACGTCATCCACGACGCCTTCAGCCTGTGGCTGAACCAGAACGTGGACGCCGGCGAGCGCATCGCCCAGCTGGCGATCGAGCATGCCAGCGCGCGCATGAAAGCGGCCAAGCAGATCGTGCGCAAGAAGATCACCCAGGGCCCGCAGCTGCCCGGCAAGCTGGCCGACTGCACCGCCACCGACCTCACCCGCACCGAACTGTTCCTGGTCGAGGGCGATTCGGCCGGCGGCAGCGCCAAGCAGGCGCGCGACAAGGAGTTCCAGGCGATCCTGCCGCTGCGCGGCAAGATCCTCAACACGTGGGAGGTCGAGTCGACCTCCGTGCTGGCTTCGGAAGAAGTGCACAATCTTGCGGTGGCGATCGGCTGCGACCCGGGCAAGGATGATCTCTCCGGCCTGCGCTACGGCAAGGTGATCATCCTGGCCGATGCCGACTCCGACGGCCTGCACATCGCCACCCTGCTCTCGGCGCTGTTCCTGCGGCACTTCCCCAAGCTGGTCAGCGAAGGCCACGTGTTCGTGGCGATGCCGCCGCTGTTCCGCGTCGACGTGGGCAAGCAGGTGTTCTACTGCCTCGACGAGGGCGAGAAGGAGGCGATGCTGCAGCGGATCGAACGCGAGAAGATCAAGGGCGCGGTCAGCACCACCCGCTTCAAGGGTCTGGGCGAAATGAACCCGCCGCAGCTGCGCGAATCGACCATCCACCCCGACACCCGCCGCCTGGTGCAGCTCACCGTCGACGACGACGCCGGCACGGCGAAGCTGATGGACATGCTGCTGGCCAAGAAGCGCGCCGGCGACCGCAAGGCGTGGCTGGAGGAAAAGGGCGACCTGGCCACGCTGGAGGTGTGACGCCCGCGCTGGCGCTAAGATGCACGCATCACATGCGAGCAACGCCATGGCCCTGACCCCGCCCATCAACCTGCAGCGCTGGATCGAGGAACATCGCCACCTGCTGAAGCCGCCGGTGGGCAACAAGTGCATCGTCGACGGCGACTTCATCATCATGATCGTGGGCGGGCCGAACGCGCGCACCGACTACCACTACGACGAAGGCCCCGAGTTCTTCTACCAGCTCGAGGGCGAGATCACGCTGAAGGTGCAGGACGACGGCGTCGCCCGCGACATCCCGCTGCGTGCCGGCGAGATGTTCTACCTGCCGCCGCGCGTGCCGCACTCGCCGAACCGCAACGCCGGTTCGATCGGACTGGTGATCGAGCGCCGTCGTCTGCCGGGCGAAGAAGACGGCCTGATGTGGTTCTGCGAACACTGCAACCACAAGCTGTACGAGGAGTACTTCACCCTCGACAGCATCGAACAGGATTTTCCGCCGGTGTTCGAGCGTTTCTACCGCTCGCTCGACGCACGCACCTGCAACGCGTGCGGCCACGTGCATCCGGCCCCGGAAAAATACGCGTAGGGCGGGCACCGCCCGCCGCTCTTCCGCAGGTCCATCGAAAATCGGCGGGCATTGCCCGCCCTACGCCAGCCACTTGCGTGCCATTCGGCGCAGCGACGCATCCAGCGTCTCGTCGTTCACTACCTCGCCGACCAGCCGCCATGCCAGCGCGTGCGATTCGGCGTTGACCACGAACGACTCGTCGGCACCCGCGCGCACCACGTGGCGCACGTCGTAATGCCAGTGCTCCGGCTCGTTCCCTCGCGCAGGAATGCGATGGCGGTCGATATCGAAAATATCGCCATCGACACCAAGCCCGGCCAGGCCGGTTTCCTCTTCCGCCTCGCGCAGGGCCACGCGGGCAAGGTCCGTGTCGCCGTCGGCATGGCCACCCGGCTGCAGCCAGCGATCCAGCTTGCGGTGATGCATCAGCAAGACACGCCCGCCATCGGCGCTGACCAGCCAGGCCGAACCGGTGAAATGGGCCGCCCGGTTGCCGCGCTCGAAAGCATCCGGCTGCGTCCGCGCGAAAACCTCGAACTGCATGGCGACATCGGCGTCACCGTGCCATTGGTCACGGTAGCGGTGGAGGGCTTCGATGAGACGGTCGGTGGGCTCGCGCATGGGCATCGCACTGGATGAAAGAAGGTGACCGCAGCATGTTTCGCCGCAACATGCGCGAAGCTTGTACAACCTTTGCCGCATGGGCTATGTTGGCCCGCCATTGTCCAGCCTGTCCACGCATTCCGCCGCTGCGCGGACAAGGACAGGAAATCCATCCGAGGGGAACCCGATGACAAAAGGTCTGTTTGCCACCCACGGCATCGAGGCAATGCCTCATGTCGACGCCGGCGAGCCCGTCGAGGGCAGCGGTACCGGCGAGGTGACACTGAAGCGCGCGCTCACCGCGCGTCATCTGGTGATGCTTGGCATCGGCGCGGTGATCGGCGCCGGCATCTTCGTGCTTACCGGCACGGCCGCGGCGCAGTTCGCCGGCCCGGCGCTGGTGATCAGTTTCCTGATGGCCGGTTTCGCCTGCGCGCTGGCCGGCCTGTGCTACGCCGAGTTCGCCGCGATGCTGCCGGTGTCCGGCAGCGCGTATTCCTATTCGTACGCCACGCTGGGCGAGGTGGTTGCCTGGTTCGTCGGCTGGAACCTGGTGCTGGAATACCTGTTCGCCGCCTCGACCGTGGCTGTCGGCTGGTCGGGCTATTTCAACGAAATGCTGCGCATGATCAGCGGCTGGATCGGCGTGGACATCTCGCTGCCCGCCGCGCTGGCCTCGGCGCCGCTCACTTTCGACGCCAGCGGCCACCACATCATCGCCACCGGCACCCTGATCAACCTGCCGGCGGTGGCCATCGTGGCGGCGATCAGCTGGCTCTGCTACCGCGGCATCACCCAGTCGGCCACGGTCAACGCGGTGATCGTGGCGATCAAGGTGATCGTGATCCTGCTGTTCCTGGCCGTCACCTTCCATTACCTCAACCCGGACCTGTGGCACCCGTTCATCCCCGAGAACGAGGGCGGCGCGAAGTACGGCTGGAGCGGCGTGATCCGCGCGGCAACGCTGGTGTTCTTCGCCTACATCGGCTTCGACGCGGTGTCGACCGCCGCGGGCGAGGCCAAGAACCCGCAGCGCGACATGCCGATCGGCATCCTCGGTTCGCTGGCGATCTGCACGCTGCTGTACATCGCCATGTCCGCGGCATTGACCGGTCTGGCCCCGTTTACCGAACTCAACACGCCGGAACCCGTCGCCACGGCGCTCAACTATGTGCTGGGCAACGTGCCGCCCGGCAGCACCGCCAGCCACATCCTGGGCTCGCTGAAGATCCTGGTGGTGTTTGCCGCGCTGGCCGGCCTGAGCTCGGTGGTGCTGGTGATGCTGATGGGCCAGCCGCGCATCTTCTACTCGATGTCGCGCGACGGCCTGCTGCCGCCGCTGCTGGGCAAGGTGCACAAGAAGCACCGCACGCCGTACGTGGGCACCATCATCGTGGGCGTGATCGCCTCGGTGCTGGCAGGCCTGTTCCCGGTGGACGTGCTCGGCGACCTGGTGTCGATGGGTACGCTGCTGGCCTTCACCACCGTGTGCATCGGCGTGCTGGTGCTGCGCCACACGCGCCCGGAGCTGCCCCGCTCGTTCCGCGTGCCGTTCGTGTGGATCGTCTGCCCGCTCGGCGCGGCGGCCTGCCTGTTCCTGTTCTGGCAGGCGTTCGTGGTGCGCTGGTGGCTGATCCTCGGCTGGACCGCGATCGGCTTCCTGATCTACGGCTTCTACGGCTACCGCAACAGCAAGTTGCGCCAGAACGCCAACTGACCACCCCGCGGCCGGCGCTTCCAACGCCGGCCGCGACGCTTTTGCAGCCCTCCGCCCCGGCCACGAAGACTTTCCCATGCTCAGCCAGCTGCTTGCCCGCAAGACCGATTTCAGCAACGACGACCACGCCCACGGTCCGGGCCTGCGCCGCACGCTGGGGCCGTGGGGCATCACCGCGCTGGGCATCGGCGCGGTGATCGGCACCGGCATCTTCGTGGTCACCGGCACCGCCGCCGCCGAGCACGCCGGACCGGCCGTGCTGCTCTCCTTCATCATCGCGGCGATCTGCAGCGGCTTTGCGGCGCTGTGCTATGCCGAGTTCGCCACCCTGATCCCGATCTCCGGCAGCTCCTATTCGTATGCCTACGCGTCGCTGGGCGAACTGGCGGCCTGGTTCATCGGCTGGAACATGGTGGCGGAATACGGCATCTCGGCCTCCGCCGTGGCCGCGAGCTGGACCGGCTACTTCACCAGCCTGCTCGACCACATGGGCCTGCATCTTCCGGTAGCGCTCACCGAAGCGCCGCTGGCCTTCACCAACGGCCAACTCGTGGTCACCGGCCACCTGTTCAACCTGCCGGCGGTGGCGATCGTGATGGCGTTGACGTGGCTTTGCTACATCGGCATCCGCGAGTCATCCAGCCTCAACGCGCTGATGGTACTGGTCAAGGTCGGCCTGATCGTGATCGTGGTGGTTGCCGGCTATCGCTACGTGAACCCCGAGAACTGGCACCCGTTCATCCCCGAGCCGCAGGGCGACGGCAGGTATGGCTGGTCGGGCATCATGCGCGGCGCGGCGATGGTGTTCTTCGCCTATATCGGCTTCGAGGCCACCTCCACGGCGGCGCAGGAATGCAAGACGCCGCAACGCGACCTGCCCTTCGGCATCCTGGTGTCGCTGGTGATCTGCACGGTGCTCTACCTGGCGATGGCCGCGGTGCTCACCGGGCTGGTGCCCTACAACCTGCTGGATACCGCCGAACCGGTGGTCACCGCCGTGGCGGCGCATCCGGAGCTGGGCTGGCTGCGCCTGATCGTCGAGATCGGCGCCATGATCGGCCTGTCGTCGGTGATTCTGGTGATGATCATCGCGCAGCCGCGCATCTTCATGATCATGGCGCGTGACGGCATGCTGCCGAAGGTGTTCGCCAAGGTGCACCCGCGCCATCGCACGCCGCACATCAACACGCTGATCACCGGCGGCATGATCGCCCTGCTGGCCGCAGTGTTCCCGCTCGACCTGCTGGCCAACCTCACCTCGATGGGCACGCTGATCGCATTCTCGGCGGTGTGCGCTGGCGTGCTGATCCTGCGCTACACCCTGCCCGACCTGCCGCGCACCTTCCGCGTGCCGTGGGCCTGGTTCACCTGCCTGGCAGGCGTGGCGTGCTGCTTTGCCCTGCTGTTCAGTCTCGACTGGTTCAACTGGGCCATCCTGGGTGCCTGGACCCTGCTCGGTTTTGCGATCTACTTTTTGTACAGCCGCCGGCACAGCGCGCTGCATCAGGCGGCCAACCAACCGGCCGTGACGAAATTTCGCTGAAGATCGCTCAATTTCGGCAAATTTCCGTCATAAGCTTCAATTGACCGCCAACATCCTCGTATGGGCTCAGCGTCGCAAAGTTGCGACGCTGAATGTGAAATACGTGTTATGTGCTTGATTTGACAAGAATTATCCCAGCGCGCCAGCAAGAAATCATATCGAGGGTCGCCCATTCGCCGGGCGCGGGAGTATGATCCCCAGTCCGAGGGTATATCACTTGGCAGTGGGCCCCGGATCGCGGCCCGGCGCGTCAGGCAAGCAGCTCCTCAGCCTGGCGTAGTCGGGCCGCACTTTGCCCGGCACCCACGTCAACACGCCGACCGCCGCATCCGTCACGCATACATGAAGAAGGGCCGGCGAATTCGCCGGCCCTTCCAAGACTGCCGCGTCGCGATCAGGCTTTCTTGGTGTGCGACACGCACCAGCCTTTCGCGTTCACCGACTTGCCCGGGAACAGCTGGCACGGGCCGCGGCCGGTCGGGCCGCCGGAGTAGAACTGGCAATTGGCGCAATCGTCGCCGGCCTTGTACTTGGGGTTGGAGGATTTGCTGGCGTCCTCCACGTAATCCAGGGCCTTGGCGGTCGGGTCGGAAGGACTCAATGGCGGCAAGTCGGCGGCGCGCGCGAATCGCGGCAGGCCCCCCAACACCACGGCAGCCGCCGTGGTTCCCGCGGCCACCTTGAGGAACCGGCGGCGCGATTCGATATCTTTGTCGTTCGACATGGCACAAGCCTCCATTGGTTGCAGCATCGATTGCAGCCGACGCACCCTGCCCCGGCCCCTCGGCGATGGTACGCCCGGAGGCGCAATCTTTCCTGACTTGCGAGAATGGCTCTCATTCCGCCAGGGTCGGCGCCTATCACGTGTTACCATCGACCACTCGTTTGGACGTCCAAATCCCATGAGCCAAGCCTTGCCAGACGCCATCGCCGCCCGCCACTTCGGGACCTGCGCCGACCGCGTCGCCGAGGTCGCGCGGACGCTCGCGGCAAAAGGGTGGACCCCGGCAACCAGCAGCAATTTTTCGATGCGCGTGGACGCCGATCACGCTGCCATCACCATCTCGGGGCGCGACAAGGGCAAGCTGGGCCGCGACGACATCATGCTGATCGACCTCGAAGGCCGGCCGGTAGGCACCGAGGCGCGTCCCAGCGCCGAAACCGCGCTGCACACCCAGGTCTACCGGCGCTGGCCCGAGGTCAACGCCGTGCTGCACACCCACTCGCGCACGCAAAGCGTGGCGTCGCGGCTGTTTGCCCCCGAGGGCGTGGTCCGGCTGCAGGGATGGGAATTGCAGAAGGCGATCAGCGGCTGCCACAGCCACGACAGCGTGCTGGAGATCCCGGTGTTCCCCAACACCCAGCACATGCCCGAGCTGGTGGCCCAGGTGGATGCCTGGCTGGACGCCGGCAAACCGCTGCACGCCTACCTGATCGACGGCCACGGCATCTATGCCTGGGGCCGCGACATGGCCGAGAGTGAGCGTCACCTGGAGGCGCTTGAATTCCTGCTCGGCTGCGAACTGGATCTGCGAATACTGAGGTCATCATGAGCCGCCTGCGCATCTTCGACGAAAACGAACCGCAAACTGCCCGCGTCACGCTCGACCGCCACGAGGCCATCGCGGCGGAGCTGGCCAGGATCGGCGTGCGCTTCGAACGGTGGGAGGCGAACCAGCCCATCGCCCCGGGCGCCAGCCCGGACGAAGTGATCGCCGCCTACCGCGGCGACATCGACCGCCTGATGGGCGAGGCGGGCTACCAGGCGGTCGACGTGATCAGCCTGACGCCCGACCACCCCGACCGCGCCGCCCTGCGCCAGAAATTCCTCAGCGAACACACCCACAGCGAGGACGAGGTGCGTTTCTTCGTCGCCGGCTCCGGCCAGTTCACCCTGCACGTGGATGGCAAGGTCTACGACATATTGTGCGAGAAGGGCGACCTGATCGGCGTGCCCGATGGCACGCGCCACTGGTTCGACATGAGCGAATCGCCGTATTTCGTCGCCATCCGCCTGTTCACCAACAAGGAGGGCTGGGTGGCCAACTTCACCGGCGACGAGATCGCCACCCGCTTCCCGCGCATGCAGCCCACCCCGTAGGAGCCCGCTCGCGGGCGATGCCTGTACGGATCCCGAGTCCACCGCCAACCCGTCGAAGGCCCCAGTCCCGTCCCCATGATCGAAATCCGCGCCATCGTCACCGACATCGAGGGCACCACCAGCTCGATCGACTTCGTCCGCGACGTGCTGTTTCCGTTCGCGCGCGAGCGGCTGCCCGCGTTCGTGGAAACCCATGGCGACCATCCCGACGTGCAGCACTGGCTGCACGAGGCCGCCCGCGAAGCGGGCATGATCGAGGCCGGACGCCAGGAGGTGGTCGAACTGCTGCTGCAGTGGATTGCGCAGGATCGCAAGTCCACCGCGCTCAAGGCGTTGCAGGGGATCATCTGGAAGGAAGGTTACGAAAGCGGCGCCTACCGCGCCCACCTCTATCCCGAAGTGGCTGCGCGCCTGCGGGCATGGCGAGCCGACGGGCTGCGCCTGTACGTGTACTCCTCCGGTTCGGTGCCGGCGCAGAAGCTGTTCTTCCGATACTCGGAAGCGGGCGACCTGACGCCGCTGTTTGCCGGCTATTTCGATACGGAAACCGGCCCCAAACGCGAGGCGCGGTCCTACCACCGCATCGCCGAGTCGGTGGGCGAGCAACCGCGGCACCTGCTGTTCCTGTCCGACATCGTCGAGGAACTGGATGCGGCCCGCGCTGCCGGGTTCCACACCGGCTGGCTGGTGCGCGAGCCGCAGCCATTGCCGGAATCAGCAAGCCATCGGGTCTACCGCGACTTCGACGCGATCGACCCCGCCAGCCAGGATGCGTAGGGGCGTGCGCAGCCTGCTGACGATCGCCGCGGCATTCGCCGCCGGCGTGGCGCTGGCCGCGTGGCTGCCGATCGACCATCTCCCCGCCGGCGCCGACGCGCCCACCACCACGCTGCTTCAAACCGAAACACCGACCGAACCGGCGGCGGTCGACGCCTGGCCGGCCTCCGCCCCCAGCCCGGAACAGGTGCTCTATGCGCAGCCGCAGCTGCTGCGCGACGCCCTCGCCCGGCTGTCGCCGCGGGTCGCGGGCAAGCCCAACCTCTACCTGCTGGCGTTTGCCGGCGACGGCGGCGAGGACGTGTTCCGCAACGAAGCCGAATACGCCGCGCAACTGTTCGGCTCGCGCTTCGGCCCCAGCGTCCACACCTTGGTACTGGAGAACAACCCGGCCACGCTGTCCACCCGCCCGCTGGCCAGCTGGAGCAATCTCGAAGCGGCGCTCGACGGTATCCAGCACGTGATGCAGCCGGACCAGGACATCCTGCTGCTCTACATCACCAGCCATGGCGGCGAGGACCATACCTTGCTGATCGACATGGACCCGCTGCCGCTGGACCAGATCGGCGCGCAGGACCTCGCCGACATCCTGGCGGCACGCCACTTCAAGTGGAAGGTGGTGGTGGTCAACGCCTGCTATTCCGGTGGCTTCGTGCCGCCGCTGCGCGGCCCCGGCACCCTGGTGCTCACTGCCGCGCGCAGCGACCGCAGCTCGTTCGGCTGCGGCAGCGACTCGGACATCACCTACTTCGGCAAGGCCTGGCTGGTCGACGCGCTGAACCACACCGACAACTTCGTCGATGCGTTCGAGCGCGCGCGCAACGACATCGGCAGGTGGGAAAAACAGGACGAACTCACCCCGTCCGAGCCGCAGATCGAGATCGGCAGCGGCATCGCGGCGCAACTGGCGGCGTGGCGCAACGGCATCACGCCCGGCCCCGCCGTGCCGTTCAAGCCGGCCGCGCCGCAGGCAAGCGTGGCATCCACGCCCTGACCCGAGGGTGGCTCAATCCTTTGCCCACCGCCACGCGCATATCGCGATCAGCAGCGAGAGCGCGACTTCGATCACGCCCAAGGTGATGTAGAACCACCACGCGCCGGGCATGGTCACCAGCATGACGACGGCATAGAACAGGCCGAGCACGATGTTTGCCCAGCGGCACAGCCGCGCCGACAAGGCCAGCGACAGAAAGACCATCAAGCCCGGCAGCGCCAGCAGCAACGCCGTCATCACCAGGGACGCTTCGCTCACCGGACCGACAGGGCCTTCGCCAGCCAGCATCCCCTTGAGCTTGCCTGGCACGTACAGGCCGAAATAGTCGCCATAGACATAGCAGAACATGAGCGCCGCCCACAGCGCGGACAGCTTGAAGCGGACGTGGATCCGGATGTCGCTCAACCTGGATGTCGTCATGCCTGGCCTCGTTCGGTCATCGGCGCCTGGTCGCCTGCAGTGCGGACTCCCATCACCAGCAGCCACAGGCAAATCCCCACTTCGCCCACCGCCGCCGGCAAGTGGACGACGTCGGAGAGCACCGTCCGTGCGTACCCTTCCAGCAACAGCGTGCCGAAAACATCAACCAGATAGCCCGCGCCGCCCAGCATCAGCAACGCACCGAGCACGCGCGGAAGCTTCCCGCAGCGGATCACCAGCCAGCCGAACGGAAGCAGCCACAGGCCCCAGAACAAGCTCGCCACGAAAATGGCATGGCCGTATGACTGCAGCGACAGCCATGCCATCGCATGGGTGGTGGCGAGCGGGAGGTCGCCCGCCCCCGTCAGCAGTTGCAGCGCGTCCAGCCGATGCGCGACGCCGAGTGCAGCTATCGGTACGCCCGTGAGCGCCAGCGCCACCATCGCCACCGCCGCATGGCGATCGGTCCCGCCGAGCAGCCGGAACAGCAGCAAGGGCAAGGCCAGGAACGCCACCTGTTCGACCAGGAACGCGGCCACGCCCGCACGGAACAAGCCCTGCTGCGACACGATGTTGGCGAGCATCGCTTCGTGATCGCCCGCAGCGAGCTTCCCCGGGACATAGCCGAGACTGAAAAAGCCGGTAACGACCACCACCAGATAGACCAAACCTGCGCAACGCGCGAGTGTGCTCTCGTTCGTCATGGACAGCTCCGGACCCATCGGCTTCCCCGCGTGGCGTGCGGGGCAGTGTCCTTGCCGCGCGGTGCTGCCATGAGTGCCGGAAGTAACGAGGCGCGGATGTCCCCGGCCGGCTTCACGAACTTCAGGCAGGGCGCCTGCTAGCCTCGTCGCTGCCTCACCGCGGGAGATCTCGAATGAAAGTCCGCAGCCTGCTGCGATGGTGGCTCGCCATGGCACCACTGGCGTTGTCGGCCTGCTCACCGCAGCCGCCGGCGACGCGTCCGGCCCAGGCTTCCGCCCCGGCGGCGTGCACGCCCGCGCAGCTGAGCCTGCAACTCGATGACGGCAACGGCCGCTTCAACGGCATGTCCCATTCCGGCACCATGCTGGTGGTGCGCAACGTGGGCAATGTCGCCTGCTCGGTTGCCGCCCTGCCCTCGCCGAAGTTGCAGGACGCGCGCCACCGGGCCCTGGCCATCACCGCGCAGGTTCCATCCCCGCCGCCGGCAAGCCTGCCGCCGCGCCTCATGCTGGCGCCGGGGGCAGGCGTGGAGAGCGACATGCGCTGGGTATCGGGCAACGTCTACGATGACGGCCATTGCGAATCGCCGGCCTTCATCACGCTGGCCATCGGCACGGGAACGGTGACGGCACCATTCCACGGCCGGCTTTGCGGTGCCGGCGGCAAGCCGTCCACCTACTCGATCACGCCGTTGCGCGCGACGGCCGCGGGTGACGCCATCCACCTCACCTACGCTTGCGACGATGGTCGCACGGTGCAGGTGGCTTACCCCGACACGCAGACCGCCGTGCTGGACTTCGACGCGCAGACCCACCGACTGCATGTCGCCGTTTCGGCGGATGGCGCGCGCTACGTGGGCGAGCACTGGCAATGGTGGAGCAAGGGCATGCACGACGCCCGGCTCACCGAACTCAAGCCCGGCGAGCGGATCGCCTCCGCAGCGGGCGTGGCCTGCCGCGCCCGCTGATCCGCGGTGGGCGCCGCCCGGCGCTAGCGAAGGCGGTGCCGGCCGGCAAGCACCGCCACCACGTCGGCCAGCGACAAACCGCGCGCCCGCAACGCCACGACGAGGTGGAACACCAGGTCCGCCCCCTCGCCGAGCAAGGCGTCATCGTCTTGCGCCACCGCCGCCAGCGCCGTCTCCACGCCCTCCTCTCCGACTTTCTGCGCGATGCGGCGGATGCCGCTGTCGAACAACGTCGTGGTGTAGCTGCCCGCGGGGCGTTCCGCGTGGCGCCGGGCCACCAGGGCGTCGAGCTCGGCCAGGAAACCCAGCGGCGTCCGCACGTCGGCGCGGTCACCGAAGCAGCTGAAGCTGCCGGTATGGCAGGTGGGACCGCGCGGCTCGGCCTCGATCAGCAAGGTGTCGCCATCGCAGTCGATGCGGATGGACTTCAGCATCAGCACGTTGCCCGAGCTCTCGCCCTTGGTCCACAGACGCTTCCTGCTGCGGCTGTAGAACGTGACATGGCCGCTGGCGCGTGTCCGGGCCAGCGCCTCGGCGTTCATGTAGCCGAGCATCAGTACTTCGGCGCTGGACCCGTGCTGCACGATCGCCGGCAGCAGGCCGTCACCCTTGGACCAGTCGAGGCGTGCGGTATCGGAGTGGTCGCTCATCGTCGTTCCTCGTGGCTTAGCGGCGCACCGGCACGCCGTGTTCGTGCAGGTAGCGTTTGAGGTCGGGGATCGCGATGGCGCCGGAGTGGAACACGCTCGCCGCCAGCGTCCCGTCCACATCGGCCTCGACGAAGGCATCGCGGAAGTGTCCGGGAGCGCCTGCGCCGCCGGAGGCGATCAATGGCACGTGGCAGATCGCGCGGGCGATCGACAACTGGTCCAGGTCGTAACCGCGGCGTACGCCGTCGCTGTCCATGCAGTTGAGCACGATCTCGCCGGCACCGCGGCGCTGCGCCTCGACCATCCAGTCCAGCGTGCGGCGCGGCAGCGCCCGGGTTTTCGAGGGGTCGCCGCTGTACTGGCGCACGCGCCACTCGCCATCGCCGTCGCGCAGCGAATCGATGCCGACCACCACGCACTGCACGCCGAACGCGGCGGCCAGTTCGTCGATCAGGGCAGGACGCTCCAGCGCCGGGGTATTCACCGAGATCTTGTCCGCCCCGGCGTGCAGCACGGCACGTGCCTCCCCGACCGAGCGGATGCCGCCGGCCACGCAGAACGGGATGTCAATTGCGCGTGCAACCGCTTCCACCCAGGCGCGGTCCACGCTGCGTCCCTCGGGGCTGGCGGTGATGTCGTAGAACACCAGTTCGTCGGCGCCTTCGTCCCGATAGCGCAGCGCGAGGTCGACGATTTCGCCCATCACCACGTGGTTGCGGAAGCGCACGCCCTTGACCACCTGGCCATCGCGCACGTCGAGGCAGGGAATGATGCGGCGGCTCAGCATGCCAACGCCTCCGCCACGGTGAAGCGCCCTTCCAGCAGCGCACGGCCGAGGATCACCGCCTTCGCGCCGGCGTCGCGCGCGGCGCGGATGTCCTCCAGCGAACGCACGCCGCCGGACGCCTGCACTGCCAGCTGCGGCACGCTGGCGGCGAGGTGGCGATACAGGTCGAGATTGAAGCCGGCGAGCATGCCGTCGCGGTCGATGTCGGTGCACAACAGGTGGCGCGCGCCATGCGTTGCGTACCACGGAGCCAGTTCGTCCAGCGTGCGTGCCTCGACCTCGGTCCAGCCCGCGCTGGGCAGGATCCAGCGACCGCCCGCGTTGCGCGTGTCCAGCGCGAGGGTCAGCCGTTCCGCGCCGTATTTCGCCAGCCAGCCGACCACGCGCGAAGGATCGCGGATCGCCACGCTGCCCAGCACCACGCGTCGTACGCCGGCATCGAACAGCCGCTGCATGTCGGCCTCTTCGCGTACTCCGCCACCGGCCTGGATCGCCATGCCGTCGGCGGCGATCGCGGCGATCGCCGCGAGGTTGTCCAGTTGCCCGGAGCGCGCGCCGTCGAGGTCGACCAGGTGCAACCAGCGTGCGCCGGCATCGGCGTAGCTTCTGGCCAACGCGCGCGGGTCGGCCGGGTAGGTCGTCTGCTGCGCGTAGTCCCCCTGCTTCAGGCGCACCACCTGGCCGCCGCGCAGGTCGATGGCGGGGATGACGTCGACGTTCATAGTTCGAGGAAATTCCTGAGCAGCCGCGCACCGACCGCGGCGGAGCGCTCGGGATGGAATTGCAGGCCGTGGAAGTTGCCGCGGGCGATCGCGGCGGAGAACTCTCCGCCGTAGTCGCAGGCAGCCAGCGTCCAGTCGCCCGTCGGCACCGCGTAGCTGTGCACGAAGTACGCCTGCTCGCCCTCGCCGAGCCCGGCCAGCAATGCGTGCCCGCGCCGGATCGACAGGCCATTCCAGCCCATGTGCGGCACGCGCAACCCCGGGGCCTCGGTGAAGCGGCGCACCGGTGCCGGGATCAGGCCAAGGCATTCGGTATCGCCCTCCTCCGAGTGCGCGCACAGCAACTGCATGCCCAGGCACACGCCCAGCACCGGCTGACGCAGCGACCGCAGCACCTCGACCAGGCCCAGCTCGCTCAACCGCGCCATGCCCGGGCCTGCCGCGCCTACGCCGGGCAGGATCACCTTGTCGGCGGCGCGGATCGCGGCCACGTCGGAAGTCAGCGCTGCTTCCACGCCCAGCCGCTGCAACGCATAACGCACCGAGCCGATGTTGGTGCCGCCGGCGTCGACCAGCACCACGCTCATGGAATCGCCCCGCGGCGAAGAGCGTGCGGAAGCAGGAAGCCGCGCATCACAGCGCCCCCTTGGTACTGGGCAGCTCGCTGCCCTCGCGGCGGATCGCCTGACGCAGCGTGCGTGCCACCACCTTGAAACAGGCTTCGACCATGTGATGCGCATTGTCGCCACGCACCGCCAGGTGCAGGTTCGCGCCCAGCGTCTCGCACAGCGAGCGGAAAAAGTGCGGCACCAGTTCTGTCGGCACCTCGCCCACGCGCTCGCGCGGAAAATGGCCGTCGAACACGAAGTAAGGGCGACCGGACAGATCCAGCCGCGCGTCCGCCGCGCTTTCGTCCATCGGCAGGGAAAACCCGTAGCGCCCGATGCCGCGCTTGTCGCCAAGCGCCTGCTTCAGGGCCTGGCCCAGCGCCAAGGCACAATCCTCGATGGTGTGGTGCTCGTCGATGTGAGTGTCGCCGTCGCACTCCAGTTCCAGCGCGAATCCGCCGTGCTTGCCGATCTGTTCCAGCATGTGGTCGAAGAAGCCAAGGCCGGTGCGCACCCGCGGCTCGGCCACGCGGTCCAGGTCGACCCTGACGGTGATGCGGGTCTCCTTTGTATGGCGCATCACGGTGGCGGTGCGCGGCGCATCGAGCAACTGATGCGCCACCTCATCCCAACCCATGCCCTGCGAGCCCATGCGCAAACCACGCACGCCGAGGTTGGCGGCGAACTGCAAGTCGGTCTCGCGATCGCCGACCATCGCCGAGGCGGCGCGGCTCCATCCGTCGTCGGCCAGGTAATGGCGCAACATGCCGATGCCCGGCTTGCGGGTATCGAGGCCTTCGTGCGGAAAGCTGCGGTCGATCAGCACCTCGCGGAAGCGGATGCCTTGCGAGGCGAGGATGCGCAGCAGCAGGCCGTGCGGACCGGCGAAATCCGGCTCGGGGAAACTGGCGGTGCCCAGCCCGTCCTGGTTGCTGACCATGACCAGTTCGTAGCCGGCAGCCACGAACCGCTGCAGCGCGGCAACCACGCCCGGCAGCAATGCCAGCTTCTCGTAGCTGTCGATCTGCTGGTCGGCCGGCTCTTCGATCAGGCAGCCGTCGCGATCGACAAAGAGGATCTTGTGCATGGTCATGCGGGGACTCGATTCGAAGCAAGCGCGGCCAGCACGCGCGTGTTCTCCTCCGGCGTGCCGATGGTGATGCGCAGCGCATCGCCCAGGCCCGGATAGCGACGGACGTCGCGCACCACGACGCCGGCGTCGAGCAGGCACTGGTATGCCGCGCCGGCGTCGTCGAAGCGCACGGCCAGGAAGTTCGCCTGTGAAGGCAGCACCTCGCGCAGGCCGGGGAGCTGGCGCAACGCCTGCTGCATGCGCAGCCGCTCCGCGCGCACGATGCCGATGTGCTCGCG
Source organism: Rhodanobacter sp. (assembly GCA_049650465.1). GTDB lineage: Bacteria > Pseudomonadota > Gammaproteobacteria > Xanthomonadales > Rhodanobacteraceae > Rhodanobacter. Next base: position 23,603 of record JBASAF010000027.1, on the reverse strand, counting down.
CGCCTTCTCCTGGCCCGGACCGGACAAGGCCCGCAGCGCCGCATCCACGCACGGCAGCGGCAACGGGTACGGCGCCATGATCCGCCGCAACAGCGCGACCACTTCGGCGTTGGCTGCCAGGGCGCCGATCCGGGCACCGGCCAGGGCCCAGGCCTTGGACAAGGTGCGCAGCACGGCAAGGTTGTCGTGCCGATCGATCAGGTCGGCCACGCTGCCCTGGTCGGCGAACTCCACGTACGCCTCGTCCACCACCAGCAGCGCGCGGCCGCACAGCGCCCGCAGCAGACGTTCGATCGCCTCGCGCGGCGCCGCGCGACCTGCGGGATTGTTGGGCGTGCAGACAAAGACCAGCTTCACCGACGGGGTCACCGCGGCAAGCGCGGCGTCCACGTCCAGCGTGAAATCCGCCGCCAGCGGCACCTCGACCACCGCCGCATCCTGCACCCGCGCGCAGACGGCATACATGCCGAAGGTCGGCGGCTGGATCAGGATCGCATCACGGCCGGCGCGACAGAACGCGCGCACCAGCAGGTCGATGGCCTCGTCGCTGCCACGCCCGAGCAGCAGCTGGTCGCGCCGCACGCCGTACAGCGATGCCAGCGCATCGACCAGCGCGGCGGGCTGCGGCTGCGGATAGCGGTTGCAACCGAGCCCGTCATCGCCGGTCGGAACCCATGCCGACTCGTTGGCGTTGAGAAAAACCTGTCCGCCGCTGGCTTCCATCCGCGCCGAGGAATACGGCTGCATCGCGCGAAGCTCGGGCCGCGCCAGATCGAGCACGCTCATGCCAGCGCCTCCAGCCGCAGGGTCACGGCGCGGCGATGGGCCTCCAGCTGCTCGGCTGCCGCCAGCGTGGCGGTGCACGGGCCGATGTGGCGCAGGCCCTCGGCGCTGACTTCCTGCACGCTGATCTGCTTCTGGTAGCTGGCCACGGAGACACCGCTGTAGCTGCGCGCGTAACCGTAGGTCGGCAGCACGTGGTTGCTCCCGCTGCAGTAGTCGCCCACCGATTCGGGGGCCCACGGGCCGAGGAATACCGAGCCGGCGCTGTCGATGCCGCCGAGCAGCGTGCGTGGTTCGGCCACCTGCAGGATCAGGTGCTCGGGGGCGTAGCGGTTGCTTACCTCGACAGCCTGGGCCAGGGAGTCGACGGCGATCAGCCGGCTCTGCGCCAGCGCCTGGCGCGCGATCGCATCGCGCGGCAACCCGGCGCACTGCCGCTCGACCTCGGCTGCCGCCCGTTGCAGCAGGGTCGCGCAAGGGCTCACCAGGATCACCTGCGAATCCGGTCCGTGCTCGGCCTGCGACAGCAGGTCGGCGGCGACGAAGGCGGGATTCGCACCGGCATCGGCGATCACCAGCACCTCCGACGGTCCGGCCGGCATGTCGATCGCCGCGCCGTCGGGGTCGGAGCAGACCTGCAGCTTCGCTTCAGTGACCCAGGCGTTGCCGGGGCCGAACAGCTTGTCGCACTTCGGCACGCTGTGCGTGCCGTAGGCCATCGCGGCGATAGCCTGCGCGCCGCCGAGCTTGAACACCTTGTGCACGCCGGTGAGCCGCGCAGCATGCAGGACCGCTTCGTCGCAACGGCCATCGGCGCGCGCCGGGGAACACAACACCACCTCGCGGCACCCGGCGATGCGCGCCGGCAGGCCCAGCATCAGCGCGGTCGAGGGCAGCGGCGCGCTGCCGGCCGGCACGTACAGGCCGACCCGGCCGATCGGCCGCAGCATCCGTTCCACCCGCACCCCGGGCGCCGTGTCCACCGCCACCGGCTGCGGCGCCGCGGCGCGATGGAACAGCTCGATGCGACCGGCGGCCTCGCGGATCGCCGCCTTCAGCGCGGGGTCCAGTGCCGCCTCGGCAGCGGCGAACTCGGCCTCGGTGACCTCGATCGCATCCAGCACGCAGCGATCGTATGTCGCGCTGAGCTCGCGCAAGGCGGCGTCGCCATCGCGGCGCACGGCCGCGATGATGCGCTCGACACCCTCGCGCACCTCGGCCGCGCGCGACTGCGCCGGACGCGCCAGCGCCTGGCGCCGGCCCGTTTCATCCAGGGCGTTCCAGTCGAGACTCTTCATGCCAACCTGCTTCATGCCAGCATCTTCTCCACCGGCAGCACGAACATCTCGCGCGCACCGGCCTTCTTGATCTCTTCCAGCTGCCGCCAGCTCACTTCGCCGGCGCACAGCGCCTGCAGCATCAACTGGTCGGCCTGGCCCGCCACCGCCAGCAGCGTGGGTTGCGGACCTCCCGGCAAGAGCCGCGTCACCGCATCCAGCGACTGGCGCGAAGTCTGCAGCAGCAGCAATCGCGACTCGCGCACCTGGATCACGCCGTCGAGACGCTTCAGCAGCAACTCCAGCATGTCGCCGCGTTCGTCCGCCGGCAGCGTGGTCGGCCCGGCCAGCACGGCCTCGCTCTCCAGCAGCACCTCGGTTTCGCGCAGCTGGTTGGCCACCAGGGTGCCGCCGCTTTGCACCAGGTCGCAGATCGCGTCGGCCGTGCCCAGTTTCGGCGCGATCTCGACCGAACCGGCCAGGGTCACCACGGCGGCGTCGATGTTCCGCGCACGCAACCATTCGCCGAGCAGGCCGGGATACGAGGTGGCGATGCGCTGGCCGGCCAGGTCGCCCGACGCGGCGTATTCCAGCTCCTGCGGTACGGCAATCGACAACCGGCAGCGGCCGAAGCCGAGCGGCCGCAATTCCGCCAGCGGTTCGCCGTCCCGCCCGCCGGTGAGCTGGAACTCCCCCAGCACGTTGCGACCCACGATGCCGACGTCGCACACGCCTTGCGCGATCAGGCCGGGGATGTCGTCGTCACGCACCAGCAGCAGGTCGACCGGCTCGCCCTCGCCGAAGCAGAACAGCTTGTCGCGACTCTGGCGGAAGGTGAGCCCGCAACGCTTGAGCAGGTCCAGCGCCGGCTCGGTCAGCCGGCCGGATTTCTGCATCGCGATGCGCAGGCGGTCGCGCGGCTTCATGCCCTCTTCCTTGCTGCCAGGGCCTGGCGCCGCGCCGCGCGGGCCGCGGCGGCGAGATAACCTCCGCTGCCCTGGTTGAGGTAGCGCGCGACCCGGCCGATGGTGGTGATGCTGACCGCCGTGCGCTCGTGGATCTCCCGATAGGAGAGGCCTTCGAGCAGGTAGGGCACCACCCGCCAGCGATCCACCAGCACTTCCAGTTCCGCCGGCGTGCACAGGTCGCTGAGGAACGCGCCTACTTCCTCCACGTTCTTCAGCGACAGCAGCGCCTCGTACAGGCTCTGCTCGGCGGACTCGACGGGGGTTTCGGGATCAAGCGATCGTCGCTTCATAATGTACTAACGCATTAATACAGTGGCGCGCATCATACACCCATGACGCACCGCCGCAATACCCTCATCGAGATGATCCGGGACCGGAAAAAAACAAAACCCCCGCCGGAGCGGGGGTTCGTGGCAACCCGGCAAAAGCCGGTATGACTCAGGCGGACTTCTTGCGCGGGGCGGCCTTGCGGGTCGCCGGCGCCTTGGTCACCGTCGGCTTGGCGCCGGCCACGGCCGGGGCCAGTGCGTGCGCACGCGAATTGCCGTAGCTGCTGCGGTAGATCTTGCCGCGGCGGGTCTTGCGATCGCCCTTGCCCATGGGGAACTCCTTGGATTCGATGGATGTACGGCCGTCCATCATAGCAGTGCCGCAGTCAGCGCCATAGGCCACCCCGCTCTGCGGCGACGGCCTCAATGCGCGCACTGCGGGCCATGCACGTGGACCTCGCCCCCACGGTCGCGGCGCAGGTTGATGAAGTGCGCCGCAGCCAGCAACAGGCCCCCTGCCGTGACCAGTGCGCTGTGCAGCAGGAGCAACCCGCCCTCGGCCCAGGTGACTCCGCAGATCAGCAGGGCCAGACCCGGGATGGCGAGCAGCAACGGCAAGGGCTGCTGGTGGCGACGGAATCCCCGCACCAGGGCGATCACCGCCAGCACGCAGGCAAACGCCACGAAACCGCGCTCGAAACGATGATCGGCCAGGAACTCCAGCCCGACCAGGGGCAATGCAGCCAGCACGAATGGCAGCAAGGCACAGTGGATCGCGCACAGGAACGAGGCGATCGCGCCGATGCGATCGGCGCTCTGCCATCCTCGCGATGTGCCTGCCTGACCGGAATGCATCTGCCTGCCTGCTGTCGCCGCGCCGGGGCGGCCGGGGAACCTGCCCGGTATGTTACATTATAACAAGCAGTCGCGCCATCGCGCGGTCGTGGCCGTTCAGGCCTTGCGGCAGGCCCGGCACAGGCCGTGGACCTCCAGCGTCTGCGCCTGCGGCCGGAACCCCAGCGCGCGGGCCTGCGCCTCGATCAATTCGGCCACCCGCTCGTCGCAAACCTCCTGCGCGCTCGAGCACTTGTCGCAGATCAGGAACGGCACCTGGTGTGCCTCGGTCGGATGGTGGCAGGAGACGAAAGCGTTGATCGAACTCAGCTTGTGGATGAAGCCGTTCTCCAGCAGAAAATCCAGCGCGCGGTAAACCGTGGGCGGCGCCGCGTTGCCGTGCTGCTCGCGCAACTGGTCGAGCAGATCGTAGGCCTTGACCGGCTTGCGCGACGCCGCGATCAGCTCCAGCACTTCCTTGCGCAACGGCGTCAGGCGCAGGCCGCGCTCCTCGCTGGCGTGCTCCACCGCGCGCACGAAGCCCTTTGCATCGTGATGATGATGCGGGTGGTGCGCGTGCACGTTGTCGGCAACATCGTGGTTCAAAGCATTCACCTCGCCTCGATCATACATCCGCCGTACGGGGGTTCAGCGCGGCATTGGCGGGGGCTTCACGGACGGCTTGCCGCGCGGCTTGCACAGGATCACGACCCAGCCGATCGGCCCCAGCACCCAGGACCACAGGATCGCCTCCAGCATCCGTCCGCGCCACCAGCCGAGCAGCAGCCCCACGGCGACGAACAACAGGTTCCACCAGAACATGGCTGCCCACGGCACCATATTCAACAGGTTGAGGAAAACGTGCCAGAACGCGCCGGGGGCGTCGGGGTCGACGCCCTGGGTGGCGCGGGCCAGCAGCTCATCCACGGCAGGACCGGCGGTGGCCGTGCCGTGCCGCCAGCTCAGGCATGGGCCATGGCCATCGCGGCGTCGATGCGGCGCATCGCCTCCTCCCGCCCGGTGAGGTAGATGGTGTCCTCGATCGAGGGCGATACCTGGGTGCCGGTCATCGCCACCCGCAGCGGCTGCGCCACCTTGCCCATGCCGAGCTCCAGCTTCGCCGCCACCTGCTCGATGACCTGGTGGATCGCCGCCGGCTTCCACTCGCATGAGGCCAGCAGCCTCTTCGCCGCTTCCAGCACCGCCGGCGCACTGGCATTGCCCAGGTGTTTCGCCACCGCCTTGTCGTCCCACGTGGCGATCGGGCCGTACCAGATCTTCGCCCGCTCGGCCATTTCCTTCAGCGTATGCACGCGCTCGCGCAGTGCCGCGATGACCTCGACCGGCGAAGGCCCTTGCGCGATGTCCACGCCGGCACGCTGCAGGTGCCACTCGAACTCGGCCACGAACGACTGCGGCTCGTCGGTCTTCAGGTAATGCTGGTTGAGCCACGCCAGCTTCTCGGTGTCGAAACGCGACGCGGCCTTGTTGACGTCGGCGATGTCGAACAGCGCGATCATCTCCTCGCGCGAGAAGATCTCCTGGTCGCCATGCGACCAGCCCAGGCGCACCAGGTAATTGAGGATGGCGTGGGGCAGGAAACCCTGCTCGCGGTAATCCATCACGCTGACCGCGTTGGTGCGCTTGGACAGCTTCTTGCCTTCCTGGTCCAGGATCATCGGCAGGTGCGCGAACTCCGGCACCGGCGCGCCGAGCGCGTGATAGATGTTGATCTGCCGCGGCGTGTTGTTGACGTGGTCGTCGCCGCGGATCACCTCGGTCACGCCCATGTCGATGTCGTCCACCACCACCGCGAAGTTGTACGTCGGCCAGCCATCGGAGCGGAAGATCACCAGGTCGTCCAGCTCGCTGTTGGCGATCTCGATGCGGCCCTTGACCTTGTCCTCGAACACCACCGAACCCTCGGCGGGGTTGCGGAAGCGGATCACCCGGTTGGGATCCTCGCGATACGGTTCGTTGCGGTCACGGTAATGGCCGTTGTAGCGCGGTTTCCCGCCCGCCTGCATGGCGGCCTCGCGCATCGCCTCGATCTCCTCCTTGCTCTCGTAGGCGTAGTACGCCTTGCCGGCGGCCACCAGTTCATCGGCCACCTGCTTGTACCGGGCCAGTCGCTGCGTCTGGTAGAACGGACCCTCGTCCGCGTCCAGACCGAGCCAGTGCATTCCCTCGATGATCGCCTGCACCGCCGCGTCGGTGGAGCGTTCGCGATCGGTGTCCTCGATGCGCAGGATGAACTGCCCGCCGCGGCGGCGCGCCTCCAGCCAGCAATACAGCGCGGTGCGCGCCCCGCCGATGTGCAGGAAGCCGGTGGGGCTGGGAGCGAAGCGGGTGCGTACGGTCATCGGAGTGTCGGCGGCGTCGGGACGAAGCTGCCATTTTAGCCGATCTGCCGCCGGCCACCCGCCCGGCTCCCTGCCGTGCTCATTTCACGTGGATGGTGATCTTCTTCGACACCAGCGCCGGCTCGAACGGCACGTGGTTGGCGTCGCCCAGTTCCAGCTGCAACGTGTGGGTGCCCGGAGCCAGCTTCAGCGTGGTCTGGGTCTGGCCGCCGCCGAAGTGGATGTGCTGCGCATCGGCCGGAATGGGCTGGCCGGCGGCGGGCAGATCCTTCACGTCGACCAGCAGGTGATGGTGGCCGGTGTTCTCCTTCACCACGCCGGCCGGCGCCACGCCCATGCCTTTCAGGCCGAAGCGCACGGTGACCTCCGGGCCGACGGTGGCGCCATCGGCGGGCGAGATGATGTAGACCTCGGCACCGGCCGGTGCCGCCGTGGTCGGCAGCGCCGGCGCCGCCGCCATCGCCGTGGTAACCAGGCCAGCCAGCGCGAGCGCGAACAGAGTGCGTTTCATCGTGGAACCTCCAGCGAAAGGAAAAAGCCAGTGTACGCAACTGCCGCGTCGCGTGCCGCGACGGCGACACCGGCGCCACGCCGCGCAAGTCTTGACCAGGCCGTAGACGCACCCTTTGCGGTCAAGCAGATAGGCATCTTGTCCACAGGCTTTGCCCGGCGTGCTCCACATCGGCTGTGGAGAACTGCCACGCCGCTGCGCAGGAAATCATCAACGCAAGGCAAGTGGCTGTCGGCAAAGGACGCTGCCGGGGTTGTCCACAGGCTTGTACAACGGCGGCGCACAGAAGCTGTGGAAAACGGGAACTGGATGCCGAGACCGCCGTGACGGCGCCATCGTGCGATCCACGTCATCGCCGCGCCGGCATATGGCCGCCCAACTGCTTTCGTTTCCTGTAGGCGTATCCCGCAATCAGGCCCGGCGCAAACCTGGTCTTGCGTAGGCGAAAGCGGGCGTGCGAATTGCCACGGATATCAGCTTGCGCCTCCCCCGAAACGCCGGGGGCCTTTCGCCTGCGTGCATGGAAAACCCCTTGCCACAGGGGTTTTCTTCATCATGGGGCGAGCCGCTGCATTTCTCCAAGATCGACCCGGGTATCCACGATGCGGCAGTCACGACGCGCTTGCTCCAACGTGAAACAGATCACGCAGCACCGGAAATTTTCTTAGATCGGATCGGTTGACGATGCGCATGCCGCACCGGATCATGAAATGGCATTCGGTCAGGGGGACCGAACTGCACGTTCCGGCAAATCGCTGCATCAGTTCAGCGCATCGACGTCTCCGGAAACCCGAAGTACAGGCGCTGCGTTTCGCGGGTTCTTCCCGCAACGCCAGTGGTTCACGACAGCGGATTGTTGGTGTACTCGAATGGATTGCAGGGGAACCCAGGGGCCCGTCCCTTTCATGCCCGGATGGCCAGCCGCGCACCAGCGCGGACTGCCCTCCGACGTGCATCTACAGCCCGTCGCGGCACCGATGGCCAGCCCGACCGGTGCCGTGCTCCTCCCTCATTCCGGGATCGACGTGAAACAGAAACCGCCCCGCCGGATCGCCTCCGGCGCGCTCATCCTTGCCTGCCTTCTTCTCGCCGCCTGCGGCACGCCGCCAGCCAAGGACTTCAAGGGCAGCTGGCGACCAGTCAACCATTTCCGGGCCGTACCCACGGAGATACCGCTGCACCGCCATTACGTCTACTTTGCCGCACCAGTGGACGAAACCCTGAAGTCGATGCTGGCGCGCTGGGCCAGTGACACCGAACGCAACCTCGACTACCAGCTCAGCTACGACGTGACGCTGTACCAGGCCGTGGCCGCGCTGCGCACCCCGGACATCGAAGCCGCCATCAGCGAACTCAACGCACTCTATGCCGCGCAAGGCGTACGGGTGTCGGTGCAGCCTGGCGAGATCCTGGTGACATCCACAAACCGCCGCGTACCTTCAACCGCATCGGCTGCCAACGCCCATGGACTGAAGTCCAAGGCGACGACGCCATGATCGCCTGCAGCTTCTTCCGCGTGTCGCCACGGGGGCTCTCCTGATGGCGAGGACAGCCAAACCCGGCAGCGCGACCGAGCGCAGCATCGCGCAGTCAACCCGGTTCGAGCTGACCATCGCCGAGTTGGCGCGGCGCAGCGAGCGGCGAGCCTGGCGGGTGGCTTGGTGCGCGGTCGCGTTGGCTCTGGCAACCACGGGCGGTTACTACTTCATGCTGCCGCTCAAGCAGAAAATTCCTTATCTGGTGATGGCCGATGCCTATACCGGCACCGCCACGGTGGCGCGGCTGGACGGCGACTTTGCCATGCGCGGGATCACCACGCGCGAGGCGGTCAACCGCAGCAACGTGGCGCATTTCGTGCTGGCGCGCGAGTCGTACGACCTGGACCTGGTCAACCTTCGCGACTGGAAGACGGTGCAGACCATGGCATCGGCCGGCGTCAAAGCCCCCTACGTGCAGCTGTATGCCAACAGCAACCCGGACAACCTCATCAGGCAATTCGGCAAGGACCAGGCGATCCGCATCAAGCTGCTGAGCATCCAGCTCATCGGCGGCGGCCCCGGCAAGACGCCGCGCGGCGCGACCGTGCGATTCCAGCGCAGCCTCTACAACAAGCAGAACGGGGCAACCCGTCCGCTGGACAACAAGATCGCCACCATCGCCTTCACCTACAAGCAGAACCTGGAGATGGACGATCAGAGCCGGGTCGAGAATCCGCTGGGCTTCTGGGTCACCAGCTACCGCGTGGACGACGACTACGCCACGGCGCCGCCGCCGGAGGTGTCCGTCGTGCCACCGGCGATGACACAGCCGGCACCGGCCATGGCGCGAGCGCCAGCGCCCGCATCGGCCGCACCGGTCGCCGCTGCCACCGACACCCTCTCTGGAGCAGGTTCCCGATGAACCGTACAAGCCTCTGGTGGCTCGGCGCCGCCTTGTGCGCCACCGCTGCCGCCGCCCACCCGCAAGGCGGCGAGCAGGTGCTGACCCATTACGAATACGCCGCCGACGCGATCTATCCGGTACACACTGGCTTGGGCATCACCACCCAGATCGAGCTGAGCCCCAGCGAGAAGATCCTCGACTACAGCACCGGCTTCAGCAGCGGCTGGGACCTCACGCGGCGGGAAAACGTGTTCTACCTGAAGCCGCGGAACGTGGACGTGGACACCAACATGATGGTGCGCACCGCCACGCATTCGTACATCTTCGAACTGAAGGTGGTGGCGACCGACTGGAAGACCCTCGCCGAGGCGCGTCGCGACGGCGTGCAATACAAGATCACCTTCACCTACCCGGCCGACGCCAGTTTCTCCCCCGGCAAAAAGAAGCAGCCGCCCCCTTCGGCGCAGGACAGCAACCTGTTGCCTGACCGCAGCTACAACTTCGACTACGACTACGCCACCCGGAGCAAGGCGGCGCCGTGGCTGGTACCGGCCAACGTCTACGACGACGGCCGCTTCACCTACCTCAGGATGAGCGACCTCAAGCAATTCCCCAGCGGCGATTTTCCCGCCGTGTACATGCGCGAGCAGGCGCACGGCGAGGACTCGCTGGTGAACACCACCGTCGAGGGCAACACCATCATCGTCCACGGCACCTACAACTATCTGGTCATTCGCCACGGCAACGACGTCGTGGGCCTGCGCAGGAACACGCCAAAGTGAACAGCCACCAGCACCCTGCCGACGAGCACCAGGGCGGCACGCAGGAGAACCACGAGCGTCTCGCCGGCAATGCCTACGTCAGCCACATCCAGCGCGGCCACGAGCCGGACCTGGATGCCCACGCGCCCCAGCTGCGTGCAGTCGAGCTGCGCCGCATGAACCGACGGGCCTTGCTGCTGCTGGGAGCGGTGGTGCTGCTGCTGATGTTCGTTGCCTACTGGATGTTCACCAGCACGGGCAGCCGCCACCAGCAACCGAAACCGCGCGAAGAGAAAGTCACCGTCGCCGAAGCTCCGAACACGCTCCGCCTGCCACAGTTGCCGCCTTCCCCGACGGTACCCAGCCAACCGCCGACGCCGCCCATTCCGGTACTGCCCGCCAGCCCGGTCACGCCACTCCCCACCGCGGACATGAAACCGGCCGTGGCGCAGAGCCCCACCCTGCTGCAACGGCGCATCGCCGCGAGCGGCGCGGAGACCCAGGATCCGTCCGCCACGCAACGCATGCCCGGCGGCACCGACGCGCGACTGCCTACCGGCGAGCAAGCCGGACCGACCAGCGCCCAGGCCCTGCCCCATGCTGACACCCTGATGCAACGCGGCACCTATATCCGCTGCGTGCTGGAAACGCGCATCGTCTCCGACGTGCCCGGCTTCTCCACCTGCCTGGTCACCGAGCCGGTGTACTCCTTCAACGGCCACACATTGCTATTGCCCAAGGGCTCCAAGCTGCTCGGCGCCTACAACCACAAGCCGACCGGCAACCGCATGGAAGTGGTGTGGGACCGCATCATCACCCCCACCGGCATCGACGTGAACATGGCCAGTCCCGGCATGGACAACCTGGGCGGCGCCGGCCTGCCTGGCCATTACGACGCCCATTGGGGCCAGCGCGTCAGTTCGGCGCTGCTGATCAGCCTGCTCAGCGACGCGTTCAAGTACGAGGCCGCCGAACACGGCCCGCGCAACAGCACCGTCGGCAACGGCTTCGTCACCCAGACGCCATTCGAAAGCAACACCGCGCAGACCGTGCAGCAACTGGCCGACCAGGCGGTGCGCGAAGCGGCCAACCGCCGTCCCACGGTCACCATCAACCAGGGCACCGTGCTCTACGTCTACGTCGCCAGGGACGTGGACTTCAGCGGCGTGGTTGCCCGCTTCTGAACGCCCCGACGACCGCGATGCCATGGACGACATGAACGCACAGGTTTCCAGCGACTTCCTCGACTACCAGTACGAGGTGCTGGGCGTGCGCGAGCACATGGCCAGCCCGGAGGTCACCGAGATCTGCATCAACCGGCCTGGCGAGATCTACGTGGAGAATCGCCAGGGCTGGCAGCGCATCGAAGTGCCCTCGCTGACGTTCGAGCGCGCGCGGCAGTTCTGCACGGCGGTGATCAACGAGAGCAACACCGGCCAGCGCATCACCGACATCGACCCGGTCGTCTCATTGACCTTTCCCACCGGGCAGCGCGCGCAGCTGGTGATACCCCCGGCATGCGAGGCCGACCGCGTCTCGATCACCATCCGGCTGCCCTCGCGGCAGCGTCGGACTTTGGCCCAGTACGAAAGCGACGGCTTCTTCGACAAGGTCGTGGAAATGGACCACGGCCTCAGCGAGTCGGACGGCGAACTGCTCGAACTGCGCAGCGCCCGCAACTATGCGGAGTTCTTCCGCAAGGCCGTGCTGAACAGGAAGAACATCGTCGTCTCCGGCGCCACCGGCAGCGGCAAGACCACGTTCATGAAGTCGCTGGTCAACCATATCCCGGATGGCGAGCGCCTGGTCACCATCGAGGACGCGCGCGAACTGTTCCTCGACCAGCCCAACGTGGTGCACCTGCTGTACTCCAAGGGCGGACAGAGCACCAGCCACGTCACCGCCAAGAGCTGCATGGAAGCATGCCTGCGCATGAAGCCCGACCGCATCATCCTGGCCGAACTGCGAGGGGACGAGTCGTTCTACTTCATCCGCAATTGCGCCTCCGGCCATCCCGGGTCGATCACCAGTTGCCACGCCGGCAGCATCCGGCAGACGTGGGATCAGCTCGCGCTGATGGTCAAGGCATCCGGCGAAGGCGCCGGCCTGGAGTTCGACACCATCAAGCGACTGCTGAGGATGACCATCGACATCGTGGTGCACATCAGCGCACACGCCGGCAAGCGCCACATCACCGGCATCGACTTCAACCCGCAACGCGAAGCGGCGGAATCCTGATGCTGCCCGGAATGGAAATGCTGGCCTGTCCGAACCTGGCCGTATCACCACAGGTGATGCAGCACATCGTGCAGGTCGAATCCGGCGCCAATCCGTATGCGATCGGGGTCGTCGGAGGCAAGCTTGCGCGCCAGCCACGCAACATGGATGAGGCGCTTTCCACCGCGCGCATGCTCGAGAACGAGGGCTACAACTTCTCCGTCGGCATCGCCCAGGTCAACCGGGCCAACCTGGGCCGCTACGGGCTGGACTCCTACCGCAAGGCTTTCACCGCTTGCGACAACCTGGCAGCAGGTGCCCGGATCCTCGCCCGCTGCCGCGACAGCGCCCACGGCGACTGGGGCAAGGCCTTCAGCTGCTACTACTCCGGCAACTTCACCACCGGCTTTCGCGATGGCTACGTACAGAAGGTGTATGCCTCGATGAAGGGGACGACCGCAGCCGCACGGGCGGTCACGACACCGATGGGCGACGTGGCGACCACCGCGCCGAGCGGAACGCCATCCACGGTGGAAGCCACCGCCGGCGGGCGCGTCATGCCGCCGCTGGTGGTCCATTCCGGGGAGAACGCCGACTACCGCATCGCAATGCGCAGCTTGCCGATGGTTGCCGTCGCGCCGGCGGCCGCATCACGGCCGGGATCGCCCCCACCCGGCAATGACAGCGACGAACGTGCGCTGGCGCGGGCGCCCCTCCCGGCTTCCGCCATCGCCACCCCCGGCGTCCCCGACCGGCCGCCACGCGACGATACGGCGGCGTCATCGCCGACGGCGCCAAACCGGCAGCCTGTCCCGCCCGGGCTTGCCGGCACGATGGCCGACGGCGTGTTCGAGCCGCGGGTTCGCGGCCCGGGCGAGCCGGTGGCGCCAGCCGCGCCGGCAGCAAGGGCATCCATTCCATGGCGTGATCACGCCGACCTGCGCACGGAGCATCACGATGCCGCCTTCGTCTTCTGACGCCACACGTCACCGACACCCACGCAACCCTTCCGGCCGCTTTCGCGGTCAGTTCCCGGCAGTCATCCAGCGATGACCGCACTCCACTCCAACTCCAGACTAAGGAATCCTTTGATGGCCATCACCTCCTTCGGCAACGAAAGCACCGTCACCTCTTCGCGCACGCGTTGGCTCATGTTCCTCTGCGCCGCCATGCTGCTGGCCCTGGTGATGCCGAACCTCGCGCTCGCCCAGGATGCCACCGGCACGATCGACACCACCTGCAAGTTCGCCACCAACATCAACATGATCCTCAACGCGATCTCGGTCGTGGTCGTGACGATCGCCATCGTGTTCTCCGGCTACCAGATCGCCTTCGCCCACAAGCGCATCGGCGACGTCGCACCCGTGCTGATCGGCGCAGTACTGATCGGCGCGGCGGGACAGATCGCCAAGATGTTCCTCGCCGGCAGCACGGCAGACGCCGGCGCCACGCAATGCACCGCCAGCGTGCTCGTCCACGCGCTTCACTTCTATGCATAAGAACGCGCTGTTTCGCGGATGCACCCGGCCGCCCATGTTCATGGGCGTGCCTTACGTGCCCTTCTTCATGGCAGCGGGCGGGTGCTTTCTCGTGGCGGTGTACACCAACTTTCTCTACTTGCTGTTGCTGCCGGCGGTCATCTTCGTGATGCGCCAGATGGCGCGGCGTGACGAAATGATCTTTCGCCTGCTGGGGCTTCGCCTGCAGTTCCGCACCAGGATGAGGAACCTCGGCACCCACGACGGCATGTGGGTGTTCACCCCCAACCACCATCGCGGCCAGCGCAACGACAAATCGTGATGTGACGCGATCTCCGCAGCCCCGATACCGTCACGCTCGCAGGATCCGGAATCATGCCCAAGCCAACACCCGTATTCACGCCGGACACGCCCATTGCCGAGTTTCTGCCCCTGTCCACGCACGTGTCGCCGACCGTGCTCAAGACTACCGGCGGCGATTTCCTGCTGGCATGGCGCCTGGGCGGGCTGCCCTTCGTGGGGCGTGAAGAGTGGGAGATCGAGCATCGCCACAACACCTTCAACCGCCTGCTGCAAACCCTGCGCGCACCCGATTTCGTCAACGTGGCGTTCTGGATCCACGATGTGCGCCGGCGCCGGCGCCTGGATGACCACAGTCGTTTCGCGCAGGCCTTCAACCAGGACTTGTCCGACGACTACTACAAAGGCCTGTCGGCGCAAAAACTGATGCAGAACGAGTTGTACCTCACGCTCATGTATCGCCCCATCGTGGCGGGCAAGCGCTTCGTGGAGAGATCGGCCGACCTGTCCCGGCTGGAGTCCGAACAGCGCGACGCAGTGAGCGCGGTGCTCGAACTGGCGGGAAACATGGAAGCCGTGCTGAAGGATTACGCCCCCTGTCGACTGGGCATGTACGAAGCAGCCAACGGCGTGGTGTTCTCGGAAACGCTGGAGCTGTACGGCTATCTGCTCAACCGCATCGACGAGCCGGTTCCCGTGCTGAGTGCGCCGGTGTGCGACTACCTTCCGGTCAGCAAGCAGCGATTCTCGGCGAGGACCGGCGACTACGTGATCACCACGCCCGACGGCGTCAATCATTTCGGCGCCATCCTCAACATCAAGGAATACACCGACGGGACCTACCCGGGCATCCTCAACGGCCTGAAGTACCTCGACTTCGAGTACGTCATCACCCATTCCTTCAGTCCCATGGGCCGGCAGGACGCCCTCAAGGCGCTGGATCGCACCAAGGGCATGATGATCTCCTCCGGAGACAAGGCCTTCAGCCAGGTAGCCGAGCTCGACCAGGCCATGGACCAACTTGCCTCAGGCAACTTCGTGCTGGGCGAATACCATTTTTCCATGGCGATCTACGCCGCCAGCCAGGAAGCGCTGTCGCAGCAGATCGCCAGCACCCGCGCCGAGTTGTCGAATGCCGGATTTGTCTCGGTAAAGGAGGATCTGGCCGTCACCGCGGCGTTCTACGCGCAGTTTCCGGGCAACTGGAAGTACCGCACCCGCTTGGCCAACGTCAGCTCGCTCAACTTCCTCGGTCTGTCTCCCCTGCACAACTTCGCCACCGGCAAGAAGGAGAACAACCCCTGGGGCGACTGCGTCACCACGCTGCAGACCACCAACGGGCAGGCGTACCACTTCAACTTCCACGCGACGCACCCGGCCGAGAACTCCCTGGGCGAAAAGGCCATCGCCAACACCATGGTCATAGGCAAGTCCGGCACCGGCAAGACCGCGCTGATCAACTTCCTGCTCAGCCAGGTGCAGAAGCTGCAGCCCGCGCCGACCATCTTCTTTTTTGACAAGGACCGTGGCGCCGAGATCTTCGTGCGCGCCTGCGGCGGCAACTACCTCGCACTGGAAAACGGCAAGCCCACCGGCTTCAACCCCTTCCATTGCGAACGCAACGAAAGCAACGTGCAGTTCCTGGCCGAACTGGTCAAGGTGATGGCCGGCAAGAGCAGCTACAGCTCGCGCGAGGAAGAGGACATCTTCCGCGCCGTGGAGAACATGCTCGACACGCCCATGCCGCTGCGCACGCTGACCAACTTCCAGAAGAGCCTGCCCAACATGGGTGACGATGGCCTGTTCATCCGCATGCGCAGATGGACGGCCGGCAACTCGCTCGGCTGGGTGTTCGACAACCCGGTCGACACCATCGACCTGGAAAGAGCCAGCATCATCGGCTTCGACTACACCGAGCTGATCGACAACCCCGAAGCGCGCGTACCGGTCATCAACTACCTGTTGCACAGGCTGGAGGCTTTGATCGACGGGCGCCCGCTGATCTACGTGATGGACGAGTTCTGGAAGATCCTCGATGGCAAGGGCGGACTCAAGGAATTCGCCAAGAACAAGCAGAAGACGATCCGCAAGCAGAACGGCCTGGGCATCTTTGCCACGCAAAGCCCCGAGGACGCGCTGGCCAGCGACATCGCCGCGGCGCTGGTCGAGCAGACCGCGACGATGATCCTGCTGCCCAACCCCAACGCCAGCCGCGAGGATTACGTCGACGGCCTGAAGCTGACCGATGCCGAGTACCAGGTCGTGGTGAGCCTGGACGAGCGTTCACGCTGCTTCCTGGTCAAGCAGGGCCACGCCAGCGCGGTATGCCAGCTGAACCTGCGTGGCATGGATGACGCCCTGTCGGTGATCTCGGCCTCCACCGACAACATCGAGATCATGCACGAGGTGCTCGCCGGGTGTGCCGCCGCCGAAGGCGTGGCGATCGATGAGCTGCGCCCCGAACAGTGGTTGCCCCGCTTCTACGAGGACCGCAAGGGCAGCGGCAAGAAAAAGCCCGATTCCGCACCACGCCCGGCGCCATCCGCCCGCTCCGTCCGCCTGTGAAACCCACGTCCCGAAGGAGGCCTTCCATGATCCAGCAGCCCCGCACGACCCCGCGCCTGCCAGTCAACCGGCTGGCCGGGCTGACATTCGCCCTCTGCGCGGTGCTGGGCATCGCCATGGGGGATGCCCGCGCGCAGGTCGTCACCATCGATCCGGCCCACATTGCCAAGGACGTGGCCAACTTCGCCAAGACGATGGAGCAGTACGCGAAGGAGATCGCCCAGTACCAGGCAGTGTTGCAGCACTACCAGCAGCAGCTGGTCCGCTTCACCCACATGGATTTCGCGCTGCCCAGCATGCAGAACGACTATCAGGAGATCTCTTCCGGCGACGCGGCCGACCAGGTGGCGCGGGCCTGCCCGAGCACCACCGGAAGCGGCGTCGCCGGCGCCGTCTCCGGGCTGCTGCAGATCTTCACGCCCAAGGCCAACTCGTCGATTCTGGGCAACCAGCAAATGATCTGCGAGCAGATCCAGTTTCGCCAGATCGACAAGTACAACCTCACCGTACGCATGATGAACCGACTCAAGGACTATTCGAAGAACCTCAAGTCGTTGCAGGACCAGATGCAATCCGGCGGCGACAGCGAGGGCGCCATGGCGGGCACCAAGGGCAACATCGCGTTGAACAGCAGCGCGCTGGAAAACGAGATGAAGAGCTGGACCGGCCAGATCAATGCCGACGACCAGATGATCAGCTACATGCGGTCCCAGCAAAGCGTGCAGGCACGCGAGATCCTCAAAGGCAGCAATAGGGTGCTCGGCAACGTGATCCAGGCCGCCACGTTCGCCGCGGCATTCAAGTGACTTCGCCGGGGGCCATGGGCGCCTCGCCCGGGAACCCCATCAATCCGGGCAGGAGCCGCTCACGATGGGTTTCGTCTACTTTGCATTGATCTACAACTGGTTGAGCGACAAGATCCATACCTTCGGCATGGATCTGATGGCCAACCTGATGACCTGGGCCAGCGGGATCGCGCTGGTGCTGGTGACGCTCTGGATCATGATCCAGGGCTACCGGATGATCACCGGCCAGTCGCGCGAATCGATGATGGCGCTGGTGATGGGCATGACGCGCGTTGCGATCATCGTCACCGCCGCCACCACCATGAGCATGTTCGGCGCGAGTCTGCACCGGTTCCTTACTACCGACCTGAGCACCGAGGTGAACCAGCTGTTCACCGGCGACAACAGCACGGCCGCGCAAACCATCGACGAGAACCTGGCGTGGACGCAACTGGCCATGGGCGCCATCGATGCCGTGCAGATCGCCCCGGGCGACGGCGACCTCAGCGATACCAAGCAGAACGCCCTGCTGCTGGCAGGCTTCGGCACCGCCGGACCGCCGATGGCCGCCGCCGCGATGTTGTTGCTGTATCAGTTCACCCTGGCCATTTTCGTGGGGCTCGGCCCGCTGTTCATCCTGTGCCTGATCTTCGAGCAGACCAGATCCCTCTTCCAGCGCTGGCTGCTTTACGGCATGGGCACAATCTTTTCGATGGCCGTACTGGCCTTCGTGAGCTCGCTGGTGCTGCAACTCACCTTGCGCGTCGCCGCCGCCTTGTGGACATCCAACGCCATCAACAACATCACGGGAAATGGGGCTGAAGGCTTGTCCAACCAGGCCTTGCAGCAAGGGGGGCTGGGTCTGCTGATGACCGTGCTGATCATCTCCGTCCCGCCCATGGCCGCAATGTTCTTCCAGGGCACGGTGGGCAATTTCCTCCACTACTCGGCTTTCGCCGGCCCGGCCAGCGCGCCTGGGCCACAGGGGCGGCCGCCGGGAAGTTACACCTATGCGCCGCCATCGCCTAATCCCGGTCCCTCCGCAGCCGCCTACACCACATCCAATCCTGGCGTCAGTCCCTACCGCGCCGTCGTTGCCACTGCCGCCGCCACGGATTCCATCAAGTCTCCGGCACCCGGGAGGAACTGGCCATGACGTCGATGGCGTTGCGATGGATATTGATCGGCGCCTTGCTCATGGCTGCCCCTATCGCTCACGGTGAAAATGGATGTCCGGCGGGCTTCCTGCCTACCGGCGGAATGCCCAGCGCACAGAATCCCGGTGCCTGCAGGCCCATGCAGAGCTACGAGTACCCGCAAGCACAACCGGATCCTCCACTGCCGCCACCCCGCCCCGTTCCACCACTTGAATGGAAACCCGATTGGGGGGCCCTCGCGGTGGACGCACAACTCGGAACCATCGGTTCCGCCGTTGAAGCCCCAACCCAGGACCAGGCGGAGGGCGTGGCGCTCAAGGACTGCCAATCCAAGGGCGGGGCCGCCTGCCGCCTCAAGGCTTCCTACGAAAACGGCTGTGTCGCGCTGGCAGCGAGTGACGCGGGGTGGGCCGTGGAGATCGGCGACACGGAAATCGAGGCGGAAGTCAAGGCCATCAGGACCTGCACCACCGGCGGGCACAAGCGATGTCGTGTGCTGCACAAGGATTGCAGCCGTCCCAACGGGTTTTCCAGTCAATGACGCCCACCCATCACCTCGTGCATCGGAGACATGCCATGAAGCCAACCGTCCTGCTCGCGACCCTGACCATCGGCGTCGCCACCTTGCTCACGATCACGCCGGCACAGGCACAGAGCGTCGACCCGTGCGCCGTCTATACCTGCATGGCCGGCATGTCCGGTGACGGTGCCACCGGCGGCGCCGCCTGCACGCCCGCGACCACGTTCTTCTTCAGCCTGGTGGTCTTCGACCCGTACTTCGACGCACCGGCGACCTCCCAGCTGCGCCGGCGATACCTGATGACCTGTCCGGGCGCGAACACCGGCAGCAACGCCGCCATCCTCAACGCGATCATTGCCCAGTGGGGCACGGTGCCATGAGCGCCGCATCCTGGTTCCCATTACGCAGCTCCGTAGCCGCGCGCAATCGGGCGAAATGAAACCCCCGAGGCTGCGCACACCTCGATCGTGGACAGCAGCGGCGTGGGCGCATGCCAGCATGCCCAAGCTCCGACGCAAGCCGATGGAACGGTCCGTGGCGCCCTTGCCAGCCACCCGAAGACGGCCGATCTTCAGCCCGTCGAGGCCTTGCCCGGCGTGCGGGACAAGGGTGCACCGTCCGGCGCGCGCAAGCCTTCGGCCAGGCCGACGAGCCGGTCCAGCTCGAGCTCGGAAAACCCCGCTTCCATCCGTGCCGGGCGGTTGAATGGTCCGCGCAGGTCGACGCCCATGTATTCGCGGATCAGGCCGAAGAAGGTTTCCACCGGCTCGATGCCGTCGCGTTGGCAGCAGTGCAGATACCAGCGCGTGCCGGCGGCGACGTGGGCGACTTCCTCGCGCAGGATCACTTCCAGGATGGCGACGGTGCCTTCGTCGCCCAGTTGGCGCAGGCGCTCGATCATGCCCGGGGTGACGTCCAGTCCGCGGGCCTCGAGCACGCGCGGCACCAGCGCCATGCGCGCGGTGTCGCTGCCGGCGGTTTTCTCGGCCATCTGCCACAGGCCGTCGTGGGCGTCGAAATCCCCGTAGGCGTGGCCCAGCTCGGCCAGCCGCGCGGACAGCATGGCGAAGTGGCGCGCCTCGTCGTGGGCGCAGCTGGCCCAGTCACGGTAGTAGTCGTGCGGTTTGCCACGGAAACGGTAGACCGCGTCCCAGGCGAGGTTGATCGCGTTGAATTCGATGTGCGCCACCGCGTGCACCAGTGCGATGCGGCCTTCGGCGCTGCCCAGCCCGCGTTGCGGCAGCTGGCGCGCATTGACCAGCCGTGGCCGCGCGGGGCGACCGGGCGGACCGATCGGTTCGGGCGCCGGCGACGCGGGATCGGCCAGCAATTCGCCGCGCTGGAAGGCCTGCCAAGTCGCGTGCGTCAGGCGCAGCTTTTCGGCCGGCTCGGTGGCGTCGAGGCAGGCTTTGGCGGCGGCATGCAGGTCGGACATGAGGCTCCCTGCAGGAGCGCGCCCTGCGCGCGATGCTCTTCGTCGCGTGACGGAGAGCATCGCAAAGGGCGCGCTCCCGCGGTTACACGATGCGGCGGGCGGCCTTGGCGTCGTCGGAGCGCAGCATCTGGATCTGTTCCAGGTACTGGTCGTCCAGCCCGGTGACGTACTCGCCGGAGAAGCACGAGGTATCGAAGTGTGCGAGGTCCTCGTTGCCGTCGCGCACCGACCACTCGAGATCCTTGAGGTCCTGGTAGATCAGCCAGTCGGCGCCTAGCAGCTTCTCCACCTCCTGCTCGGTGCGACCGGCGGCAACCAGTTCGCTGGCCGACGGCATGTCGATGCCGTACACGTTCGGGTAGCGCACCGGCGGTGCGGCAGAGGCGAAGTACACGTTCTTCGCCCCGGCGTCGCGCGCCATCTGGATGATCTGCTTCGAGGTGGTGCCGCGCACGATGGAATCGTCCACCAGCAGCACGTTCTTCTTGTTGAACTCGAGGTCGATCGCGTTGAGCTTGCGACGCACCGACTTCACCCGCTCGCCCTGCCCCGGCATGATGAAGGTGCGGCCGATGTAGCGGTTCTTGACGAAGCCTTCGCGGAACGGCACACCCAGCGCGCCGGCCAGCGCGCTGGCGGCGGTGCGCGCGGTGTCGGGGATCGGGATCACCGCGTCGATGCCGTGGTCGGGGCGCTCGCGCAGGATCTTCGCGGCCAGCTTCTCGCCCATGCGCAGGCGCGCCTTGTACACCGACACGTCCTCGATCATCGAGTCTGGCCGCGCCAGGTAGACGTATTCGAAGATGCACGGCGAATGCACCGCGCCCTCGGCGCAGCGGCGGCTGTGCAGCTGGCCCTGGTCGGTGATGATCACCGCCTCGCCCGGCATCACGTCGCGCAACCGCTTGAAGCCCAGCACGTCCAGCGCCACCGATTCGGAAGCCACGGCGTACTCGCGACCTTCGGCGGTGACGCGCTCGCCCAGCACCAGCGGGCGGATGCCGTGCGGGTCGCGGAACGCGACCAGGCCGTAGCCCAGCAGCAGCGCGATGCAGGCGTAGCCACCGCGGGCGCGGGCGTGCACGCCGGCCACGGCCTTGAAGATGTGGTCCGGCGTCAGCTCCATGCGGTCCTGGATCTGCAGCTCGTGCGCGAGCACGTTGAGCAGCACCTCGGAGTCGGAATCGGTGTTGATGTGGCGGCGGTCGTCTTCGAACATCTCGCGCCGCAACGCGTCGGTGTTGACCAGGTTGCCGTTGTGCGCGAAGGCGATGCCGTACGGCGAGTTGACGTACAGCGGCTGCGCCTCGGCCGACCCTTCCGAACCGGCGGTGGGGTAGCGGCAATGGCCGATGCCGATGCGCCCGCGCAACTCGCCCATCGCGCGCTGACCGAACACGTCGCGCACCAGGCCGTTGCCCTTGTGCAGGCGCAGCCGCGGCCCGTCCACCGTGGCGATGCCGGCGGCGTCCTGGCCCCGGTGCTGCAGCACCGTCAAGCCGTCATAAAGCGCCGACGCCACTTCCGTGGTACCGACGATGCCAATGATTCCGCACATGATGGATAGACCTGTTTCGGGATGCTGATTTCAAGGATGACGCGGCGGCGAAGTGTTGCCGGCACTGGCCGGCGCGGCGGGGGCATCCTGCCGCCCGGAAGTGGGGGCGTGCAGCCGATCGCTCAAGCCGTCCACCTGCTTGAGCAGGTCGGCTGGCGCCATCCGATCGAGCAGACCCGGCGCCGTCGCCGAACCGGCTGGCCCGTGCTGCAGCGCCGGCGCCGACTTCAGCTTGTCGAGCACCGCTTCCGGATGCAGATGGTCGCCCACACTGGCCGGGATATTCTGCCCCAGCCACGCCGCCGCGATCTGGAACTGCGGCAGCAGCACGGATTGCTGCCACCACGGCTCGCGCGTTACCGCGGTGAGCCCGACCAGGAACACCAGGAGGGTGACCACCAGCACGCCGCGCACGAAGCCGAACAGCACGCCCAGCAGGCGATCCATGCCGCTCAGGCCGGTACTCCAGATCAGCCGCCGGGCGGCAAAGCGCAGGATGGCGCCCAGCAGCAGGATGCCGAAGAAGCAGATCGCATAGCCCAGGGCGATCCGCGCCATGGGCAGCGAGATCGAATTCTCGAACAAGGCCGCCACATCCGGCCCGAACACCGCCGCCACCCAGAACGCGGCGATCCAGGCGACCAGCGACAGCACCTCCGCCACCAGCCCGCGCAGCAGGCCGATCACGACCGACAGCGCGAGGATGCCCAGGATGATTCCGTCGAGCCAGTTCATCCGGTCAGCCGGCCCACGCGGGCGCACCGAGCGGGCTGGAGCCACGCCGCGGGCACGCCTTCACCGCGGCACGCCGTGCGGACGCGGCGCGCCGGACGCAGGGCGCGGCGGGGATCACGGCACCGAGACGACATTGCCGTCGATGCCCAGTCTGGCCTTGATTTGGTCGTGCACGCGCTGGGCATCGCTGCGCTGGGTCTGCGGACCGGCGCGCACCCGCCACAGGGTGCGGCCACCGGACTGCACGGAATCGACGAAGCCGTCGAAACCGGCCGCACGCAGCTTGTCGCGCAAGGCATGGGCATCGGCCTGGCTGCTCACCGCCGCCAGTTGCACCGCCCAGCCGCCGGCCTTCGCGGTGTGCGTGGCAGTGGGCGCGGCGGGCGTCGATGCGCCGGAGACATCGGCATCCTGTTCCACCTTGGCTGGCACCCCTGGAATCGCCTGGGTGATCTTCAGGCGCGCCGCCTCGGCCGCCGTGCGCGTCTCGAATGGCCCGGCGGTGACCAGCGTGCGCGACTGGCCTGCACGCGTGATCGCACGGCCGGAGACCGGATAGCCCAGCGCACGCACCCTGCTCTGCAACTTGGCCGCGCCGCTGGCGCTGGCATAGGCGCTGAGGTTGATCGTGTAGCTGCCGTGTGCGGCGGATGTCACGGCGGGCGCGGCGGGCGCGGGTGCCGGCGCGGGCGCGGGCGGCTTCGC
>JBASAF010000026.1:0-32319 GCA_049650465.1 Rhodanobacter sp. | reverse complement strand
CCAGCGGACGCCGCACCGCGCTGTGGGCGCTGCCCTTGCTGGCGGCACTCGCCTTGGCCGGTTGGCACTGGTGGCCGGCTCCGCCGCCCGCGCCGGTGCCGGCGACCGAGCGCAGCATCGCCGTGCTGCCGCTGGTCAATGCCAGCAACGATGCACAGCAGCTGTATTTCTCCGATGGCCTGTCGGAGAACCTGATCGACGCGTTGTCCCGCTTCGGGGGACTGCGCGTGATCGGGCGCACCTCGGCCTTCCAGTTCCGCGACAGCAGCGACGACAGCGCGACCATCGGCCGCAAGCTGGGCGTGTCCTACCTGCTCACCGGCAGCGTGCAGCGCGCCGGCGACGTCGTGCGCATCAACGCCTCGCTGACCCGGGCCGCGGACGGCAGCACGCTGTGGGCCGAGCATTACGACCGCCCGTACCGCAACCTGTTCGCCCTGCAGGACGAGATCGCCCAGGCCGTGGCCGGCGCCCTGCAGGTGAAGCTGCTGTCGACCGGCGAATCCGTGAAACACGACGACCGGCCGCCGGGCGGCAGCATCGATGCCTACAACGCCTATCTGCAGGGCCTGCAGCGTTGGCACGACGAGGATTTCGAGCGGGCAGCGGAGTACATGGCCAAGGCCGTGCAACTCGACCCGCGCTATGCGATGGCATGGGCGCACCTGTCGGGATCGCTGAGCACCGTGGCCACGTTCTGGCACAAGCCCCCCGCGGTGGCCCGCGAACAGATGAACGAGGCGAAGCGCGCGGCGGACCGGGCGCTGCAATTGGCTCCCGCCCTCGGCGCGGCCCACGCCGCGCGCGCCTACCTGATGATCTACAGCTTCGACCACCGGGGTGCGCTGGCGGGATGCCGCCGCGCGGTGCAGCTGGCGCCGGGGGACGGGACCGTCCTCAACGGCTGCGGTTATGTGTTCGCCCAGGCGGGCAAATTGGGCGAGGCGATCCGGTCCAGGCAGCATCTCCTGTCGATCGAACCGCTGTACCTCATCAATTACCAGCAGTACGCCAAGCTGTTGCTGGCATCCGGCCGGCTGGACGAAGCGGAGAAATACCTTGGTACCGCCGAAAGCCTGCCGCAGACCAACCCGTTCTGGCGCTACTCGTCGGTGTTCCTGCGCATGACCATGGCCCTGGCGCGTGGCGAGGCGGACAAGGCGATGGGCAGCGCGGCGCAAATGCCGGCGGGGGAACGCGACCTGTACATGGCCATGGCAGCCCAGATCGGGCCCGATCGCGCCGCCGCGGACGGCGCCCTGGCGAAGGCCCTCGCCAGCAAGGCCGCAGCAAACGCCAATCCGTACCTGGTCGCGCAGATCTATGCCTTGCGCAGCGATGCCGGCCAGGCCGTGGCATGGTTGCAGCGCGCCTCGGGCGAGATCCTGTTCCTGCCGACCGATCCGCTCATCCTGAACCTGCGCAACGATCCCGCCTTCATCGCCTTCTGCGCCGGGATCGGCCTTCCGCTCCCGGGCGAAAGCGAAGCGTTGAGCATCGACCAGCTCCGCGCCGCGAACGGCGCGCGCGAGCGCTGAGGCGCGGCATCGGCGGCGAACGCGAACCCACTCGCTACAATGCGGCTTTCCGAGCGGAACCGACGACCATGGCCGAACGCGAGTTCGACGATTACCTGGCCCGCTCCGGGGCCACCCTGGAAGGCTCGCGCTACGCGGCATGGCTGGCGATCACCCCGCGTCGCCACGGCTACCCGGTGTATTACGCGATCTGCGAGAACCGCAGCTTTCGCGACAAGGGCATCGCCGAGGCGGCCGCCGCCAAGGCACTGGCCGACATGGCTGGCCTGGAGACGGACGGCACGCCGATCTTCCCCGAGGGCTACACCGGCTTCGACGACGAGACCGCCGGCACGTTGTAGCAAGATCAACTGGCGGCATGCGGCGCAGCCCGACATGCCAGCCTGGCATATCCTGAAAACTCATTTTCATTTGGACGTCTTTACGTCTTTACGTCCGTGATTGCATGCGTTACCGTGCACGAGCGCCGGCAACGCCGGGCAGCGAAGGCCGCCGACAACCGGCGGCCCACGACCACTTTCCCCGGCAGCACTGCAGGATCACCCATGAAGCTCGACACACTTGCCGTCCACGCCGGCTACACGCCCGATCCCACCACGCGTTCCTCGGCCGTGCCGATCTACCAGACGGTCGCCTACGCCTTCGACAATGCACAGCACGGCGCCGACCTGTTCGACCTGAAGGTGCCAGGCAACATCTACACGCGCATCATGAACCCCACCCAGGACGTGCTGGAGCAGCGTCTGGCCGCGCTGGAGGGTGGCATCGGCGCACTGGCGCTGGCCTCGGGCATGGCCGCGGTGAGCTACGCGATCCAGACGATCGCCGAGGCCGGCGACAACATCGTCTCGACCGCGACCGTCTACGGCGGCACCTACAACCTGTTCGCGCACACCTTTCCGCAGCAGGGACTGGAGGTGCGGTTCGCCGACGCGCGCAAGCCGGAAAGCTTCGCGCCGCTGATCGACGCGCGCACCAAGGCGATCTTCTGCGAGTCGATCGGCAACCCGTTGGGCAACGTCACCGACATCGGCGCCCTGGCCGCGGTTGCGCACGCGCACGGCATCCCGCTGATCGTGGACAACACCGTGCCCAGCCCATGGCTGTGCCGGCCGATCGAGCACGGCGCCGACATCGTCGTGCACGCGCTGACCAAGTACCTGGGGGGCCACGGCAACAGCATCGGCGGCGCGATCATCGACAGCGGCAACTTCCCCTGGGCCGAACACAAGCAGCGCTTTCGCCGCCTCAACGAGCCGGACGTGTCCTATCACGGTGTGGTCTACGCCGAGGCGCTGGGCCCGGCCGCGTACATCGGCCGCGCGCGCGTGGTGCCGCTGCGCAATACCGGTGCGGCGATCTCGCCGATGAACGCGTTCCTGATCCTGCAAGGCATGAACACGCTGGGCCTGCGCATGGAACGCACCTGCGACAACGCTCTGGCCATCGCGCGCCACCTGCAGCAGCACCCGAACGTGGCGTGGGTGAAGTACGCCGGCCTGGCCGATCATCCCGACCATGCGCTGGCGCGCAAATACATGGGCGGCAAGGCCTCGGGCATCCTGTCGTTCGGCGTGCGCGGCAAGGATGGCGATGCGCCTCGCGCGGCCGGCGCCCGTGTGCTGGATGCGCTGAAGCTGTTCACCCGGCTGGTCAACATCGGCGACACCAAATCGCTGGCCACGCATCCGGCCTCGACCACGCACCGCCAGCTGGACGCCGCCGAGCTGGCCGCGGCCGGGGTCAGCGAGGACATGTTGCGGCTGTCGATCGGCATCGAGCATATCGACGACCTGCTGGCGGACCTGGACCAGGCCCTGGCCACCGCCCGGGAGAGTGGGCCGCCGGCATCGGGGTCGCCCTGCGATGACGCCGAGGGTCAGGCTTGACCCCCCCCGCGGCCACCCACCGGCTGCAGCCATCCCCTGGGAGAACCGGCATGAACCGGCGCCTGTTGTTGTCGCTGCTGCCCCTGACACTCGCGGCCTGTTCGCCGTCCACGCCATCTTCCGGCCCCACCAGTGGCGCCGCACCGCCGGCCGCGACCAGCACCGAGAAAGCGACCTCGGCCACGCCCACGGCAACAACGGACATCGCCACGCTGGGCCGCCATCACTGGCAGCTGAGCAACGCCACTGATCAATCCGGCGAACGCATCGCCGCCCTGTTCGCGCATCCGGACAAGCCATTGCAGCTGGATTTCGCCGAAGGGCGCATCAGCGTCGACAACGCCTGCAACCGTCTCGGCGGCAGCTACCGCATCGATGGCGACAAGCTACAGGTCGGCCCGATGGTGCACACCATGATGGCCTGCGCCGATCCGGCGGTGAAGGCGCTGGATGGCGCGATCGACAAGCGCCTGCACGACCAGCCAACCATGACCTTGCTTGTCGATGGTGATACGCCACAGCTGAAACTGGTCACCGGCGATGGCGACACCCTGCAATTCACTGGCCAACCCACTGCGGAGACCCGCTACGGTAGCCAGGGCAAGACGGCATTCCTCGAGGTCGCGGCGCGGACCGTGCCCTGCAACCACCCCGAAATGCCGGCACGGCAGTGCCTGAAGGTGCGCGAGCGCCGCTACGATGCACAGGGACTCGTCGCCGGCACGCCGGGTGAGTGGCAGCCGCTGAACCAGGCCATCGAGGGTTATACGCACCGGCCGGGCGTGCGCAACGTGTTGCGCGTGACGCGTTACACGGTGAAGAACCCGCCGGCGGATGCCTCGTCCGCGGCCTACGTGCTGGACACGGTAGTCGAATCGGAAACCGTGAAGCCCTGAGCAACGCTCTTTCGTATCGGCGGGCACCGCCTGCCGATGGTCAAGGGCAGCAGCGGCGGGCAGTGCCCGCCCTGCGCGCAGGGTGCGTGCCGTTGTCGGACACGCCCCCGGCTCCGCAGGGCGGGCATCGCCTGCCGGCCACGGCAAGCATCACGACCCTGCCGAAAACTCAGGCTAGCGACTGCGCAGCCAGTTTCGCTACCGCCGCCGGTATCGCCGCCGGCGCGTCCACCGTGAGCATGCGCGGCTCATCGCTGGCCAGGCCGTTTTCCAGTTCGTGCGCCCAGGTCACGTGGTAGGGCATGTGCACGCCCCAGCCGCCCAGGCGCAATACCGGCTCGATGTCCGAGCGCAGCGAGTTGCCGACCATCGCGAACTGCGCCGGCTGCAGGTCGAACTCGCCGAGCACGCGGCGGTAGGCGGCGGCGTCCTTCTCCGAGACGATCTCGATGCGGCGAAACAGGTCGGCCAGGCCCGATTGCGCCACCTTCTTCTCCTGGTGGAACAGGTCGCCCTTGGTGATCAGCACCACCTCGTACTGCTGCGCCACCGCCTCGACCGCGGCGCGGATGCCCGGCAGCAGTTCCACCGGATGCTGCAGCACGGTCTTGCCCAGCTCGATCAAGGCGTGGATGTCGGCCGCGCCGATGCGCCCGTCCGAGACCGCAATGGCGGTTTCCACCATCGACAACGCCATGCCCTTGGCGCCGTAGCCGAACAGCTTGAGGTTGCGCTGCTCGGTAGCCAGCATGCGCTCGTGCACATCGCGATCGGCCACGTCCACGTAGCGCGCCATGATCGCCGCGAACGCCTCGCCGGCCTGGCGGTAGTAGCCCTCGCTGTGCCACAGCGTGTCGTCGCCGTCGAAGCCGACCAGTTGCAGCATCAGGCGCCCACCCGCGTGCGTACCGCATCCATGTCGCGCACCGGGCGGATCTCGATGGCGCCGGTTTGCGACCACGGGAACGACTGCGCGATGCGCACCGCCTCGTCCATGTCGGCCGCCTCGATCAGGTTGAAGCCGCCCAGGTATTCCTTGGTCTCCGCATACGGACCATCGACCACGCTGGTGCGGCCGTCGCGCACGCGCACGGTGCGCGCGGTCCCCGGCGCTTCCAGCTGCTGCGAATCGAGCAACTGCCCCTGCGCGCGCAACGCGTCGGCCTTGCCGAAACAGCTTTTCATGCGGCTGTCGAACTCGCCCTCGGGCAGCGCGTCCAGCAGCTGGTCGTCGCAATAGATCATCACGAGATATTTCATGGCGTCCTCGGCGGGGAAGGCGGGGCGAAGAGGGATAATGCCGCAATGAACACCCGCGCCGATAGCTTCAGCGAACTGTGCTGCCGTCCGATCGCCTTCGTGCACTCGCCGTACGCGCAGCGCATCGACGCGCCGCACCAGAGCACCGTGGTGGCCGGCACCGAAAGCGGGGCCGCAGCCGATGCCGTGATCGCGTTCGTGGCGGACTTCCCCGCGGCGGCCTGGCGCGACCTGGCCGGCTTCGAACGGATCTGGCTGCTGTTCGCCTTCCATCGCAGCGAGGGCTGGAAGGCCGAGGTACGACCGCCGCGCGGCGGCGGCAAACGCAGCGTGCTGGCCACGCGCTCGCCGCACCGGCCGAACGCGATCGGGCTGTCGGCGGTGGAGCTGGTGGCGGTGGAGGAAGGCGCGCTGCGCGTGCGCGGAGTGGACCTGCTTGACGGCACCCCGATCCTCGACATCAAGCCTTACGTGCCTTACGCGGATGCGTTCCCCACGGCGCGGGCCGGCTGGATCGACGCGATCGACGCGGCGCAGGGCCGCCGCTCCGCGCCGGGGCCGCGCAAGCCGCGCTTGCGGCCGCGCGGCGACGAGGTCAGCGGATCATGAGCAGCTGCCGCAGCAGGTGCTGCCGCCGCTGACGTGGATCTGCCGCGGCTCGGACACGCGCGCGGCCTCGTAGCCCGCCTCGTGCAGCGCCGTGATGACCTGCCCCGAGGTCAACTGTGCCGACACGTCGATCTGCCCGGCGACGGCACCCGCGGCGACCTTCGCGGTGGCGTCATGGGCACGCAGGATGGCGGCGATGGCGCCGGTGTCGCCGGCAAGATCCTTCACTTGAAACAGCATCGGTACGGCCTCCAGGGTTGCGGGCGGCAGATCCGCCCGGCGCGATGGTGACCGGTGATCCGCCCGGGCGCCCTGACCGGGATCAGGGCAATCCCGCACGGTGAGACACACGCTCGGCACACTGCAGCGGCCGCCGCGGACCTCCGTCGCCGGCGCCCGATGCACTGGCAGTGGATCGGTTCAAACCTTGGCCGCGCCCGGCACCCCGCCGGCGCGGCTTTTTTTCGCCTCAGGGCTGCGCCGGCGCGGGCGCCGGCAACCACGGCGACACGCGCGGGCGATCCAGCGCGGCGAGCAGCGGCGCATCGCGGCCATACACGTCCGGGCGGAAGCCGACCCGGCCGTCCTCGCGCAGGTCCACCGTCCAGTACGCCAGCAGCAGCGGCACCGGCCTGGGCAGCATCACGGTCTGCGTCTTCAGCATGTCGATCGCGCGGTCGATGCCCGCGCGATTCCACTGCACCGGATCGTCCAGCAGCAGCTCGGCCAGTTCGCGCGGATGTTCCACCCGGATGCAGCCGGAGCTGTACGTGCGCTGCTCGCTGGCGAACAGTTCCTGGTGCGGCGTGTCGTGCATGTACACCGCGTAGTCGTTGGGGAAGCGGATCACCAGCCGGCCCAGCGAATTGCCCGGGCCGGCGTCCTGGCGCAGCACGATGCCGCGCGGGTTGGCCCAGTTCACGCTGGCCGGCGACAGCTCGCGGCCCTGGCTGTCCAGCACGCGGATGCGGTTGGCGGCGAGGTAGCCCGGGTTCCTGCGCAGCTTCGGCAGGATGTCGTTCTTCAGGATGGTCGGCGGCACCGTCCAGGTCGGGTTGAGCGTGAGGTAGGTGATCTTCGACTTGAACACCGGCGTGCTGCGGTACGGCTTGCCCACCTGCACGCGCGAACGCCATACCGGCTTGCCGTCCTTGTAGTAGACGACCTGGTAGCCGGCGATGTCGACCACCACGAACTCGCCCTGCAGCTGGTGCAGCAGCCAGCGCGCGCGCTCCAGGTTCGCGCGCAGCTGCTCGATGCGCGTGGTGACCGGCACGTTCAACGCGGCCAGGGTGGCCTTGCCCAGGTGGCCGTCCGCGACGAGGTAATGTTCGCGCTGGAATTGTTTCAGCGCAGCTTCCAGCGCCGGGGCGTACAGGTCATCCATGCCCTCGCCCACCGCAAAGCCGACCCGTTGCAGGCGCTCGCGCAGCGTCGGCACGCGCGGATCGTGGCTGCCCGGTTTCAGCGTGGGGCCGTCGGCGATCACGGGCCAGCCGCCCTGCGCCGCCACCCCGCGCAACTTCGCCAGCGCCGCACGCAGCTGGGCGTAGTACGGGTGCTGCGGCCGCGCCCGCGCGAACAGCTCGCCGATGGTGTCCTGCGCCAGCGCGTCGCGCACCGCCTGCAGGCCCCGCGCCTGATCGAGCTGGCGCGGGTCGAAGTTCCAGTGCGTGTCCAGCGTGGCCGGATCGACCTTGCCGCGATACAGGTGCAGCAACGCGGTGAAACAGGCGTCGGTGGCCAGCAGGTCGAACTGTGCGCGCTGCTGCGCGGTAGCCTGCGGATCGTCCAGCACGTGGCGCCGACGTTGCAGTTCATCCAGCGCGTAATCCCGCGGATCGAGGCCGTCGGCGGCCATGCCGCGTAGCGCGGCCAGCAACTGGTCGAGCTCGCCCGGCCGAGTCCACGCTGGCGCGAACCGGTTCTGTTCGTAGAACGTCGCCACCGCGGCGACCGGCGCCACCGCCATCGCGTCACCGGCATGCGCAACGCGCCATTGCTCGATCCGTTCGCGGATCTGCTCGGCCACCGGGCCCGGCGGCGAAACCACGGCCTGGCCCATCGCGACCGACCCGGCCCCGGCCGGCAATGCATGCGCCGCAGCGACCGCCAGCCAGCCCAGCACGGCGGCGGTGCAAACGGCACGGGGCAAGCCGGACGACATGAAAAGTCCTTGCGCGGGGAGTTGCGGCCAGTCATAGCACAACCGCCGGCCGACGCGGATGGGCGCGGCGACCGGTCGCACGGGACAGCTTCTTAACGGTCGGCTGCTAGCATCCCCGGCTGTTCGTGCCCGTGCCCAAGCGCTCCCGATGAGTCGACTGCACCTCCTTGCCATCCTGCTGTTGCCGCTCGGCGGCGCGGCGCATGCGGCCACGCCGACGCTGCGCGATGCGCTCAGCAAACTCGCGCCGCAGGCGAATCCGCAGGTGATCGCGCTGGCGCTGGCGGCCGCCGGCTGCGCCGAGGCGCAAGGCCAGCCACCGTCCGAGCGG
Source organism: Rhodanobacter sp. (assembly GCA_049650465.1). Taxonomy (GTDB): domain Bacteria; phylum Pseudomonadota; class Gammaproteobacteria; order Xanthomonadales; family Rhodanobacteraceae; genus Rhodanobacter. Next base: position 23,629 of record JBASAF010000026.1, on the reverse strand, counting down.
CTGGCGGTGATCGACTATTCCCGGCCCTCCACCGAACCGCGGCTGTGGGTGTTCGACCTGGCCCGGCGCAAGCTGCTTTATCAGGAGCTGGTGGCGCACGGGCGCAACACCGGCGAGAACCTGGCGAGCCGGTTTTCCAATACGCCGGAAAGCCGGCAATCCAGCCTGGGCCTGTTCCGCACGCTGGGCACCTACGCCGGCCGCAACGGCTACTCGCTGCGCATGGAAGGCCTCGAGCCGGGCACCAACGACCGTGCGCTGGAGCGCGCGCTGGTGATCCATGGCGCGGCCTACGTCGACCCGGCGCTGGCCCGGGAGCAGGGCCGCATCGGTCGCAGCCACGGTTGCCCGGCCGTACGCAGCGCCATCGCGCGACCGCTGATCGATGCGCTCAAGGGCGGCCAGTACGTGTTCTCCTACTATCCCGATCCCCGCTGGCTGGGCGCCTCGCCGTATCTCAAGTGCGGCGGCCTGGCGATGACGCCCGCGCCCGGCGCGCCTTGATCCCTCCTGCGCGGCCGCCCTCGCGGCCGTGCTGCGCGCCGCCCTCACTCGGGAGGCTGCCGGCTCGCACCGCCTTCCTCCGGCGTCACCGGCAGGCGCAGGATCAGCAGCCACAGCGCCACCACCAGCGCGGCCAGCAGCCACGGCAACCAGGCGTGCCCGCGGAACCACCAGATCGTGCTGGCCATCGACAGCGTGACCAGCCCCAGCGCCAGCCAGCGGGTACGCCGCGAGATGCTGCGCTCGCGTTCCCAGCGCGCGATGGCAGGGCCCACCCGGGGCAGCGACAGCAGCCAGCGGTGCCAGCGCGGCGAGGCGCGCGACCAGCACGCCGCGGTCAGCAGCAGGAACGGCACAGTCGGCATCACCGGCAGCATCAGGCCGATCAGCCCCAGCAACAACGCCACGCCACCGGCGATGAACAGCAGCCAGCGCACCAGGCCGGTGTGGCGGGGATGCGCCGGGTGCGGAACATGCCCATCGCCGTCCGCCCGTGGCCCGCGTGCGGGCGATGTCATGTGGCCCGCTTCGGCCGGCCTTCGCGCGCCTTGTACAGGCGCCGGTCGGCCTCGCCGAGGCCGGCCTCCAGCGAGGCACCCGGCTCCACCGTGGCCGCGCCCATGGTGAAACCGATCGGCGCGTCGGCGCGGTCGGCATCGAGCCGATCAACGACGCCCTGGGTGAGCTCTTCGCCGGCACCGCGCAGCAGCACCAGGAATTCGTCGCCGCCAAGGCGGATCACCACATCCTGCGGTCGTACGTGGCCGCGCAGGAACACCGCCATGGCGACCAGCACCTCGTCGCCGCGCGCGTGGCCATGGGTGTCGTTGACGTGCTTGAAATGGTCCAGGTCGAACACGATGCAGCCCCAGCCCACAGCCGGGCCGGCAGTCAGCTCCGCCAGGTAGCGTCGGTTGAAACAGCCGGTCAACGGATCGTGGATCGACCACTCGCGCAACTGGTTCTCCTGGCGGAAGCGCTCGGTGACGTCCAGGGCATGGCCCAGCACGTAGGGGTCGTCGCCATCCGCGTCGTCATCCAGCACGTTGTGGTACTGCCACACGTGCTCGCTGCCGTCCTTGGCGATCACCTGCAGCATGCCCGCGTCGCTGTCCTTGCGCATGATGCGCAGCAGGTACTCGGCAAAACGCGCGCGCTGCGCGGGCGCCATGAAATCGGTCAGCGGCCGGCCGATCATCTCGCCCACCGAATAGCCCAGCGACTTCGCGGCCGCCGGATTGACCGACAGCAGCACGCCTTCATGGTCGTGCATGCAGATCAAGCCCGGGCTGTACTGGAACAGCTTGCGGTAGCGACGGTCGCTGGCTTCCAGCGCGGCGATCGCGCGCTGCTGCAGGGTGATGTCCTGGAACGCGCCGGCCAGCCGCCGCACGCTGCCGTCTTCGCCACGCTCCACGGTACCGATCGCACGCACCCAGATCTTCCTGCCCGTGGCGGTGGTCAGCGGAAGCTGCAAGTCCCAGCCCTCGCCGGTGGCCATGCCCTTGCGCACGGCCGCGTCGATCACCGGCCGCGCGCTCGCGTCGTAGAAGCTCACCGCCTCTTCCAGGCTGGGCTGGAAACCCGGCGGCACGTCGTGGATGCGGCAGGTCTGCTCCGACCAGGTGATCTGGTTCGTGGCCAGGTCGAACTCCCAACCGCCCACGCCGGCGAGGCGGCCGGTGCGTTCGAGCAGTGCCTCGTTGGCCGGCCGTTTGCGTTCCGGTTCGCGCGCCGGGTCCGGTGGCCGCGGCCACGACGGCGCACCGCCCGTCGCCGCGGCACTGCCCCGGCGCGTGGTCCGGCGCAGCTCCAATGCCTCGCCCACGGCTCGGGCCAGCTGCCGCAGCGTGTCGCGCTGGCGTTCGTCGAGGGAGCCCGGCGTACGATCGACCACGCACAGCGAGCCCACCTTCATGCCGTTGCCCGGCGCGATCGGCGTGGCGGCGAAAAAGCGGATGCCGGGCTCGCCGGTGACCAGCGGGTCGGCGGCATACCGCGGGTCGAGCCGCGCGTCGGCGAGCTCGATCACGCCGGTGCCGGCCTTCGCGTGCGCGACGAGCGTGCCGGCCTGCACCGCCCCCGACGCCAGGGGATGGGACGGGAAGCCGCGGTCGCCGGCATCGACCAGGGTGATCAACGCCAGCGACCGTCCGCCCGCCAGCGCCGCCGCACTGCGCACGAGCGCGTCGAACAGCGGCTCGGAGCGCGTATCCAGTGCGCCCATGGCACACAGCGTCAGCAGACGCAGCACTTCGTCAGCGGGAGGGGCGGCAGCGGACATACGGGGCGGCGGATCGGCTCGTGGGTCGGCTCATCGTGCCGTCACCGTAGCAGCACGAATGTGAATCGGCCACGCACGTCGCCGCAGTTTCCGCGAATGCCGCCGCCACGAAAAAGCCGCCCGGATCGCTCCGGGCGGCTTCGTCATGCCGCGCTCAGGCGGTGCGGGTCATTCGGCCGTGCCGTCCAGCCCCCGACGCTCCAGCAGCGGCTCGATGCGCGGCTCGTGGCCGGCGAAATCGCGGAACAGCTGCAGCGCGTCCTTGCTGCCGCCGCGCGACAGCAGGGTCTGCCGGAAGCGGTCGCCGTTGGCCCGAGTCAGGCCGCCGTGGGTCTTGATCCACTCGACCGTGTTCGCGTCCAGCACCTCGGACCAGATGTAGGCGTAGTAGCCCGCCGCGTAGCCGCCCATGATGTGGCTGAAGTACGGCGTGCGGTAGCGCGGCGGCACCGGCGCGTAATCGGTGCCGTTGGCCTTGAGCGCAGCCGCCTCGAACGCCATCACGCCGTCCGCGTCCGGGATCCTGTCCGCGCCGAGCTGGTGCCAGCTCTGGTCGAGCATCGCCGCGCCGAGGTACTCGGTGGTGGCAAAGCCCTGGTTGAACTTCGAGGTGGCCAGCACCTTGTCCAGCAGCGCCTTGGGCATCGGCGCGCCGGTCCGGTAGTGCTTCGCGTAGTTGGCCAGCACGCTGGGCCAGTCGGCCCACATCTCGTTCACCTGCGAGGGGAACTCGACGAAGTCGCGCGGCACGCTGGTACCGCTGAAGTACGGATACTTCACGTTGGAGAACATGCCGTGCAGCGCATGGCCGAACTCGTGGAACGCCGTGGTCACCTCGTCCCAGGTCAGCAGGGTCGGGCCGCTGGCGGGCTTGGTGATGTTGAGGTGGTTGGCCACCACCGGCAGGTTGCCGGTGAGCGCGGACTGCTCCACGTAGGAGTTCATCCACGCACCGCCGCGCTTGGACGGACGCGCGTACATGTCGGCCAGGAAGATCGCCAGCTGGCTGCCGTCCTCGTTGTACACGTCGTACACCAGCACGTCGGGGTTGTAGACCGGCAGGTCGGTGCGCTGCTTGAACTTGAGCCCGTACAGCTGGCCGGCGGCGTAGAACACGCCGTTCTCCAGCACGTTCTTCATCTCGAAGTACGGCTTGAGCTGGCTCTCGTCGAAGTCGTACTTCTCGGCGCGGACCTTCTCCGTGTAGTAGGCCCAGTCCCACGGCTGCAGCGCGAACGTGGGCTGGCCCTTGGCCGCCTGCTCCTTGTCGATCATCGCCTGCAGCGCGGCGCCTTCGCGTTTGGCATTGGCCACCGCCGGCGGCGCCAGCTTGCCGAGCATGGCGTTGACGGCTTCCGGCGTCTTGGCGGTTTCGTCGGCCAGCACGTAGGCGGCCCAGGTCGGGTAGCCGAGCATGCGCGCCTTCTCCGCGCGCAGCTTCATCACCTGCGACACGATCGCGGTGTTGTCGTAGGCGTTGCCGCGGCTGCCGCGCGCGATCGAGGCCTTGTACAGGCGCTCGCGCAGCGCGCGGTTCTGCAGCTGCGACAGCGGCGGCTGGCCGGTGGTGTTGAGCAGGGCGATCACGTACTTGCCGTCCAGCCCCTTCGCCTTGGCGGCGGCCGCGGCGGCGTCGATCTGGGCGTCGGTGAGGCCGGCCAGCTCGGCGCGGCTGTCCACCACCAGCGCCGAGTCGTTGACCTCGGCCAGCACGTTCTGGGTGAACCTGGTGCCGAGCTTGGCGAGCTCGCCGTTGATCTGCTTCAGATGCGCCTTGTCGGCGTCGGACAGCTTGGCGCCGGCGCGCACGAAATCGGTGTGGTAGCGCTCGATCAGGCGCACGCCCTGCGCATCCAGGCCGAGGCTGTCGCGCGTGTCGTACAGCTTCTGGATGCGCGCGAACAACGCCGGGTCCAGCGTGATCGCGTCGCGATGCGCGGCCAGCTTCGGCGCGTACTCGGCCTGCAGCTTCTTCAGCGCATCGTTGTTCTCCACGCCGGACAGGCTGAAGAACACGGTGGAGGTGCGCTTCAGCACCTGGCCCGATTTCTCCAGCGCGACGATGGTGTTGTCGAAGGTCGGCGCCGCCGGGTTGGCGGCGATCGCCGTCACTTCGCGCAGGTGCTCGGCCATGCCGCGGTCGAAGGCGGGGGCGTAGTCGCTGTCCTTGATCTTGTCGAACGCGGGATAGTGCAGCGGCAGCGTGCTTTCGGCGAAGAACGGATTGGCGCGCACATCGGCAGCCGCCGCATGGGACGCCTGCGCAGCGCTCTGGTGCTTGTCCGCCGCCGTGTCGGCATACGCCGCCATGGAACTGGTCAGGGCGATCGTCATCGCCAGGGAAAGAGTAGGCTTCATCAAGTTTCGCTCGACGTGGGGGAACCCCGATCCTACCCAAAGCAGTCCCCGTGCACCCATGACTAAAGCCATGGATGCGCGCCGTCGCCATCGCTACGGCGGATCTGCGTGGGTAGCGAAGAACGCCTGCAGGAACGCCTGCCGCGCCGCGCCGCGATCGACCTCGGTGCGGCAATGCGCCGCGATGACCTGACGCAGCAACCCGCCATCGGCTTCGCGCACGGCGGGCCAGTGCGGCAGGCCCGCGCCGTTGGGATCGCCGGTCTTGATGAACTGCGCGAAATAGCCTTCCATCGCGGCGGATGCCGCGCGATCGGCATCCGTCCAGGCGTAGACCGGGTTGCCGGAAAGATTGCCCAGCGCGTACTCGATCTCGCCGCTGTGCACCGCGCCCGTATCCGGGCTTTCCCCTTCTGCCGCATGCACCTTGGCCGGGCGCGGCTGGTCGAAGTAGTAGAAGTGCACCGGTGCGCCGCCGTGGCGACGCTGCAGGTCCATCCAGCGCCAGGTGGTGTGCGCGATGAACATGTCGCCGGCCAGCGCGGTGGCGGAGGATTTCACTTGCGCGGCGTCGGCGCCGGGATAGAGCGCAAGCGCGCGATCCGCCTGCGCGCCGAACAGGCGATGCAGCGCCGCCCGGTAGTTGGCCGGGGTCGGCGGTTGGTCCTTCAGGATCGCGGGGTAGTAGTCCTCCTGCGAATTGCTCCCCAGCAGCAGCGGCACCCGCGCCTGCCCGCCGCGGGCCATGGTGGCCGCGGGTGGTTCACGCAGGAACCAGCCATCGAGGTCGACGTCGGCGTCGCCATGCTGCTCGCGCGTGGCCTGCAGCAGGCGGTCGGCCGGCAACGCGCGCAGCGCCGCCAGCGACCCGGCGCCGAGTTTCCGCGCGAATGCCTCGCCGCGCCGTTCCATCGTCGCCAGCGACACCGGTGCGATCGGCGCGATCAGCGCGCCGCTCTCGCCGATTGCGCGGGCGAACAACCCGCGCGACAGCGGCGAGGTCATCAGCGCGCTCACCGCGATGGACCCGGCCGATTCCCCGGCGATCGTGACCCGTGCCGGGTCGCCGCCGAAAGCGGCGATGTTGTCGCGCACCCAGCGCAATGCGGCGACTTGGTCGAGGAGACCGTAGTTGCCCGCCGCGTGGTGCGGCGATTCGGCGGCGAGCGCGGGCGTGGCGAAGAAACCGAACACGCCCAGGCGGTAGTTCACCGTGACCGTGACGATGCCGCGGCTGGCCAGGCTCGCCCCGTCGTAGCGCGGCTCCGAGCCGTCGCCGGCCACGAAACCGCCGCCGTAGAAATACACCAGCACGGGCAACTTGCCGTGCTCGCCGACGGGCTTCCACACGTTGAGGTAGAGACAATCCTCGCTCATGCCGTCGGAGCGGAAGCGCATGTCGTCGAACAGCGGCAACTGCATGCAGCGCGGCCCGAAGCGTTTGGCCTCGCGCACGCCGTGCCACGCGGCGGCGGGTTGCGGCGGCATCCAGCGCAGCTCGCCGAGCGGTGGCGCGGCGTAGGGAATGCCCTGGAATACCTCCAGCGCCGCCGCGTCGCCGCGCACGTGGCGGCCTTCGATCCGGCCACCGGCCAGCGATACCCGCGGAGGTGGCGATGCGGCGGCGTGGGCCGCGAGGGCGGCGAGGCCCGCCAACCCGGCGAGCATCCTGAGGCGTTGGCGCGCCGTGCGCGGCGGTCGTGCAATCGGGTCGGACATCGGCTGGTTCCCGGGGTACCGGCCTCGCAGCCTAGGCGCCCGGCCCGCCCCTGTCATCCCTGACAAGCCGGCTCAGGCTTCGGGTGCGCCGCAGGTTTCCATCGCGGTCGGCGTGGCGCAGTCGACCTGCGCGGCCACCGCGGGGGCGGCCCGGCGCGCATTGGCCAGCTGCGCCGACGACGGGCTGGCGGTCAGCATGGCACCCATCACCAGCACGCAGACGCTGGAGCAAGCGACGAACAGCATGGTCAGGAAGATGGATTCGAATTTCATGGCGCGTTCTCCGGTTGAGCAAGTCCCTGTGCTGTCCCTGGAGCAATCGCCGTGCCAAGCGGAAACAAGGACGCAAGCCGCTGATTTGCAGGGTATTCCACTCATCAGCCCGAGCGCGGATGGATGTCCGCGGACAGCGCCGCGTCGTGCAGCCGGACAGCACGCGGGGCGGTTTGCGCGGGAAAACCGCGCCGCCCGATGCGGACAACGGAGCCAGTCACACTCCATTAACAAACCGCCAAGTACATTATTGCCCATGTCGTGAGACATCCACTCCCACAGTGCGGCGAGGCTCCCCCTCCTCCTCCGCACCGGACACAGACGGATCCCCCAACCCGCAGACTCCCCTCTGCGGGTTTTTTTGTGCCCCGGGCCCCTACTCGCCCGGCGCGTACTTCTCGTGCAGCGCCACCGGCGGCGCCTGGCGCCGGGCCCGGCGGCGGATCGCCAGGTTGATCAGCTCGACGAACACCGAGAACGCCATCGCCGCGTACACGTAGCCCTTGGGGATGTGCTGGCCGAAGCCATCCGCCACCAGCACCAGGCCGATCATGATCAGGAAGCTCAGGGCGAGCACCTTCACCGTGGGATGGCGCTCGACGAACTCGCCCAGCGGCTTGGCGAACATCAGCATGAAGACGATCGAGGCCAGGATCGCGGTGACCATCACCCAGCGCTGGTCGACCATGCCTACCGCGGTGATGATCGAGTCCAGCGAGAACACGATGTCCAGCAGCATGATCTGCATGATCACGCCGCCGAACGTGGCCGTCGCCGAGCCCACGCTCACCTGCTCGGTGGCGCCCTCCAGTTTCTGGTGGATCTCGTGGGTGGCCTTGCCGATCAGGAACAGTCCGCCGCCAACCAGGATCAGGTCGCGCCACGAGAAGGCATGGCCGAACAGCGAGAACAGCGGTGCGGTGAGTCCGACGATCCAGGCGATCGCCAGCAGCAGGCCCAGCCGCGACACCGCCGCCAGCATGATGCCCAGCCGCCGCGCCTTGTCGCGCCGCTCCGGCGGCAGCTTGCCGGCCAGGATCGAGATGAAAATGATGTTGTCGATGCCCAGCACCAGCTCCAGCGCGGTCAGCGTGGCGAGGGCGATCCAGATTTCGGGGTTGGCCAGTTGTTCCATGAAAGGGTGCTCGGAAGGATCGAGGGAGGGAATGCGTCCGGCCCGATGACGCGGGCCGGACCGCAGTGGTCGGCAGGGCGGATGCGGGACGCCGCACGACGAGGTTCGCGCGTGGCGGCCATGGTGCGCGTCGGGTATCGGGGGCGGGTGAACGTCTCCGGCGGGCGGGAAAGGCCACGGCGGCGGAGGCATCTTTTGCGGACGCACCTTCGCCGTGGGACGGCGAAGGTCTTGCTCGCAGACGGCAGTGCCGTTTGCTGCTGCACCGGGGCGCGAGGCCCGTCATGACGGCGACAGCGATCGGGAGCTACTCCCCTTCGGCGGTCGATGCTAGCACAGCGGCCGGCGCGCATGGCGGCGCGCACGGCCAGGATTCACAGGTCGGGAATCAGGGCGGAGAGGTCGGTCACGCCGACGTCGATGCCGAACTGGCTGAACAGGGTCGTGGCCTGGCCGCGATGATGCGTCTGGTGGTTGAACACGTGCCGCAGCACCAGGCCGCACGGCTTGGCGTGGGATTCGCCGGCGCTGTTCACGTAGCGCAAGGGCTGCTCGTAGAGCGCCTCGGTGGCCTCGCGGGTGAACGCGATCAGCGCCTCGTCCACCCCTTCGCGCTCGCGCTGCAGGCTGGACAGCACGGGGAAGCTGATGCCGCGAACCAGCGGCGGCAGCGGCAGCACGCGCACCGGGTCGAGCGACGCCAGCGACGGCCAGGCGGCGGCGAAGCGCTTCAGCCAGTGGATGTCGGCGGCCAGGATGTGCTCCAGCGTGGCGGCGATCGAGCCGAAGAACGCGCCGCGGTCGGCATGCCACTGCGCCTCGTCCAGCTGCGAGGCGGCGGCGTACAGGCGCTGGTTCATCCACTGGTTGTAGCGCGCGGCGAGTTCGAAATCGCGTTTCAGCAACATGCCGGCCGGTCCGCGTCAGCCCGCCGGATGCGCCAGCGCGAAGTCGATCGCCGCCACCACCGCCGCCACCTGGGCCGCATTGCACTGGGCGGGCGTCGCGCGCGGACTGTCGGGGTAGACCTCGGTGGTGGTGCGGTACGGCGCGTCGGTGATGCCGGCGCACAGGCCCAGCCGGCCGTAGTCGTACTCGATCACGCCGTGCGCCACCACCGGCGAACCGATGATGGTGCCGTCCGGATCGGCCGGCGCGATGTGGGTGACCGCGGCCACGGCGGCGATCAGCGCCTGCTGGAACGCGGGCTGCGGCTGCGCACTGTCGGCGCACAGGTAGAAGCCGTCGGGAATGGTGCCGGGTTCGAACGGCTTGCCGTCGCGCGCCGCGAGTGCGGGGCGGAATTCGTTCTCGTCGCTGTCGGTGGTTTCGTGCAGGTCGATGTGCATCGCCACGCGATGGCGCAGCGGCGCGACCAGGGTCATCAGCGCGGCCGCTTCCGGTGCCGGGCTGTCCGCATGAAACGACCGGTTGGGGTCGAGCGCCGCGGCGTTCCAGCGCTGGATGCGTTCGTAGCCCCACGGGCTTACGCACGGCGCCACCAGCAGGTTGGCCCGGCCGGCGCAGGCTTGCGCCCGCGCCTCGGCGAATTCGAGCGCACCATGCACGCCACTGGTTTCATAGCCGTGCACGCCGCCGGTGACCAGCATCACCGGCAGCTCCTCGCGCCAGCCGGCGCTGCGCAGGGCGTACAGCGGATAGCGACCGTCGGGACCTTCCAGTTCGCCGTACTGCGATACCTCCCAGCGCGCGCGCAGGGCGTCGATCCGGCGCAGCACGTCCTGCGCATAACTGCGCTGCACCCGCTGGCGCGAGCGCCAGGCGTCGCGTTCGGCCTCGCCCCAGGGCTGGCCCGGGGTTCCGACGGGGTACGAAGCGGATGGAGCCATCATGATTCCGATGCCGACGCGGCAAACGCGGGAGCCGGCGGCAGCGCCGCCGGCCATGCGGCCGGGAAAATCACTTCGCGCCGCCGTTGGCGGCACCCTTGGCCGGCAGCGGTTCGAGATTGAAGCTGATCGTGGTGAGCTTGGCGTCCAGGCCCTGCACCACGTCGCTGGTGAGGTCGTTGGTGGTGTTTCCGCCCAGCACCGCATCGCGGTTGAGCAGCAGGCCGCAACCGTGTTTCTGGTAGCTGGCGGCGACCACCGGCTGCGCCTCCTCGCCGATCCGCTGCATCACCTTGGCGCGGGTGAGCTGGATGCGCTCGTTCTGCTCGCTGGCCTGCGACTGGAAGGTCTGCATGCGCTGCTGCAGGGCCGCGCCCTGCTGCTTGCGCTGGTCCTCGCTGAGCGTCGAGGCCTTCTGCTGGAAAGCCTGGATGTCCGTGTCCAGCGGCTTGCGCTGGCTCGACAGCTGGTTGTTTGCCTGTTCGGCCAGCTGGCCCAGCCGCGCGCTCGCGGCCTTGCCGACCTTGGACTGGGCGAACACCGCTTCGCGCGACAGCATGCACACGCCCGCCACCGGGCTGCCACCGAGCTGGTCAGCGGCATGCGCCGGCTGGGCGGGAACAACGGACAGCCCGGCGGCGACGACAAGTGCGGCAGCGAGCGTGGAACGAGGCAGGTTCATGGTGGCAATCCCGGATGAAAGTGAAGTCACGAGTTCAGCCGACCACAATGCCGGCTGCACGGTTCCCCAGCATAGCCGATAGCGTCGCGATCACGGTTCAGCAACGGTTCGGGAGCGGGCGCGCCGGTTCGCCTCGCGCACCGCCCGCACGAAGCCGGCGAACGGCACGTCAGTGATGCCGACCAGGCCGATGTGGCTGTTCTCGCCGTCGAGCAGGCGGCCGGTCACCGGCTGGTCGACGTACTCGAACCAGTGCGCGCCGACCACGTGGGGATTCGCCGCGGCGGCCGCGAGATAGCGTGCGTAGGCCGCACCGCGTGCCGCTTCGTCGACCACCGGCACCACGCCCGCGCCGAACGGGCCGCGGTCGTGCGAGCCGAAGTGGAATTCGCTCAGCAGCACCGGCCGATCCAGCGCCCGCACCAGCGCCATGTCCACGTGGTGCTGCGGCAGGTCGGCATAGGCGTTGAAGCTGACCACGTCGCAATGCCGTGCGCAGGCGTCGACCGCCTCGGGCGTGTACACCGCAAAGCGCCCGCCCAGGAACAGGTGGTGCGGATCATGCCGGCGGATCGCCGCGGCGACGGTGCCGAAGTAGGCGTCGGCGTAGCGGCGCAGCCAGCGTGCGTAGTCGCGGGCGATCGCCGGATGCGCCTCGTTCGGCGCGGGCGCCGCGTAACCGGCGACCTGCAGCGCATCCCAGGAGCGCAGCTGCACGCCCCATGCATCGCCCAGCGCCGCCGGCGTGGCGTACTGCTGGCGCAGCATCGCGATGAACGCGCGCTTGGCCGGGCTGTGCGCATCGCCAGCGAGCGTGCCCAGGGCCAGGCCCCAGCGCCCTTGCGGCCCGGCGCCGGCCCAGGCCAGTTCATTGTCGGCGAAGTAGCCGAGCAGCCAGGGGTCGTCGGCCACGCCCGCGCTGGCCTTTGCCACCGCGGCCTCGGTGGCGGCGGCAAAGCGCGGGTCGAACGGATCGGGCATGCGGCCCCAGTAGTCGTAGCCGCTGGCGACGCTGGCGTAGTCGCCGGCGATGTTGATCGAGCGCGTGTACGGCAGGCGGTGCGCGGCGCCCAGCGCGGCGTCGCTCCAGTTGCCGAGGGTGTTGAAACCCCACGCCTGCAGGCGATCCAGCGTGCGTTCGCGCCAGGCGGCCAGCCAGTGCATGCCGTCGACGCGATGGAGATTGGCCTGGTAGAAATCGAACCAGAGGCCATGGTTGTAGGCGATGCCCTCGCTGGCGAGCTGGCCCGGGCGACGGCTGTCGCCGGTTCCGAAGAAGGCCGCCCACCCGCCGCGATCGGGCGGCAGGCCGTCGAACATGAACTGGCGACGCTCCACGTAGCTGCGCCCGCCGTCGGCAGTGACCGCATTGACGCCCAGCGAGAAGAACGCATGGCCCTCGGGCGTCACCAGCCACCAGCGGCCGTCCTGCTTCTGCACGTGGAACCAGCCGGTACGCTCCAGCGCCGGACCCGCCTGGCCGCCGTAGGCATCGGCGGCGACGGGCGCGGCTCCCGCCGTTGTTTGCACCGCGCTGCGCAAGGCGGCATCGGAGTCGATCTTCTCCGGCCACGACGCGCGCGTGTACTGCCCGTAACGATCGACGATGCCGGCATAGGCCGCGCGCAAGCCCGGATCGCCCGGAACGGTGCCGATGCTGCCCAGCAGCAGCGTCTGCGCCGCCTGCGGCGACGGGATGGCCAGGCGAATGGCGCGCACGTGGCCCCGATCCAGCGCGCCCTGCACGGTGGTCGCCAGCAGGATCCGCCGACCCTCCCCGTCGAACGGCATCGGCGGGCCCGCCTGCATGCCCTGCGCGCGGGGCGTAGCGGCGTGCAGCGGAATCACCAGCGTCTGCGCGGGCCCCGCCGGCAGGCCCACGCGTGCCTGCAGGCGCCGGCCGGCGCTGTCGATCTCGACATCGAGCGTGACCGCCCACGGCATCGCGTTCTGCACGCGCAGGTGCAATTCGCCCTGGTCCGACCAATCCCACGCCCCGCTGCGCGGCACGAGCACGATCGATGGCTGCGCCGCCGGCGCGAAGGTGTAGCGACGCTGCGCCACCCCGTCGGCCGCGTGCTCCACGCCGCCCACCTGCCGCACCTGCTCCAGCCTGATGGTGCCGTCAACCTCGCGGCGCGCCGCCTCCGCCCCTTGCGTGTGGCCGGTGCCCAGCAAGGCCAGGCCGACGCAGGCAATCCAGACACGCAAGCTCATCGGCGTCTGCGCCGGCAGCCGTTCGCCGCGGCGCCTAAACGAGCGGATGCCGACGTACCCAGCGCTGCCAGCCGTAGTACACCGGCACGCCCAGCGCGATGATCACCAGGCTCATGCCGGCGTCGCGCGGCGCGTGGATGGCACTGGCCACGATCACGCCGAACACGGTGACGACGAAGATCAGCGGCAGCAGCGGGTAGAACGGCACCCGGTACGGCGCCGGCTCGTCGATGAAATGCCGGCGATACCAGAACAGCGTGCCGATGCCGAACACGTGGCCCAGCCATTCGCCGACCGTGGTGTAGTTGAGCAGCTGGCCGAAGGTGCCGGACAAGGTCAGCACCACCGCCCAGGCACCGAGCAGGGCAAGCGCCACCTGCGGCGCGCGGGTGCGTGGATCGACCCGCCCCGCCGCGCGGAAGAACACCCCGTCGGCGCCCATCGTCTGCAGCACGCGGGCGCCGCCGGCCACCGCGATGGCGCAGTAGCCGAAGGTGGAGCAGGCGATGCCGACCGCGATCACGGTGGCGCCGTGCTCGCCGAACAGGCGCCGCAGCAGATCCGCCGCCGGCGCCTCGCTGGCGGCGAGGCCGGCGTGTCCCAGTCCGGCGAGGTACGCGTAGTTGGCCAGCAGGTAGCAGACCACCACGCCGGTCATGCCCATGCCCAGCGCGCGCGGCAGGGTGCGCTGCGGATGGCGCACCTCGCCGGCCAGGTCGTTGAGGTAATGGAAACCGCCGTAGGAAAACAGCACCGGCAGCAGCGCCCCGGCGAACGCCCACGGCGTGGCGGGCGTGGCCGGCTGGCCGATCAGCGCCACGCCAAGATGCTCGTGCGCCAGTACCAGGCCGGTGATCACCAGCAGCGCGACCGCGAGCAGCTTGAGCACGGTGAACACGTTCTGCAGCCACGCGCCGGCGCGGATGCCGAACAGGTTGATGCCCACGATGAACACGATCGCGCCCACCGCCACCGGCTTGACGAACGCCGGCCCGGCCAGCCCCAGCGCGCTGCACAGGTATTCGGCGAACATCGTCGCCACCGCCGCCACGCTGCCGGGGTAGTTGATCAGCGCCATGGTCCAGCCGAACAGGAACGCCGGCATCAGGCCGAACGCCTCGCGCAGGTAGACGTAGATGCCGCCGGCCTGGGGCCGCCGCGCTCCGAGCTCGGCGTAGCACAGCACGCCGGCCAAGGTGAGCCCGCCGCCGATCGCCCACAGGATCAGCAGTTCGGCTCCCGATGACGTGTGCCGTGCCACCGTCGACGGAGTGAGGAAAATGCCCGCCCCGATCACGCCGCCGATGACGATCATCGCGGCGTCCCAGGTGTTCAGGCGACGGGCATAGGCATTGGCAGGTTCGGTCAGCACGCCGGCTACCTTGCCATTGTCGGGGGCGCCTTCACCAGTACCGTCCGGCATGGAACCGCGCGCCACGCCCTCCAGCGCTGCTAGATTGCACCGATGCCGTTGCCCCACCGCCCCGCCCGACTCGCCCTCGCGACCTGCGCCGCGCGCGCACGGGTCGACCCCGACGACGCGCATCTGGCCGCCACGCTGGAACGGCTCGGCCTGCCACCGACGGTGTGCGTGTGGAACGATGCGCAGGTCGACTGGTCGGCGTTCGACCTGGTGCTGATCCGCACGATCTGGGATTACCACCGGCATCACGCCGCGTTCGGGCAATGGCTGGACCGGCTCGACCGGCTCGGCGTGGCCACGGTGAACGACAGCCGCCTGCTGCGCTGGAACAGCGACAAGCGCTACCTGGCCGAACTCGACCGCCTGGGCGTGGCCACCATCCCGAGCCGGCTGGCCCACGGCAGCGAACTGGCGCGCGTGCTGGCGTCGATGCCCGGCGCGTCGGTGGTGGTCAAGCCGACGATCAGCGGCGGCGCGTGGCAGACGCTGCGCGGCGAGGTCGGCGACGAAGCGTTCGCCGTGGCCGTGGCGCAGTTGCCGCCCACGATGGATTACCTGGTGCAGCCGTACCTCCCCGAAATCGCCAGCGCCGGCGAGTGGTCGCTGCTGTATTTCGGCGGCGAGTACAGCCATGCGGTGATCAAGCACCCCGCGGCCGGCGACTACCGCGTGCAGGACGAGCACGGCGGTCGCAGCCACCCGGCCACGCCGGATGCAGCCACGCGGGCTGCCGCCGGGCGCGCGCTGGCCGCACTCACTGGCGCGGGCCACGACGTGCCGGCGTATGCGCGGGTGGATGGCGTGGTCAGCGGCGGGCGATTCGTGCTGATGGAACTGGAGCTGATCGAACCATCCCTGTTCCTCGCCGGGCAACCGCGCGCCGCCGAACGTTTCGCGCACCTGCTGGCCGACCATCCCGCGCTGCGGCGCGCCGCGCTCCCCTCGCCAGGGCTGAAGCCAACCATCGGAAACCCGACCGCATGACCGCCAACGACCCGCCCACCGAGCCCGTGCAGGACGCCGACGCGTTGCCCCGCCACACCACGCCAACCTGGGAGGTCGAGCTGCTGATCTCCGGCGTGGCGGTGTTCGCCATGCTGCAGCTGCCCGGCTGGCTGGACGATCGGTTCTTTGCGCTGGTGCCACGCTTCGAGCAGGTCGCGGTGACAGCGCTCACCCTCGTGTTCGTCTACCTGAAATCGGCTGCGTCGATCCTGGCGATTACCTTCACCCTGCACCTGATCCTGCGGGCGCACTGGATCGCCCTGGTCGGCCTGCATTCGGTATTCCCCGACGGCGTCCGCTGGGAACGCCTGCGCATGGGGCCGGTGCGCCGCGCCTGCGAACAGCAACGGCTGGCGCCAACCACCATCGCCATCGAACGCGCCGACAACCGGGCCACCGTGGTGTTCGCGCTGGGCGTGATGCTGGGCAACCTGATGCTGATGATCTGCCTCGTCGCCGGTGTCGCATTCGGCATCACCCGAGTGCTGCACCAGGCGTTCGACACGAACTTCGACCCTGTACGGTCGGTGCTCCTGTTCTTCGCCATGGTGATGCTTCCCTTCCTGGCCGCACATCTGATCGATCGGCGTTTCGGCAGCAGGATGGCCGCCACCAGCTGGCAGCGACGCGCCTTGACATGGATCTTCCGGTCCTACGCCCAAATCGGCCTCGGCCGGATCCAGTATGCCTGGCTGCTGGTTTCCAGCCGTATCGGCGAAACACGGTTTGTGTTCATCATCTGGCTGATCATCATTCCCACGGCGACCCTCGGGACGCTGACCCTGACGCCCGCCAAATCGCCCTATCGGCTGGGTAACTACGCCGCCTTCCCCTATCTCGCCAACGACAGCCGCGCCATCAATGCCGCGCATTACGATGATCAGCGCGACCTGGCGCACGATCCCGCCGTGCCCTACATCCAGAGCGCGGTGATCGATACGTCCTACCTGCAACTGGTGGTTCCCTATCAGCCAGACAGCGACGGCGCCGCCATGAAACGGGAGTGCGCGGCGGCGCCCGCACTGGCCGATCCGCAGGCGCGTGCGAAACACGCGCTCGACTGCCTGGGCAAGCTGCACGCCGTGACGCTGGACGGCAAGCCGCTGCCGGAACTGCGCTACGAAACCGGCACCGACGCACGCGCGCGACGACCCGCACTGGTGGCGATGATCGACGTGCGTACACTGGCGCCGGGACGACACGAACTTCGCGTGATGCGGGCGCCGACCGCAACTGGCCGAAGCAACTCGCGCGACGCCATCGACGAGTACGTCATCCCGTTCTGGCGCTGAAGCGCGCACCCGCGCTGCGTACAATGAACGGGTTCCTCCGCCACGCCAGGCCGCGCTCTCCAGATGTCCGCCCCGCGGAAAATCCTGCACATCGACATGGATGCGTTCTACGCCTCGGTGGAGCAGCGCGACGATCCCTCGTTGCGCGGCAAGCCGGTGGCGGTGGCCTGGCGCGGCGCGCGTTCGGTGGTGTGCGCGGCCAGTTACGAGGCGCGCGTGTTCGGCGTGCGTTCGGCGATGCCGGCGGTCAGCGCCGAGCGGCTGTGCCCGCAGCTGGTGTTCGTGCCGCCGGACTTCGCGCGCTACAAGGCGGTGTCGCGGCAGATCCGCGAGATCTTCGCCCGCCACACCGACCTGATCGAGCCGCTGTCGCTGGACGAGGCCTACCTCGACGTCACCGCCACGAAAACCGCCCTGCCCTCGGCCACCGCCACCGCCGAGGCGATCCGCGCGGCGATCCGCGCGGAGACCGCGCTCACCGCCTCCGCCGGCGTGGCGCCGAACAAGTTCCTGGCCAAGATCGCCTCGGACTGGAACAAGCCCGATGGCCTGTGGGTGATCCGCCCGCACCAGGTGCTCGCCTTCCTCACGCCGCTGCCGGTAGGCCGCCTGCCCGGCGTGGGCAAGGTGATGGAAGGCAAGCTCGCCGCCCTGGGCATTGCCACCGTGGGCGAGCTGCGCGACCGCGCCGCCGTCGACCTGGAGCAGCGCTTCGGCCGCTGGGGCCGGCGCCTGCACGAGCTGGCCCACGGCATCGACGAGCATCCGGTGCAGCCGGAGCGGCCCACCCTGCAGATCTCGGCCGAAGACACCTTCGAGCATGACCTGCCGCTGGACGAGCTGGAACCGCACATCCGCCGCCTGGCCGACAAGGCCTGGAGCGGCTACCAGCGCGAGCGCGAACGCGTCGCGCGCACCGTGGTGCTGAAGCTGAAGACGGCCGACTTCCGCACCCTGACCCGCAGCCTCACGCCGCCGCAGCGGCCGCGTTCGGCGCGTGAGCTGGGCGAGATCGCCTGCACCTTGCGCGAGCGCGTGGAACGCCCGGCCACCACGCGCTACCGGCTGGTCGGCGTGGGGCTCGCCGGTTTCGTCGACCGCGACAGTTACCAGGCGCAGACCGACCTGTTCGACACGGCGGCGCCCTGACCCGCCCACGGGAACGTTTCGTCAACCGCGATACCGGCCCTTCCAGACTCTGCAGGAGCCCGCTCGCGGTCGACAGCTTTTGCTGTCGCTTTTACAAATCCCGAATCTCGAATCCCGAATCCCGAATCCCGAATCCCGAATCCCGAATCCCAAATCCCAAATCCCAAATTCCCAATCCCGAATCCCCAATCCCGACTCAAAAGCATCGCCCGCGAGCGGGCTCCTGCGGGTGCCGGCACCGGCGGCCGTTCGAGATCAGGAAAACGTGATGCTGGCGATCGCACCGTTGGCGTCGGTGCGCGGGCGCATCGCGACATCCCAGCCATACAGTTCGCACAGGCGGCGCACGATCGCCAGGCCCAGGCCGGCGCCGCTGCCGCCGGCGCCCTCGCCGCGCACGCCGCGCTGGAACAAGCGCTCGGCTTCCTCCGGCTTGATCCCCGGGCCGGTGTCGATCACCTCGACGCCGCCATCGCCGACCACCACCTGCACGCTGCCCTCCAGCGTGTACTTGATCGCGTTGCCGATCAGGTTGGTCAGCGCCACCGCCAGCACCGAGGCCGGCGCGTTGACGCTGACCGCGCCGCGCACGTCCAACTCGATCGTCAGCGGCTTGCCGCGCATCTGCGGGCGCTGGCTCTCGATCACGTCGGCGGCGACCTTGCCGACGTCGGTGGTCTCGCCGCGGGTGGGGCCGCGCCGCTCGGCGCGCGACAGCAGCAGCAGCGCCTCGATCAGCTCGGTGGCCTGGCGCGAGGCGCGCTCGATCCGCTTGAGCCGTTCGGCCAGCTTGGGCGTGAGGTCGGGCGAACCCTGCAGCAGCTCGGTGGTGCTGGCGATCACCGCCAGTGGCGTGCGCAGTTCATGGCTGACGTCGGAGTTGAACTCGCGGTCGCGCTCGACCATCGCGGTGAGCCGCGCCGAATACTCGTCCAGCGCATGCGCCAGCTCGCCCACCTCGTCGTCGGCGAAATGCGGCGCCAGCGGCTCGGCCTTGCCGGCCCTGCGGAAATCGCGCAGGCGGTTGGCCAGTTCGCTGACCGGCTTGAGCACCTTGCGCGACAGCCACACGCCGATCGCCAGCGAGAGCACGCTGAACAGGAACACCACGAGCACCAGCGCGGTGATGAGTTGACGCTTGCCCAGTTCCTCGCGACTCACGTCGTAGCGCACGAAACCTATGATGCCGTCCTTGCGCCGCACCGCCAGCTTGTAGTGCCGGGGGCGACCCTGTTCGTCCACGTCGTTCATGTCGTAGACACCGGTGGAAAGCCCCTGCCAATCCAGCGGTGCCTTGTAGATGGTGCGGTCACTCCACAACCAGGCGTCGATCAGTTCGGAGCTGGCCTGCTGGTCGGGGTGCGCGATCACCTTGTCGACCGCCTGGTCCACGTCGTGCTGCAGCGCCGACACCACCAGTTGATCCTCCACCTTGGCGCGCACGTACAGCGAGGCCACGGCAAACAACGCGCTGAGGCCGAAGCCGAACAGCGCGAAGGAGACGATCAAGCGGTAACGAAGCTTACGCCTGGACTGCATCCGGCTCGACCATGCGGTAGCCAATGCCGTGCCGCGTGTGGATAAGCGGCTTGCCGAACGGCTTGTCGATCGCCGCGCGCAGGCCGTGGATGTGCACGCGCAGGGAGTCGGAATCGGGCAGCTCCTCGCCCCACACGCGCTGTTCCAGGTCCTGCCGGGTGACCACCGACGGGCTCGCTTCCATCAGCGCCTGCAACAGCTTCAGGCCGATCGGGTTCAACTGGATCGACTTGCCCTCGCGATTCACGGTGAGCGTGTCGAGGTTGAAGGTAAGGTCGGCCACCTTCAGCACGCGGCTCTGCGGGCCCTTGCCGCGGCGCGCCAGCACCTCCAGCCGCGCAGCCAGCTCCTGCAGCGCGAACGGCTTGGTCATGTAATCGTCGGCGCCGGACTCGAAGCCGGTGAGCTTCTGTTCCAGCGCATCGCGCGCGGTGAGCATCAGGATCGGGGTCTGCTTGTGCGCCTCGTGGCGCAGCTTGCGCGCCACCTCCAGGCCATCCATGCCGGGCAGGGTCAGATCCAGCACGATCACGTCGAAATCGTGCACCACCGCCAGGTGCAGTCCGGTCACGCCGTCGCCGGCGAAATCGACCACGTTGCCGCGGTCCTCCAGGTAATCGCCGATGTTGGTCGCGATGTCGCTGTTGTCTTCGATCACCAATACGCGCATGTGCCACTCCTGCACAACCGGCGCCGGGCCGGTGGGGATTGCCAGCTTAACAAGCTTGCCTGAACGCGGCGCACTGAGAGGCAGTGATTTTCCAACCTTTCAGCCCGGCCATGGCGAGGCACACCGTGCCTGATTCGCGTGAGCAGGTCCGGGGCGTACCGGGCTTGCGAATGGAGTAAAACCACAGGAAGCGGCTTTCCTCTGGGGCTCTCCAAGAAAAGGCCCAGATGCACGACTCGCCGTCGCCCACCTGGGCCCAAACAACTGCCCCGCAACCATCACCTGCCGTCCGCCGCGGCTCGCCCGCCGACAGACAACGCGGACCTTATAGCCGCTCGCGGGTTAGATGGCGGTTAACCCCGCGCGCGCCCACCGGATCACCCACGCCGGACCACGTGCCGCTCGAGGTGCTGCACGATCGCGCCGGCCACGTCCACGCCGGAGGCGGCCTCGATACCCTCCAGCCCGGGCGAGGCGTTCACTTCCAGCAGCAGCGGGCCGCGCCGGGAGCGCAGCAGGTCCACGCCGGCGATGCCCAGGCCCAGCGCGGCGGCGGCCTTGACCGCGAGGCGCTTCTCTTCGGCACTCAACTCCGCCACCACGGCGCTGCCGCCACGGTGCAGGTTGGCGCGGAAATCGCCGGGGCTGGCGTCGCGCTGCATCGCGGCGACCACTTTCCTGCCTACCACGAAGCAGCGGATGTCGCTGCCATTGGCCTCGGCGACGAACTCCTGCACCAGGAAATTCGCGTACAGGCCACGGAACGCCTCGATCACGCTCTGCGAGCCGCTGCGCTTCTCCGCCAGCACCACGCCGGTGCCCTGGCTGCCTTCGTTGAGCTTGATCACGTGCGGCGGCTCGCCCAGCAGGGCCAGCACGTCGGCGCTGTCGTCCGGGTTGTCGCCGAACACGGTGACCGGCATGTCGATGCCCTGCGCGGCGAGGATCTGCAGGCAGCGCAGCTTGTCGCGCGCGCGCAGCACCGCATCGGACGGGTTGGGCGTGTACACGCCCATCATCTCCAGCTGGCGCAGCACCGCGGTGCCGTAGAACGTGGTGGAGGTGCCGATGCGCGGGATCACCGCGTCGATGTCGCGCAACGGCTTGCCGTTGTAGCGGATCGCCACCGCGCCGGGCGCGATGCGCACGTAGCAGCGCAGCGGATCGAGCACGCGCACCACGTGGCCGCGCTCGCGGGCCGCCTCGACCAGGCGCTTGGTCGAATAAAGACGGGTATTGCGCGACAGGATGGCGATCTTCATGCGGTGCTCGCGAGGTCCGCAGCGGCGCTCGTCCGTGGCGGGGGCTGGGTATAGGAGAGCGAGGGGTCGACGACGAAACGCCCGCTCAGCGCGGTGCGCCCGAGCAGCAGCGGAAACAGCATATGGCGCCGGTCGGTGAGGTTGATGTCAACGCTGAAACGCATGCCGGCCAGTTCGACTTCGCTGCGGATGAACCAGCGCTCGGTGCGGCGCCCGCCGGTGTCGGTGACCATGCGCCGGTCCAGTGCGCGGGCCTCGGCGTGCACCGCCGGCGCGCGTCGCCCGGGATGCAGCGAGAAGCGCAACCAGACCTCGCCGTCGCGACGGAACGTCTCCAGCGTGTCGACATGCAACGAACTGCTGCGCGCCCCGGTATCGAGCTTGGCCTTGAGCCGCACGATACCCAGCGCCGGCAGGGCCAGCCGTTCGCGCCAACCCAGGGTCACCAGCCGTGCACCGATCGGATCCGCCATGGTTCGAGACAGTTCGCAAATCGCGGCATCGGGGAGTGGAGCGGGTGAAGGGAATCGAACCCTCGTCAGTAGCTTGGGAAGCTACAGCTCTACCATTGAGCTACACCCGCGGCGGGTCCGCGCATGGTAACCCGGGTGGCGCGCGCTGGGAACTGGCCGCGCGACCCAATGGCGGCTTAACCGGAGATGGCCCGCAGGTGAACCGTTCCGGCCGCCGTGCGTTGGATAAGGCATGGATAACCCGCCCCATGCGCATAATCGACCCGTGCCACTGCCGCACCCACCGTCCCCAGGGGAGACCGCCATGCGGATCTTGACCAAACTGTTCGTTTCGCGCTCGTGGCACGCCGCGGCGCTGGCCGTGCTGCTGGCCGCCGGCGGTGTCGCCCACGCGCAGGCCGCCGGCGACGACGACTACGCGCCGCCCAGCCGGGTGGCCCGGCTGTCGTGGTCCAGCGGCGAGCTCGGCCTGCTGCCGGCCGGCGCCCGCGACTGGAGCGACGCCAGCGTCAACCGCCCGCTGACCACCGGCGACAAGCTTTCCAGCGGAGACGATAGCCGCGCCGAACTCGAACTGGGCGGCGCCACCCTGCGGCTCGACCAGCGCACCGACATGGGCGTGCTCGACCTGGACGACCAACTGGCCCAGATCGAACTGACCCAGGGCACGCTGAGCCTCAGCGTGCGCCAGCTCGAGCAGGGCCAGAGCTACGAGATCGACACGCCCACCGTGGCGCTGGTGATCGACCAGCCCGCCCGCGTGCGCGTGGACATCGACGGCAACGACACCCGCGTTACCGTGTTCGACGGCAGGGCCACCGTGTACGGCGAAAACGACGCGCAGCGCGACGTGTTCGCCGGGCGCAGCTACCGCTTCGTCGACTCCGGCCTGGCCACCATCGCGATCAGCGACATCGACGGCGGCGACGGTTTCGACGCCTGGGTGGAGCAGCGCGACCAGCGCTACGCGCAGTCGCGCAGCGGCCAGTACGTCTCGCCCGAGGTGGTCGGCTACCAGGATCTGGACCAGTACGGCGAGTGGCAGGACGACAGCGACTACGGCGCCGTGTGGTACCCGAGCAACGTGGCCGTGGGCTGGGCGCCGTATCGCGACGGGCACTGGGCCTATATCGCGCCATGGGGCTGGACCTGGATCGACGCCATGCCCTGGGGCTACGCGCCATACCATTACGGCCGCTGGGCCCACACCCATCGCGGCTGGGGCTGGGTCCCGGGGCCGCGCTACGCCCGGCCGATCTACGCGCCAGCGCTGGTCGCCTTCGTCGGCGGCGGCGGGTTTTCGGTGGGCATCGGCAGCGGCCCGGTCGGCTGGTTCCCGCTCGGCCCGGGCGAGGTCTACAACCCGTGGTACCGCTGCAACCGCGACTACTACCGCCGCGTCAACGTCAACAACATCCGGGTCACCCGGCACATCACCCGCGTGATGGTCGACGACCGCGTCGCCAGCCACTACGGCCGCTACCGCAACAACCGGCCGTTCGACGAGCACTACGCCAACCGCTACGCACCGCGCGGCATCACCGCGATGTCCGCGCGCGAGTTCGCCGCCGGCGCCGGCGTGCAGCGCCACCTGGTCAAGCTCGATCCGGCCCGGCTGGCCTCGACCAAGGTGACGCCGCGCGGCGTCGACATGATCCGTCCGTTGCCGCGCAACGCCATCAACGAGCGCAGTGCGCACGTGCGCAAGCTGCCCAGCGGCGGTTTCCAGCGCACCGTGGTCGCCCGCCGCGCGCCGCCCGCGGCGGCGGCCGACCTCGCCGTCCGGCCGGGCCA
>JBASAF010000025.1:0-10774 GCA_049650465.1 Rhodanobacter sp. | reverse complement strand
GCTCGGTCGCGGGCGGCGGCGCGGCGGGCGTGACGGGGGCCGGCGCCGGGGCCGCCGTGGCGCTGGGCTTGACCCGGTCGAGTTGTTCTTCCAGGGTCTTGCCCGCCAGCTGGCCACGAATGCGCATGTCCGCTTCCAGCGCGCCGAGCGCCTTCGCGTCGTTGCGCCGCACGGTCGCCAGTTGCTGTTTCAGGTGCGCGTAATCCGCCGCGCTGACGGGCTGTCGCGACGCGGCCATGATCGCCGCCACCACGTCGTAACGTGCCTTGGCCGCCCGCAACTGCGCGTTGCCACCGAGCACCTGCAGACCCTGGCCAATCACCTCGGCGGCCTTTCCGTAGCGGCCTTTCTGGAACGTCTCCTGGCCCAGGCCCAGATAGGCATCGGCCAGCAGTTTGGGGCCTTCGTTCTGCAGGAACGGGTTGTCCGGCTGCAGTGTCCTGATGCGCGCCAGCGACTGGCTCGCCTTGCCGACGTCGGCTGCCGCAGCGGCGCTGCGCATCGACTCGATGCGGGACTTCACTTCCGCGTCGGCGCTCTCGCGCGCCGCCTTCGCCTGCATGTCGGCCTGCAGCGCGTCGAGCTTCGCGCGCTCAGCCAGCAGGCGCGGCGACTGGGGGATGTACTTCAGGCCGAAGTCCACCGCCAGGCGGGCCTGCGGCAGATGCTGCGGATCGGCCTGCGAGGCAGCCACGTCGGCAATCGACGCGGCCAGGGCATCGACCGCCCGGACGGTTTCCGGCGAAGTGTCGCCCTTGAGCGCGGCCAGGGCGTTGGCCACCGCCTGCTGCCAGTCGGGAGTCAGCAGCGGCTTGGCACTGAGGCCTGCCAGCGTGGCGCGCGCGGCGGCGATGGCCTGCGCCTGCTGCTGCTGCTGGCGTGCGGCCGCGGCGCTGCGGGCCGCGGCGACCTCGGCCAGCACGGTGGCATAGCCGGCCTCGGCCGGATCCATCCGCTGCCCGGCCTGGACAATGCGCTGGGCGTCGTCCACGTCGCCCGCCGCGATGCGTTGGCGCGCCAGCTTGATCAGCCCGGCATCGACGCTGCCGCGCACTTCCGCGTAGGCCGGCGAGCCGGCACCCATCTGCTCGCGGGCGGTGCCCAGCGCGCTGCTGACATCCTGCAGCCATACCGCGGTGCCCAGCGGATTGGCCAGCAGGTCGTCCACGCGGCGTTTGGCCAGGGCATTGCGCTGGGCTTCGCTGGCCGCCTTCTGTGCCAGCTGGTTCTGCTGCTCCAGCAGTTTCTGGCGGGTCGAGGACAGGCTGGCGTCGCCGGGAAAGAGGTTGACGCCGAACCCGGCGATGGCAATGGCGCCGTCGAGGTCGCCTGCGCCCTGTCGTTCGGCCGCCTGCGCCGCCAGCGCCTGCCGCAGCCGCTCGGCCTGCGCCGGCAGGCGGGCGTCGTCGGCCAGCAGCTTGGCGGCATCCTGGTAGGCGCTGGCGGCACGGTTGCGCCAGTCGTCGCTGTTGTCGGGATGATCGAGCAGGCTGCTGAATGCCTGCAGGCTCTGTTCGCGCTGTTGCTGCAGCTGTTCGGCCTGCTGTTGCGCCAGCCGCTGGGCGGCCAGCGCCTTGCCCAGCGCATCCAGCTGCGCGCCGCGCTGCCTGATTCGCGTGGAGTCGGGGAACAGGCGGCTGGCCAGCTTGAACTCGGCCGTCGCCTGGTCGACCTGGCCGGCCTCCAGCGACTTGGCGATGGCCGCGTCGTACTTCAGTTCGAGCTCAGTGTTCTGCAGCAGGGCGCTGGTCGGGTCGATGGCGCGGATCTTGTCCAGCGTCGCGACCACGTTGTCCGGCTGGTTCTCGAAGATCGCCCCGGCCTCGATCTGCTGGCTGAGCCGGGTGTCGAGCGAGTTGAGCAGGTCGTTGCGCTGCTTCTCGATTTCGTCGCGCTTGATGTCCAGCGCGGGCGAATACAGTTTCAGGTCGTCGCGCAGCTTGAACACCTTCTGCGTGCCGGCGTAGTCGTAGCGCCCCTCGCCCGGGTTCCAGTAGGCATCGAGCCGACTGAGCAGGAACTTCTGGATCAGGTCGCCCTGGTCGACCACGATGCGCTTGCGGTCGTCGTCGCTGAGCGTGCCGAGCGCCTGCAGCGCCTGCGCTTCGTTGGCGTAGCGATCCGCCCGCGTCGGCGTGAAGCGCTGGATCACCTCGTTGACGTGGTGGTCGTGGCGCCAGGTGATCCAGCCCCACACGCCGCCCGCGATGATCAATGCCGCCGGCACGCCGTAGACGAGGAACGGCAACGCCCGCTCCCGCAGGCTCACGTCGCGCAGGCCGTCCACCAGTTCGTTGGCACTCTTGAGGCGGTCCTCGGCGCGGAACGCGACACTGGCGCACAGCGTCTTGTACTGCTGCTTGGTCAGGCCCTTCACCGGTGGCGGCTTGCGCCCTTCGCGCATCGCCACTTCGGCGCTGACCTTGCCGTAGGGGTGGCTGCCGGTCAGCAACTCGAACACCACGCAGCCGAGCGCGTAGACGTCGTCGCCGGGCACCGGATCCTTGCCCTGGATCATCTCCAGGCTCGCATAGGCCGGGGTCAGCGCACCCAGCGTGCCGGCGTCGAACACGGTCTGCTCGCCCACCGCGTCGCCCATGTGCTTGCCGGCGCGGGCGATGCCGAAGTCGAACACCTTGGGCACGCCCTCGCGGGTGACCATGACGTTGCCCGGCTTGAAGTCGGAATGCACCACGCCGGCGGCGTGCGCGCGACTGAGCGCGTGTGCCATGCCTTCGATCAACGGGCGCGCCTGATCGAGCGGCATGCCGTTGAAGGCCTTCTCGCGGATCAGCTGCTTGAGGTCGCAGCCGTCGACGTACTCCATCGTCATGAAGACGATGGTGCGATCCTTGTCGAAGTCGTAGACGCGCACGATGTTGTCGTGCGCCAGCTGCTGCGAGCGGCGCGATTCGCGCTGCAGCGAGATCAGCGAGTCGGGATGGCGCCGGAATTCGTCATTCAGCACCTTGACCGCGACATAGGGGTCGCGATCGCGCGCCTCCACCTTGCGCTCGTCGCGTGCCTTGTAGACCACGCCCATGCCGCCGCGACCGATCTCGCGCTCCAGGTAGAAGCGCCCCTTCAGGAGCGAACCGACGGTGACGAAATCGGCCGTCTCCGCGTCGCCGATGTGCTGCCAGCTGGACTGGCTGCTCATGCTGGAGCTGGTGCCGGTCATGCCCTGGCGGGTGCCCTGGGTTCCGGTGTGGCTGGTGGCCTGGCCCTCGCCGGGTGGCGCGGGCGCGCGCGACACCGGCTTGACGATGGTGGCCTCGTCGGTCGGCGGCTGCGGCGGACGCGACGCGGGCTTGACCACGGTCGCCTCGTCCGGCGGCGGAGGCGGCGGCGCCACGCGGGTGATTTCGTCATCCGCGGGTGACGGCGCCGGGGCATGCCGCGTGGTCGGCTTGACCATGGTGACGTCGCCCTGCTCCGTCGCGCCGGCCTGCAGCGTCGCCAGCTTGGCCAGCAGGGCCTTGGCGATCAGCGGGTCGAGGCGCTCGGCGGCCTGCTCCCGGCCGATCCATTCGACGCCGGCACGATGGTCGGCCGCGGACAACGCAGGCAACTCGCCCAGCGCCTCGAACAGCGCAGGAAGCTTGATTTTCTCGGCCTGGTAGGCACTGACCAGTTCGGCAATGGGGTTCATGGATGGGTTGGTGCCTTCATGCTTGCAGGCCGACGACGACGGCCGAAATGTTGTCGCGTCCGGCGCGGCCCAGGGCCAGCTCGAACAGGCTTTCCACCAGGTCCTGCGGCTGCGGGTGGGCGCGGCACTGCTCGTGCAGTTCGCTGTCGGACATCTCCTTGTTGATGCCGTCCGAGCACAGCACGAACGAGGTGCCGGGCCGGCTGCCCGCCACGACCCAGTCGACGAACAGCTGCTCCTCGGCGCCCACGGCGCGGGTCAGCACGCCGGAGCCGGCGGCGGGCGGCGGTGCGGCGCCGAAATGGGTGACGTCGACGTCACCGCCGTGGACGTGGTCGCGGGTGATCTGGCTGAGGCGGCCGTCCTCGTAGCAGTACGCCCGGCTGTCGCCGACCCAGCCGCACAGGGTGAAATCGGTGTCGCGCACCAGCACCACCACGGTCGACCCGATCAGGTCCACGCCGCGCGTGGCGGCGGTCTGCAGCAGTTCCGCATTGATCCCGACCAGGGTGTCCTCGATCGACTCGATGAAATCGAAGACGCTGCCGGTTCGCGGCAGCGCGCCGAGGCGCTCGACGATCATGTTGCTGGCGTAGTCGCCGGCGGCGTGGCCGCCCAGGCCGTCGGCCACCACCCACAGGCCCACTTCGTCACGCACCAGGATGGCGTCCTCGTTGTGCTTGCGCACCTTGCCGGTCACCGTGCGCCCGGCGGAAACGTATCGGGTCGTCATGCGTGCACCTCGATGATCGCCAGCGGCCAGGCGTCGGGGTTCGTGCCCAGCCCGGCCGCCGTGGCGATGCGCGCGCGAGCCTCGTCGCACGTGCCAGCGGCGAGACTGCGCGCGAGCAGCTCGGGTGGCAGTTGCAACAATGGATGGGATGCCATCAGCAGCAACCGGTCGCCGGGCTCGAGGGCGCAGCTGACCTCGCCGCAGGTCGGTTGCGCCGTCGCCCCCAGGCCGGGAGCGGCCAGCGACACGGGGTTGAACAGCAGGTCGTCGAGGTCGTCGCCGCTGCTGCCCGAGGTCGCCGCGGGCGGTGCATCGCTGCGCGCGAAGAACGGCTGCAGCCTGCCATGGCGCCAGTGCCAGCCCGCCGCCGCGCCGATGCGCAGCAGGGCGGCCTGGCCATCGGCCACGCGTGCGGCGATCACGGCGCAATCCTCCGGCACGGGATCGACCAGATCCTCGGCGAACTGCCGCAGTTGCGGGTTCAACGCCATGATGCGCGTGCGCAACACCTGCATGCCGCCGATCAGTTCGGCGCCGAGCATGTCGCCGGCGATCGCCGCCACGGCGGCCACCGCCTGCTGGCGCGGATCGGCCGCGCCAACCTCGGCAGCCACCAGGCTGAGGCCGATGTCCGGCCGCTGCAGCACGGCCAGGCCGGCGACCGCCGCGGCCTGCGTGAGCGGCACTGCGGCGACATCCGCGGCGGAGCTCGTCGTGGCGGGCGGCGTAACTGCTGCGGCGGCGAACGATGTGCCGTCGAGGTCGGCGAGCAGGTCGAGATCGTCGGGCAACCACGCATCGGTGGACGCAGGCGGGGACGCGTGGGCCGCCGCCACCGACGATGGCGCGGGTGGCAATTCAAAGTCGAAACCGCCCGGCGTTTGCCACGCCGCCCCGCCCCGGTCAGCATCGAGCAGGCCGGCATAGGCCTCGGCTCGCGGCAGCCCCGCGGTGACCAGCGCGCTGGCCGGGACGCGGCCCGAACCCGCGGTCCACCACAGGCACCAGCTTCCGGGCGCGCCGGCGAGACGCGCCCAAAGGTCGGCCAGCGCCCCCGAGTCCCGCCGTGGCAGCGGCAGGCGCCAATGGCTTGCCGCTGTCCAGTCCACCCCTTGCCACGGATCGCGCGGTGCCGCCGTGGCATCCAGCGGACCGCCCAGTGCCGCGACCCGGCCGTCGAATTCGTCCACGCCGATGCCGGCATCGCCCTGCGCCGCGCGCAGCAGTTGCTCGGCGCTCCCGAACCATTCCCCGCCGTCGCGGACGGCCGCGATCCCTTCGTGGAGGGGCGCGGCGATCACCATCGGAAAGCAGCGGCCGACGCGATCGGCCGCCGGCCCCATCACGCCCGCCCACCCGGCTTCGCCGCACACACCGGGCGCGAGCACGAAACGCCATACCGGACTGGCGTGGAACGTCTCATGCCAGGCGTCGCCCAGGTCATCGCGGCTGTGCGCCACGGCGGTTTCGAAATGCCGGTCCCAGGCATCGACGAAGCTGGCCGGCAGCCGTCGCTGCACGAAATCCCCCGCGCAGGGCAGCTTGCCGAAAAAGCCTGCGACCGAGGGCGGCACGCGTTCAGCCTCCGCACCGGAAGCTGGACAGGGCGTTGCTCAGGAACGGGTTCTTCAGGTTGTTGGCCTGCAGCGTCACCTTCGCCACGTGGCCGCCGAAATTGAAACTGGCCACGAAGCGCAGGTCGGACTGCTTCTGCAAGTTGGCCGCCTGCAGCGCACGGAAGAACGCCCAGTCGCCGCGATAGTCGAAGGTGGTGAGCAGGTTGCCGGCCGTGTCGTAGGCGGACACGGATACGCGACCGGGCTGGGGCCCCGGCCATTTCATGCTGACGTTGGTGGCGCCGCCGGGCTGGTATTCGTACTTCTGCCCGTCGACGTCGATCACCAGCTTGCCGATGCCTGCGTCGAGCACCGGGGTCAGCAAGGTGAAGTCCACCTCCGGCAGGTTGCCGCTGCGGAAGAACATCTGCTTGATCCGGTCGGCGCCCTGCAACTGCGCCAGCATGCTGGCCGAACCGCTGATCGCGCCGGGCCCGGTCTTCCACTGCCAGTTGCGGCCGCTGGCATCGATCAGCTTGCCGGCGGTCTGGTTGTAGAAGCTGTCGAAGCGCCCGCCATAGCCGAACAGTTCGCCGAAGTTCTGCAGCGGGATGTCGTTGTTGCTCGACGGCGAGAAGGGATAGCGACCGCGGGTGAAATCGGCGCAGTCCTTGCCCACTGCCTGCTGGTACTGGTCGTCCAGCGCGCTCTTGGTACCGCTGGCCACCAGCGCCTGGCTCTTGCCGGTGAGCGCGGCAAACCAGCCGGAGGCCGGCGGCGGCAGCTGCGCGGCCGCCTGCTGGGCCAGCAGCAACTGCGGATTGGGCTGGCCGGCGGCGTTGCTGAAGTCGCCCATGGTCAGCAGGGTCTTGCTGAGATCATCCAGCGTCTTCAGGGTCTGGTCGATGGGCTGCGCGCCGGGCGCGCCCTCGGTGAGCTTGTCGATCTCGGCGAAGTGGTCGCTGATGACCTTGCCGGGCTTCTCGCTGGCCGCATCGCCACCGGCCGCGCCGGTGCCGCCGGCCTGCGCCAGTGCCCGTGCCAGCGCAGTCTGCGTGGCACGCTGCTGCGCCAGCTTCTTGGCGGCCTCCTCGGCCTTGTCGGCAGCATCGCCCGGCGGCGCGCGCATCAGGTCGGTGGTGTTGTCGCGGACCACCTTGAGCAGCAGTTTCAGCGGCGAGTTGGGGCCGGCCAGCTTGGCGGCGATGGCGCTGGCATCCTGGATGTTGTTGATCGGCTGCAACTGCAGGTCGGCAAGCACGTCGTCCCAGGCCTTGATGTAATCCTGCTCGTACAACCCCAGCACCTGCTGGGCGAGCCGGGCCTTCTCCACCGCGTCGATCTTGCTGGCACCGAAAACCCAGTCGTCCGCGGCGAACTGCGCCACCGACTGCTCGATGCCCTTGTCCACCTCGTGCTTGAACACCGGCTGGGTGAACAAGGCGGGGATCGGATCGGACAAAGGCTTGCCGCTGCGCCGCTGGTACACGTTGCCGAGCAGGCCCAGCTCCTTGTCCAGCCGCAGCGGCGGGTAGTTGCCGCTGCCCGCGGTGAGCTTGAGGTTGCCGTAGATCAGGGTGGCAAGGTCGGCGGTGCGCAGCGTGCTGCGCGCCTGCTCGACCAGGTTGTCGTCCAGGCTCAACGGACGCAGGCGTCCCTCGTGCGCGACCAGTGCATCGAAGTGCTTGTTCAGCGCCTTCTGCAGCACCGGGTCGTTCGGAAACAGGCGCTGCCATTCGACCCCGGCCAGCGCCACGATCTGGTCGTGGTCCAGATGGCTGGGCTCGCCCAGCATCAGGTAACCCTTCAGATAGTAGTAAAGCATCTGCGGGTCGCCGGCGTTGGCGGCCAGCCCGGCGCGGAACTGCGAGGCCACGCCGGGCAGCAGGATCGCGTTGAGTTCGCGATAGTACGCATCGCGCACTTCGCTACCCACCGCGTTGCCCTGGTACAGGCCGAAACGCATCGACAGCGGCACATCGCCCTTGTGCTGGTCGGCCACATCGACTGCCGCGGACAGCGCCTCCAGCCGTTCCAGCACCAGCGCGAAATAGGCCTGCTGGTTCGGCGCCAGGGAAAGGTCGCTCTGCCCCGGATACTTCGCCAGCGCCGCGTGCACGTCGGCCAGGTAGTTGCCGTTGCGCCGGTAGCTGGTGGCCAGGCCGAACACCAGCAGGCCGCAGGCCAGCAGCACGCCGGCGTAGCAGGCGGCCTGCAGCAGCACCTTCTGGCGTTCGAGCTTGGGATCGGTGCCGGCGAAGCCCGACTCGCGGAACAGCACGTCCTTGAGCAGGCGTTCGACGAAGAAGGTGCGGCTTTGCGCGCCCGGCACGTGCAGGCGCGAGGCGTCCAGCCCGAAGGTGCGCGCCACCGCGCCCATCATGCGGTCGATCGGCGTGCCTTCCTGCGTGCCCGAGGTGAAGTACGCGCCGCGCAGCAGCAGCGGCGCATCGTACTGGTGACCGGTGAATACGCCCTCGACGAATTGGCGAGTGATCTCGCGCAGGGCGCCGAGCTGCTGCGGGAACGACAGGATGGCGGCGCGTCGCAGGCGATCGCGTTCGCGGTGCAGGCGGTCGAGGATGCGCGTGTTGAGCCGGTCCAGCAGCAGGTTGAACTCCGCCAGGAACTGCTTGGCGGCCGTGCCGGCCATGGTCTGGTCGACCGGGAACGACATGCCCCACACCTGGCTGCGCAGCTCCGGCGTGAGGTCGTCGAAGAACTCGGTGAAGCCGGCGACCAGGTCGCACTTGGTGAACACCAGGTAGGCCGGCACGCCGATGCGCAGGTGCTTGGCCAGTTCGTCCAGCCGCTGCCGCACCGCCATGATGTGCTGCTGGCGCCCGGCTTCGTCCAGGGTGAGCAGGTCCGACAGGCTCATCGCCACGATCACGCCGTTGATCGGCCGCCGCTTGCGGTACTTGCGCAGCAGGTTGAGGAACTCCGTCCACGCCGACGCATCCGCGCCGCGGTCGGAATCCTGCGTGGTGTAGCGCCCGGCGGTGTCGAGGAACACCGCCTCGTCGGTGAACCACCAGTCGCAGTTGCGCGTGCCACCCACGCCGCGGATCGCTTCCTTGCCGAACTTGTTCGACAACGGGAAGTTGAGGCCGGAGTTCTGCAGCAGGGTGCTCTTGCCCGAACCCGGCGGACCGATCACCACGTACCACGGCAGCGCGTACAGATTGGTGCCGCCGCTGCGGTTCTTGCGCAAGGTGTCCACAGCTTCCTGGAAACGCCCCTGCAATTGCGCCCGTTCGTTGGCGGCGCGGTCGTCGACGGCCGCGCCGGCGGGTGCGCCCTGCTCGCTGAGGTCGCTGGCCATCTGCCTGGCCTTGCCGCGCACGCGCAACTGCCGGATCTGCAGCCACACCGCCCAGATCACCACGATCACCAGGATCACCAGCAGCCGCACGACCCGGCTTTCCAGCGGATGCGCTTCGCCGAAGCCGAGGTAGGGGCCGCCAAACCAGATCAGCAGGCCCAGCAGCAGCAGGCCGACGAGGGTGATGAACAATCGGGATTTGAACAGCGCAAGAAGCTTGCCCACGATGTTCAGTCCTCCGGGCTGTAGAGAATTTCGACGCGACGGTTGCGCGCCCGGTTGGCCGGCAGGTCAGGCGGCAGCGCGATCGGTTGCGACGAACCCGCGCCGCTGGATTCAAGTCGGCCGGGGTTGTCGATGCCCTGGCTGAGAATCTGCACCACCGCGCGCGCGCGCTCCGCCGACAGCGCGTAGTTGTCCTTGAACTTCAGCGAGTGCACGGGTTGGTCGTCGGTGTGGCCGACCACCACCACCCGGCCCGGCACCTGGTTCAGCGCTGCGGTGATCGCATGCAGCATCGGGATCTGCCGTGCCGCCACCTCGGTGCCGCCGGAGGCGAACATCGCCGGCGCATCCAGCCGCACCAGCGCCGAACCATCGGGCTTCTCCTCCACGGTCAGCGCACCGGCCTGTTCCTCCGGTGCCAGCAGTTGCTTGAGGCTCTTGCGCACGACCTTGGGCTGGGTCTGGCGCAACCTCGACTCGTCCGGCGGCACCGCGCTGCGCAGGCCGATCTGCGCCACTTGGGCGCTGACCGGCGAGGAGACCTCGTTCAGCCGCGTGTAGAAATACAGGAACGCGCCCAGCAGGATGCATGCGCCGGCGGCCACGATCACCCACAGCGGCACGTAACGCACCAGCGGATTGCGCCGGTCCTCGATACCCTTCCAGTGCGGCGCCAGTTCGTCCGCTGCCGGCGGGCGCTGCGCCTTGATGCGCCGGTAAAGCTCCTCCTGGATGTCGGCCAGCTTGGCGCGGCCGTCGGCCTCGATCTGGTAGCGCCCGCCGAAACCGAGCGTGAGGCAGATGTACATCAGCTCGATCAGGTCGATGTGGCGCGAGAAATCCGCGCACAGGCGGTCCAGGATCAGGAAGAACTTCTCGCCGCCGTACGACTCGCCGTGGAACGCCACCAGCAGGGTCTTGGCGGCCCAGCCGCTCTGCCCGCCCCAGGGCGTGTTCATCACCGCCTCGTCGAGCGTGGTGCACAGCACGTAGCGCGCGGCGGTGATGGTCTGCGCCGCGATGCCGGCGGCCTGGGCATTGCTCTCGAACTGACGCACCTGGGCAATGACCTGCTCGCGCAGGCGCGCTGCGTCGGGTTGCGAGGCACTGTTGCGCAATTGCACCGACAGCAGCAGCAGGGGACTGGCCGCCTGCACCAGGGTATTGAGGCCGGCACCGAAGAAATCGCCGATCGCCGCCGCCGGAGCCTGCGCGTGGCCTGCCGCGGGTCGTGCCGGGGCGGCGGCGGGCCGGGCGGCTGCGGGCGGTGCGGGGACGGGAGC
>JBASAF010000024.1:0-179338 GCA_049650465.1 Rhodanobacter sp. | reverse complement strand
GTGTCGCTGCGGTCGCAACCGAGGCGGCCGGCGCCGGGTTCGACGCCGGCGGCGCCGCGCTGCCGCCGATCGCCGGCAGAACCTGCAGGCTGTGCGCGGGCACTTGTGCCACCTCCTGCTGGTCGGTGAGCACGTTCCACCAGGTGACCGTGGTGGCCGGGATCGTCAGCGTGCCGGCGCGCTCGGGCACGATGGCGAACGCCTGTTCGCGCTCGCCGACCGTCCACTGGCCGGCGACGTGGTTGCGGCTGACCGGCTTGTCCGGATAGACCGTGGCGCCGTCCAGCGGCGGCAGGCTCAGGCTCGGCAGCGCGTCGTCGGACAAGCCGGTGGCGCGCAGCGTCATGGTGAGGTTGAGCGGCTGCCCCACCCGCACCTGCTGCTGCGCATCCGGCCAGCCGTCGATGGTCAGGCTCAGCGTCCGTGCCGGCAGCCACGCCTTGCTGCCCCAATCCGCCGGCGCCGCCTGCACGTCGATCGCCACCGGCGCGGCGCTGGCCGACACGTTGTCGGTGGCGCCGAAGAAGCTGCCCGGATCGTACGGATCGACCGCGCTGCCTTGGAAGCTGGCCGCGGGAATCGCGATGTGGCCGGCCTGTTGCGGGATCAGTGCGTAACGCCGCTCCAGCACGTGGTAGACGCGGCCACCGCGCTGGGACTCATAGCCGATGTCCTTGCCCAGCGGACGCAGGCTCGCACCCTGGACGTCGGGCACGTCGATCGAACCGCCGCTCAGCGTGCCGGCATAGAACAGCTTCACCACGTAACTGAACTGCTCGCCCACATAACCGCGCTGCGGCTCCACCGTCGCCTCCATGAACACGTCGCGGTTCGGCGCGGCGCTCGCGGCGGCGGGCTGCGCGCTGACCTGCAGCGACAGCGGCGCGGTGCGCGCGCCGGCCACTTCCATCGCGGGAACCTGTAGCGTGCCGGCATGCGTGGGCCGCAAGGCGATGCCGAAGGTGAGGCTGGAGCTGGCCTTGCCGTTGTCCACCGACAGGCTCTGGTTCTGCGACGTGCCAAGGATTCTGAAATCCTGCTGCAGCGCGCGCAGGTCGGGCATGGCGACGGACGAGGCGGCCCCCTCCACGCGAATGTTGAGGGTCACCGTGTCGCCCAGCTGCACGTGGTCCCGATCCAGCGTGGCGGTGACCTGCGCCGCGCGCGCGACGGGCGCCAGCAGCAGCGCGGCCAGGCAGAAGAGGATGATGCGCACGTGGCTCATGGCTGGCCGTTCTCCTGTGCGCCGCCGTGGCGCTCGCGATATTCCAGTTCGAACTTGCGCCGCAGCAGGCCGCCGGGGTCGTCCTGCACGCGTTGCAGGGCGTGCCGCAGATCCGCCGGCAGCTTCGACTGCGGATCGTCCTTGCCCAGCGTGCCGAGCTGGTGCGCGGCCGGCGGCTCCGGCTTGGCGGGCGCACCGTTCGCCAGCGCCTGGTCCATCTGCTCCTTCAGCGCGCGCTGCGCCTGCTCGGCCTGCGCCTTCTGTTCGGCACGCTCCCGCGCGCTGCGCGGTTGGGGTTGATCGTGCGTGCCGTCGGCTTGCCCTGCATCGCTCGAGGACTTGTCGTCCTTGCCTGCGTCGGAAGAGGACTGGCTCTTGCCGGATTCGCCCTGTTCCGATTTGTCCCCGTCCGACTTGTCCTGTCCGGATTTTTCCTGGCCCGACTTGTCGTCACCCGGCTGGCTCTGGCCTGACTTGTCCTGGCCTGATTTGTCCTGGCCTGATTTTTCCTGGCCCGATTTGTCGGGCGAAGGGGGTTGCTGCTTCGCCTGCCGCTTCAGCCACTCTTCCACGGCTTGCCGATTGGCCTTGGCGTCGGCGTTGGCCGGGTCGAGCTTCAGCGCTTCGTCGTACGCCTCGATCGCCTGCCGATAGTGTTGCGACTTGGCCAGGGCGTTGCCGCGGTTGTAGGCCGCGTCGCTGCCGGAAGCATGCTGCAGCGCGTCCGCGGCGCCGCTGTAGTCGCCGGCACGGTACGCCGCCACGCCGCGCCAGGCGGGATCGCGGGCGAGTCGACGTGCCTGGGCGGGCTGGCCGTCGCGCAGCGCCTGCGCAGCCTGCTGGTCGGGGCGCTGCCACCAGTCCTGCCAGGTGGCGGCCTGCGCGGTGCGCGGCAGCAGCGGCAGGCTGGCCAGCAGCAGGAGCATGATCCAGCCGCGGCGGAACGCCGTGGCCACGACCAGCAGCAACGGCAGCAACAGCCACGGGCCGCGGTCCTGCCACTGCGCGCCGCGCTGTCCGCTGGCGCGGCTGGCCGTGCCGCTGCGCAACTGCGCGTGCAGGACGTCGACATCGCCCTGGTCGGCTCGCATCGTCACGTGGACGCCGCCGCCCGCGCGCGCCAGCGCGTCGAGCGAGGCGTCGTTGCGCGCGGCGAGCACCATGTGGTCCTGCGCGTCATGCAGGAATCCGCCCTCGGGCAACGGGATCGGCCCGCCATGGACGCTGCCCACGCCGAGCACCGACACATGCACACCGGCGGCGAGCGCCTTGCGCGCGGCCGCGTCGGCCGCGGTATCGGCCTGGTCGGTGATCAGCACCAGGGTGCCGCCCTCGGCGTTCGCCTCCTGGATCAGGCGCACGCCCCGGTCGATTGCCGCAGCCGCGTCGTTGCCGTCCACCGGCATGGTGTCGGGCGCCATCGCGTCGAGCAGATCGTCGAGGCTGTGTGCGTCGGAAGTCAGCGGCGCGACGACGAAGGCCTCGCCGGCGTAACCGATCAGCGCGTTGAGCCCCGCGCGGTTGGCGTCCAGCAGTTCGTGCGCCTTGAGCCGCACGCGGTCGAGCCGGCTCGGTGCCACGTCGCGCGCCAGCATGTGCCGCGACAGCGAGATCGCCAGCACCTGCGCCGGCCGGTCGACATAGAGCGGCTGCTCGACCCGGTTCCAGCTGGGTCCGGCCAGCGCCAGCGTGGCCAGCAGCCAGGCCAGCGCGAACAGCCCGAGCGGCAGGTGGCGGTGGCGCGACCGCCCGCGCACCAGCGATGGCAGCAGGGCCGGATCGACCAGCCGCGCGAGCGCCAGCTCGCCCCCATCGCGCCGCCACCGCGGCAACGCCAGCAGCGGCAAGCCGACCAGCGCCAGCAGCCACCACGGACGCAGGAAATGGAATTGCTGCAGCAACTCGCTCATGCCGCCGTCTCCCGCACGCGCAGCCGGGTCGGCACGATCGCCAGCAACAGCAGCGCCAATGCAGCCAGCAACGGCCAACGGAACAACTCGTGACGCGGACGCAAGGCCGGCCCCTGCCGCGGCATCGGTTCCAGCGCGTCGATGGTGCGGTAGGCGTCGGCCAGTTCGCCGCTGTCGGTGGCGCGGAAGAACCGCCCGCCGGTTTCGGCGGTGATCGCCTTCAGCATGTCGGCGTCGAGGTCGGCCGAGGGGTTGACCATCTGCAGGCCGAAGAAGCCTGGCACCTGCATCGTGGTGGCGCCGATGCCGATGGCGTAGATGCGCACCCCGGCGGCCTTGGCGGCGCGCGCGGCCTCGCGCGGCGCGATGCTGCCGGCGTTGTTCACGCCGTCGGTGAGCAGCACCAGCACGCGGGCCGCTTCGGGCAGGCCCGCCAGCCGCTTCACGGCGACGGCGATGGCGTCGCCGATCGCGGTCTGGTCGCCGGCCAGGCCCACCGCCGAGGTCTGCAGTTGCGCGCGCACCGCGGACAAGTCGTAGGTCAGCGGCGTGACCAGGTACGCCTGGCTGCCGAACAGGATCAGACCCATCTCGTCGCCGCGGCGGCGGCCGATGAAGTCGCTGGCGATCGCCTCCACCGCGCCGAAGCGGCTGACCGGCTGGCCGGTCAGCTGCATGTCCGGCGTGCGCATGCTGCCGGAAAGATCCACCGCCATCATCATCGCCCGGCCGCTGCGCTGCTGCGCCTGCGGCGGACCCAGCCACTGCGGTCGCGCGGCAGCGGCCAGCAGGCACAGCCAGGCCAGGGCCAGCAGCCAGGGCACCGCGCCGTGACCGCGCCGGTCGGCCACCGTGCCCAGGTCCACTCCCGGCTGCGGCAGGTGCAGCGCCATGCCCGGCGCGGCCACGCGCCACCACCGGCGCAGCAACCATGGCAGCGGCAACAGCAGGACGATCCAGGGCCAGGCGAACTCAGGCATCGGCACGCTCCGGCGTAGCGGCCGACGGCTTCCAGACGGACGGCTTTACGGCCAAACGCAGCCAGCGCCGCGCCGCCTCGACCAGCTCGCCCTCGTTGCCGCCGCGCGGCGGCTGGTAGACGAGCTGGTCCAGCCGCAGCAGGTGCTCCAGCGTCGCGGCATCCACCGGCACCCGCGCCAGCACCTGCCGCCAGGCCTCCCCACGCAGGCGCACCGCCGCGGCATCGTGCGCGCGGGCGACCCGTCGCAGAAGTTGATGGATACCGGCCAGCATGGCGGCGCGATCGCCGTCCTCGCGATGCGCGTGGACCAGCCGCTCCAGCTCGCCGAGGATTCGCCGCTGCTGCCGCTGCACCCTGAGGCGACGACGCCAGGCCCAGGCCAGCGCCGCCAACGCCAGCAGCAGGCATGCGCCTAGCAGCCACCAGCCCGGCGCCGGTGGCCACCATGACGGTTCGGGCGGCAGGTGGATGTCGCGCAGGACGGGCCCTGCCGTACCGGCGGCCGACGCCGGGGATGCCGGTGCGCCGATCATCGCGGCGACCTCTTGCGACCGATCAGGGTCGCCACGGCGTCGAGGGGATCGACTGCCGTGTCGATAGTGGCGTGGCGCAGACCCAGCGATCCCGCCAGCTCGACCAGCCGCCGGGGCCCGGCGCCCAAAGCCTGGCGGAAATCCGCGCGCTGGCGCGACGACTGCAACCAGACCTCGCGGCGCGCCCCGGCGTGCTCCAGCGGATAGCGCCCTGGCGGCACCAGTTCCAGCTCCAGCGCATCCGCGGTGACGAGCACGGCCACGCCGGCGTGCCGGATCAGTTCGATCAGCCGCTGGCGTGCGGCGGCATCGCAGCTGAAGCCGTCACTGACCAGCAGTACGCGGCTCGCGCCCCGCGCCACGTGGGCCGCTCGGGCCAGTGCGTCGGACAGTGGCTGCTGCGCCTGGATGCGACCGCCGGCATGCCATTGCGCCAGCGCACCGCACACCGCGAGTGCGCCATGGGCACCGGCCCGGGGTGACAGCCACTGCTCGACGCCGCCGAAACCCAGCATTGCCACGCGCTCGCCCGCGCGCGTGGCGAACCAGGCGGCCAGTGCCGCGGCGCGGGCCGCCTGCACCGACTTGAAGCGCGCCCGGGTGCCGAAATGCATGCTCGCATGCGTATCGAGCAGGATCAGCAGGCAGCCTTCGCGATCCTCCTGGAACAGCTTGGTGTGCAACTTGCCGCTGCGCGCGGTCAAGCGCCAGTCGAGACGGCGCACGTCGTCACCGGCCTGGTAGACCCGCGACTCGGCGTAATCCATGCCACGCCCGAACAGAGGACTCGACTGCTGCCCGTGGCGGGCCGCGCGCGTGCTCAGCGGCGCCATGCGCGCAGGGCCGACCCGCGCGCGCAGCGCGATCAGTTCGGCCAGCGACACTTCGCTGATCCCGTTGCCGTCTTCGCGCGGGGACGCCACCGTACTCACGGCAGCGGCACGAGATCCAGCAGGCGCGCGATCACCTGGTCCGGCGCGACGCCTTCGGCCTGCGCTTCGTAGCTGAGCAGCACGCGGTGGCGCAGCACCTCGTGGACGATCGCATGCACGTCCTCGGGCAACACGTAGGCACGCCCGGCGAGCCATGCCTGCGCCCGCGAACAGCGGTCCAGCGCGATGGTGGCGCGGGGGCTGCCGCCCCAGGCGATCCAGCGCTTCAACTCGGCGCCGTAGCGGCCGGCGTCGCGCGTGGCCAGCACCAGCTGCGCCAGGTATTCCTCCAGGGCCGGTGCCATGTGCACGGCCATCGCCGCATCGCGCGCGGCGAACACGTCGCGCTGGCTGAGCAGCGGGTGCGGCGGAGCCGCCGGATGCGCGCGGCGACTGGCCTGCTCGCGCGCCAGCTTGAGGATGGCCAGCTCCGCGGCGCCATCGGGGTAGCCGATCGTCACATGCATCAGGAAGCGATCGAGCTGGGCTTCCGGCAGGCTGAAGGTGCCTTCCTGCTCGATCGGATTCTGCGTGGCCATCACCATGAACAGGTCAGGCAACTGCCAGGTGCTGCGGCCCACGGTGATCTGCTGCTCGGCCATCGCCTCCAGCAGCGCGGACTGCACCTTGGCCGGCGCGCGGTTGATCTCGTCGGCGAGGATGATGTTGTGGAACAGCGGGCCGCGCTCGAACTCGAAGCTGCCCGACTGCGGGCGGAACACGTCGGTGCCGGTGAGGTCGGCGGGCAACAGATCGGGAGTGAACTGCACGCGGTGGAAGTCCGCCTCGATCCGCGCCGCCAATGCCTTCACCGCGGTGGTCTTGGCCAGGCCGGGCGCGCCTTCCACCAGCAGGTGGCCATCGGCCAGCAGCGCCACCAGCAGGCAGTCGATGAGTTTCGGCTGGCCGATGATGCAGTCGCCCAGTTCCTGCCGCAGGCGGGTGAACGACTGTTGCAATGCGCTGGGAGGCGGGTTTTCGGGCATATCCATGGGCGGTTCCAGGTACGGGACAAGGCCTGCGACATCCCGTGGAAGGCGGATGCGCCGGCGTGCTTCAGACCATTGTCGGCGCGGGAAGTTTAATGCGGTGTGCGCCGACGGCCGGCGCGCATGAAAAAGGGCGGCCGAAGCCGCCCTTTTTCTCCACTGCCGCGTGACGGCTTATTGCAAGGTGTCGCTGAGGATGCGCGGCGTCACGAAGATCAGCAGTTCCGCCTTGGTGGTGCTGCGCTTGGTGTTGCGGAACAGCGCGCCGAGACCGGGGATGTCGCCCAGCCCGGGCACCTTGGACACGGTGTTGCTCTTGTTGACCTCGTAGATGCCGCCCAGCACCACGGTCTGGCCGTTGTCGACCAGCGCCGAGGTGTTGACCTCGCGCGTGTCGATCTGCGGCACCTGGCCGTTCGGCGTGTTGAGGAAGCCGGCCAGCGCATCCTTCTTCACGTTGATCGCCAGGTAGACGCGGTTGTCGGCGGTGATCGTCGGGGTCACCTTCAACTCCAGCACGGCGTCCTTGAACTGCACCGAGGCGGTGGGTGCGCCGCCGGTGCCGGCGCCCTGGTTCTGGTAGGTGACGTAGCCGACTTCCTGGCCCTGGCGGATCACCGCTTCCTGCTGGTTGGCGGTGATCACGCGCGGGCTGGAGATCACCTCGCCACGGCCTTCGGACTGCGCCGCGGAAAGCTCCAGGTCGATCGCGTAGTTGGCGCCGAGGATGGCGAAGCCCAGCGTGCTGCCGCCCTGCACCGGCATGTTGACGTTGAAGCCGCCCGGCAGGGTCACCGCGCCCGGATGCGGCGGCGCGCCCTGGCTGCCGTTGGCGATCCAGTCGGTGACGGCGTTGTTGTAGTTGACGATGTTGTTGTGCGTATCGACGCCGTACTTCAGTCCGTCGCTGCCGCTCGGTGCGGTGGTGATGATGTTGTTGTTGTTGACCTGCCGGCCCGACACGCCCCACTTCACGCCCAGCTCGCGGGTGAAGTCGTCGGTGGCCACCACGATGCGCGACTCGATCAGCACCTGCTGCACCGGCTTGTCCAGCACGGCGATCAGCTCACGCAGCTGCTTGATCTTCTCCGGCGTGTCGTTGAGCAGCAGGGTGTTGGTGCGCTGGTCGAACGAGACGCTGCCGCGCGGCGAGAGGAAACCGCGCTGGGTGTTGGAGCCGCCGCCACCGCCGCCCTGCATGCTGCCGGTGGTCAGCAGCTTGGCGATGTCGGCGGCCTTGCCGTAGCTGATCGGCACGTAGTCGGTGACCAGCTCGGCGGTGTCCTGCGCCTTCAGCTTGGCATCGGCCAGGTCCTGCTCGTACTTGGCCAGCTCGGCCTGAGGAGCGACCCAGATGACGTTGCCGTTGCGGCGCTTGTCCAGGCTCTTGGCGCGCAGGATCACGTCCAGCGCCTGATCCCACGGCACGTTGACCAGGCGCAGGGTGACACTGCCGCCGACGCTGTCGGAGGCGACCAGGTTGAGCCCGGAGATGTCGGCGATCAGCTGCAGCGCCGAGCGCACCGGGATGTCCTGGAAGTTGAAGGTGACGCGCTTGCCGTTGTAGCTGGGCTGGGTGTCCAGCTTGGCCAGGCGCTCGTCCTTGGCGGCGGCCTTCTTCGGCGCCACCTCGACCACGTACTGGTCGGGGGTCTGGTAGGCCGAGGTCTCGACCGTGCCCTTGGTGTCGATCTCGATGCGCGCACCGCCACCGTTGCCGACGCGGCTGGTGATCGACTGCACCGGGGTGGCGAAGTCCAGCGTATCCAGGCGCTGCGCCAGGTTGGCCGGCAGGTTGGCGTGGTCGATGGTGACCACCACCTTGTCGCCCTGGCGGGTCATTTCCGGCTGCGCGCCGCTGCCGCTGAAGCTGACCAGCACGCGACCCTCACCGTTCGGGCCGCGCCGGAAGTCGATGTTGGAGATCGCCGGGCCGTCGGAGGACGACGGCAGCCGCTTGGTGGGATCGATCGTGGAGGCGGTGGTGACCGACTGGTCGGCGGTGCCGTTGTTGATCGTCAGCACCAGGCTGTTGCCGTCGACGCTGGCGCGGTAGCTCGACGCGCGCATCAGCTCGACCACCACGCGGGTGCGTCCGCCGGCGGACACCGCCGAGACGCCGGAGGTCGAGCCCTTGCCGATGTCCATGTGCCGCCCGGCGGCATTGGTGGTATCAGGCAGGTCGACCGCGATGCGCGGCGGGTTGTCAGTGGTGAAGATCTTCGGCTCCGGCACCGGGCCGTCGCCGAAGTTCAGGTGCAGCTGGACGCTGCCGCCAGGCAGGGCGTCATAGCTGATGTTCTTCAGCGTGGTGGTGGCCGCGATGGCGGCACTGGCCCAGGTGGCACCGACGATCAGCAGGCCCATCAGGAAGTAACGGCTCGCATGGCGCATGACTCGGCCCCGCACGGATTGGAATTGGTTGGTCATTGCATCTGCCCCTGTGTACCTATTGCTCGCCGAGTGCGACGCTGGCGGGACGTTCCATCCAGCCACCATTGCCGTTGGATACCAACTCGACCAGATCGACATGATCTTCGCTGATGGCGGTGATGTGTCCGTAGTTCTGTCCCATGTATTCCCCCACATGGACACGATGGATGACACCGCCCGGGTCCTTGATCAGGACCTCCATCTTCGGACCGACACCGACCGTGC
Source organism: Rhodanobacter sp. (assembly GCA_049650465.1). Classification (GTDB taxonomy): domain Bacteria; phylum Pseudomonadota; class Gammaproteobacteria; order Xanthomonadales; family Rhodanobacteraceae; genus Rhodanobacter. The sequence goes on along the minus strand of JBASAF010000024.1, from coordinate 170,109 downwards.
CGACCATCTTGAGGCTGTCGAGGGCAAACATCTCCAGCGGCTCCTTGGCCCGGTTGGCATCCGGACGCGGCCCGCTGGTGGGATTGTTGTTCTGCAGCTCGGCCGTGCTCGGGCTGAACGGATCGCGCTTGTCCTGGTCTTCGTACTTGAAGGTCTCGAAGGTCTTGATCACGGGCAGCGGCGGGATCGGCGCGCCCTTCTTGGCCTTCTCCTGCGCGACCCAGGCACGCAGGTCGGACATGCCGCGGGTGCAGCCGACCAGGACCAGCGCGGCCAGCAGGATCACGAGCAGGCGCATCACGAGGCCGGACTTGCGGGCAATCGACTGGTTCATCATTTCTTCGCCCCCGCATTGTTGCCCGCGGCAGAGCTTTCCTCGTCATCGAGATAACGGTAGGTCTTGACCGTGCCCTGCAGCACCAGCTGGCCGCTACCGGCGGTGCCGGACTTGGTCGGCGCCTTCGGCGTCAGCGAGACATCGTGCAGGGTGAGGATGACCACGCGCGGGAGCGATGCCACGCCGCTGATGAAGGTGCCGAACTGGTGATAGGTGCCGGTGAACTTCAAGGTGATCGGCTTCTCGGCATAGAAGTCCTTCGGCGTTTCCGGGCCCGGCTGGAACAGGTCTGTCTCCAGCCCCGCCGCCTGCGCCGTCTGCGAGATGTCGGTCAGCAGCTCGGGCATCTCGGTCTTGCTGGGCAGCTGGCGCAGCAGCTGGCGCAGCATGTCCTGCATCTCGTTGAGCTGCTGCTCGAGGGCTTCGAGGTTGACCGACTTGGCCTGCTTGGTGGAGAACTCCTGCTTGAGCTGGTTCTCCTTGTTGGCCAGCGTGTTGAGGTTGTCCTGCTGGTCGCTGACCTGGAAATACCAGCCCAGCAGCAGGACCACCACGAGCACCAGGGCGGTGAAGAAGATCTTGACCGATTGCGGCCAGCCGCCGACGTTGTTCTTGTCGAGGTTCTGCAGATCGCTGAAGAAACTCATGATCCGGCACCTCCCTTGGCAGCGGCGGCAGGAGTGGGCGTGGCTTCCGGTGCGGGCTTGGCCGTCGCGGACGTCGCGCTGGCCGCCGGCGCGGTCACCGCCTTGGCGGCTGCGCCGAGCGCCGCGGGCACGGCCGGCGCGGTCGCGGCGGTGGAAGCGGCGGCCGGTTCCACCGGGGCCTTGCCCGGATCGACCTCGTCGGTCTTGGGCCGGCTCAGGGCCACGTCGAGGCCGAACTGATAGGGCATGCGGGTCGCGTCATGGGTGTTCTCGGTCTTGCGCAGGTCCGCATGGCCCATCCACGGCGAGGACTCGATGTTGCGCATGTACTCGGCGACGCTGGCGTTGGACTGCGCCACGCCGTCGAGCGACATCGCCTGGCCGCTCTGCTTGAGTGCGGTCAGCCGCGCGCTGGTCGGGATCGTCTTCACCAGTTCGTCGAACAGATGCACCATCTGCGAGCGGTCGGCCTGCAGCTGCTCGATGATCTGCTTGCGCGCCAGCAGGTGCTCACGGACCTTCTCCAGGTCCTTGATCTTGGCGATGCGCACGTCCAGCTGCTTGATCTCGGTCTGCAGGTAGGCGTTGCGGTCGTTCTGGTTGTCGATACGCTGGTTCATCCAGAAGATCCACAGCAGCAACAGCAGCACCGCAACCACGAAGGCGGCGCCCAGCTGCATGTAGAACTCGCGCTCGCGCTGCTTGCGCCGTTCCGCGCGCCACGGAAGTAGGTTCACATGTGCCATCAGTCGAAACTCCTCAGGGCGAGGCCGACCGCAATCATCAGCGCCGGGGCATCCTGCGCCAGCGCCTGGGCCTGCACCCGCGGCGAGAGCGACATCCGGGCCAGCGGATTGGCGACCACGCAGGGCACGCCGAGCTGCTCTTCCAGCATCGGGCCCAGACCCTCGATCGAGGCACAACCGCCGGCCAGTACCACCTGGTCGACCTTGCTGTACTCGCTGCCGGCGAAGAAGAACTGCAGCAGGCGGCTGATCTGCTGGATCAGCGACTCCTTGAACGGCTCCAGCGCCTCGGTCTCGTAGGACTCCGGCAGCCCGCCCTTGCGCTTGGCACGGCCGGCTTCTTCATAGGAAAGCCCGAAGCGGCGCATGATCTCGTCGGTGAGCTGCTTGCCGCCGAACACCTGTTCGCGGGAATAGATGGTGCGCTGGTTGCGCAACACCGACAGCGTGGTCATGGTGGCGCCGATGTCGACCACGGCCACCAGGGCATCGCGGCCCACGTTGAGCTGGTCGGCGACCATCGCGAAGGCGTTCTCCATGGCGAAGGCCTCCACGTCGATGACGCCGGCGGTGAGGCCGCCCAGGTCCAGCGCCGCCACGCGCATGTCGACGTTTTCGGTGCGCGAGGCCGCCAGCAGCACGTTGTTCATGTCCGGGTTGTCGCGTACCGGACCGATCACCTCGAAATCGAGGCTGACCTCGTCGATCGGATACGGGATGTACTGGTTGGCCTCGACCTGGATCTGGCCTTCGAGGTCATCGTCGGAAAGCTCGCTGGCCATCGGGATGATGCGGGTGATCACCGCCGACCCGGCCACCGCGGCGGCGGCGTGCTTGAGCTTGGAACCCGAGCGCGCCAGCGCGCGTCGGATGGCGTCGCCGACCGCCTCGACCTCGACGATGTTCTTCTCGACCACCGCATTGGGCGGAAGCGGTTCCACCGCGTAGTGCTCCACGCGATAGCGCCCGCCCGCCTGACTCAGCTGCAGCAGCTTGACGGCGGTCGAACTGATGTCGACGCCGATCAGCGCCGGCTTCTTCGGTGTAAAGAGCCCCACGGTGTGTCCCCCTTGCCGCTGACGCCCTGTCCAGAGTTCTGGCGGGATGCGCAGTGGCATTAAATCTAAAAATTAACGCAATGGCAACGGTCTACAGGAACTTTCTCAAGTAAATGGCGTGATGTCCACCACATTTGCGGAGGCTGCCCCGCTGGCCCGACCCTTGCTTTGCCGACCCGTTCCCGGTCGCCTGACGCGCATGTTGCTACATCTATACTCTGTCATGCTTTGACTCAGGTCTCGCTATCTCCACACCATGCGAATTTTCAAGCGTTTGTTGCGCTGGGCACTGATCCTGGCCTTTTCCGGTTTGCTTCTGGCAGTGCTCGCGACAGGCGTGGCGTACTGGTTGATAGCTCCCCGACTGCCCTCGGTGGCGGTGCTCAAGGACTACCACATGCAGGTGCCGCTGCGCGTGCTCAGCGCCGACGGCAAGCTGATCGCGACCTTCGGCGAAACCCGCCGCATCCCGGTGGACATCGCCGAAGTGCCCGACCGGCTCAAGCATGCGGTGTTGTCGGCCGAGGACGCCGATTTCTACCACCACCCGGGCGTGGATTGGCGGGGCATCGCCCGCGCCGGCTGGCACGTGATCATCACCGGCGGCGACAAGGGCCCCGGTGGCTCGACCATCACCCAGCAGGTGGCGCGCAATTTCTTCCTGAGCCCTGAAAAGCTCTACTCGCGCAAGCTCACCGAGATCTTCATCGCCCTGCGCATCGAGCACGAGCTCACCAAGGACCAGATCCTGGAGCTCTACCTCAACAAGATGTTCCTGGGCCATCGCTCCTACGGCGTGGCGGCGGCGGCCGAGTACTACTACGGCAAGACGCTGGACCAGCTCACCGTGGCCGAGTGCGCGGCGATCGCCTCAACCTTCCAGCTGCCCTCGGCGGTCAACCCGATCAACAGCCCCAAGCGCGAGATGGCACGGCGCAACTGGGTGCTGGGCGAGATGCGGCGGCACAACTACATCACCCAGGCGGTGTACGAGCAGGCGGTGGCCGAGCCGAACCACGCCTACGCGCACGAGCAGCCGATCGAGGTGGACGCGCCCTACCTCGCCGAGATGGTGCGCCGGCAGGTGCTCGACCGCCTCGGCAACGACGCGCTGACCGAGGGCTACGTGGTCCGCACCACGGTGCAGAGCCTGCGCCAGCAGGAAGCGGTGGACGCCCTGCGTGACGGCCTGGTCGCCTACGACCAGCGCCACGGCTGGCGCGGACCCGAGGCGCACAAGGACCTGCCCGACGGTGCCGGCGAGGCGGATTTCGACCAGGCACTGGCCGGTTACGGCAGCGTCTCGGGCATGCTGCCGGGCCTGGTCACCGGCGCGGACGCCGACCATGCCAGCGTGTACCTGTCCAGCCACGAGAGCGTCCGGCTCGACCTCGAGGCCGTGAAATGGGCGCGCCCGCACATCAGCGACAGCCGCATCGGCGCCGAGCCCAAGCGGGTCGACACCGTGCTCAAGCGCGGCGACATCGTCCGCCTGGCCCGCGACAAGAAGGGCGACTGGCAACTGGCGCAGATACCCGCCGTGCAAGGTGGACTGGTCTCGCTCAATCCGGAAGACGGCGCCATCGAAGCCCTGGTGGGCGGCTTCAACTTCAACCGCAGCAAGTTCAACCGCGCGGTGATGGCCGCACGCCAGCCGGGTTCGAGCTTCAAGCCCTACCTCTACTCCGCCGCCTTCGACCGGGGTTTCACCCCCGCCTCGATCGTCAACGATGCGCCGCTGGCATTGCCCGACCCCTCGCGCCCCAACGGCATCTGGACGCCATCCAACGACGACGGCAAGTTCGCCGGTCCGATGCGCCTGCGCGAGGCGCTGGTGCAGTCGAAGAACCTGGTCTCGGTGCGCCTGCTGGACGCCATCGGGGTGGGTTACATGCGCGAGTACGCCACCCGTTTCGGCTTCTCGCAGGATGCGATCCCCGCCAACCTGTCGATGGCACTGGGCACCGCCTCGGTCTCGCCGATGGGCATGGCGCGCGGCTACGCCGTGTTCGCCAACGGCGGTTATCTGGTCACGCCGTATTTCATCCACGAGATCGACGATCGCGACGGCAAACCCGTGTACCTGGCCAACCCCGCCCGCGCCTGCCGCAACTGCCAGGAGCGCCTGCTCGACACGCGTCCGCCCGGCCCGCCGCCGCCGGACATGACGCATCCCCCGGCCAACCGGCTGGCGACCGCCGGCAGCACAGCGGCCCCCGCGGAGTCGGAAAGCGTCGACGGCGTCGGCGAGGCGGTGCTGCCGGCCGACATCCACGACGGCGGCAGGCACCCGCCGGTGCTGGCCCCGCGCGTGATCGGCCCGCGCAACGACTACCTGATCAGCTCGCTGATGAAGGACGTGATCCTGCGCGGTACCGGCTCGGCGGCACGCGCGCTGGAGCGCACCGACCTCGCCGGCAAGACCGGTTCCACCAACGACCATCGCGACGCCTGGTTCGCCGGCTTCAACGGCGACCTGTCCACCGCGGTCTGGGTGGGTTTCGACGACTACAGTTCGCTGGGGCGCGGCGAGTTCGGCGCCAAGGCGGCGCTGCCGATCTGGATGCAGTACATGGGGGCGGCGCTCAAGGGCCTGCCCCCCAGCACGTTGCCGATGCCGCCGGGAATCAGTACGGTATGGATCGACCGCGACAGCGGCCTGCCCGCGGCGGCGGACGACCCCAACGGCATGAACGAGATATTCAAGGTGGAAGACGTAGACCGCCTGCGCAGCCAGGCCGCCCAGCAGAAGGAGCAGGAAAAACAGCACGCCTACGAGATCTTCTGAGCCGGGGCACGGAGCCCGTCCCCGGACGCCGCCATCCCACGTCGAGGAGTGCGTCATGTCCCGAGGCGAACACCATCGCATCCACGCGCACGACCGGTTGCAGCGCAACCGCCTCCGCGTGGCCCAGGAAGCGGCCCGCCTGATGAGCGAGCACGGCATCCGCAACTTCCATCACGCCAAGCTGAAGGCCGCCGAGCGGCTGGGCATACTCGACAGCCAGGCGCTGCCGCGCAACCTGGAGATCGAGCAGGCGTTGCGCGAGCACCAGCGCCTGTTCCTCGGCGACAGCCATCTGCAGCTGTTGCGCCAGCGGCGCGAGGCGGCGGTCGAGGCGATGACCTTCCTGGCGCCGTTCGAACCGCGCCTGGTCGGCGCCGTGCTGGATGGCACCGCCGACGTGCACTCGGCGGTGTGCCTGCACGTGTACAGCGACGACGCCGAAGCCGTGGTGCGCTTCCTGCGCGAGCACGGCGTGCCGCTGGAGATGCAGGTGCGCCGCTTGCGCTACAGCCGCAACGAACAGCCCGAGTACCCGGTGCTGCTGTTCGCCGCCGGCACGGTGCCGTTCGACCTCACCGTGCTGCCGCGCAACGCATTGCGCCAGGCTCCGCTCGATCGCACCGACGACCGTCCGATGCGCCGCGCCGCCCTGCCCCAGGTGGAGATGCTGCTGGCCGAGAACGACGCCGACGGAGGCTTCGAGCAACGCCTGCGTGCCGCGCTGCGCTGAATCCGCCGCACCCCGGATGCAAGACGCCCCGGCCGGAGCCGGGGCGTCTTGCATGGCAGGCCAGTCCGCTGCGGCGCCGGATCAGCGCTTGCCGGCCGGCACGTAATCGCGCACGTCAGCGCCGGTGTAGACCTGGCGCGGACGCCCGATGCGCGATCCCGGCGTTTCGTGCTGCTCGATCCAGTGCGCGATCCAGCCGGCGGTGCGCGCGATGGCGAACATCACGGTGAACATCTCGGTGGGGATGCCCAGCGCCTTGTAGATGATGCCGGAGTAGAAGTCGACGTTCGGATACAGCTTGCGCTCGACGAAGTACTCGTCCTTCAACGCCGCCTCCTCGAGCTTCATCGCCACGTCCAGCATCGGGTCGTTCACGCCCAGCTCGGCCAGCACCTTGTGGCACATCTCGCGGATGATCTTGGCGCGCGGGTCGAAGTTCTTGTAGACCCGATGGCCGAAGCCCATCAGGCGGAAGCTGTCGTCCTTGTCCTTGGCGCGCAAGATCGCCGACTCGACGTTGTCCGGCGTGCCGATCTCCTCCAGCTGCTTGAGCACCGCCTCGTTGGCGCCGCCATGCGCGGGACCCCACAGCGCGGTGATGCCGGCGGCGATCGACGCATACGGGTTGGCGCCGGTGGAACCGACCAGGCGCACGGTGGAGGTGGAGGCGTTCTGTTCGTGGTCGGCGTGCAGGATGAACAGCAGGTCCAGCGCCTTGGCGGCCACCGGGTTCATCTCCAGCGGCTCGCTGGGCACCTCGAACATCATGTGCAGGAAGCGGGTGACGTACTCGAGGTTGTTGCGCGGGTAGCGCACCGGCCAGCCGATCGTGTAGCGGTAGCAGGCCGCCGCGATGGTCGGCATCTTGGCGATCAGGCGGATCGCCGCCATCCTGCGGTCGGCCGGGTCTTCCACGTCCAGCTTGTCGTGGTAGAACGCCGACAGCGACGCCACCGCCGCGGCGAGCATCGCCATCGGGTGCGCATCGTGGTGGAAGCCCTGGAAGAAGTTCTTCTGGGCCTCGTGCATCATCGTGTGATGGGTGATGTCGTGCTCGAACGTGTCGAATTCGGCGGCGTTCGGCAGCTCGCCATGGAGCAGCAGGTAGGCCACTTCGAGGAAGCTGGATTTCTCCGCGAGCTGCTCGATCGGGTAGCCGCGATAGAGCAGCACACCCTTGTCGCCGTCGATGTAGGTGATGGCGCTCTTGGTGCTGGCGGTGCTGCCGAAGCCCGGGTCATAGGTGAAATGGCCGGTGTCCTTGTACAGCTTGCCGATGTCGATGCACGCGGCGCCCAGCGTGCCCTCTACCAGCGGCAGCTCGCTGCTCTTGTGGCTCGATTCATCGACCAGCTTGACGATCTTGGGGTCGGACACGGAAACCTCCTTGCATGTGGTTCGTCGCCGGCGACAACGGTGGGGGCGTCGTCACGGCGCAATGGGAAGAGTGGATGTCGGCAGCCGGGACAAGCGCGCGACGCAACCGACGCCGGAAGGCGGCTGGAGAAACGTCCGGAGGACTTGCGCCACTCGGCTCCAGGCATCGGGCCACTGCCCATTATCGCACAAGGACGTCCCGGCATTCGATGGCGCATGGTCGAACCCCGGGCACGAAAAAACACGGGGCAGGCCTGCGCCTGCCCCGTGCCTCGAACCGCACCCGCTGCCTGGCGGCGCGGGCGAAACGGCTTATTCCTTGACGGAACCCGCGTAGCGGCGGCGGAACTTGTCCACGCGGCCACCCACGTCCAGGGTCTTCTGCTTGCCCGTGTAGAACGGGTGCGAATGGCTGGAGATGTCCACCTTGATCAGCGGGTACTCATTGCCGTCTTCCCACTTGACGGTTTCCTTGCTGGACATGGTCGACCGGGTCAGGAACGCGAAGTCGGACGACAGATCCTGGAACACCACCGGGGCGTAGTTCGGATGGGTATCGGCTTTCATGACAGACTCTGAATGCGGCGGTGAAAAGAGCGGCATTGTAACGGGGAAACCCGGTAACGCGCAAGGGCGGCGGCGGTTCAGTCGGGCGCGCCCAGCGCCCGTCGCACCATCGCGGCGAAACGGGCGTGGTCGACTTCCAGCACGATGTTCGCCTGGGCCCGCCGGCCCAGCCGGTTCGCCCAGTCGACCACGGTGGCGCCGCGGGTCAGGCGGCCGTCCAGTTCCACCGCCACGGCGCGGCGTTCGCTGCGGGTAATGATCGCCGGGTCGAGCGCGACCGCCATGGCCAGGGCATCGGCCGCCACCAGTCCGCCGCGCTCGTGTTCGGCATTGTAGCGGCGCGCGGCGGCCGCGATCCTGCCGAAAAACGCCGCGCGCTCGTCGCCGGCGGCCAGCCAGCGGTCGAACTCCGCGTTGTCGAAGGCATGGCGCAGGGTCGCCTCCCAATCCACCAGGTCGAACGAGGGGAACGCCTCGAACACCACGTGCGCGGCCTCCGGGTCGAAACCGATGTTGAATTCGGCCGGCACCTTGCCGGTATTGCCGTGGCCGGTCACGGCGCCGCCCATGACCACCAGCCGCTTGACCCGCCGCGGCAGGTCCGGGTCGAGCCGCAGCGCCAGCGCCAGATTGGTCAGCGGCGCCAGCGCGACCACGGTCAGTTCGCCGGGCCGCTCGCGGGTCAGCCGCAACAGCGCCAGCGCGGCGGACTCGGCGGAAACGGCGGCGGCCGGCTCGGCAAAGCCGACGTCGCCGAACCCGTCGCGCCCGTGCACGAAGGCCGCGTCCTCCTCCGGCGCGCGCACCAGCGGCGCGACGCAGCCGGCGAATACCGGCGCAGCCAGGCCGAGCAGGTCCACCAGGGTGCGCGCGTTGCGCACGGTGTGGTCCAGGCCGACGTTGCCGGCGGCGATGGCGAGGCCGGCGACGTCCGCATGGGCGGCCGCCATCAGGATGGCGAGGGCGTCGTCGACGCCGGGGTCGGTGTCGATCAGCAGTTGCGGCTTGGTCATGGGCAGGTTCCTGTGCAGCCGCCCAGTTTATGGGATGCCGCGGCCAGGGGCGACTGCCCCGGCCTCACGCATCGGCGAACCGCGCGGCGCCGCCGATCCAGCGCTCGATCAGCCGGCCGGTCTGGTGCGGGAACTCCGCCAGCATGCGCTCGCCGACCGCCTGCACCGCAGGCAGCAGGTGGGCGTCCCGGGCGAGGTCGGCGATGCGGAAGGCGAGCTGGCCGGTCTGCCGGGTGCCGAGCACCTCGCCGGGGCCGCGCAGTTCCAGGTCCTTCTCGGCGATGCGGAAGCCGTCGCTGGTCTCGCGCATGACCTGCAGGCGCTCGCGCGCGAGCTGGCCCAGCGGCGGCTGGTACAGCAGCACGCAGTTGGAGGCGACCGCGCCGCGACCGACGCGACCGCGCAGCTGGTGCAACTGCGCCAGGCCGAGCCGCTCGCTGTTCTCGATCACCATCAGGCTGGCGTTGGGCACGTCCACGCCGACCTCGATCACCGTGGTGGCCACCAGCACGGCCAGCTCGCCGGCCTTGAACGCGTCCATCGCCGCCTGCTTGTCCTTCGCCTTCATGCGGCCATGGATCAGGCCCACCGCGGCGCCGGCGAGCGCCGCGGACAACTCCGCATGGGCGACCTCGGCGGCCTGCGCGCGCAGTTGCTCGGATTCCTCGATCAGGGTGCACACCCAGTACGCCTGGCGGCCCTCGGCGCAAGCCGCGCGGATACGCTCGATCACTTCGTCGCGGCGCGCGTTGGACACCGCGATGGTCTGTACCGGCGTGCGGCCCGGCGGCAGCTCGTCGATCGAGGAGACGTCGAGGTCGGCGTACGCGCTCATTGCCAGCGTACGCGGGATCGGGGTGGCGGTGAGCACCAGCTGATGCGGCACCAGGCTCTCCTGGTGACCCTTCTCGTGCAGCGCCAGCCGCTGCTGCACGCCGAACCGGTGCTGTTCATCGACGATGACCAGGCCCAGCCGCGCGAACGCCACGCCTTCCTGCATCAGCGCATGCGTGCCGATCACCACCGCCGCCCCGTCCGCCACGCGTGCCAGCGCCTCGCGGCGGGCCTTGCCGACGACCTTGCCGGCCAGCCATGCCACCTCGATGCCGAGCGGTTCCAGCCACTGGCGGAAATTACGCAGATGCTGTTCGGCCAGCAATTCGGTCGGTGCCATCAGCGCGGTCTGGTAACCGGCCTGCACGGCCGCCAGCGCCGCCAGCGCAGCCACCACGGTCTTGCCGCTGCCGACATCGCCCTGCACCAGGCGCAACATCGGCTGGGCCTGGGCCAGGTCGCGCGCCACCTCCTCGCCCACGCGCTGCTGGGCGGCGGTGAGGCGGAACGGCAAGGACCGCAGCAAGCGCCGGTGCAACTGCCGCGGAGCATCCATGGCGGGCGCGCGGCGTTGGCGCACCACCGCGCGCAGGCGCTTGAGGCTCAGGTGCTGGGTCAGCAACTCCTCGAAGGCAAGCCGCTGCTGGGCCGGGTGCCGGCCCAGCATCAACTGGCCGAGATGCGCGTCCGGCGGCGGCCGGTGCACGTAGAGCAGCGCGTCGCGCAACGAGGTCAAGCCGTGCGCGCGGCACAAGGCCGGCGGGATCAGCTCCAGCTGTCCGTCCGGCGGCAACAGCGCCAGGGCCTTGCCGATCACGGCCGAGAGGCGCTTCTGGCCCAGGCCTTCCGTCGTCGGATAGACCGGGCTCAACTGCTCGTCGACCACCGAGGCCTCGCTGCCGCCCAGCCGCTGGTAACTCGGGTGCACCATCTCCAGCCCCTGCGCGGCATGGCGCACTTCGCCATAGCACAGCAGCCGCGTGCCGGGTTGCAGTTGTTCGGCCTGCGCGCGATTGAAATGGAAGAAGCGCAGCAACAGGCTCGGCCCGCTGTCGTCGCCGATGGCCACCTTCAGTTGCGGCCGATAGCGGAAGCCGCGCTCGACCGCCTCGACCACGCCCTCGACCTGGGCACGTTCGCCGGCGCGCAGGTCCGCGATCGCGGTGATGCGCGTCTTGTCCTCATAGCGCAGCGGCAGGTGGAACCACAGATCCTGCACCCGGGTGAGGCCAAGCCTGCCCAGCGATGCGGCCAGCGCCGGCCCCACGCCGGGCAGCGTGGTCAGCGGCGCGATGCCGGGGTCGGCGATGCCGGGTGGAGCGGAACGGGCGTTGCGCGTGGCCATGAAACCCAAGCCTAACCGAGCATCCCCGTCAGTCGTAAGGATGCGGCCGCCGCGCGCTGTCGGCGGCGGCCGCGGCGTGGATCAGTCCAGCACCATGATCGCGTCGACCTCCACCTGCGCCGCCTTCGGCAACGCGGACACCTCGATGGTCGAGCGCGCCGGATACGGCTGCTTGAAGTATTCGGCCATCACCGCGTTGACCGCGGCGAAGTTGGCCAGGTCGGTCACGTAGATGCCCACGCGCACGATCTGCGCCAGCGAGCCGCCAGCCGCGGCCGCCACGGCGGTGAGGTTGTCGAACACCCGCCGCGTCTGCGCCGTGACGTCGCCGTCGACCAGGTTGCCGGTGGCCGGATCGAGCGGAATCTGGCCGGAAAAATAGACGGTGTTGCCGGCGCGCACGGCCTGCGAATACGGGCCGATGGCGGCGGGGGCCTGGTCGGTGGAGATGATGTTCAGGGACATGACGACCTCGAGTGGAGAAAGTTGACGATTGTAGAACGCGGCGTGTGCGCGACAACCGGCAGGCCGCCCGGCGGGCTTTCGCGCACGTGTCGCGCCCTACAGCGGATACCGCCGCACCGCGCTGACCACGCCGGTACGCCGCACGCGGCGGATCACATCGGCAAGGTGCTTGCGACTCTTCACCTCCATCGAGAACAGCAGCGTGGCCGCCGAGGCGTCGCGTTCGACGTACTCGACGTTCTCGATGTTGGAATCGGCCGCGGCGATCGCCGCGGCCACGGTGGCGAGGACGCCCGGCCGGTTGATCACCTCGATGTGCAACTGCGCGCGGTAATCGCCCTTGACGTCGCGATCCCATTCGATCGCCACCAGGCGTTCCGGCGACCGGCGCAGCTCGACCACGTTGGGGCACTCCACGCGGTGCACCACGATGCCCTTGCCGGAGGAGAGGTAGCCGATGATGTCGTCGCCGGGCAGCGGATGGCAGCAATTGGCGAAACTGAGCACGCCGCGCTCGCCGCCGCTGATGCGGATCTTCTCCGGGGCCGGCGACAAACCCGGCCTCACGCCCGCGGTCTTCTTCCAGCGCGAGCCCAGCAGTTGGCGCGCGACCACGTCGGGCATGCGGTTGCCCAGTGCGATGTCGGAGAGCAGCTCCTCCAGCCGCTTCAGCTTGGACGTCTTCAGGAAGCGGTCGAGCGTGGTCGGTGCGATCGCGTCGAGGCTGCTGCCCAGCGCATCCAGCGCGCGATCGAGCATGCGATGGCCGAAATCCACCGCGTCCTCGTGCTGCAGGTGTTTCAGGTACTGGCGGATCGCGGTGCGCGCCTTGCCGGTGACCACGACTTCCAGCCACGCCGGGTTGGGCGCCGCCGAGGGCGCGGTGATGATCTCCACCAGCTGGCCCGATTCGAGCCGGCTGCGCAGCGGCGTGAGCTTCTTGTCGACGCGCGCGGCCACCGCGTGGTCGCCCACGTCGGTGTGCACCGCGTAGGCGAAGTCCAGCGCGGTGGCATGGCGCGGCAGCGAGAGGATGTCGCCGCGGGGCGTGAACAGATAGACCTCGTCGGGGAACAGGTCGATCTTGACGTTCTCGATGAACTCCGAGGAGGACACCGTGTTCGCCGAGCTGTCGACCATCGACGCCAGCCACTCGCGGGCGCGCACCTGGGCGCTGTTGGCCGGGCCCGAATCGGTCTTGTAGGCCCAGTGCGCCGCCACGCCGCGCTCGGCCACGGAATCCATTTCGGCGGTACGGATCTGCACCTCGATCGGCGCGCCGAACGGCCCGAGCAGCACCGTGTGCAGCGACTGGTAGCCGTTGGCCTTGGGGATCGCGATGAAGTCCTTGAAGCGGCGGTCCACCGGCTTGTACAGCGCATGCACCGCACCAAGCGCCACGTAGCAGCTGGTGGCGCTGTCGACCACCACGCGGAAACCGTACACGTCCATCAGCTGCGCGAACGTCTTGTGCTCGTTGCGCATCTTCGAATAGATGCTCCACGGCGACTTGATCCGGCCGACCACGTGGGCGCTCAGGTGTTCGGCCGCGAGCTGCGTGGTGAGCGCGGTCTCGATCTTGCCCATCACCTCGCGGCGATTGCCCAGCGCGGCGCGGATGCGTTCGCTGATGACGCGGTAGCGATCCGGATACAGCGCGCGGAAGCCCAGGTCCTGCAGCTCCGCCTTGAACTTGTTCATGCCCAGGCGCTGCGCGATCGGGGCGAAGATCTCCAGCGTCTCGCGCGCGATGCGGCGGCGCGAGACCGGGTCCTTGGCGCCCAGCGTGCGCATGTTGTGCAGCCGGTCGGCGAGCTTGATCAGGATGACGCGGATGTCGCGCGCCATCGCCAGCAGCATCTTGCGGAAGCTTTCCGCATCGGCCTCCTGGCGCGTGCCGAAGCGCATCTTGTCCAGCTTGGTGACGCCGTCCACCAGCTCGGCGACCACCTCGCCGAACTCGCCGGCCAGCGCCTCGCGGCTCAGTTCGGTGTCTTCAAGCGTGTCGTGCAGGATCGCCGCGATGATCGTCTCGGCATCCAGCCCCAGCTCGGCCAGGATGCCCGCCACCGCCACCGGGTGGGTGATGTACGGTTCGCCGCTCTTGCGCTCCTGCCCGGCATGCGCCTGCGCACCGACTTCGTACGCGCGCAGCACCTGGGTGACCTGCGCGGGCGGCAGGTAGGCGATGCGTTCCTTCAGCGCCTGCACATAAGGGGGCCAGGCGGCCGGATCGACCGGGGCCGGTGGGGCGGTCGCTGGCATGGGTGCCTGGCGCCGGGTCAGGCGCCCACCCCGAACGGCGAAAGTCCGCAGGCTGCCGGCTGCGCGCGCGTGACCGTGCCCTTGCGGGCAGGTGCGTGGCGGCGCCGGCAGTCATCGCCCATCAGTCGTCGCCACCCTTGGAAAGGTCGTCGTCGACTTCCGCGGCCGCCCACTCCAGCGCCTCGCGCTCGGCGCGCTCGCGTTCGGCCTTGTCGATCTGGTCGATGGTGGCCTGGTCGATGCGACGAGCGGCGATCTCGCGCAGCGCGAGCACGGTGGGCTTGTCATGGTCGGGATTGACTGCCGGTTCGGCACCCTTCTCGAGCTGTCGCGCGCGCTTGGTCGCCATCAGGACCAGCTCGAAACGGTTGTCGACCACCTCGAGGCAGTCCTCCACGGTAATGCGTGCCATGTGAAATCCTTCGGAGAATAGTGACTTATACGGTCGATCAGTGTAGCCAGCGGGCGCTTTGCTGGCAATGCGGCCGACGCGTATCATGGCGGGCTGGCCGCGGACGGGCCTGTCTGCGAAAGCGACCCGAAAGCCGTGCAAGATATAAAACCAGACAGTACACTTATACTGTCCCCGACGCGAATTCCGTAACCTCCGATGCCCCTATTGCCTCGATCCCTCGCCATGAGTCGCTGGTTGACCATGGCCGCAGTCGCCGTGCTGGCGGGTTGCGCCATCGCCAAGCCGCGCACCGACGACCCGCTGGAGAAGTACAACCGCGAGGCGTACCAGTTCAACACCGCCGTGGACAAGGTGGCCATCCGGCCGGTGGCGCTGGTCTACCGCAAGGTCACCAACCCGCCGGTGCGGCGTTCGTTCAGCGACTTCTTCACCAATATCCGCATGCCGGTCACGGTCGCCAACGACCTGCTGCAGGCGCGACCCAAGCAGGCGCTGCAGAGCACGGCGCGTTTCCTGGTCAACCTCACCCTGGGCATCGGCGGCTTCTTCGACCCGGCCAGCCAGCTCGGCTTGCCGATCGAGGACAACGACTTCGGCATCACGCTCGCCCGCTGGGGCGCGCCGGAAGGCGATTTCCTGATGCTGCCGCTGCTCGGCCCCAGCACCGCGCGCGACATGTGGCGCATCCCGGTGGACAGCTATTTCTTCGATCCGCTGAGCCTGTTCGCCGCCAACCACCACTACAACGGCCTGCAATACGCACCGCAGGCGATGTACCTGATCACCCTGCGCTCGCGCGCGATCGATGCCGAGAGTTTCCTGCAGTCGGCCTATGACCCGTACGTGTTCATCCGCGACGCGTACCGGCAGCAGCGCCTGTACAAGCTCTACGACGGCAACCCGCCGGCGGCGCTGATCGAGCGCATGCAGGGGCTGGATACCCCGGGATTCGATCCCGACGAGCTGCTGGAACAGCAGCACGACTGGGAAAAGGGCCACGCCAAGCAGGGCAGCCAGGACTGAGTCCCGGCGGCAGGCGGCTTACGCCAGCAGCGTATCGACCTCGCAGACCCGGGCCAGCGCCTGCATGCCGGCCGGCATGCCGACCACCCGCAGCGGACGGCCGCGGCCGCTCGCCTCGGCGACCGCGGCCAGCACGCAGGCCAGGCCCGCGCTGTCGCTGTGGCTGACCCCCGCCAGGTCCAGCTCGGCCACCTGGCCCTGGAGCGCCGCGCGCATCGCCGCCAGCGCCGCGGCCGCGGTGTCGAAATCCAGCACGCCGTGCACCGCCACGGTGGACGGCGCCACGGCCTCCAGGCGAAAACCCGTGGACGTGCTCACGGGTTGTCCTTGTTGTCCTTGTCCATGGTTTCCAGTGCCTTCTCGCCCTGCGTCTCCAGGTTGGTGATCAGCTGCTCGATGCCGACCTTGCGGATCTCCGCATCCACCTGGTTGCGGTAGTTGGTCACGTAGGAGATGCCCTCGATGATCACGTCGTAGGCCTTCCAGTCGCCGCTGCGGCTCTTGCGGAACGCGTAGTCGATCGATACCAGCTTGCCGTCGTCGAGCACCACCTGGGTGCGCACCACGGTGCGCTTGTCGTTGAGGTCGCCGTTGAACGGCAGCACCTTGACCTTGCCGCGGGTGTAGTTGAGCAGACCTTCGGCGTAGCGGTGGGTGATCGAGTTGTAGAACGCCTTGGCGAAGCGGTCGCGCTGCGAGGGTGTGGCCTCGCGGGCGTGCCGGCCGAGCACCAGGATCGAGGCGTAATCGATGTCGAAGTGCGGCAGGAACACGTCGTCGATGACGGCGATCAGTTTTTCCTTGTCGCGCTTGAGCTCGTCGCGGTGGCCCTCGATCGCGGTGGCCAGCTGGTCGGCGATGGTCTGCACGATCTGCACCGGGGTCTGCTGGGTGGCGGCCGGCGCGGCGGCCGCGGTGGCCGCATCCTGGGCAAACGCCGGGGCGGCGACCACGGCGGCGAACGCAAGGGCGGTGGCAAAGGCCAGTTTGCGCAGCATGGAATACTCCTTGGGGCGTGGCCGGCGGCAGGCGCCGCCGGCGGGGATTCGGGTGGGGGTGCTACTTCTTGCCGTCGCCGGCCTGCTTGTCGCCGGGCGAGCCATTGACGAGGAACTTGCCGATCAGGTCCTCCAGCTGCATCGCGGACTGGGTCAGGATCATCTCGTCGCCGTTCTTGAGCACGTCGGGCGAGCCGCCGGGCTGGATCGCAACATACTGGCTGCCGATCAAACCGCTGGTGAACACCGCCGCGGCCGAATCGTCGGGGATCTGGTCGTAGCGCTTGTCGATCGCCAGGATGACCTCGGCATTGAGCTTGGCGGGGTTGGCGCGCACCGATTGCACGCTGCCGATCACCACGCCAGCCATCTTCACCGGCGCGCCCACGGACAGGGTGCCCACATTGGTGAACTCGGCCTTCACCGTGTAGCTGCCGCCGATGTTGTCGACCACGCCGCCGGCGCCGAAGAACTTGCCCAGCATCTCCTCCAGCGGCTGCGAGGATCTGGTCCGCGCCAGCGTGCCGCCGGCGGCCACCATCTGCTTTGCGCTGCCGTAGTCGATGCCCACGTACTGGTCGCCGAGCAGGCCGCTGGTGAAGATCGTCGCCACCGAATCCTGCGGGATGCGGTCGTAGCGCTTGTCGATGGACAGCTTCACCTCGGCCGCGTCGCGCCCCGGCGCCAGCGTGATCGACTGCACCTGGCCCACGCGCACACCGGCGATCTTCACCGGCGCGCGCTCCTTCAGCTGGCCGATGTTGGTGAACTGCGCGGTGACGTCGTAGCTGTCGCCCTGGCGCACGTTGGCCACCGAACTGGTCTGCGTCGCCAGGTAGGCCAGCGCGGCAAAGCCCAGCACGATGAACAGGCCGGTGCCGACGGCATAGGAACTTCTGGGTTGGCTCACGGCAGGATCCTCGGAAAACGGCAAGTCATGGCGGTCACATCAGGAAGGCGGTAAGGACGAAGTCGAGCGCGAGTATCGCGATCGAGGAGGCGACCACGGTGCGCGTGGTGGCGTAGGCCACGCCCTCGCTGGTCGGCGGCGTGGTGAAACCCTGGAACACCGCGATCAGCGCCACCACCGCGCCGAAGGCCAGGCTCTTCAGCAGCACGCCGTTGACGATGTCGGTGTGCACGTCGACCTGGGCGGTCATGTTCGACCAGAACGTGCCGTTGTCGATGCCCAGCCAGGTCACCCCGACCAGGTGGCCACCGAAGATCGCCATGGCGCAGAACACGCAGCACAGCAGCGGCATCGCGATCAGTCCCGCCAGGAAGCGCGGCGTGGCGACGTAGGCGACCGGGTCGACCGCCATCATCTCCATCGCCGAGATCTGGTCGGTGGCGCGCATCAGGCCGATCTCGGCGGTGATCGCGGTGCCGGCGCGGCCGGCGAACAGCAGCGCGGTGACCACCGGCCCCAGCTCGCGGTACACCGACAGCGCCACCACCATGCCGCTGGCCGAGGTGCCGCCGAAGATCGACAGCACGTGGTACAGCTGCAGCATCAGCACCATGCCGACGAACAGGCCGCAGACCATGATGATGGTCAGGCTCATGGCGCCGACGAACCACAGCTGGCGGACCGTTTCGCGCAGGTAGCGTATGCTGCGCGGGACCGCGCCCAGCAACGCCAGCAGGAACAGGCCGCACTGGCCGATCTGGGCCAGCGACTGGGTCACCACGTTGCGGTTTCCGGGGCCGCGCGGATTCATCGGCGCGCTCCGGCCAGGCCAAGTTCCGCGGCGTAGTCGCCGGCGGGGTAGCGGAACGGGATCGGGCCGTCCGCCTCGCCGCCGAAGAACTGCCGCGTCCACGGCGAGCCGTCGCTGGCGATGGTCGCCGGATCGCCCTGCGCCACCACCTTGCCCTTGGCCAGCAGCACCACGTGGTCGGCGATCTGCTGCACGGCGGCCAGCTCGTGCGACACCACCACGCTGGTGATGCCCAGCGTCCGGTTGAGCGTGAGGATGAGCCGGAGCACCTGGTTCAGGGCCACCGGATCGAGCCCGACGAACGGCTCGTCGTAGAGGATCAGTTGCGGATCGAACACGATCGCACGCGCCAGCGCCACCCGCCGCGCCATGCCGCCGGACAATTCGTTGGGCATCAGCCGCGCCGCACCGCGCAGGCCCACCGCCTGCAGCTTCATCAGCACCAGGTTGCGGATCAGCACCTCCGGCAGTTTGGTGTGCTGGCGCAGCGGGAACGCCACGTTCTCGAACACGTCGAAGTCGGTCAGCAACGCGGAGTTCTGGAACAGGTAGCCCACGCCTTCGCGCAGCTTGTACAGCTCCTCGCGCGACAGTTCGGCCACGTTCGCGCCATCCACCCGGATCGTGCCGGCATCGGCGCGCAGCTGCCCCGTGATGTGCTTGAGCAGGGTGGTCTTGCCGGTGCCGCTGGGGCCCATGATCGAGGTGACCTTGCCGCGCGGGATGTCCAGGTCCAGCGCGTCGAACACGGTCTTGCCGCCGAGCACCGTGGTCAGGCCGCGGATGCGTACCAGGGTGCTGTCGTCGGGTGGCTGGGGCTCGGGTTGCGTCATGGAAGGTCAGGCTGCAGCAAAGAAGCACAAGGTAATGGAAGCACCGCGGCAACGCCATGCGCTGCACCGGCTGCCGCGGCAGCCAAACTAGGCCAGCAATTCGGCGATCAGCGCCTCGTGCCGCTGCCATTGCAGGGCGCCGCGCAGGCGCACCGCGCGCACGACCGCCTGCAGGTCGGCCAACGCCGTCTCGAACACGTCGTTGACCAGGATGAAATCGAACTCGTGGGCGTGGCCGATTTCGCCGCGCGAATTGCGCAGCCGGCGTTCGATCACCTCCGGCGCATCCGAACCGCGCCCGCGCAAACGCCGCTCCAGCTCCGCCCGCGACGGCGGCAGGATGAACACGCTCACGCAATCCGGCTTGCTGGCGCGGATCTGCCGGGCTCCCTGCCAGTCGATCTCCAGCAGCACGTCGCGCCCCTGCGCCAGCAGTTCCTGCACCGTGGTGCGCGATGTGCCATACAGGTTTCCGTGCACCTCGGCGTGTTCGAGAAAGATGCCGTCGGCGATCTGCCGCTCGAACTCGGCGCGCTCGACGAAGTAGTAGTGCCGCCCGTACGTCTCGCCCGGCCGGGGTGGCCGCGTGGTGTGGGAAATCGACAGCGAGATCCCCGGCTCGCGCTCCAGCAGCGCGTTGACCAGGGTGGACTTGCCGGCGCCCGAAGGCGCGGCGACCACGAACAGCGTTCCGGTTTCCATCATGGCGACACGCAACCTTTCATCCATCCTGTCATGCCCGACAGCCTCCCCGGCAGGCGCTCCGGCCGCAAACCCGGCCATCATGAAGAGCGCCGCCGTTCACAGGCCTGCCCGTACGAAAAGCAACCCGCTGACAGAGTGCGCGGCGGCAGCATCTTCCAGAGTTCGCTTGCCCGCGTCGTTGGCATACAGGCGCGAGCGCGCGGTCGCCGGATCCTTGAATACCGCCGGCTCGATCGGAACCGCCGTCGAGAGGAACGCCTCCCGGCCCACCGTGCCGCCGGGGCGCGTTTCCGATCGCTCGCGATCTATGCACGAGACGAGGCGGGTTGCGTTGAAGAAGTATTCGACCGCTCCATCGACATCGAGCTCCAGCAACTGCCCGAAATCGGCCAGAAACCCGCCGAACGCGGTGAACGCCTTGGCATTCAGCACCAGCGCCCCCGGAACGAAGGGGCTGACGTCGCTGCGCGGCAGGGGCTTCCGACGCTTGTCGATGTACACGTGCAGTCTTGGACGCTCCTGCCAGTGCAGCGCAGCGCCATTGCCGCCGAAACGCTTCATCGCGCCAATGGCCTGTTCGAGCGGCGGAACCACCAGCATCGCCGTCCGATCAGCCGGTCCAGCCTTGATCTCCCAGACGGTCATGGCTCCTCTCCCGATCGGTAGGGAAAGGTTCCGTCAAGCAGCTGTGCCTTGATTCCCCGGAGTGCTTCACGCCCAGCCTGAACATGCGCGGGATCCGGATCAATATCCACCAAGCGCGTATAGACCTCAAGATGGTAGAGCCCCGTGTGCAATTCCGCATGCTTGACGGCGTGAGGCATGTCGGCGGCCACACTCCTCCGGGAACGGGGAAGGTAGACGCCGTTGTCCGCGTCATTGATGGCAATGCCCCAGCCAAACAGCAATTCCTGCGAGGGAAAGGCGCGCGAATCGCCATGCGCCACGATATGGTGAGCGGCAACCTCCTTCGGCCGGCCGATGCCCGCCGCCTGCAGATTCCTCGCCAGGACCGTCGAGTGCCTCGCCCGTTTGCGCCTGGCGTCAGCCAGCAGTCGCTCCGCACTGGCAGGAAGGGTCATCCCGTTCCTGTAGCGAACATCAGCATTCGCGGCCTCCAGGATGACGTCGTTGACGGCAGCGCTCGGGTTGAGCCCGCCGACCACGCGCACCGCATTTGCCCTGAGCCGCGCGACGGTGCGCCGTGGCAGACTCAGCCCGCCGCGTGCCGCACCCGACCTTCCATCTCTTGCCATGCCCATCTCCAGCATGCCTGCGCGTCAAACCGCGACCATCGCTCGTCCCGAGCCGATCAGCGTCACTCGATGTTCTGCACCTGCTCGCGCATCTGCTCGATCAGCACCTTCAGCTCGACCGCCGCGTTGGTGCTGCGCGCGTCGACGGATTTGGAACCGAGCGTGTTCGCCTCGCGGTTGAACTCCTGCATCAGGAAATCCAGCCGGCGCCCGACCGGCTCGGCCAGGCGCAGCACGCGGCGCGTCTCGGCGATGTGCGTGCTGAGCCGGTCCAGCTCCTCGTCGACGTCGGCGCGGGTGACCTGCAGCACCAGTTCCTGCTCCAGCCGGCCCGGCTCGACCGGCTGCTTCAGGTCGGCCAGCCGCGTTTCCAGGCGCGTGCGCAACGCGGCGCGGATCTCCGGCATCCAGCCGCGCACCTCGGCCACCACGCGTTCGATGCCGTCCAGCCGCTCATGCAGGATGGCGCCCAGTTTCTCGCCCTCGCGCTCGCGGGTGGCGGTGAGCGCGTCCAGGGCGCGGTCGAGCACGTCGAACAGGGCCGCCTGCTGCGCCTCGGGGTCGACCTCGGCCTGCTGCATCACGCCGGGGAAGCGCAACAGCTCGGTGAACTGCACCTGCAGGCCGGGGAACAGCGCGGCCATGTCCAGGTTCAACTCGGACAGCCGGGCGAGCAGCGCCCCGTTCACCTGCAGCGAATCGCCGCGCCCGTCGCCGCTGCGGCGCACGGTGAGGTCGAGCTTGCCGCGCGAGAGCTTCGCCGCCACCCGCTCGCGCAGCTGCGGCTCGAACGCGCGCAGGTCGTCCGGCAGGCGCGGGCTCAGCTCCAGGTAGCGGTGGTTCACCGTGCGCAGCTCGCAGCTCAGCGTGCCGGTGGGGCCGGTGGTTTCGGCGCTGGCGTAGGCCGTCATGCTGCGGATCATCGGCGCCTTCCGGGCATCGGGGAAAGGACGCAATGGTAAACTCTCCGGTCCCCCTTGCCCAATCCGGCCACCCGTCCATGAATTCCATCCGCCCCAGTGGCCGCGCCAGCGACCAGCTGCGCCCGGTCAGCATCGAACGCCACTACACCCGCCATGCCGAAGGCTCGGTGCTGATGAGCTTCGGCGATACCCGCGTGCTGTGCACCGCCAGCATCGAGGACCGCGCGCCGGCCTGGCTGCGCGGCAAGGGCGAGGGCTGGATCACCGCCGAGTACGGCATGCTGCCGCGCGCCACCAACACCCGCACCCAGCGCGAAGCCGCGCGCGGCGGCCAGGGCGGGCGCACCATGGAGATCCAGCGGCTGATCGGCCGCAGCCTGCGCGCCTGCGTCAACCGGCAGGCGCTGGGCGAACGGGTGATCACGCTGGACTGCGACGTGCTGCAGGCCGACGGCGGCACCCGCACCGCCGCGATCACCGGCGCCTACGTGGCCCTGGTCGACGCGGTGAACCTGCTGATGAAGCGCGAGAACCTCAAGCGCAATCCGGTGGTCGGCGCGGTCGCCGCCGTGTCGGTCGGCATCTACAAAGGCGTCCCCGTGCTCGACCTCGACTACGCCGAGGATTCGGATTGCGACACCGACATGAACGTGGTGATGAACGACGGCGGCGGTTTCATCGAGATCCAGGGCACGGCCGAAGGCCACGCCTTCCGCCGCGACGAGATGGATGCGCTGCTGGCGCTGGCCGGCAAAGGCATCGGCGAACTGGTCGCCGCGCAGCGCGCGGCGCTGGCGCAGTGAACCGACAAGCGGGAACCGGCAGATGATGCGACGGGTGGTACTGGCCAGCAGCAACCCCGGCAAGCTGAGGGAATTCGGCGCCCTGCTCGCCGACAGCGGCTTCGAGCTGATCGCGCAGTCGAGCCTGGGCATCGGCGACGCCGACGAGACCGGCCAGACCTTCGTCGAGAACGCCCTGCTCAAGGCACGCCACGCCGCCCGCGCCAGCGGCCTTCCGGCGCTGGCGGACGACTCCGGCCTGTGCGTGGACCACCTGCACGGCGCGCCCGGCCTGTACTCCGCGCGCTACGCCGGCAACCATGGCGACAACGCGGCCAACAACGCCAAGCTGCTGCGCGAGCTGGACGGCGTGCCCGCGGAGCGGCGCGGCGCGTTCTTCATCTGCGTGCTGGCGCTGCTGAGACACGCCGACGACCCCGCGCCGCTGATCGCCGAAGGCCGCTGGCACGGCCGCGTGCTCGACGCGCCGCGCGGCGCGCAGGGCTTCGGCTACGACCCGCTGTTCCTGCCGCACGGGCAGGCACTCGGTGCCGCCGAGCTCGCGTCCGCGCTGAAGAACCGCCTCAGCCACCGCGGCCAGGCGCTGGCGAAGCTGCGCGAGCAGTTGCGCGAAGCGCACGCATGAGCCTGGTCGCGCCGCCGCTGTCGCTGTACGTGCACATGCCGTGGTGCGTGAAGAAATGCCCGTACTGCGACTTCAACTCGCACGGCCTGCGCAACGAGCCGCCGCCCTATGCCGACTACATCGAGCACCTGCTGGCCGACCTCGACGCGGATCGCGCGGATTTCGCCGCGGCGCTGGAAGGCCGCCCGATCGTCAGCATCTTTTTTGGCGGCGGCACGCCCAGCCTGTTCGCCCCGGAACTGATCGCGCGCCTGCTCGACGGCGTGCGCGAGCGCCTGGACCTGGCTGACGACGCCGAGGTCACCCTGGAAACCAACCCGGGCACGGTCGAGCATGGCCGTTTCGACGGCTATCTGGCGGCCGGCGTCAACCGCATCTCGTTCGGCGTGCAGAGCTTCGACGACGACAAGCTGCGGCGGCTCGGTCGCATCCACTCGGCCGGCGAAGCCGAGGCCGCGGTGAAGTCCGCGCAGGACGCCGGCTACGACAACATCAACCTCGACCTGATGTACGCGCTGCCGCAGCAGGAACTCCACGGCGCCCTGGCCGACGTCGAGCGCGCCATCGCGCTGGCGCCGGCGCACATCTCGCACTACCAGCTCACGCTGGAGCCAAACACCGTGTTCGCCGCCAACCCGCCACCGCTGCCGGACGACGACCACGCCTGGGCGATGCAGGAAGCCTGCGAGGCACGCCTGACCACGGCCGGCTACGGCCAGTACGAAATCTCGGCCTACGCGCAGCCGGACCGGCGCTGCGCGCACAACCTCAACTACTGGCAGTTCGGCGACTACCTGGGCATCGGCGCCGGCGCCCACGGCAAGCTCAGCGACGCCGCCGGCGGCCGCATCCATCGCCGCTGGAAAACCCGCAGCCCGCGCGCCTACATGGCCGATCGCGGCGGCGCCGGGCGGATCGGCGGCGACAGCGTGGTGGCCGCCGGCGAGCTGCCGTTCGAATACATGCTCAACGCGCTGCGCCTGATCGACGGCGTGCCGCTCGACGATTTCTCCGCGCGCACCGGGCTCGCGCCCGAGACCATCGCCGCGGCGCTGGCCGCGGCCCGCGCCCGCGGCTGGTTGCTCGACGATCCCCGGCGCCTGCGCACCAGCAGCACCGGCCAGCGTTTCCTGAATGACGTGATCGCGAGCTTCCTGGGCTGACCCCGTTCGCGGTCGTGGCATAGCCCCTGCAACCAGCATAGACTTGGCCAACCCGGGGAAATCACAGGTTTTGCATGGACGTCGGACAGGACCGGCGACGCTTGTCGGCATCGCAACGCACCGCCCAGCTCAACCAGGGGCGGTGGCCCGTGCGTGCGCAGAAATTGATCGAGACCGGCTACACGCTGTGCGTGGAGGGCCTGTACGAGCCCGTGCGCCGCTGCATCGCCGAATTCGAGCGGCAGCTTTTCGCGCTGGCCGACCACGCGCACCGCTCCGACGAACAGCACGAATGCTTCGCCAGTCGCCAGCGGGTGCTGCAGGGGCAGAACGCCCTGGTGCAGTCCTTCATGGAGGAGATCGGCAAGGCGCTGAATGAACTCGATCGCGGCGCGCGGCGACCCACGGAGGCGGAAGCCGAGGTTGCTGCCAGCCCCTGGCAGACCCTGGAGCTGCTCGATCCCAGCGTGCAGGAGATGTCGATGGCGCTCGACCAGCTCGGCGCCCGCGGCGACGCGCGCCATGGTCGCGCGCTGTACGAACTCGGTTATCGGATGGCGGTGCTGATCGGTGCGCCGCCGCTGGAGGGTGCCGCGCTGCCGCTCGGCCCGCACGCGCTGGCCAAGGCGTTCCACCAGGCCAGCGCCGCATTGGAGCTGCCGCTCAAGCACCAGCTGCTGTTGCTGCAGCATTTCGACCAGCACGTGGTGCCCGCGCTGGGCAACCTGTACGCCACGATCAACCTGCGTTGGCAGTCCGACGGCATCCTGCCGCAACTGCGCAGCGTGCCGGCGCCGCGCCACCTCAACAAGCGCCAGCGCCAGGGCACGGGCGAGATCGGCGCCCCCGGCGAAGCCGCGGCCGCCGCCGCGGAAGCGCCCGCCAGGCCGCAGGCCGCGGCCGCCCCCGAGGATTCGATCCACGTGCTGGAGTCCCTGCGCGACCTGCTGGCGCAGCGCCGCTCCGGCCAGGACGGCGGGGCCGGCGAAACCGCCGGGCCGGTCGCCAGCGAGGAAGAGCTGCAATCGGCGCTCGGCGCCCTGCAGCAGCACCTGGCCAAGGTGACCGACCACGCCAGCCGCGAGCTGCGCAGCGCCGCGCGCCTGCGCGAGGAACTGCTGACCCAGCTCAACCTGGGCAAGCCCGCCGGCGCGCCGCGCACCCAGCTCACCAGCGAACAGGGCGACACGGTGGAACTGGTCGCCGAGCTGTTCGAGCAACTCGGCCAGCAGCTGCAGCAGGGCAGCAACGCCCGCGGCCTGCTCGGCAACCTGCAGTTGCCGATGTTGCGCGTGGCGGTGGCCGACCACGACTTCTTCGAACACCGCGACCATCCCGCGCGCAAGCTGCTGGACACCGTGGCCGCCGCCGCCAACGACTGGCTCGACGGCAGCGACGACGAGACCAACCGTCCGCTCGCCAGCAAGCTGGAGCAACTGGTCAGCCGCGCCAACCAGGAACCGCCCAGCGCCGGCCTCTACACGACCTTGCTGGCCGATATCGAGCACCATCTGGCCCTGCTCACGCGCAAGGCGCAGGCCGCCGAACGGCGCCACGTGGAAGCGGCGCAGGGGCGCGAGCGGCTGGACCAGGCTCGCCACCGCGCCGGCGAGCTGATGGCCGACCGCTTTGCGCAGTCGCCGCCCCGCGGCCTGCTGCGCGCCCTGCTCGATCGCGCCTGGTCCGACGTGCTGGCGCTGACCCTGCTGCGCCACGGCGAGGACAGCCCCGCCTTCAAGGCACAGCTGGCGATCACCGACCAGTTGCTCGGCCGCCTGCCGGTGCCCGATCGACGACAGTTGCAGCAGGAGGTGGAAAGCGGGCTGCAGCAGATCGGCATGCACGCGGAAGAGTCGGTGCAGGTGGCGCAACGCCTGCTCGGCGCCGACACGCCGGACCCGGCCACCGAATTGCCCAGCGCCACGGATCTCGCGCTGCGCCTGAAACAGCACCAGCGCCTGGGCGAGCAGCATGCTGGCCAGGAACCCGCGGTGGCCAGCCCGATCGTCAAGCCGGCGCCGGCGAAAGCCCCGGCCGCGGCGCCGGTCGCGACCAGGCCTCCGGCGGCCGATCCGCGCGAGCTGCGCATCGAACAGCATCTGCGCAAGCTGCCGTTCGGCAGCTGGTTCGAGTTCGTCGACCCGGCCAGTGGCCAGATCGCGCGGCGCAAGCTGGCCTGGTACTCGCCGATGTCGGGACGGTGCCTGCTGGTCAGCCGACGCGGCCAGCGCGGCGAGGAAATGACCATGGCCCAGCTCGCCCACGAAGTCGCCCGCGGTCGCGCCTGCGAAGTGCCGGCCGAACCGGAGAGCCTGCTCGACCGCGCCTGGCGCGGCCTCACCGGCAGCCTGCGCCAGGCGGCAGCCAGCGGACGCGGCGGCAAATCGGCGGAGGTGCGGCCCTGATGAATCCGCCCAACGCCCCCGTCAACCAGCGCCGCGCGCCGCGCAAGCGCGCACCCGGCAACGCGATCGTCACCGACGTGATCCGCGGCGAGCCGATCGGCCACCTCGGCAACCTGTCCAGCACCGGCATGCTGCTGATCACCTCGCACGCGCCACGCAGCGAGGCGCTGTACCAGGTGCGCATCGACCTGCCCGCCACCGGCCGCGCGCTGGTGCAGTCGCAACCGATCGAGGTGGGCATCCAGGAGCAGTGGCACGAGCACGCCGCCAGCTCTGGGCAGATCTGGGCGGGCTACCGCATCATCGCGATCACCGACATCGACGCCGCGCGGCTGGAAAGCTGGCTGGCGCAGGCGTAGCAGCGTCGGCTCCGCGCGATGCGCTGGCGCTGCCGCGGCGCGCGCGTCATCATGATCAGTCCCCGTTGCCATCACGGGCCACGCCCCGTACCCCCGCGGCACGCCGAATCGTGCGGCGCACCTCATGCAGGCGCATGCCGCACTGGCCCGGCCCGTCAGGAGCCTTCCATGCAAGATCGCCTCGCCACCCTCTATCCCGCCCACCTCGCCACGGTCCGTGAACATGCCGAGCGCGCCCTGGAGCGGGGCGGCTTCGACCATCTGCTGATTGCCGCCGGCATGCCCGGGGTGAAGTTTCTCGACGACAACCATTACCCGTATGCGGTCAGCCCGCAGTTCAAGTACTGGCTGCCGCTGACCAATGCGCCCGGCAGCTGGATCGCGTACACGCCGGGCCGCAAGCCGAAACTGATCTTCCTGCAGCCGCGCGACTACTGGCACGTGGTGCCGGAGGCGCCGGCCGGCTACTGGGTGGATGGCTTCGAGATCGTCGTGGTGCGCACCGCCGAGGAGGCGGTGGCCGAACTGCCCCAGGGTCGCTGCGCCAGCATTGGCGAGGCGAGCGCCGCCGTCGCCGGCGTCGAATGCAACAACCCTCCGGCCGTGCTGGATTACCTGCACTACCACCGCGCGTACAAGACGCCGTACGAACTGGAACTGATGCGCGCGGCCAACCGCATCGGCACGCGTGCGCACCGCGCGGCCGAGCGCGCGTTCCGTGACGGGGCCAGCGAGCTGGGCATCCACCAGGCCTACCTGGCGGCGGCCGGCCAGATCGACGCCGAACTGCCCTACTCCAGCATCGTGGCACTGAACGAGCACGGTGCCGTGCTGCACTACATGGATTTCGCCCGGCAGCCGCCGGCACGCGTCCGCTCGCTGCTGATCGACGCCGGCGCCAGCGCGTCGGGCTACGCCAGCGACATCACGCGCACGCATGCCGCCGCCGATGCGGGCGAGTTCCAGGCGCTGATCGACGCGATGGACGCGAACCAGCAAAGCCAGGCCGCGATGGTGCGCAGCGGTCGTCCCTACGCCGAGCTGCACCTGCATGCGCACCGGCAACTGGCGATGCTGCTGAAGGACCACGGCTTCATTCGCATGGAGCCCGAGTCGGCGCTGGAAAGCGGGGTCACCCGCGCCTTCTTCCCGCACGGCCTCGGCCATTCGATCGGCCTGCAGGTGCATGACGTCGGCGGCTTCGCCGGCAACGACCGCGGCGACACCGTGCCGCGGCCGGAGGGCCATCCGTACCTGCGCATGACCCGCACGCTGGAGCCGGGCATGGTGGTGACGATCGAGCCCGGGCTGTACTTCATCGAGATGCTGCTGGCCGAACTGCGCGACCAGCCGGTGGCCAGGGACATCGACTGGAACAAGGTCGAGGCGTTCACGCAGTACGGCGGCATCCGCATCGAAGACGACGTGGCGTGCACCGACGGCGAGCCCGAGAACCTCACCCGCGATGCCTGGAGCGGGGATTAGGGATTAGGGATTCGGGATTCGCAAAAGCCAAAGCGCGGCTGGCGACGAAGCTCTCGCCAATCCCGAATCCCGAATCCCGGCCCTCAGTGATACCCCTCGCCCGCGCGCACCTTGCCGCGGAAGACGCGGTACGAGTACGCCGTGTAGAACAGCACCACCGGGATCATGATCGCCGCGCCGACCAGCACGAAACCCTGGCTGGAAGGCGGCGACGCCGCGTTCCAGATGCTCATGTCGGGCGGCACGATGTTCGGCCACATGCCGGCGACCAGGCCGAGGAAGCCCAGCGCGAAGAAACACAGCGCCAGCACGAACGGCGCCACTTCGCGATTGGCCAGCACTGCGCGCCACAACCAGACGGCCACCACGATGCTGAGGATCGGCAACGGCGACAGGTACAACATGTTCGGCCACGCGAACCAGCGCGCCATCAGGCGCGAATCCAGGAACGGCAGCCACGCGCTCACCATCAGCATGAACGCGATCACCGCCAGCATCAGCGGCCGGGTCAGGTCGCGTGCGATGCGCTGCGGCCGCCCTTCGGTCTTGAGCACCAGCCAGGTGGCGCCGAGCAGGCCGTAGCCGAACACCAGCGCCATGCCGGTCATCACCGCGAACGGACTGAACCAGGCGAACGCACCATGCAGGTACTTGCCCCCTTCGGCGGGCATGCCTTCGACGATCGCGCCGAGCATCAGGCCTTGCGCAAACGCCGCGACCACCGAACCCAGGTGGAATCCCACGCCCCAGATGCGCCGCGAGCGGTGGGCGCGGAAGCGGAACTCGAACGCCACGCCGCGGAAGATCAGCGCGATCAGCATGGCCAGTACCGGCAGGTAGAGACTGGACAGGATCACCGCATAGGCGCGCGGGAACGCCGCCATCAACCCGGCGCCGCCCATCACCAGCCAGGTCTCGTTGCCGTCCCAGATCGGCGCGGCGGTATTCATCATCAGCTCCTGTTGCGACTCGTCGTCGGCGAACGGAGTGAGGATGCCGATGCCCAGCACGAAGCCGTCCAGCACCACGTACATCATGATCGCGAAGCCGATGATCAGGAACCACACCACCGGCAGGGTCGTGGAGAGATCCATGTTCACTCCTCCCGGCGGTCGTCGGCCACGGCCAGCGGACGCGCGGCGGTCGCCTCGAAGCCGAATCGCGGCGGCGCCGCCTCCGGGCCGCTGCGCAGCACCTTGAACAGGTACCAGCTGCCGAAGCCGAACAGGATCATGTAGGTGACGAAGTACACGATCAGCGAGCTCAGCACGCTGGAAGCGGCCACCGCACTGGCGGCGTCGACCGTGCGCATGACGCCGTAGACCACCCACGGCTGGCGGCCGATCTCGGCGACGTACCAGCCGGTGAGCAGGGCGACGAACCCGGCCGGCATCATCGCGATCCAGCAGCGCAGGTACCAGCGGTGCTCGAACAATCGCCGGCGCCACCACAGCAGCACGCCGGCCAGCGCCAGCACCAGCATCAGCACGCCGAGGCCGACCATGATGCGGAAGCCGAAGAACGGCGCGAGCACCGGCGGTCGATCGGCCACGGGGAAATCCTTCAGGCCCTGCACTTCGCCGTCCCAGCTGTGGGTGAGGATCAGGCTGCCCAGGTGCGGCACGTCGAGCGCGTAGTCGTTGCGCTCGGCCTTCTCGTCCGGCCACGCGACCAGGGTCAGCGGCACGCTCTTGCCGGTGGTCCAGCGCGCCTCGATCGCCGCCAGCTTGGCCGGCTGGTGCTCCCGGACCACCAGGCCGGAAAGGTCGCCCACGAAAATCTGCAGCGGGATCACCACCGCCACCAGACCCAGCGCGCAGCGCAGCATCAGCTGCGCCTTGTCCTGCCAGATGCCGCGCAGCAGGTACCACGCCGCCACGCCGCCGATCACCAGCGCCGTGCTCAGGAAGCACGCCAGCACCATGTGCACCAGCCGGGTCGGAAACGACGGATTGAAGATCGCCGCCCACCAGTCGGTGGCGTGGATCACCCCGTCGACGATCGCGTACCCCTGCGGCGTCTGCATCCAGCTGTTCGCCGCCAGGATCCAGAAGCTCGAGATCAGCGTGCCCAGCGCGACCATGCAGGTGGCGAAGAAATGCGTGCGGTGGCCCACGCGATTCCAGCCGAACAGCATCACGCCGAGGAAGGTGGCTTCCAGGAAGAACGCCGTCATCACCTCGTAGTTGAGCAGCGGCCCGAGCACGTTGCCGGCCACGGTGGAGAGGCCGGCCCAGTTGGTGCCGAACTGGAAACTCATCACGATGCCCGAGACCACGCCCAGGCCGAACGAACCGGCAAACACCTTGAGCCAGAAGAAGTACAGGTCGCGCAGCATCTCGCTGCGCCGACGCAGCCACAGCGCCTCCAGGAACACCAGCCAGCTCGCCAGGCCGATGGTGAACGCGGGAAACAGGATGTGGAACGACATCACGAAACCGAACTGGATCCGCGACAGGAACTCGGCCGTCATCGTCATCGCCTGCGGCTGGGATCGTTCGACTATAGGCCCGCAAACGTGCACGTGTCGTCGTACGCGGCGCTGCGCCGCGTGGCATTTCGCCGCGCGGGATCAACGCCCTGCGAGCAAGGCCTCGATCTCGAGCGGGTCCTTCGGCATCGCCGCCGTCAGCACCTCGTGGCCCTCGCGGGTCACCGCCACGTCGTCCTCGATGCGGATGCCGATGCCGCGCCAGCGCTCGGCCACCGAGCGATCGTCCGGCGCCACGTACAGGCCAGGCTCCACCGTCAGCACCATGCCCGGTTCGAGCAGGCGCGATTCGCCGTCGATGCGGTAGTCGCCCACGTCGTGCACGTCCAGGCCGAGCCAGTGGCCGGTCTTGGCGGCGAAGAAACGCCGGTAGCTGCCGCTGGCGACCGCCGCGTCCGCGTCGCCCTCGAGCAGGCCCAGCGCGCACAAGCCCTCGCTCAACACGCGCACCGCGGCTTCGTGCGAGGCGTTGAACGGCAGCCCGGGCCGCACCTGGTCGATCGCCGCCAGCTGCGCGGCCAGCACCACCTCGTACAGCGCGCGCTGCTCGCGGCTGTAGCGGCCGTTGGGCGGGAACGTGCGGCTGATGTCCGAGGCGTAGCAATCGAGCTCGGCCCCCGCATCGATCAGCAGCAGTTCGCCATCACGCAACGGCGCGCGATTGCTCTGGTAGTGCATCACGCACGCATTCGCGCCGCCGGCCACGGTGGGCGCGAAGGCGGGCACCGCGCCGTGGCGGCGGATCGTGCCCACCAGTTCGGCTTCCACCTCGTATTCGTGGCGGCCCGGCCGCGCCAGCCGCAGCGCGGCCAGTTGCGCCTCCACCGCGATCGCCGCCGAGGCGCGCATCAGCTTCAGTTCGGCGCGCGACTTGAACAGGCGCAGGTCGTGCAGCAGGTGGCCCAGCGCCACGAACTCCTTCGGCACCACGCCGCCGCCGCGCAACTGGCGCAGGCGGCGCATCCAGCCCAGCAGCTGCGCATCGAACGCGGGCTCGTGGCCGAAATGGCAGTACACCCGCGCGCGGCCCTCGATCATGCCGGGCAGGATGTCGTCGATGTCGTCGATCGGGAACGCATCGTCCATGCCCCAGGCCGACACGGCCTGCTCGGTACCGATGCTGGGGCCATGCCAGCGCTCGTGCTCCGGATCGCGCTCGCGGCAGAACAGCACCGCCTCGCCATGCGCGCGGCCGGGCAGCAGGGCCAGCACCGCATCGGGTTCGGGAAAGCCGGCGAGGTAGTGGAAATCGGAGTTCTGCCGGTACGGCCAGGCCGCATCGGCATTGCGCATGCGCTCGGGCGCGGCCGCCACCAGCAGCACCGCATCGGGGCCGGCCATCCGCATCAACTGGCGGCGCCGGCGGGCAAACTCCTCGGGCGCGATCGCCAACCCCGCCGGGTTGATCGCCGGCGTACTCAATGCAGCGTGTTCCCGCCACCGTCGCGCGCGCCGCACTCGGCGAACAGCAGCATCGCCGCCATGCGCACGAATTCGTGCACCTCGATCAGCGCGTCCTCGTCCTCGCTCTCGTTGCCGAAATCGAACGAGGAACCGGCGATGGTGCCGAGGTCGCGCAGCACCTCCTGCGCCTCAGCCGACAGCGACGCCTGCACCGCGGCGCCGGCGAGGCCGAAGCCGCCGAGAAAGCCGCGGCACCATTCCACCACGGCCTCGGCGCGTTCGTGCAGCGGGCGGTCGTCCGCCGGCAGCAGCGGCTCGAAGCCCAGTTCGGCATCGGCCATTGCCGCCTGGCTTTGCCGCGCCAGCGCGTCCAGTCGGGCAAGATCCGCCGCGGTGGGTTCGGTCGCCTCGCCATCCAGCTCCAGCACGCCGAGCAGCGCATCGCCGCCCACCGCCCCGCCGCCAGCCAGGTAGCCGGCCAGTGAGCCATGCAGTTCGCTGGCACTGGTGCCCAGGCGCAGGCGCACGACCAGCGCCTGCAGCCCCTCGTGGTCCATCTCGTCGATATCGGTCACGGCGCTTTTCCTGCAGCAAATAAGCCCAGTTTAATGCAGCCGCCGCGGCCCGCCGGCAGCGTGCGCCACGAGGCGGAAATCCCCCGGCGTCCTGCTATAGTTTCGGGCATGAGCACGCCAGACCATGTTGACCCTGTCCAGCAAGAGTTGGCCGCCCTGGGCCAGCAGATGGATCGTCTGCTCGATACCGTGCGCCGGCTCAGCGAGGAGAACCGCAGCCTGCGCCAGAGCCAGGAGCAACTCTCCGGCGAACGCGCCGGCCTGCTGGCACGCAACGAGCAGGCACGCAGCCGCGTCGAGGCGATGATCCAACGGCTCAAATCGCTCGAAAGCAACGGCTGACCGCATCCATGTCCAGCACTGAACCGGTCGCACTGCGACTCATCGACCGCGAATTCCTGATCGCCTGCGCGCCGGAAGAACGCGAAGGACTGCTGGAAGCGGCCGGCTACCTCGACCGCAAGATGCGCGAGTTGCGGGCGCACTCCAAGGCGCCGGGCTTCGAACGTCTCGCCGTGTTGGCGGCCATCAGCGTGGCCCATGAGTTCATCAACCTGCGCAAGCAGCACGAGGGGCAGAACCAGCGCCTGAGCGACGGGCTGGCCAGCCTGCGCAGCAAGCTGAGCGCTGCCCTGGAAAGCGACCCGGCCAAGTCCTGAACGACGGGCGCGGCGTCGTGCCGAACGGTGGACATTTCCGGGCAAGCGCCTAGAATTGACCTCGGCGTTTTCTGCGGTGTTCGCCAGCACACTCTTACATTTGCCTTGTTCCTAAATACGGCCCCGGGTCGGCTCTACATCGGCTGTTGTGCATGTCCGCCGCGTGCGGAAAGCCTCGAGGCCATGTTGCCCTCCCACCTGATCCATCGTGGATCAAGGTCGTTTGGTGTGCAGCGGCATTGCGGTTTACGCCACTTGTTTCCCCTCCCTGTTCGTCATCCGCCGTCGCCGGTTGGCGGACAGGGCGCACCACCACGGAGTTGAGCGCCACGTGGACGCCCCCGCCCAACGCCGCGAGCTCCGCCAGCGCCTGGCCGAGCAGCGCCGCGCACTGCCCCCCACCGAACGCATCAATGCCGCGCAGGGATTGCGCCGCAGCCTGGAACAACTGCCCGAGTACTTCACTGACCGGCGCGTGGCCGGCTACTGGGCCAGCCATGGCGAACTGCCGCTGAACCTGGTGATCCCGCCGCTGGCCTCGCGCGGCCAGCAGTTCCTGTTGCCGGTGACCGGCCCCGGCCGGCAGTTGCGTTTCGCCGCCTGGAAGCCGGGCGACGCCGTGGAGGCCAATCGCTACGGCATTCCCGAACCGGTACTGCCCGGCGAACTGTTCGAACCCTTCCAGCTCGACCTGGTGCTGGTGCCCCTGCTCGGCTTCGACCGCCGCGGCAACCGGCTCGGCCACGGCGGCGGCTACTACGACCGCGGCTTCGCCTTCCTCAACGAACAGGTCCGCCCCACTGAACCGCTGCTGGTCGGCATCGCCTATGCGTTCCAGGAACTGCCAGAGGTCGACGAGCAGGACTGGGACGTGCCGCTGGATTTCGTCGCCACCGAACGCGAACTGATCGACTGCAGCCGCACCGGTCCCGACCACCCCGACATCCCGGAGCACGCCGCGTGAACCATTGGCTGATGAAGTCCGAACCGGACGCGTTCTCGATCGACGACCTCAAGCGCAAGAAGCGCGAAGCGTGGGATGGTGTGCGCAACTACCAGGCGCGCAATTTCATGCGCGACGGCATGCGCCCCGGCGACAAGGTGTTCTTCTACCACTCCAACTGCGCCGTGCCCGGCATCGTCGGCATCGCCGAAGTCGCCACCGACGCCTATCCGGACCCCAGCCAGTTCGACCCGAAAAGCAAGTACTTCGACCCCGGCAGCTCGCGCGACAACCCGCGCTGGATGCTGGTCGACGTGAAGTTCGTGAAGAAGCTCAAGCGCACGATCAGCCTGGACGAGTTGAAAGGCGATCCGGCGCTGGACGGCATGGCCCTGCTGCGCAAGGGCAACCGGCTCTCGGTGATGCCGGTGGAGGCCGCGCACTGGCGGCACATCCTCACGCTGGAGTGATGGCACGCGGTCGCCGATGGCCCTGCGCGGCGGGCCGGGCAGCGCAAGCGGCTCGGCCGACGTGATCGCGGAAGTTTCCCGCCTTGGGCGCGCCGACAAACCCGTGGGCGGATTCCGACGCGACGGCGCGATGCAACGGAACCGCGAAAGTGTGCAACCGTCGTTGCCGGCGCGCGCGCGTGCCCCATAGACTCACCGGATGACGCCCCGACAGCTGGTTGCCGCCTCGCTCCTCGCCATGGCCCTGACGACAGGATGTTCTTCCATGTCCCACGGTGACCCCGACCATCCCGAGAAAAATCCCCACCCCGTCCAGCGCTACGAGATCATCGCCACGGCGCAAGCCCCGGGACCGTGGGATTCAGTGAAGGGGTACCTCACCTACGAGGTGGTCAATGCGGAATGCACGCCCGAAAACAAGTTCCTCGGGGTACACATCATGCCGCGGGACGTGGGGCTGGACATCGAGATGACCCGCGTCGACGAGACGACCTGGAAGGGCTATTTCTACCGCGATTACCTCAAGAACGACGACTATCACGGCCTGGGGACGTGCCTCTGGGATGTCACCAGCGTGGCGGGAGTCTTCGTCGTGCACGGCATGAGCTTCGGTTCTGGCGATACGCTGGGTGGCCTGCTGCAAACGGGCTCGGAAACGGAGTACTTCAAGAAAAGTGAGTTTCTGGATCGATCCTCCAAGATTGGAGGGTACGGGACGACGCCCAACGACCCCGCCGTCATCCGACACACCGAGGCGTTCTTTCCGATCACAGTCGCGATCAAGGAAGCAGTGCGGTGAGACCCACCGCTCAGGAGCTAACGGCTGCCGCCAGCGATTCGTATAAGGATCGGCGCCAAAGCAACGTGAATGACAAGGGGATGCTTGTCCATTTCGATGGACGGAAATACAGCGTTTTCGCCTGCAGGGCGGACCCTGCAACCGGCTTTCATGCCACGGCCTACATGGAGATGGCTCCGCCCCACCACATCATCATCGCCTACCGCGGCACCGACCCCGACTTCAAGCACCACACGCGCACCACGGTGCAGGACGCCCTGGTCGATTTCACGATGGTGAAGGATCAGGTCAACCCGCAGGAAGCCGCGGCACGCGCGTTCACCCGGGAGGTGCTGGAGAAGGCGCAGGCGCTGGGCATCGCGCGCGATCTCGTCACCGTCGCCGGCCACTCCCTCGGCGGTACCCTGGCCGAAATCGAGGCGTTCCGGTTCGGCCTGCGCGGGGCGACCTTCAACGCCTATGGCGCGGTGGACCTGGGCTACGGCGTACCCGCGGGTGGCGAGGTGGTGACCAATTACGTGATGGCGGGCGACGTGGTCAGCGCGGCCAGCCGGCATTACGGCCGCACGATCACGCTGGCTTCCGAAGCGGACATCGCCGGCCTGCGCGCCGGGCGTTACCTCGACGCCGCGCCGGGCGCGCCGCCGCCCAATCCGCTGCTGGCGATGCGCCTGGGAGACCACGGCAGCGCCAACTTCATGCCCGCGCCGGGCCGCGGCGACCCGCTGGCTGCGGGCAATCTCGCCCAGGCCGAGGCACGTTACACCGCGCACCGGGAAGCCATCGATCGCTTCCGCGGCGACGTCGCCACCGATCGCGCCGAACTGGCGGTGGCGCTCGCGCCCGCCATGGAAGCCACCTGGAACAACTTCTCACCGCGCATGCGGGAGCAGCTGGCCGAATATCACGCGCACCTGGTCGACACGCCGATCCGGGCGGCGATGGAACACAACCGTGCAGTCGCCGGCATCGAGGATGGATTGGCCCGGTATCGCGACGCCATCCTGGCCACCGGCCAGCAGGCACAACAGCGCGGCGCGCAGGCGGCGGACCACCTCCACGCCGCCGGTCAAACCATGCAGCGGCAAGCCGATGAACTCGCGCGCGACGCGATGGCATTCATGCCGGTGGCACCGCTGGCCGTCGGGGGCGCGGCCCTCGGCGCGGAAATGGTCGGGCACGTCGCCCATGCCGCAGCCGACCGCGACGCGCGAGCGAGCGAGTTGGCCGGAACCGCCGCCCGCGCCAGCAGCGAGTTTGTCGCCGGTCAGTACGAAACCGCGCGGCAGGCGGTGGAGGTGGGCGCCCAGCTCACCGGTCGGGTGGCCACGCGGGTGGTGCATACCCACGAATCCCTGCTCGTCCATACCGCCGATCGCGTCCTTCATGCCTACGGGGACGTGACCCGTACCGTCGATGCCGCGCGGCAAGCCGTGGCGCTCGGCATCGATGCGATCGAACACGCGGCCGATTCGGTCGGCGGCGCCTTGCGGCGCGCCGGCGGCTCACCCGACGCGACCGACGCGCCATCCCCCCGCGCCCGCGACGCCGGTTCGGCGGCGCCCGCTGCGGCGACCTTGCAGGGGCTCGACGATCCGGCCCATCCGCAGCACGCGCTCCACGCCAGGCTGGCGGACGCCATGCCGCCGTGCACCTCGGCGGCGAGGCTGGCGCAGGCCGTGGCCACCTGCCACGCACACGACATCACGGCAGACAACCTGCAGCGCATCCACATCGACGGAAAAGCCATGAACTTCGCTTCGTCGTCGCGTCCGTGGGAGATCGCACAGGCAGACCTGACCCGTCCTCCGCCAAGCGTGCAGCAGTCGCTCCACCAGCTGGAGGCGGTCGACCAGCAGCGTGCGCAGCAGGCGGCCACGTTCCAGGTACCGCTGGCGCCCCCGGGGCCCCGGGAAGCCATGCCGGGTTTGTCGATGCCGTGAGCGAAGCTTCGGCGGCGCGGCCGGGCCGCCCGTGCCACCCACACAGGTTGGGCGCCCCGCGCTGCGGGCGCCGGAAATGGCGGCAGGCGCGCAAATCGACGATCATGGTGGACTTTCCAGAGCAGGCAGCGCCATGAGCAACGCGAACGAGAAGAAGCTGGCCGGCGAGGCCGCGATCCGCTACGTCGAGGACGGCGTCGTCGTCGGCGTAGGCACCGGCTCCACCGTGGCGTTCTTCATCGATGCGCTGGCCGATCTGAAGGACCGCATCCAGGGTGCCGTGTCCAGCTCCGAGCAATCCACCGCGCAGTTGAAGAAGCTCGGCATCCCCGTACTCGACCTCAACGCGACCGGACCCCTGGCCGTCTACATCGACGGGGCCGACGAATGCGACGGGCACAAGCGGCTGATCAAGGGTGGCGGCGCGGCGCTCACGCGCGAGAAGATCGTCGCCGCGGCCAGCGAGAAATTCGTCTGCATCATCGATTCCAGCAAGCGGGTCGATCTGCTCGGCCGGTTCCCGGTGCCGATCGAGGTGATTCCGATGGCGCGCAGCCTGATCGGCCGCGAGATCGTCAAGCTGGGCGGCAACCCGGTGTGGCGCGACGGCGTGGTCACCGACAACGGCAACTGGATCATCGACGTGCACGGCTGGCAGATCACCGACCCGGTGGGCCTGGAGGAAAAGCTGAACCAGTTGCCCGGCATCGTCACCGTGGGGCTGTTCGCGCGCCGTCCGGCCGACGTGGTGCTGGTCGGCGATCGCGAGATGTAAGTCCGGGATGTCAGGGCGGGATGCACGTAGGGCGGGCACCGCCCGCCGCTCTTCGTTCACCAGGCCAAAGTCGGCGGGCAGTGCCCGCCCTACGCCGCGGGGCTTGCCTTGTGGGATTTGCCCAGCTTGATATGGCGACCGGCATGGCGCGCCTCGCGCAGGCGCTTGCCATGCGCGGCCAGGATGTCGCCGCGGGTGAGGATGCCGACCAGCTTGTGCGGATCGTCCTTGCTCACCACCACCACGCGCCCCACGCTTTCGGCCACCATGTGGTCGGCCGCTTCGCGCAGCGAGTGGTTTTCGTTGACGGCAATCGGCGGGCGGGTGATCAGCTCGCCCAGGGTCAGCGTGTAGTGCCACTGCGGGTCGAGCAGGCTGCGCCGGGTCAGCACGCCCTGCACGCGGCCGCGCTCGTCCACCACGGGAAAACCCTGGTGATGCGAATGGGGTGCCTCGTCGTTCAGCCACCTGCGCACCTCGGCCAGCGCCTGGGTGGTCTTGAGCGTGGCCACGTCGCGCGAACATGCCGTTCCCACGCTGACCTGTTCCAGGTAATCGGCGGCGTATTCCGAAGGCACGCGCACGCCGCGACGGGCGATCTTCTCGGTCATGATGGTGTTTCGCATGATCAACGCCGAGATAAGGTAAGCCGCCGTGCAGCCGCCCAGCAGCGGCAACAGCGCCGCCGGCTGGCGGGTCGTCTCGAAGGCGAACACCACGGCCGTCAGCAGCGCGCGCGAGGAACCGGCGAAGATCGCCGCCATGCCCACCAGTGCGGCGATGCGCAGGTCGATGTGGAAACCCGGCACCGCGTAATTGAAACCGATGGCCAGCACCGCGCCGAGCGAGCCGCCGATCATGAACAGCGGCGCCAGCGTGCCGCCGGAGGTGCCGCTGCCCAGCGAGATAACCCAGGAGATGAACTTCAGCGCGCCGAAACTGAGCAGCACGGTGAGGCCGAAGTGCCCCTGCACCAGCGCGTCGATGTTGTCGTAGCCCACGCCCAGCGTGCGCGGGTCGATCCAGCCCACCAGGCCGGCCACCAGCGCACCGATCACCGGCCACCACATCCAGTGGATCGGCAGTTTCTCGAACAGATCCTCCACGCCGTACACCGCGCGGGTCACCCAGATCGAGGCGTAGCCGACCAGCCCGCCGATCAGGACGAAGCCGGCCAGCGCGAGACTGCCGGGCTCCGGCACGTCGGGCATCGGGAACACCGGCGCCGCCCCGTAGCTGGCGTAGCGCACGCCCACCGCGGTCACCGTGGCCAGTGCCACCGGAATCAGCGAACGCGGGCGCAGCTCGAACAGCAGCAGCTCCACGGCCAGCACCAGCGAGGCCACGGGCGCACCGAACACCGCCGCCATGCCCGCCGCCGCACCGGCGGCCAGCAGCACCTTGCGTTCGTTGGCGGTGACGCGCAGCAACTGGCCGATCAGCGAACCCAGCGCACCGCCGGTGGAGATGATCGGGCCTTCGGCGCCGAACGGACCGCCGGTGCCGATGGCGAAGGCGGAGGACACCGGCTTGAGCCAGGTCATCCGCGCCGGGATGTTCGATTCGTTGGTGAGGATCTGCTCCATCGCTTCCGGGATGCCGTGGCCCTGGATCGCGCGCGAACCCCAGCGCGCCATGATGCCGGCGGCCAGGCCGCCGATGGCAGGCATCAGGATCACCCAGGCGCCGATGGACGTACCGGCCGGCGACAGCACGAACGAGCCCGGCTTCGCATTCGGCCCGATCACGTCCGAGATGCGTCCGTAGTAGCACAGGTCGGTGATGAGGTTGATCAGCAGCATCAGCAGCTGCGCCACGTAGGCCGAGGCCACGCCCAGGATCACCGCCAGCACGCTGATCAGCAGGATGCGGTGGGTGACGAGGGTGGACTTGCGCGGCATCCGCGCCGCATCCAGCGACAGCCCCAGGGCAGGGGCAATGGGCAGCGCATCCGTGCTGCCGACCGTGCGCACGTCGGCGTGCCCGACAGGATCGTCAGTGGCTGGCGTCATCGAGGTTTCACAGCGTGGAAAGCGGAAATCTTACGCTGCTGCACTGCAGAAAAAAAGGGTAAAGCCGTGCCGGATCACGTAATTTTCTGCGAATTTGCGCGGGCTTTTCCTCGGAAGGACGGAAACATCGGCGCGTTGCTTCCGGCGGAATCGACCGCGGCCCCGCAGCTGGAGTCGGGTTGCGACCAGACAATGATTGCGTCGCTCACGCTGTCGCCGACGGAACGGGCTTCTGCCTGACGTGCCCGAGTGCGACCTGTCGGGACAGCCCTCCCGGCGTGACGACGAACGGCGGTGGTCAGCGCGTCCACCGGACCGGCGTGCCAGGTTGCAGGCGAGCCATCGCCGATTCGAAAGAATGCAGCCGGATATCCAGCACGGATTCACGGCCGCGAGCGCTTGCGTCAGCAGGTCTCGTGCCATCGGGAGCAGCGGCGTCCGGATCTGCGCCGCGAACCGGCTGCGTCCCCGCCCACTAGTCACAGTGACCAATGGGCGATGGCGGATTGCTCGCGCAACGCGAATAGTGCGCGGGCACCAACGGGAGTTCAGGTCATGCTTGCGATTCGCGCCGCATCGGGAATCGGCCACACCCACCAGCCGCGCGAAACATCGCGGGACGGCCTGGGTGGCGAGCCTGCCCTGCCGGGTCCGAATGGTTCAGGCATGCCGACGTTGGTGCGAACCACCTCGACATTGCCGAGCCCGTGCGCGCGCAACGCCTCCGGTGCCGCTTCGCTGCGCGAAGTGACGGCGCGAGATGCGTCAGCCTGTTTGCCTGACGAGACCGACAAGCACGCGATGGCCTGTGCCAGGCCTTTCTGACATGTTCTTCGACGTCTTCACGTTCGAGCTGCGCCAGCAACTGGCGCGACCAGTGTTCTGGCTGGTGGCCGCAGCATTTGCGCTGCTGAGCATTTTCGAAATGGCCGGGCCGGGCGTGTCGCTGTTTGGCGTACATGACGGCGTCCTGCGCAACGCGCCGATGGTGATCGCCAACAGCCTTGCGCTGATGGGCATACTGGCGATGCTGCCGGTCGGGATCTTTGCCGCGGCGGCAGCCTTGCGCGACGAGGATGCGGGCAGCGGTGACCTCGTCGGCTGCCTGCCGGTGACGCGTCGTGCGCTGCTCGGTGGGCGCCTGGCGGCCGTGTTCGTGCTGGCGCTTGCCATCATGCTGGTGTGTGCCGCGGGCGTGGCGACCGGCAACTCGCTGCCAGGCGCACTTGGCGCGGCACCTGCCGCCTTCGACGCCGCGACATTTGCGTGGGCATTTGCCGTGGTGGCATTGCCGGCGATGCTGTTCGTGAGCGCGCTTCTTTTCGTGCTCGCGACCGCGACGCGTTCGCTGCTGGCGACCTACGTCGGGGTGATCGTGCTGCTGGTCCTGTTGCTCGCCTCGCACGTTCTGATGGGAGGCGTCCGCAACCAGGTGCTGGCCGCGCTGATGGATCCATTCGGCGCCCATACCCTGCAGTTCGTGGCGCGCTACTGGACAGCTGCAGAAACCAATAGTCGCCCGGTGCCATTTGTCGGCATCGTCGCGTTGAACCGGGTGGCTTGGACGCTTGCCGGGGTCGCGCTGGTAGCCGTGCTGCTCGGCGTGGACTGGAGCCGCCGTGGCGAACGCCATGCACGGGCCGGACGGAAGGATGCCTCGCAAGGATCCAATACAGCCGGATCGGCTGCCGCGGTGGCAACTCCGGCCTGTACGTTGCGGCATGACGCCGGCGCCCAGCTACGGCAGTGCCTGCATGTGTTCGCGCTTGATGCGCGGCGCGTTCTTGCCGGCACACCGTTCATCGTCGTGCTGGTGCTGGCGCTGCTGGTAGTCGTGCTGGACCTTGGCGCGCGGCCGACGATCTACGGCGTCGGCACGCTGCCGACGACCTGGGCGATGCTGGGTTCCATCCGCGACAACCTGACCTGGCTTCTCGGCATCACGGTCATCTTCTACGCGGGAGAGCTGGTCTGGCACGAGCGTGACATCCGCGTCGCGCACGTGATCGATGCGGCGCCGTGGCCAACGTGGCTCGCGGTGGCCGCAAAGACCGCGACCCTGTGGCTCGCGATTGCTGCATTCCTGGCGTGTGGCGGCCTGGTGGGCATCTGCTGGCAGCTTGCGCACGGTTATACGGAGTTGCAACCCGGCCTCTATGTCGGCGCACTGGCGTTGACATGGGTGCGCTATGCGCAGCTGGCTGCATTGTCCATCGCCGTGCAGACCGTGTGCGGCAACCGCATCGTCGGCTATGCGCTGACGACCTTATGGCTGGTGCTGGTGAAGTTCGGCCCGGCTGCGTTTGGCCCCCAGGACCACCTCGTCTGGTATGGCACCGCGCCGGCCCTTCTGTATTCCGGGTTCAACGGCTTCGGGCGGTTCCTGACGGCGACGTTGTGGTTCGACGCCTATTGGACCGCACTCGCCGTTGCCTTGCTGATGCTGGCCGGGTTGTTCTGGCCGCGTGGTGCCACCCAGGCATGGCGAGCGCGTGCGCGCGAGGCCGTACGGCGCTTGCGGACACCAGTTGCAGCAGGGATCGGGGCAGCGCTGGCGGCATTTGTCGCGCTCGGAGCCTGGGCGTTCTGCAACACGCACGTGATCAACCATCCGTACGACCTCCATCGGATCATCAGCGCCCGGGCAGGTTACGAAAAAGCCTATGCGAGCTATCGCGACCTGCCCCAACCGCGCATTGCCGCCGCCAAACTGGATATCGCGATTCATCCGTCAACGCGTTCGCTCGATGTCTCCGGCACCTA
The DNA here is from genome assembly GCA_049650465.1 of Rhodanobacter sp. GTDB lineage: Bacteria > Pseudomonadota > Gammaproteobacteria > Xanthomonadales > Rhodanobacteraceae > Rhodanobacter. Next base: position 126,389 of record JBASAF010000024.1, on the reverse strand, counting down.
CACGCTGGTCAACCGGTCGGGCACAGCCATCGATACCCTGCTTGTGTGGTACCCGACGGGCTTCCGTGTGCAGTCGGTAGCGTTTGCGCCGCACACTGTCGTGAGCACCGATGCCGCACCGCACCTTGTCGTCTACCACTTGCGGCAGCCGCTGCAGCCCGGTGCCGCGTTGCCACTCAGGTTTGCGTTGCAGCTGGCGGTGCACGGTTTCACCGGCGAGCCGACGCACACCTTCCTGCTGGCCAACGGCAGCTTTTTCGACAATGTGCTGAATGCCGATGGCACCGGGCACAACGTTTTGCCGCACATCGGCTACCAGCCGTATCTGCAGCTTGCCAACCCGGCGTTGCGACGCCGATTCGGCTTGCCGCCAGCGGCGGCGTCAATGGCAGCGCTGGATTCGCCAACCGCGCGCGCGCAGAACGGTTTCGCCAGCGACGCGGATCGGGTGCAATTCGACGTCACGCTGTCGACGGCCATGGACCAGATCGCGGTGACTTCCGGCCGGCTGGAGCGCGAATGGACCAGCGGGCATCGCCGCTATTTCCACTACGTCACCACCGTGCCGGTGGCCTCCTCGCTGCCCGTGATGTCGGCACGTTACGCCGTCCACCACGCGACTTGGCATGACGTCGGCATCGACGTGTATGAACCCGCGGGCGCGGGCGGCAACGTGGGGCGTACCGTCCGCGCAGCGCGCGACGCACTCGCCTACTACACGACGCATTTCGGTCCCTACCCGTTTCGCACGCTGCGCTTCGTCGTGATGCCCTACAACTACGCAGTGGGGGCCGAGGCCTACCCCGGCCTGATCGCGATCAGGGAGACCGGTGTCGGGGGGCCGCTGGCGCAGCCGCCGCGGCCGGACGGGATCGATCCACTGTACGGCATCCTGGCGCACGAGGTTGCGCACGAATGGTGGGCCTACCAGGAGCTTCCTGCCAATACGCGCGGTGGCAACCTCATCACCGAGTCCCTCGCACAGTATTCCGAACTGATGGTGCTGAAGGGGCGCCATGGCACGGCTGGCCTGGAACCGGTACTGCGGCAACTGCTGCGCACCTATCTCGCGGCGCGGCATCGCGCCCCGGCGCCCGAGGCGCCGCTGGTTTCGGTGGGGGGCGCGGACCAGGGCTACATCTACTACGACAAGGGCGCCCTCGCGATGTACGCGCTGCAGGACTACATCGGTGAAGACACCGTCGATCGCGCACTCACGACCTTCCTCAACGCAACGCGCGGTCGCGAAGCCCCGTATCCACTGTCCACGGATTTTCTCGCGATCCTGGAGCAAACGGCCGGCACGCAGTGGAAACCGTTGATCGATGACCTGTTCACGCGGACCACGTTGTTCGACGAGCGACTGTTGTCCGCCAGCGCAAGACCGCTGCCCGGGGGCAGGTACGCCGTCACCCTGCGCGTGCACGCAACCATGGGCGAGACCGATGACACCGGCAGGCAAACCCGCGCAAAGCTCAACATTCCGCTTGAGATCGGCGTGTTCGCAAGGTCGGTCGACGGGAATCCGGCGAGTGGGAAATCCCTTTATCTTGCCAAGTACCCCGTCGCCGACGGCGACAGCATCATCAAGCTGGTGGTCGAGGGGAAACCTTATGAAGCCGGGATTGACCCGTACCACGAACTGATCGACCCGGTGGCAAGCGACAACTACGCCAAAGTCGCGATCAGGTGACATCCGATCGAAGGCCACGTCGCGAGCGCTTAGGCCGGCGATGCGGTCGACGCCGGTGCGATTCGGCGGGTGCCACCTGAGCCAGGAAAACGCCGGGCGGTCCGGCTCTTTGCTTGAAAGCGGTGCCATCCGCACGAGTCCGCTTGCACGAACGGCGCGCACAAAAAATCACCGCGCTCGTTGCCGAACGCGGTGACAGGATGTGCATGTCTCGGCAGGTGCAGCCGGTTACAAACGGCGACTGAACTGCAGCGACGCAAGTATCTGAAGGCGCTGGCCACCACGCAAATACTTGATTTGATTGGCAGCCCCGGATGGATTCGAACCACCGAATGCCTGAGTCAGAGTCAGGTGCCTTACCGCTTGGCGACGGGGCTGTAGAACTTAGTTTAGCGCTTGGAGAACTGGGTCGCACGACGGGCCTTGTGCAGGCCGATCTTCTTGCGCTCGACCTCGCGGGCGTCGCGGGTCACGAAACCGGCCTTGCGCAGCGGCGACTTCAGGCTCTCGTCGTACTCGACCAGCGCGCGGGCGATGCCCAGGCGGATCGCGCCGGCCTGGCCGGTGATGCCGCCACCGGCGACCGTCACCTTGATGTCGAACTTGCCGGTGCTCTCGGTCAGTTCCAGCGGCTGGCGCACGATCATGCAGGAGGTCTCGCGACCGAAGAACTGCTCGAGCGGCTTGCCGTTGACTTCGATGGCGCCACTGCCCTTGCGCAGGAACACGCGGGCGGCGGAGGTCTTGCGGCGGCCGGTGCCGTAATTCTGCTGGGTCGTCATGCTCATTTTCCTCAGATCTCCAGCGCCTGCGGCTGCTGTGCGGTATGCGGATGTTCGGCGCCGCCGTACACCTTGAGCTTGCGGTACATCTCGCGGCCCAGCGGGTTCTTCGGCAACATGCCCTTGACGGCGATCTCGATCACGCGCTCCGGGTGGGTGGCCAGCAGGTCCTTCAGGCTCATGGTCTTCAGGTTGCCGACGTAGCCGGTGAAGCGGTGGTACATCTTGTCGTCCAGCTTGGCGCCGGTGACATGCACCTTCTGGGCATTGACCACCACGATATAATCGCCGGTGTCGCAATGCGGGGTGTACTCCGGCTTGTGCTTGCCGCGCAGACGACGGGCGATCTCGGTCGACAGGCGACCGAGCGTCTTGTCCGTGGCATCGACCACGAACCAGTCGCGCTTGACGTTGTCGGCATTGGCGCTGAACGTTTTCATTTCAAATACCTGTCGACCGCCGGGAGGCGGTACCCATGATGGGAAGCATGCTTCGGTGGAACAAAGGCGCAAGATGATAGCGGAGCTGTCATCCAGGGCGCAAGCCCACCGGCCGGCGAGCTGTGAGTTGGCAATGATAGCATGAACGCCGGCGGGCTTGAGAAGTCCCGCCCCTGCCCGCCGCCTGGAAGACCATGAGCATCCGTCACCTGAACCGCCTCGATCGCCTGCTGATGGCCGGCGAACGCGCCCTGGAAGCGATCGCCGGCACGCCGCCCGCCATGCGCCCCTCGCCCGCCGCGGGCATGGCCGAGGCCGACCTCGACGAAGCCGAGCGCCGCCACGCCGCCGGCCTGATGCGAGTCAACCATACCGGCGAGGTCTGCGCCCAGGCGCTTTACGTGGGCCAGGCCGCGCTGGCGCGCGACGCCGACAACCGCGAACACCTGCTGCACGCCGCGAGCGAGGAAACCGACCACCTGGCCTGGTGCGCCGAGCGCCTGCAACAGCTGCACAGCCGCCCCAGCCTGCTCAATCCGCTGTGGTACGCCGGCAGTTATGCGATCGGTGCCGCCGCCGCGCTGGCCGGCGACCCGCTCAGCCTCGGTTTCGTGGTGGAAACCGAGCGCCAGGTGGAAACCCACCTGGCCGAACACCTGGAAAAGCTGCCGCCGCAGGATGCGCGCTCGCGCGCGGTGCTGGCGACGATGCAGGCCGACGAGATCCGCCATGCCGAGGCCGCGCAGCAGCGTGGCGGCATCGAGCTGCCCTTTCCGCTGCCGCAGGTGATGCACGTGAGCTCGATGCTGATGAAGACCGTCGCCTACCGCGTGTAGGCGACGCTCACGCCCGGATCCAGCGCCACAACTCGCCCCACGACGGCTTCTTGCCGTACATCAGGATGCCGGTGCGGTAGATCCGCGCCGCCAGCCACACGCAGGCCAGCAGGGCGACCACCATCAACGTCAGCGACAGCGCCAGTTCCAGTGGCGGCACCGAGGTCAGCGACCAGCGCACGGGCATCGTGAACGGCGCGAAGAACGGGATGTAGGACATCGTCACGCCGAGCGGGCCGGTCGGGTCCTTGATCAGGGCGAACACCGTGAAGAAGCCGACGATGATGAACAAGGTGATGAAGGTCGCGTACTGCTGGGTTTCCTGGATCGTGTTGCACATCGCGCCGATCGCCGCGTACAGCGCGCCGTAGAGCAGGAAGCCGAGCGCGAAATACAGCAGGAACACCACCAGCAACGCCGGCGGCATACTCGGAATCGGAAAGCTCTGCGCGGCGTCCGCGCTCATCCCGAACATGCCGGCCAGCGGCAGACGCTGGCTGCTGAGCACGAGCACCGTGCCACCCCAGATCGCCATCTGCGCCAAACCCGCCAGGCCCACGCCGAACACCTTGCCCAGCAGCATCTGGAACGGGGTCAGCGAGGAGGTCAGCACCTCCATGATGCGCGAGGTCTTTTCCTCGATCACCGAGGTCATCGTCTGCTGGCCGTAGATCAGGATCGCGATGTACAGGATGAAGCCCATGAAGTACGCGATCAGGTAGGACTCGGTGCCGCTCTGGCCGGTCTGCTTGCCGTCGGTGACCTTGGTGGTGTCCATGTCGGCCGGCTTCATCGCCTCTTTCAGCAGGGCCGTGTCCACGCCGGACTTGGCCAGGCGCACGCCGGTCAGCGCACTCGACACCGCGCGCTGCAACTTGCTCATGGCGTCCAGCGAACCGACATTGCCGCCGTAGTAGGCCAGCTTGCCTGTGGAGAGCGTCGCGTCGGTGAGCACCAGCACGCCGTTCCAGCCGTCCTTCTTCTTGCTGCTGGAGAAACCGGTCTCGGCGATCAATCCGTCACGCACCTTGGCAAGGTCGTCGCCGCCGGCCGGGAACACCTGCACGGTGTACCGCGACTTGGCGTCGGCCCCCTTGCCGATCTTTTCCGCCTCGAGTGCCTGGCTGACGCGCTGGCCGAGATTCGTGGTGGAGGCATCCACCACGGCCACCCGGCTGGTGCGGTCGCCGCCGCTCATCATCAGCGCGGGCAACAGCACCATCGCCACCATGAACACCGGCAGCAGCACGGTGGAAATCACGAACGCCTTGGTGCGCACGCGCTCGACGAACTCGCGCCGGACAACGGCAAGGATCTTCTTCATGCGGCGACTCCGGCGTGGGCGGTGGCGGCATCGGCGCCGACCTTGGCGATGAAAATGGCATGCAGCGACGGCTCGACCACCTCGAAGCGGCGCAGGCCGACGCCTTCGCGCACCAGCGCGGAAAGCAGCTGCTCGGGATCGGCTCCATCGGCCATCTGCAGCTCGGCGGAGGCACCGTAATCGTCGACGCGGGCGATCAGCGCGCGATCGGCCAGGATGTTCGCGGCGCGCGCCTTGTCATGGGTGAAGCCCAGCGCCACGTGGCGGCCGCCGAAATCCTCCTTGACCTGCGCCACGGTGCCGTTCACCACCATCTCGCCGCGCGCGATGATGGCGATGCGGTCGCACATGCGCTCGGCCTGCTCCATCACGTGGGTGGAGAACAGCACGGTGCGGCCCTCGGCGGCGATCGCCACCACGATGTCCTTCATCACCTGCGCGTTGACCGGGTCGAGGCCGGAGAACGGTTCGTCGAGGATGACCAGCTCGGGCTCGTGCAGCAGCGCGCCGGCGAACTGCACCTTCTGCTGCATGCCCTTGGACAGGTCCTCGACCTTCTTCTGCGCCCAGTCGCTGACGCCGAGCCGCTCCAGCCAGGCCTGCGCGCGCTTGCGCGCGTCGGCGCGGCCGATGCCCTTGGTCTCGCCCAGGAAGATCAGGTGGTCGAGCACCTTCATCTTCTTGTACAGCCCGCGCTCTTCCGGCAGGTAGCCGATGCGCTGGGACAGCGCGCGGCTGTTGTGCGGCGAGTCGAACAGCACGATCTTGCCCTCGTCCGGCTCCAGGATGCCCATGATCAGGCGGATCGTGGTGGATTTGCCCGCGCCATTGGGTCCAAGCAGCCCGAAGATGCCGCCCGGCGGGATTTCCAGCGACAGGCGGTTCACCGCGGTGTGTCCGGAAAAGCGCTTGGTGACGGATTCGATGCGCACGCTGGCTGCGGTCATGTAGCGGCTTCCTGAGATGCGGGCTCCCCGCCCGAATCCGGAAAACTACCATGCGATGCCGAGCGGGCAAAGGTGACCAATGGCGGTCATCCGCCCGGCCGTGCCGGAGGCCGGCTCAGTGCGGGTCGCGGCGCCCGAAGCGCGGCAGGTTCCAGTGTAGGCGCAGCGACAGGAACCGCAGACCGAAGCACGCCACGATCGGCAACCAGGTCGCCCACACGGCGGGCCAGTCGAGGTATTCGCCCAGCACGGCCAGCGACGCGCCGATCAGCGCGGCCGATGCGTAGATTTCCCGCTGCAGCACGATCGACACCCGCGCCAGCAGCACATCGCGCGCCATGCCGCCACCGACGGCGGTGACCACGCCGAGCAGGATCGCCACCTCGGCGTTGTTGCCGTAGAGCAGCGCCTTGTGCGCGCCGTACACGGCGAACAGGCCCAGCCCCATCGCATCGAACAGCCGCACCGGATAGGTCAGCCGCTCCACCCACGGATAGGCCACGATGGTCAGCAGCGCGGCGACCACGGCGGTGAACAGGTAGCGCCAGTCCGACAGGCCGGCCGGCGGGATCGCGCCGATGCACAGATCGCGCACGATGCCGCCGCCGCACGCGGTGATGAAGGCGATTGCCAGGATGCCGAACAGATCGAGGTTGCCGCGCCGGGCCGCGGTCGCGCCGCTGATCGCGAACGCGAACGTGCCGGCCAAGTCCACCAGGTTGAACAACAGCTGCTCGTTCACGCTTCGGTCCTTCCCGGCGGGCATGCCGGCGACACGGCAATGCCCGCCATTGAACCAGCTTCAGCCCAGCTTGCGCGAGACCGCGAAGAACACCAGGTTGCCCAGGCCCGTCGCACCGGCCAGCACGGCGATCATGCCCGGGGTGACCTCGCGCCAGTCGAACCACTGGATCAGGCCGAAGCCGACCGCCAGCGCCAGCAGCACGATGCCCCAGCGCAGCGAGGAATGGCGCCGGCGCAGTTCCTCGTCGCGCAGCACGGAGTCGACCAGGTCCGCCGAACCGCCGGCGGCGACCATGCGGTGACGCACCCGCGCGTCCACCACCACCTTGATGGCGTAGGCAATGCAGACGAACAGGCTGATCGGGATCAGGGTTTCGAAATTCATGGGCGACTCCTCGATGGGCAAATGATGGACCTGCGTGACCTTGGATACGGGCATTCTCCGAACGGTTGCAGCAGGATGGCCGCAACCGTTTCCCGCCGGCACGTATCCATAGCCCCATGGATGAGACCCAAAGCCGCTCCGACCGCGACCTGGTCGACGCCGTGCTGGCCAACCGGCCGGGCGCGTTCGAACGCCTCGTGCGCGAGCACCAGGGGCTGTGCTGGCACATCATCCAGCGCATGGTGCGCAATCCGGAGGACGCGCGCGAGCTGTGCCAGGACACTTTCCTGCGCGTGCACCAGTGCCTGCACCAGTACCGCGGCGAGAGCGCGCTCAAGTCCTGGATCGGCCGCGTGGCCTACACCATCGCGCTGCGGCACCTGGAACGAAGGCGGGTCCCGCTCGTCGACAACAGCGACGACGACGGCGCATGGCTGGAGAACGTCGGCGACGGCTTCGACCTGGAGGCCGCCTGCGCCGACGAGGAGACCCGCCGGCACCTGCATGAGGCGATCGAACGATTGCCGCCCCTGCAGCGCACCGTGTTGACCCTGTACTACCTCGAGGAAGCCAGCATTCCGGAGATCGCCCGGATCACCGGGCTGGCCAGCGGCACCATCAAGAGCCACCTGTTCCGCTCGCGCCTGCGCCTGCGCGGTGCGCTCGAAACACGGACCGGAGTTGCAGCATGATCCAGCACATCGACGACCACGTCCCGCCCTTCGACGACCCCGCGCAGGAGCGCGAATGGCTGGCCCAGGAAAGCGCCATGCGCCGCGAGCGCCTGCACCTCGACCCCGCCGGCGACGACGCGCGCAGCCGGCGCTATCGGCTGCTCTCGCGCACCCTGCGCGAACCGCTGCCGGACGCGTTGCCCGCGGATTTTGCACGACAGGTGGCCGCCCGCGTGGCCGCCGCACCCTCGCGGCAAGTCACGTCCGGTGGTCGTCTCGAGTCCGCGCTGCTGCTCGCGCTCGGTGGGGCGCTGATCCTTGCTGCCGGCATCGTGACGGCGATCTACGGCCACGCCTGGCTGCAACCGTTCGGCGAGCTGCTGCCGGCATTCCCCGGGTCGACGCTAGGCTGGCTGCTGGCACTGGGCGGCTGCCTCGCTGCGTCCTGGCTGCTCGGACACTGGCAACCACCCCCCCGAACAACCGCGACGCCCTCGTAGGAGCGCGTTGCGCGCGATGCCTTCCGCGGCGCCGGTGTCGATCACGGAGCATCGCGCACAAGCGCGCTCCTGAAGCGGTGGCTTTCGGGCAGACAGTGTCCGCCAGCTCGGCGCCGTCAGCCGCCGTGGTCGGCGACAAACCTGTTTGCCCGGTCGATGGTGTCCTGCAACGCCGGGAGCAAAGGCTCGATGAGGTCGGCATGCCGCCGCCACTTCTCCGCATCCGGCGGGGAAACCGTGTAGCGCGACAGCGGCAACGCGGCGCCGAGCGAGCGATCCCATGCCAGCCCAAGCTCAGCGCAAAGCCGCTGCATCTGCGCATCCGGATCGGCCAGGAATGCGTCAAACCGCATGACGTGGCAGCGCTCGGCAGGCAAGGCATCCAGGTCATCCAGCAGGGTGCGCGTGGTCCTTTCCCACTGCGCCGCCACGATTTCCGGCAAGGGCCGACCGTTCAGCTCGCGCCAGCCGGGCACCAGCAGCAGTGACCAGGGCAGGCCCTGCCAGCCGGGGAGTTCGTGATAGGTGCGGAAGTTTCCGGACTGCCACGCCTCGATCATGCTGCTCAGCGTCTGGCGCGGGTCGCGATACAGGTAGACGAAGTGCGCCTCGGGAAACACCTGTGCCAGGAACGGCACGCGCAATGCGTTCTTCGGCGTCTTCTCCATCACGCGGACCGGGCGCTCGCCCGGCGGCCGGCCGTCGCGGTCGCGCAACTCGGCGAGCAGCCGCTGGCGCAACTCCTCGCTGACCGCCGGCGTCGCGTCGGCGGCCGCAAGGCGATTGGATTCAAAGCCGCGCATGCCGGCATTCAGCGCCGCCATGCCTTCGAACAGCGCGTGACCTTCACGGCCGATGGTCGCCAGGCCCGGCGCCTGCGCCAGCGTCTCGAACAACAAGGTCGACCCCGATCGCGGTGACGACACCACGAACACCGGTCGGTCGAAATCGGGATCCCTGCCGGGACGCGACGCGGGCGTCCTGGCGGAACCCGCGCTTGCCGGGGCACGGGGTTCATACGCACCGAGATTCTTGCTGCGGTCGGCCAGGGCCACGTCCAGGATCATCGCGCGCGCGCAGGCGACCAACTGCGCACCGTTCTTCAGCTGCAACGGCGCGGCGACCCGGCCCAGCAGCTCGTCGAGGCCGTCGAGCAGCGCGCGGTAACGGGGCCAACCTGCCTGGTCGGTACCGTATTGCGCCCACAACGCGAACCAGGCAGGCAGGAAACGCGCCACCGCCTGTTGTGTCGCCCCCAGTTGCGGATGCGGCTGTACCTCGCCAAGCAGGAACATCAGGTGTTCGCGCATTTCCCAGGGCGTCATCACCTCGGGAACGTTGACCGATTCATAGGCCAGCTCGGCGACCCCGCCCGACGACGGCAGGAAGGGTTCGGAGCGCCAGCCATCGAACGCGCCCTGGCCGGGTGCACGCCCCCGACCCACCATGTCCCAGAACGACTCGCTGCCGACGGTATCGGCCACCAGGTGGATGCGCTCGTCATCCGCCGCGTTGATCACCCGGTGCGGGCGCCAGGTGTCGAAGATCCAGCATTCGCCGGCGGCCATGTTGACCTCGCGATCCCCGCACAGGAAACGCACGCCCGGCGTGGTCACGATCGGCACATGCACCCGGGCCCGCTGGCGCCAGTAGTAGCTGATGTCCGCGTGCGGGGTCACCTCCGCGCCACCACTGAGCTTCATCAGCCGGGTGCGGCCCCACACCGCGCCAATCCGGTGCAGCACCTGGGTCAGGTAGGGGCAACGCTGCAGGTTCGCGGTCGGCCGCATCGGACCCGCGATCGCGTCGCTGAGCGGATCGCCGCCCACGGAGATCAGCGGCAAGGCGAAATTGCCGGGAAATTTCTGCGGGTGCTCCATCCAGCTCGAAGGATCCAGTGCGCGAATTTCCTCCAGCAGGCGGCCATGGTCGAACTGGACGGGCAACTGCACGAACGGAACCGAGAGCTTCATGTATTTCGTTACCATGGAAAGGGGGTTCAGTGGTCGAGCGGATCGGCGACCGACGGACGAGAGCGCGCCTATTTCCTCTTCGGCACGTACAGGTCGGTGATGGTGCCTTCGTAGACTTCCGCCGCCATGCCCACCGATTCGCCCAGGGTCGGATGCGGGTGGATGGTAAGCGCGATGTCCGCCGCTTCGGCGCCCATCTCGATGGCCAGCGCCAGTTCGGAGATCAGGTCGCCGGCGTGTACGCCGACGATGCCGGCGCCGACGATGCGGTGGGTTGCCTCGTCGAAGATCAGCTTGGTGAAGCCCTCGGTGCGGTCGATGCCGATGGCGCGGCCGGAGGCAGCCCACGGGAACTTGCCCACGCCGACCTTCAGGCCCTTCTCCTTTGCCTCGCGCTCGGTCACGCCGACCCAGGCGATTTCCGGATCGGTGTAGGCCACCGACGGGATCACCCGCGCGTCGAAGTGGCTCTTCTGCCCGGCCACGGCCTGCGCCGCGACATGCGCCTCGTGGGTGGCCTTGTGCGCCAGCATCGGCTGGCCCACCAGGTCGCCGATGGCGAAGATGTGCGGCACGTTGGTGCGCATCTGCGTGTCGACGTTGATGAAGCCGCGCTCGGTCACCGCCACGCCGGCCTTGTCCGCGCCGATCTTGCCGCCGTTCGGCGAGCGGCCGACCGCGACCAGCACGCGGTCGAACAGCGTGGTTTCGGGGATGCTGTCGCCCTCGTAGCCGACCTCGATGCCTTTCTTCGTGGCCTTGGCCGTCACCACCTTGGTTTTCAGGTGCACGCCCTTGAGCTTGCCGGCGAGGCGCTTGGCCAGCGGCCTGATCAGGTCGGCGTCGGCGCCGGGAATGAGCTGGTCCATGAACTCGACCACGGTGACCGCGCTGCCCAGCGCGGCATACACCGTGGCCATCTCCAGCCCGATGATGCCGCCGCCGACCACCAGCAGGTTCTTCGGGATGTCCTTCAATTCCAGCGCGCCGGTGGAATCCATCACGCGCTCGTCGTCCCACGGGAACATCGGCAGCCGCACGGCCTGCGAACCGGCGGCGATGATCGCGTGCTCGAAGCGCAGCAGCTTGGTGCCTTCGGCCGTCTGGACTTCCATTTCGTTGGGAGACACGAACATGCCGGTGCCCGTCACCGTGCGCACCTTGCGCGCCTTGGCCATGCCGGCCAGACCGCCGGTGAGCTGGCCGACCACCTTGGCCTTGAAGCTGCGCAGCTTGTCGAGGTCGATCTTCGGCGCGCCGAACGCGACGCCGTGCGCGGCCATGGCTTCGGCCTCCTCGATCACCGCCGCGGCGTGCAGCAACGCCTTGGACGGGATACAGCCCACGTTGAGGCAGACGCCGCCCAGGCTGTCGTAGCGCTCGACCAGCACGGTGTCGACGCCGAGGTCGGCGGCGCGGAACGCGGCGGAGTAGCCACCGGGGCCGGAGCCGAGCACGACCAGCTTGCATTCGATGTCCGGCTTCCTTCCGGATGAAGTCGCCGCTTGCGGCGGCTTCGCCTCCTCTCCCCCGCGGGAAGCGGATTGAGATGAGGGGACGGGGCTTGCGGAGGACTGGTTGCTGCTGGTCGCTTCTTCGCTGGATCGACCCGGCGACCGCGCCCCCTCATCCGCCCCTTCTCCCCGGGAGGGAGAAGAGGGTGTCGGGACGGTCGCACCGGCGGTTTCCAGCACGGCGATCACGGCCCCTTCGGATACCTCGTCGCCCACCTTGAGCTTGAGCTCCCGGATCACGCCGGCGGCGGTGGAAGGGATCTCCATGGTCGCCTTGTCCGATTCGAGCGTGACCAGGCTCTGGTCCTTCGCCACCGTGTCGCCGGCCTTCACCAGCACCTCGATCACCGGGACGTTGTCGTGGCCGCCGATGTCGGGAACCTTGATTTCGATGGTGTTGGCCATGGGTATTTCCTCGCGGTTTCAGGCAGCCGGCGCGGGACGCCGGCCGCGGATCAGGGGACAGCGGTATCGGACAGGGGCTGGAACAACCGCACGTCGCGTTGCGGCAGCGGGATGCGGATGCCGTGCGCCAGCAGCGCGTCATGCAGCGCCCAGTTGTACGCGGCGCTGGCGGCGCCGGGACGACGCGTGGCCTCGGCGTTGAGCCACACCACCAGTTCGAACTCCATCGCCCATTCGCCGAACGCCACCAGGCGCACCTGCGGCGCCTTTTCGCCTTCCTGGGTCAGGGTGAAGTCCACCGCTCGCGACGCTTCCAGCGCGGCCTGTTTAACCGCGTCCTTGTCGCTGGCGTAGGCCACGTGGAAGGGCACTTTCAGGCGACGGAAGCCCTCGCGCACGGTCCAGTTCACCACGCGGCCATTCACGAACTCGGAGTTCGGCACCACGATGTCGATGTCGTCGTTGGTGGTGATGCGGGTGGCGCGGATGCCGATGTCGCGCACGCGGCCATGCACGCCGGAGGCGAGGTCGACGAAATCGCCGACCTTGAGGCTGCGATCGAACAGCAGCACCACGCCGCAGACGAAGTTGTTGAAGATGGCCTGCAAGCCGAAACCCAGGCCGACGCCCAGCGCGCCGGCGAACACGGTGAAGCGGGCCATCGGGATGCCGGTGGCGTTCAGCGCGAGCAGCAGACCGATCAGCAGCAGGACGTAGTGCAGCAGCCGCCCCACCACGTACACCGACGAAGGGTTGACGCTCTCGTAGCGCCGCGCATAGCGCCGCAGCAGCCGGCGCAACAGCGCGGACAGCAGCACGCACACCACGAACAGCAGGATGGCGGCGACCAGCGAGCCTACCGTGAGCTCGAAGCCGCCCCCGCGCAGCAGGCTGCTGTCCAGCCACTGCGCCATCGGCAACGCCAGCCACGCCGGCGCTGCCAGCGGAAGATCCAACAGGGCCTGCACCGGCGCCACCGGGGAGCCGTTACAGCAGCAGCCGGCGGATGTCCCCCAGCTGGCCGGCCAGGAACGAGGCGAAGCGCGCCGCCAAGGCACCGTCGATGACGCGGTGGTCGTAGGACAGCGATAGCGGAAGGATCAGCCGCGGCTCGAACTGCTCGCCGTTCCACACCGGCCTGGTCACCGATTTGGAGACGCCGAGGATGGCCACTTCCGGCGCGTTGACGATCGGCGTGAAGTAGGTGCCGCCGATGCCGCCGAGCGAGCTGATCGAGAAGCAGCCGCCGGACATCTCCGCCGGGCCGAGCTTCTTCTCGCGCGCCTTCTTCGAGATCCCGGCCAGGTCGCGGGCCAGCTCGAGCAGGCCCTTCTGGTCGCAGTCGCGGATCACCGGCACCACCAGGCCGTCGGGCGTGTCCACCGCGATGCCGATGTGGAAGTATTTCTTGAGAATCAGTTTCTCGCCGGATTCGTCCAGCGAGGCGTTGAACTGCGGGAAGGCCTTGAGCGCCGCCACCACCGCCTTGATCTGGAACACCAGCGGGCTGATCTTCAGATCCTTGTTCTCGGCGCCGAGCTGCTTGCGGAAGGCCTCCATCTCGGTGATGTCGGCGTCCTCGTGCTGGGTGACGTGCGGGATCATCGCCCAGTTGCGCGCCAGGTTGGCGCCGGAAATCTTCTGGATGCGGGTGAGCGGTTTCTCCTCGATCTCGCCGAACTTGGCGAAATCGACCTTCGGCCACGGCAGCAGGCTCAAGCCGCCCACCGAGGCGGCGCCGGCCGCCGGACGCGCGCCGGAGGCCAGCGCGTGCTTGACATAGCCGCTCACGTCCTCGCGCTGGATGCGGCCGCCGCGGCCGCTACCCTTGACCTGGCGGATGTCCACGCCCAGCTCGCGCGCGAAGGCGCGGATGGCCGGGGTGGCATAGGGCACGTCGCCGGACATCACCACCGAGGCATCCAGCGGCTGGCGCGGGCGGGGGATGTCGCCCTCGGGCGTATTGCCCGGCTGCACGCCTTCGCCGGCGATCGGGGTAGGCGGCGGCTCGGGCGCAGGCGCCGGTTTTGCCGCTTGCGGGGCGGGCGCGGCAGCCGGGGCCGGGGCGCCCGCCTCGCCGCCCGTTGCCGGCGCGGGAGAGGGCGACGCGGAGGCGGCGGTGCCGTCCACTTCCAGCGTGGCGATCACGGTGCCTTCGGAAACCTCGTCGCCCACCTTGAGCTTCATCTCGCGAATGGTGCCGGCGAAGGGCGCGGGCACTTCCATCGTGGCCTTGTCCGACTCCAGCGTGACCAGGCTCTGGTCCTTCTCGACCTTGTCGCCGGCCTTGACCAGCACTTCGATGACGGGCACGCCGTCGTGGCCGATATCGGGGATGCGGGCTTCTTTGAGGTCGGCCATGGTGACTCCTGCAAGGCTCTGGCGCGGCGCTCGGGGATGGCGCGGGCCGGTCAAGACGTCAATGATAACCAAGGCGCGTCCGCCGCGCCCGGCCGGCCGGGACCGGCCCGTACCAATGGCACCTTCCATTCGCTGGCGTATGCATTACCTTGAGCCGGCGCGGGGGTACCGCCCCCTGCCCTAATCTCACGCCAAAGCAACCCGCGGTACGCGACACAGGAACCTACATGCTGATCCTACGTGACCTTTCCAAGACCTACGCCAATGGCGTGCGGGCGCTGCGTGGCGTCTCGCTGGACATCCCCGCCGGCATGTTCGGCCTGCTCGGCCCCAACGGCGCGGGCAAATCCTCGCTGATGCGCACCATCGCCACGCTGCAGGACCCGGACGAAGGCACCATCACGCTGGACGGTATGGACCTGCTCGCCGACAAGCAGGCCACCCGCCGCCTGCTCGGCTACCTGCCGCAGGAATTCGGCGTGTATCCGAAAGTCTCGGCGGAGGCGATGCTGGAGCATTTCGCCGTGCTCAAGGGCGTCACCGTGAAGAGCGAGCGGCGCGAACTGGTCGAGGCGCTGCTGCGCCAGGTCAACCTGTGGGACGTGCGCAAGCGCAAGCTCGGCACCTACTCCGGCGGCATGCGCCAGCGCTTCGGCATTGCCCAGGCACTAATCGGCGAACCGCGCCTGATCATCGTCGACGAACCCACCGCCGGCCTCGACCCGGAGGAACGCAACCGCTTCCTCAACCTGCTGGCCGAGCTGGGCGAGCGGATGGTGGTGATCCTGTCCACCCACATCGTGGAGGACGTCACCGACCTGTGCTCGCGCATGGCGATCATCGGCCAGGGCCAGGTGCTGCTGGCCGGCGAGCCGGCCGAGGCCATCCGCTCGCTGGAAGGCCGGGTCTGGCGCCGCACGATCGACAAGGCCGAGCTGGACGGCTACCGCGCCCGCATGACGATCCTGTCCACCCGCCTCGCCGGCGGCCGCACCCTGCTGCACGTGCTGGCCGACACCCTGCCCGAAGCGGGTTTCGAAGCCGTGGCGCCGGACCTGGAGGACGTCTACTTCGGCCACCTGCGCGCCCAGGCGACGGCCCGGGCGGCCTGAGCGCGACCGACCACCCGCCGACCAGCCCAGACAGGGACCCATGATGTTCTCGCCGTCGACCTTTCTTGAAATATTCCGCTTCGAGTTGCGCCAGCAGCTGAAGGCGCCGCTGTTCTGGATCGTGGCGCTGGCCTTCGGCGCGATTGCGTTCGCGCTGGCCAGCAGCGATGCGGTGACCCTCGGTGGCGCCAGCGGCAACGTGCTGCGCAACGCGCCGCTGGTGATCGTGCGCCTGCTCACCGTGCTGACCGTGCTGAGCATCTTCCTGGTCACCATCTTTGTCGCCGCCGCCGCCCTGCGCGATTTCGACCTGCGCACCTCGGAGCTGCTGTTCGCCACGCCGATGGGCCGCGGCGCCTACCTCGGCGGCCGCTTCGCCGCCGGCTACGCCGCCTCGCTGGCGATCATGCTGACCTGCGCGCTGGGCATCGCGCTGGGCGGCATGATGCCGTGGGTCGACGCGGGGCGGCTGGGGCCGGCCGACTGGCACGGCTACGCCTGGGCCTTCGGCGTGATGGTGCTGCCGGACATGCTCTTCATCGCCGCCCTGCTCTACCTGCTGGCCACCACCACCCGCTCGCTGCTGGCCACCTACATCGGGGTGATCGCCTACTTCGTGCTGCAGGGCGTGGTGGGCCAGCTGACCAAGGACGTCAACAACCATTACCTGGCCGCGATGCTCGACCCGTTCGGCGGGCGCACGCTGGGCATCGTCACGCGCTACTGGTCGGCCGACCAGAGCAACCACGCGCTGCCGGCGCTGAGCGGCGTGCTGCTGTTCAACCGCCTGCTGTGGATGGGCGTGAGCATGGCGATGCTCGGCCTCGCCGCGGTGCTGTTCCGGCCCAACCGCGAAGGCCTGCAGCTGCCGCGACGCAAGAAGCGGGCGGAGCCGCCGATGTTGCGGCCGCAGGCGGTGTCGGCCGCGCTGGCACTGCCGCGGGTGAGCCTGGCCGGCAACCTGCGCGCCCACCTGCTGCAGCTGCGCACGCAGTTCGTGTTCGACACCTTCAGCGTGCTGCGCGGCGTGCCGTTCCTGGTGATGCTGGCGCTGGGCCTGGCCAACCTGTTCGGCGCCTTCATGCTGTCCGGCCAGATCTACGGCACCGCGACCTACCCGGTGACGCACCAGGTGCTCGGCAACATCGAGGGCGGCTTCCAGTGGCTGCTGTACATCATCATCACCTTCTACGCCGGCGAACTGGTCTGGCGCGAGCGCAGCCAGCGCTCGGCCGAGGTCAGCGACGCGTTCCCGGTGCCGGACTGGGTGCCGCTGACCGCCAAGCTGGGCAGCCTGCTGGCGGTCATCGCGTGTTTCCTGCTGATCGGCGCGCTGGTCGGCATCGGCTGGCAGCTCGGCCACGGCTACACCAACCTGGAGCCGGGCCTGTACCTGCAGACGCTGGCGCTGCAGGCGATCCCGTTCGTGCTGCTGGCGGTGCTGGCGGTGTTCTTCCAGGTGCTGTCCAACAACAAGTTCCTCGGCTACCTGCTGACCATCGTGTGGCTGGTGCTCAGCGCGATCGGCTTCGACCTGCTGCACTGGGAGCAGCACATCTACAACTACGGCACCAATCCCGGCGCGCCGTACTCGGACCTCAACGGCTACGGCCATTTCCTCGAGGGCGTGCTGTGGTTCGACTTCTACTGGGCCTGCTTCGCGGTGGTGCTGCTGGTGCTGGCCGCGCTGTTCTGGGTGCGCGGCACCAGCCAGTCCTGGCGCGAGCGCTGGCGTGAGGCCCGCGCCCGCCTGCGCGCGCCGGCGGTGGTGACGCTGGCACTGGCGCTCGCCGCCTTCATCGGCAGCGGCGGCTGGATCTACTACAACACCAACGTCCTCAACCGGTTCACCAGCAGCACCGCGCAGAAGATCCAGCGCGCCGACTACGAGAAGAAGTACGCGAAGTACAAGGACGCGCCGCAGCCGCGGATCACCGCGGTGAAGGCCGACGTCGACATCTATCCGAACCGCCGCAAGCTGGACATCCGCGCCCACTACACCCTGGTCAACAAGCACGCCACGCCGATCAGCGAGCTGTACGTGAACTTCACCGACGATTTCACCGTGAAGTCGCTCGAGTTCGCGCCGCACGACACGGTCAGTGCCGACAAGCGGCTGGGTTTCACCATCTACCGGCTGAAGACGCCGCTGGCGCCGGGGGCGTCGATGTCGTTCGACTTCACCCTCGAATACGCCCCGAAGGGCTTCACCAACGATGCCTCGGGCACCTTCCTGGCCCACAACGGCACGTTCTTCAACAACCTCGTCATGCCGCAGTTCGGCTACCAGAGCCGGGTGCAGCTCACCGACCGCAACGACCGGCGCAAGTACGGCCTGAAGGAGGACGTGCCGCGCATGCCGCCGCTGGGCGACCAGGCCGCGCGCGCCAACACCTACATCAGCAACGACGCCGACTGGATCAGCTTCGACACCACCGTGTCCACCGCCGCCGACCAGATCGCGCTGGCGCCGGGCATGCTGCAGAAGGAATGGACGGCCAATGGCCGGCGCTATTTCCACTACAGGATGGAACAGCCGATGCTGAACTTCTTCGCATACCTGTCGGCGCGCTACGCGGTGAAGAGCGTGCAGCACGACGGCGTGGCGATCTCGGTGTACTACAACCCGGCGCACGCCTGGAACGTGGACCGCATGATCGAGAGCGCAAGCGATTCGCTGGACTACTACGACAGCCACTACACGCCGTACCAGTTCAAGCAGCTGCGCATCGTGGAGTTCCCGGGCTATGCGACCTTCGCGCAGTCGTTCGCCAACACCATCCCGTTCTCCGAGTCGATCGGCTTCATCGCCGACCTGCGCGACAAGTCCAAACTCGATTACGTCTACGACGTGACCGCGCACGAAGTGGCCCACCAGTGGTGGGCGCACCGCGTGATCGGCGCCAACATGCAGGGCTCCACCATGCTCAGCGAATCGCTGGCGCAGTACTCCTCGCTGATGGTGATGAAGCACAAGTACGGCGCCAACCAGATGCGCAAGTTCCTCAAGTACGAACTGGACATGTACCTGGTGGGCCGGGCCACCGAGAAGGTCGCCGAGGAACCGTTGGCCAGGGTCGAGAACCAGCCCTACATCCACTACCGCAAGGGTTCGATGGTGTTCTACGCGCTGCAGGATTACGTCGGCGAGGACAGGCTCGACGCGATGCTCAAGCAGTTCCTGATCGACAAGGGCTTCCAGCAGCCGCCGTACACCACCTCGCGCGAATTCATGGATGCGCTGTCCGCGGCGCTCGGCCCCCAGTGGCAGCCGATGCTGGACGACTTCTTCTGGAAGATCACCCTGTTCGACAACCGCATGACCGACGCCACCGCGAAGAAGCTGCCGGACGGAAAGTACGCGGTGACCATGAAGGTGCACGCCGGCAAGGTCTACGTCGACGGCAAGGGCAAGGAAACCCCGGGCAAGATCGACTTCCCGATCGAGATCGGCGTGTTCGCCGCCGCCGAGGGCGCCGGCAAGGAAGGCAAGCCGCTGTACCTGGAAAAGCGCAGCGTGGCCGATGGCGACAGCACGATCACCGTCACCGTCGACGGCAAGCCCGCGCTGGCCGGCATCGACCCGTACAACGAGCTGATCGACAAGGTCTCCACCGACAACCGGCGCGCGGTGACGGTGCAGTAGCTCAGCTGTCGCCGGCGCCCCGGGTGGACGCCGGCAACACCTTGCCGTCCACCAGCCGCACTTCCAGCGGCGCGGTCGGGATGCTGATCTGGCCGGCGTCGACCTGCCGCTTGATCGCCCGCAGCAGGTCGGTCTGCGTGGCCCAGCCGTCGGCGCTCGCGGTCCAGCCGCGCACCACCAGGTTCACCGTCTGGCCGGCCAGGCTCTCGATCCACACGCCCGGCGCCGGGTCCGCCAGCACGCGCTCGTCCGCCTCGAGCAGATGCCGGATGCCGTCCATCACCCGGTCGGTATCGTCGTGATGGCCGACGGCCAGTTTCAGTTCGAAGCGCCGCGTGCCGCGCCGGTTGAAGTTGACGATGACGTCGCTGCCGATCTTCGCGTTCGGCAGGGTGGCCTCGCGGTTGTCCGGCAGCACCAGCAGGGTGTGCATCAGGTTGATGCTCTGCACGGTGCCCTCGGTGCCGCCGGCGCTGACGTAGTCGCCCACGCGGAACGGCCGGAACACCACCAGCAGCACGCCCCAGGCGAGGTTGCTCAGCGAGCCCTGCAGGGCCAGGCCAACCGCCAGCCCGCCGGCGCCCAGCGCCGCCACCAGCGGTGCCGAGGGCACGCCGGCCTTGGCCAGCGCCATCACGATCAGCACCGCCACCAGCGCGCCGTAGATCAGGTTGCGCAGGAAGCCGGCCAGGGTGACGTCGACCGCCGCCCGCTGCAGCGCGCGCTGGCTGAAATTGGCCAGCCGCCCCGCCAGCCAGGTGCCGACCAGCAGGATCAGCAGCGCCACCAGCAGGTTCAGCCCGGCCCGGATGACGCCTTCGGAAAGCGTGGCGCCCAGCAGTTGCTCCAGGAAATCGTGCATGACGACAGCTCGCGCGGTGAAACGGCGCCAGCCTACCAAACCGGGGATGAACCGGGCGACGGCGACGTCAGAGCTTGCGGTCGTCGATGTCCTCGACGCGCCCGTCCACGATCGTCACCACGGTGATGTGGCCGTCGCGGCGATAGCGCCAGCGCTCGCCGCCGGCATCGCGCTCGATCACCTGCACGCCGCCGCGGCCGCGCCGCGCCCGGCGGGGATGCACCTTCGAGGAGGGCTTGCCCAGCAACTCCACCACGCGCTCCTGGCTGTCGCCCGCCACCAGCACCTGGTTGCCCACGCGCAAGGTGCTGGACGCCTGCGCGGCGGTGCCGAGGGCGAACATGAGAACGACGACGAATCTTTTGCGCATGACCTGCTCCCTGGTCGGTGACGGATGCCGCGCGCCCGCGGACGGGTCAGAAGCCGGCGCCGGGTTGCGCCAGGTACTCCCGTTCCGCGGCCGTGCTGTCGCGGCCCAGCACGGCATTGCGATGCGGAAAGCGGCCGAAGCGCGCGATCACCTCGCGATGGCGCCGAGCATAGTCCAGGAATCCGGCAAAGCGGACGCGCTCCGCGGCGGGTGCCTGCGCGTGCAGCGCCTCGAACAAGGCCACCGCGCGCTGCTGCAGGCCCATGTCCTCGGCGTGTTCCAGCGGCAGGTAGGCGAATACCCGCTGCAGCGGCGGCAAGGCCTGATCGAACCCGTCGTCCAGACCCGACAGGGCAACCCGCTGTGCCTTGACGTCGGCGGCCCAGGACTGCGCATCGCCGCGATGGAGATTGCGCGGGAACTGATCGAGCAGGATCAGCAGCGCCAGCCAACCGGAAGGGGTGTCGGCCCACGCGTCGAGCCGCCCGCGCGCCGCATCGTCGGCGGCGGCGGCAAAGCGTCGGCGAATTTCCCCGTCGAACGCCGCATCTTTCGCGAACCAGTTCGCGGCATGCGCCGGGTCGAACCAGAACCCGAGGACATCCTGCGGTGACACGGCCATGCGCGCTCCTCGCCCGGGACCTGCGGTGAAGGGAGTTCCATCTTCGCGATGCGGCACCGCACAGGCAAGCCGGTGCCGCGGTTCACTCCGATGGCGCCGCCGCGCCGCCGGTGGGTCCGACCTGCAGCAGGTTCAGCGGCTGCCCGTGGGCATCGCGCAGGCCCTGCTGCAATCGCGCGAGACGCTCGATCGCCGGGCACAGCGCCTCGATCTGTGGACGCAGCGCCTGCATGCGCTGCTGCAGTCGAGGCTGCAGGGTGGTGACCAGCGAACCGGCGCGGTCGCGCAGGCTGGCCGCGGCGCTCAGGTCGCCGGCCAGCGCGGCGTCGATCGCCTGCTGGCCGAGATCGCCGGCGACCAGCGGCATCAGGTCGGCGCTGACCTGGTTGGCATATTGCTGGATCAGGTCGCCCTGCCAGTCGTGCGTGCTCTGGCTGCTCGCGATGCGCTGTTTCAGTTCGCTCGCGTGCGCGGCCAGTCGCCGGTCGAATTCGACCCGGGTCGCCGCGCTCAGACCCAACCCATCGACCTCGGCACGCAGCGCCTGCATCGCCATGTCCACGCCGTTCCGTGCGACCTGACGCACCCGCGGCGCCAGCGCCCGCAGGTCGCGTTCGAAGAGGCTCAGCCGGTCCTGCTGCGCTGGCGTCAGTGCGACGG
Source organism: Rhodanobacter sp. (assembly GCA_049650465.1). Lineage (GTDB taxonomy): Bacteria > Pseudomonadota > Gammaproteobacteria > Xanthomonadales > Rhodanobacteraceae > Rhodanobacter. The sequence continues at coordinate 104,539 of JBASAF010000024.1, read as the reverse complement.
CGACGCCGTCGGTGCGCAGGCTGCCGTCGTGCAATTCCACCCGCATCGGTGCCGGCGTGGGCCGGTCGAACAGGACGTCCTGCGGACGCAGGGTCAGGTCATAGCTGCTGCTGGCATGGCAGGTCGCGGAAAGATCCTGCGCCCGTACCGGCGCGGCCGCCAGCAAGACGGCCGCGATCACTGCTGAAAACGGAATGCGCATCGACACCCTTCCCGAGACGAACACCTGCATGGATACCGAGCCACCCGCCAACCCGTGCTGAACGTCCGACGCGCCCGCTCAGCGCCGCGCATGGAACTGCATGCGCACCGCCGGCGTGCCCAGCCGCCAGCTCAGCCACAGCAGCACCGGCACGGCGAGGCCTTTCAGCACCAGCGCCAGCAGGTAACTGCGGCGCGCGTGCAGCACGGCCTGTTGCAGGGCGGCCTGGTCGTGCAGCTGGCCCAAAGCGTCGCGGCTGGCCTGCAGCAGCTGCGGCCACTGCGCCAGCATCGCGCCGCCGCTGGCCAGCATCCACAGCGCCAGCACCGCGGCGGCCACGCGCATCGCCGGGCGCGCCCAGGCCTGGCGCAGGATGCAGCCGGCGCACAGCACGATCAGCACGAAGGCCGCTGCCAGATACGCCAGGTCCCAGGCCAGCAGGCGATACAGCGTGTGCACGGCGGCGCTGCCCGGCGCGTAGGCGTGGCGCTGGCTCCACAGCAACTGCGCATGGGTGAGGTACTGCACGCAACCGAATGCCGCCAGCAACAGCAGCAGCCACACCAGCACGCGCCACAACATGAACCGACGACCGCGCGACACCGGTTCCACCCGCATCGCCACCGGCATCAGGGCGCCGCCTTGAGCGAGGCCAGGTCCGCCAGCACCCGGGTGGAGTTCTGTTCCGGGTCGACATCGGTGTAGACCTTGGCGACGCGGCCCTGCGGATCGATCAGGAAGGTGGTCCGCCTGGCGTAGTGCAGGCCCAGGTGCGAGGCGAGCACGCCATAGGTGGCGGAGACCTTGCGCCCGGCATCGGACAGCAGGGGAAACGGCACGCGGTACTTCGCGGCGAACCCGGCGTGGGACTTGACGTCGTCCAGGCTGACGCCGACCACGTCGGCACCGGCCTGGCGCAGCCTGGCGATGTCATCGCGGAACGTGCACACCTCGGTGGTGCAACCGGGGGTGAAGTCCTTCGGGTAGAAATACAGCACCAGCCAGTGGCCGCGGTAGTCGGCGGGACTGCGCCAATGGCCGGCCTGGTCCTGCAGGCGGAACGCGGGCGCCGCCTCGCCCACCTGCGGGCCGGCGGCCGACGCCGGCGCGACGAGCGCGCACAGCAGCGGCAAGAGAACGAGACGGACGAGGCGGCGCATGGTGGCTCCGGGAAACACGACAACCCCGGCAGTGTAGCGCCGCTGAAAAGAACGAGGGCGCCCGGAGGCGCCCTCGTGGCCGGGCCGGGGAAGGGATCACGGCCGGCTGATGGTGAACTTGCCCACCGAGACGCCGAGGTTGACGCCTTCGCCGGTGCCGGCCAGCGCCAGCGACACGGTGCCCTTGGTCAGCACCTGCGCCTGCGAGCTCTTCACCACGCCGGCCTCGGCACCGGCCTGGGCGTAGTCGCCGAAGATGTCGGCGATGCCGTGCACGTTGCTGATCTCGCCCTTGCCGTTGTTGATGCGGTACTTGCCGGCGGTGAGGCCGCCGCCCACCACGGCGATCTTGACGTTGGCGTGCTCGCCGTTGCTGCAGGTGACGCTGCCGCTGCCCTCGGCATGCTTGTACAGCAGCGACCAGCCGGACAGGTTGTAGACCATGTCGCATTTCACGCTGGCGTCGCTGGCGTGGGCATTGCCTGCCGGCAGCACGGTCATCGCGCCGGCGCAGGCCAGCACCAGCGCAGCCATTCCGAAGGTGGACTTGATCATGGGCTTTGCTCCTTTGGGATGCGGAGGGTGAAGGCGGCGCCGGCTTCCGACCGCGGCGGCCGCCCGTTCGTCACGCGGCGGCGACGATGCGCAGATCGTGTGCATCGCCGCGTGACAGCCACGTGCACGGCGATGAACCTCCGTTCATGTCGGCAATTCCCGCGCGCAGCGGTTGCCTCGCCGCGTGCGGACGCCGTAGGGTTGACGGGCGCGGCGTTGACGGGCACGGCGGTATCGGCGGGCGAAGGCCGCCATGCGAGGAGATCGAGATGATCAGGTATTCCCTGGTGGGTTACGACGGCTCGGATGCATCACGGAGGGCATTCCAGTTCGCGGTGGACCTGGCCCGTTGCGCCGGTGGTCGCGTGCGGGTGGTGTGGGTGTTGCAGGTCAGCGAGGGCGGGGCCGATGCCTGCGCCTTGATGATGGCCGACTCCGGCACCCAGCGGGCGCAGGAGCTGCTGGCCGAGCTGGCCACGATCATGCCCGACTCGGCCGGGCTGGTGGACGTCGAGCTGACCCACGGCAGCCCGGGCGACGTGCTGCTGAGCCAGGTCGACCAGCACGGCGTGGACCACATCGTGATCGGCCATACCGAGCGTGGCGCGCTGGCGCGCTGGCTGCTGGGCTCGGTCTCCGGCAACGTGCTGGCCCGCGCGCACGTGCCGGTGACGATCGTGCGCTGAAGGAGCCCTGTCAGTGATCGGCCGGGGCCGCCGGTTCGCGCGGCGCAGCGTCGATCTTGCGCTGCGCTTCCTGCGCCACGCGCAGCTGCCTGACGTCGACCGGGCGGATCTGCGTGATCATGCACGGCATGGATGATCTCCCGACCAACACCTTGTCGAAGCGATTGAACACGGTGCCGGAACTCGAAGTGAGACCGATCGCCTGGGTGAACGGCAGATCCTGGCAGGGGCCGTCGAGATCCAGCAGCCACGCCTGGCTCGGCCGGGTGTAGACCACCACCTGGCGGTCGCCCAGCGGCTCCCACGACCACAGCGTGAAGAAATGGAAGCTGCGCACCGGCGCACCGGCGGCACTGGCGTAGGCGGCCTGGCGCTGCTGTTCGCGCTGCGCCAGGGGCACGCTGGAGCAGGCCGCCAGCACGGCGACCAGCACGAACACGACACAGGAACGAAAGACGGACATGGCCAACCCTCCGCGGTGAAGACCCGACCGATAACGCCTCGCGCCGGGTTCGGTGTACCGCCTCGCGCTCAGCGCCTGGCCGCCTTGCCCACCGGCTGCCATTTCGCCGGATCGAAGCCGCCGACTTCGTAGACCAGGCTGCGGTCGCGGGTGCCGTCCACCAGGGTCACGTCCAGTTCCAGTTTGCGGGTCTTCTCCAGCAACGCGATGAAGGGCTTGTCGTCGCGGATCATCAGCGCCGGTTCGCCGCCGTCGGGGGCGAACGCCTTGATCCGCACCGGCTTGCCGTCGGCCCGGCCGGCGATGGTGCAGTTGCCGCGGCACACGAAGCCGGGCTTGCTGCCGTAGAGGAAGGCGCTCTGGCCCCAGCTGGTGTGCCGGCGCAGCACCAGCCGCACCGGCTCGCCGTCGTCGCCCTGGCTGTAGATGCTGGCGGTCGATTGCGTGCCGCCGGCCATCGGCGCGATCTGGTAGGTCCACAGCGCGGCCAGCCGGTTCTTCTCGCTGTTTTCCTTGTAGCGTTTCTCGATCGCCGGCAGCGTCTGCATCACTTCCTTCGCCGCCGCGCTGTCCGGAAAGCGCTGCACGATGTCCTTGCCCATCGTCACCACCATCTCATCGTTGTGCAGCTTCAGCAACTGACGGTAGGTGGCGAGGTTGCGTTCCGCCGCGGCGGCGTCGGCGGCGGCCTTCTGCTGCTCGGCGGAAGCGCCGGGCTCGCCCGACGGTTGCGAACAACCGGCAAGCAGCGCGACGACGCAGAAGGCCAGCGGGACACAACGGAGCAACACGCGGTTCATCGGCGACACACCCGGCAGGAAACAGCGGCTAGCTTGGAACGATCCGCTGTCGCGGCGCAACCGCGGCGCCGAGTTCAGTTCTCGCTGGCCATGGCCGAATCGACGTGCTCGACCCGCCGGACCCGATCCAGCCATACCCGCCGGTGCCACGTCGGGACGTCCGGGCGCTCCAGCTGCACTTCGGCATTGATGCCCTCGCGGCCCTGCGGATCGCGGAACACCTGCACGCTCGGCCGCACGCTGACCACGCCGTCGCAGCTGCTGCCGTCGTCCAGCAGCAGCACCACGTGGCCGTTGGCCGGCAGCTGGTGCACCAGTGACTCGATTCGTTCGATGGCGTCTTCGGCGACGAGGACGCAGGGTGCGTTGCGGCCCATGAGCCTACCCTCGATGATCAGTGGGATTCCGACCCTAGGCGAACCCGCGGCAAGGGCGCGTCAACAACTGGGCGCCGGGTTCTCCGGCCCACGCCACCGGCGCCCTCCCCGCGTTGCGCGAGCCTGGTCGGCGGCGCATGCTCGCCGCATGTCCGCGTCGATGTTCGACTCCTGCCTGCTCCGGTTGCTCGCGTTCGCGGCCCTCTGCGCCGCACCATGCGCGGTGGCCGGCAGCGGCGGGCACACCTGGGCCAACCCGCTCGACCTCGACTACCGCTACAACTACGAGCAGATGAACGCCGGCGTCTCGTACCGCACCGGCGCCGATCCCGCGATCGTGCGTTACGGCGACGCGTACTATCTGTTCCTCACGCTGGCCGACGGCTACTGGCGTTCGGACGACCTGGTGCACTGGCAGTTCATCCGGCCGGATAGATGGCCATTCGACGGCCCGGTGGCGCCGGCCACCCTGGCCACCGACGGCAAGCTGTTTCTGATGCAGTCGGCGATGGAACCCAGGCCACTGCTGTATTCCACCGACCCCGCGCACGGCCGCTGGAAGTTCTGGACGCGTCTGCTGCCACCGGTGCCCGGCGCGGTGTGGGCCGGCCACGAGAGTGACATGAAGCCGGGCGACCTGCCGCCGGGACCGTGGGATCCGGGCCTGTTCCGCGACGAGGACGGCAAGACCTACCTGTACTGGGATTCGTCCAACGTGTTCCCGCTGTACGGCGCGCAGATCGACCTGGCGCTGGACCACGCCGGCGAGGGCGAGGGCAAGCGCATGCGCTTCGTCACCGCACCGCAGGCGTTGCTGCGCGCGCATCCGGAGCAGCACGGCTGGGAGCGCTTCGGCCAGGACCACACCGACACCGGCATCGCGCCCTACGTCGAGGGCGCCTGGATGAACCGCCACGGTGACCGCTACTACCTGCAGTACGCCGCGCCGGGCACCGAGTTCAACGTCTACGCCACCGGCGTCTACGTGGGCAAGCATCCGCTGGGCCCGTTCACCTATGCGCCGTACAACCCGGTCGGCTACAAGCACGGCGGTTTTGCCACCGGCGCCGGCCACGGCTCGACCTTCCGGGACGCGCACGGCAACTGGTGGAACAGCGGCACCATGTGGGTCGGGCTGAACTGGAAGTTCGAGCGGCGCGTGGAGCTGTTCCCCGCCGGTTTCCACGCCGACGGCCAGATGTGGGTCGACACCCGCTTCGGCGATTTCCCGCACCGCATGCCCGACCATCCGCTGCGCGACGGCGAGAGCACGTTCACCGGCTGGATGCTGCTGTCGTACCGCAAGGCCGCCAGCGCGTCGTCGCAGCAGCCGGGGCATCCGCCGACGGAGGTGACGGACGAGAATCCGCGCACGTTCTGGGCCGCAGCGAGCAACAGCGCCGGCCAGACGCTCACGCTCGACCTCGGCGGCCCGCGCACGGTGCGCGCGGTGCAGGTCGACTACGCCGACTACCGCTCCGGCCGCTACGGCGACGCACCCGACATCGTCACTCGGTTCCGCCTGGAGGGCTCGCTCGACGGCAACCACTGGAGCACCCTGGCCGACCTCTCGCACGAAACCCGCGACCGCCCCAACGCCTACCTCGAACTCGACCACCCGGCGCGCATCCGCTACCTGCGCTACCTGCACGGCCACGTCGGCGCGCACACGCTGGCGATCTCCGACCTGCGCGTGTTCGGCAACGCCGACGGCCCGCCGCCGCCCCCACCGGTGCTGGTTTCCGCCCGCCGCCTGGCCGACGCCCGCGATGCCGACATCGTGTGGAAGCCGGTGCCCGGCGCGGTGGGCTACAACGTGCGCTGGGGGCTGGCGGCCGACCGCCTGCACGAGACCTATCAGCGCTTCGCCGACCAGCCGACGCGGCTGCAACTGCGCACGCTGGACAAGGGCGTGCGCTACGTGGTGGCAGTGGAGGCGTTCGACGAGCGCGGGGTGTCGACGCTGTCGCGGGTGGCCACGCTCGAGCCCTGAACCGGGGCCAAGGGCGCGCGCCCGCCTCACCTGCCTGAATGGAACGCCGGCCCGGCGCGCGCCCACCGTCCACTTTACGCGGCGGTCACGGCGTCGCTGGCAGGGTGGCTCTCCCGTGACCCCGAGGATGAACGCCATGCATCACCGTGAAATCGAGCAGCATCTTCGCGACGCCGCGGAAATCGCCGCCGAGCGAGCCGGCGAGCGTGCGCGCGACTATGCCGATGGCGCCAGTGGTGCGGTACGCGGCCTGGCGCGGCACGGCCGGCGCATCCGCGACCGCTTTTCCGACCGCCGCAACGACTATCGCCGGGAATTGACCCGCGTCGCCGGCGAGCTCGCCGACGAGGCGAACTACCGTTACCGCCGCGCGCGGCGCCAGGTGAAGCAGCACCCGGTCGCCACGCTCGCGATCGTCGCCGGCACCGTCGGCGCCTTCCTGCTGCTGCGCCGGGCCTTCCGCAGCGACGACGAATAACCTCCCCGGCAGGCGGTTGGCCGGCGCGGCTGGCCGCCCGCGCGATGGCGGTCCGGCGGCGACTCGCTGCTAAGCTGCGAGCCTCCAGCCCGGCGGCCGCCGCATGTCTTCCAGGGATCTCACCTTCCACCACCCCGTTGCGTTCTGGCTCGGCTGCGCCGCCGTCGTCGCCGGCGTGCTGGCGCATCTGCCGATGCTGGCGATGGCCGCGCCGATGCATTACCGGCTCGCCGGCATGCCGATGGACGGCCTGATGCTGGCCGGCATGGCGCTGGTGCCGCTGGGCGTGCTGCTGGCCGGCTACGGGCTGATGCCGCGGATGGAACAGATGCGCCGCACCGCCCATCCGGATCGCCGCGCGGTGTCGTTCCATGTCGCCGACCACGTGTCGCTCAACCGCGAGCACTGGAAGCTGGTCGGCGTGCTCACGGTTGCGCTGGCGGTGGACGTGATGAAGCCGGCCACGATCGGCTTCGCCATGCCGGGCATGGCGGCGGAATACGGCATCAGCGGTTCCACCGCCGGCTTCCTGGCCTTGTCGGCGCTGACCGGCACCGTGGTCGGCTCGGTGGTGTGGGGGCGGCTGGGCGACCTGTTCGGCCGCCGCGCGGCGATTCTGTTGTCGGCGCTGATGTTCATGGGCACGGCGATCTGCGGCGCGATGCCGGCCTTCGGCGGCAACCTGGTGATGTGTTTCATGATGGGCGCGGCCGCCGGCGGCATGCTGCCGATCACCTTCACCCTGATGGCCGAGACCATCCCCACGCGGCACCGCGGTTGGCTGCTGGTGGCGCTGGGCGGCGTCGGCACTTCGGCCGGCTACCTGCTCGCCTCCGGCGCGGCGACCCTGTTCGAGCCGACCTACAGCTGGCGCTCGCTGTGGCTGCTGAACCTGCCCACCGGCGCGCTGATCGTGCTGCTCAACCGCTACATTCCGGAGTCGCCGCGCTTCCTCGCCCTGAGTGGCCTGGAGGAGCAGGCGCGCGCGGTGCTGCAGCGCTTCTCCGGGCAGGCGGCGCCGGTCCACCTCGATACCGGGGCGGTCATCGCGCCGGCCCATGCGGCGCGCCTCGGCATGCGCGCGCTGCTGCGCGGCCGCCACGCCGCGATCACCTGGGGCCTGCTGACCTGCGCGGTGGCCTGGGGCCTGGCCAACTTCGGTTTCCTGCTGTGGCTGCCGGCGAACCTGGTCACGCTGGGCGTCGATGCGCAGGCCAGCGCGGCGTTGCTGGCGCGCTCGGCGTTGCTCGCCTTGCCCGGCATCGCCCTGGTGGTGTGGGGCTACCAGCGCTGGAGCAGCATCCGCACGCTGGTGCTGTTCATCGCCCTGACCGCCGCCGCACTGTTGCTGTTCTGCGCGATCGGCGCCATGCAGCTGCGCTCGCCGGCGCTGACCACCACCGCCACGGTGCTGCTGTTGCTGAGCATCAGCGGGGTGATCGCCACGCTGATCCCGTACGCGGCGGAGATCTACCCGGTGCACCTGCGCAGCACCGGCGCCGGACTGATCGCCGGCGGCTCGAAGTTCGGCGGCATCTTGGGCGCGCTGCTGGGCGTGTCCGGCCTGTTCGGGCACTTCGTGCTGTCGGCGCTGCTGATCGCCCTGCCGATGGGGCTGGCGGCATGGATGCTCGCCCGCCGCGGCATCGAGACCCGCGGGCATGGACTGGAAGCGATCCAGCAGGCTCTGTCGGCGGAGTGACAGGCAGCGAAAAGCCGCCCCGGAGGGCGGCTTTTCCGATCGCGGCGACCCGGCTCAGACGGTCAGCGGGTTGGGCTTGTCCGGGTCGAGCTTGTACTCCTTGATCGCGCGGCTGACGTCCTTGGCGTTGACCTTGCCTTCCTTCGCCAGCGCGGCCAGCGCGGCGTGGGCGATCCAGTAGCGGCTGATCTCGAAGAACTCGCGCAGGTGCTCGCGGGTGTCGGAGCGGCCGTAGCCGTCGGCGCCCAGCGCGGTGAACGAGCGACCCTCGGGCATGAAGGCGCGCACCTGGTCGACCACGCCGCGCACGTATTCGCTGGCGGCGATCACCGGACCATCGCGCCCGGCCAGGTTGGCGGTGACGTGGGGTACGCGCGGCTCCGCTTCCGGGTGCAGGCGGTTCCAGCGCTCGCAGTCGAAGCCGTCGCGCGACAGCTCGCTGAAGCTGGGGCAGGACCAGATGTCGGCCTTCACGCCGAAATCGGCATCCAGCAGCTCGGCCGCGGCGATCGCCTCGATCAGCGAACCGCCCGCCGCCATCAGCTGCACGCGCGGCGCGGCGCTCTTGCCCTTGCTCTTGGCGGCACCCGCATCGCGGAACAGATACATGCCCTTGACGATGCCGTCGTAGCAGCCCTCGGGCATGTCCGGGTGGACATAGTTCTCGTTGGTGGTGGTGATGTAATAGAAGACGTCCTGCTGGTCTTCGTACATCTCCTTGACGCCGTGATGCAGCAGCACCGCCACCTCGTACGACCAGGTAGGGTCGTAGGCGCGGCAGTTGGGGAAGGTGCCGGCCATCAGGTGCGAGGCACAGTCCGAATGCTGCAGGCCTTCGCCGGGGAAACTGGCGCCGGCGGTGGCGCCGACCAGGAAGCCGCGCGCGCGCTGGTCGCCGGCGGCCCAGATCAGGTCGCCGATGCGACGGAAGCCGAAGAACGAGTAGTAGATGAAGAACGGCAGCATCGGCTGGTTGGACAGCGAATAGCTGGTGCCCGCCGCGATCCACGCCGACACGCCACCGGCCTCGGAGATGCCTTCCTGCAGCACCTGGCCGTCCTGCGCCTCGCGGTAGTACAGCAGCTGGTCGGCGTCCTGCGGACGGTACTTCTGGCCGAACGGCGCGTAGATGCCGATCTGGCGGAACATGCCCTCCATGCCGAAGGTGCGCGCCTCGTCGGCCACGATCGGCACCACGCGCGGACCGAGCTGCTTGTCGCGCAGCATCAGGTTCATGCCGCGCACCAGCGCCATGGTGTTGGAGATCTCGCGCTCGCCGCTGCCCTTGGTGATCTGCTCGAACGCCGACAGCTCCGGCGCCTTGCACGGCACGTCGGTGCGGCGGCGGCGCTGCGGCAGGAAGCCGCCCAGCGCGCGGCGGCGCTCCAGCATGTATTCCACCTCCGGCGAATTCGCTCCGGGGTGGTAGTACGGCACGCTGTCGAGCTTGTCGTCGGGCACCGGGATCTGGAAGCGGTCGCGGAACACGCGCACGGCGTCCCCGGTCATCTTCTTCTGCTGGTGGGTGGGGTTTTCCGCCTCGCCCGAGCCGATGCCCATGCCGTAGCCCTTCACCGTCTTGGCCAGGATCACCGTGGGCATGCCCTTGGTGTTCACCGCCGCGTGGTAGGCGGCGTAGACCTTGTGCGGATCGTGGCCGCCGCGGTTCAGGCGCCAGACGTCGTCGTCGCTGAAGTTGGCGACCATCTCCCGCGTCTGCGGGTACTTGCCGAAGAAATGCTCGCGCGTGTAGGCGCCGCCGAAGGCCTTGCAGGCCTGGTACTCGCCGTCCACGGTCTCCATCATCAGCTTGCGCAGTGTGCCATCCTTGTCGCGCGCCAGCAGCGCGTCCCAGTAGCTGCCCCAGATCACCTTGATGGCGTTCCAGCCCGCGCCGCGGAACACGCCCTCCAGCTCCTGGATGATCTTGCCGTTGCCGCGCACCGGGCCGTCCAGCCGCTGCAGGTTGCAGTTGATCACGAAGATCAGGTTGTCCAGGCCCTCGCGCCCAGCCAGCGAGATCGCGCCGAGCGACTCGGGCTCGTCCACTTCGCCGTCGCCGAGGAAGCACCACACCTTGCGGTCAGTCTTCGGCATCAGGCCGCGGTTCTCCAGGTAGCGGAAGAACTGCGCCTGGTAGATCGCCTGGATCGGCCCCAGCCCCATCGACACGGTGGGCATCTGCCAGTAGTCCGGCATCAGCCACGGGTGCGGATAAGAGGTGAGCGACTGCTCGCCGCCGACCACGTCGGCACGGAACAGGTCCAGCCGTTCCTCGCCGATGCGGCCTTCGAGGAAGGAGCGCGCGTAGATGCCGGGGCTGATGTGGCCCTGGTAGCCGATCAGGTCGCCGGGGTGGTCGGCGCTGGGCGCGCGCCAGAAGTGGTTGAAGCCCACGTCATACAGCGTGGCCGAGGAGGCGAAACTGGCGATGTGGCCGCCGAGCGAACCGGGCCGGCGGTTGGCGCGCACCACCATCGCCATCGCGTTCCAGCGGATCAGGCAGCGGATGCGCCACTCCATCGCCGCGTCGCCGGGGCTCTTGGCCTCCATCCCGGGCGGGATCGTGTTGACGTATTCGGTGGTGGGGTTGAACGGCAGGTGGCCGCCGGAGCGACGGGTGGTGTCGACCATCCGCTCCAGCAGGAAGTGCGCGCGCTCGGTGCCGTCGTGCTGGATCACCGCATCGAGCGAATCGATCCATTCGCGGGTTTCGATGGGGTCGGGATCCTGGTTCAGGATATCGTCGAGCTGATCCATGAGATTCTCCACGGCACCGTGGGGCGTGCCTGCAAAAGGTTCGCGCCGCCGGGGGCGCAGCGCGACAACACGTGAGTTTAGTTGTTTGCCCGGATGCCTGCCAATGGCGCCGGTGCAGCCATCGGCATGCTTCGGTCCAGGCACAACGGGCGCTATCTCACGCCGGCGCAACGGATTGTGAGCCGCCAATCGGCGGCGGCTTGCGCAGCACCACGATGTCCTGGTTCCCGTTCAAACCGCCCTCGACGTGCTCGGCCACGTCGAGATGGCGGCTCCAGCGCCGGCGCACGTACTCCACCGTGTGGAAGGTCGTCTGGTAGAAGTCGGGCAGGCCATCGACCTTGAAGCGGCCCTTGCGGTCCGTTCGATAGACAAACCCGTCACGCGCCAGCGCGGCGAGCTCCGCCGCGGTGCAACTGCCGGTAGTGAAGCGGCCGTGGGTGGTGGCCAGCAGCAGGCCACCGGGCTTCAGTAGCCGCGCCATTTCGGCGAGCCACTCGTCCTGCGCCGGCGCATCGAGGTGGGTGAACAGCGAGACGCTGTAGATGACGTCGAACATCCCGCTGGCATAAGCCGTCGGCGTGGCCGGGGTGTTGATCGCGAACCGGGCCACGGCGGAGAGGTTTTTCCGCGCCCAGTCGATGGCCTCGGCGTCGATGTCCGAGCCGTGCATTTCGCAGGAGCTGGCGGCGGCCGCCAGTTCGCCGATGACACGGCCGGGTCCGCAGGCAAAGTCCAGCACGACCAGGTTCCGCAACGCCACGCCATGCGCGGCGAGGGTATCGACCAGGCACCGCGCGATGCTGCGGCCATTGGCCAGATAGCTGGCGGAATCGAATGCCCGGTGCACGCGGTAGCGCAACATGGGCGGGGGAAGGGCCAGCGCGGGTACGCCGGGATCCATCCGGTTCGCCCGCGCCAGCCGCAGGCGGAACTGCGCATACCTCGCGGCACCGACAAGCCAGTACAACGGTGCGACGCGTTTCGCCATCTGACGCAGTCGTTCCTTCATGCCGCCTACCGAACCGTGTGCCATGCGCTGCGTCCCTGCGGGTGGTGGTGTGTCTCGATCAACCGCGCCGGTTGCCCTGCGCGGCGCGGATCTGCGCGTCCACCGCCGCCACCGCCGTCATGTTGACGATGCGGCGCACGGTGGAGGCCGGGGTGAGGATGTGCGCGGAGCGGTTCACGCCCATCAGGATCGGCCCGATCGAGACGCCGTCGGTCATAACCCGCACGATGTTGTAGGCGATGTTGGCCGCGTCCAGGTTCGGCATCACGAACAGGTTGGCGCGGCCGCTGAGCGTGGTGTGCGGGAACATGCGCAGGCGCAGCGCCTCGTCCCAGGCGGTGTCGGCCTGCATCTCGCCGTCCATGTCCAGCTTGGGCGCGCGGGCCTTGAGGATCTGCCACACCTTGCGCATCTTGGCCGCGCTGGGGTTGTCGTGGCTGCCGTAGTTGGAATGCGAGAGCAGCGCCACCTTGGGCTCGACGCCGAAGTTCTTCAGGCGGTAGCAGGCCTGCAGCGTGGCCTCGGCGATCTGCTCGGCGCTGGGGTCGCACTGCACGTGGGTGTCGAGGAAGAACCACGCGCCCTTGTCGTTGATCACGCCGCTCATCGCCGAAGTGCACGACACGCCCGGATCGAGCCCGAACACGCTGCGCAGGTAGCCGAGCTTCTTGTGGTAGCGGCCCACGATGCCGCAGATCAGCGCGTCCGCCTCGCCGCGCTCGACCATCATTGCGGCGATCAGGGTCGGCCGCGAGCGCAGCAGGTTCTTCGCCGCCGCGGGGCTCACCCCGCGCCGTTCGGTCATGGCGTGGTACTGCTGCCAGTAGTCGTTGAAGCGCGGGTCGTCGTGGATGTTGGTCAGCTCGAAATCCACGCCGGCGCGCATGCGCAGGCCGAGCCGCTGGATGCGCGTGTCGATCACGTCCGGACGGCCGATCAGGATCGGCCGCGCGATGCGCTCGTCGATCACCGTCTGCACCGCGCGCAGCACGATCTCCTCCTCGCCCTCGGCGTACACCACCCGCTTGAGGTCGGCGCGCGCGCGCTCGTACACCGGCTTCATCAGCAGTCCGGTGCGGTAGATGAACTGGCCGAGTTTCTCCTTGTATGCCTCCATGTCCTCGATCGGCCGGGTGGCCACGCCCGAGTCCATCGCCGCCTGCGCCACCGCGGGCGCCAGCATCACCAGCAGGCGCCGGTCGAACGGGCGCGGGATCAGGTACTCGGGGCCGAAACAGGGGATCTCGCCGCCGTAGGCACTGCCCAGGTCGGAGGCTTCCATGCGCGCCAGCGCGGCGATCGCCCGCACGCAGGCGGTCTTCATCGCCTCGTTGATCACGGTGGCGCCCACGTCCAGCGCACCGCGGAAGATGTACGGGAAGCACAGCGCGTTGTTGACTTGGTTCGGATAGTCCGAGCGACCGGTGGCGATGATGCAGTCCGGCCGCACCGCCTTGGCGTCTTCCGGGGTGATCTCGGGGTTCGGGTTGGCCAGCGCCAGGATCACCGGGCGCTCGGCCATCGTGGCGACCATCTCCGGCTTGAGGATGCCGCCGGCGGACAGGCCCAGGAACACGTCCGCCCCCGCCACGATCTCGGCCAGGCTGCGCTTGGGCGTGTCGCGTGCGTAGCGGGCCTTGTCCGGATCGAGGTTGCCGCGGCCGGTGTGGATCACGCCCTCGCGGTCGAACGCGAGGATGTTCTCCGGCTTCACGCCCAGCGCCACCAGCATGTCCAGGCAGGCGATGCCGGCCGCGCCGGCGCCGGTGGTGGCGAGCCGGATCTCGCCGATATCCTTGCCGACCACTTCCAGCGCGTTGACCAGGGCGGCGCCGACGATGATCGCGGTGCCGTGCTGGTCGTCGTGGAACACCGGGATATTCATCCGCTCGCGCAACTTGCGCTCCACGATGAAGCACTCCGGCGCCTTGATGTCCTCCAGGTTGATGCCGCCGAAGGTGGGTTCCAGGCTGGCGATGATGTCGACCAGCTTGTCCGGGTCGTTCTCGTCGATCTCGATGTCGAACACGTCGATGCCGGCGAACTTCTGGAACAGGATGCCCTTGCCCTCCATCACCGGCTTGGCCGCCAGCGGGCCGATGTTGCCCAGGCCCAGCACGGCGGTGCCGTTGGTGATCACCGCCACGAGGTTGGAACGCACGGTGTACTCCGCCGCCGCGGTCGCGTCCTCGACGATCGCGTCGCAGGCCGCCGCCACGCCCGGGGAGTACGCCAGGGACAGGTCGCGCTGGGTCAGCAGGGCGGTGGTCGGCGTGATCTTGATCTTGCCCGGCCGCGGATGACGGTGATACTCCAGCGCAGCGAGACGCAGTTCTTCGGAGAGGGCCATGGGGAGCGCTTTTTTCCAGTAGGTGGGCGCCATCGGACACCGTGATGGCGGGCCACGATGTTAGCACCTGGCCCCCTGCCGCTGGCCGCGCGCGGCGCCGTCAGGCACCCGGCAGCAGGTCGTCCTCGCGCACCCGATCCATGTGGATGCCGTTGATGAACACCGAGAACGCCAGCTTGCCGGCCAGCCCATGGGCGTGCCGCATCCACGGCGGCAACCAGCGCGGAGGCGCGATGGCGCCGGACGCGAAATGCGGCTGCAGGCTGATCACGTCATGCAACGCCAGCTTGCCGGCGAACAGGTAGCGCAACAGGTCGAGCCGGCGCTGGCGCAAGGCCCAGCGGAAGAAGGTATGCACGGTGAGCAGGCCGGACAGGTAGACGTTGTCCTTGGCGAACACCGCGCCACCGCCCGGCGGCACGCCGCGGAACACCCGCTGCGCCGAATGGAAGCTGTCGGCCACGCTCTGCCCGCGCGCGTGGAAGTAGCGGTAGACCTCGACGAAATCGGCGCCGCCAAGCGCCATGTCGATCGCCACGATGCGCAGGCTGATGCGCTTCAGCCGGGCGATGTCGATCGCCCCGGACATCAGTTCGGCGAACACCGCCAGCCCTTCCTGGGTGGCGGTGACCCGTGGCGAGGTGCGCCCCAGCGACGCCAGCAGCGGCTGGCGCCGCCCGTTCAGCGCAGTCAGCGAATGCACGAAGGCCTCGTGCGCCAGCAGCTGGTGATAGTCGTACTGGCTGAAGCTGGCGCCGCCGCGCAGGCGGATCCGGGTGGCGCCGGCCGCTGCCTTGGCGGTGAGTTCCGGGTCGACCTCGACGCGGATCATGCCATCGCCGAAGAACGCATCCAGGGTCTCGGCCAGCGCTGCACGCAACACGTCGGCCTCGATGCCGGCGCCGCCGTCGTCGGCGAGCAGGTCGGCGCCCAGTTCGTCGGACAGCTCGACGAAATAGCGCGCCGCATCCAGGTTGCTGCGCTGGCTGCCCGGGATGCGGTCGTCCGGCTTGCCGTACAGCGCGATCGACGGCGCGGACACGCCCGCCGTGCCCACCGCCTCGAGCATCTGCGCGGCGACCTGCCATGACTCGGCGGTGCGGCGCAGGTATTCCCCCAGCGGATCGTCCGCACCGGCGGCGATCGCGTCCGCCTCGATCGCGGCCAGTTCGGCACGCGCGCCGGCCAGGTCGGGCACCACGTAGGAAACGACCGGCAGGCTGAAACGACCTTGCCCGTAAGCTTCGATCATGCGGTTTTCCAGCGACGCCGGCCACGCCACCGTGGGCAGGACATGGATGCCACGCACCGCGGCCAGCAGCCGCTGGTCCAGCACCGCGTAGCGCTGCAGCTCCGGGTCGATGGCCACATTCACGGCAGCGGCCCGCCGCGCAGGCGCCGCGACCGCGGCGCGACCGGTGCACCCGCGTTGTGCTTGCCCGTCTTCATCGCCCCCACGACCTCCCAGCCCCTCCCCCGGTCGGCCGGGAGACCTCATGGGCAGCAGGCTATACGCCGCCGCAAGGGCGGACAAGCGACGGTGCACGGCGCCGGGTTCATCCCTCGACAAAAGCGCCCGGGGGCAGCCGCGCGGCCAGCCAGGCGCGGGCCTCCTCCAGCGGTTGGGCGTAGCGGCGCCAGGCACCGATGGCGCGCGCGTGCAGCGGCTCGCGCACCTGTGAGCTGCTGGCCGTCGCCGATGGCGCCCGGTTGCGCAGCAGGTCCACGCAGCCGGGCTCGAACGGCATGCCGCAATGCTCCATCACGCGACGCGCTACCGGCTCGGGATCGCGAACCAGGTCTTCATAGCGCACGGTCAGCACCACGCCGGGCAGCACCTCGTCCCAGTACTGCAGCATCTGCCGGAAACGCAGGTGTTGTGCCGCCGCCTCCAGCGGGTCGTAGCTGTAGGGGTAGGCGTTGCCCGCGAACAGCTCCTTCAGATTGGAGAAACAGGTGTCCAGCGGGTCGCGCACGAGGCAGACGATGCGCGCCTCCGGCATGGCCTTGTGGATCAGGCCGGCATACCAGAAATTGACCGGCAGCTTGTCGACCAGGAAACGCCGCCCGCGCGCACGCCAGGCGGTGCGCTGCCGGTAGCCGCGCCCGATCGCGCCGAAGTCGAGCTCCCCGCAGGCACGCAACAGCACCGGATCCACGTGCTCGACGAGCTGGTCGGCCTGCCAGCACAACTGCAGGTGGAAATCGTTGAGTTCGCCGGCCGAGGCGACCTGGCTGTGGTTGCCCAGGATGCGCTCGAGCACCGTGGTGCCGGTACGCGGCTGGCCCACGATGAAAATCGGCACATGCGCAGCGTCCGCGACCGGCGCCACCGGATCGAGAAACGCGCCCCGGCAAAGCGTGCGGATCGCGGCCACTCGCTCCTCCTCGCGTGCGGGTTGCCATGGCAGGCTGCGGCGCTTGATCGCCGCGCCGCGGGCCATCGCCTCCCACGCACCACGGGTGTCACCGGCCGCATCGAGATGGATGAACAAGGCGTAGTACAGCGTGGCCGCGTTCACCTGATCCTGCAGCGACAGGCGCTGCAGGGCCTGGCGGATTCGCGCCAGCTGCGCCGGGGCATCGGCCGCGCGGTCGTGCTGGGCCAGCATCAGCATCGCCATCGCCGAATCCGGCGCAAGCCGCAGGCAACGCTGGTACTCGGCCGTGGCCTCGTCCTTGCGGCCGAGATGACGCAGGGTGGTCGCGCGCATGTAGGACAGCCGCGGCGTCGGCGCCCCCCGGGCCAGCGCGGCATCGAGGAGAAGCAGCGCGTCAGCGTGCGCGTTGGCCTGGCCCAGGCACTGGGCGAGCCGGTCGGCAGCGGCCAGCACCTGCGGGTGCTCCGCCCCGGCAGCCTGGACGAGCTGCACCGCCAACTGCGATTCCCCCAGTCCTTCCAGCTGCAGGGCCACGTCGGCCAGCAGCTGCCACTGGCCCGCCTCGCGCACCGCCGCGGCGGCGTGGCGCAAATGCCCGATGGCCTCCCGGCAACGCTGTTGCGCCACGGCGACGCGCGCCAGGGTCAACCATGCCGTCGGCTGATGCGGGTCCAGCGCCACGATGGCCTCGAGCTCGGCGGTCGCCGCGCGCATGTCGCCGGCACCCAGGCTGCGCCGGGCGCGCTGCCAGTGCGCCTCCAGTTCGCCCGCGGCAGGCGGCGTCATGGAAGCGCGACGGCGTGCCGCCGCAACGTGGCCTGTTCGCCTGGAAAAAGAAGGGGATTCATCGGGGTGCGCCGCGCGCGCGGGTGGTGAACGGACATGGCCGCGACGGTAGCGGCGCCCCTGCGCCTTTGCAAGGCAACACGGGCGCCTCGCACTCTTGCGCGCAGTGGTCGCGGCGCGTATCTATTCCCGCTCGCGCCGGGGGCGATGACCGCGCGGCGCCTCGATCGGGCGGCCGCCGCGCTGGCGGCGCAGCCGTGCTTCCAGCGTGGCGGCCTGCTCTTCGCGTTCGTCGTGCAGCTTGAGGTAGTTGCGCCAGCGCTCGGCGCTCAGCTCGCCGGTGTCCAGCGCCACCTGCACCGCGCAGCCCGGTTCGCTGCCGTGGCCGCAATCGGCGAAGCGGCATTGTTCGGCCAGTTGCTCGATGTCGGCGAACAGGTCGAGCTGCTCCTCCCCGGTGAGCTTCAGCTCGCGCATGCCGGGCGTATCGATCAGGCAACCGCCCGAGGGCAGCTGCAGCAGGGCGCGATGGGTGGTGGTGTGGCGCCCGCGGCTGTCGTGGCTGCGCACCGCGGCGGTGGCCATGGTGGCGGTGCCCAGCAAGGTGTTGGTCAGCGTCGATTTGCCGGCGCCCGAGGAACCCACCAGCACGGCGCTGTCGCCCGGCCTCAGGTAGCGCGCCAGCTCCTGCGCGCTGGTCGAATCCTTGCAGTTGATGGCGTGGATCGGCGTGCCCTGCGGCAGGCGCTCGCGCAGCGAGGCGACCTTCGCCGCCGCATCGGCGCACTTGTCCAGCTTGCTCAGCAGCACCACCGGCTGCGCGCCGGAACCCTCGGTCAACGAGAGATAACGCTCGATGCGGGCGGGGTTGAAATCGCCGTCCAGCCCGGTGAGCACCAGCACGTAGTCGATGTTGGTGGCGATCAGCTGGCGCTCGTAGCGCTCGCCCGCGGCGGCACGCGACAGCGTGCTGCGGCGCTCGCCCACGCTGACGATGTGCGGGGGCGTGCCGTCGGCCACTTCCACGAAATCGCCCACCACCGGCCGCTCGCCGGGGTCGATGCCGCGCTTGAGGAAACGCCCGTCCGGCTGCGCGCCGAACAGCGCCTGGCCATCGTGCAGTTCGTAGCCGGCACGATGCTGCGCCGCCACCCGCGCCAGGCGCAGCCCATTGCCCGGCAGGCGCTCGCCGCGCCAACCGATATGCCGCAGTCGCTCGATCGTTTCGACATCACTCATGGCGAGGCCTGCCTGGCATGGTGAGGCGATTATGCCTTGCCCGGACAAGGGCCGACGATCGCCCGCATTCCGCCCCACGGCCGGCTCGCGCTGCACTGCATCACGCTGCTAGCATCCACGTGACCGGCGCATGCGCCGATTCCCAGCGAAGGAACCCAGGCGTTGGCTCCGATCATCCCCAGTGCGCACCTGGCAGACGTGCGCTACGAGATCCGCGGCGCGCTGACCCGGCGCGCCCGCGAACTCGAATCCGCCGGGCGCGACATCATCAAGCTGAACATCGGCAATCCCGGCCGTTACGGCTTTGAAGCCCCGGCGCACCTGCGCGAGGCGATCGCCAGCCATCTGCACGAGAGCGATGCCTACGGCCACGAACAGGGGCTGGAGGCGGCGCGCGAGGCGATCGCCGCGCAACAACGAGGCCGTGGCGCGCAGCAGGTGCAGCCCGAACGCATCTTCATCGGCAACGGGGTCAGCGAACTGATCGACCTGGCCCTGCGCGCCCTGCTGCAGCCCGGCGACGAAGTGCTGCTGCCCAGCCCGGACTATCCGCTGTGGAGCGCGGCCACCATCCTCAACGGCGGACAGCCGCGGTACTACCGTTGCCCGGCCAGTCGCGGCCACCTGCCCGACCCGGACGAGGTGGAGGCGCTGGTGACCCCGCGCACCCGCGCGCTGGTGCTGATCAATCCGAACAATCCCACCGGCGCGGTGTATCCGCCCGAGCTGCTGCAGCGGCTGGTCGAGGTCGCCGCGCGGCACGGACTGCTGCTGCTCGCCGACGAGATCTACGACGAGATCCTCTACGACGGGGCCCGCTTCCAGCCGCTGGCGGAAATCGCCGGCGAACTGCCCTGCCTGAGCTTCGGCGGGCTCAGCAAGGTGCACCGCGCCTGCGGCTATCGCGTGGGCTGGATGAGCCTGTCCGGCGCGCTCGCGGCAACTGCCGTGTACCGCGATGCGCTGCAACTGCTGGCCGCGTTGCGCCTGTGCGCCAACGTGACCGCGCAGTGGGCGGTGCTTCCCGCCCTGCAGGACGCGCCGACGATCGACGCGCTGACCGCCCCGGGCGGGCGCCTGCACCTGGCGCGCGAGGCAGTCCTGCGCGGGGTGGCCGCCAGCGAGCACCTCGAACTGGTGGCGCCGGCCGGCGCGCTGTACGCATTCCCCGCGGTGCGCGCCGATCGCATTCCCCAGTTCGACGACGAATCCTTCGCCCTGCGCCTGCTCGAGGAGGAATCGGTGCTGGTGGTCCCCGGCAGCAGCTTCAACGTGCCGCGCAGCCGTCATTTCCGGCTGACCCTGCTGCCGCCACCGGCGCAGTTGCGCGAGGTGTTCGTGCGGACCGAACGGGTGCTGCAGCGGATGGCGAGCGAACAGGCTGATGCCGCCGTGGTCGCGGCCTGAGCCGATGCCGGCCACGACAGCCCCCCTGCGCCTGCTCGCGCTCGGCGATTCATACACCATCGGCGAGGCAGTGTCCGCCGCGGAGCGTTGGCCGGCAGTGCTGGCGCAGCGCCTGCGGCATGCGAGCGTGGACGTGGGCGAGCCGCAGATCGTGGCGGTCACCGGCTGGACCACCGATGAGCTGACGCAAGGCATGGATGCGTCGGCACTGGAGCCCCCGCATGACCTGGTGACGCTGCAGATCGGCGTCAACAACCAATATCGCGGCCGCAGCATCGAGGAGTACGCGGAGCAGTTCGCCGTCCTGCTCGAACGCGCCATCGCGCTGGCCGACGGGCGCGCCGGGCGGGTGCTGGTGGTGTCCATCCCGGACTGGGGCGTCACCCCCTTCGCCCACGACCAAGGCCGCGATCCCGCGCGAATCGCCCGCGAACTGGACGATTTCAACGCGCGCGCACGCGAGCTGGCCACGAGCCATGGCGCCCGCTTCGTCGACATCACCCCGATCTCGCGCCGACACCCCGGGCTGGTCGCCGGGGACGGCCTGCATCCGTCGGCGGAACAATACGCGCTGTGGGTGGATGCGATCGCGCCGGCCGCCCGCGCGGCGCTGCGCTGACCGACCCCGGGCGCCCGCCGGCGACGCGGCTTCAGAAGCCGGCGTCGTGTTCCTCCGCCGCCAGGCCAAGGGTCACCGCACCCTCGCCCACGTTGACCATGCCGGTGATGCTCATGGGCGCCTCCATCAATTCGACGCCGCACTCGGCGCAGGCCTCGCGCAGGCCCGCGTAGCCGGGCAGCTGGTCCAGCACCGCCAGGTCGCCGCCATAGCTGACGCACACCACCGGCACCATCAGGCCCTCGCGCACGCGCCTTGCGGCGTAGCTGAACAGCGCTTCAGCGCCCTGGTCGAAACCGCGCACCTTGCCGACCGGACCAGTCTCCCCGCGGAAGCAGCGCAAGATAGGCTTGACGTCCAGCGCCGAGCCGAGCATGGCGGTGAGCAGGCTGACACTGCGGTCATTCTTCTTCTTGGCCCGGGCGCGCAGGTAGTAGAGGTCGCGCGGCAGCATGTAGCCATAGGTATGTTCGGCCACGTGGAGCAGCCGTTCCCGGATCGCGGCGGGGGCCTCGCCGGCGGCGATCATCCGGCTCGCCTCGACAATCGCCGGCGCGGCACCGGCGAAGATGTTGCGCGTATCGATCACCCGCATCATGAACGGGCCGGGGGCGCCGGCCTGCTCGCGCACCTGACGATAATTCTTCAGGATCGCGAAGCTGGCCTGGTTGACATGCGCATTGATCGGGCTGCGCGTGGCGGTGATGGTCAGGCAGAACACGCAGTCCTGCTCCAGCACCAGCTTGTCCAGGAACAGCTTCTGCACTTCGGCGACCGGGCACGGCTCGGTTTCGGCGGAATGGCTGCGGCTGCCCAGGCGACGGGCGATGAACCGCTGCAGTTCGCCCGGTTCGCGATCATCCATGAACGTGTCGCCGTCGACCTTGACGGTGATCGGCATCACCGAGATCCGGTGCTTGTGCAGGAACGCCTGCGAAACGTCGCAGGCCGCGTCTATCGCCAGGCCCATCCGCATCACGCCACCCCCGTGCTCACGAAGCGCAGGGGCAACATAGCACGCGCAGGTGGCGCTGCAAGCCTGCCCCGCGGTGATCTGCCAGGGTCCGGATCCGGCGGCGCGACGCCCTCCGCCGCGATGGTCGAAAACCGCACTGCATCAAGGTCGGGCGGTGACGATCGCCTATGATGGCCGGGTCACGAGCCGGCATGTGCGAAGTGGAGGGTGGCCCTTGTTTGTCCATGTGGAAACGCGGCGCCGGCCACGCTGGCACTGGGCCACCGTGCTGCTGGTCAGCATCTGCGTGGTGTGCTTCGTCGGCCTGGCGCTGATTCCCGCGCCGCAGCGCATCGCGCTGCTGCTGCAGTGGGGCACGGTGCCGGCGAACATTTTCGATGCGCACGAACCGCTGCTGCCGCAGCTGACCGATCCGGCGCTGCTGCGGCTGTTCACGGCGCTGTTCATCCACGTGACCTGGCTGCACCTGCTGGGCAACCTGCTGTTCCTGGTGATCTTCGGCTTGCCCGGCGAACGCACGCTGGGGTCGCTGCGCTTCCTGGCGCTGTTCGTCATCGGCGGCATGGTGGCCAACCTGATCGGGGCATTGTCGCTGGCCGGCGTGCGCCTGCCGATCATCGGCTGCAGCGGCGCGGTTTCGGCGGTGGTGGGCGCCTACGTGGCGCTGTTCCCCCGCGCGCGCCTGGGCCTGGTGCTGCCGCTCGGCCTGTTCCTGCAGTTCGTGCGCGTGCCGGCCTTCCTGCTGATCGGCATCTGGGTGCTGCTGCAATTGCTGTTCAGCTATGCCGGGCCCAGCTACGGCGCCTACGTGTGGTGGGCGCACATCGGCGGTTTCGTGTTCGGCGTGGGTTTTGCGCTGTTCTCGCGCGAGGCGATCGCCAGGCGCTTGCGCGGCTGAACCGGGCGCTCAGCCGCCGGTCCAGCCGTGCAGCCGGGCGAAGCGGCGCAACAGGCGGCGCGCGACCGGGGTGGCGGCCACGTCGCCGAAGATGCGCGCGGCGTCGGCACCTTCGCGATGCAGGTCGTGGCGCTTGCGCCGGATGTAGGCGCGCATCACCTCGGCGTTGAACTCGGGGTGGAACTGCACGCTGATCGCGTTCGGTCCGTAGCGCAGCCATTGGTGCGGGTCGCGTGCCGAGCTGGCCAGGACCTGCGCGCCCGTGGGCGGTTCCAGCACGCTCTGTTCGTGCGTGGTATGCGCGCGGAAACTGGGAGGGAGGCCGGCGCCCAGCGGGTCGTGCGCGCGGCCCGCGGCGACCTCGATCGACTGGGTGCCGATCTCGCGCCCGCCCGGCAGGTAGTCGACCCGCCCGCCGAGCGCGTGGGTCATCAGCTGGTGGCCGTAACAGACGCCGAACAGGGGCAGTTCGGCGTCCATCGCATCGCGGATCCAGCCGGCGGTCGCTTCGCTCCAGGGCAGTTTCTCGGTGACCATCGCGGCCGAGCCGGTGACGATGGCGCCGGCCACCTCGTTCGCGGCCGGCAGCGCCTCGCCGGCCGCCACGTCCACGATGCGCAGGCGCTGCGGAAGCAGGCCCGCGGCCAGGCGGAACCAATGCGGGAAATCGCCGTGGCGCGCACGGATGCTGTCCGGCGCGCGGCCGGTGCGGATGATCAGGACGGGTTTCATGCGGAGCCTCGGAAGGTGTTCGTCTCGCTAGTGCTGGTCATCGGCGAAGGCGTCGATCGGCGGCAGCACGGTGAGCACCTCCTGCACCGTGGTCAGGCCGGCAGCGACCTGGTCGGCCGCCGAGATGCGCAGCGGGCGCATGCCCTCGGCCAGGGCAGCCTGGCCGAAACCGCTGAGGTCGAGCTGGGCCGAGATCATGCCGCGCAGTTGCGGCGAGAGTTTCATCATCTCGTAGATGCCGGTGCGGCCCATGAAGCCAGTGTTGCGGCATTCAAGGCAGCCGACCGGCCTGTACACCGCCGTCGGCAGCGGCACCGACCAGCCGTGGGTGAGCGCGTTCCAGGCGTGCGGATCCTGCTCGGTGGCCTGCTTGCAATGCGGACACAGGGTGCGCACGAGGCGCTGCGCCACCACGCCGGTGAGGGTGGACTGGATCAGGTAGTGCGGCACGCCCAGGTCGAGCAGGCGGGTGACCGCGCTGGGCGCATCGTTGGTGTGCAGCGTGGACAGCACCAGGTGGCCGGTGAGCGAGGCCTGCACCGCCATCTGCGCGGTCTCCAGGTCGCGGATCTCGCCGACCATGATGATGTCCGGGTCCTGCCGCAGCAGGGTGCGCACGCCGGCGGCGAAATCGAGGTCGATCGCCGCGTGCACCTGCATCTGGTTGAACTCCGGCGAGACCATCTCGATCGGATCTTCCACCGTGCACACGTTGAGCTCCGGCGTGGCCAGGTGCTTGAGCGTGGAGTACAGCGTGGTGGTCTTGCCCGAACCGGTGGGGCCGGTGACCAGCACGATGCCGTGCGGGCGCTCGACCATGCTGCGCCAGTTCTCCGCCTCGCTGGCCGAGAAACCCAGCTGGGCGAAATCCTTCACCACCAGGTCCGGATCGAAGATGCGCATCACCACCTTCTCGCCGAACGCAGTGGGCATGTTGGAGATGCGCAGTTCCACCTCGCGCCCGGAGGCCGAGCGCGTCTTGATGCGGCCGTCCTGCGGCCGGCGCTTCTCGGCCACGTCCATGCGCGCGAGGATCTTGATGCGCGCGGTGACCGCGGTCATCACCGGCGCCGGCAACTCGAACACCTTCTGCATGACGCCGTCGATGCGGAAGCGGATGTAGCCGGTGTCGCGCCGGGGTTCGAGGTGGATGTCCGAGGCGCGCTGCTCGAAGGCGTACTGCAGCAGCCAGTCGACGATGTGCACCACGTGGCGGTCGTCGGCGCCGACCTCGCCGCTCTTGCCCAGCTCGACCAGTTGCTCGAAGTTGAGGATGGCCGAGGAGGTGTCGCTGCCGCTCTTGGCGTCCTGCGCCAGCTGGATCGAGCGCTGGACGCCGTAGAACTCCTGCTGGTAGCGGTTGATGTCGATCGGGCTGGCGACCACGCGCTTGATGTCCCGCCGCAGCATGTGCGCCAGGTCCGGCGCCCAGGCGTCGTCGAACGGTTCGCTGGTGGCGAACGTCACCTCGCCCACGGTCGCCGCGATCGGCAGGATGCGATGCCGTTTGGCGTAGGCCAAGCTGACCACCTGGGTGACCGTGGCCACGTTGATCTTCATCGGATCGATCTTGAGGTAGGGCAGCCCGGCATGGCCGGCCAGCCACTCGGCCAGCGTCTCCAGGCTCAGCGGCCGGCCGGGCTCGCGCTGGTTGGCCAGCTTGGCGTTGGCGATCACCACCAGCGGATGCAGCTCCACCGTGCTGCGCCCGGCGCGCGCGCCCATGCGGACGTTCTTCGCGTCCTCGGCCAGCGCATAGCCGTCGACAACCAGCGCGGCCAGCACCTCGTCCAGTTCGAGTCGGCCGCGACGGCCAAGCAGCGAGGCAATTTGTGGCGATGCAGCCATCCGGAAAGTGTCCTGTGCGGGGCCATGCCGGCCGGATTTCCAGCCGCAAAGCGTGCTGCAGCTATACTAACGCGCTTTACCACAGGTCACGGAAAGCCATGTCCGCGCGCACCTTCCAGGATGTGATCCAGACCCTCAACCGCTACTGGGCGGCGCAGGGTTGCGTACTGCTGCAGCCGCTGGACACCGAGGTCGGCGCCGGCACGTTCCACCCGGCCACCTTCCTGCGCGCGCTCGGCCCGGAGCCGTGGTCGGCTGCCTATGTGCAGCCGTCGCGCCGCCCCACCGACGGCCGTTACGGCGAAAACCCGAATCGCCTGCAGCATTACTACCAGTACCAGGTGGTGATGAAACCGAATCCGGAGAACATCCTGGAGCTGTACATCGGTTCGCTGAAGGAACTGGGGCTGGACCCGCTGGTGCACGACCTGCGCTTCGTCGAGGACAACTGGGAATCGCCCACGCTGGGCGCCTGGGGCCTGGGCTGGGAGGTGTGGCTCAACGGCATGGAAGTCACCCAGTTCACCTATTTCCAGCAGGCCGGCGGCATCGAGTGCCGCCCGGTCACTGGCGAGATCACCTACGGCCTGGAGCGCCTGGCGATGTACCTGCAGAACGTGGACAACGTCTACGACCTGGTCTGGACCGACGGCCCGCGCGGCACGGTCAGCTACGGCGACGTGTTCCTGCAGAACGAGGTCGAGCAGAGCACCTACAACTTCGAGCACGCCAACGTGGCCGAGCTGCTGCGCTGGTTCGACGTGTGCGAGGGCGAGGCGAACAAGCTGGTCGCCGCCAACCTGCCGCTGCCCGCGTACGAGCAGGTGATGAAGGCCAGCCACACGTTCAACCTGCTCGATGCGCGCCGCGCGATCAGCGTCACCGAGCGGCAGCGTTACATCCTGCGTGTGCGCGCCTTGTCGCGCGCCGTCGCCGAGGCCTACGTGGCGCAGCGCGAGAGACTCGGTTTCCCCGGGCTCAAGCGCAGCGGCGTCCGCCAGGAGCAGGCCGCATGAACGCCGGCAAGTCGCTGTTGATCGAGCTGGGTACCGAGGAACTGCCGCCGCGCGCACTGGACGAATTGTCCGCGGCATTCCTGCGCGGCATCACCGGCGGCCTGGCCGCGCGCGGCGTCGACGCCGGGCTGGACCAGGCGATGGCCTACGCCTCGCCGCGCCGGCTCGCCGTTTACATCCCGGCGGTGGCCGCGGCGCAGCCGGAGCAATCCATCGAACGGCGCGGCCCCGCGGTGGCCGCCGCACTCGATGCCGAAGGGCAACCGTCGAAGGCCCTGCTCGGCTTCGCCCAGTCCTGCGGCGTCGACGTCGGCCAGCTGGAGAAGCTCGAGACCGACAAGGGCGCGTGGTTCGTCTGGCGCGCGGTGAAGCCCGGCCGGCCACTGGCGGCCCTGCTGCCGGAGATCATCGACGAGGCGCTCAAGGCGCTGCCGATCCCGCGGCCGATGCGCTGGGCCGACCACGACTACAGCTTCGTGCGGCCGGTGCACTGGCTGGTGATTTTGCACGGCGCCGACATCGTCGACGGCGAGGTGCTGGGCCTGGCCAGCGGGCGCAAGTCGCGCGGCCACCGCTTCATGCATCCGCAGCCGGTGCACGTGGCCGATGCCGATGGCTGGCTCGACGCGATGCGGGCGGCGAAGGTGCTGGCCGACCCGCGCGAGCGGCGCGAACGCATCCACCAGCAGATCAGGCAGGCTGCCCAGGGCACCGGCGGCGTGCCGCAGCTGGACGATGCGCTGCTGGACGAGCTGGCCAACCTCACCGAATGGCCGGTGGCGATCGCCTGCACCTTCGAGCGCGGCTTCCTGGCGGTGCCGCCCGAGGCGCTGGTCACCACCATGGTGGCGAACCAGAAATTCGTGCCGGTCTTCGACGCCGAGGGCAAGCTGACCGAGCACTTCATCGGCATCGCCAACATCGAGAGCAGGGACCCGGCCGAGATCCGCCGCGGCTACGAGCGGGTGATCCGGCCGCGCTTCGCCGACGCCAGGTTCTTCTGGGACGAGGACCTCAAGACGCCGCTGGCCAGCTACCAGGAGCAGCTGAAAAACGTCACCTACCAGCAGGCGCTGGGCAGCCAGTGGGACAAGAGCGTGCGCGTGGCCGAACTGGCGCGGGTAGTGGCCAACCGGGTCGGCGTCGACGCGGCGCTGGCCACGCGCGCGGCCAGCCTGGCCAAGTGCGACCTGCTGACCCGCATGGTCGGCGAATTCCCCGAGTTGCAGGGCGTGATGGGGCGCTACTACGCCGCGCACGACGGCGAACCGGCGGAGGTGGCCGAGGCGCTGGACAGCCACTACCGCCCGCGCTTCGGCGGCGACCGCATTGCCGCGGACCGGCTGGGCCAGGTGCTGGCGGTGGCCGAGCGGCTCGATACCCTGGCCGGCATTTTCGCCATCGGCATGAAACCCGGCGGCAACAAGGATCCCTTCGCGTTGCGCCGCGCGGCGCTGGGCCTGGCCCGCACGCTGATCGAGGGCGGCCTGGAACTGGATCTGCGCGCCAGCTTCATCGAGGCGCTGGAACAGCTGCCCGACGGCGCCCTCGCGGCGGGTCTCAAGCCGGGCAAGGACGGCAAGCCGCCGGCGCTGCAGGCGGGTGCGCGGCGCGCGATCCTGCTGGAGGACCTGCTCGACTTCGTGCACGAGCGGATGCGCAGCTACTACGCCGAGCAGGGCTTCGAACACGGCGCCTTCGAGGCCGTGATGGCGGTGCAGCCGGCCAGCGTGGCCGATTTCGACCGGCGCCTGCGCGCGGTGGTGGAGTTTGGCCGCCGGCCCGAGGCGGCGAGCCTGGCCGCGGCCAACAAGCGCGTCGCCAACATCCTGCGCAAGCAGGCCGAGGAAGGCGGCGCGCCATCGCCCGGGCGGGCGGTCGATCCGGCCTTCTTCGAGGCGGACGCCGAGCGCGACCTGGCCGAGGCCCTGGCGGCCGCGCGGCAGGACAGCGCCGCGGCCGAGGCCGCCGGCGATTACGCCGCGGTACTGGCCCGCCTGGCACAACTGCAGGCGCCGGTGGATGCGTTCTTCGACAGCGTGCTGGTGAATGTCGAAGACCCCGCCGTCAGGGCCAATCGCCTCGCGCTGCTGAACCAGCTGAAGAGCCAGTTCAGCACCGTGGCGGACATCGCCCTGCTCTGAACGCAGCGCGGGCAGGAAGGCCCGCGCCGCGGCAACGAGTGTCGCGTCAGGCGATGGTGGTGGCCGCGCCTTCGCGCAGGCGCTGCGCAAGGTGGCGGTTGAACGCCATCATTGCGCCGGCGTCCACGTTGACACCATCCGGCCCCAGGATCTCGTACAGCTCGATGAGCAGGTCGGTGTTCTCGGCCAGGCCCAGCGGGCTGCCCGCCAGGTCCAGCTCCGACTGCAGCATCTGCATCGCGGTGTTCAGGCGCTGCGGATCGAGGCCGTGGATCTGCGGCGACAGCGGCAAACGGGTGACCGAGCCGGCACCGGCGTGGCTCCGCTGGGCACGCACGATCTGGCTGCTGTGCTGGTCGTCCTGCGTGGTCAGCGTCGGGTCGATCTGGATGCTGCCCTCGCCGGCCACCAGCCATACCAGGGAGATGCCCAGCGTGCGCGCCAGGGTGACGCAACGCGCGCGCGAGGGGTCGGTGTTGCCATCGCGCCAGCTGCGCACCACGCCTTCGGAGAAGCCGCACATACGTGCGATCTCGGTGGCGCTGCCGACCCGCTGGATCAGCAGCCGGATACGGTCGGCAAAAGTGCCACCGGTGGCTTGGGGAAGGGTCTTGCTCATGGGAATGGCCGTGTCGGTAGGGTGGGAGACTGCACCGGGGCGCAAGATTTCGGGATCGCCGGATGGGGAAGCCCGGTCGTCCACGCAGTATTTTGCGCCGCCGCCCGCGCCATGCCAAGCCGCCGCCCCGGAGTACGTGCCCGGCAGGCATCCGGCAATCCGGAGTGCGACCGCGCGAACGCGGCGGAGTTCATGACGCCGCACTCTTTCTCCGGAAGCATGGCTGCTGCTACCGTCGAACGGCCGTTGCCCTGCCGCGGCATCGGGGACCCACCACAGGACAGCGCATGAGCCAATTCGGACTGCTCGGCAAGCGGCGCTTCGCGCCATTCTTCTGGACCCAGGCGCTGGGCGCCTTCAACGACAACGCGTTCCGCAATGCGCTGGTGATGCTGGTGGCGTTCCAGATGGGGCTGGACGACGGCACCGTGGCGATCTACACCAACCTGGCGCCGGCGCTGTTCATTATTCCGTTCTTCCTGTTCTCGGCCACCGCCGGCCAGCTGGCGGAGAAGTACGAGAAAAGCCGCATCATCCGCTACGTGAAGCTGTTCGAGATCGCGGCGATGGCGCTGGCCGCGTATGGCTTCTACACCCACCACACCTCGCTGCTGCTGATCGTGCTGTTCATGATGGGCATGCACTCGACCATGTTCGGGCCGATCAAGTACGCGATCCTGCCGCAGGCGCTCAAGCCCACGGAGCTGGTCGGCGGCAACGGACTGGTGGAGATGGGCACGCAGATGGCGATGCTGGTGGGCATGATCGCCGGCAACTCGCTGATGCTGGTGGCCGGCGTGGGGCCCCTGCTGGCCTCTGGCGCGACCATCGTGGTGGCGGTGGCCGGCTATCTGGCCAGCCGGCGCATTCCGGCCGCGCCGGCGACCGCGCCCGACCTGAAGTTCAACTGGAACCCGTTCAGCGAGACCGCCCGCGTGCTCGGCATCACCCGCGCCGATCGCGCGGTGTTCAACGCGGTGCTGGGCATCTCCTGGTTCTGGTTCTTCGGCACCGTGCTGATCGCGCAGTTGCCGATCTACACGCGCGAGACGCTGGGCGGCGACGGCTCGGTCAACACGCTGGTGCTCACCCTGTTCTCGATCGGCACCGGCGCCGGCGCATTGCTGTGCGAGAAGCTGTCCGGCAAGCGGGTGGAAATCGGCCTGGTGCCGCTGGGCGCGTTCGGCCTGACGGCTTTCGGCGTGGACCTCTACCTGGCCCGGCATGGCCTGGCGGCCGCGCGCGGGCTGGACTGGCTGGCGTTCCTGCAGGGCACTGGCAGCTGGCGCATCGTGCTCGATCTCACCGCGATCGGCGTGTTCGCCGGCTTCTACGTGGTGCCGCTGTTCGCCTTCGTGCAGTCGCGCACGCCGCGGGAGCGGCTGTCGCGGGTGATCGCCGGCAACAACATCATCAACGCCCTGCTGATCGTGCTGGCCGCCGGTTTCGGCCTGGGGCTGGGCGCGCTGGGTCTGGATGCGGCGACGATCTTTCTGTCCGTCGCGCTGCTCAACGTGCTGGTG
This sequence comes from Rhodanobacter sp., assembly GCA_049650465.1. GTDB lineage: Bacteria > Pseudomonadota > Gammaproteobacteria > Xanthomonadales > Rhodanobacteraceae > Rhodanobacter. The sequence continues at coordinate 73,813 of JBASAF010000024.1, read as the reverse complement.
GCGGTGTACATCTTCACCCTGGTGCCCGAGTTCCTGATGCGCTTCATCACCTGGGTGCTGGTGAACACGCTGTACCGGGTGCGCGTGGACGGCATGCGGCACCTGCCGGAGGAGGGCCCCGCACTGTTGGTGTGCAACCACGTCAGCTTCATGGACCCGCTGCTGCTGATGGCGAACCTGCGCCGGCCAGCGCGCTTCGTGATGTATTACCGGATCTTCAACATGCCGCTGTTGCGCTTTGTGTTCCGCACGGCCAGGGCGATCCCGATTGCCGGCCAGAAGGAAGATCCGGCCGTGCTGCAGCAGGCGTACGACGCGATCGACGCCGCGCTGGCCGAGGGCGAGCTGGTGTGCATCTTCCCCGAGGGCGGCTTGACCGCCGATGGCGAGATCGCACCATTCCGGCCGGGGCTGGAGAAGATCCTGGCCAGGCGTCCGGTGCCGGTGGTGCCGCTCGCCTTGCGCGGGTTGTGGGGCAGCGTGTGGAGCCGGCGCGACACCCGGCTCGGCCGGCTGCGCCTGCCGCGGCGCTTCCGCGCCCGGGTGGAGCTCGTCGTCGATGCGCCCGTGCCGCCGCAGGCGGCCAGCGCCGCATCGCTCGAAGCCAGGGTTCGCGAGTTGCGCGGGGAGCTTGCCTGAGCACTGCGTGGCCGGCGGCAGACCGTGCCCGCCCCATCGGCAGCAGCGGATGCAACCGGCATCACCGTGGCTTCAGCGCACCCAACTGCCGATCACCAGCAAGGCCACCACGCTGAGCCAGGCCAGCAAGGCGCGCAGCAAGGCGCCGCGCAGGCGCCGCAGCTCGTCCAGCGGATCGCTGTGCTCCTCGGCGTAGCCGTCGCCGGCCTCGACGTCGATGCGCACGTCGGCCTGCGCGGCGGCACCGAGAAAGCCCGGGCCGCGCTGGTACCAGCTGGTCGGCGTGGCCTGGATGTGCCAACGCCGCCACGCCTCGATCACCGCATCCCAGTGGCCGACCACGGCCAGGGTGAAGGTCAGCACCTGTGCCGGCAGCCAGTCCAGCGCGTTGGCCAGGTAGCTGGCGGCATGCTGGCTGTCGCCGTCGAGCGCCAGCGAGTCATCGCGCCCCAGCGTCTGCGCCAGCCGATACAGCAGCGCGCCGACCGGGCCGAGCAGGAAGAACCACAGCAGCACCGCGAAGCGCCGGCGCAAGGCGGCATAGACGATCGCCTCGCCCAGTGCGGGTGCGTGCCAGCGCACCGGACGGCCGTCGTCGGAGAGACGCTGCGCCGCGGCTTCGCGACTGACGCTGTCGGGCGCGGCCAGGATGTCCTCCAGGTCGCGCTCGAACTCGCGCGGGCCGAAGCAGTAGACCAGCACCACCACGGCGAAGAGCAGCGGCAGCAACTCACCCAGCACGGTGTGGCCGAACAGCCATGCCAGCAGCGCGCACAGGAGCAATGGCGGCGCCAGTGCCAGCACCACGCGTCCCACGCCGCTGGTATCGGACAACTGCGCCACCCAACGCCGGAACAGGCCGTCACGCCGCCAGCTGGCCAGTTGCGGCGCGACGTGCAGCAGGCCCAGGGCGATCAAGGCGACGAGCAGACGGATGGCCATGGCGACGAACTCCGGGACGATGGCGCATTGTAACGAGCGCGTCCGCGGGACGCTGGCCTGCGTCCGCGGTAACGTGGTCAACCGGGCCCGCAGTGGTAGCGCTCGGCGGTGCGCTCGACGTCGTCGGAACTGATGTGCCGCGCCAGTTGCTCGGCGGGAGTCATGCCGCGCCAGACTTCCACGTCCACGCAGTGGGCGTCGGCCACGCCGAACAACGCCTGCAGCTTGCGTACGGCACCGCCAATGCCCTGCATGCGCGGATCGACCATATGGAATCCCTGCACGACCGGATTGGCCGAACCGGGCAGCTGCACCGCGGGCGCTGGTGCACCACTTCGCAGCAGGCCACCGCCGGCTACGTAATCGGGCACGGTCGCAGGCGGTGCCATCGCGGGTTCGCGCACTGTCGCCATCGGGACCGGCGAAGCCGGAAGTCTCGGCGAGGCATGGCGGCGCACGCGGTTCGGCCGCCGGGCGCGCGTCGGCCGGACCGCCGGCGCGCGTGACGACGCCGGCAAGGCGGTCGGCAGCAGGCGGACCCTGAGCCGGTCCGGGGGCTGGCTGCCGACAACAGGTGCCGCGCGCCACGCGGGCACCGCACCATGGAAACACACCAGCCATGCCACCAGGTGCACGCCGATCACCGCCACATGGATGGCGATGCGGCGGCACGATGCGCGCATGGCCTCGGGGAAGCGGTGGGTCGGGTGCATGCAAGTCCATCCGTGGCCGGTACCAGGGCAACGACCCGCGTACCGCGGTGAAGTTCAGCCGGCGCGGGTCAGGCGCTGGTCGTGACGGCGGTCAGCGCATCCAGGTCCAGCCCCGCGCGCGCCTGCAGCCAGTGCGCCAGCAGCCGGTAGGAGACCGACAGGCGCGTGGAGGGCAGGAAACTGCCGTCGGCGATGCCTTCGACGATCTGCTGCGGGGTGAACCAGCGCGCGTCCTCCAGTTCGAGGTCGCGCATGCGGATCTCGCGCGACACCGCGGTGGCGATGAAGCCGACCATCAGCGACGCCGGCATCGGCCACGGCTGCGAGGAGTGGTAGCGCACCTCGTCCACGATCACGCCCGATTCCTCGGCCACCTCGCGGCGCACCGCGTCTTCGAGTGCCTCACCCGGCTCGACGAAACCGGCCAGGGTGGAATAGCGGTGCGGCGGCCAGCCGGGCTGGCGTCCGAGCAGGCAGGCGCCGTCGTGCTCGACCAGCATGATCACCGCCGCATCCGTGCGCGGGAAATGCAGTCGCGCGCAATCGGCGTTGCGGCACTGTGCGCGGTGCCCGGCGGCCACCAGTTGCAGAGGGCCGCCGCAATAGGCGCAGAACCGTGTCTCGCGCTGCCAGTGCGACAGCCCCTTGGCATAGGCGTACAGGCCGGCCTCGTCCGCGGGCAGCAACAGGCCGGCGTTGCGCAGGCTCAAGCGGCGCGCGTCCAGCGCCACTTCCAGCGCGTCGCCCTGCTCGCGGTCGCCCGTCACCAGCAGGAAATGCGGCCGTTCGTGCGCGATGCCGAGCAGGCTGGCCGGCGTGTCGGCCAGCCATTGCGCGCGTTCGCCGGCATCGAGCCAGCGCAGCGCGTTGCCGTCGCGACGGATGAAGGCCTCGCCGGTGGCATCCAGCAGCAGATACCGGGCCGTGTCGGCATGGGCCTGCGCGGCCACCCACGCGGCCTCGTCGCGATGCTCGGCCATGCGGTCGAGCACCAGGCTCAGGCCGGCGAAGGTGTTGGGGCGCGGCAGCCTGGCCCGGTCCATGGCGAGGGCGTCAGGCGCTGAAGGAGGAGCCGCAGCCGCAGGTGGTCTTCGCGTTCGGGTTGCTGATCACGAACTGCGCACCGCTGAGGTTTTCGGCGTAGTCGATCTGCGCACCGGTAAGGTATTGCAGCGACAGCGGATCGCACAGCAACGTCACACCCTCGCGCTCGATCGCCAGGTCGTCCTCGGCCTGGGCTTCGTCGAAGGTGAAGCCGTACTGGAAGCCGGAACAGCCGCCGCCGGAAATGTACACGCGCAGCTTGAGCTCCGGATTGCCTTCCTCGGCAATCAGCTCATGCACCTTGTGCGCGGCGGCCGCGGTGAATTCCAGCGGAGCGCCGCCGCTGCGGTAATCGGGAATCGCGACGATGGTTTCCATGGCTATCTGAATGGGGCTGCGACGGACAGGACACAAGCATAGCGCGTCAGGCCGGCAACGCTTCCTCGTCGACGTCGGTGGCGCCCGCCTCCGGCGCGGCCAGCGCGCGCTGTGCCGGTTCGGCCTGCCGCGAGATGCGCCCGTTGACCTGGGCCCCGGCCGCCATTTCCAGCGTGTGGTAGCGCAGGTCGCCGTCGATGCGCGCCAGCGGCGCCAGCTCCAGCCGCACGCTGACGTGGACGTCGCCGGTGATGTGCCCGTTGATCACCGCCTGCGGCACGTGCACCTCACCCTGCACCTCGCCGTGCTCGCTCAAGGTGAACATGGCATCGTCGCCCTCGGCAAGCACGCTGCCCTCGATGCGCCCGTCCAGGTGCAGCGCGCCGGTGAAGCGCAGGTCGCCGCGGATCACCGTGCCGCGGGCGATCAGGCTGGTTTCGGAACTGCCGCGGTTGCGGTCGCTGCGTCTACGGTTGAGCATCTCGGTCTCCCTCGGCGGTAGTGATGTTGCCGGACAGGGCGGCGCCCCACGCCACGGTGCGGCTCACGGTTTCGCCGCTGGCCGGGTCGACGCGAATGCGCAGCCGCGTGGGCCGGAAATCCGCGGGCAGCACGATGGTGCCCTGCAACTGCTGGAAATAGGTGAAGCGGAACGGCAGACCGTCCTTCTGCGCGCCGTCGCCCAGCGCCGGCCAGTCCAGCGTGACGACCTTGTCCTTGCGCATGCCCTCCACGCTGACCGTGGCGTGGCCGCTGATCTCGTCGCCGCGCCTGGCGTTCTGGGTCAGGCTGAGGATCAGCGTCCAGCCGCGCGAACCGGCGATCGGCTGCAGCTTCACCTCCTGCAACTTGAGGCCCTGGCGCTGGCCGTTGCCGGCAACCAGGCGCGAATAGAACCCGAGGTCCGAGCGCAGCGCGCTCAGCTCCTTTTCGCGCTGGGCCAGGGTGCCGCGCAAGGCGGTAGTGGCCACCTCGTTGACCTGGCCGGCACGCTGCAGGTTCGCCACCTGCTGCTTGAGCTCGTCGACCTCGGCCAGCAACGCGCGCTGCTGTTTGCGATCGACCACGGCCGGCGTGCTGCGTCCATCCAGCAGATGCACCGCCACTCCTGCCGCCAGCAGGCTGGCCAGCCATGCCAGGCCCCACCACAGGCGGCGCCAGCGATGGCCGACATCGTCGTGCCTGCGCACCACGAAGCGCGGGGGTGGTCGTGAACCCATGGAAGGCCGTTCCCGGAAAACCCGAGGTATAGCCCGCGCGTGACGAAAGCGTCAAGGAACGGGCGCACGCTCGCGCGATCGCGCGCGACGCACGCACCTCGCCCCGGTCAGCTCTGCATCTTGCTTTGCAGGTAGCGCTCGGCGCCAATGTCCTTGATCAGGTTGAACTGGGTTTCGAGCCAGTCGATGTGCTCTTCCTCGTCGTGCAGGATGTGCTTGAAGAGGTCCCGGCTGATGTAGTCGGCGATGCCTTCGCTGTAGGCAATCGCTTCACGCAGGTCGACGGTGGCGGCCAGTTCCAGATCCAGATCGCCCTGCAACGCCTCCACCGGATGCTCGCCGATGCGCAGCTTGCCCAGCCGCTGCAGGTTGGGAAGGCCGTCGAGGAACAGGATGCGCTCGATGAGGCGATCGGCGTGCTTCATCTCGTCGATCGACTCCTTGTACTCATGCTCGGCGAGCTCGGTATAGCCCCAGTTCTTGTACATCCGGGCATGCAGGAAATACTGGTTGATCGCGGTCAGCTCGTTGTAGAGCACCTTGTTGAGGTACTCGATGACCTTGGCATCACCCTTCATGGCCTTTCCTCCATCGCGACAGACCCACGGACTATACAAACTCCGTGACGGCAAGGAGGGAATGAGAACGCCAATGGTTTGCCGATGGGCGCGATGCCCGGGCGTGTCAGGCGGCGACGAACGGAAGCTGGCAGAGCACCTGCTGGCGGGCCTGCTCGAAGGTGGCGCGTGCCTCGTCGCCGCAGCAGCCGCAGCAGTCGGAACAGCCGGTGCGGGCCTGCAATTCGGCAAAGGTTTGCACGCCATCGGCCGCCTCGCGGCGGATGTCGTGATCGGTGACGGCGTTGCACAGGCAGATGTACATGGCGCGTATGAGAACGCGAATGCGAACGATTGTCAACAACCGATCGCGAGTGGCGCGCCCGTCCGGCGCGGTGGGCGGGAGGCAGCCCGCCGTGCGCGACCGGTGCAGCCCGGTCAGGCCGCCGCGCGACCCGTGCGCGGACCGCCGGCAGGGGTATCCGCGCCAGCCCGCGGCGGCGTGGTGCCGACCTCCACGCCGAACAGCTGCTCGACCAGCGGCGCGAAGTGGCGCAGCGCCCGGGCGTACACGTCACGCTTGAAATTCACCACGTGCGCGGCCGGATACCAGAAGTCGACCCAGCGCCAGATGTCGAACTCGGGCTTCTCGCAGGCGTCCAGCTTCAACGCCTCCTCGCCACCGACCAGCTTGAGCAGGAACCAGACCTGCTTCTGGCCGATGCAGGTCGGCCGCTGGTGCCGTCGCACATAGCGCTCCGGCAGGCGATAACGCAGCCAGCCGTGGGTGGCGGTGATCACTTCGACATGGTGCGCCGCCAGCCCGGTTTCCTCTTCCAGCTCGCGGTACATCGCCTCCAGCGGCGTCTCGTCGGTGCGCATGCCGCCCTGGGGGAACTGCCAGCCGTCACGATTGACGCGGCGTGCCCAGAACAGCTGGCCGTCTGCATTGAGCAGCACGATGCCCACGTTCGGACGGTAGCCATCTACATCAATCATGCATCGCCTCCCGGGGCCGGGCCCCGCGGGACCGGCGGCAAAATGGCCGCCCGGCCCGCCTTCGATTCAACCACAGCCCGCGAAGCAGCGGCAAGCTGTCGACTTGAACGAACGCGCCGTGCCCACTACACTTCCGCGCCCCGCCGGCGATCGTCCCGCGGCGGCCTCCCAATGGCTATGTAGCTCAGCTGGTTAGAGCACAGCACTCATAATGCTGGGGTCGGTGGTTCGAGTCCACCCATAGCCACCAAACGTGTCGCGCGTGTCTGCTTCCGCCGGCGCATTTCCCTCGCGCAGGCGCTTGCCATGCACATCTTCAAGGTGTTTCAGCTCGAAGCCGCCCACCGCCTGCCGCACGTGCCGGCGGGCCACAAATGTGCGCGGCTGCACGGGCACTCGTTCCGCGTGGAGATCCACGTGGAGGGGGAAACCGATCCGCACCTCGGCTGGGTAATGGACTTTGCCGACCTCAAGACCGCCTTCCAGCCGCTGTACGACCAGCTCGACCATCACTACCTCAACGACATCGAGGGGCTGGAGAACCCGACCAGCGAAATGCTCGCGCGCTGGATCTGGCAGCGGCTGGAGCCTCGCCTGGCGGGGCTGGACAAGGTCGTGGTGCACGAGACCTGCACCTCCGGAGCGAGCTGCAGTCGGGCCAGTTTCTGACGCGTTGCGTTATTCCATGGGCTCGCACAAGTTGGCGTTTCAGCTGAACATTTGCCGACTGGTCTGGCCATTTCCCATAATTCATGTTGCAACGCAACAGAAGTCTTGCTAGAGTGGCTGCCACTAACCCACCTCCACCCGAGGAGCACGCCATGACCCAGCAGTTCAACAACCAGCTTTTCGCTTTCACCAAGCAGTTCACCGACAGCGCGTTCAAGGCGCACTCGCTGGCCCTGAAGGGCCTGGAGAAGGTCGCCGAGCTGCAGCTCAAGGCGCTCGAGGAGCAGACCAAGGTCTCCGCCGAGTTCGTCACCGAAGTGATGGAAACCCGTGACGTCGACGGCCTGCGCGGCCTGTGGGAAAAGGGCAGCAGCCTGAGCCGCGAGAACGCCGAGCGCGCCGTGGCGGTGTCGCAGGAAGTGCTGGCGATCACCCAGAAGACCGCCGAGTCGCTGAATGCGCTGGTGCAGGAGCAGCGCCAGGCGGCGAACGACGCGGTGGCCGCCCCGGTCGCCGGCAAGAAGGCCGCTGCCAAGTAATCACGGCGGTCAACGGCTGCAACACCCCCGAGAAGGCCGGACAGGGATGTCCGGTCTTTTTTTGCGCGCAGGATCCTGCGGTTGCGGCGGATCGTCGCAGGCGCCACGCAAGCACGTTCCTGCGCGTGCAGCGCGGGGGTTCGCCGGGCTCGCGGCTTGTCCGGGCAATCGGCGCACTGATATACTTTTACGGATTCGGATCGTGGCGGGTGACTGGATCGGTGCCGCCTGACAAGGGTCGCGCGGAGACGTCACTTGCTCAACAACCTGGCCTCGGGTCGGCGCCTCGCCTTGCGCACCGTGCTGCTGCAGTTCACGGTGGCTCTGCTGGTGGGCTGCATCTTCCTGGCGCTGGGGCGTCGTGAAGCGGCGTCGGCCGCGGCAGGCGCGGTGGTGGTGGCACTGGGCACCGCGGTGATGTCGGCGCGGATGTTCAGCGGCATCGGCGGCGCGGGTCTGGCGCTGGGTCGGCTGCTGGCGGGCATGCTCCTGAAATGGGTCGTGATCGTCGGAGGGCTGGTCGTGATCCTGTTCCAATTCAAGTTGCCGCCACTGGCCGCCATCACGGGGTTGGTGGCTGCTTACGCGGTCCATCTGCTGGCGTTCAGATTCAAGGGTTGAAGCATGGCAAGCGAGTCGGGCGGGCTTACCGAATACATCCAGCACCATCTGCAGCATCTTGTTCCGCATGCGAGCAAGGAAGGCTTCTGGGCGGTGCATCTCGACTCGGTCACCGTGTCGCTGGCGCTCGGTGTGCTGTTCTGCCTGTGGTTCTGGCTCAAGGCGCGCAAGGCCACCGCCGGCGTGCCGGGCAAGGGCCAGGCCTTCGTCGAGATCATCCTCGAGTTCGTCGATGGCCAGGTCAAGGACGTGTTCCACGGCGATCGCCGCGTGCTGGGCCCGCTGGCGCTGACCGTGTTCGTCTGGGTGTTCCTGATGAACGCGATGGATCTGCTGCCGGTCGACCTGCTGCCGTGGATCACCGAGAAATTCGGCGTCGGCCACTTCCGCGCCGTGCCGACCGCCGATATCAACATGACCTTCGCGATGTCGCTGACGGTGTTCGTGCTGATCATCTTCTACAGCTTCAAGGCCAAGGGTGCCGGCGGCTACATGCGCGAGCTGTTCACCGCGCCGTTCGGCTCCAGCCCGTTCCTGTGGCTGCCCAACTTCCTGCTCAACGTGGTCGAGCTGCTGTCCAAGCCGGTGAGCCTGGCCATGCGACTGTTCGGCAACATGTACGCCGGCGAGCTGGTGTTCATGCTGATCGCCGGCCTGTTCAGCGCCGGTGCCGGGCTGGCGGGCTGGGCGCTGTACGGCGCGGGCATCATCGGCTACACGGTGTGGGGCATCTTCCACATCCTGATCATCTCGATCCAGGCCTTCATCTTCATGGTGCTGACGATCGTGTACATCTCGATGGCGCACGATCACCACTGATTGGCTGTTGTCGAATCCTCCGTTTCATCCGTTTTGCCTTTTCCAAGTTTGCTTTTCTCAGGAGACCGTCGTGGAACTCATCACTCAAATTGCTCAAGTGCAGTCCTTTACCGCCATCGCGCTGGGTCTGATCATCGGCCTCGGTGCACTGGGCGCCTGTATCGGCATCGGTGTCATGGGCTCGAAGTTCCTCGAGGCGGCTGCCCGTCAGCCTGAACTGGTGCCGCTGCTGCAGGGCCGCATGTTCCTGCTCGCCGGCCTGATCGACGCGGCGTTCCTGATCGGCGTGGCGCTGGCGATGTACTTCGCCGTGGCCAACCCGCTGCTGTCCAAGCTCGCTGGCGCCTGAGTCACGTGGCGGCGCGCAGCGCCGCCGTTTCGACCCGGGCGTCCTGACGCCCGGGTCCGGTTCAACCCGTATTTGCAGGTAACGCAGCGATGGATTTCAACGCGACCCTGATTGGCGAAATGATTGCGTTCGCCATCCTGATCTGGTTCTGTGTGCACTTCATCTGGCCGTATCTCAACAAGGCCATCGAAGAACGCCAGCTCAAGATCGCCGAAGGCCTCAACGCGGCCGAGCGCGCGCACGCCGACCTGAAGGCGGCCGATTCCAAGGTGCAGGCCGAGATCAAGCAGGCCCGCCTGCAGGCGTCGGAGATCATCGACAAGGCCCAGCAGCAGGCCAACCAGATCATCGAGAAGGCCCGTGCCGAGGCAGTGAGCGAGATCAACCGTTTGAAGGCTTCGGCCCAGGACGACATCGCCTCGATGGCGCAGCGCGCCCGCGACCAGTTGCGCGAGCAGGTCGGCGCGCTGGCCGTGGCCGGCGCCAGCAAGATCGTGCAGCGCGAGGTGGATGCCTCCACGCACAAGGCGCTGCTCGACCAGCTCGCGGCCGAGATCTGATCGATGGCCCAGGCAATCACCCTCGCCCGTCCCTACGCCCGCGCCGCGTTTGAAGTGGCGCATGCGGCCGGTTCGCTGGACGTCTGGTCGCAGGCGCTGGCCTTCGCCGCCTCGGTCGCGGCCGATCCGCGCGTGGCCGGTCTCGGCAACGATCCGCGGGTGGTGCCGGCGCAGCTCGTCGCGCTGCACCTGCCGGCCGGCATCGCGGCCGACGCGCCGTTTGGGAAGTTCCTCGCCGAGATGGCCGAGCAGCGCCGCCTGGCGTTGCTGCCGGAAGTGGCGCAGCTGTACGAGACGTTCAAGCGCGAGTCCGAATCGCAGCTGCTGGTCAAGGTGACCAGCGCGATGGCGCTGGACGCGGCGCAGACCGAGCAACTCAAGGCCTCGCTGAAGCGCCGCTTCAAGCGCGAGATCGAACTGGACACCCAGGTCGATGCCTCGCTGCTGGCCGGCGCGGTGATCGATACCGGCAGCGAAGTGATCGACGGTTCCGCCCGCGGGCGGCTGGCGAAGCTGGCCAGCGCGCTGAGTCATTAGTTTTACGCGAAGTCCATTTCGCGGAGTGCAAACCCCGGCATCCGTGCCGGACAAGTTGATTTGACGCGAAGTCCCTTTCGCGAAGAGCAAGACCGGCCATCCGGGCCGGGCAGAAAATTTGGCGCGAAGTCCGTTTCGCGAAGAGCAGAAACCGGCCGTCCATGGCCGGACTCTTCAAAGAGAATTCAAATCCGGGATAGATGACCATGTCCAGCACCACCCTGAATCCGTCAGAGATCAGCGAACTGATCAAGAGCCGCATCGAGCAGTTCAAGCTCGGCGCCGAGGCACGCAACGAGGGCACGATCATCAGCGTGTCCGACGGCATCGTGCGCATCCACGGCCTGGCCGATGCGATGCAGGGCGAAATGATCGAGCTGCCGGGCAACGCGTTTGCGCTGGCGCTGAACCTGGAGCGCGACTCCGTCGGCGCGGTGGTGCTGGGCGAGTACCAGCACCTGCGCGAGGGCGACACCGCCAAGACCACCGGCCGCATCCTCGAAGTGCCGATCGGCCCGGAATTGCTCGGCCGCGTGGTCGATGCGCTGGGCAACCCGATCGACGGCAAGGGCCCGGTCAACGCCAAGCTCACCGCGCCGGTGGAAAAGGTCGCGCCGGGCGTGATCTGGCGCAAGTCGGTCGACCAGCCGCTGCAGACCGGCTACAAGTCGGTCGACGCGATGATCCCGGTCGGCCGTGGCCAGCGCGAGCTGATCATCGGCGACCGCCAGACCGGCAAGACCGCGCTGGCGATCGACGCGATCATCGCCCAGCGCGATTCAGGCATCAAATGCATCTACGTGGCGATCGGCCAGAAGCGTTCGTCGATCGCCAACGTGGTGCGCAAGCTGGAAGAGAACGGCGCGCTGGCCAACACCATCGTGGTGGTCGCCTCCGCCTCCGAATCGGCCGCGCTGCAGTACGTGGCGCCCTACTCCGGTTGCGCCATGGGCGAATACTTCCGCGACCGCGGCCAGGACGCGCTGATCGTCTATGACGACCTGTCCAAGCAGGCCGTGGCCTATCGCCAGATCTCGCTGCTGCTGAAGCGCCCGCCGGGCCGCGAGGCGTACCCGGGCGACGTTTTCTATCTCCACTCGCGTCTGCTCGAGCGCGCCTCGCGCGTGTCCGAGGCCTATGTCGAGAAGTTCACCAACGGCGAAGTGAAGGGCAAGACCGGTTCGCTGACCGCGCTGCCGATCATCGAGACCCAGGGCGGCGACGTCTCCGCGTTCGTGCCGACCAACGTGATCTCGATCACTGACGGCCAGATCTTCCTGGAAACGGACCTGTTCAACGCCGGCATCCGCCCGGCCGTCAACGCCGGCATCTCGGTGTCGCGCGTGGGTGGTTCGGCGCAGACCAAGATCGTCAAGAAGCTCTCCGGCGGCGTCAAGCTGGCGCTGGCGCAGTTCCGTGAACTGGCCGCGTTCGCGCAGTTCGCCTCGGATCTGGACCCGGCCACCCGCGCCCAGCTGGATCGCGGCCAGCGCGTCACCGAGCTGATGAAGCAGAAGCAGTATTCGCCGCTGTCGATCGCCGAGCTGGCGCTGTCCGTGTACGCGGCCGAGAAGGGCTACCTCGACGACCTGCCGGTGAACAAGGTGCTGGCCTTCGAGAAGGGCCTGCACGCCTTCATGCATCAGAACCACGAGGAACTGATGAAGAAGATCGTCGCCACCGGCGCGTGGGACAACGACATCGAAGCCACCTTCAAGGCCTCGCTGGACGAGTACAAGAAGACGGGTAGCTGGTAATGGAACCGGGATTCGGCATACGGGATTCGAGATTCGGCAGAGCCGGCAATCGCGGCTTTTGCGAATCCCGAATCCCGTCATCCCGAATCCCACGAGCGAGCAAAGCGAGCGAGTAGAGCATGGCCAGCGGACGCGAAATCAAAACCAAGATCAAGAGCACGCAGAACATGCGCAAGGTGACGCGCGCGCTCGAGATGGTCTCGGCGGCCAAGATCCGTCGCGCGCAGGACCTGATGCGCGCCTCGCGGCCGTATGCGCGGCTGATGCGCAAGGTGATCGCGCACGTGGCGCAGGCCAGCACGGACTTCAGCCACCCGTTCCTGGTCGAGCGCGACAACGTGGCCCGCGTCGGCTACATCGTGGTGTCGACCGATCGCGGCCTGTGCGGCGGCCTCAACTCCAACCTGTTCCGCCGCCTGCTGCCGGCGATCGCCGAGTGGCAGAAGCAGGGCGTGCAGGTGGACGTGGTGGCGATCGGCCAGAAGGCGATCTCGTTCTTCCGCCGCATCAAGGGCGTCAACCTGGTAGGCACGGTCAGCCACCTGGGCGAACGGCCCAAGCTGGAGCAGCTGGTGGGCGTGATCAAGGTGATGATGGACGCTTACGTGTCCGGCGGACTGGATCGCGTGTTCCTGGCCTACAGCGACTTCGTCAACACCATGACCCAGAAGCCGACCCTCGACGCGCTGTTGCCGCTGCCGCTGGTGGCGGCCGAGCTGGAAGCGCACGAGGATGCCGGCGAATCGGCCTATGCCGGCGTGAAGCTGGAGGCCGGGCACGACTGGGACTACCTCTACGAGCCCGACGCGCAGACCGTGCTGGAGCACGTGCTGGGTCGCTACATCGAGTCGGTGGTGTACCAGGCCACGCTCGAGAACCTGGCCAGCGAGCACGCCGCCCGCATGGTCGCGATGAAGGCCGCGTCGGACAACGCGAACAAGGTGATCGACACGCTGACGCTGACCTACAACAAGGCGCGCCAGGCCGCGATCACGCAGGAAATCTCGGAAATCGTCGGCGGCGCCGCGGCGGTATAAGTGCGATCGTCCGTGATCGCAAAGCAAGATCAAAAAGCGGCCATCCACGGCCGCACTCCTAGTAAGAGCGACGCATCATCGGCGCTTTGTAAAGAACCTCAAGAGTTACATCCGGAGCTATCAGCATGAGCCAGGGCAAAGTTGTTCAGATCATCGGCGCGGTCGTCGACGTGGAGTTCGCGCGTGACCAGGTGCCGCAGGTGTACGACGCACTCAAGATCGATGGCACCGACATCACGCTGGAAGTTCAGCAGCAGCTCGGCGACGGCATCGTGCGCGCGATCGCGCTGGGCTCCACCGAGGGCCTGAAGCGTGGCCTCGAGGCGCGCAACACCGGCGAAGGCATCAAGGTGCCGGTCGGCAAGGCCACCCTGGGCCGCATCATGGACGTGCTGGGCAACCCGATCGACGAAGTCGGTCCGATCGATGCGCAGGACCAGTGGGTGATCCACCGCGAGGCGCCCAGCTACGACGAGCAGGCCGCGTCCAACGACCTGCTGGAAACCGGCATCAAGGTGATCGACCTGGTCTGCCCGTTCGCCAAGGGCGGCAAGGTCGGCCTGTTCGGCGGCGCCGGCGTGGGCAAGACGGTGAACATGCTGGAGCTGATCAACAACATCGCCACCCAGCACGCCGGCCTGTCGGTGTTCGCCGGCGTCGGCGAGCGCACCCGCGAAGGCAACGACTTCTATCACGAGATGCAGGAAGCGGGCGTCGTCAAGATCGACAACCTGCCTGAATCCAAGGTGGCAATGGTCTATGGCCAGATGAACGAGCCGCCGGGCAACCGCCTGCGCGTGGCGCTGACCGGCCTGACCATGGCCGAGTACTTCCGCGACGAGAAGGACGAGAGCGGCAAGGGCAAGGACGTGCTGTTCTTCGTGGACAACATCTACCGCTACACCCTGGCCGGTACCGAGGTGTCCGCACTGCTCGGCCGCATGCCGTCGGCGGTGGGTTACCAGCCGACCCTGGCCGAGGAGATGGGCGTGCTGCAGGAGCGCATCACCTCGACCAAGACCGGCTCGATCACCTCGATCCAGGCCGTGTACGTGCCCGCCGACGACCTGACCGACCCGTCCCCGGCGACCACCTTCGCGCATCTGGACTCCACCGTGACGCTGTCGCGCGACATCGCCTCGCGCGGCATCTACCCGGCGGTGGATCCGCTCGATTCGACCAGCCGCCAGCTGGACCCGAACGTGGTCGGCGCGGAGCACTACGACGTGGCCCGCCGCGTGCAGGGCACGCTGCAGCGCTACAAGGAGCTGAAGGACATCATCGCGATCCTGGGCATGGACGAGCTTTCCGAAGAGGACAAGCTGGCCGTGTATCGCGCGCGCAAGTGCGAGCGTTTCTTCTCGCAGCCGTTCCACGTGGCCGAGGTGTTCACCGGCGCGCCGGGCAAGTACGTGTCGCTGGCCGAGACCATCCGCGGCTTCAAGATGATCGTCGACGGCGACGTGGACCACCTGCCGGAGCAGGCCTTCTACATGGTCGGCGGCATCGACGAGGCGATCAAGAAGGGCGAGGAGATGGGGGCGAAGAAAGCCGCCTGACTGCCCGAGATTCGGGATTTGTGATGCGGGATTTGCAAGAGCTTCGAGGCGGCAGCTTTGCGAATCCCGAATGCCGAATCCCGCATCCCCTTCGAACGAGCGTAGCGAGAGAGAATCATGTCAACCATCCGAGTCGACATCGTCAGTGCCGAAGCCGAGATCTTTTCGGGTGAGGCGACCATGGTCGTGGCGACCGGCGACCAGGGCGAGCTGGGCATCACGCCGCGCCACGCCCCGTTGATCACCCGGCTCAAGCCGGGCCATGTCGACGTGCTGCTGGAAGGCGGCGAGCGCCAGCAGTTCTACGTTTCCGGCGGCATCCTGGAAGTACAGCCGCAGGTGGTCACGGTGCTGGCCGATACCGCCGCGCGGGCAGGCGACCTGGACGAGGCCTCGGCACAGCAGGCCATGAAGGAAGCGCGCGAGGCCCTCGCCAACCGCACCGACGCGATCGAGCTCGCCGAGGCGCAGACCCGGCTCACCGAAGCGATGGCCCAGCTGCAGGCGCTGGAACGGCTGCGCAAGAACCTCAAGCACTGAGGCGCCGCGGCGGGATTCCCGCCGCTACAGGTCTTCCAGCTCCCGGCGCAACCAGCTGTCGATCAAGGCCTTGTCGTAACGCAAAGGATCAGTGTTGCCCACGCGTGCGGCGCCGTTCTGCAGGTAGCCCAGGTCGCGCAGCTTGCGCGAACCTTCACGCACGACCTTGCCGTTGCTGTCGGTCAGTTTGAAGTCCAGATCGATGCGCGGCGGATAGACATCCTTCATGAAGCGCACGTACCTGAGCTGCGGACCGTGCCAGGGCTCGTAGCCGCCGGCCAGCTTGATGTCGGTGATGCTGACCTCCAGGCGGTCGCCGGCGGGCAGCAGCGTCGTGGCGCGCTTGATCAAGTGGGCCTTCAGCGGCTCCAGGTAGTTCCTGCCGTTGAAACGGTCCTGCAGGCCGTATTGCCGGGCCTCGCTGAACTCTTCCGGGTTGACGTAATCGACGGTGACCCGCGCGCCGGGGGCGGGTTCGCCCACGGCGATGGTCGGCGGTGGCGCGGCCGCGCTCACCCCGGGCGCCAGCCCGCCGGCCGCGGCCAAGGCAAGCAAGGCCACGAAACTGCACGAATGGATCCCGGTCATGCGCTTCATGATGCACCTCGTCTGGTTGCTGCCGACCCGGTCAGTCTGGCACGGTCATCGTTGCGCTTTCGTATGCACCGTTCAAGCAGCCACAGCGCTCGGGCCGGGCCCGAACCGGCGCGGGCGGCTGCTATGCTTTTTCCTTCGGTCGGGACAGGGTCCGCAACCATGGATACAACTCCGCTGCACGTGATCATCCTGGCGGCCGGTGCCGGCACGCGGATGAAATCGAACCGCGCCAAGGTGCTGATGCCGCTGGCCGGCAGGCCGCTGCTGGCGCATGTCATCGCCACGGCCCGGAGCCTGCAGCCGGCCGCCATCCACATCGTCTACGGCCATTGCGGCGAGCAGGTGCAGGCCGCATTCGCCGGGGATGCCGACCTGCGGTGGGTACTGCAGGCCGAGCGACTCGGCACCGGCCACGCGGTGGAGCAGGCGATCGCCGACGTGCCCCGCGCGGCGCGCGTGCTGGTGCTGTACGGCGACGTGCCGCTGACCCGCGCCGAAACGCTGCGGCAGCTGCTGGACGCCGATGCCAGCTTCAGCCTGCTCACCACGCGGCTGGGCGATCCGACCGGCTACGGGCGCGTGCTGTGCGACGGCAACGGCCACGTGCGTGAGGTCGTCGAGGAGAAGGACGCCGACGCCGGCCAGCGTGCGATCAGCCTGGTCAACACCGGCATCCTGCTGGCCGATGCCCTGGCCTTGCGCGGCTGGCTCAAGCAACTCGATCGCGACAACGCCCAGGGCGAGTACTACCTCACCGACATCTTCGCGATGGCCGCGGCCGAGGGCCGCGGTGCGCTCAGCGTCGAATGCGCCGACCCGGTGGAGGCCGCCGGCGCCAACGATCCCGTGCAGCTGGCCGAACTGGAAGCGGCGTGGCGCCGCCGCGCCGCGCATGCCTTGTTGCGCGAGGGCGTGCGCATGGCCGATCCGCTGCGGGTGGACGTGCGCGGCACGGTCGAGGCCGGCCGTGACGTCGAGCTCGACGTCGACGTGATCCTGGAGGGCCGCGTGGTGCTGGGCGACGACGTGCGCATCGGCCCCTTCACGCGCCTGAAGGACGTGCAGCTGGCCGCCGGCACGGTGCTGCACCCGCATTGCGACCTCGACGGGGTGGTCACCCACGGCCCGTGCACGATCGGCCCCTTCGCCCGGCTGCGCCCCGGCACGGAGCTCGACCCCGGCGTGCATGTAGGCAACTTCGTCGAGACCAAGAAGACCCGCATCGGCGAAGGCAGCAAGGCCAACCACCTCACCTACCTCGGCGACACCGTGGTCGGCCGCGGCGTCAACATCGGCGCGGGTACCATCACCTGCAACTACGACGGGGTGAACAAGTTCGCCACCCGCATCGGCGACGGCGCCTTCATCGGGTCCAACAGCGCACTGGTGGCGCCGGTGTCGATCGGCGCCCAGGCCACCATCGGCGCCGGCTCGGTGATCACCCGCGATGCGCCCGACGGCCAGCTGACCGTGGCGCGCGGACGACAGCAATCGTTCGAGGGCTGGAAGCGGCCGGTGAAGGCCAAGGATTAATGGCGGCCGCGGGGTGCCGCCGGGCGGCCCGCTTGCGCGCCCCTGTACTTCACGCGTAGCGCCAGCCGTCCACTTCCACCAGCAGTTCGCGACGGCAGATCTCGCCGTGCAGCAGCAGCAGCGGGACACCGGGCAGGCGTTGCTGGAGGAAGTCACGCACCACAGTGCCATCCGCCGCGTGGCGCACGTAGACCTTGAGCGGTGAGCGGCTGTCGAAGCCCGCCGGCATGCCGGAGCGGGCCAGCAAGGCCTCCAGGTTGGTGAGGGTTTCGCGCAACTGCGCCTGCAGGTCGCCATGATGGGCCGAGGCATGGCCCACCACCGCCGCCGTGCCGGAAATCGCCAGGACATCGTGCGCCGGCAGCGCCATGGCCCGGGCGAAGCTGGGCGGGGTGCGGCCGTACTGGCGCGGGTAGTGCCATGCGCTGACCTGGCGCGGGTTCTCCACCCGGCTGCCACCCTGCTCGCCGGCCAGCAGGTAGACCTGCAGGCGGTGTTCCGCCGCGAGGTGGCCGATCGCGGTGGCGGCGGGAAAACCCTCGGCGAAGAAATCGCCCATGCCCTCGGCACGGCCCTCGCAGAAGCGCTTGTAGCGCTCGGCGTCGCCCTCGCCGTCGTTGATCGCGCCGATGTAGTTCCATACCCGCAACACGTGCGGCGCATCGTGGCCCGCGACCCACCGGTGCAGCATGTCGTAGGCCCGCCTGGCCGTCGCGCGGGCGCCGCCGTGTTCGCGCTCATCCAGCTCGACCGCGGCGAACAGCCAGCCGCCGCCTGCCGACCAGCGCAGCGCGCCCTCGACGCCGCAGCGCACCGGCCCGTCCACCTGCCACAGCTCCAGCGGCGTGCTGGCATCGAGGCTGGCCAGGGCCACCTGCAGGTAGCGCGGATCGTCGCTCGCGGGCGTCGCCGGGTCGAAGCCGAACACGGCCAGCGTGCCCGGCGCCGCCAGCAGGGTGGCGGCCTCCGCGAGGCGATAGGACACCTGCGGCGCCCGCCGCGCCTGGAGCTGGATCTGCGGGTTTTCACATCCCTGAATCATGCTGGCCAACCGGGAACGACAAGGGCGCTATGTTACACTCTGCGCCCACTGCCACCGGGGGGAGGCAATGCATCTGGCGTACGGAATCGAGCATGGCGGAACAGACAGCGGCGCAACACGAGTTGGCCACCCTGGTGGTGGAATGCCTGAATCTCGAGGACGTCGACGCTGCCCGGATCGACCCCGATGCGCCGCTGTTCGGCGGCGAGCTGGGGCTCGATTCCATCGACGCACTGGAGATCGCGCTGGCGGTCTCGCGTCGCTACGGATTCCAGTTGCGCTCGGACAACCCGGAGAACGGGCAGATCTTCGCCAGCCTGCGCAACCTGTCCAGCCACATCGAACAGCACCGCGCCTGAGCGGCCGCGGATGGACCGACGGTTCGCGCGCGCCGGCACGGTGCGCACCGGAGCTGCGATGGACGCGTTGACGGCGACGTCACGCCGAACCTCCGTTCTCCCGCTCGTCACGCCGCGGTGCGCCGCGCGTGCCAAGCTGTCCATGCCGACCGAGCTGTCGCGGACCCGCGCATGACGCCAGCGCCATCCATTCCAGCCCCCGCCCCGCGGCACCGCGCCATGTGGTTGCTGCTGGCCTACCCGGTGTTCGCCATCGCCGGGATGGTCACCCATCGGCCGGTTTTCGCGCTGCTGGCGCTGGTGGTGCTGGCCAGCGTGCCGATGCTGCCGCGCCTCTTGTCGCGCCGTCCGTTGCCGTGGCTGCTGTGGCTGCTGATGCTGGCCACGGTATGGCTGCTGTCGCGCCACGGCCTGGCCGATCTGCTGCTGGAAGCGGTACCGATCCTCGTCAACGTGCTGCTGGCCTGCTGGTTCGGCCGGACCCTGGCCGACGACGAGCCGCTGGTGGCGCGCTTCGTGGTGGCGATCGAGGGCACCGAGCGGCTGCGCGCGCCCGGCGTGGCCCGCTATGCGCGGCAGGTCACCTGGTTCTGGACCGTGCTGCTGGCGGCACAGGCGCTGGTGTTGACCGGCCTGCTGCTGTTCGCCGCCCAGGATGGCCTGCTGCTGCGCCTGGGCCTGACCCCGGCGTGGCAGGTGCCCGAGCGCTGGGCCTCGGCCTGGCTGCACGTGGGCGGCTATCTGCTGCTGGGTGCGGCATTCCTGCTCGAATACGCCTGGCGGCGCTGGCGCCTGCGCCATCTCAGCCACCCCGGTCTGCACGACATGCTGCTGAAGCTGGCCATGCGCTGGCCACAGCTGCTGCATGGCCACGGCAGCGTATCGCCATGAGCGGATACACGCAGGCGTTGCAGTTCGCGGCCGATCATCCGGCCTTGCCCGGGCACTTCCCGGGGCAGCCGCTGGTGCCCGGCGTGTTGCTGCTGGAGCAGCTGGCGCTGGCCCTGCGCGCGTGGCGCCACCAGCGCCTGGTGGGCGTGCCGGAGGCGAAATTCGTGGCCCCGTTGCGGCCCGGCGAACCGGCTCGGCTGGAACTGCTGCCCGTCGCGGCGTCGGCTTCGCGGGCCCGCTTCCGCATCGAGCGCGACGGCACGCTGCTGGCGCTCGGCGTCATCGAGGGCGCGGCATGAGCGACAGCGAGCACTGGCAGAGCCGGCCCGAGGGCGGCGGCCGCTTCGCCCTGTGGCTGATCCGCAGCATCGCCCTGCATGGCGGCCGCCGGCTGGGCCGCTGCTGCCTGTATCCGATCACGCTGTACTTCTACTGCCGCCGCGGCCCGGAGCGGCGGGCCTCGGCGCGCTACCTGGAGCGGGTGTTCGGTCGCCCGGCCACGCCTTGGCAGGTGCTGAAGCACATCCATTGTTTCGCCGCCACGATCATGGACCGGATCTTCCTGCTCGCCCGCGGCGAGCAGCCGTTCCAGTTCGAGACGCAGGGCCTGGAGCTGCTGGAACAGCGCGCGGCGCTGGGCCGTGGCGTGTTGTTGCTGGGTTCGCACCAGGGCAGCTTCGAGGCCCTGCGCGCGATCGGCGCGCGTCGCCCGGAACTGCCGCTGCGCGTGGTGCTGGACAAGCAGAAGACCCCTGCGATGACCGAACTGCTGGAGGCGCTGGCGCCGGAAGTGGGCGCGTGCGTGATCGACGCCGCGCAGGACGGCACCTCGATCGCGCTGGCGATGGCCGAGGCGTGCCAGCGTGGCGCGATGGTGGCGATGCTGGCCGACCGCGGTCGCGGCCACGAGGTGCTGCGCCGCGCCGAGCTGCTGGGTTCGCCGGCGCCGTTCCCGGTCAGCCCATGGCTGCTGGCGCATACGCTCAAGGTGCCGGTGGTACTGTGCTTCGGACTCTACCTGGGCGGCAACCGCTACCGGCTGGTGTTCGAACCGTTCAGCGAACGGGTGGAGATCCCCCGGCAAGATCGCGGACCGGCGCTGGATGCCCTGCTCGCGCGCTATGCGCAACGGCTGGAGCACTACATCCGCGTCGCTCCCTACAACTGGTTCAATTTCTATGATTTCTGGCAAGACCCGCCTGCTGCTGAGCCTGCTGCTGCCGTGCTGGGCGGCCACCGCGTGGGCGTCTGAACCGGCGGGCGCAGCGACGTCGGCACAGGCCGTGATCGCCGCCTTGCGCCAGCCGGCTCCGGCGCACACCGCATTCGCCGAGGCGCGTTTCCTCAAGATGCTGGATCGCCCGCTGGTGGTCTCCGGGCAATTGTCCTGGCTGGGCGGCGACCGCCTGCAGCGGCGCGTCGAGCAGCCGCGCGCGGAAACCGCAACGATCGCCGACGGCGAAGTGACCCAGCAGCGCGAGGGCAAGCCGCCGCGGCACTTCTCGCTCAAGCGCGCGCCGCAGCTGCAGGTGCTGCTGGACAGCTTCGTCGCCCTGCTCAGCGGCGATGCCACCCGATTGCAGCAGGCGTTCGAGATCCGGCGCCAAGGCGATGCCGCCGGCGCGTGGACGCTGACCCTGGTGCCGCGCGACGCCCACGTGGCGAAGACGGTCGCGCGCATCCGCATCGACGGCGTCGGCGGCCAGTCGCGCTGCATGCACATGGAGGAGGCCGACGGTGACCTGGCGGTGGACCTGCTCGGTCCGCTCGCCGACAAGATGCCGGCCGAACCGACCCGCGCTGCGCTGCAGGCCTTGTGCCAGGGCTCGCCCTGAACATGCGCGGCGGCGCCCGCGCCACGCTGCTGGGGGCCTGGCTGCTGGCGCTGGCAGGTCTCGGCTGGATGGTCAGCCAGCGCCTGCACGTCAGCAGCGACCTGCGCAGCTTCATGCCCGCGCCGACCACGCCGGACCAGCGCCTGCTGATGGAACAGGTAGGCGAGGGGCCGGGTTCGCGCCTGCTGCTGCTGTCGATCTCCGGTGCGTCCGACACGCAGCTGGCCGGCTTGAGCCAGGGCCTCGCCGCCGCGCTGAAGGAGGACGCGCGCTACAGCCAGGTGCTCAACGGCAGCTTCGACCTGGCCGCGCTCGATCCGCAGCTGCTGCCGTACCGCTACCTGCTCTCGCCCACACTGGACACGCAGCCGCTGGACGAGGCCTACCTCGCCGACCAGTTGCAGCAGCGGCTGGACGACCTCTCCTCGCCGGCCGCCAGCCTGCTGAAGGACCTGCTGCCGCGCGATCCCACGCTGGAGACGCTGAAGCTGGCCGAACGCTGGGCGCCGGGGAAATCGCCGCAGCTGCGCGACGGCGTGTGGTTCACCCCGCAACACGAGGCGCTGCTGCTGGTGCAGACCGTCGCCGCCGGCTTCGACCCCGGCGCGCAGCAGCAGGCGATCGACGGCATCCGCGCCGCGTTCCACGCGTTGCCCGGCAGCACCGACGCGCGGCTGGAACTGAGCGGTCCGGGCTATTTCAGCGTGGTGATCGGCGCGCAGACGCGGCACCAGGCCGACTGGATCGGGCGCATCTCCACCATCGGCTTCATCGCCTTGCTGCTGCTGGCCTATCGCAGCGTGGGTTCGCTGCTGCTGTCCGCGCTGCCGATCGCCAGCGCCGCACTGGCCGGCATCGCCGCGCTCACCCTCGTGTTCAGCGAAGTGCACGGCATCACCCTGGCCTTCGGCTTCACCTTGCTCGGCGTGGCGCAGGAGTATCCGATCCGCGTGCTCAGCCACCGCCGCGCCGGCGAGGACGCGTTGCAAAGCGTGCGTCATCTGTGGCCGTTGCTGCTCACCGCGATCGCCTCGGCCTGCATCGCCTACCTGGCGTTCTACGCCTCCGGCGTCGCCGGGCTGCAGCAGCTGGCGGTGTTCACCATCGTCGGCCTGCTGGTGGCGGGGCTGAGCACGCGCTATCTGCTGCCGCACCTGCTGCCGCGGCGCGTGCGCGACGTGGCCGCGATGGGCTGGCTGATCCGTGCGCGCGGCTGGCTGGACCGGCTGCCGCGCCCGCGCTGGATCCCGCTGCTGGTGGCGCTGGCCATCGCCGCGATGCTGGCGCTGGCGCCGGGGCCGTTCTGGCAGAACAACCTGGCCGCGCTGACGCCGGTGCCGACCGCGCTGCTGCAGCATGACGCACGCCTGCGCGAGGCGCTGGGCGCGCCGGACGTGCGGTACCTGCTGTTGCTGCAGGCACCCACCGAGCAGGGCGTGCTGGCGCTGTCGCAATCGCTGCAGCCGCAGGCCGACGCGCTGGTGGCGCGGCACGCGGTCGACGCGATCGAGCTGCCCTCGCGCTACCTGCCCACCGTCGCGCAGCAGCGCGCGCGGCAGCAGAAGTTGCCCGATCGGACCACGCTCGAACAGGCGCTGGCCGGCGCGCTGCAGGGCCTGCCGTTCCGCGCCGACCTGTTCCAGCCGTTCGTCGACGACGTGGAAACCGCCCGCGAGCTGCCGCCGCTGACGCCCGCGCGTTACGCGCAGACGCCGCTGGGCCAGCGCCTGGCCGCGATGCTGGTGCCGCGCGATGGCCACTGGCTGGGCCTGGCCACGGTCAGTGGCGTGCATGACGTGGCGGCGCTGCAGACGCTGGGCGCGGCGCGCGGCGGCGCGGTGCACCTGCTCGATCTCAAGGCCGCCTCCGAATCGCTGGTGGCCGCCTACCGCACGCGCATCCTGCAGGCGCTGCTGGCGGCCGGCCTGCTGCTGGTGGTGACGATCTCGGTCGCCCTGCGCAGCGCGCGCCGCGCCTGGCACGTGCTGGCGCCGATGACCCTGGCCACCTTCCTGGTGCTGGCGGTCGAGCGCGTGGCCGGCATCGAGATCTCGCTGTTCCACCTGGTCGCGCTGATCCTCGCCGGCGGCCTGGGCCTGCATTACGCGCTGTTCTTCGAGCGCGATACCGGCGACCCGGCCGAGCAGCGGCGCACCCTGCACGCCACCCTGGTCTGCGTGCTGTCCGCGCTGCTGGTGTTCGGCATGCTGGCGTGGGCGACGATTCCCGTGCTGCGCGCGATCGGGCTCACCGTGAGCCTGGGCGTGGCGTTCCACTTCTGCCTGTCGATCCTGATGGCGCCGCATGCTCGACAAGACTGACTGGTCTCACCTCATTCCGCACGCCGGCAGCATGTGCCTGCTCGACGCGGTGCTGGCGTGGGACGAACGCAGCATTCATGCCACTACTGCCACGCATGGGCGCGCGGACCATCCGCTGCGCGGCGCGGACGGCCTGCACGCGGTGCACCTGGCCGAGTACGGCGCGCAGGCGATGGCGGTGCATGGCGCCCTGCTGGCGCGCGAGCGGGGCCACGAAACGGTGCGCCCCGGTCGGCTGGTCAGTCTGCGCGAGGTGGACTTGTTCGCGGAGTATGTCGACCATCTGGATGGCCGTCTGGACGTCCATGCCGAATGCCTGTACGCCGACGACGGCGGCGCCCAGTATGCGTTCCGGGTCGAACACCGCGGCCGCCTGCTGTGCCGCGGCCGCGCCGCGGTGATCCACCCCCCATCCTGATTCGAGGTCGCCATGCCAACTCCCACCTCCCTGCGACGCGCCCTGGTCACCGGCGGCAGCGGCGAGCTCGGCGGCGCCATCGCCCACGCACTCGCCGCTGGCGGCTACCACGTCATCGTGCACGCGAACCACAGCCTGCATCGCGCCGAGGCGGTGGTCGGCGAGATCGTCGCCGCCGGCGGCAGCGCCCAGGCCACCGCCTTCGATGTAATCGACGCCGAGGTCACCCGCGCGGCGCTGGACGTGTTGCTCGGCGAAGGCTGCATCCACGCGGTGGTCAACAACGCCGGCATCCACGACGACGCGCCGATGGCCGGGATGAGCGCCGAGCAATGGCACCGGGTGATCGACGTGAGCCTGCACGGCTTCTTCAACGTCACCCAGCCGCTGCTGCTGCCGATGGCGCGCGCGCGCTTCGGCCGCATCGTGTCGATCGGCTCGGTGGCCGCCTTGCTGGGCAACCGCGGCCAGGCCAATTACGCCGCCGCCAAGGCCGCGCTGCACGGCGCCAGCAAGTCGCTGGCGCGCGAGATGGCCTCGCGCGGGATCACCGTCAACGTAGTCGCGCCGGGCGTGATCGAGGGACGCATGGCCGAGGCGGCGTTTCCGCCCGAGCGCATCCGCGAACTGGTGCCGGCCCAGCGCGCCGGCACGCCGCAGGAAGTGGCCGCGCTGGTCGCGTTCCTGTGCTCGGAAGCGGCCGGCTACATCAACGGCCAGATCATCGGGGTGAACGGCGGCATGGCCTGAGCGGCGGCGCTCGTCGCCCGCGGCCGCACGGCCGCAGGCCGCTTCCCCGCGGTCCCGGGCGCTAAAGACTGCCGGCGCCAGGCCGATACGGTCACTGGAGGACCCAGCCGGGACCTCGCCACCTGCGTCCGGGAGACCGGCGCCGGAGTGTCCGTGACCGAGCACGAATCCATTGACGACGACCTGCAGCTGGCCGATCCGTGCAGCGCCGAGGTGCTGACCGCCACGCCCGTGGCCATCGAGGCGCCGGATGAGTGGCGCGTGCTCGATTCGCTGGCGGCGCTCACCCACCATCGCGACATCGACGCGCTCGACCACAGCCTGGTCCTCACCCTGGCCGAGCTCACCGCCGCACGCAGCGTGATCCTGGCCAAATGCTTTCCCGAAGACGTCGTGCTGGAGAGCGCGGTGTGCTGCGCGCCGGACGCCGCCGGCGCATATCGCGTGCGCCCGCTGGAGCCGGCGCAGCTGGGTGCGGCGTCGGGAACGATGCAGCGTTGCCTGCAGCGGCTCGAGGCGCACACCGAAACCGTGCGCGGTTTGCACCGCCAACTGGTGCCGATCGTGCGCGAGGGGCGGGCGATCGGCGCGCTGCAACTGGACAGCGCGCTGCCGCCTCCGCGCAGCCGCTCGCTGATCGACGGCTTCGCACGCATCTACGCCAACTACACCGCACTGCTGCACGAGAGCGAGCACGACAAGCTCACCGGCCTGTACAACCGCCGCAGCCTGGAGCGCCAGTTGCAGCGCATGCTGCAATTGCGCGACCTGGCCCATCGTCCGTATCCGGCGGCCGCCCCGCCCGGGCCCGAACAGCGCGCGGCGCCGTCCGGCGAGGCGCCACAGGTGTGGCTGGCGATCGTGGACATCGACCATTTCAAGCGCATCAACGATACCTACGGGCACGTCTACGGCGACGAAGTCATCCTGCTGCTGGCGCAGCAGATGCGCGCCTGTTTCCGCCGCAGCGACGCGCTGTTCCGCTTCGGCGGCGAGGAGTTCGTGGCGCTGTTCAGCGCCACCGACGAGGCCACCGTGCACGGTGTGCTGGAGCGCTTCCGCGTGCACGTCGCCCGCTTCCCCTTCCCGCTGGTCGGCCACGTCACCATCAGCATCGGCTACTCCCGCATCGGCGCGCACGACTATCCCGTGGTCGCCCTGGACCGCGCCGACCAGGCGCTGTATCACGTCAAGCAGCACGGCCGCGACGGCGTGCGCGGCTACGAGGAACTGGACGCCAGCGGTGCGCTCACGCGCGGCCAGACCGCCGGCACCATCGACCTGTTCTGACCGCTCAGAACCCGTAGGAAAGAAACCCCCCGTCCACCGCCAGCACCTGGCCGGTGACGTAGCTGGCGGCCGGCAGGCACAGGAACGCGATCGCGGCGGCTACCTCCTCCGGTTCGCCGATCCGCCGCAACGGGGTGCGGTCGAGCACCTCGTCCAGGTAGTCCGGGTCGGCCAGCGCGGGCTCCGAGCGCTGGGTGCGGATGTACCACGGTGCCACCGCGTTGACGCGGATACCGTCGACCGCCCACTCGGCCGCCAGGTTGCGGGTGAGCTGGTGCAGCGCCGCCTTGCTCATGCCGTACGGCGAGCCGGTGCGCACGTGGGTGACTGCCGAGACCGAACCGACGTTGACGATCGCCGCATTGGCGTGCTGCACGAGGTGCGGATGGGCCAGGCGGCACATCGCGAAGGCGGAGAACAGGTTCTGCTCGAAGATCGCGTGCCAGGCCTCGTCGCTGTAATCGAGGGTGGCCGCGGGCTGGTTGCCGCCGGCGTTGTTGACCAGCAGCGACAGCGGCACGCCCAGGTCGGCGATCCAGTCGAACACCGCCAGGCGTTCCTCTGCCTCGGCCAGGTCGGCACCACAGGCCAGCACCTGCACCGCGGGAAAGTCCTCGGCCAGTTCGGCGCGCACCTGCTCCAGGTAGTCTTCGTCGCGGGCCACCAGCAACAGGTCGGCGCCGAGGCCGGCCAGTTCCCGCGCCGTGGCGAGGCCGATGCCCTTGCTGGCGCCGGTCACCAGGGCGGTATGCCCGCGCAGCTGCCACGCGTCCGCGCGGTTGTAGGGGAGGCTGTTCATGGCGCCAGCTTAGCAACGTGCCGAAGGCACGCGCGATCCCCGACCGCTTGCCTGATGCCTCGAGCGGCGGGACACTCGCCGGGCCGCCCTGCCGGAACTACCCCATGAAGCCGCTGCCTCTCCTGTTCTGCGTGCTGGCCCTGGCCGCCTGCTCGAACAAGCCGCCCGAACCCCAGGCCAAACCAGCCGCCGCCGCCAGCACGCCGTTCGATGCCCTGAAGGCGGACGAGCAGCGGGCGAAGGACGTGCAGAAACTGGTCGACAAGCACGCCGAGGAGCAGCGCAAGCAGATCGAGGCTCAACAGCAGTAACGCCGCGCCTCAGCGCGGACTGCACAGGCAGTCGGCGTAGATGTTCGGCGTGCCGGCCCTGGCGTGGCGCAGCAACTCGAGCTCCGGCGCCAGCGCGGGCAGCTGTGCGAACCAGCGCGGCAGGCGCACACCCCACGCCTGCAGCACGCGGGTGCTGGCGTCGCGGTTGAGGTTGACCAGGAAGCGCTCGAAACCGCCCAGCGGAGCCTCCTCGTAGCGCACCGGATAGTCCTTGCCGAGCCTGGCCAGCGCCGCCGCCTCGGCCACCGCGTCGTCGAGACCGCCAAGACGATCGACCAGGCCGCGTTCGAGGGCCTGGCGGCCGGTCCATACGCGGCCCTGGGCGATCGCGTCGATGGTTTGGTACGTCTTGCCACGCGCCTCGGCGACCTTGCCGACGAAGTCGCGGTAGCCCTTGTCGATGACGGCCTGGATCACCGCGCCGACCTTCGGATCCAGCGGCCGGGTGATGTCGAAGGCGCCGGCCATGGGGCCGGTGGCGACGCCGTCGCTGCGGATGCCGAGCTTGGCCAGGGTGCCGGGCACGGTGTAATACATGCCGAAGATGCCGATCGAACCGGTAATGGTGTTCGGCTCGGCCAGAATCCGGTTGGCGTTCATCGAGATCCAGTAGCCGCCGCTGGCCGCCACATTGCCCATCGACACCACCACCGGGATGCCGGCCGCGCGGGTCTGCGCCACCTCGCGACGGATTTCCTCGGCCGCGAAAACCTCGCCGCCGGGCGAGTTCACGCGCAGCACCAGCGCCTTGGTGCGCCTGTTCTCGCGCGCGGCGCGGATCAGCGCGGCGGTGGATTCGCCGCCAATCGCGCCCGGCCCGCGCCTGCCGCCGACGATCTCGCCCTCGGCCACGACGATCGTCACGCCCGGCGCCAGCAGTTTCCCATCGGCCGGCAGGTTGGCGACGTAACGCGCCAGGTCCACCTGGCGGAAGCCCTGCTGCCTGTCGCCGGCAGGCACGCCCTGCCCGCGCAGCATCGCGATCAGCTCGGCGCGGGTGGCGGTGCCGTCGATCAGATGCTGGTCCAGGGCCAGCTTCGCCAGGTCGCCCTGGGTGCTGGCGATGTGCTGCGGCAGGTTGTCCACGTCGTCGCGCAACGTGGCCGGGTCGATCTTGCGCAAGCCGGCCACTTCGTCGAGGTAGCCGTTCCACAAGCCGCCCATCCAGTAGCTGTCGGCCTGCTTCGACTCGGCCGAGGCATGGTCGAGGATGTACGGTTCGGCCGCGCTCTTGAATTCGCCGACGCGGAACAGGTGCACGTCGACGCCGAGCTTGTCCAGCAGGTCCTTGTAGAACAGCCGGTAGTTGGCCAGGCCGGTGAGCATCACGCCACCCTGCGGGTCGAGCAGCAGGCGGTCGGCGTGGGCCGCCAGGTAGTACTGGCCCTGGTCCAGGTTCACGCCCCATGCGATCACCGGCTTGCCGGCCGCGCGGAAACGGTCCAGCGCCGCGCCGACCTCGCGCAGCGACGCGAAGCCGCTGCTGTCGAGTTCGCCCGGCAGCAGCAGGATGCGGCTGATCCGCGCATCCTTCGCCGCCGCGTCGATCGCGCCGACCAGGTCGCGCAGCTGCACCTGGTTGACTTCCTCGCCGGAGAGCCGCGACATCGCCCGCTGCAGCGGTGCGGCGCTGTACTGCTCGACCAGTTGCCCCTTCGGCTTGAGCACCAGCACGCTGTCCGGCTGCACGCCATGCTCGTCGGCCGCGGTGGCGGCCGCCACCAGGATCAGCACGATCGCCAGGAAGGCGAAGAACACCAGGTTGATGATGATCAGCCGGACCATGTTGATGCCGTGCAACAGCCGGTGCAGCGAACTGCGTCGGCGTGGCACGGGCGGCAGGGGTGGTGGCATGGAAACGGTTCCCGGGGTCGGAGCTGGTGACGAGGTCGGACGCTCGTGCGTCTCAGGCGTCAAGCGTAACCGGTCGCGCGGCGGCGGTCATGGCGGACCGGCGCCAGCGCTGCCTCCACGCGCTGCGCCAGAAGCGGGTGAACAGCATCACCGCCGCCACCGACAGGCCCACGATCAGGCCGACCCACATGCCGCGCGCGCCCATGCCGTGGGGGAAGGCCAGCCACCAGCCCACCGGCATGCCCACCACCCAATAGGAGAACAGGGTGATCGCCATCGGCACGCGCGTGTCCTTCAGGCCGCGCAGTGCGCCGTTCGCCGCCACCTGGATGCCGTCGGAGAACTGGAACAGCCCGGCCAGCATGATCAGCTGCGCGGCCAGCGCGATCACCCTGGCGTCGTGCGTGTACAGCGTGGCGATGAAATGCGGCAGGCCGAGCATCAGTGCCGCCGACAACAGCTGCGTGGCCAGGGTCAGGCCGATGCCGCAGAAGCCGGCGTAGCGCACGCCCTGCTCGTCGCCGCGCCCCACCGCGTTGCCCACCCGCACGGTGATCGCCATGGCCAGGCCGAGCGGGATCATGAAGAAGAACGAGGCGATGTTGATCGCGACCTGGTGGCTCGCGATCACCGATTCGCCCAGGGTGGCGATGATCAGCGCGGTCGCCACGAACAGCCCCGCCTCGGCCAGCAGGGTCACCGCCATCGGCGCCCCGATGTGCACCAGCTGGCCGATCCGGCGCAGGTCCGGCCATTCGAAGCGGTCGAACAAGCCCAGCCCGTGGTAGTTGCGCCGGAAGATCACGTAGACGCCGAACGCCAGCATCTCCAGCCACAGCACGATCGCCGTGGCGACGCCGCAACCATGCGCGCCCTGCGGCGGAATGCCCAGTTTGCCGAACATCAGCACGTAGCCCAGCGGCATCAGCAGCACCAGCCCGCCGAGGCTGAAGTACATCGATGGCCGGGTCAGCGATAGGCCCTCGGAAAGGCCGCGCAGGGCGAAGTAGCACGTCAGTGCCGGCGCGCCCCAGCTGATCGCCAGCAGGAAACGCTGCACGTCGTGGCGCAGGCTCGGCGTCACCCCGATGAAATCGATCAGCGGCGCGGCGTGGCGCACCGCGAACCACAGCAGCACGCCCATGCCCAGCGCCAACCACAGCGCCTGCCGGAACACCGCGCCGACCTCGCCGCGGCGGCCGGCGCCGTCGAGCTGCGCCACCGACGGCGGCACCGCCATCATCATGCCGATGCCGCTGACGATCGCCAGCGACCAGATGTTCGCCCCCACCGCCACCGCTCCCAATACGTGCTCGCTGACGTGGCCGGCCAGCACCGTATCGATCACGTTGCTGCCGATCGCCGCCAGCTGGGCGGCGATCAGCGGCAACGCCAGGCGCACGGTGGCGCGCACCTCGCGGACGAGGCGGGCGGGATCGGGGCGAAAAGGATTCATGGCACCATGGAACTCCGGGGCCGCGCATTTTACCTGAGCCATCCGTCACGGGCACGGCGCGCGGCACGTATGCGAAGATCGACGACGCCTTCCCGGGGACCACGATGACGCAAGTACCCGCCTTGCCCAGCAGCGACGCGCGCATGCCGGCCTTGCCGGGCGATGCCCCGCGCATGCCGGACCTGCCCGGCGAGAAACGCCACTGCGCCAACTGCGGCGCCGTGCTGCAGGGCGAGTACTGCCACGATTGCGGGCAGTCGGTGCGCAGCGTGCTGCGGCCGGTGCACGGCATGCTGGAGGACACGCTCGACCTGGTGGTCAACTGGGATGGCCGCGTGGTGCATACCTTGCCGCCGCTGCTGCTGCGGCCCGGCTTCCTGACCCTGGAGTATTTCGCCGGGCGCCGCGTGCGCTACCTGGCGCCGTTCCGCACGATGTTCCTGCTGTGCCTGGCCGCCTTCTTCCTGCTGCCGATGGCGCTGGACACCGGCAGCGATGCCGCGGAGGCCCCGGTGCACGTGACCGTGAGCGGTGCGAACTTCGCGGAGGCCAAGACGCCGGCCGACGTGGACCGCCTGCTGAAAAAGGAGATCCGGCAGCTCGCCCCCACCAAGCAGATCCCGGTGGTGGGCTCGCTGGCTGCCCGGCAGTTGGACGAGGCACGCCTGCAACTGACCCGCGCGGCGATGCAGCGGCGCATCGCGCTGGGCGACACCACGGCCGTGGTGCCGAAAACGATCGCCGACCTGCCCGCCCTGCCGGCGCCGCGCACGCCTTCCGTTGCGGACCAGCACAACCCGCTGGACATGGCCTGGGACGCGCAGAAGTACCCGGTCCACGTGGGCTGGCTGCCCGGTTTCCTCAACCAGCGGATCAACCGCTCGCTGCAGCGCATGCACGAAAACCTGGCCGCCATGCGCGGTCCGGGCGACCATTCGGCCGTCAAGACACGCCTGATCAACCAGGTCCTCGCCGCCCTGCCCGGCACCATGTTCTTCATGCTGCCGGCGTTCGCCCTGCTGCTCAAGGTGATGTACCTGTTCCGCCGCCGGCTGTATGTCGAGCACCTGATCGTGGCCCTGCACAGCCACGCCTTCCTGTTCCTGTGCCTGCTGCTGGGGGTGCTGTTCAAGTTGCTGTCGGTGGTGCTGGAACCCCATGCGAGCTGGCTTGCCACGCCGCTGGGCTGGCTGATCAGCGCGCTCTGGATCTGGGCGCCGATCTACCTGCTGGTGATGCAGAAACGCGTCTACCGCCAGGGCTGGCCGATGACGGTACTCAAGTACCTGGTGACCGGCTGGTGCTATTGCTGGCTGCTGGGTTTCGCCATCCTCGGGGCCGCGGCGATGGGCCTCGCGGAGTAGGCGAGGCACCCGGCCCCGCGGGGGTTTTGCACAGCACGGCAACGCCGCGGGGCCAGGTGAAAGCGGTTTGTCGATTATGTGAACGGTGACCGTACCCGTTTTGCAACCCGTTGAATAACCGAAAAAAATTTTCATGACGAAAACGTCACCAAGCCGTCGCGGAAGGCGTCACGACGGGCTTCGCGGGCTGCGCTCCCCGCCGCATCCACAGAGTTATCCACAGCGATTGTGGATAAGCGTGAAAACATCGTCGGCATAGCGACTTACCCGGAATTTCTCGATCGCCGGGCAACAAGTGCACGCAACTCGCGTATGCCGGCGCCAGCCCGCGGCGGCTCGTGCGAAAGGGGCTCGGCTACACTGGAGGCCGTCATCCGAGGACCTCATGCCGACCGTTCTCCGCGTCGCCCTGCCGCTGCCGCTGCCCACCCTGTTCGACTACCTGCCCCCGGGTCCGGAGCTGCCGCCTCCCGGCAGCCGGGTGCTGGTGCCGTTCGGCCGCGACAGGCTGGTTGGCGTGGTGGTCGAGAGCGGCGTGGAATCCGCGCTGGACGGCCGGCGGCTCAAGCCGCTGCTGCGGGCGCTGGACGACGCGCCGCTGCTCGACGCCGAACTGCTGCAGACGCTGGCCTGGGCCACCGACTACTGGCTGGGCGCGCCGGGCGAGGTGTACACCAATGCCCTGCCGCTGGCCCTGCGCGAAGCAAGGCCGCTGCCGGCGATCGGCGAGGAGTACTGGGCCATCACCGCCGCCGGACGCGAGGCGCACGCCGCCGGGAGCCGCCGCGGCGGCAGCCGCGCCCTGCTGGCATTGCTGGCCGATGGCCCACTCGGCGCCCAGGCACTGAACGAACGCCAGGGCGGCTGGCGTGAAGCCGCCCGTCGCCTGGCGTCCGCGGGACTGCTGGAACGTTGCGAGCAGATGCCAGCAGACCCCCGCCCGGCCACCGGCGCTCCGATCCTCAGCAGCGAGCAGCAGCAGGCGGTGGCGGCGGTCGGTGCCAGCCTCGGCCGCTACCAGCCGTTCCTGCTCGACGGCGTCACCGGCAGCGGCAAGACCGAGGTCTACCTGGCGCTGATCGAACAGGTGCTGGCGCAGGGCAAGCAGGCGCTGCTGCTGGTGCCGGAGATCGGCCTGGCGCCGCAGACCGTGCGCCGCCTGCGCGAGCGGTTGGGGGTGGCGGTGGAGGTGCTGCACTCCAACCTCGCCGAAGGCGACCGCGCGCGTGCCTGGCTGCGCGCCCGCGCCGGCAGCGCGCGGGTGATCCTGGGCACCCGTTCGGCGATCTTCACCCCGTTGCCGCGGGCCGGCCTGATCATCGTCGACGAGGAGCACGACGGCTCCTACAAACAGCAGGACGGCTTCCGCTACCACGCCCGCGACCTGGCCGTGGTGCGCGCCCGCGCGCTGGGCGTGCCGGTGCTGCTGGGCTCGGGCACGCCGTCGCTGGAATCGCTGGCCAATGCCGAGGCCGGCCGCTACCGGCACCTGCACCTGCGCGCACGCCCGGGCGCGGTGCGGGCGCCGCAGGTGCAGATCATCGACATCCGCGCCCAGCGCCTGCAGCACGGCCTGTCGCCGGCACTGCTGGCGGCGGTGGCGGCGACGATCGAACGCGGCGAACAGGCGCTGGTGTTCCGCAACCGCCGCGGCTATGCGCCGGTGCTGCTGTGCCACGCCTGCGGCTGGCACGCGGAATGCCCTGGCTGCCAGCGCCCGCTGACCCTGCACGCCGGGCGGCGCCAGCTGATCTGCCACCACTGCGACCGCCGCCAGCGCGTGCCCGCGGCGTGCCCGGCCTGCGGCGCCGCCGAACTGACTGCCCAGGGCCACGGCACCGAACGACTGGAGGAAGCGCTGCTGGCCCGCTTCCCCGAGGTGCCGGTGCTGCGCGTGGACCGCGAAACCACCCGCCGCAAGGATGCCTTCGACGGGATGCTGGCCAGCCTGGCGGACGAACGCCCGGCGATCCTGGTCGGCACGCAGATGCTGGCCAAGGGCCATGACCTGCCCAACCTCACCCTGGTCGCCATCGTCGGCGTGGACGAAGGCCTGCACAGCGTGGATTTCCGCGCCGAGGAGCGCCTGGCGCAACTGGTGGTGCAGGTCGCCGGCCGCGCCGGAAGGGCGCGCAAGCCCGGCCACGTGCTGCTGCAGACCCACCAGCCCGACCATCCGATGCTGCGCAACCTGCTCGCGCACGGTTACGCGGCCACGGCGCGCGAGCTGCTGGCCGAGCGCCGGCAGACCGGGCTGCCGCCGTTCAGCCACCAGGTGCTGCTGCGCGCCGAGGCGACCGCGCGGGACGCGGTCGATGCGTTCCTGGCCGCCGCCCATGCCGCGTTGCCGGCCGACCCGGCGCTGCAGATAGCCGGCCCGATGCCGGCGCCGATGGCGCTGCGCGCCGGCCGCCAGCGCGGCCAGTTGCTGATCGAATCGGCCAGCCGCGCGGCCCTGCGCAAGGTGTTGCGGCCATGGCAGCTGGCCTTGGGCGCTCTGCCGGCCGCGCGCAAGCTGCGCTGGTCGCTGGACGTCGACCCGGTCGACCTGTACTGACTCCGGGATTCGGTAACGCTGTCGCCACCGGCGGCGACGCGGGTTCCCGCAGGGCGGACACCGTCCGCCGGCTTCCGCAGCGCAGGCGCCGGGCGGTCCCCGCCGGTGCGCGACTCAGCCGGCCCCTGGCTTCGACGGCTTCACCAGCCAGCCCACCGCCACCACGCCCAGCTCGTAGAGCAGGCACATGGGCACCGCCAGCATGATCATCGAGGTGATGTCCGGCGGCGTGATGAAGGCGGCGATCGCGAACGCGCCGACGATGGCGTAGCGACGGCTGGCGCGCAGCTTGTCCACGTCCACGATGCCCACCGCGGCGAGCACCACCACCGCCACCGGTACCTCAAAGCACAGCCCGAACGCGAAGAACATCAGCGTCACGAAGTCGAGGTAGTGGGTGATGTCGGTCATCATCTCCACGCCCTGCGGGGTGATCGCGGTGAGGAAGCGGAACGCCGCCGGCAGCACCAGGAAGTAGGCGAACGCGCAGCCGAGGTAGAACAGCACCAGCGCCGCGGCGAGCAGCGGGCGGGCCAGGCGCTTCTCGTGCCGGTACAGCCCGGGGCTGACGAAGGCCCACAGCTGATACAGGATCATCGGCATGCTGATGAACAGCGCCGCGTAGAACGCCAGCTTCAGCGGGGTCACGAACGGACTGGCCACCTCGGTGGCGATCAGGTGGGCACCCGCGGGCAGGCGCGCCACCAGCGGGGCTGCCAGCTCGGTATACAGCCGGTTGGCGAACGGCACCAGCGCCAGCAGCACCAGCAGCACGGTGGCGCAGGCCTTGAGCAGGCGCGAACGCAGTTCGAGCAGGTGCGAGAACAGGCCCTGCTGCAGGCCGTCGGGCTCCTGCTCCGGCGTACGCGGCTCAGT
This sequence comes from Rhodanobacter sp., assembly GCA_049650465.1. Lineage (GTDB taxonomy): Bacteria > Pseudomonadota > Gammaproteobacteria > Xanthomonadales > Rhodanobacteraceae > Rhodanobacter. The sequence goes on along the minus strand of JBASAF010000024.1, from coordinate 38,060 downwards.
GGTCGCCATGGGCCACCTGGCGGGTCGGTGCGGCGGCGCCATCCGCAGGGGGTTCGCCCAGCGGCAACTCGGCCTGCGGGTCGGGCTGGGCAGGTTCTTCGGCGGCAGCCGGCGCGGTCAGCGACTCGCCCGCCGCGGTGACTTCGCTGACGGCCCGTACCAGCGGCTCGCGCACCTGCTGCAGGCCGTCGCGGACCGCCTGCTGCGCCGCTTCGGCCTGCGCCGCCGCTTCGCGCGCGGCGCGCCTGATCTCCTCGACCTGCAGTTCGCGCTCCACCTCGGCGCGCACGTTGTCCCAGCCGCTGCGCATGCGGCGCAGCAGGGCGCCGGCGGTGCGCGCGGCGCCCGGCAGTTTTTCCGGGCCGAGCACGATCAGCGCGATGAGCGCGAGCAGTACCAGCTTGCCGAAGCTGATCTCGATCATCGCCGCAACCCGCCCGCCGCCCGCGGCTTACTTCGGGTCGCTGGAGTCGCGCTGGCCTTGCGTCGCCCGGTCGGCGGAGCCGGCCGGCGGATCGGCGCGCAGCCGCTCGGCATCTTCCTTGCGCCGGGCTTCTTCCTCGTCGCCGTTCAGTCCCTTCTTGAAATCGCGCATGGCATTGCCGAGGTCGGAGCCGATGTTGCGCAGCTTGCCGGTGCCGAAGATCACCACCACCACGACCAGCAGGATTACGAGATGCCAGATGCTCATGTGTTACCTCGAAAACGGACGGCCGGAAACCATCGCGACGCGCGCGCCGGCCTTCCGCATCATTGCGAAGTGTACTCCTCGAGCTGGTCGCGGAACTTCACGACCGGCGCGGGAACGTTGCTGACGCCGCCCTCGAAGATGCGGCGCGGCGTGATGCCGGCGCCATACACGGCGGCATTCGCATCATAGTCGATGCGCAGCGCAGCGCCATCCAGCGCCACGCCGGCGAACAGGCCGCGGCTGCGCGAATAGGAATAGATCTCCGCCTTCAGCTGCGCGTCGGTCGAGGCATGCGCCGTGCGCCCGACCGGGCCGGCGGCGGCCGCGGCATCGGCACCCAGGGTGAACTTGCCGCTGACGATCGAGTCCACGCCCTTCTGGGTGCGGAACACCAGCACCACGTCGGTGGACGACACGCCGGCCTGGAAGCCCACGCTGCCACCGGTCATGGTGATGAAGCTGGGGTTGGACCAGGTGCCGTCCGCGCCCTTGACCGAGACCAGGCCCTCGCCGCGGCGGCCGCCGAACACGAAGCCGACCTTGAGCATGCCCGGAATCACCGCGATCGCCTTCGCGTCGCGCAGCAGGTCGCGCGGAATCGCCTTGTCGGGCGCCTGCATGATCTCGTTGAGCACCGTCACCGCATTGGTCGCGCGCACCAGCGGCGGGTCCTCGGCGCGCGCCGCGGTCAACGGCAGCAGCAGGGCAAGGCCGATCAGCAACACGCGGGGCAGCATGGTCTTGGACATGGGAGCTCCATAGCTTGGGATGATTCGTCGGGCGTCGGCTTCCGGCGTGCTTGTGGCAGACTGCGCTTTGGCCAGTACCACCGCGCCACGCCACGACTGTCACGATGCCCTTGCCCGATCACTATACCGGCGTTGCCGGCCATTCCCACGAGCGCGCGCCGGCCCCCGTTCAGGCTGGCGTGCTGCTGGTCAACCTGGGCACGCCGACCGCGCCGACCCCCGCCGCCGTGCGGCCGTACCTGGCCGAATTCCTCGGCGACCGGCGCGTGATCGACTATCCGCGCTGGCTGTGGTGGCCGATCCTGCACGGGGTGATCCTGCGCGTGCGGCCGAAGCGCTCGGCACATGCCTACGCGCGGATCTGGGACGAACGCGGCTCGCCGCTGCGCTACCTCAGCGAGGCGCTGGCCGCGGCGCTGCAGGCGGAATTCGATCGCCGGCAGCCCGGCACGCTGCGCGTGGCGCTGGCCATGCGCTATGGAGAGCCGTCGGTGGTACGCACCATCGAACGGCTGCAGCGCGAAGGCGTGCGCCGGCTGCTGGTGCTGCCGCTGTACCCGCAATACTCGGCCACCTCCACCGGCTCGGTGATCGACGCCGTCGCCGACGCACTCAAGCAGCTGCGCTGGCCGCCGGAGTTGCGCATCGTCAACGACTATCACGACGACCCGGCCCATGTCGAAGCGCTGGCGCAGAACATCGAACGCTGGTGGGCGGCGCACGGCCGCGGCGAGAAACTGCTGCTGTCGTTCCATGGCATTCCCGAACGCTACGTGCGGCTGGGCGACCCGTACGCGGAGCAATGCCGGCGCACCGCGCAACTGCTGCGCGAACGATTGAAGCTGGGCGAGGACCGGCTGCTGCTCAGCTTCCAGTCGCGGGTGGGGCGCGAGCGCTGGCTGCAACCGTATACCGATGCCACCGTGCGCCGGCTCGCCGCCGAAGGCGTGAAAAAGCTGGACGTGGCCTGCCCCGGCTTCGCTGTGGACTGCCTGGAGACGCTGGAGGAAATCGCGATGCAGAACCGCGATTTCTTCATCGCCGCCGGCGGCGAGTCGCTGCGCTACATCCCCGCGCTGAACGACGGCGCCGACCAGGTGGCCAGCCTCGCCGCGCTGGTGCAACGACACCTGGGCGGCTGGCCGGAAGCCACCGCGTGACGGCACCGGTCGAACGGCGCGTCGCGCTGCCGCAGCTGACGCTGGGCGCGCAAGCCTGGGGCGACGAAAGCCTGCCGCCGCTGCTCGCCCTGCACGGCTGGCTGGACAACGCCGGCAGCTTCGCCCTGCTCGCGCCGCGGCTGGCCTCGCGCTTCCGCGTGATCGCGCTGGACCTGCCCGGACATGGCCGTGCCGATCACCTGCCCGCGGGCTCCAGCTACCACTACGTCGATTACGTGCAGGCCGTGCTGGCCGCCGCCGACGCGCTGGAGCTGCCGCGCTTCTCCCTGCTCGGCCACTCGCTGGGCGCCGGCATCGCCAGCCTGGTCGCCGCGGCGCGGCCCGAGCGGATCGAGCGTGTGCTGCTGATCGAGGGCCTCGGCCCGCTCGGCGACGACGGCACGCAGACGCTGGAACGCTTCCGCAAGGCGCTGGCACCGCGCGAGGGCCGCGGCAAACCGCTGCGTACGTTCCGCGATGTCGCCGAGGCGACGGCGGCGCGCAGCCTGGCCAGCGGCCTGCCTGCCGCGCTGGCGCGGCCGATCGTCGAACGCGGCCTGCTCGAAGCGGACGACGGCTGGCGCTGGCGCAGCGACCCGCGGCTTACCCGCCCCAGCGCCGTGCGCCTGGCCGAAGCGCAGGTGCACGCCCTGCTGCGCGGCGTCAGCGCACCCACCGCGCTGCTGCTGGCGCGGCCGACGACGCCCTACCTGCCCGAGGCGATGATGCAGGCCCGCGCCGCCTGCGTGGCCCGCATCGCCGTCACCCGCATGGACGGCGGCCACCACCTGCAGCTCGAACACCCGCAAGCCGTCGCCGACTGGATCGACGCGACCACGTAGGGCGGGCAATGCCCGCCGGCTCTTCGCTCGCCAGGCGCGGAGAGCGGCGGGCCGTGCCCGCCCTACGTGCGGCCTTGCTTTCCAAGGTCGTGCGCGATGCATTCCGTCACGTGATCAAGCGCATCGCGCGGTGCGCTCCCGCGGGCATCTGTCAGGGCTGCTTGAGGCCGAGCACGTCCAGGCCCTGCTCGAAGCGGATGTCGACCGGAATGTGCGCCTGGTCCAGGCGCTTGAGGTCGCCGGCCAGCACCGGACCCACGCTGCCCATCTGTTCGGTGAGCTGCTTCGCCGCGGCGTAGTCGCCGTCGCCCTGGATGGTCAGCAGCTTGGCCGACAGCGCGTTCATCGCCGCGGTCATCTTGTCGAAGTCGACGCGGTAGCGGCCGGTGGTCTCATCGCGGCTGAATGCGCCCTGCTGCTTGAAGAAGTTGAAGCGCACCATGTTCGCCTTGGCGTGCGCATCGCTGGCGCCGAAGCGCACCGAGCGCAGGATGCCGGCAAGGAAGGTGACGTAGTTGTCCATCAGCTTCGACTTGTCCAGCTCGCCCTTGTCGGCCAGCTTGCTGACCATGTACAGGCCGAGGATGTCGGCCTTGCCTTCCTCGAAGCTGGAGGCCTGGTCCTTCAGCGCCTTGCGCACGGTGCCTTTGCCGTCCAGCGTGTTCTTGATGCCAAGGCCGTGCGCCACTTCATGAAACATGGTGTTCTGGAAGAACGCGTCGAAGGTGAGGTTCTTCTGCTGGTCGTCGGCGATCAGCTCATGGGCGATCGGCAGCATGATCTTGTCGAACTTCGCCTGCATCACGTTTTCCAGCTGCAGCCGGCGCGTGCCTTTCTTCAGCTGCACCTGCTCGTCGTTGGGCAGGTTGATCGCGATGGTCTTGGCGCCGACGTTGGCGTCGCCGCCGTAGTAGACCGCGAAGTAGGCGTTGAGGTCGGCGTCGGAGCCGGGCTTCTCGGCCTTGTACTTGTCGGCCACCGGCAAGCCGCGCTGCAGTTCGGGCAGGTATTTGGCGAAGCGCGCGAGCTTCGCGCTCCACGCCTGGTCCTTGATCAGCACGTAGGATTCGTAGCTGGCCTTGTAGCCGTAGAGCTGGTCCTCGTAGGTCTCGATCGGACCGATCACGATGTCGACCGGGTTGCTCTTCATGTCCATCCAGGCGAAGTCGCTGGGCTGGTAGTCGTCGCTCAGCAGCGCGTCGGCGCGCATCGTCAGGTACTTCCGGAAGCCGGCGTCCTTTGCCAGTTTCGCGGCTTCGCGCAGCAGGCCGGCAGTCTTTTCCAGTTCGGCCTTGTACGCCTCGTGGTAGGGCACGGTGACCAGCTGGCCCTGCGCGTCGCGGCGCAGCAGGGTGTACAGCGCGGTCTTGTCCTTGAGCGGCGACTGCTCGAACTGCTCCTTCGTCATGTCGGCCGGGTAGAACTGCGCGCCGGCCGGGCGCGGGCCGATGCCCTCGACGAAGGGCTTGTCGTTGTCCAGCCGGTCCCACGGGCCGTAGTTGATCTCGGCGAACTCGCGCACCGACGGGTCGCCGATCTTCGCCAGCAATGCCTGCTTGTCGCCCCACGATTGCTTCCAGTACAGCGCGTTCATGCTGTCGGCCGCCTCCACCAGCAAGGCGATCATCCGCTTCTGGTCGGCATCGAACGCCGACAGATCCGCCGTGAGTTTCACCGTGGCGTAATCGGACAGGTGCTGCTGCACCTGCGCGGCGGTCTCGACGGCGGCGGGCGCGGCCACGGAGGTCGTCGGCGCGGGCGCCAGCTCTTCCTTCGACACCGGCGGCGCGGCGTCGGGAGGGGAGGAGCAGGCGGCCAGCGCGAGCAGCAGGCAGGCGGGGAGCAGGCGTCGCAGCATGATCGTGTCCTGGCGGGAGAATGCTGCATGGTATCGCTCCGGCGGCAGGGGGATACCTGACCGGTTGCACATGCGGCCGCGGCACGCGTGGGTTATCGTCGCCTTCCCCCCGCTTCGCCACGTCCATGGACCAGCCGTCGATGCCTGTCGCTCCGCGCCATCGCGCCGCGCTGGCCTTCATCTACGTCACCGTGCTGCTCGACATGCTGGCGTTCGGCATCATCATCCCGGTACTGCCGCACCTCATCGAGCAGCTGGCCGGCGGCGGCATCGCCCGGGCCGCGTGGTGGGTGGGCATTTTCAGCACGGTGTTCGCGATCGTGCAGTTCGTGTTCTCGCCGGTGCAGGGCGCGCTGTCGGACCGGTTCGGGCGGCGGCCGGTGATCCTGGTGTCCAATCTCGGACTGGCCGTGGATTTCGTGATCCTGGCGCTCGCGCCCACGCTGTGGCTGCTGTTCGCCGCGCGCGTGCTGCTGGGCATGACCGCGGCCAGCTTCAGCACCGCCAACGCGTACATCGCCGACATCGTGCCGAAGGAGAAGCGCGCCGCCGCGTTCGGCATCCTCGGCAGTGCGTTCGGGCTGGGTTTCATCATCGGCCCGGGGCTGGGCGGCTTCCTGGGCGGCATCGCGCTGCGCCTGCCGTTCTGGGTGGCGGCCGGGCTTGCGCTGTGCAATTTCCTGTACGGCTGTTTCATCCTGCCCGAGTCGCTGCCGGCCGAACGCCGCGCCGCCCGCTTCGAACTGCACGGCGCGCATCCGTTCGGTTCGCTGAAACTGCTGCGCCGGCAGCGACAGGTGTTCCACTTGGCCATCGTGCTGTTCCTGGTTTACCTGGCCCACTACGTGCTGCAGACAGTATTCGTGCTGTACGCGGATTACCGCTACCACTGGGGCCCGCAGGCCGTCGGCTACGTGCTGATGCTGGTCGGCGCCTGCGACGGCTTCGTGCAGGCGGTGCTCACCGGCAAGCTGGCGCCGCGCTTCGGCGAGCGCCGGGTGCTGCTGGCCGGCATGCTGTTCGGCGTGGGCGCGTTCCTGGTGATGGGCGTGGCCGACGTGGGCTGGGCGTTCCTGTTCGGCATTCCGCTGCTGGCCTTGTGGGGCCTGGCGATGCCGCCGATCCAGTCGTTGATGACCCAGCAGGTCGATCCCTCCGAGCAGGGGCGGCTGCAGGGCGCGATCGGCAGCCTGGGCAGTTTCGCGGGCATCTTCGGGCCGTACCTGTTCGCCCAGGTGTTTGCCTTGTCGATCGCGCCGGGGTCGCCGCTGCACCTGCCCGGCGCCGCCTTCGTGCTGTCGGCCGGCCTGATGCTGGCGGGCCTGGTGATCGCCGCGCGGGCCACCCGGCGCCTGCCGCAGCCCGCCGTGCACGCCACCGCCGACGCATCGCCCGGCGACGCGCCGGCGCTGTCCGCCATCCATCCCGCAACACCCACCCATCCGCCGCAGGCGGTTCACCCGCAGGAAGAAAAACCATGACACTTTCCATGTACCAGGCCTCCGTCCCCGTCTTCGTCCGCGCGCTGGACAACCTCACCCACGTGCTGCAGAAGGGCGAGCAGCACGCGACCTCGAAGAACGTCAGCGGCGACGTGCTGCTGCAGGTCCGGCTGATCCCGGACATGCTGCCGCTGATCAAGCAGATCCAGATCGCGTGCGACATGGCCACGCGCGGCACGGCGCGCCTGGCCGGCGTCGAACCGCAGTCCTTCGAGGACAACGAGACCACCCTGCCCCAGGCCTACGACCGCATCGCGCGCGCGATCGAGTACATCAAGGGCTTCACCGCCGAGCAGATCGACGGCAGCGAGACCCGCCCGATCCACCTGAAAATGCGCAATGGCGAGATGCATTTCGAGGGCCAGGCCTACCTGCTCGGGTTCCTGATCCCCAACCTGTTCTTCCACTGCACCACCGCCTACAACATCCTGCGCGAGGCCGGTACCGACATCGGCAAGAAGGATTTCATCGGCGAGGGGTGAGTGTCGCCAGCGCCCGGCACGGGGCGGGTCCGGCGGCGACCGGGCCCGCGCCGCGGGCCGTCACCACGCGATGCCGGCCCTCGCATGTCCCAAACTGTGACGCACACCACCTTTGGTGGCCCGCCGCTGGCGCGCACCCTGCAGGCTTTCACTCGACCCCACAAGGTTCTTTCCCCTTCGAGTGACGCCATGAACAGGATTTTCGAATGCATCATCGCCGGCGGCCCGCAACACGGCCAGCTGTGCCGCGCGCCCTGGGACGAGCGGGACGCCGCGCCCCCGGCCATCATCGCCGCCGACGGCGAGGTCTGCGTCGCCGCGGCGCGCAAGCACGCGGGCCCGGCGCGCACCCGGTTCATCCTGCTCCATCCGCGGGCAACCGGTGAGCAGTTCCTGACCCTGCTGGCGGCGTGAGTGACCCGCAGCGTCAGTTTCCGCGCGGCGGCCGCCTTGCCGGCCGTACGCAAGGCGTCGACAATGGCCGGCCCGTCCGGGGCAGCGCGAGGCGTGCGCATCCCCGGCACACCGGAACCGATGCATGCTGCGACTCACCGACCTCAAGCTGCCGCTCGACCACGGCGAGGCCGCGCTTGCCGCCGCGATTGCCCGGCGGCTTGAGCTCGAACCCGGCGAGCTGACCGGCTACACCATCGCCCGGCGCGGCTACGACGCGCGCAAGCGCGGCGCCATCACGCTGATCTACGCAGTCGATGTCGAGACTCCGCGCGAGACCGAGCTGCTGGCGCGTTTCGCCGACGATCCGCACGTGCAACCCACGCCGGACACCAGCTACCACTTCGTGGCCAAGGCGCCGCCGCGGATCGAACACCGCCCGCTGGTGGTCGGCTTCGGCCCCTGCGGCCTGTTCGCCGGCCTGATCCTGGCGCAGATGGGTTTGCGCCCGATCGTGCTCGATCGCGGCAAGCAGGTGCGCGAGCGCACCAGGGACACCTGGGACCTGTGGCGCAAGCGCGAGCTGCACCCGGAATCCAACGTGCAGTTCGGCGAGGGCGGCGCCGGCACATTCTCCGACGGCAAGCTGCACAGCCAGATCCGCGACCCGCTGCATCACGGGCGCAAGGTGCTGACCGAGTTCGTCAAGGCTGGCGCGCCGGAGGAGATCCTCTACGTCAGCAAGCCGCACATCGGCACCTTCCGGCTCGTGTCGATGGTGGAGAACATGCGTGCCACGATCCAGTCGCTGGGCGGCGAAATCCGCTTCAGCCAGCGCGTGGACGACCTGCTGCTGGAGGAGTGCGCGGATGGCCAGCAGCAGATCCGCGGCGTCACCCTGGCCAGCGGCGAGCAGATCCGCGCCGATCAGGTGGTGCTGGCGCTGGGGCACAGCGCGCGCGATACCTTCGAGATGCTGCATGCGCGCGGCGTGTATCTCGAAGCCAAGCCGTTCTCGATCGGTTTCCGCATCGAGCATCCGCAATCGGTCATCGACCGCGCCCGCTTCGGGCCGCAGGCCGGCCATCCGATCCTGGGTGCCGCCGATTACCACCTGGTGCATCACGGCAAAAAGCGTTCGGTCTACAGCTTCTGCATGTGTCCCGGCGGCACTGTCGTGGCCGCCACCAGCGAGCCCGGCCGCGTGGTCACCAATGGCATGAGCCAGTACTCGCGCAACGAGCGCAATGCGAATGCCGCCGTGGTGGTCGGCATCGATCCGGCCGATTTCGCGCACTACGGTGACGGCCCGCTGGCCGGCATCGCCCTGCAGCGCGCGCTGGAGAGCCACGCCTATGTGCTGGGCGGCGGAAACTACAGCGCACCGGCGCAGTTGGTGGGCGATTTCCTGGCCGGCCGCGCCTCGCGCGACTTGGGCGACGTGCAGCCGTCGTACCAGCCGGGCGTGAACCTGGGCAGCCTCGACAGCGCCCTGCCCGACTACGCCATCGCCGCCCTCCGCGAAGCGCTGCCCGCGTTCGAACGGCAGATCCGCGGCTACGCAATGCCCGACGCCATCCTCACCGGCGTGGAAACACGCACCTCCTCGCCCGTGCGCATCACCCGCGACGACAGCCTGCAAAGCCGCAACACGCGCGGCCTGTACCCCGCCGGCGAGGGCGCCGGCTACGCCGGCGGCATCCTTTCCGCCGCCGTGGACGGCATCAAGGTGGCCGAGGCGGTGGCGCGAAACATCATGAAGAACTGACCCCTGCCAAGCATTGTCAACGATCGACGACATAGCTATATTGTCCACGATCGCTTACATTGCATAATGTCGTCGTGCGACGACTTGAGGCCATCATGTTCATCCGGACCCCGCAGGACATCGGCGCGCTGTTGCGTGAGAGCCGCAAGCAGGCCGGCCTGGGCCAGGCTGAACTGGCCCGTCGCATCGGCGTCAGCCGGCAATGGGTGGTAGAGGTCGAGCGCGGCAAACCGCGGGCGGAGATGGGCCTGGTGCTGCGTGCATTCAACACGCTCGGCAACCCTCTGCAAACCGGCGTGTCGCCACCGCACTATGGTCGCGTCGCCGAGGCGACGGACATCGACATCGACGCCATCATCGACGCCGCACGGAAACCGCCGCAGTGACTGCCGACGCGCTGGTTGCCGTGATGGACGGCACGGCCATCGGCACCGTCGTGCGCGAACCCAGCGGCCGCTTGCGTTTCGACTATGCGGATGCATGGCGCCGGCACTCGGATGCCGTGCCGCTGTCGCTGTCCATGCCGCTGGTGCGCGCGACGCATCCGCATGCCGTCGTCGACGCCTTCCTGTGGGGCCTGTTGCCCGACAACGAGCAGATCCTGGCGCGCTGGTCCCGCCAGTTTCACGTCTCCGCCCGCAACGCCTTCGGCCTGTTGGCGCACATCGGGGTGGATTGCGCCGGCGCGGTGCAATTCGTGCCCATCGAGCGCCTGCCGGCGCTGCAGAAGCAGGTTGCCGACGATATCGAATGGCTGGACGAAGCGGAGATCGGCGAGCGCCTGCGCGCCTTGCGGCAAGACCCTTCGGCCACCCGACGCGCCACCGACCATGGCCAGTTCAGTCTCTCTGGCGCGCAACCGAAGACGGCGCTGCTGCGGCGCGATGGCCACTGGGGCGTGCCTGCCGGGCGCACGCCCACCACGCACATCCTGAAGCCGCCGGCGGCCACGTTCGATGGTCACGCCGAAAACGAGCATTTCTGCCTTGCCTTGGCCCGCCAGCTCGGTCTGCCGGTGGCGCAGTCCGAAGTGCACCGGTTCGACGGCGAACCCGCCATCGTGGTGACGCGTTTCGACCGCATCGAGCATGAAGGCCGGCTACTGCGCGTACATCAGGAAGACCTGTGCCAAGCGCTGGCTGTTCCGCCGACGCGCAAATACCAGAACGACGGCGGCCCCGGCCCGCTGGCCATCATCGACGTGTTGCGTACCCATTCCAGTGCCCCGTCCCATGACGTGAAAACCTTCATCGACGCGCTTGCCTTCAACTGGTTGATCGCCGGCACCGATGCCCACGCGAAGAACTACGCGCTGCTGTTTGGTCGCGGCGGACGCATCCGCCTGGCGCCGCTGTACGACCTCGGCAGCGCATTGCCCTATCCCACGCTGCGCCAGGACAAACTGGCGATGGCCATGAAGATCGGCAACACCTATCGCCTGCGCGACATTCGCCGGCACCACTGGGAATCACTGCTGCGCGATGCCCGGGCGGATGGCGAAACCGCGATCGCGTGCATCCTCACCATGGCCGAAGCCCTGCCCGATCACGCCAGCGATCTGGCCCGACGCATGCGCGAGGACGGGCTCGATCACCCGATCCTCCAGGGCTTGCCAGACCTGCTCGCCGACAGTGCCCGCGAGAAATCGCGCAGGCTCGTGCAACGTCCGGGTCACGGTGATTGACGCGACATCACGCCAACCACGCTTGGTGGCCAGAGGGAGAAGAGCGACCAGCTGAACGTCGTCGCTAAAGGGTCTGCCACGAATCCCACATTAGAATGCCGCCCCAAAACGCTCATTCCATGACACGGATTCGTGCCCACGCCACGTCCCAGCCGATCCGCTCTTGCTCCAGCCGCACGCGCACGCCCCAGCGGTCGCCACGCAGGTCGCGGTACAGCGCCTGCTCGGCGGCCTCCAGATGATCGATCGTGTCGGCGCGATGCGGCTGCGGTTCGGTCACCCACAGGGCGCGATGAGACAGCAAGGTCGCCTCGTCCATCAGCAGCGACCGCACTTGCGGCAAGTGGCCGCGCAGGCGGCCGAGGATGGCCAGGCCGTGGGTGTCCAGGTCGCCCCAGTAATGCACCGCTTCGGCGGCGCGCAACCAGGGCAGCTCATGCAGGCGATCCACGGCATAGCCGCGCGCCATCAGCACCACGGCACCGGGCAAGTCGTCGAACGCCAGTCCGGTCTGCTTGTTTTCGACGATGAACACGCGGCTGACCGGCAATGCCAGCGCTGCCAGATGCTCGAACGGCGCATGGATGTCGCCCAGGCCACCGACGTGGGTGCGCAAGCCCGCATCAAGCACGCGCAGGCGCAGGCGATCCGGCTCGCGGCGCAGACCGCTGGCGTGCCAGAAATCCGTGTCGCGCGGCAGGTCGGCCAGTATGCGCAGCCAGTCGCCGAGCAGGCCGGTACGGGTTTCCAGCCACTTGCTGTCCAGGCCGGCCACCGGCAACTGGCGGACGAACAGGTTCGACGAAGGATGCGCCTGCAGCCACGCCAGCATGTCGCTGAGGCGGCCGAACTCGATGTCGTCGATGTCGGCCAGCAGATCGAATTGGCGGCGCAAACTGACGGCAAGCGCGGGCCAGCGCTGCATCCAGGCGGCGAAACGCATGCGGGCGCGTTGCCAGCGCACGGTTTCGCCCAGCAGCATGGCCAACGCATCCGCATCGGGCAGCCATAGCGCTTCGGGCACTCGCTGGCGGCCAAGCAGCGGCCAGCGTCGCTCGGCCCAGGTCACCTCGCCACCTGACCAGCGCTCCCACGTCGACCGCCAGGCTTCGAACGTGGCCCAGTGCGCGCTGGCCTGCTTTTCGCCCGGCGACGCCAACGACACGCGCAACGGCCATTCGCCGCCGCCGTCCAGCCAGTCGCCGGCCAGGCGCTGCCAGTGGCCGCGCAGCAAGGCGACGGCCTGTTCAGGGCTGCGCATCGTCGCCTTCGCGCGAGCGGGGCAGGTCGAGGCGCTGGCTGGCGGCGTCGTACTCGATCATCAGCACGCCGGAATCGTGGCGGCCGTTGATCTCGACGAAGCAGGCGCCGCCGATGAACGGCTCCAGCGTCATCACCGATTTCAGCGGGGTGGCCACGATCATCTGGAAACCGAAGTTCTCGAAGATGCGCATGGCCATCGCGGTGAATTCGTTGTCGGCCTTGTCGAACGCCTCGTCCAGCACCACCGCCGCATACTGCGGCACGCCACCATCCTCGTCGCCAAGTTGGTAGCGCAACGCAGCAGCCAGGCAGGTGGTGGCCAGTTTCTGGCGCTGGCCGCCGGACTTGCCGGCGCCGCTGCGGTAGACCTCCAGCTGGCGGCGGGTCTGCGCGTCGAGTTCCTCACCGATGAACTCCACGTGCAGGCGCACGTCCAGCACCTGCTCGCGCCAGCGCTTGTGCTCCGGATCGGTCGAGGCCAGCCGGGCAACCAGCCTGCGCAGACCCTCGAACTGCGCCTCGGCGCGTTCGTGGTCGTCGGTTTTCTGGTTGCCCAGCACGGCGGCCAGTTGCTGGCGGAACTCGATCACCTCGGGCAGGCGGCGATCCTCCGGCTCGATCTGCAGGATGCTGCCGCGGTTGAATGGCACGGTTTCCAGGCTGGCGTTGACGTCTTCCATGCGCGCGCGGATCGCCTTGTGCGCCTGCGCGATGTGCGTCTGCAGCGCCACCAGGTTCTGCCCGCTCTGCGTCTTCAGCATGTCGAAGAAGCGTGCCTCGTGCGCGGGCAGGCCATCGCGTTCGAGCCGCTCCAGCCGGGCGAAGAAATCGGCCGCGCTTTCCAGGTTGGCCTGCACATCACCGGCATCCTGCGCCCAGCGGCGGCGGAAGGTGTCGAAGCGCGTGACGATGGCATGGGCCAGCTCGGCGGCTTCCGCTTCCAGCGCAGCGATGCCCTGGTTGAGCGCGCGTTCCATCGCCAGCGTGCGCTCGGCGAGGTTGGCCAGGGTGAACGATGCGCCCGCTTCGCCGCGGCTATCCAGGCCTTGCTGCTGCAACGGCGTCAGCGGCTTGGCGGCGACGTCCTCGGCGCAACGGGCGCGATCCCGCTCCAGCCGACCGTGTTCGCGCCGGTTGTCGCGGCGCTCGTCGCGTACGTCGTCGAGCAGGTGTTTGGCGTCGGCAACCTGCCGTTCTGTCGCCTTGATGCGCTCGCCCAGTTCACGCAAGGTCACGTCGCCCTCGCGCAACTCCTTCAGCTGCGTTTCGATGGCATCCAGCCGCGTGAGCAAGGGCGCCACGTCGATGTCGCTCCAGCGCAGGTTGGCCAGCGATTGCGCCGCGGCGGCGTGGCTGGCGTGTCGCTTGCGCTCGGCCTTGACAGCCGCGATCGCCTCTTCGGCCCCGGCGATCTGCTGCGCCAGCGTGCCGGCTTCCTCCTTGTACAGCGCCAGCTTGGCGCGGTTGTCGAAGCCCAGCACCCACTGGCGGCGGTCGCCGATGGCGTGGCGATCGTCCTTCTCGTGCCGGCTGCGGCCGTGCTTGATCTGGCCTTGCGCGGTGATCGCGCGTTCACTGCGCTGCAGCGCCTGCACGCTGTCCACGCAGGCGTAATCGTAGCGCCGCGCAAGTTCCGCACGCAGCCATTCCTGATGCGCATGCGGCGCCAGTTCCAGCTTGTGCAGCAGCGAGCGCGGCGGCGGCGCGGACACGTTCAGCACATCGCTCGCAACGATGCGGTGATACACCAGCTTGCCGCCAAGATGGGTGGCGTCCACCCACGCGGCCACCTTGGCGTAATGCCGCTCGTCCACCAGCAGCGACAGCGCGAAGCCGTGCAGCAGGCGTTCGATCGCCCCGCTCCACGCTGCCTCGTCCGAGCGCACCTGGATCAGCTCGCCGGCGAACGGCAGCGCGGTCTCGGCCAGGCCCACCGCGGCGCACAGCCGGCTGCGCAGCGCCTGCAGGTGGGCGGGGATGTTCGAGGGATGCGCTTCCAGCGCGGCGATCTCGGCCCGGGCGCTGGCGAAAGCACGGGCGGCTTCGTTCTTCTGCATGCCCAGTTCCAGCATGCGCTGGTCGGCAAGGGCGGCAGCGTCCTGGCCCGCATCGAGCAGGCTGCGTGCCTGCGCCAGCTGTTCGGCAAAGCCTTGCGGCGTACCGGCCAACGGCCAGTCCAGTTGCCGGCAGGCGGTCTCGGCCACGCCGCGGTGGCGCAGGCAGGTATCGCGCTCGCGCGAGGCGCTGTCGTGGTCGCGCTGCAGTTGCTCGATGCGGTCACCGCCCTGTTCGCGATGGCGGGCCTGCTGGTCGGCCAGCTCCCGCTGGTGTTGTTCCAGCATCTGCTGGCGACGGCCCTCCTCGCCTTCGAGGCCGCGGTCCAGCGTGTCCAGCTCGGCCAGTCGCGCGTCGAGCAGGCGCAGCCGCTGGCGTTCGCGGTAGCCGTCCACGCCGGCCAGCAGCTCGTCCAGTTCGCTGCGCTCGCGCCGCACGTCCAGCAAGCGGTCGTGCGCCGTGCGCGCCGGCGCCAGGGTTTCGATCTGCTCGCGGGCCATGACCACCGCCTTGTGCGCCTCGTCCAGCTCGGCGAACTCGGCCACCAGGCGGTCAGCGACGGCGAAGGTTTCCGGGCGCTCCAGCATGAAGTCGCGCAGGAAATGGTTGAGGTCGCCCAGGTTCTTCGCCGACTGGGTCTTGTGCAGCAGCCGCAATGCGGTGTCGTTGCCGATGCCGAGCAGGCGGCGGAAACGTTCGGCGTAGGTGTTGAAGCTTTCGTGATGGCTCACGTCGGCAAGCCGGTGCTTGAGACGGCGCAGGTCCAGATCGAAACCGTCCAGCTCCGTGGCCAGGTCGAACGGGCGCTCGGCGACGATGAAATGCTTGTGCACGTCGGCGGCGGTGGAGCTGTTGCCGCGGATCCACAACAGCCGCACCAGGGTCACGCAGCGGCCCAGCGCATTGCGGTATTCCAGCGCCAGCGCCGACCACACCGGACCGCGTCGCAAATACTGGGTGGCTACCTCGCCGGAGTCCTCGTCGTGCTGGTCGGCCCAGGCGCCGCGCACGTAGGACACTAGCGAGCGGTCGCGGCCGCTGCGCTCGGACTCGCGCGCGGCGGCGTTGAAGTCGACCAGCGCGGGGGGCACCAGCAACGCCGACATCGCATCGAGCAGGGTGGACTTGCCCGAGCCGGAACGGCCCACGAACAAGAAGCCGCGCTCGGCGATCGGCACCTCGTGCAGGCCGGAGAAGGTGCCCCAGTTCAATACCTGCAGGCGGCGCATGCGGAACTGCTCCTCGCGCGGCGTGGGCAGGTCGGAAAGGAACAAGGCGGGCGCGCTGTCGGGTTTCTTCGTCATTCGTCTTCCTCGCTTTCCACCTCGGCGCCACCACGCGGGCCGGCCAGGTGCTCTCGATAGACCGCGCCCAATGCCTGCACGTCCTCGGCGGAGAACAGCAGCTTCAGCGTGGGCGAGACTTCGTGGCGACCCTCGCTGCCGCGTATCGGCTGAAGCACGTTGTTCTTCTTCATCTTCTCGATGGCGGCGTTGAGCTTCTTGGTGAAGCCGGCGCGGTCGGTGCCCTGCGGCGGCTCGTACACGGCCAGTTGCGTGTGCAGTTCGTCCACCTCCACCACCGCGCGCTGGCCCTGGGCCTCGGCCTCGGCGAGGCGCTGGCGCAGGGTCAACAGCAACACCGAGTCGATGAAGGTGAGCGGGCTGGAGCGCAGCAGGGTCGGTGTTTCCAGCTCGCCGGTGTCCGCCTGGCGCACGAAGGCCACGCGCAGGTCGCGATCCAGCACCAGCTCCAGGAACAGCTCGCACAGGCGCGCGCGGATGGCGGTCTCCTCGCGCAGCAGCACCGGCCACAGCAAGGCGTGGCGCTCGGCGTCCACGCTGGGGCCGGCCAGCAACTGGCACAACACGCGGCGCGCCTCGAACGGCAGGCTGCCGGTGTCGCCCGGGAACAGCGCGGGATCGCCCACGCTTTCCGGTGACCGGTTTTCCGGCGCGGCTTCGGCCATGTCCTCAGACCAGTTCATCGCGTTTTTCCTTGAGGAAGTACAGCAGGGGAATGCGTGCGTGGCGTTCGTGGCCGTCCTCGCCGCGCCAACTCACCTGCTCGGACTGGTCGGGCACCAGCATGCCGTGACGGCTGCCCAGCGCGACGTAGCCAACCACGCTGCCCAGGCCCTGCTCGGCCGGAAAGCGCTCGAGTACGGTACCGACGGAGCATGGCGCGCGCTCGGCCAGCAGCGTGCGTACGCGTTGTTTCAGCGTGCGGAAATCGATCTCCGACTGCGCCACCAGTTCGCCCACGCTGTCCAGCGTGATCGCCGCGCCGTCGGCACGCACGATGCTGCCGTCGACCTGGCCACTGCGCGGGTCGTTGAGCCGCCAACGCGACAGCGAATGCAGCCGCGCGCTGCTCAAGGTCAGCGTGCAATCGATGGCCTCGTTGCTGCGCACCTGGTCGCGCAGTTTCAGCGCCTCGGCCTGGGTCTGCTTGAGCAGCTGGTGCAGACGGCGCTGCTCCAGATAGGCGCGGCTCTGCACGAAGCCCTTCAGGCTGCGCGCAAAATGCTGCAGCACGTCGTGCACGTGGCCGCCGCGGTCGAGCAGGGTGCGGGTCAGGTGCAGCAGGAAACTGCGCTCGCGCCGCTCCAGCGCACGCGCGAACGGACGACTGGCAACGGCGTCCACCGCCGCTTCGAGCTGCGCACTCTGTTCGGCATCGGTAAGCAACCGCCAGAACGCATCGAAGCTGCGGCCCGATTCGCTTTCGGCGATCACGTCGACACCGGCGAACAGCGCCTCCAGCATCTCGCCACGCTGGCGTTCGTCGTCGATGATGCGTTCGCGGAACTCGCGGTCGAGCTGCTGGAAGTCATCGCGCACGTGGCGGAAATCCTCGGCCAGTTCGTCGGCCAGCGCGATGATCTCGCGCGACCGTTCCAGCGCACGGGCATCGTCCAGCACGTCCATCCGGCCCGCGCTGACCGCGGCGATCTGTGCATCGATGCGCTCGCGCTCGGCCAGCAATTCGGCCAGGCGGCTGTGCGGGTCGGTGTCGGTCTGCCGGGCCAGCTGCACCAGCTGCTGGATCACCAGCGCGAGGCGGCTCTCGGTGGCCACGCTGCGGCTGGTGTCGAGGCTGCCGAGAAAGCGCAGCGCGCCGATCGCCTGGGTGGACAGCTCGTACATTTCCTCGCTGGCGCCTTCGGGGAAACGCCGCTCCAGCCAGCCGGCACCCAGCCATTCGGCCACGTAGGCCTGCGCCGTGCGCGGCACGGCGTGCCCGTGCGCGCGCAGTTCCTCCAGCTCGCGCGCCAGCCGCTCGTGCAGCAGCGATGCCGGCAACTGGCGCTCGGCATCGAGCAGCAGGGCCTGCAGCAGGGCGGCGGTCAGCGGCGCGTTGTCGGACGCCAGAAGTTTCCAGGTCGGCTGCTGCCGCAGGCGCTGCCAGATGGCGATACGCGCGCGCGTTTTCATCGCGGCACCGGATGCCGGCCCGAACCGCACGCAACCGCCGGGATGGTTCGATGATGGGGCATGCAAGCGTCTGTCAGGCAAAGGGATGGCCGGAGCATGGAACGCATCCGGGAACTCCCTAGTGTAATGGCCGGCATCTCATCCCACGCGACGACCCGTCAAAACATCGGCGCGGCGGATTGAAGCGGTGCAAGCTGCCCTCATCTTTCGCTCGACCCCTCTCCGGCAGCCCACCATGACCACTCCCGCCTCCGTCCGCATCGACTTCGTCTCCGACGTTTCCTGTCCGTGGTGTGCGATCGGGCTGGCCTCGCTGCAGCAGGCGCTGGCAAAGCTCGAGGGCGAGGTGGCCGCGGAGATCCATTTCCAGCCGTTCGAGCTCAATCCGCAGATGGCCGCCGAGGGCGAGGATGCCACCGAGCACCTGGTGCGCAAGTACGGCAGCTCGGCCGAGCAGATCGACGCCAACCGCGCGGTGATCCGCGAGCGCGGCGCGGCGCTGGGTTTCACCTTCAACATGGACCGGCGCAGCCGCGTCTACAACACCTTCGACGCGCACCGGCTGCTGCACTGGGCCGAGCTGGAAGGTCGCCAGCTGGCGCTGAAGCAGATCCTGCTGCGCGCGTATTTCACCGATGGCGAGGACGTCAGCTCGCACGACACGCTGCTGCGGCTGGCGGTCGAGGCGGGGCTGGACGGCGGGCGGGCGCGGCAGGTGCTGGACAGCGACGAGTTTGCCGGCGAGGTGCGCGCGCAGGAACAGTTCTTCCAGTCGCGCGGCATCCATTCGGTGCCGGCGACCATCATCAACGGCCAGCACCTGATTTCCGGCGGCCAGCCACCGGAAGCGTTCGAGCAGGCGTTGCGGCAGATCGCCGCCGCGCGCTAGCAGCGGGATTTTCGCCGCACCGGCTCAGGCCTCGAACGGCGCGGGCCGGCCGATCCAGTAACCCTGGCCCATGGCGCAACCCATCGCCTGCAGCGCGGCGTACTGGATCTCGGTCTCGATACCCTCGGCCACCACGTCGATGTCCAGCGCGCGCGCCAGCGCCAGCACCGCCGCCACCACCGTGGTGCTGCTGGTGTTGGCGCCCTTGTCCAGCTCGTGCACGAAAGAGCGGTCGATCTTCAGGATGCGCAGCGGCAGCGAATGCAGGTAGCTGAGCGAGGAGTAGCCGGTGCCGAAATCGTCCAGCGCCGCGCCGACGCCGGCAGCGCGCAGGCGCTCCAGCGTGGCGCGCACGCGCTCGGGGTTGTCGAGCAGGGCGCCCTCGGTGACCTCCACCACCACGCGCGTCGGCGGCAGGCCGGTGCGTTCGAGCACCTGGATCATGCGCGCGTCGAAATCGTCGTGGCGCAGGTGCATCGCCGACACGTTGAGCGTCATGAAGGTGTCGGTGCGCTCCTGCTGGCGCAGCCGCTGGCAGCTGATTTCGAACATGTGCCAGTCGATCGCCTCGATCAGGCCGCTGTCCTCGGCAATCTTGAGGAAATCGCCGGGCAGCAGCAGGCCGCGTTGCGGATGGTTCCAGCGGATCAGCGCCTCGTAGCCCACCACCACGCCATCCTCCAGGCGGCAGATGGACTGGAAGTGCGGCTCGAACTGGCCGTGCTTCAGCGCCTGGCGCAGCTCGCCTTCCAGGGTGAGCACGTCGACCACGCTGCGGGCCAGGGTTTCGTCGAACAACTGGTAGCGCTTGCGGCCGAGCTCCTTGGCGCGATACAGCGCGATATCCGCATCGCGCAGCACCTCGTCGGCGGCGAGGTAGCGGCCGTCGCCGATCGCGATGCCGACGCTGACCGCCACCTGCAGTTCCTTGCCGCCGGCGGGCATCGGCTCGGCCAGGGCGTCCATCACCCGCTGCGCGACCGCGTTGGCGTCGGCCGGCTGTTCCACCGCCTCCAGCAGGATGGCGAACTCGTCGCCTGAAAGCCGCGCCACCAGGTCCGGATGGCGCACGCAGCCGGACAGCCGGGTGGCCACCTCCTTCAGCACCTCGTCGCCGGCGAGGTGGCCGAGGCTGTCGTTGATGATCTTGAAGCGATCGACGTCCATGTACAGCAGCGCGCAATGCGGCCGCGAGGGGCCGGGCGCCGACAGCACGCGGTCGATGCGATCGCGCAGGTAGCTGCGGTTGGGCAGGCCGGTCAGCGGGTCGTGCATCACCTGGTGCTTGAGCTGGTCCTGCACGCGTTCGCGCTCGATGATCTCCTTGCGCAGCGCCAGCGTGCGTTCCTCCACCCGATGCTCCAGCTGTTCGTAGGCGCGGTGCAGGGCCTCGGCGGCACGGCGCCGGGTCAGGCTGCTGGCCACCTGGGTGGCCACGAAGCTGAGCAGCTCCTGGTCGGAGGGACCGTAGGACACGTCCGGGTCGTAGCTCTGCACCGTCACCAGCCCGATCACCTCGTCGCCGACGATCAACGGCACGCCGAGCCAGCACGACGACGGCGAGCCGGAGCGCCCGGGCACGATCTCGCCGCTGCGCTCCAGCGCCTCGATGTCGGCGTTGTCGGCGCGCAAGGCGGTGCCCAGGCGCAGCACGTATTCGCTCAGCCCGCGGCCCAGCGGGCGGCTGGGCGGCGGGCGCCGCTTGGCATCCACCGCATACGGAAACAGCAATTGCTGGCGGTCGTCGGAGAGCAACGCGATGTAGAAGTTCTCCGCGTTGAGCAACTCGCCCACCACGCCGTGCACGCGGCGGTAGAACTCGCCGTGGTCGATGCGCGCGGTGGCCAGTTCGGCGATGCGGAACAGGGCCGTCTGCAGATGTTCGGCGCGCTGGCGCTCGAGGATCTCCTGCTGCAAGCCGCGGTTGGCCTCGGCGAGCTGCGCGGTGCGCAGCTGCACGCGCTGCTCCAGGTCCTCCTTGCCCTGCTTGCGCTCCAGCGCGATGAGGATGTGGCTGGCAACGAACTCCAGCAGGGCCAGATCGCTCGCGGTGTAGCCGATCTCCGGCTTGTAGCTCTGCACCACCAGGGCGCCGCCGGGCCGCCCGTCACGCATCATCGGCACGCCGAGCCAGTCGCGGCTGTCCGTGCCGATCACCGTCACCGGACCCTCCGCCTGGCTGCGCAGCTCCTCGGCATCGCCCATGCGCGCCTTGCCGTCGCGAAGCACGTACCAGGTCAAGGTGTACTCGATCGCGCTGGTCGGCATGTCGCGACCTTCGCCGGGCGGTGCGGGGTCCTCCACGTCGGCGTAGTACAGGAAGCGGATCGTGTCCTGCGCGGCGTCGTGCAGCACGATGAAGAAGTTTTCCGCGTACATCAGGCCGCTGACGATGGCATGGATACCGCGCAGCACGGTGGGCATGTCGCGTTCGGAACCGGCCAGGTCGGAGATCGCGAACAGCGCACGCTGCAGGTTCTCCGAGCGTTCCAGCTGCTGGTGGGAATGCTGCAGTTCGAGCCATTCCAGCGCACGCTGCAGGTGCAGCCGCGCCAGCTGCAGCGGCATCGCCAGCTCGTCGAGGAAACGGTCGTTCGCACACTCCGGCAGCAGGCCAAGCACCAGCACCGCCGGTTCGGGCGCCTCGCACAGGCGCCAGGCGACGTGTCGCCCGTCCGCGTGCCACTGGGGCGTGCCGGAGTCGGCCGCCCTTTCGATCCAGGGCCAGTCCGCGGCGTCGACCGGCGCGGACGGTACGCTGCGCACGCCGCCGCGGTCGCGCAACCGCCACAGCACGCGGGCCGTCTCGCAGCCCGGCCGATCCTGCACCAGCGCGGTGATCACGGCGGCCACGTCACTCGGCGAGCGGGCACCGGCAAGCCGGGTCAGCCAGGTCAATTGCAGCGAGTCGTCGATGGACATCGACTCCATCCCGCCCCCTCTCTCGTAACCGGAACTCCACCGGGCCCGGCAAATCGCACCGCCGGCCCGGCACGCACGGCTGCCACTGTGCGACATTCATCCCGGAAACGGCAAGCGCGGCGCCGCCGCCGCAGCCGCGGCGACATCTCCGATAGACTGGGGAGCCGACCAGCGCCAGGCCACGCGCCCGCCGCGATCGCTCCGCCACACGTGTCACAGGTCCGCCCCACCCGCATGCTCGCCGACTCCACCAAGGACGCCATCCGCGCGGCCTATGCCCGCCTGAAGGAAGGACTGCCGGGTTTCCGCGCGCGCGCCTCGCAGGGCCGCATGATCGCCGAGGTGGCCAAGGCGCTCGCCGACGGTGGCGTGGCGGTGATCGAGGCGCCCACCGGCACCGGCAAGTCGATGGCCTACCTGATCGCCGGCGTGGAGGTGGCGCGCGCGCAGAAGAAGAGGCTGCTGATCGCCACCGCCACGGTGGCGCTGCAGGAGCAGCTGATCCAGCGCGACATCCCGCTCTATCTCGAGCTCAACGAGGTCGAGGCGAAGGTGGCGCTGGCCAAGGGCCGCGGCCGCTACCTGTGCCCGCGCAACCTGCTGATGGCGGCCAACAGCATCCACGATGCGCAGCTGGGCCTGGCCGGCTTCGAGGCCGACCTGCTGCTGTGGAACAAGCCGCCGCAACCGCGCGACAAGCAGTCGCTGGCAAAGCTGCGCGATGCGTTCGACCGCGGCGAATGGAACGGCGACATGGACAGCGCGCCGGAGCCGGTCAGCGACCTGCTGCGCCCCATGATCACCACCAGCGCCGGCGGCTGCACCGGGCGCAAGTGCGGACAGTTCATGAACTGTCCGTTCTTCGCCGCGCGCCGCGCGGTGGACGATGCCGAGATCATCGTGGCCAACCAGGACCTGGTGCTGGCCGACCTCACCATGCCCGGCGAGGACGACAGCTGGGGCGGCGTGATCCTGCCGCGCCCGGACGAGACGCTGTACATCCTGGACGAAGGCCATCACGTGCCCGGCAAGGCCATCGACCGCGGCGCCGCCGAGGTCTACATGACCGCCAGCGTGCGCCAGCTGAGCCGGCTCGGCCGCCAGGTGCACGCGGCGTACTCGCTGACCGACAAGGAGCGCCTGGGCAAGCTCAGTCTCGACCAGGGCGACGAGAAGCTGCAGGAGCTGAGCAACACGCTGGAGGAACTGGAGAAGGAAATCCGCCTCGGCTGGCTGCCCGATCCGGCCGAGACCGAACCGATGTACCGCGGCTCGCTCGGACAACTGCCGGAGCCCTGGGTCGAGCATGCGCGTGTGCTCGACGTGCTCACCGGCGAGGTGCAGCGCTGGCTCACCGCGGTGCGCCGTGCCGTGGTCGAGATGACCGATGGCGGGCCCACCCAGGAGGCGCTTTCGCGCGAACTCGGCATCGCGCTGGAACGCATCGGCAGGCAGGCCGCCTGCTGGCGCGCATGGGCCAGCGACGATCCGGACCACGCCCCGCCGCTGGCGCGCTGGGTCACGCTCGGCGCGGACCAGCAACTGGTGTGTCATGCCTCGGCGGTATCCGCCGCGGAGCTGCTGCGCAACGTGCTGTGGAACAACGCCAGCGGCGTGGTGATGACTTCGGCCACGCTCAGCGCCGGCGGCAATTTCCGCGGCTTCGCCGATGCCGTGGGCCTGCCCGACGACGCGGTGACGCTGAGCCTGCCCTCGCCGTTCGACCTCGCCGCGCAGGCGCGCCTGGAAGTGCCGGCGATGCGCACCCTGCCCGATGCGCGCGAGGCGCACGCCGAGGAGATCAGCGCGTGGCTGGCGGACCACCTCGACTGGGATGCCGGCAACCTGGTGCTGTTCACCTCGCGCGCGAAACTCGACCGCGTGCTGCAGAAGCTGCCGATCGCGCAGGTGCGCAAGGTCCGCGCGCAGGGTTCGCTGGGCAAGTCGCAACTGGTCGCCGAGCACTGCGCCGACATCGAAGCCGGCAAGGGCAGCACCCTGTTCGGGCTGGCCTCGTTCGGCGAAGGCCTGGACCTGCCGGGCAGGTTCTGCGAGACGGTGGTGATCACCCAGCTGCCGTTTGCCGTGCCCACCGACCCGGTCGGCGCCACCTACGCCGAGTGGCTGGAATCGCGCGGCCGCAATCCGTTCATCGAGGTCAGCGTGCCCGAGGCCACCCGCCTGCTCACCCAGTACTGCGGCCGCCTGATCCGCAGCGAAACCGACCACGGCCGCATCGTGCTGCTGGATCGTCGCGTGGTCACCAAGCGCTACGGCAGCGGCATGCTGCGCGCGCTGCCGCCGTTCGAGCGCGTCATCGAGAGAAGCGCATGATCAACCGCCTGTCCGACTGCCCGCCGCAGCCATGGAAGAACGGCCTGGGCCGCACCCGTGAATTGGCCGTCCAGCCGTCCGTGGCGGGAGGCGATTTTCTCTGGCGCGTCAGCGTCGCCGAGGTCGACAGCGCCGCGCCATTCTCCGCGTTTCCCGGCATCGACCGGCAGATCGTGCTGCTCGACGGCGCCGGCTTCACGATGACGCTGGATGACGGCCGCGTGCACGCGCTGACCACGCCGTTCGTGCCGTTCGCGTTTCCCGGCGAGGCGAAGGTGGCGGTGGCGCTCGCCGGCGGCCCCACCCGCGATTTCAACCTGATGCTGCGCCGCGGCCGCATGCGTGGCGGCATCGCGGTGTGGCGGGGCGCCGGCACGTACGCCGCGGACGACGCCACGGTGCTGGTGTACTGCGCCCGCGGCGAGATCGACTGCGCCGACGGCACGCTACGCTGCGGCGATGCCTGGCGGCCCTCGTCCGCCGCCGCCGTGACGCTGCACGCGGACGCGGTGGCGCTGGCCGTGCGGGTGCGGGCGATCGCCTGACGAGTGTCACTGGGCCAGGGCGCTGCGCGCATCTATCCTCGGCATTCGTCGTCGCCACCGGAGTCGCCCGCCATGCCCTTGCTGATCCTCGGCCTGCTCCTGTTCCTTGGCGTGCATTCGCTGCGCGTGTTCGCCGACGGCTGGCGCAGCCGCCAGCTGGCGCGGTGGGGTGAACTACGCTGGAAGGGCTTCTACTCGCTGGCGTCGCTGGTCGGCTTCGCGCTGCTGGTGTGGGGTTTCGCGCTGGCGCGGCAACAGCCCACGCTGCTGTACGTGCCGCCGCTGGCGCTGCGCCATCTCAACGCGCTGTTCACCCTGGTCGCCTTCGTGCTGGTCGCGGCGGCCTACATCCCGCGCAACCATCTCAAGGCGCGGCTCGGCCACCCGATGCTGCTGGGCGTCAAGAGCTGGGCCTTCGGCCACCTGCTGGCCACCGGCATGCTGCACGACGTGGTGCTGTTCGGCGCGTTCCTGCTGTGGGCTATCGTGCTGTTCGCCAGCTCGCGCCGGCGCGACCGGCGCGCGGCCACGGTGCGCCCCGCGGGCACGTTGGCAGGCGACGCGCTGACCGTGCTCGTCGGCGTGGCGGCGTGGCTGGCCTTCGCGCTGTGGCTGCACCGGTGGCTGATCGGCGTGAACCCGCTGGCGTGATGCCCGCCACGGGTGCCGGTAGTCATCTGCGCATGCGGCGCGCGCTGCGCTAGAGTGTTGATGTCCCTTTCCCCGGGAGGACCGATCCATGACTGGGTTCCTGCTCTGGCTTTTGCTGCTGGTGTTCTGCTGGCCGCTGGCGCTGCTGGCGCTGGTGCTGTATCCGATCGTGTGGCTGCTGTTGCTGCCGCTGCGGCTGGTCGGCATCACCGTGAGCGCGGTGTTCGCCTTCCTCGGCGCCTTGCTGATGCTGCCGGCGCGTGTCTTGCGCGGACGCCCGGCCTGATCGTCGATTCCCCGGCGTGGAGAAGCCCCACTCGCCCGCGTGCGAGCGCAATCGGAACGCGATCCTCGGCGTATTGAGCCGCCATTTCGTCGACCGGCGACGGGTGCTGGAGATCGGCAGCGGCACCGGCCAGCATGCGGTGCACTTCGCGGCGGCGTTGCCTGCGCTGAGCTGGCAGTCTTCCGACCGGGCCGAGAACCTGCCCGGCATCCGTGCGTGGCTGGACGAGGCGGCCCTGCCGAACACGCCGGCGCCGCTTGAGCTGGACGTCAACGGCGACTGGCCGACGGGACCGTTCGACGCGGTGTTCAGCGCCAACACGCTGCACATCATGAGCTGGCCCGAGGTGCAGCTCTTGTTCGCCCGGTTGGCGGGAGTCGTCACCGACGATGCGGTGCTGGCGATTTACGGACCCTTCAACCGGCACGGACGCTATACCAGCGACAGCAATGCCGCCTTCGACGCCTGGCTGCGCTCGCGGCATGAAGCGATGGGTATCCGCGATGCCGCTGCGGTGGACGCGCTGGCCGAGGCCGCCGGCTTCACCCTGCTCGCCGACGTGGCCATGCCCGCGCACAACCACTGTCGCGTGTGGCAACGGCTTCGCGGTTGAACCTGCAAGGCGCGGCCGAAGCAGGTACAAAGGCTGCATGAAATCGATCGACACGCTGACCCCCTGCCCCTGCGGCAACCCTGCCGGCTACACCGCCTGTTGCGGCCCGCTGCACGCTGGCGCGCTAGCCGCCAGCGCCGAGCAGCTGATGCGTTCGCGCTACAGCGCCTACGTGCTCAAGCGGGAGGATTACCTGCTGGCCAGCTGGCACGCCGACACCCGCCCCGCCTCGCTGCGGCTGGCCGCGCAGCAGCCTGCGCCGACCTGGCTGGGGCTGGAGGTGCGGCGCCAGCAGATGATCGATGCCGACCACGCCACGGTGGAGTTCGTCGCCCGCTACCGCCTCGGCGGCGGCCGCGCGCAACGCCAGCACGAGCTCAGCCATTTCGTGCGCGAGGACGGCCGCTGGTATTACCGCGACGGCGAACTGAAGAGCTGACTTCAGAAACCCCGCACGCCGGCGGCATGCAGCTGCGCGGCCTGCTCGCGAACTTCGGCGCAATCGAAGAACGCTGCCAGTTGGCTCGCGCGACCGGCGCCGATGCCATCCAGCGCCTGCCAATCGTCCGCTTCGCGCGCGGCCAGCGCCGACCAGTCGGCTGCCCCGCTCGCCTGCGCGGCCGGCACGCCCAGCGCCTGCAGCCAGCGCGCGAACGGACGCTCGCGCGCACCGGCAAAGACCCGCGCCAGCGCCGCCGCACGGCTCGCGCCGAAGCCCGGCACGGTCGCCAGTTGTTCCGGCGTGAGCGTCATCCAGTCCAGCAGATGGCGGACCAGGCCGGCGTCGACCAGCGCCTGCCAGGTGCCCTCGCCCAAGCCTTCCAGCTGCAGTCCGTGGTGGCCGCCGAGCCACACCAGCCGCGCGAGGAACTGCCGCTCGCAACCCGGCGTGGCCTGCCAGCAGGTCAGCGGCCCGTGCGCGTGCGGGTCGGGCGGCGTCACCGGTGCGCGTTGCTGCGTGCGCCAGGCCACCGACTGCAGGCGCGGAATGGTCAGCCCGGCGAGCGCCACCTCGACCTGGTCGCCGGGCCGGATGTCGAGCTCGCGCCAGCGCCGGAGCGAACCCACGCTGACGCGCTGCACCTGGTGGTCGTCCAGTTGCACCGACTCCAGTTGCAGCACCGGCGTGATGCGGCCGCTGCGACCGACCGTGAACTCCACTGCACGCACCTCGGCCAGCGCGGACGCGGCCGGATACTTCCACGCCACCGCCCACTCCGGCGGCTCGGCGCGCCAGCTCGCGGCAGCGGGGCGCCGGCCCCGCCGCACGACGGTGCCATCGGCCGCGAACGGCATCGCGTGGCGATACCACTGTTCGCGCCAGTGTTCGACCTCGGCCAGCGAGGCGACCGGCTGCGTGTAGCGCACGCTGTCGCCCAGACCCATCGCCTGCAAGCCCGCCAGCCGCGCCGGCATGTCGGGCGGGCCGCTGGGCCAGTCCCACACGAACAGGCCGATGTGCGCGGCCGTATCGCCGAGCTCGTCGCGCGCCATCGCCGCGGCCACCGCCGAGCGCGCGTTGAGGCCGCCGGCCGTCGCCTGCACGTGGCCGGGCAGGCGCCAGACCAGTTCGCCCTGCAGCACCACCCGCGCCGGTGCGTGCGGCAAGCGCTTGGGGATCGCGGCGATGCGCTGCGCCTGCGCGGTCCAGTCCGAGCCGTGCCAGCCATCGCCGCGACTGCTGGCCTGGCGCAGGCGGCCATCGACGTAGAGCAGAGTGACCGCAACGCCGTCCGCCTTCGGTTGCACCCACAAGTCGTGATCGCCGCGCGCGTGCATCCACTGCGCCAGCGCCGCGGCGTCAGGCAGCTTGGCCAGGCCGGTCTGCGCCACCGGCGACGTGATCCGTCCCCCGGCATCGCCCAGGTGACTCGGCACGGCCGGCGCCTGCGCGGGAAAGCAGCGCCGCCACTGCTCGAACCGCCGCAAGGCCTGGTCGTACACCGCATCGTCCACCGGCGAGGCGCCGTCGACGCGGTAGGCGTGGTTCCAGCCGTCGAGTCGATCATGCAGCGCCACCAG
The DNA here is from genome assembly GCA_049650465.1 of Rhodanobacter sp. Taxonomy (GTDB): domain Bacteria; phylum Pseudomonadota; class Gammaproteobacteria; order Xanthomonadales; family Rhodanobacteraceae; genus Rhodanobacter. The sequence goes on along the minus strand of JBASAF010000024.1, from coordinate 9,914 downwards.
TTCCTGTCGCGCCCGCGCAGGCGGCCAATCCGGGCAGGTCGCATGCGCGCCCGCGGCCAGCATGATCGCCGCCAGCAGAAAGCTTCCCTGTTTGTGCATGCCGGATCTCCCCGGACGGATCGGGCAGCCAGCCTGTGCGAAACACGGCCGTGCGCCCAGCCGGCCACGCCGCCGGATGGCGTAGGCCGGTGGTGCGCACTCAGGCCGGCGAAGGGCCGAAACGCAGCAGGGTCTCGCCCAGGTAGCGCGCCTGCGGGCCGAAGCGACGCTCCGCGATCACGCCGGCGCCGTCGTGGTCGATCGCCACCACGGTGCTGGCACGGGTGCCGTACTCGGCGCCACGGATGAACGCGCTGGACAGCCGGCGTTCCAGCTCCATGCCCACGCCGGTATCCGGCAACTGCTCGTCCGGCGCCGGCTGCTCGTCGGCCAGCGCGGCGAACAGCGTGGCGAAATCGGTGTCGTCGCCGTCGTCGACCCAGCGCTGCAGGCGCTGCATCAGCGCCCGCGTCTTCGGCCACGGCGTATTGAAGTCGGCGTTGGACAGGCCGTGCACCCCGGGCGTGACCGCCTGTGCCTCTGGCTGCGGCCGGTTGCCGAGATAAAACGCTGCCTGCGCATCGAAGGTGAGCAGGTTGAACGGGCGATAGTCCGCCGCCACGCGCAACAGGCGCTGCGCATGCGCGGCGGCATCCTCCGCGCCCACCAGGTAGTCGCGGATCAGCAGGCCGCGCGAGGCGCCAAGCTGCGGGTCACGTGGATCGCGCACGTTGGTCACCACCGCGCAACGCCCCGCGTCGGACACGCCGAGCCAGCTGCCGCCGGCCTGCAGGTCGCGCCCGGCGAGGACGGGCGCGTCGTCCCAACGCGCCAGCGCGGCGCTGGGCCGGGCATGGAACTCATCACGATTGCCGGCCAGCAGCAGGCGCCAGCGTGGATGGACTTGCCAGGCAAAGGCGATCACGCACATCAACCGCACCCTCTCTCGACGTTGCTTCGGCGCCGCAGCGCGGACATCGCGTCAACATACACCGCCACCGGCACGCTCGCCCCACGCCGCGGGCTCGGTGATAATCGGCCGATGCGCAATCCATCCCGTTCGATCCGCCGCGCGCTCGCCGCGCTGCCCATCGTTGCCTGCCTCGGCCTGGCGTATCCCACACCGGCTGCATCCGCTGGCCAGAACGGAACCCACGCCGAGCAAGCCGCGGCCAAACAGAAGCTGGCCGACCTGCGCCGCAAGATGGAGGCGCTGGCCGCCGAACAGGCCGACACCGCGGCCAGGCGCGACAGCGTCAACGCGGAACTGGCGAAACAGGCCAACGCGCTGGCCGCCGCGGCCAGGGCCGTGCGCGAGGCTGACGCCGCACTCGCCACCGCGCAAAAGCAGCTCGACGATCTGCGCAAGCAGCGCGACACGCTGCAAGGCGAACTGCAGCACCAGCGTGCTGCGATCGCCGACCTGCTGCGCGCCACCTACGCCTTGGGCCACGGCTCGGACCTGCGCCTGCTGCTCGGCGACGAGGACGTGGCGCGGGTCGCCCGCGCGCTGGTCTACTCGCAGTATTTCCAGCGCGACCGCGTGCAGCGCGTGGAGAAGCTGATGGGTGACCTGGCCCGCCTGCAGGAACTGGAAAGCTCGATCGCGGCGCAACAGCAGGCGCTGCAGGCGACCAAAGCCGAGCGCGAGGAACAGGCGAAAAAGCTGGCCGCGCAGCGCGCGGCGCGGCAGAAGCTGGCCGCGGAAACCGACGCGAAATACAAGGACCAAGCCCAGCGCCTGGCCGCGATGAAGCAGAACGCGCAGTCGCTCAACCAGCTGCTCGACAAGTTGCAGAAAGCCATCGACGAGGCCGCCGCGCCGTCGCGCGGCCAGCCGCCGCCGTCGCGCGCGGCCGACATCCGCGGCAAGCTGCCGTGGCCGGCCAGCGGCGCGGTCAACCCGTTCGGCAACGGCGTGCTGATCAAGGCCGCCGCCGGCAGCGAGGTGCACGCGGTGGCGCGCGGGCGGGTGATCTACGCCGGCTTCCTGCGCGGCTACGGCATGCTGCTCATCCTCAACCACGGCAACGGCTGGATGAGCATGTACGGCAACAACGAAAGCCTGCTGCATGGCGTCGGCGACGAGGTCGAGGCCGGCGAGGCGATCGGCACCGCCAGTGCGGTCACCGGCGTCAACACCGGCGTGTACTTCGAGCTGCGCAAGGGCGGCAAGCCGGTGGACCCGGCCGGCTGGCTGCGCAAGCACGGCTGAGGCGGTGCCCCGCCCGGGTGAATTGTTGCGCGATCCGGTGGTCCCAGCTGCTGCCATACTTCGGCTGCGCCGCGGCGCGCCGTTTTTCCCGAGCGGAGTCAAGTGCATGTTCCATTCCCACCGTCGAGCGGCCGCCGGCCTGGCCATCATGTTGCTGTTGACGACAGCGGCCGGCCAGGCGCAGACCGTGCCCGCCAGCGCCGCCAGCACGGCCGCGCCGGCCCATGCCGGCAGCACCGCCGCGGCCGATCCGGTGGACCTGCAGGACATCCGCAATTTCAGCCGCGTCTACGAACTGGTGCGCCAGGCCTACGTGGAGAAGGTCGACAACAAGACCCTGATGAAGGCAGCCATCACCGGCATGCTGGCCGGGCTCGACCCGCACAGCGAATATCTCGACAAAGAAGGCCTGCAGCAACTGAGCGAGGACACTTCCGGCCAGTACAGCGGCCTCGGCATCGAGGTGCTGCAGGTGGACGGCGGGCTCAAGATCGTCTCGCCGATCGACGACACGCCGGCCGCGCGCGCCGGCATCAAGCCGGGCGACAGCATCGTCAAGATCAACGGCAAGCTGGTCGATCCGCAGAACGTCAACGAGATGTTCCAGCAGCTGCGCGGCAAACCGGGCAGCAGGATCACCCTCACCATCATGCACGAGGGCAGCGACAAGCTGGTCGACGTGCCGCTGGTGCGCGAGCTGATCTCGGTCAGCAGTGTCAAGCTGCGCGAGCTGGAGCCCGGCTATGCATACATCCGGATCAGCCAGTTCCAGGACGACACCGCCGCCGACCTGCAGAAGAAGCTGGGCGAGCTGGTCGCGAAGCATGGCCCGCAGAAAGGCGCGGTGCTGGACCTGCGCAACAACCCCGGCGGCCTGCTCACCGCGGCCGTGGCAGTCAGCGACGACTTCCTGGACAGCGGCGTCATCGTGACCACGCGCGGACGGCTGCCCGACGCCAACATGAGCTTCAGCGCGCACCCCGGCGACCAGCTGGACGGCGCGCCGATGATCGTGCTGACCAACCACGGCACCGCCTCGGCCGCCGAGATCGTCTCCGGCGCGCTGAAGGACAACCACCGCGCGCTGACCATGGGCCAGCGCAGCTTCGGCAAGGGCGTGGTGCAGACCGTGCTGCCGCTGGACGCCGACCACGCGGTGAAGATCACCACCGCGCGCTACTACACGCCTGACGGCACCTCGATCCAGGCCGAGGGGATCAGGCCCGACATCGCGCTGGCCGACCTCGCGGTGAGCCAGGCCGACAGCCCGCCGGTGCTGATCAGCTCGGAGGCGGACCTGCCCAACCACCTGGCCAACGAGAAGGTTTCGGCCAGCACCGACATCGACGACGACGGCAGCGCCGCCGACGCCAGGCTGGCCACCAGCGACTACGCCCTGGCGCAAGCGCTGAACGTGCTCAAGGGCATGGCGCTGCGCACGCCGGCGGCGCGGCAACCCTGAGCCGGCGGCTGCACGGTCGACGCGGCGTGCACGGCACGGCGCGCATGCTGCGGCGATGAGCGATCCACGCGGTACCGGCACGGGCAAGCCCCGTGTCCTGATTCTCGGCGGCGGTTTCGGGGGTTTGAGCGCCGCGCGACGGCTGGCCGGTGCCGACGCGCAGATCACCCTGGTCGATCGCCGCAACCACCACCTGTTCCAGCCGCTGCTCTACCAGGTGGCCACCGCCAGCCTGTCCGCCACCTCGATCGCCGCACCGCTGCGGCACATCCTGCGGCGGCAACGCAACCTCACCGTGCTGATGGAGGAGGTCACCGCGATCGACCCGGCCGCCCGGCGCGTGGGCTGCGGCTCCCGCTGGCTCGACTACGACTGGCTGGTGATCGCCGCCGGCGCCACCCACGCCTACTTCGGCCACGACGAATGGGCACCGTTCGCCCCGGCGCTGAAGACGCTCGATGACGCGCAGACGATTCGCCGGCGGGTGCTGCTCGCCTTCGAACAGGCCGAGCGCGAAGACGACCCGGAGCGCCGCCAGGCGTGGCTGAATTTCGTCGTGGTCGGCGGCGGTTCCACCGGCGTGGAACTGGCCGGCACGCTGATCGAACTGGCGCGGCACACGCTGCGCGGCGAATTCCGCCACTTCGATCCGCGCAACGCCAGCGTGCGGCTGGTCGAGGCCGGCCCGCGGCTGCTGGCCGGTTATGACCCGGCGCTTTCGGACAAGGCGCGCCGCCAGCTGGAGCGCCTGGGCGTGCAGGTGCACACCGGCGTGCCGGTGACGGCCATCGACGCCGCCGGCGTGAACCTCGGCGAGCGCCGCCTGCCCGCGCGCACCGTGCTGTGGGCCGCCGGCGTGGCCGCCTCGACGGTGGGCGCCATGCTCGGGGTGCCGCTGGACAAGGCCGGGCGCGTGCGGGTCGGCGGCGATCTCGGCGTGCCCGGACACGAGGGCGTTTTCGTCATCGGCGATCTCGCCAGCGTGGTCCAACCCGATGGCTCGCCGGTACCCGGCGTGGCGCCGGCGGCCAAGCAGATGGGCGCATACGTGGCGGCCACGATCGCGCGGCGATTGCGTGGCGACGACCGGCCGCAGCCGCCGTTCCGCTACCGCGACGCGGGCTCGCTGGCCACCATCGGCCGCATGGCGGCGGTGGCGCAGTTCGGCAGGCTGAAGCTGTCCGGACTGCCGGCGTGGATCGTCTGGCTGCTGGTGCACATCTATTTTCTGATCGGCTTCCGCAACCGCCTGGCGGTGATGCTGGACTGGGCCTGGGCCTACTGGACGCACCAGCGCCAGGCCCGCATCGTGGGCGAGGATCAACGCGAGGATCCGAATTGGCGTGACCCCTAGCCCACTCCCGCAAAAAGCAGACGGCCCGCTCGCGCGGGCCGTTGTTGATCACGGGTTTTCATTGAGAAGTGCGGCCATGGATGGCCGCTTCTTGATCTTCGCGTTCACGGACGAACGCACGGGTTACATCGCAAACAGCGCGCGCATCTTCTTCATCGCGTTGGCTTCCACCTGGCGGATGCGCTCGGCGGAAACGCCGTACTCGTCGGCCAGGTCCTGCAGCGTGGCCTTGTTCTCGTCGTCCAGCCAGCGGCGCTGGATGATGTCCCGCGAACGGGCGTCGAGGTGCTCGAGGGCATCGGTCAGCGTCTGCAGCTGGTTGTCGGCATGGTCCTCGTCGGCCACGTTCTCGTACGGATCGGCGCCATGGTCGATCAGGAACGCGGCGGGCGCGGGCTTGGCGTCGTCGTCGGCATCCACCGGCGCCTCGAAGCCCACGTCGCGACCGGAGAGCCGCGACTCCATCTCGCGCACGGTCGCCTCCGGCACGCCGAGGTCCTTCGCCACCGTGCTCACCTCGGCGGCGTTCATCCAGCCCAGGCGCTTCTTGCTCTTGCGCAGGTTGAAGAACAGCTTGCGCTGCGCCTTGGTGGTGGCGACCTTCACGATGCGCCAGTTCTTGAGGATGAACTCGTGCATCTCCGCGCGAATCCAGTGCACGGCGAAGCTGACCAGGCGCACGCCCATGTCGGGGTCGAAGCGCTTGACCGCCTTCATCAGGCCGATGTTGCCTTCCTGGATCAGGTCGGCGAGCTGCAGGCCGTAGCCGGAATAGCCGCGCGCCACGTGCACCACGAAGCGCAGGTGCGACATCACCAGCTTCTTGGCCGCGTCCAGGTTGTCCTGCTGCAGGTAGTCGCGCGAGAGCGCCTGCTCCTCCTCCACGCTGAGCACCGGGATGCGGTGCACCGCGGAGATGTAGGCATCCAGGCTGCCGACCACGCTGGGCAAGGGGAAGTTGGCGGTCACCAGGGCTTGGGACATGGGTGAAACCTCCTGCAAGACGTCAAAGTTTAGCACTCGGGTTCTTGGAGTGCTAAACCGCGCATTGGTTCGATCCGGAAGAAACCCGGGCCTTAATAAACTGTATAGTACAGATATTTCGCCGGATTGTCCAGACCCTCTCCCCACCCCATGCGGCCAACCGGGGCGCGGTTCAAGCCCCGCCGTCGCCGCTGCCCGGCTGCCCGGCCTGCAGGTCGCGGCGCGGCGGCAGCGACCAGTCGATCGGCGGCTCGCCGCGGTCCTGCAGATAACGGTTGGCGGCGGCGAAATGCCCGCAGCCGAGGAAGCCGCGATGGGCCGACAGTGGCGAGGGATGCACCGCCTTCAGCACGCAGTGGCGGCGGGTGTCGATCAGCTGGCCCTTGCGCTGCGCGTACGAGCCCCACAGCAGGAACACCAGGCCCTCGCGCTCGCGATTGAGCGCATCGATCGCCGCATCGGTGAAGCCTTCCCAGCCGCGGTTGGCGTGGGCGCCGGCCCGGCCCTCCTCCACCGTCAGCACGCTGTTGAGCAGCAGCACGCCGCGCTCGGCCCACGGCGTGAGGCAGCCGTGGTCCGGCCGCGGGATGCCCGGCTCGCGCTGGATCTCCTTGAAGATATTCTCCAGCGACGGCGGCACCCGCACGCCGGGACGCACCGAGAAGCACAGGCCGTGGGCCTGGCCGGCGCCGTGATACGGGTCCTGGCCCAGGATCACCACCCGCACCGCGTGGAACGGGGTGTGCTCAAACGCCGCGAAGATCTGCGGCCCGGGCGGGTAAATGCGCTTGCCTTCCTGCTTCTCCTCGCGCAGGAAGGCGGCCAGCGCCTGCATTTCCGGCCGCAGCAGGTAATCGCCGAGGCGCGCCTTCCACGACGGCTCCAGCCGGATCGGATGCCCGCTCATGCGTCCCGGTCGGCCTGCTCGCGCTCGCGCAGGTGGCGCGCCACGCGCAGCTGGAACAGCAGCTTGGTGATCAGCAGCTTTTCCTCGACCGGCTTCTCCACCAGGTCGTTGGCGCCGGCGCGGATCAGCGCGGTCTGGTTGGCGGGGTTCTCGTCGCCGGTCATGACCAGCACCGGCAGGCGGCCCTTGCCGTAGCCGAACACGTTGCGGATGTGCTCGAGCAGGTCGCCGCCGGTCAGCTCGCCTTTCAGGCTGACGTCGGTGAGCACCACGTCGGCGCCGATCCAGCCCAGCGCGCGGTCGGTTTCCAGCAGGGCGATCGCGTCCTCCACGCTGACCACGTGGCGCACGGTCAGGCCGATCTTCTCCAGCATCCGCCGCGTGGCCAGCGCCACCACGCGGCTGTCCTCCACATACAGCACGCTGCCCTCGGCGCTGGCCTGCGGGCTGACGTAGCCGCGGATGAACTCGGCCAGCGCCTGGAAGCCCAGCGCCTTGTCGAAGTAGTCGGTGACGTGCTCGCCCAGCGAACGCCGGTACAGACGGGAATCCACGTCGCCGGACACCACCACGATCGGTACGTAGGCCTGCGCCGCCGATTCGCGCACCACCTTGGCCAGCTCCAGCCCGTCCATGTCCGGCAGGCGCAGCGCGATGGTGACGAAGTCGAAGGCGCCCTCGCCGAGCACCTGCTGCGCCTCCGCGCCGGTGTCGCAACCGACCACCTCCACGCCCGGCAGCTCCTCGTTCAGCACGCGCCCGATCAACTTGCGCACCACGCGCGAACCGTCGACCACCAGCACGCGCGGCGCCTCGGTCAGCAGGCGACCGCTGATGTTTGTACTCATGCCTCACTCACCCGACTGGGTCGGACCCACCGTGTCCGACAAACACGCGATCCGTCGATGATGCCCGAAGCGCGAGGCCACGGGCTGCGATTCACGTCACCGCCACGGCGCGCCATCACGCGACCTGGCGCAGCTGCCAGGCGCTGACCACGCGTGCGCCGAGCCAGCCCAGCAGCGCGGCGGCCAGCGGCACGGCCAGCAGCAGCCAGGTCGGCAGGCCACCGACCTGCAGCCGGCCATCGTATGCCGCGATCAAGCGCGCCACCGGCTGCGCCAGCGCCAGCTCGATCGCCATCGCCAGCGCGGCGGCGAGCAGGCCGCTGAACAGGCCGTACCAGATTCCCGCATACAGATAAGGCCGGCGAACGAAGGCCTTGCTGGCACCGACCAGCCGCAGCACGCCGATCTCCTCGCTGCGGCTGGCGATGTCCACCCGCACCGTGTTTCCCACCACCAGCAGGGCGGCCAGCGCGAGCAGCGAGGCGACGATCAGCACGATGCGGTTGCCCACGCCCAGCAGGGCCTCCAGCCGTTGCCGCCAGTGGCCGCTGTCCTGCACCAGGTCGACGCTGCGCAGGCCGCGCACGTCGGCCACCAGTTGTTCCAGCGCCGCGGCGCTGACGCCGTCGCGCGGCTGCAGTTGCAGCACGTAGGGCAGCGGGTTGTCGCCGAGCGTCTGCAGCGCGCCGGAGAAACCCTGCATCTTCGCCAGTTCGTCCATGCCCTGCTGCGGCGTCTTGATCGCGACCGAGGCCACTTCGGCGCGAGTACCCAAGTCGCGTGCCAGCAGCTGCGCCTGCTGCGCGCCCTGGTCGGTCTTCAGAAACACGCTGATCGCCGGGTTCCGGCCCAGCGCATCGCCCATCCGCTGCACGTTGCCCAGCAACAGGTAGAAGGCCAGCGGCAAGGCCAGCGCCAGGCCCATCACGGCGACGGTCAGCACGCTGCCCAGCGGGCGGGCGGCCAGCCGGCGCAGGCTCGCCGCGGCGCTCCACGCGTGATGCTCGCGCCAGCTGGCGAAGCGCCGGCCGCGGCTGTGTTCGTTGCGTGCGGGCGCCTCGGCGGGCGCGGCGCGATGCTCGGGCATGTGGTTCACAGCACCTCCTGCGCCGCCAGGTCGGCCACCAGCCGTCCATGGTCGAGCACGATCACGCGCTTCTTCATGCGCTTGATCAGCGGCAGGTCGTGGCTGGCCACCAGCACGGTGGTGCCCACCTGCTGGAACTCGGCGAACAGCGCCATGATCTCCAGCGCCAGCTGCGGGTCGAGATTGCCGGTGGGCTCGTCCGCAATCAGCAGCGCCGGTCGCCCCACGATCGCGCGGGCGATGCCCACGCGCTGCTGCTCGCCGGCGGACAGCGTGGCGGGCAGCTGCCGCTCGTAGGCGAGCAGGCCGACCTTCTCCAGCGCCGCGCGCACGCGCCGGGCTCGCTCGGCGCGCGCCACCGCGCCGATCACCAGCGGCAGCTCCACGTTGGCGAACACCGTGCGGTCCATCAGCAGCCGATGGTCCTGGAACACCATGCCGATCCGCCGGCGCCATGCCGGCACGCCGCTGGCGCGGATCTTCGACAGCTTCTTGCCATCCATGGTGATCGCGCCGTGCGACGGCCGCTCGATCAGCCCGAGCAGCTTGAGCAAGGTGCTCTTGCCAGCGCCGGAGTGCCCGGTGACGAAGGCCATCTCGCCGTCGGGCACCTCGAAGGAAAGCTGCGACAGCGCCTCGTGCCCCCCCTCGTAGCGTTTGCTGACTTGATCGAACTGGATCACCGCCGCTCCCCGCGCCTGGATGTGGTCATGCCGACCGCAAGGATAAGGGAAGCCGGCAACCAGATGCGGCCGCCGGCGTCGCCGAATGCGTGTGGTCGACGTCGCGCGATGGCCGGTGTCGACGTTGGCCGCGCGCTTACTTGCCGGTGAACAGCCGGGTCAGCCGGCGGAACAGGCCCGGCTTGTCCGCGTGAGCGTGCTCGACGGGCTTGCCGGCGGTCACCGCCACCTGGCGCGACGGACGGGCATGGACCGCCGCGGACGCCTCGCCCACCGTGCGCTCGCGCGGCGGGCGGCGTTCGCCGCGGCCGCCATGGTGGCCCGCAGGCGCAGCC
>JBASAF010000023.1:0-5915 GCA_049650465.1 Rhodanobacter sp. | reverse complement strand
CCGCACGGCCGCGTCCAGCGCGGGGCCGGGCTCGCGGCGCGGCAACTGCCGGTACAGCGCGGCCAGCTCCGCCTCGCCGGGCAGCAGCTCGCCGGCGGCGGATGGATCGTTCGGTGGCGTGGGCGTGCTCATTCGGACAAGGCTTCGCGTAGTCGGGTCATGGCATAGCGCAGGCGCGACTTCACGGTCTCGCGGCCGCTGCCGGTCACCTCGGCGATCTCCTCCAGGCTCAGTTCCTGTTCCAGGCGCAACAGGATGGCGGTGCGTTGTTCGTCGGGCAACTGCTCGATGGCGCGCTGCAGGTGGCGGCGGCGCTCAAAATCGGACCAGGCGTGCTCGGGTTGCTCGTGCTCGGGGATGGCGACGCGGGACAGGGCCAGCTCGGCTTCCTCGCCGTCGGCGGTGGGGCGCTGGCGGCGCAGCGCATCGACCAGCAGGTTGTGCGCGATCTGCAGCAGCCAGGTGCTGAACTTCGCCTGCGGTTGGTAGCGCGCGCGGGCGGCGATCACCCGGCTCCAGGTTTCCTGGAACAGCTCGTCGGTGCGCTGGGGATCGCGCAGGCTGCGCAGCAGGAACCGGTACAGCGTGCCGCGATGCTTCGCGTACAGCGCCTCGAACGCGGCAAGGTCGCCGCGCGCGTAGGCCAGCATCAGCATCGCATCAGGGTCGACCGGGGCATCCATGGAGTGCGAGGTTAAGGCAAATCGGCCGTGCCGGGGCGGCTTGCGCGCACGCGGGGGCGCGCAAGGTATCGGCCCCGTCGCACCATCGCCGCGGGGGAAGACGGCAGCGGGGAGGCTGGCTGCGGTCATCACGGCGATCGGCGCGACGGGGCCGAAAGGCTCAGCGCGCGGCCGTTTCAGGGGCGGCGCGCGTGGGCGTGGCCAGGCCCTCGGCGAGCTTCACCAGTTGCACGAACGCGGCGCGGTAGCCATCGGCATCCTGGCCGCGGGCCCCGTTGGCGAGCTGCGCGATCTGGCGGTAGCCGTAGCCGTCCAGGTACTTGCCGCCGCGCAGGGCATCGGCGAATGCGGCCACCGCGGCGGCCCAGCGCAGCCGTTCGCTGGCCGCCGCCTCGGCTTGCGCGGCGATCGGCTGTTCGACCAGGCGGCTGGCCGACTGCCCCGGCAGCTTGTAGCGCAGGCGCAGGAAGCCCAGCTCGTCGCCATGGCCCTGCTGTGCGGCGCGGTCGCCGTAGCGCAGCGGGTCGATCCGCGCGCCGGCGGAGCCGACCGGGGTGATCTCGTAGATCGCGGTGACGTTGGCACCGGCGCCGATCTCGCCGGCGTCGACCTGATCGTTGTTGAAGTCCTCGCGCTTGAGCATGCGCTTCTCGTAGCCGATCAGGCGGTACTCCTGCACCTGGGCGGGATTGAACTCCAGCTGGATCTTCACGTCCCTGGCGATGGTCAGCAGCGTCGCGGACATCTCGTCCACCAGCACGCGGCGGCCTTCGGCGAGGTTGTCGATGTAGTGGTGACTGCCGTTGCCGGCGTCGGCCAGCATCACCGCCATCGCGTCGTTGTAGTTGCCGCCGCCGAAGCCCAGCGTGGTCAGCGCCACGCCGCCCTTGCGATGGTCCTCGACGATGGTTTTGAGCGCCTGCGGGTCGACCGTGCCCACGTTGAAATCGCCGTCGGTGGCCAGGATCACCCGGTTCACGCCGCCCTCGATGAAACCCTGCGCGGCCTGGGCGTAGGCCAGTTCGATGCCCGCGCCGCCGTTGGTGGAGCCGCTGGCGTCGAGGCTGTCGATGGCCGCGTCGATGGTGGCGTGGCGGTCGCCGGCGGTGGAGGGCAGGGCCACGCCGGCGCGGCCGGCGTAGGTGACGATGGCCACGTGGTCACGCGCGCGCAGCTCGCGCACCAGCTGTTTCAGCGAGGCTTTCAGCAGGGGCAGCTTGTCCGGCTCGTTCATCGAGCCGGAGGTGTCGATCAGGAACACCAGGTTGGATGCCGGGATCTGCGCGGCCGGCACGCGATAGCCCTGGATGCCGACCAGCAGCAGCTGGCGCTGCGCATTCCACGGCGCCGGCGCGAGCTCGGTGGTGACGCTGAACGGTTGCGCGCGATCGGCCGGCGGCGCGTAACCGTAATCGAAGTAGTTGATGAACTCCTCCGCGCGCACCGCGTCGGCCGGCGGCAGGCGACCGGCGTTGAGCATGCGCCGCACGTTGGTGTAAGCGCCGGTGTCCACGTCGATGCTGAAGGTGGACACCGGTTGCTCGCTGACCAGCTGCACTGGGTTGGTGTCGCGGTGGGTGTAGTTTTCGGTGTCGATGTCGCCGGGCATCGGGCTGATGGGCAGCGGCATCGGCGCCATCATCGCCATGCGCGACTGTTTCGCCGCGTACGCGGGCGCGGCCATGGCCGGCAGCCGCGGCCGGTAGGGTGGAGGCGGCGGCGCCGCGGCGGCATCGCTGGCCAGCCGGTCGGCTTCCGCTGCCGCGGTCGGGGCGGGCGAGGGTGGGACCGGCGCCGGGGTCGCGGTGGCGTCCGGCTTGGCCTTGCCGGTCGGCGCGGCTTCCCTGGTTCCGCCTGGTGCCGGACCGGGCTCGGGGCGTGACACGCTGCAGCCGGTGACCAGCACCAGCAGGGCCAGCAGCAGGCTGCGCAACAAGGCCAACAGTTTCATGGGGCGTCCTCCTTCGATGGGTGAAAGATGAAACGCCGCTGGCCGGCAAACGGGGTTGCACGCCGCGTTCGCGGTAGCATGGCGCCCCCTCGTGCGATGCCCCCGGAAAGAGATGATCAACAACGACGTGCTGCGCGCCATCCGCTACATGCTCGACCTCAGCGACGGCAAGGTGGTCGAGCTGATCCATCTGGCCGACGCCGACGCGGCGGTGACCAGGGACGACGTGCAGGCGATGCTGAAAAAGGACGACGAACCCGGTTACGTCGAATGCAGCAACAAGCTGCTGGCGCTGTTCCTCGACGGCCTGGTGTTCCACCGTCGCGGCAAGGACGAAAGCCGCCCGCCGCGCCCGCCGGAGAAGCGCGTCACCAACAACGTGGTGCTGAAGAAGCTGCGCGTGGCATTCGAGCTGAAGGACGTGGACATGCACCAGATCCTCGAGTCCGCCGGCTTCCCCGTTTCCAAGCCGGAACTCAGCGCGCTGTTCCGCCAGAGCGACCACAAGAACTTCAAACTGTGCGGCGACCAGCTGCTGCGCAACTTCCTGAAGGGGCTGACGATGCGCCTGCGCGACGGGCGCTGAGGCGGTTCGGCTCAGCCATGTCCGCTCCGCTTCCCCCGACCGCCACTTCCCGTAGGAACCCGCTCGCGGGCGATGCCTTTATGCCGGGATTCGGGATTCGGGATTCGGGATTCGGGATTCGGGATTTCGCAAAAGCCAAGTGTCGCCCGCGAGTGGGTTCCTACCGGAAAATCGGTGAGCGGGGATCGCAGCGCCGGCCGTCGCGCGTGCAACTTTCTGCAAGATGATGAAGCAGCGTGCTAGCCGATCACCGGGCCGGGCACCGGCTTGCGGAAATCCTCCGGTGCCAGGTTGCAGGTGAGCCGGAACACGCCGGCGTGGATCTTGCGCGAGAGGACCACGTCCAGCACGGTGGTCTGGTGCGGGCCGAGGATGGTGAACAGGTCGTCGCCGGTGGCGCTGCGCGCCAGCGCGTGGTGCACCAGCCCGGCGAGATCCAGCGGGGTCACGCTGGCGCCGTAGGGGCGATGGCTGACGGTGGCCGGGCGCAGGGTCTTGCGCGGGTTGGCCGGGTGGCTCACGCGGTCCGCACCGGCCAGCAGCGAATGGTCGAGATACAGCGTGGCGGTGGCACCGTGGCTGGCGTTGACCTGGCGATCGAGCATGAAACCCGGCGGCATCCGGTCGGGGCTGGCCTGCGGTCCGGCGGTCAGCAGGAAGCCGGCGCCGGCCAGCGCCTCGCCGCTGTCGTCGCTGATGCGCACGATCAGCTGGCTGCGCGGATCGTGGATGTGCACGCGCGCGGGGAACGGATCCGCCGGCTCCAGCTCCACCCGATGCGCGTCGCGCCGGGCGTTTTCCGCGTCGAAGGTGTCGGCCAGCGCCGCGTAGTCGTCGCTGCTGCGCACCTGCAGGCAGCGCAGGATGTCGGCCACCGTGGCCGGTGCCGCCGAGCGCAGGATGCCCTGGCTGCTGCCCGAATGGGCCGCGCCGGCCACGATCTTGAACGCGAAGCGCGGGCCGCGGGCCACTTGCAGCGCCAGTTCGTCGATGCCGCCGGCGTCGCTCCTGCCATCCCAGGACAGCACGGCATGGCGGGCATTGAGGTTGGCTGCGGCGATACGCACCACGCCGTCGGAGCCGTCCTCGCCGGTGTACGGCACCAGGTAGTCGTACAACGAGCGGTCCGGGCGGTCGCCGGTCAGCACGAACTGGAACCGGCCCGAAGCGGCCGGGTCCGTGCCGTGGATCGTGTCCAGGTTGAGCGCGAGCGAGGCCGGGCTGCCCAGGCTCATCCAGTCGAGCAGGCGCTGGCCCGGCTCCACGCCCTGCCACCAGGCCTTCAGCTTGCCCAGTACGCTCTTGCCCAGCTGCGCCAGCGCGGAGCCGAAATTCGCCGGCGCCAGCATCACCAGGTGGGTGAGCCGGATGGTGCTGCAGCGCCCGGGATGCGTGCGCTGCGCGCGCAGCCATTCGCGCACCACCGGGCCGCCGAAGGAGTGCGTCACGCAGGCGAAGCTGGCGTCCTGCAGGTGCAGGTCGCGCAGGGCGTGGTCGAAGGCGCGCACCAGGTCGGCCATCGTCACCGCGTCGTCGAAGCTCACGTATTCGGACAGCCGGATGTCGGCCAGGGTCAGCGCCAGGCCGCCGGCGGCGGCGCGCTGCTGCAGGCGCTGCGGCATCTGTCCGTAGGTGGCGGTGCTGATGACGCTCCAGCCGTGGACGAAGACGAGGGTGGTCATGTGGCGCTCGCGGACGGCACGCGCCAGTCGCGCGCGCGATCATCCTCGCGCAGTTGGTCCGCTCACGAAAGCGCGACTTGCGTGCCGCGGCGCATCGGATAACCTGCGAGCCTCCACGTCACTGGCCGGACCATGCTGCTCTCGCTCATCGTCGTGCTCACCCTGCTTGCCTGGCTGGCCTTGTGGCGCCGCTGGCGCCGGCTGGCCGGCACGTTCGCGGTGCTGGCGGCGCTGCTGCTGGTGCTGGCGGGCAGCGGCGTGCTGCCCCGCTTGCTGCTGCAGCGCCTGCAGGCGCCGTATGCGCAACGCCCGGCGCTGGCATGGGCGCCGCACAATGCGATCGTGCTGCTTACCGGCGGTTCGATCCGCGTGCCGCACGACGATGTCGAGCCGGGCATCAGCGCCTACGGACGCATCGCCGAGGCGGCCGTGCTGTACCACGCCTGCCACCAGGCCGCGGTCGGCTGCAAGCTGCTGGTCAGCGGCGGCGATCCCGAGCGCCGGGGTACCGCGCTGGCCGTCTCCTACGCCCGCGTGCTGCGTGGACTCGGCGTGCCGGAGGAGGATCTGGTGCTGGAACCACGCAGCAACAACACCTGGCAGAACGCGCAGTTCTCGCGCCCGCTGCTGGCCCGGCTCGACGCGCCGAAGGTGTGGCTGGTCAGCTCCGCCTGGCACCTGCGCCGCAGCGTGCTGTACTTCGACCACTTCGGCATCGTGGCCACGCCGGTGCGCGCCGATTATCTCCATGCCGAACTGGATCCGTTGCCGTCGGCGCAGAACATCGTGCTGACCGACGTGGCCCTGCACGAGTACCTGGGTGTACTGCGTTACCACGTCTACAACGCGATGGGCTGGAACGCGCCGGCCATGAAACGGTAGGGCGGGCACGGCCCGCCGGCTCGTCGCGTCCACCACGGGCGTATCGCGGAGCGGTTGGCGGGCGGTGCCCGCCCTACGAGCCTACCGCGTGTAGGAGCGCACCTCGTGCGCGATGCTTTCCGTCACGTGAC
>JBASAF010000022.1:0-25907 GCA_049650465.1 Rhodanobacter sp. | reverse complement strand
GCGAACAGGCGCTCGGCGGCCTGCGCGTCGCGGATGCGCGCGTGCAGGGCCAGCGCGCCCTCGCGCGAATCGGCCACCTGCGTCCACACCAGCAGCACGACGCGCGCGCCCGGCGCGAGGCTGAAACTGCGGCGCAGCGCCCACACCGGATCGAGCACGCAGCCGCTGCTGCCGGACAGCGCCGCGCCGGGGCGCATCGCCAGGGCATCGCGCAGCGTGCGGCCGCGGCCGAGGAAGCAGGCGCGGTCGGTTTCGTACTCGGGCGCGCCCTCGGCCGCGCCGGGCAGTTGCAGGGCCTGTGCCGCCCACACCGTGGCCTGGCTGTCGCTGCGCTTGCGCCGGGTGGCCAGCAGCAGCTGGCGTGCCTCGTCCCAGTCGGTCTGCACGAACATTTTGGCGTAGGCCGGGTGGCTGTCGTCGTCCCCGCGCGGACCGAGCACCAGTTCGGCGTAGCTGGTCAGCGACAGGCGGCGGTGGCAGTCGCCGTGATTGCTCAGGCACAGCCGGCGCAGCTCGATGTCGGCATCGGCCGCCACCGCCACGTCGAGTTCGTGATGCAGCGACCCGTGCCGACCGGCGTAGTGCGCCAGCCCGGGCGAGAAGCGCACCGTGTCCTCCGGGCGCGACACGCCCAGCGGTTGCGCGGTGGGCGACCACACCGCGCCATCGTCCTCGTCGCGCAGCAGCAGGAAATGGCCCCAGGGATCGGTGACCGGGTCCTCGCGCCAGCGCGTCACCGCCAGCTCGCGCCAGCGCAGGAAACCGGCGCCGTTGGCGCCCAGCATGGTGGTGAGACGGCCGTTGCCGAGCAGGTGGCGGGGTGGCGCGGATGCATCGGTCATGGCGGAAGGCTCCTGAGGCGGTGGCGCGGTCGGGCCGGCCGTGCTGGCGCCACGACGCGCACCCGGTCGCAAGACCCTGCGGTGGCGTGCGGCGCAAGCGATGCGGGAAGCGCGCGCCGGGAAGCGGTCGCTTCGCGGGCGTGGCGCGGGCCGGCCATCCGGCGGAAAACCCTCCCAGCGTGCGGCGCGCCCCGGCAATGCGGCGTGAACGCGCCGCCCTACACGCCGCGCACGCAGTGGCCGCGGCATACTGGCCGGCGCTGTGCCGTTTCACCGTCGCTGCCAGGATGCTGCCGATGACCACGCTGTGCTCGCTCTCCGACGATGCCATGCTCGACCGCCTGCAACGCGCGGCGTTCGGCTATTTCCTGGAGACGATGAACCCGCGCAACGGGCTGATCCCCGACACCTCACGGCCGAACTCGCCGGTGAGCATCGCGGTGGTGGGTTTTGCGCTGGCGTGCTACCCGGCGGCGGTCGAGCGCGGCTGGATCGAGCGCGCCGAGGCGGTGCGCCGCGGGCTGCTGGCGCTGCGCTTCTTCCACGACAGCGACCAGAGCGGCAGCCCCGCGGCCACCGGCTACCGCGGCTTCTACTACCACTTCCTCGACCCCGACAGCGGCACGCGGGTGTGGCGCTCGGAGCTGTCGATGATCGACAGCGCACTGCTGATCGCCGGCATGCTCACCCTCGCCACCTACTGCGACGGCGGCGGCGCGGAGGAAACCGAGCTGCGCGAGCTGGTGGACGCGCTGTACCGGCGCGTGGACTGGCGCTGGTCGCAGGACGACGCGCGCACCATCTACCAGGGCTGGAAACCGGAGAGCGGCTACCTGCACTACGGCTGGGAGGGCTACAGCGAGGCGATCATCCTGTACGCGCTGGCGCTGGGCTCGCCCACCCATCCGATCTCGGCGGATTGCTACAACGGCTGGACCTCCACCTACCAGTGGGAGAACCTCTACGACCAGGACTTCCTCTACGCCGGCCCGCTGTTCGTGCACCAGTTCTCGCAGGCGTGGCTGGACCTGCGCGGCGTGCGCGACGCATTCATGCGCGAAAAAGATTCCGACTATTTCGAGAACAGCCGCCGCGCGGTGGCGGTGCAGCGCCGCTATGCCGAACTCAACCCGCACCAGTTCGTCGGCTACGACCGCAACTGCTGGGGGTTGTCCGCCTGCGACGGCCCCACCGACGAGCAGCTCGACGTGGCCAACGAGCAGCGCCGCCTGTTCGGCTACGCCGCGCGCGGCGTGCCGTATGGCCCCGATGACGGCACGCTGTCGCCGCCGGCGGTGCTGGCCTCGCTGCCGTTCGCGCCGACGCAGGCGCTGGCGGCGCTGCGCACCATGCTGCTGCGCCATCCGCAGATCCTCAGCCAGGACCGCCTGGCCACCAGCTTCAACGCCAGCGTCGACGGCGGCGCCGGCCGGCCGTGGATCTCGGCGGGGCATTACGGGCTGGACCAGGGCATTGTCTTCATGATGATCGAGAACCACCGCAGCGAGTCGATCTGGCGCCTGATGCGCGGTTGCCACCCGCTGGCCAGCGGATTGCGCAAGGCCGGCTTCAGCGGCGGCTGGCTCGACGTGCCCGCCGGAGGAGTCCGCTGATGGCCACCCGCTACGACGCCAGCATCAGCACCCCGCAGGACGAGGACGAGCGCGAGCGCCTCGCCGCGGTGGGCCCCACCTCGTGGATCAACCCGGTACCGGAGGCGCCGTACCAGCTGGTGATCCTGGGCGGCGGTTCGGCCGGGCTGGCGGCGGCCGACGCGGCGGCGACGCTTGGCGCGCGCGTGGCGCTGGTCGAACGCCACCTGCTCGGCGGCACCTGCTTCAACACCGGCTGCGTGCCTTCCAAGAGCCTGCTGCGCACCGCCGCGGTGTACGCGCAGATGCGCGACGCCGCGCGCTACGGCGCCGAGCCGCCGGCCGCGGTCACGGTGGATTTCGCCGCCGCGATGGCGCGCCTGCGGCACATCCGCAGTCATCTGGCCGGCACCGTGTCGGTGCGCCACCTGGCCGAGCGCGGCGTCGACGTGTTCTTCGGCAACGCGCAGTTCACCGGCCCGGACAGCCTCAGCGTCAACGGCCAGCCGCTGCGGTTCCGCCGCGCGCTGGTCGCCACCGGCGCGCGCCCGCAGCTGCCCGACATCCCCGGCCTCAAGCAGGCCGGCTTCCTCACCAACGCCACCGTGTTCGATCTTGTCGAGCTGCCGCCGCGGCTGCTGGTGATCGGCGGCGGCCCGCTGGGCTGCGAGCTGGCGCAGGCGTTCGAGCGCTTCGGCGCCAAGGTCACCATCGTGCAGAACATGCCGCTGTTCCTGCCGCACGAGGAGCGCGACGCGGCGCAGACCCTGTCCGAGGCGTTCGCCCGCGATGGCATCGAGGTGCGCCTGAACACCGAGGTGGTGGCGATCCGCACCGAAGGCGCGGAGAAAGTGGTCGACCTGGTCACCGACGACTACCACAGCACGATCCGCGTCGACGCCATCCTGGCCGGCGTCGGCCGCCGGCCGAACGTGCACGGGCTGGCACTGGAGGCCGCCGGCGTCGACTACGACGAAACCGCCGGCATCGCCGTCGACGACCACCTGCGCACCAGCAACCGGCGCATCTTCGCCGCCGGCGACGTCTGCCTGGAGGCCAAGTTCACCGACATCGCCGAGGAGTCGGCGCGCATCGGCGTGCGCAACGCCCTGCTGCGCGGGCGCGAGCGGCTGAGCGAGCGGGTGGTGCCGTGGTGCACGTACACCGATCCGGAGATCGCCCACGTCGGCCTGTACGTGCGCGAGGCGAACGCGCGCGGCATCCCGATCAAGACCTACACCATCCCGATGCACCAGGTCGATCGCGCGATCACCGACAGCGAGCAGGACGGCTTCGTCAAGCTGCACGTCGATGAGGGCAGCGACCACATCCTGGGCGCCACCATCGTTTCGCGCGACGCCGGCGACATGATCAGCCAGGTCACCCTGGCGATGGTCGCCGGCGTGGGCCTGCGCACGCTGGCGAAAGTGATCCACGCCTACCCGACCAAGACCGAGGCGATCCGCCAGGCGGCGATGGCGTACAACCGTCGCCGCCTGAGCGGCCGCCTGCTGGCGCGCCTGCGCCGCTGCCTGCCGCGCTGAGGCCGGCTCACGCGCGCTTATCGCCACGGTGCTTAGAATCACCGGTTTCCACTTTCACCTCACACTCAAGGAACTCCCATGCAACTGGGCATGATCGGTCTCGGCAAGATGGGCGCCAACATGGCGCAGCGGCTGCTCAACGGCGGTCACCAGGTCACCGGCTTCGACCCCAACGCGGACGCGCGCAAGCAGCTGGAAGGCAAGGGCGGCGGTTCGGCTGCGTCACTCGAGGCGCTGGTGCAGGCGCTGCCCGCACCGCGCGTGCTGTGGCTGATGGTGCCCTCGGGCAAGATCACCGACGACACTGTCGCCGCGCTGCTGGCGCTGCTGGACAAGGGCGACACGATGATCGACGGCGGCAATTCCAACTACAAGGATTCGCTCGGCCACGCGGCCAAGTGCAAGGAAAAAGGCGTCAACTACGTCGACTGCGGCACCAGCGGCGGCGTGTGGGGCCTGGCCGAGGGCTACAGCATGATGGTCGGCGGCGACGAGAAAGTCGTCGATGGCCTGAAGCCGATCTTCGAAACCTTGGCGCCGGGCAAGAACAAGGGCTGGGGCCGCGTCGGCCCGGCCGGCTCCGGCCACTTCACCAAGATGGTCCACAACGGCATCGAGTACGGGATGATGCAGGCCTACGCCGAAGGCTTCTCGATCCTCAAGCACAAGCAGGAGTTCGGCCTGGACCTCGCGCAGGTCGCCGAGATCTGGCGCTACGGCAGCGTGGTGCGCTCCTGGCTGCTTGACCTGGCCGCCGACGCGCTGACCAAGAACCCGAACATGGATGGCGTCGCCCCCTACGTGGTCGACTCCGGCGAAGGCCGCTGGACCGTCGACGCGGCCATGGAACTGAGCGTATCGGCCCCCGTCATCACCCTCTCGCTGATGGAACGCTACCGCTCCCGCGACGACGACTCCTTCGCCGACAAGCTGCTCTCCTCGCTGCGCAACGAGTTCGGTGGGCACGCGATCAAGAAGGAGTGAGGCTGGCGCGTCGCGACGGCTGCGGGGACCAATCTCCCCGCACTCCGTCATGCCTGTGAAGGCAGGGATCGCACTTCGCCCGGCGACGAGTCCCTTCGCAGGAGCACGCTCGCGCGCGATGCTCTTGTTGCACTACAAAGCGAAGAGCTTTCGTCTGCCTTCCCAGCCGAGTCACTTTCTCTTGGCGTGGCCAACGGCGGCGTAGGGCGGGCACTGCCCGCCGGCTTTCCCCGCATTCAGAACCAAGAGCGGTCGATCGCCTTCGGCGACCGAGTCACTTTCTCTTTGCGTGGCCAAAGAGAAAGTAACCAAAGAGAAAGGCCACCCCGCTTGGCGCTTGCCGGACTCCTGTCCGGCAAGTCCGTGAGCCGGGGCCGGGCTTTTCGACAGCACATCCATGTGCTGGCGAAAAGGCATCGGCATCCATGCCGATGCCCGCTGCGCGGCCTGTCGTCCCCACTCACCGCCGCACAGGGGCCCCGGGTAGAGCAGCGGGCCATCCTGGCCCGCACTCTTCAGAAGAGCCGGCTCCCCCGCCTCCCTGTACTCCCTGCGTATCTCCACACACTCCGTCATGCCTGCGAAGGCAGGCATCGAACTTCGCCCGCCGCGCAAGACGACGAACGCACCTACGGGAATCCGTGCGGGCGATGCCCGAAGCGCTCCCGAGCCCTCGCACCCTCGCCCGAACGACCGCACCTCCCGAACCGTTCGCGCTGAGCGTAGGCCGCGCAGCGGCCGGAGTCGAAGCGGCCTGTCGCACGGGATCTCAAGAAACAGAAGAAGGTGGCGAATCCCGGTGGCGAGGTTCAACCGATCGGCACGGACGTGGACGGACTCGCCGGGGAGTGCCGGAACCCCGGCGGGGACGCGGCGAAGCTCGGCGAGGAGGTCGGGAACCCTGGCGGGGATGTGGCGAAGGTCGGTGAGGAGGTCCGGAACCTCGGCGGGGATGTGGTGAAGCTCGGCGAGGACGTCGGGAATCTCGGCGGGGACTTGGCGAAGGTCGGCGAGGAGGTCGGGAACCTCGGCGGGGACTTGGCGAAGGTCGGCGAGGAGGTTGAGAACCTCGGCAGGCAGGTTTGCAGCTTAGGCGTCGAGCGGATGACTCCCGGCGTCGACGTCCTGCAGGTCCCGATAAACCTTCAAAGGCCCGGCGGCGCGGTCGTCGACCGCCCCGCCGGGCTGCGGATCAGGCGGCGGCCGGTTCCGGCGCCGTGCGATCCGCAAACGAGTCAGGTTCATTTCCGTTCTGAGGACTAAATGAACCCGACCCCTTTGTCTGGTTGACCCCTTTGTCTGGTTAGTAGCCCCTCGTGCCATTCCATGTCGTCGATCAAGCTGTGAGCGCAGGCCGGCCCGACGACGACCCTAGGCGATGCGGCGACCGGTAACGAACTCAGGGCCGGTTACGAAGCTCGTCGTTCACAGAATTGCCGATGGTCAGTATCAGGCCCTCTTGCCGATGGAATTCCTCGATCAGAGTAGGGCGAACCCACTTCGCCGGATAGGCCACTTCATCGTAAGTGAAAGGGTTGAATCGCAGGCCGTGTTCGACCGCGTCCGACTCGAAGTTCACCGAGTAGGCCACCTCTATGATGGAACGGTGCTTGGAGTGGTTATTCAGCGCCGCCAGGAACGTGAAGCCCGGATCGTCCAGTAGGACACTCAGCCCATCCTTGATGGGCCCTTCAGCGAGCTTCTTGCTCACCTTGGACCACGTGATGTCGCGCTCTTTATCGATACGAGTGGCTGGGTCCAAGTTGGCGCCCAAGACGTAGTAAGCGAAGTGGACCATGTTATCGACGACCGCATGCATGCTCTGGACGCAGGCGACCGTGTGCGCGTACGCATGAAATCGCGCGGTGGCGAACTGCTGCTCGTCGGTGTCGAACGCCCCCAGAAGCGCGGCGCTCAGCTCAGAGGTTTTGTGTCCCCGAAGGACACCCTCCATCCGGCCTTTGGCTTCGTTGAAGTGGTAACGACTGAACTCGCGCCGGTCGCGAATGGTCCGCAAACACTGGTTGACGGTGCGCAGCTGCTCTTCGCCGAACAGCCGCTCTACGTGCCCCCGAAGTTCTTTCAAGTCCCATCTCATCAGGAAGCCGCAAAAGGCGAGCGTGCAAAAAGTCGATCAACTTCCGCGCGCTCCTCATACGAGTAGGGCTTGCCCAGGTATTTGCCTGAGTAATCCATCGCGCCGGTCAAGAAGTAGTGCGCCACCCGACTGCACGCGTCGATGGACGTGTCTAGATAGATGCAAAATGCCAAGCCGGCTTGCGGAGCCAGCATGCCCATTTCCTCCAGCACGGCGCGCAGCGCCGTGAGGTCTGAGAACGGGCCAATGTGCGCGTCCATGCCCTTGGGGCGCAGCATCGCAAACCCGTCGGGCGTTGGGTGCCCGGCCAGCGTGGAGAACTTGATGTAAATGGCCTTGCGTCGGCTCTCACTCCATCCCGCGTCGTCGTCGAGAATCTTGCGGACGGCTGCAGGACTGAAATCCCGCATGAGGGTGCGCCGATCCGCCTTGCGCCACTTCTCGACGAGTGCGCGGTTCAAATGGAAGGCGTTGACTAGGCTGGTGGTCTCTACGATGTCACGCAGGATGAGCGCGGCCGCCTGGTAGTAGCCTGAAGCCATGAGCTTCCACGCGGTGGCAAAGCCGTTGAACGTGCGGATGCCCAGGTGGCTGAGGGCGCGTTCGTCGTCGTCGGCCGTGTAGTGCTGGCGCAGCATGTCCATCACGTCCATGGCGCGTTCGGTGATGTCCAAGTGAGCCACCAGGTCGGGGTTGGTTTCGACCAGATGCACCGCGCGCTGGCGCAACTCTTCTTCGCCTTGGTGAAGCAGCAACAGGTTTGTGGGGACCTTAGCATTGGAGACGGGCATGGCCGCATGGTAGCCCAGTGCTACACGGTCATCCCGATACCAGTCTGGACCGGTGCCATTAGGTGGCATTCGACACGTTAATTGGGCGAAGTCTGATGGCTGCTGGTGGACTGCTTATGGCCGACAGAGACGTCTCATTTGCCCGCTGCGCTCTGCTCTCGCGACCGCGCAGCGGTTGCACACCGAGTGCGGGCCAGGATGGCGCGCTGCTCTACCCGGGGCCCCTGTGCGGCGGTGAGTCGGGGTCGGCAGGCCGCGCAGCGGGCATCGGCATGGATGCCGATGCCTTTTCGCCAGGGCAGGATGCCCTGTCGAAAAGCCCGGCCCCGGCTCACGGACTTGCCGCCCAGGATGGGCGGCAAGCGCCAAGCGGGGTGGCCTTCTCTTTTGGTTACTTTTCTCTTGGCCACGCAAGAGAAAAGTGACTCGGTCGCCGAAGGCGATCGAACGCTCTTGCCTTTGGATGCAACCAGAGCAAGGGCGTCGCGCACAGGGGTGCGTTCCTACAGAATGTGCGCCCGACCTTGATGCTCACTGACCGGCGAGGTTCTCAAGCGGTGAGGTCATGCTCACTCCCGATCACCCACAGCCGTGGTTGTGCCAATACGCGGGTCACGAAGCTGTTGCCCGCGGCGAGGCGCTTGCGCAGCTCGGCGCGGGTATAGAGCGTGGGATGGATCTCGCGGCCCAGGCGTTCGATCAACGGATGCAGGGCTGCCATGACGTCCGCATAGGCCAGTGCATCGGACACCAGCATCAGGTCGATGTCGCTGGCCGCGGTGTCGGTGCCCTTGGCCACCGAGCCATACACGAAGGCCACCGAGATGCACGAAGCCAGCGGCGCCAGCGCTTCGCGCAAGGGGGAGACCAGGCCGAAGGTCTTGCGCACGATGGATACCAGTTCGGCGTGAATCGGCGCGGCGGGATCGGCGCGATAGCGCTTCTGGTTGCCGACGGGTTCCATCGTGAGCAGGCCGCTGCCGGCCAGCCGGGCGACCTCGCGTTGCACCGCGCCGCTGCCGGCACCGGTGGTCTGGATCAGTTCGCTGATGGTGAAGCTGCGATCGGGCTGACCGAACAGGCAGCCGAGGACGCGCTGCTGGGTGGTGGTGAACAGCGCATCGGACAGGCTGGCGCTGGCGTAGATCGCCGCCGCTTCACTGATTTTGCTGTACGTCTTGTTGCCCATATTGGGCATGATAGTGCCCGTATTGGGCACGCGCAAGGTGAAAGGGCTTCATCGCAACCCGACAGGCTCTGGATGCCTGCTTTCGCAGGCATGACGATGCCGGGAGCGCAGGGCTTGCGGGATGCGTGGTACGGAGTCCGACGAAGGAGTCCGACCTTCGCTACAGCAACTCCCCCTGTGCCGCCGCATAACTCAATCGCCCATCCACCACGCGCGCCGCCGAGGTGTACGGGTGCACGGTGGTGTGGGTGGCGTCGAGGATGTGGATGACTTCGATGCCGCGCAGCTTGAGCACGTCGGAGACGATGGAGCGGTGGCACCGCCACCAGACCACTTCGGCGCACATCATGGCGGTGCGCTGGCGGGCGGCGAGTTGCAGCAGTTCGGCGAGGCCTTCGGCAAATTCGGTCGTGGCGGTGTAGTCGGCGTAGCCCTGGAAGGAGGCGTTGCGCCAGGCGGTGTTGGGCGAGTCGGGTTGCACCTTGCGGCGGCCGCCGAGCCTCGGGATCCACTGGTAGGCGATGCCGTGGGCGGGCAGGGAGCTGGCCAGCGCCTCGCTGGCGAAGTGCGGGTGGCGGCGCGAGCCGGGGAAGCGGCGTACGTCGGCGATGGCCTGGATGCGGTATTCGTCGAGCAGGCCGAGGAACTCCTCCAGCGGCCGGGTGGAGTGGCCGATGGTCCAGATGGTGGCGGGGTCGGCGGGCATCGGTTCAGTCGATCTTGTGCAGCGCCGAGCCCTTGTGCATGGCGACGTGGTCGGTCTTGTCGCTCCTGATCTCGTACTGCGGGTCGTCCTCGCTGCAGTGGCGGGTGTGGCCCTTGTACTCGGTGTCGCGCGTGTGCACCTTGATGATCTTGCCGCTGACGTGGCCGGCTTCGGAGTTCCAGCGGACGTGGTCGCCGACCTTGAATGCATGGCTCATGTTGCTTGGCCTCCGGGCATGACTTGACCCCATTGAACGACGCCGCGCGTGCAGGCGGGGTCAGCGCGCGCTACAGCACGCCCTTGGCGCTGCTGCCGAAGGCGGTGATCAGGCGGGTGATGATCCATTTGGGCGACAGGTTGACGTCGGGAAAGTCGCCGACCGGCTGGTAGCACTCGTAGAAGCGCGGGTCGCTGGCGCGCAGCGGCGGGCAGCCGGGCTTGAGGTCGAAGCTGGTCGCGTAGCGGAACGGCCACAGGTCGAAGAACGGCAGGTGCTCGGAGACCGTGCCGATGGCCTGGTTGATGTCGGTGAGCACCGGCACCACCGGGCGGCGCGGTGCGATCACCCACGCGTTCTGCGGCTCGGTGTCGCGCAGGATCGCCTGGCGCAGCTCGTCGGCGAAGGCGTGGTCGTAGATGATCACGCCGGACTCGGTGTTGTAGTGGTCCGAGCGCGGGTCGAAGTTGTGCGAGCCGACCATGCTGAAGTCGTCGTCGATCACGATCGACTTGGCGTGCAGACCGGAGCGCCGGCCATCGCTGCGCAGCGGCGCGGGGCGGTTGCCGCTGCCGCTGCCGAGCAGGTGGAAGCGGGTCCGGCGGGCACTGGCGGGGGTAGCGGTGGCCGCCGGCACTTGCGCGGTGTCGGCGTCCAGGTTGGCCAGCTCGTAGTCCACCGCGGGGCCGGGGGCGTGCGGTTTCATCTCGTGGATCTCGAAGCCGAACTTGGTCAGGTAGCGCTTGCGGTGCTTGTACGACATCGCGTAGACGGCGAAGGCGTCGGTGGAGGCCAGCGAGTTGGTCGACACGATCACCCGCGGCGGGTCGGGCAGGCGGTGCAGGCGGCGGAAGATGCGCTGGGCGCGCCTGCTCATCACCAGGTAGGGCGTCTGCAGCAGCACCTCGTGGCGCGCCTCGGCGACCATCTGCATGATGTGGCGGGTGAACGCCGCGGTGCGCTTGCCGCCGGGGTCGTCGACCTTGGCCGGCAGGTCGCTGAAATATTCGACCTTGCCCACCCGCAGCGAGGGTTCCACCAGCCACGCCCGCAGCCAGGCCGGATCCTCGGCGGCCTGCAGCAACTGCGCGACCCGTTGCGGATGGCGGTAATGCGGCTGCGGCCAGCTCGGCGCGGCGCGGTCGGAGACGATGCGCCGGTTGACGTCGCGCAGGTGGGTCAGCGGCACCGCGCGCTTGTGCCGCCAGAACAGCTCGAAGCTGGCCGCCATCGCGCGGGCGGCGGGGCCGCCGACCATCACGTCGCGGTCGACGTAGTTGAACGCGTCGTCCCAATTGAAGTAGCGGTCCTGGTAGTTGCGCCCGCCGGCGATGCCGATGGCGTCGTCCACCAGCAGCAGCTTGTTGTGCATGCGCTGGTTGAACTGCATGAAGCAGCACAGCACGCCGGCGGCGAAATCCAGCGGCGGCGTGCGTGCCTTGTGGAAGGTGGGGTTGTACAGCCGCACCTCGAGGTTTGGGCTGGCCCGCGCCAGCGCGTCGAGCAGGTCGAGGTCGTTGAAGGAGAACAGCTGGTCGGCCAGGATGCGCACCCGCACGCCGCGGCGGGCGGCGTGCACCAGTTCGTCCAGCATCAGCTGGCCCACGTCGTCCTGGCTCCAGATGTAGGTCTGCACGTCGATCGAATGCCGCGCGCCGCGGATCAGGTTGATCCGCGCGGCCAGCGCCGGCTCGCTGTCGCCGAGCAGGGTGACCACGTGCACCGGACGGGCCGGGGTGGACGCGGCCAGCGCCTGGTCGGCCGCCTGCAGCAGCGGCGAGGGTTGCGCGCAGTGGTCGGCCTGGTGGCAGGTTTGCTGGCGGTCGACGGTGGCCGCCACCACCGCGTCGGCGCGGCGGATCTGCGCCTTCGACAGCGTACAGCCTTGCAGCACGGTGGCCAGCAGGAGCAGCGGCAGCAGGAGGCGGCGAAGGTCGTGCGACATCGCCACATGATAACGGTTGGGCGCCGCGGCCCCGTGACGATGGCTGGCGCGTGGGGTGCCTGGAATGGCCCGCGCCAGCCGTCATCGCGGCGGGCGCCGGAATCCAGCCTCCGCAACTATATGGAGCCACTGGAATCCAGCGTTCGCTGGAACGACGAGCAACGGCTTGGGAGCGACCCTACGGCGACCAGAACGCGTCCAGCCGCGCCTGGCCCGGCTCCAGCGGGCCATCCAGGTGCAGTACCGCCAGCGCGCCGGGCGGCATGCCGCGGAACTCATCGGAGCGGCCTTCCACCAGCAGCGCGACCAGGCGTTCGACGCCGGGGTTGTGGCCGACCAGCATCACGGTGTCGGCCTCGGCGTGCTGGTCGAGCAGCACCAGCAGCTCGCCCGGCGTGGCGTCGTGGATCTCCTCGGCGATGCGTGGCGCGGGCGCGGCGTCGATCGCGGCCAGCGCCAACCGCGTGGTCTCGCTGGTGCGAAGGGTGGGGGAGCACAGCACGCGCTGCGGGCGCAGGCCGTGCGAGGCGAGCCACAGGCCGGCGGCTTGCGCCTCCTGTTCGCCACGCGCGCTGAGCGCGCGTTCGCGGTCGTCGCCGCCTTCGGCTATGGGCACCGCTTCGGCGTGACGCAGCAGGATCAGTTCGTGCATGGAGGGCTCCGGCGGAAAAGGGGCGCGCGTGGTCGCGTCAGGACTGGCGCTTGATCCAGCGCAGCAGGGGCTTCCAGTCATCCTGGTGGCTGCGCACCTGCTCGCTGTGGTAGTCGAAGATGCCCTTGCCCAGCGCGGTCAACAGCACGTAGGCCTGGCTGTCGCGCAGCTGCGCCACAATCGGGAACGGCGACTGCTCGGCGAGCTGGGCCAGCGCGTCCTGGCTGGCGTGGGTCCACGGCTTGAGCCGGTTGGCCACCAGCCCCACCGGCAGCTTGCCGCGGTGGATGCGGTTGATCGCGCGCAGCTCGTCGAGAAAGGCGAGCGTGGCGTCCAGGTCGAACGAGGAAGGCAGCACCGGCACCAGCAGCACGTTGGCCTGGTCCAGGTACGGCTCCAGCTCGCGCTCGCGGACGCCGGCGGGGGTGTCGATCAGCAGTTGCGCGGTGTCCGGCGGCAGTTTCGCCAGCGAGCGACGGCCGCCTTCGAAAGCCAGCACGCCGGGGACGTTCTCCGGCCGGCGCGCGGCCCAGCGGAAGCTGGAGCCCTGCCGATCGGCGTCGATGATGGCGCTGTGTTGCCCTGCCTGGGCCCAGTGCGACGCCAGTTGCGTCACCAGCGTGCTCTTGCCGCACCCACCCTTGCTGCTCGCCACCAGCGTCGTAAGCATCGGATCGCCCCTGCCACGGAAGGTGGCCCAAGCCTAGCGGGCACGGGGGGAAAGGGGAACAGGCGAGGACGAGGCGTGAGAGGTGGAGGGTGCGCGCCTGCCGCTACTCTTGCTTCTCACTCTCTCCGTCGGCTTGTCGCTCTTCGCCCCAGCCGGGCGGCGGTTCGGTGGCGATGCCGGCGTCGCGCAGGGCGGCCAGTTGCAGGCTCATCTCGGTGCCGCCGTTGCGGGCCAGCGACAGCAGGTGGCGGGCGAGGGTAGCGTCATCCTGCACCCGCGCCAGCAACTGATTGAAGTTGCGCACCTGCCAGACCAGGTTGCGGCGGGCCTCTTTCGCGGCCTGCGCCTGGGCCGGGTCATCGGCCAGCGTCTCGGCCAGATGCAGGCCGAGCGAACGGGCCAGCGGGCTGGAACCCCACTGCAGCAGCTTGGCGAGCTTGAGGCAGTCGGCCTTGATCGAGTCGTCCTCGCCGGCGTTCTCGCACAGCTTGGCCACCAGTTGCAGGCTCGGCTGCGGCTGCGTGCTGGCGAGGCCGAAGATCAGTACCGTCTGCATGCCCACCGCGCCCGCCGCATGCGCGGGGTCGAGCGTGGCGGGCGGCGGCGGCAGCACGCCGACCGCATCGGCCAGCGCCTTCAGGCTGATCCCGGCGTAGTCGTCGTAGAGCTTGGCCGCGGCGGCGTGGCGCAGGGCCTCGCGCGCGTCATCCTGCTTGCGGTCGCGGGCGGCGATGCCCAGCTTGACCAGCCACGCGGCAGCATTGTCCGGCGCCTGCTGCAGCAGCGTGTCCAGCGCGGCGGTGTTGGGGCAGTTGTCCGCCTTGGCATCGCAATCGGCCAGCCGCGCCCAGCTGACCGCCGGGCCGGCGCCCTCGGCGGCGGCGGCGCGCTCGATCAGCGCATGGAAACTGTTGGCGGGTGGCTGGTTGAACAGCGGCCGGGCCAGCAGCGCGGCGCCCAGCAGCGGCATCGCATCGGCCCGCGGCGCGAGCACGCTGACCAGGTCGCGCTGGAAGGCCAGCTGCGCCTTGTCGCGCGCCTGCGCGGCCTTGGCCGTGGTCGTCGCCGCCTTGGCAGGGGGCGGGGCCTTGGCCGCCAGTGCCGGAGCAGCGAGCAGCAGCCACACGCAACCCGCGGCGAGACAACGCATTCCAGGCATCGCGAACTTCCCTTGGCGGCAAAAACGCCAGCATAGCGGGTGCAGGTTAAGGCAACGCTGACCGAGGATCACCACCGGCGTTGCCTTAAGCTCGCCTGATCGACGGTTCCCCGCGCGGCCGTCGGCACGCCTGCGCTTGTTAGGATGCGGCTTTGGGCGCAGGACGACGCCACCCATCACGCGGGAGAGGCTCGTGAATCATTTTTCCTTGTGGGCCGACGGCGCCCCCTGGTTTGCCGGCTGGGGCACGCTGGCCCTGATCAACGCGGCACTGGCGCAGGGCAAGAACCGCAGCGGGCTGCTGTGGTTCCTGCTGTCGCTGCCGCTCGGCCCGCTCGCCACCTTGCTGCTGGTGCTGCTGCCCAAGGTGCGCTCGAAGATGTTTTGATTGCCGGGAATGGGGAATCCCGAATGCCGACTCCCGGCCCTTATTCCCCCAGCGCCTCGCGCATGAATTCCGGCTGGGCCAGGGCGGCCTTGTGGATTTCCGCGTTGTAGTAGCGGGTGGGGAATTTCTTGCTCAGTGCGCCGCGCTCGCGGAAGCCGGACAGGTCGCCGCCCTTGCGCGCCATGGTGCAGCTCCACCAGCCGGTGGGGTAGCACGGCTGCGGGAACGGCAGCGTCTTCACCGCGGCGAAGCCGGTGGTGCGCATGGCCGAACGCATCGAGCGGATCAGGTCCAGGTGGGCCAGCGGCGACTCGCTCTGCTGCACCAGCAGGCCGCCATGGCGCAGCGCCTTGTAGCAGCTGGCGTAGAACGCGGCGTTGAACAGGCCTTCGGCCGGGCCGACCGGGTCGGTCGAGTCGACGATCACCAGGTCCACCGATTCCGGTTCGCAGTCGGCCATGTACTTGATGCCGTCGATGAACAGCAGCTCGGCGCGCGGGTCGCCATTGGCCTCGCACAGCTCGGGGAAATACTGCTCGGCCAGGCGCGTGACGCGCTCGTCGATCTCCACCTGCACGGCGTGCTCGACTTCCTCGTGGCGCAACACCTCGCGCAGCGTGCCGCAGTCGCCGCCGCCGATGATCACCACGCGCTTGGCGCGCGCATGGGTGAACAGCGCCGGGTGGGTCATCATCTCGTGGTAGAGGAAGTTGTCGCGGCTGGTCAGCATCACGCAGCCGTCGATCACCATCAGGTTGCCCCAGTCGGTGGTCTTGTGGATCTCGATGGTCTGGAACGGGGTCTTCTCCGAGTGCAGCAGTTGCTCGGTGCGGAAGCCGATCGAGGACCCGGACGCCTGGTGCGCCTCGGTGAACCAGTGGGCTTCGGTGACGGTGGCTGGCTGCGACATGGGATGTTTCCGCGAAGCGTGGGCAAAGAGGGCCAATTGTACCGGCAACGGCGGCTGACGTCCCGGCCGCCGCCGCCGTGCAGGGCGGCGCGCGACCATTACAATGGTGGCCCGGCCAGCCGTCGCGAAGGCGTGACGAAGGCCGGACAAGCCCAACCGGCCCCGCGGCGTGCGAGGCTTCCGGCCGGCCGGCTTTCCGCTCGATCCGAGCACCTTTCGTCAAGGCTCGCCGCTGCGACATCCCCAAGCCCCGTTTGCCCGAGGGAGGCTCCATGTCGAAGCCCTGGACCATTGCCACCGCCTGCCACGCCTATGCCGTGCCCCACTGGAGCGACGGCTACGCCGACATCGACGCCGCCGGCCGCATCGTCATGCGGCCGCGCGGCGCCGACGGCCCGGCGCTGGCGCTGCCGGAGATCGTCGACCGCGCTTGCGCCGAGGGCCTGCGGCTGCCGTTGCTGGTGCGTTTCCCGGGCATCCTCGCCGATCGGCTGGCGCACCTGCAGGGCGCGTTCGCGCACGCGATCGCCGAGCACGGCTACGCCGGCGGCTACACCGCGATCTATCCGATCAAGGTCAACCAGCAGCGCAGCGTGGCCGGCGAGCTGGTCGCCGCCGGGGCGCAGGGCTTCGGCCTGGAAGCCGGTTCCAA
This sequence comes from Rhodanobacter sp., assembly GCA_049650465.1. GTDB lineage: Bacteria > Pseudomonadota > Gammaproteobacteria > Xanthomonadales > Rhodanobacteraceae > Rhodanobacter. The sequence goes on along the minus strand of JBASAF010000022.1, from coordinate 9,568 downwards.
GCCCGAGCTGATGGCGGTGCTGGCGATGGCGCGGCCCGATTCCATCGTGATCTGCAACGGCTACAAGGATCGCGAGTACATCCGCCTGGCGCTGATCGGCAGGAAGCTCGGCCTGCGCGTGCACATCGTGATCGAGAAGCTGTCCGAGCTGGACCACGTGTTCGCCGAGTCGAAGGCGCTGGGCGTGGAGCCGCTGCTCGGCGTGCGCGTGCGGCTGGCCTCGATCGGCGCCGGCAAGTGGCAGAACACCGGCGGCGACAAGGGCAAGTTCGGGCTGTCGCCGCAGCAGGTGCTGCGCCTGGTCGAGCGGCTCGATGCGGCGGGCCTGAAGCACACGCTGAAGCTGCAGCACTTCCACATGGGCTCGCAGATCTCCAACGTGCGCGACATCGCCAACGGCATGCGCGAGGCCACCCGCTACTTCGTCGAACTCTCGCGCATGGGCGTGCCGCTGCAGATCGTCGACGTCGGCGGCGGCCTGGGCGTGGATTACGAAGGCACCCGCTCGCGCAGCCACAACTCGATCAACTATTCGCTGGAGCAGTACGCGAGCACCATCGTGCAGTCGCTGGCCGAGGCGGTGAGCGCCGAGGGCCTGGCCGCGCCGCACATCCTCACCGAGGCGGGCCGGGCGATGACCGCGCACCACGCGGTGATGGTGGTCAACGTGACCGAGGTCGAGCCGGTGCCGGCCGGCAGCATGCCGCCGTCGCGCGATGACGAGCCGGCGGTGCTGCGCCACCTGCGCGAGGTGCACGCGGCGCTGGACGAGCGTCCGCCGCTGGAGCTGTTCCACGAGGCCCAGCACCACCTGGCCGAAGGGCAGTCGCTGTACGCGCTGGGTCAGCTCTCGCTGGCCGATCGCGCGCACCTCGACGAAATGTTCTACGCCGTCGCCAACGCCGTGCGCACGCGCCTGCTGCCGGCCGAGCGTGCGCACCGGCAGGTGCTGGACGAGCTGGACGAGAAACTGGTCGACAAGTACTTCACCAATTTCTCCGTGTTCGAATCGATCCCGGACGTGTGGGCGATCGACCAGGTATTCCCGATCGTGCCGATCGCCCGCCTCGACGAGGAGCCGACCCGCCGCGGCGTGATCGTCGACCTCACCTGCGATTCGGACGGCCGCATCGACCACTACGTGGAGGCCGACGGCGTCGATGTCAGCCTGCCGCTGCACGCGCTGAAGGACGGCGAGAGCTACCGACTGGGCATCTTCATGGTCGGCGCCTACCAGGAGACCCTGGGCGACATCCACAACCTGTTCGGCGACACCGACGCGGTCAACGTGCGCGTGGAGGGCGATGGCTACGTGTTCGCCCACAAGCGCCGCGGCGACACCACCGATCTGATGCTCGACTACGTCGGCTACGACCTGGAGGCCCTGCGCGCCAGCTACCGCGCGCGCATCGCCGACGCCGGCATCGGCGACGACGAGGCGGCGCGCCTGTATGACGCACTGGACGCCGGCCTCACCGCCTACACCTACCTGGCCGAAGAGACCGACTGAACCTCGCGCCGGCAGCCGCTCGCGGCGATGCCGGGAACAGGCGGGCGCGCAGGGAAACCTCCGCGCGTGCCGCCGGGCGCCTGCCCCAAGGTCCGATGGCGCGTGGCGGCCCGGCGCCTACAATCCATGGCAATGGGCGCATCATCGTCCTCCCCCGCTTCCAGGAGCAGCACATGAACAGTCTCGACGGCAAGGTCGCCCTCATCACCGGCGCGGCCAGCGGCCTCGGCAAGGCAATCGCCGAGTTGTACGCCAGGCACGGCGCCAGCGTGGCGATCGCCGACATCAACCAGCAGGCCGCCGATGCGGTGGCGGCGCAGATCAATGCCGCCGGCGGCAAGGCGCTCGGCGTGGCGATGGACGTCACCAGCGAGGACGCGGTCAACGCCGGCACCGACAAGGTGGTCGCCGCGTTTGGCCGTCTGGACATCCTGATCTCCAACGCCGGCGTGCAGATCATCAACCCGATCGACCAGTTCGCCTTTGCCGACTGGAAGAAGATGCTGGCGATCCACCTCGACGGCGGCTTCCTCACCACCAAGGCCGCGCTCAGGCACATGTACCAGGACGACGGCACCGGCAAGAGCCGCGGCGGCATCGTGATCTACATGGGCTCGGTGCACTCGCACGAGGCCTCGAAGCTGAAAGCGCCCTACGTCACCGCCAAGCACGGCCTGCTCGGCCTGGCCCGCACGCTGGCGAAGGAGGGCGCGCCGCACAACGTGCGCTCACACGTGATCTGCCCCGGTTTCGTGCGCACCCCGCTGGTGGAGAAGCAGATCCCCGAGCAGGCGAAGGAGCTCGGCATCAGCGAGGACGAGGTGATCCGCAACGTGATGCTGAAGGACACCGTCGATGCCACCTTCACCACGCTGGAGGACATCGCGCAGACCGCGTTGTACCTGGCCACCTTCCCCTCTGCCGCGCTGACCGGCCAGAGCATCGTGGTCAGCCACGGCTGGTTCATGCAGTAGCAGCCGGGACTCGGGACTGGCAAGAGCGCGGCGTAGGGCGGGCACCGTCCGCCGGCTTTGGCCAGACGTGTTCGGAAAGCATGAAAAGCGCGGCGGGCAGTGCCCGCCCTACGCGTCGCGCGCCACCTGCAGCCCGGCAGCCGACTGGTTCACCGGCATCACTTCGATGCGGTTGATGTTGAGGTGCGGCGGCAGGTTGGCGATCCACCAGATGGTGTCGGCGATGTCGCCGGGGGTGATCGGGTGGGCGCCGGCGTAGAGCCGGTCGGAGGCGGACTGGTCGCCGCCGGTGCGCACCAGGGTGAATTCGGTTTCGGCCATGCCCGGCTCGATCGAGGTCACGCGCACGCCGGTGCCGTGCAGGTCGGTGCGCAGGTTCTGCGAGAACTGGGTGACGAAGGCCTTGGTGGCGCCATACACGTTGCCGCCGCGGTAGGCGTAGCTGCCGGAGATCGAGCTGATGTTGATGACCGCGCCGCGGCGCTCGATCAGCTGCGGCAGCAGCAGGTGGGTGATGGTGGCCAGCGCGGTGACGTTGGTGTCGATCATCTGCTTCCACTGCGCCAGGTCGGCCTGCTGCGCGGGCTCGGTGCCGAGCGCCAGGCCGGCGTTGTTGACCAGCAGGTCGAGGCCGGCGAACGCCGCGGGCAGGGCGGCGTGGGCCGCGCGCATGGCCGCTTCGTCGCGCATGTCGAAGGCGGCCGCATGCACGCGGTCGGCGCCGTGGCGGTCCACCAGCTGCTGCAGGCGATCCGCCCGCCGTCCACTGGCGACGACGCGCCAGCCGCCGGCGACGAAGCGCTCCACCGTGGCGGCGCCGAAACCGGCGGTGGCGCCGGTGATCCAGGCGGTCTTGCCGTTCATGCGCTTACTTGCCTTCTTTCAGGGCGATCGCCGGGATGCCGGCGGCGGCGAGTTTCTGCTTGGTCGCTTCCAGTTCGGTGGCCGAACGGAACGGCCCCAGTCGCACGCGATGGTAGGTCTGCCCGCCGACGTCCACGGTCTGCACGTTGGCGACGAAGCCCTGCAGGGCGAGCTTGGCCTTCTGCGCTTCGGCGGCCGCGGGGTCGGGGAACGCGCCCACCTGCAACAGGTAGCCGCTGCCACCGGTGGCAGGCGTCACCGCCTCGGCCGGCGCGGCGGTCACGCTCTGCACCGCCACGCCCGGCGTGCTGGCCGGCGAGGTCGCCGGCGCCGGCGGGGCGGCTTGCTGCTCGGCCTTGGCCTGCGCGCTGATCTCGGCGTCGGGAATGCGCACTTCCTTCTCCGACAGCACCGAGTAGAAATCGTACTGCGGCTTCTTCGGCGCGCTTTCGCCGGCGGCCGGTTCCAGCACGCCCGGTTCGCTGCCGCGCTGGGCGGTGGCCTGCGGGTTGGCTTGCGGCCCCGTCGGCGTGCGCAGGCTGGTGAACAGGCTGCCGCGCATCACGAACGCCATCAGGATGGCACCGATGGCGATGCCGATCACCGCATAGCCCCAGCCGGGGAAACCGTTGCGGCCGTTGCGGACGGCCTGCCGGCCCTTGCCCTTGCGTGCTGCCATTACATCTTCTCCGGGGCACTGAGGCCCAGCAAATCCAGTCCGTTCCTCAACACCTGGCGCGTGGCCACCACCAGCGCCAGCCGCGCGTTGCGCAGGTCCGCATCCTCCACCAGGAACTGGTGGGAGTTGTAGTAGGTATGGAACGCATTGGCCAGTTCGCGCAGCCAGGTGGCGATCAGGTGCGGCTCGAGGTTGGCCGCGGCCGCCTCGACCTGCTCGGGATACTTCGACAACTCGGTCAGCAGGGCCTGCTCGTGCTCGTTGTCCAGCCGGTCGAGGTGGGCGAGGCCGGCGGCGAGGTCCACCTCGAAGCCCTTCTCCGGGGCCTGGCGCAGCACGCTGCAGACGCGGGCGTGCGCGTACTGGATGTAGTAGACCGGGTTGTCGTTCGATTGCGAGCGGGCCAGGTCCACGTCGAACACCAGCTGCGAGTCGCTCTTGCGCGAAATCAGGAAGTAGCGCGTGGCGTCGCGGCCGACCTCGTCGATCAGGTCGCGCAAGGTGACGTAGCTGCCGGCGCGCTTGGAGATCTTCACCTCCTCGCCGCCCTTCATCACCGTCACCATCTGGTACAGCATGTAGTCGGGATAGCCCTTCGGGATGCCGCAATCGAGCGCCTGCAGGCCCGCCTTCACCCGCGCCAGCGAGCCGTGGTGGTCCGAGCCCAGCACGGTGATCGCCCTGCCGTAGCCGCGCTGCCACTTCGACAGGTGGTAGGCCACGTCGGGCACGAAATAGGTGTAGGTGCCGTCGGACTTGCGCATCACGCGGTCCTTGTCGTCACCGAATTCGGTGGTGCGCAGCCACAGTGCGCCACCCTCCTCGTAGGTGTGGCCGTGCGCGATCAGCTCGCGCACGGTCTCCTCGACCTTGCCGTCGCTGTACAGCGACGATTCCAGGAAGTAGGTGTCGAACCCCACGCCGAACGCCCGCAGGTCCAGGTCCTGCTCGTGGCGCAGGCTGGCCACGGCGAAACGGCGGATCGCGTCGAGGTCGTCCACGTCGCCGGCTCCGACCACGGTTTCGCCGTCGGCCACCACCGACTCGCGGTCCAGGTAGGCGCGTGCCACTTCCGCGATGTAGTCACCGCGATAGCCGTTTTCGGGCCAGTTGCCGTCTTCGGGCATGATGCCGCGTGCGCGCGCCTGCACCGAGATCGCCAGGTTCGCGATCTGCACCCCGGCGTCGTTGTAGTAGAACTCGCGCTTCACGTTCCAGCCGCTGGCGTCGAGCAGTCGGGCCACGCAATCGCCGATCGCCGCGTTGCGGCCGTGGCCCACGTGCAGCGGGCCGGTGGGGTTGGCCGAGACGAATTCCACGCCCACCGTCTTGCCGCCGCCGCTGGTGTTGCGGCCGTAGGCGTCGCCCTCGGCCAGGATGCGGCGCACTTCGGCGTGGCTGGCGTCGGCGGCGAGGAAGAAATTGATGAAGCCGGGGCCGGCGATCTCGACCCTCTCCACCAGCGTGTTCGCCGGCAGCGCGGCCACGAGTTTCCCGGCCAGCTCGCGCGGGTTGGCGCGCGCCGGCCTAGCCAGCAGCATCGCCGCGTTGCAGGCGAAATCGCCGTGTTCGCGGCTGCGGGCGCGCTCGATCACGAAGGCGGGAATGGCCAGTTCGGCCGGCAAGGCCGCGTCGTTCCGCAAGGTATGGATGGCCTGCAACACCAGGTCGCGCAGCTGTGCTTTCACGGGTGGGATCGGTTTCGTGATGGAACCGGTAATCCTAACAGACCGGGGCGCCCGCACCGGAGCGGCCAAGGGCTGCAGCCGCGGGCAAGTGTCGTGTTGCACCGCGTCGTGCCGTCCTGTGGATAACTCTGTGGGGAAATTCGCCGGTGCGGGTGTTCCCCGTGTCGCCATGCCGCGGCATCCAGCCGGCCGCAAGAAATTATTCAAATAAATTAGGTGGTTGCAGCGACAATTTGGTGTATGACTGGCGATCCGGGCGGCAACCGGCTATCCCTGCGTTTTGTGCATAAGTTTCGGCCACTTGGCGGCCGATTCTGCGAGCGGAAACACCAGGCCCGGCGTCGTGCCGCATCGCCGCAAGCGCCGTGTCGACCGGACGGCGGATCGGAGAGTGGCGATGGGGAGCTGGGCGCCGGCGGCGGCCCGACGCTCAGAGCAGGCCGCGCGAGGCCATCGACACCGGCTCGCCGGCACCGATCACCAGGTGGTCCAGGACGCGCACGCCGACCAGTTGCAGGGCATCGCGCAATTCATGGGTGATCGCGCGGTCGGCGGCGCTGGGTTCGGCCACGCCGGAAGGGTGGTTGTGGGCGAAGATCACCGCGCAGGCATTGTGGTGCAGGCAGGCGCGCACCACCTCGCGCGGATGCACGCTGGCGCCGTCGACGGTGCCGCGGAACAGCTCCTCGAAGGCCAGCACGCGGTGGCGGTTGTCCAGGTAGAGGCAGCCGAACACCTCGTAGGGCAGGTGGCGCAGGCGGGCGCTCAGGTAGTCGCCGCTGTCGCGCGGATTGCCCAGGCTGGGCTTTGCCTGCAACTGCTCGGCCAGGCTGCGCCGGGCCAGTTCCAGTGCCGCGGCGATGCGTGCGCGTTTGGCCGGGCCCAGCCCGCCGGCGCGAATCTGCCGCTCGGACCGACCCAGCAGGGCGGCCACGCCGCCGGCATCGGCCAGCAGCTCGCGGCCCAGCGCGATGGCGTCCTTGCCGCGGCTGCCGCTGCCCAGCAATACCGCCAGGAGCTCCGCATCGGACAGCGCGGCGCTGCCGCGCGTCAGCAGTTTTTCGCGGGGTCGTTCGCCCTCGGGCCAGTCGCGGATGCTCATGTCGGGCAGCTTGGCGAAGGAGCCCGTCGCGGGGCAGCAGTGGCGCGGATTGAATCTTAGTAAGCTAGGCGTCTGCCCGACTGTCAGGCCCGCCTTACATGAGCCTCGCCCAACGCCGCATCCTGCTGGGAGTGTCCGGCGGCATCGCCGCCTACAAGAGTTGCGAACTGGTCCGCCGCCTGCGCGAGCAGGGCGCCGAGGTGCGCGTGGTGATGACCGCCGGCGCGGAACACTTCGTCGGTGCGGCCACCTTCCAGGCGCTCTCGGGTCAGCCGGTGCGCAGCAGCCTGTGGGACGCGCAGGCCGAGGCCGCGATGGGCCACATCGAGCTGGCGCGCTGGGCCGAGCGCATCCTGGTGGCGCCGGCCAGCGCCGACGTGATCGCCCGGCTGGCCCATGGCCATGCCGACGACCTGCTCAGCACGCTGTGCCTGGCCAGCGCCGCGCCGCTGTACCTGGCCCCGGCGATGAACCAGCAGATGTGGGCGCACCCGGCGGTGCAGGCCAACCTGGCGCTGCTGCGCCAGCGCGGCGTGCAGGTGCTGGGGCCGGCCGCCGGCGAACAGGCCTGCGGCGACGTAGGCTCCGGCCGCATGCTGGAGCCGCACGAATTGCGCGATGCGCTGGCCGCCTCGTTCGGCGACCGCGCGCTGGCCGGGCTCCGGGTGGTGGTCAGCGCCGGGCCGACCTACGAGGACATCGATCCGGTGCGCTTCATCGGCAACCGGAGCTCCGGCCGGATGGGTTTCGCCGTGGCCGCGGCGGCGGCGCAGGCCGGCGCCTCGGTGAGCCTGGTGGCCGGGCCGGTGGGCCTGGCCACACCGGCGGGAGTGGCGCGGCGCATCGACGTGCGCAGCGCCGCGCAGATGCACGCGGCGGTGCTCGACGCCTGCCGCGCGGCGGACATCTACATCGGCGCGTCGGCGGTGGGCGATTATCGGCCGGCCAGCGTTTCGGCCCTCAAGCTGAAGAAGAGCGCGGGCGCGCCGCTGTCGCTGCAACTGGAGCAGAACCCGGACATCCTGGTGAGCCTGGCTGCGCAAAGCGGGCACCCGTTCCTGGTCGGCTTCGCCGCGGAGACGCATGATGTGGCCAGTTACGCGCGCGGCAAGCTGCGCAGCAAGGGGCTGGACATGATCGCGGCGAACCAGGTGGGCGACGGACTCGGTTTCGAGGTCGCCGAAAACGCGTTGACGCTGTACTGGGCCGACGGCGAGCTGGCCTTGCCACGCGCGAGCAAGGACGAGCTGGCGCGCCAGTTGGTCGGCCACGTTGCCGAACGCTACCGGGCGGCGCGCGGATGACCATCGACGTCGAACTGAAGATCCTCGACCCGCGCCTGGGCGACAGCATTCCGCTGCCGCAGGCAGCCACCGCCGGCAGCGCCGGCATGGACCTGCGTGCGGCGCTGGAACAACCGCTGACCCTGGCCCCCGGCGCGAGCGCGCTGGTGCCCAGCGGCATCGCGATCCACATCGGGGATCCGCAGTGGTGCGCCCTGATCGTTCCGCGCTCGGGGCTGGGCCACAAGCACGGCCTGGTGATGGGCAACCTGGTCGGCGTGATCGATGCCGACTACCAGGGCCCGCTGATGATTTCGTGCTGGAACCGCGGCGACGCGCCGTACACCATCGCGGTCGGCGACCGCATCGCGCAGCTGCTGCTGGTGCCGGTGGCACAGGCGCGGCTGCGGATCGTCAATGAATTCACGCCCAGCGAACGCGGTGCCGGGGGCTTCGGCTCCACCGGTATCCGATAGCATGGGCACGGACTTGCGGCGCGACCCGGAGCGGTCGCGCCGCCACGCAGTTTCAGCCGCGGGGGCGGAGCATGGCACCAAAAATCGCGAAGCGGCGACTGGCCCGGCCTGAGGTCGACTGGTCGGCCATGCTGCCGCTGGCCGGCGGCACCTTGCTGCTGTTGCTGGGGCTGTTCTGCGCCTGGCAGACCTGGCTGATCGCCGACGAGCATCACGCCGACGAGCGGGTCCACGCCGCGCAGGCGCAGGCGGTCAAGGCGGTGGCCGACGAGGTTGCGCGCCAGCGCGGGGCGGTGCAGAAGGCACTGGCGCTGGTCGACCCGGCGACGGTGATGAGCGACCCGGCGCAGTCGATCGCCACGCTCCGCCTGCGCCTGCCGCAGGCCAGGCAGCTCGAGCTTTACAGCGGCGACCTCAAGGAAGTACTGCGCGCGAACTACCGCGAGTTCGGCTACGCCAAGGCGGCGCAGCTGATGGCGGCGCAGATGGCCGAGGGCGCGCCGCCCGCGCAGAGCGTGTACTACGGCAACGGCGACCGCCGGCTGAGCATGGTCATTCCGCTGGGTGCGCCGGACCAGACCCAGGCCTGGGTCTGGGTGGAACTGCCGTTTGCCGGCGTCCAGCAGGCCTTCGACGCGATCCCGCCGGCCGGGGGCCGGCTCGACCTGCGCCAGGGCGACGAGCCGGGCAGCGTGCAGTTGTTCTCCAATGGCAGCGCCTCGGCGCAAACCGGCAGCAACAGCCTGCCGGTGCCTGGCACCGCGTTCCGCGTGGGCGCGGGTTTGCCCGATGCGTTCATCGTGCTGCCGCACTCGTGGTGGTTGAGCGGCCTGTTGAGCCTGCTCGGCCTGGCCGGCGCCGGGTATCTGCTGTGGCTGCGCGGTCGGCGCTGGGCCTCGTCGCCGGAGCAACCGGCCGAGGCGGAGCCGCTGGTGTCCGAGGTCGAACTGCCCCGCAAGCGCGCCCGCCCGCCGGTCCCCGCCGAGCCGGCG
>JBASAF010000021.1:0-190517 GCA_049650465.1 Rhodanobacter sp. | reverse complement strand
CTGGCGGGGCGGGCTCGCTGGCCGGCGCCGGCTTCGTGGCGGCGGGGGCCGCAGGCGTCGTCGCGGCGGTGTCGCGCTGCGGGATCACCGGTTGCGCCGGCGAGGTGCCGCTGCCGGTCGTCACCGTCGTCGGTGCCGGCTTCCTGCCCGCCTCGGGATCGAGCTCCACGTCGCGTGGGCGGTTGGAGTCGATGGTGACCGTGGCAATGCGATCGCCCGAGGCCACCGCACCGGCCGCGCTGGCCGCGACGGCGGGCGCGCTGGCCGCGGCGCTCGGGTCGAGGCTCATCGTCCTGGTCTGCAGGTCGCGATCGGGCGCGGGTGGAATGGCCAGGCTCACCGACTGGTCGCCGCCGGGCGTGGGCGGGCTGCCGGTGAAGAACATCGGCACGAAAATGACCGCCAACGCTATCAGGACGGCAGCTCCCAGCAGGCGTGTTTTCAAGTTTTCGCTCCCAGGCGGCGAACGCGAAGTGCAATGGCGGGATTATACCTGCCACCGCCCGCGGCCACGCTGCGGATCACGGCGCATGTTCAGCCATGACCGCGCTGGCCACGAAAAACGAGCCGAACGCCAGGACGCAACCGCCCGGCGGCACGGCCCCGCACGCTGCGGCCAGGGCGGCGGCCACGTCCGGGTGGGTATCGAACGACGCCTGCGGCAAGGTGGATCGCAACTTCCCGGCTAGGGCCGACACCTCCAGCCCACGCGGCGATACCTGCTCCAGCCCCGCCAGGTGCCAGTGGGCGATGCGCGTGCCGAGCGCACCGATCACCCCGCCCACGTCCTTGTCGGCCAGCGCGCCGTAGACGGCATGCACCGGACCATGCGCCGAGCTGTCCAGCCACTCCGCCAGCGCACGCGCGGCTTGCGGGTTGTGTCCGACATCCACGAACACCGGTGGCTCGCCGCCCAGTGCCTGCAGTCGCGCCGCGATCCGCACGTCGTGCAGCCCGGCGCTGGCCGCGGCGAACAGGGCGCTCGGCGAGAACGCCTCGTCACCGAGCGCATGCAGGGCGGCGATCGCGGCGGCGGCATTGGCATGCTGCACCGGCGCGGCGAGGTAGGGATCGGGCAATTCCATCGCGCTGCCGTCACGGTGGCGCCAGCGCCAGCCGTCCTCGTGGCGCTCCACGCTGAAATCCACGCCGGCACGCTGGATCCACGCGCCGCGCTCGGCCAGCGCTGCCAGCAGGCCTTGCGGCGGGTCGAGCTGGCCCACGATCGCCGGGCGACCGCGGCGCGCGATGCCGGCCTTCTCGCGGCCGATGCTGTCGCGATCGGGGCCCAGCCATTCCATGTGGTCCAGGTCCACGGTGGTGATCACCGCCACGTCCGCGTCGATGATGTTGACCGCGTCGAGCCGCCCGCCCAGCCCCACCTCGAGCACGGCCACATCGACGCCGGCGCGGGCGAACAGGTCCAGCGCGGCCAGTGCGCCGAACTCGAAATAGGTCAGCGGAATCTCCGCGCGCGCCGCCTCGATGCGCTCGAATGCGTCGATCAACGCGGCATCGTCGATCGGCACGCCATCGATGGCGATGCGCTCGTTGTAGGCCAGCAGGTGCGGCGAGGTGAAGGCGCCGACGTGCCAGCCCGCCGCCTTCAGCATCGCCTCCAGCAGCGCCACGGTGGACCCCTTGCCGTTGGTGCCGGCCACGGTGATCACCCGCGGCGCCGGCCGCGGCGCGCCCATGCGCTGCCACACCTCGCGCACGCGTTCGAGCCCCAGCTCGATGCTGTGCACGTTGACGCGATCCTGGTAGCTCAACCACTCGGCGAGGGTGCGGGGCATGAACGGATTACTCGATCAACAGGGGATGGGGACCGCCCATTGTCGCCGAACCCGGTGCCGGAACGCACCGATCAGGCAGCCGGCGCCGCCCTCACAACTCCACGCCACGCAGCCGCAGTGCATTGCTCACCACCGACACCGAACTCAGGCTCATCGCCAGCGCGGCGATCATCGGCGACAGGGTGATGCCGAACCACGGGTACAGCACGCCGGCGGCCAGCGGCACGCCAACCGCGTTGTAGATGAAGGCGAAGAACAGGTTCTGGCGGATGTTGCGCACGGTGGCTTGCGACAGCCGGCGCGCGCGCACGATGGCGCCGAGCTCGCCCTTGACCAGGGTCACCTGGGCGCTTTCCATCGCCACGTCGGTGCCGCCGCCCATCGCAATGCCGACCTCGGCCGCGGCCAGCGCCGGCGCGTCGTTGATGCCGTCGCCGGCCATCGCCACGCGGCGGCCTTCGGCCTTGAGCCGGTTCACTGCGGCGGCCTTGTCGGCCGGCGAGACATCCGCATGCACCTCGTCGATGCCCAGTTCGCGCGCCACCGATTGCGCAGTGGTGGCGTTGTCGCCGGTAAGCATCACGATGCGCAGGCCGGCGGCGTGCAACGCCCTGATTGCCGCGGGCGTGTCCGGCTTGATGCGGTCGGCTACCGCCAGCAGCGCGGCGAGGCTGCCGTCGACGGCGAGGAACATCACGGTGGCGCCGTGTTCGCGCAGTTGTTCCGCGCGAGCGTTGGCATCATCGCTGACGGCAACGTCCAGCTCCACCATCAGCTTTGCATTGCCCAGCGCCACGTCGCTCCCGGAAGCCGATCCTCCTGTGCGCAGCTCGCGGGAGCGAGCGGAGTCGAAGGGCACGTCCGCGTCTGCCGGTCGACTCCGGTCTGACGGCCTGCGCTCAGGGAGATCGGATGACTCTTCATCCGAACGACTCACCGCCGCGAGATCGACCGTCGCACTGACGCCGCGGCCGGTCAGCGAACGGAACTCGGCGGCCGCCAACTTCGGCACGTCTTCGGCATCCGCAGCCGACACGATCGCCCGCGCCAGCGGGTGCTCGCTCGGCCGCTCCAGCGCGGCGGCCAGCGCCAGCAGGCGTTCGCGCGGCTGGTTGCCGAGGACCACCAGCTCGGTCAGTGCCGGCCTGCCTTCGGTCAGGGTGCCGGTCTTGTCCACCACCAGGGTGTCGATGTCGCGCAGGGACTCGATCGCGGCGGCGTCCTTGAACAGCACGCCGTGCTGCGCGCCACGCCCGCTGGCGACCATGATCGAGATCGGCGTAGCCAGGCCCAGCGCGCAGGGACAGGCGATGATCAGCACCGACACCGCGGCGATCAACGCGTGGGTCAGGCGCGGCTCCGGGCCCGCGACGGCCCACACCGCGAAAGCCGCCACGGCCACCGCGACCACGGCGGGCACGAACCAAGCCGCAACGCGGTCGGCCACGCGCTGCAGCGGCGCCTTGCTGCGCTGCGCGGCCGCCACCAGCGCCACGATCTGCGCCAGCATCGTCTCGCCACCGACCTTCTGCGCGCGCATGGTCAGCGCGCCATCCCGGTTCACCGTGCCGCCGGTGAGCGGATCGTCCTTCGCCTTGGCCACCGGCATCGGCTCGCCGGTGAGCATCGACTCGTCAAGGTGGCTTTCGCCCTCGATCACCACGCCGTCGACCGGCACCTTCTCGCCGGGGCGCACGCGCAGCACGTCGCCGACCTGGACCTGCTCCAGCGGCACATCGCTTTCGCTGCCGTCGGCGGCGATCCGCCGCGCGGTCTTCGGTGCCAGGCCGAGCAGCGCCTTCAGCGCCGCGCCAGTGCGCCGTCGCGCACGCAGCTCCAGGAAATCGCCCAACGTGACCAGGGTGACGATCACCGCCGCCGATTCGAAATACACCGCGACGCGGCCATGCGTGTCGCGGAAGCCGTCGGGGAAGATGCCCGGCAGCGCGAACGCCACCGCGCTGTACAACCACGCCACCCCGGTGCCCAGCGCGATCAGCGTGTACATATTGGGATGCCACGGCTTCAGCGAACGCCAGCCACGCGCGAAGAACGGCGCGCCGCCCCACAGCACCACGGCGGTGGCCAGCAACGCCTCCGCCCACGCGGCCACACCATTCCACGGCGCGGGCAGATGCCAGCCGAACAGATGCGGCCCCATGGCCAGCAGGAACACCGGCAAGGTCAGCGCCACCAGCCACCAGAAGCGCCGCGTCATTGCGCGCAGTTCGCCGCCGTCGTCCTCGTCCAGCGAAGGCATCATCGGCTCCAGCGCCATGCCGCACTTCGGGCAATGGCCGGGGCCGACCTGCTGCACCTCCGGATGCATCGGACAGGTGTAGATCGTGCCGGCCGGCGCGGCCGGCGCGGGTTTGCGTTCAACCAGGTACCCGGCCGGGTCGGCCACGAACTTCCCGCGGCAGCGTGCGGAGCAGAAGTAGTAGGGATGGCCGTCGTGTTCGGCGCGGTGCTTCGCGGTATGCAGGTCCACGCTCATGCCGCAGACCGGGTCCTTCATCATGTGTGCGCCATGGCCGTCACCATGCGCGGTGTGATCATGTGCAGCAGGCGCGGCCAGGTAACGCGCCGGCTCCGCCTCGAACTTCGCCTTGCAGCCGCCGCAGCAGAAGTGGAAGGTCTGCCCCTCGTGCGTGGCCTGATGCTTCGACGTGGCCGGGTCGACCGCCATGCCGCAGACCGGGTCGGTCGCCGCCTTGCCGGTGTGCTTGTGGCAGGCATGCGCGTTCATGCCGATGCCCCGTCGTCGCTCAGCGCGCGCAGGATCGGACATTGCTCCGGCTTGCCATGTCCCGGGCACGAGGCCACCAGCTCCGCCAACCCGTCGCGCACCCGCTGCAACTCGGCGATGCGCTGCTCGATCGCCGCCAGTCGTTTCTCCGCACGCCGCTTCACCGCCTTCACCCCGCGCTGGCGATCCGCCGACAGCGCCAGCAGCTCGCGGATCTCCTCCAGCGTGAAGCCGAGATCCTTGGCGCGGCGGATGAAGCGCAACTGCGTCACCGCGCCCTCGCCGTAACTGCGATAGCCGGAGGCGCGCCGCTGCGGCTCGGGCAACAGCCCTTCGCGCTCGTAGTAACGGATCGTGTCGATCGCCACGCCGACACGCTTGGCGACGGCACCGATGGTCAGGGAACGGGTTTGCGTGCTCATGGGCGTAGTCTAGACCTTGGATCAAGGTCCAGAGTCAAGTGGCGCCAATGGACCTTCCGGGAGCATCAAGCAGATGCTCCGTGACGCTTTGCGGAAGTTCCGAAGCTGTCGTCAGTTTCTGCGCACGAACCCCTCCCCGCTCCACCCCTCGCTCCCCACGCCATGGTGGACGAAGAACAACCCGTCGGGATCGTAGCGGCGCTTCACGGCCAGCAGCCGCGGGTAGTTGGTGCCCCAGAAGGCGGCCTGCCAGTCGCGCCGGAAGTAATCGCTTTCGGAGACGTAGGCGCCGGCGTTCGGTGCGACCTTGCGCAGGGCGGCCATCGACTTGGCGATGCTGGCGGCGGCACGCTGCGCTTTGGCCAGATCCGGTTTCGGCATGCCGGGAAAGGCCGGGGCGCCGCCGCCGGCGATGATCGCCAGCGCAAACGCGTCGAGCACCTGCGGGTTGGTGGCGGTGTCTTTCGCCGCAGCAATTTCCTCCGCGGGCGCGCCGGCCAGGCCCTTGTTGAAGTGCAGGCCCACGCTCCACTCGCGCGCGGCATCGAACAAGGCGTCGACCAGCGCGGCCTGGCGGTCTTCGCGCAGCAAGGTGGCCGGCAACCATGCCGACTGGTAGGCGTGCAGGAACCAGGCGGCCTCCCCTATGTTGGTCGCCCAACAGGCATGGTGTTTCGGCGCGCCGGGCCGGCTGTCGGCCACCATCACGCCGGGCGCGTACTGGCGCATGAAATCCACGTCCCACATGTGCCGCGCGGGCGTGGCGAAGATCTTCAAGGGCTCGACGAAGCGGTATTCCGGACGCGCCTTCACCCAGTCCAGGAATGGCGCCCACACCTGCTCGATCTGCGCCTGCTCCAGCCCGTGGCTGAGCATGCTCAGTTCCAGCTTGCGGCCGCGGAAACCCATCTGCTCGCCCCAGTGCGGATTGAACAGGCTGCCGTGGTAGAACGCGATCGCCTGCGCGATCAGCGCGCGATAGCCGGCATCGGTGGCGGCCTCGATCGTGCCGAACACGCCACCGAAATACGGCGGCAGCTCGCGCGTGCGCAGGGTCAGGCGCGTGACCACGCCGAGGCTGCCGCCGCCACCGCCCTTCAGGCCCCAGTAGAGCTCCGGATTGGTGCAGGCATTGGCGATGCGCACCTGACCGTCGGCGGTGACGACTTCGGCCTCCAGCAGCCCCGCCGCCGCGGTGCCGTAATGCTTGGAGAAGCTGCCGAAGCCGCCGCTCTGCACCAGGCCGGCCACGCCCACCGTGGTGCAACCGCCGCCCTGCACGTAGCGGCCGCCCTTGGTGGTCACCGCGTCGTAGGCGTCGATCCACATCGCCCCGGCGCCGATGCTCACCGCAGGCTGAGCAGCCTGCCGGCCCGCGCAGCCCTGGCCGACGAAGGCGTCGTGCAGGATCACGTCGTGCATGTGCCGCATCCACACCAGCAGGGAGTCCGGCGCATTCGAGGTGCCCTGGTAGCTGTGGCCGCCGCCCTTCACCACGAGCCGCAGCCGGTGCTGGCGCGCGAAGTTCACCGCCGCCACTACGTCGGCCGTGCTTTCGGCGGCCACGGCATAGGTGCTCGGCTGCGAAGCCCAGGCGTCCAGCCAGCCACTGGTCTGGGTCAGCGCGGGGTTGTCGCCCAGGTAGAACGGATTCTTGACCTGCGCCAGCGCCTCGGCCCGAACCGCGGCGGGCGCGTCCGACGCGAACGGTGATTGCAGTTTCAGCAGGCGGCCGCCGACCTGCTGTCTCAGCGTTTCCCATGCGCCGGCATCGGGCCAGGCCGGATCGCCCGGCCGCACGCGGCGCAGCAGTCGGGAAAGATGGTCTCGGGTACCGGCCAGCGCGCGCCCGACCGGCGACAGCGCCAACGGCAGGAGCGATGCGGCTACGGCAGCCTTGAGCAGATCGCGACGATTCATGGGCGTTCCGATGGTGGGTCGAGGAGCCATCTTGCGACGCCGCCGCCGCGATGTCGCCCGGCATGTGACAGGCCGACCCGTCACGGGGACGGATGGCGGGGCTGCCGGGACGGGGCGCGGGGCTTTGCGTAGAATCGTCGGATGAATGAGCGCCCCGGCCTCGGCTTCGACGATTTCCAGCGCTGGCGGCGACCCATCGAAGTCGGCTTCTGGGTAGCCCTGGTCATCCTCAACGCCGGCTTCAACGCACTGGTGGCGCAGACCGACCACCCCGACGTGGACGCGTGGAAGCCCTGGGTATGGGAGTTCAGCAGCGCCGTCCTGATCCTGCTGCTGATCCCGTTCGTGATTGCCCTGGAGCGCCGCTGGCCGTTCCGCGTCGACACCTGGCGGCACAGCCTGCCGCGCCATCTGCTGGCCACCATTCCGTTCAGCCTGGTGCACGTGACCGGCATGGTGGCGCTGCGCCGGCTCTGTTATGCGCTGGCCGGTTCCCACGACCAGTTCGGCGCGCACTACGGCTACGAGTACCTGAAGGACATCCGCACCTACTTCGTCATCATCGCGCTGCTGTGCCTGTCACGCCTGTGGCTGATCCGCTGGCAAGGCGAGGCGCGCCTGCTGGCAGCACCGGACGAAGGTCAGCCGGCCGAGCCGGTCGAGCGGCCCGAGCGCTTCCTGGTGCGCAAGCTGGGCCGGGAGTTCCTGCTCAACGCCAGCGAGGTCCAATGGCTGCAGGCATCGGGCAATTACGTGAACCTGCACGTGCAGGGCCGCGACTACCCGTTGCGCAGCACCATGGCCGCCATCGAGGAGCGGCTGGACCCCACCCGCTTCGTGCGCGTGCATCGCGGCTACTTCGTCAATCTCGACTACCTGGCCCAGATCGAGCCGCTGGACACCGGCGACGCACGGCTGACCCTGCGCGACGGCACGACGATCCCCTGCAGCCGCCGCCATCGCGCCGCCCTGCGCGAGCGCTTCGGCAGCTGAACCGCGCTCAGCCGAGCAGGTCGCGGTACTCCGGATGCTTGTGCATCCAGGCGGCGGCATAGGAACACGCCGGCACCACCTTCCAGCCTTCCGCGCGCGCGGCATCCAGCGCCGCGCGCACCAGCGCCGAGGCGATGCCGCGGCCGCCCACCTCGGCTGGCACTTCGGTGTGGGTGATCGTCATCACCGCCGAGGCCAGGCCGTAATCGAGCACGCACGGCACGCCGTCGACCTCGGTGTGGAAACGGCGGGCGGCGCGGTCGTGCCGGATGGCAAACGGCATGGGCATTCCGGAAAGTCGGACAAACTCCAAGCATAAGGCTGCCGCGGGGCAAGCGCATGTGAACCTGCGGCCTCGTTTCGTTCGCGCCGGTTGCATGGAAGGTGGCGCAGACTGGCTGCTTGTCCGTCACCGTTGCGCAGGAGTACCCGATGAAGAAATCCGCATCAGCCCACTGGTCCGGCGGCATCAAGGACGGCCAGGGCACCATCTCCACCGAGACCGGCGTGCTGAAGGAGGCGCCTTACGGTTTCAAGTCCCGCTTCGAGGACGGCCCCGGCACCAACCCGGAGGAACTCATCGGCGCGGCCCATGCCGGCTGCTATTCGATGGCGCTGTCGCTGGGTCTGGGCAATGCCGGACTCACCGCCACCAGCATCGACACCAAGGCCGTGGTGACGCTGGAGAAGGATGGCGACGGTTTCACCATCACGGCGGTGCACCTCAGCTGCGAGGCCAAGGTTCCCGGTGCCGACGCGGCCACGTTCGACCGGATCGCGCAGGCGACCAAGCAGGGTTGCCCGGTCTCCAAGGTGCTGAAAGCCGAGATCACGCTGGACGCGCGGCTGCTTTGAGTCAGGCCGCCGCCTCGGCCGGAAGCACCGCGGCGGCGGCGAGGCGACGCTGGCGCACCGCCTGCGCCAGCGTCTGCAGCGCGGCGACCGAGGTGTGCCAGTCGATGCAGCCATCGGTGATGCTCTGGCCGTAGCGCAACGGCTGGCCGGGTCGAAGTTCCTGGCGGCCGCCGAGCAGGTGGCTCTCCACCATCACGCCGAGGATGCGTCGTTCGCCGGCGGCGATGCGCGCGGCGATGTCGCCGACCACCCGCGGCTGGTTCTCCGGCTGTTTGCCGCTGTTGGCATGGCTGGCGTCGATCATGACCTGCGGGCGCATGCCGGCCTTGTCGATCGCCGCGCAGGCGGCCTCGACGCTGTCCGCATCGTAGTTCGGCAGCTTGCCGCCGCGCAGGATCACGTGGCAGTCGCCATTGCCGCTGGTGGTGGCCACCGCGGCCTGGCCGTCCTTCGTCACCGCCATGAAGTGATGCGGCTGCGAGGCGGCCTGCACCGCGTCCACCGCGATCTTCACGTTGCCGTCGGTACCGTTCTTGAAACCGACGGGGCAGGACAGCCCCGAGGCCAGCTCGCGATGCACCTGGCTTTCGGTGGTGCGCGCGCCGATCGCGCCCCACGCCACCAGGTCGGCGATGTACTGCGGGGTGATCATGTCGAGGAACTCGCAGCCGGCCGGCACGCCGAGCGCGTTGATGTCGCGCAGCAGGCGGCGTGCCAGCCGCAAGCCCTTGTCGATGTCGAAGCTGCCGTCCAGGTCCGGATCGTTGATCAGCCCCTTCCAGCCCACCGTGGTGCGCGGCTTCTCGAAGTACACGCGCATCACGATCTCCAGCGCATCGCCCAGCTCGCGACGCAGCGGCGCCAGCCGCGTGGCGTACTCCAGCGCGGCGCGGGGATCGTGGATCGAACACGGCCCGATCACCACCGCGAGGCGGTCGTCGCTGCCGGCGAGGATGGCGTGCAGCGCCTGCCGCGAGACGTCGACGGTGGCCGTGGCCGCGTCGGTGACGGCGCAATCGCGCATCACCTCAGCCGGCGTGCTGAGGCGGGTGATGGCGCGAATGCGCAGGTCGTCGGTGGGATGCATGGCGGCTCTCCTGGAAGTTTTTCCGGGGGCGGCCATAAAAAAACCGCCCTGGAATGGCGGTTCGGTGTGGTTGTGTCGATCAGTTCAGAACGATCGCGTCCGCGCCGCCGCCGTTGGCTTCGGGTAGCCGTAAAACCAGAAATACAGGCGGGCGGTGACGGAGGACATGCCGCCATTGATAACACAATGGACGTCCAAATCAAACCTCCGCGCCCGGGCGGTAGACTGCACGCATGCCCTCGCCCATCGACGTGCTGCAGCAACCGATCCGCCACTGGGTGCTGCGCGCCTTCCCGCGCGCCGGCTCCGACGGCCCCGACTACGACCATCCGCACGGCGATCCGGGCCTGTTCGGGCCGCACAGCGCCACCTGGCGCGTGCACTCGGATTTCCCCGGCATGCTGGCCGGCGGCCTCGCCGCGCTGACCCTGCAGACCCTGCACCCGCTGGCGCTGGCCGGGGTGTGGGACCATTCCAACTTCCGCGGCGACCTGGTCGGCCGGCTGCGTCGCACCACGGCCTTCGTCGGCGGTACCACCTATGCGCCGCGTGCGCAGGCCGAGGCGATGATCGCGCACGTGCGGATGATCCACGGCCACGTCACCGGGCACGGCGAGGACGGACGGCCATACAGCGCCGACGATCCCGACCTGCTCACCTGGGTCCACGTCAGCGAGGCGTACTGCTTTTTGCAGGGCTACCGCCGCTACAGCCACATCGCGATGCCGCCCGGTGCTGCCGACCGCTACTACGACGAGGTGCGGCGGATCGCCGAGGCGCTTGGCGCGCGCGACGTGCCGGCGTCCGAACGCGAGACCATGGATTATTTCCGCCGCATCCAGCCCGAACTGGCCTTTACCGAACGCTCCCGCATCGTGCTCGGCCTGCTCGCGCGGGTGCGGCTGCCGGTGCCGGCGGCCGCGCTGTCGCGCGACCTGTTCCTGCGTGCCGGTCATGCCCTGCTGCCGGATTGGGCGCTCGCGGCGCTCGGCCACACGCCTCGGCAACAGCGCCAGGCGCGACTGGCCGCGCGTGCATTGTGGTCGATCGCGCCCGTGTTCCGCGCCGCCCTGCGGGACGGCATCGCCAGCCGCGCCTGCCGCCGCATGGGCGTGCCGCCGGAACAGCTGTCGCGCTGGGCATAGCTCCGCCCATCAATCGGCATTGACAGCGCCACCCTATCGGCTAACGTCACCCGGTGACGTCAGCCAGGGGCGCCTGTGGCAACACTCATCCCAACCCGCAACAGCTGCCTGCCGCGCATGACCGGCGGCGAGAAGCGTGTCTCCGAACGGCTGGAACAGAAGCTGGAGGACGACTACCTGCTGTGGTACGACGTGCCGGTGGGACTCAAGCAGCGCCACCCGGATTTCGTGGTGTTCCACCCGCGCCGCGGCCTGCTGGTGCTGGAAGTGAAGGACTGGAAGGCCGACACCATCCGCCACGCCGACAGCACCCAGTTCACCCTGGTCACCGAGCGCGGCCTGGTAAAGGAGAACAACCCGCTGCTGCAGGCGCGCGCATATGCGCTGGAGATCGGCGTGGTGCTGGAGCGCGACCCCGCGCTGCGCCACCCGCAAGGCTCGCGCCACGCCGGCAAGCTGATCATGCCGTGGGGCTGGGGCGTGGTGCTGGCCAACATCACCCGCAAGCAGTTCGACGAGGGCGGCCTGGGCGAGGTACTGCCCGAGCACCTGGTGATCTGTCGCGACGAGTTGTACGAGACGGTCGACGCCGAGGCGTTCCAGCAGCAGCTGTGGGCGATGTTCCCGCAGGTGTATCCGGTGGCGCTGACCCTGCCGCAGATCGACCGCGTGCGCTGGCACCTGTTCCCCGAATTGCGCGTGGAAGCCGGCAGCGGCCAGTTCGGCCTGTTCGGGCCCACCGATGCCGCGGTGCGGCCGCTGGAAATCCCCGACCTGGTCAAGGTGATGGACGCCCAGCAGGAACAGCTGGCCCGGTCGATCGGCAGCGAGCACCGGATCATCCACGGCGTGGCCGGCTCCGGCAAGACGATGATCCTGGGTTTCCGCGCCATGCAGCTGGCGCGCGAGATGAGCAAGCCGATCCTGGTGCTCTGCTACAACAAGACGCTGGCCGCGCGGCTGGAACAGCTGATCGGCGAGCGCGGCCTGGGCGAGAAGGTGCAGGTCTACAACTTCCACAAGTGGTGCCGCAAGATGCTGGTGGCCTACCACGAGCCGCTGCCGCCGGGCAGCGGCAAGGCCTTCATCGAGGCGCTGCCGCCGGCGGTGATCGCCGGCGTGGACGGCGGCCGCATTCCGCGCGCCCAGTACGGCGCCGTGCTGGTCGACGAAGGCCACGACTTCGAGCCGGACTGGTACAAGCTGATCGTGCAGATGATCGATCCGGACACCAATTCGCTGCTGGTGCTGTATGACGACGCGCAGAACATCTACGGCCATGCCGATCGGCGCAAGATCAGCTGGAAAAGCCTGGGCGTGCAGGCGCAGGGCCGCACCACCATCCTCAAGCTCAACTACCGCAACACGCTGGAAATCCTCTCGGTCGCGCGTGCGTTCGCGCAGGACCTGCTCGCCTCGCGCAGCGACGACGCCGACGGCGACGGCGTGCCGCTGGTCGCGCCGGAAAGCGCCGGCCGCCGCGGCGCCGTGCCCGAGCTGGTGCGCACCGAGACCGCCCGCGCCCAGATGGACGTGCTGATCGCCCGGCTGCGCGACGAGCACGCGCACGGCCGCCCGTATTCCGACATGGCGGTGATCTACCGCAACCAGTGGGAAGGCGAGAAGCTGCACGAGACGCTCAGGCAGCTCGGCATCCCCAGCCGCCTTGCCGACAACGCCGGCAAGCAGACCCTGTTCGTGGTCGAGGACAGCGTCAAGCTGGTGACCATGCACTCCAGCAAGGGCCTGGAATTCCCCTTCGTGATCATTCCCGGCATCGGCGGCCTGCCCAAGGAAGGCCAGAGCGAAGCCGACGAGGCACGCCTGCTCTACGTGGCGATGACCCGCGCCACCGAACACCTGCTGCTGATCCACCACGACGACTCGGTGTTCTCCAAGCGCATTCGCGATTCGATCAACGAGGTTCAGGGCCAGCTGAAAAACGCGCCCTGAGCGACGCCCCCTGCAGGCACCCGCTGGCAGACGGAGGACTCGAACGCGCGAAACTCAGCGCGGCCTGACCGGCAGATACTGTCGATGCTCGCCATAGCGCGCGCCGCGGGTGTCGACGTTCGCGCACAGCGTGCCGCTGTCGCACAAGGTCACGTCGGCGCCGTTGTAGGCTTTCAGCAACTCGGCGGAAAGCTGGTTGTCGCGAATCACGCGGGTGTAATGCGTCGACAACCACACGCTGCCGGCCAGCAACAAGGCGAACGCCAGCACGACGGCGCCGAGGGTTTTCCATATCAACTGGCGATGCAGCCGTTGCAGGTGACCGATCTGTCCGGCCAGCGCCTGTGCAGTCTTTTCCACATCGCCGCTCGCCGAATCCAGACGCTGGCGATAATCGCCGATCGACGAGCCAAGGCCCTCGCGCATCAGCGAACTCATCTCGGCCGGCAAAGTCTGCAACGCACCATCGGCAGAGGTCTTGACTACCGCCGGCAGTTGCAGCGCCAGTCCCTGCAGCGCATCGGCCAGAGCTTGCAGGCGCGAGTCGATGGCGGCGCCGCGGCGCTCGTAATGCACCATCAGCGTCGCGGTCTTGTCGATCAAGGCGGTCAATTCGTCCTCTTGCATGGTGTCGCTCCGTGATGCCAATCGATCGTGTTCAGCGCTGCAGCACGGGTTCCGGAACGGGTTGCAGCCGCGGTGGCGCGGGCATCGCCTGCTGCTGCGCCGCGTGCTGCTCCAGCCAGCCCGCCTGCATCGCGGCGCGCTCGAGCAGCCGGCGGCCAGCGTCACCATCGGCCAGCGTGCGGTTTTCGCAGCTGAACGTCGCCCAGTCGTTTGCCTGTCCGGCCGCCAGCAGGCGGTCGAGCCGTGCCGACAAATCGTCGGCTGGCGTCTTCCATGCCGACTCGGGCGTTACCGTCCGGGCACCCGCCTGCACCGGCTGCCGTTCAAACTGCCGGCTCAGCACTTCGTCGCGGGGCTCGGCGTTGTACGGATCGCTCACCTTGCCAGCCTCGTGCTTTGGCACCAGCAGCTCGTTGTAGCCCTCGGGACGGAGTCGGTCGACCTTGCGGCCTAGTCGATAGATCAGCATGCCGTCCTCCGAGCGATGCACCACGTTCAGGCGCGGGTCGCCGGGTACCGCCTGCAGCGTGAGGAACGGCTGATCGCTGAGGGCGTTGAGGTAATCGCTCATCAGGTTGTCGCTGCGGATGGCCAGGCCATCCCGGTGATAGCTGCCCCCGACGTCCGAATGCACCCCGGCCACGATCACGCCCAGGAAGCGACCATCCGGCGTCATGCCCGGATCGATGATGCGATCGGACTTGAACAACCCGCGCCGCTCGTCCGCGGAAATGATCTGAAACCCGGAAATCACCGACGGCGGCAGGCGCCGGTCGTGCTCGCGCACCGGCTCGCCGGTACCCACTGCATCGAACAACCCCACCACCTGTGCCACCTGGCCCGGCTCGACCAGCGGGGACCTGGTGTATTCGACGCGGGTGATCTGATGGTGGCGGTTGTAGGTGTAGATCGCGCCTGCGGGATTCTGGATGCCGCGATCCTCCACCAGACGGGCAAACCCTGCCGCCTCCTCCGAGCCGCGACTGAAACCGAGATCGGCAACGCGGATTTCAGCCTGAGGATCTTCTCGCCGCCACTCCTTGGCCTGCTTGATGAACAGCTTGTACATCTTTTCGATGCGTTCATCGTAGGTATTGCCGTTGATGCCATCCAGGGTGCGCGCGAGATAGTGATCCTGTGTGCCGGGGCCGGGGACGTAACCCACCTCGATCTGCTTGTTGCCCTGTTTGACCAGGGCGTCAATCTGACCTTTGATTTTGGCCACGTTGGTCGCATGCTGCGGGTCCTTGAATACATCGTTGCCCGTGCCATCGAATGCTGCCAGGAACAAGTGCTCGTGTGGATTGTTGGCATGTATCAGCAGCGGCGCTTGAAATCGTGACAAGGCCTCCGCCGCATCGACGTAACTCTGCAGCCTCGGAGCGTCGGCCTTATAGTACGGCACGCCATCATTGCGGATCCCGTCCTTGTCCAACCTGTCTTCGTGACCCATTCCCTTGCTCCTAAATCGATCAAATCAATAGGTGTGTGTCCATGCAAGAAACAGGTCATCTCGGAAATCGCTGTCCTTGTTTCCAGGAATCTGTTCTGTCTTGGTCGGAATGAACATTTTTGTATAGACGTCAATGGCGCGGTCGTTTACCACCAGGATAATGCCGGGTTCGCCAGCCACGGGACCATGGAAAAAGTCGGCCATGTCCGCCTTGGGCACTTTGTGCCAGACCAGCTGATCCTTGAAGATCGCCGCCATGTCCACCTTGGCCTCGTGCTGAACGCCATCCAGCGATTTCCACCGCACTTGCGCAGGTGCCGGGAAGTTCTCGATGCCAAGGTAGGATGCGTTCCAGTTCGTCTTGTAGTTGCCTGCCGGCGGTGGTGGGCTGACCTCGTCAGGCCCATCTTCCACCTGATAGTGACGGTCGTAGATCACCTGGCAACCAATCGTGTTGTAGCAATAGGCGACGAAATTGTGTTGTGCAAACCGCAACGGCACCGCATACGTTTCCGGCGGTGGCTGGATCTTCGGGGACTGATCGGTCATGGCGGCGTGGCATCCTGTCGTCAGTGCAGCGGCTATCGCTATCAAGGGAAGTACGACATGGCGTACGGGCTTCCGTCGGTGCATGGGGCTCTCCTGCCTCAACCTGCAATCGAATGTACGGCGCCGGGGCATCGCACGCAACGCGAGGGGCGGCAAATTGTCGAATCGAACAGGTTTCGCGGCGTTCGCCCACGACGCGACAGGGCCTGTACCCACGACATCGACGATTGATACACTGCAAGCTTGATTCGCGCGAGGGGCGCGACCAGGGAAGAGGACGGCGCCGGCATGAAGGAAACCGATCGACGCCCCATCGCCGCGCGCAGCAGCGCATGGGCGCGAACCGTCACCCGCGCACTGGTGCGCACCTCGATCACGCCGAACCAGATCTCCTGCGCCAGCGTGCTGTTCGCGCTGGCGGGAGTCGCCGCGCTGCTGATGCTGGCCGACCCGTTCGGCAAGCTGCTGTGCGCGGCGGCCATCGTGCTGCGGCTGCTCTGCAACATGTTCGACGGCATGGTCGCGGTCGAGGGCGGCAAGGGCTCGCCGGCGGGTGCGCTGTTCAACGAAGTACCTGACCGGTTGGCCGATTCGCTGTTCCTGGTGGCGCTCGGCTACGCCGCCGGGCTGCCTTGGCTGGGTTGGCTCTGCGCGCTGCTGGCTGCGCTCACCGCCTATGTACGCGTACTGGGCGGGTCGCTGGGGCTGGCGCAGGATTTCCGCGGACCGATGGCCAAGCCGCATCGCATGTGGCTGCTGGTGGCGACGTTGGTGCTTGCCGTAACGCTGCCCGCGTGGAGTCGGGAGCTGCTGCTGGGCGGGGCGGCATTGATCGCCGCCGGCTCCGCGCTCACCTGCGTCACCCGCAGCCGCGCGATCGCCTTGCTCCTGCGTGCCGGCGGCGGCGCATGATCACCGCACATGTGCTGGTCGGCCTGGTCCGATTGCTGGTCGGCGCGCACGCGCGATGGATCGGTTGCCAACCGTCGCCAGCGCAACGGGTCTACTTCGCCAACCACGCCAGCCATCTCGATACGCTGGCGCTGTGGTCGGCGCTGCCGCCGAGGCTGCGCGCACGCACGCGGCCGGTGGCGGCGCGCGACTACTGGGGCCATGGCGGCATCCGCGGCTTCATCGCCGACCACGGCTTTCGCGCCGTCTACATCGAGCGCGATCGCAGCCGCTGCGAAGGGGATCCGCTGCAGCCGCTGCGCGACGCGCTGGATGCCGGCGAGTCGCTGATCATCTTCCCGGAGGGCACCCGCAGCCAGCAGCCGCTGCCGCAGCCGTTCAAGGCCGGGCTGTTCCATCTGGCCCGCGATTACCCGCAGGCGGAACTGGTGCCGGTCTACCTGGACTCGTTGCACCGGAGCATGCCCAAGGGCAGCCTGTTGCCGGTGCCGCTGACCTGCGTGGTGCGCTTCGGCCAGGCCATGCGCTTGCAGGCAAACGAAGACAAGGACGATTTCCTCAGGCGCGCCCATGCGGCGGTGGTGGCACTGGCATGACGGCACAGCAGAAGTTCTGGTGGGTGATGGGCGGCGTCCTGGCGCTGTTGCTGCTGGCCAGCACCATCGGCTGGTGGCTGGGCCGGCGGGCGGCACCGGACAGGCGCGAGGTGATCGACAACCTCAACGCGCGCATCCGCGCCTGGTGGTGGATGACCGCGCTGTTGTGCGCCTGTTTCGTGCTGGGCCGCGTCGCCACCCTGGTGTTCTTCGCGCTGGCCTCGTTCTTCGCGCTGCGCGAGTTCGCCACGCTCACGCCGACCCGCCGCGGCGACCACTTGCCGCTGGTGCTGTGTTTCTACCTGGCGATCCCGCTGCAGTACTGGCTGATCGGCATCGACTGGTACGGCCTGTTCGCGATCTGCATTCCGGTCTACGGCTTCCTGCTGTTGCCGGCCATCACCGCGCTCGGCGGCGACACCGAAAACTTCCTCGAGCGCACCACCAAGATCCAGTGGGGCCTGATGCTCACCGTGTACTGCGTGAGCTACGCGCCGGCGGTGTTGCTGCTGCACATCCCCGGCTACCAGGGGCAGAGCCTGCTGTTGATGCTGTATCTGCTGCTGGTGGTGCAGATCAGCGACGTGCTGCAGTACGTGTTCGGCAAGCTGTTCGGGCGGCACAAGCTGGCGCCGCAGGTGAGCCCGTCCAAGACGGTCGAGGGCCTGCTCGGCGGTGGTCTGTCGGCCATCGCGATCGGCGCCTGCCTGTGGTGGATCACGCCGTTCACGTTCTGGGGCTCGGCGGGCATGTCGCTGGTGATCGTGCTCGCCGGCTTTCTCGGCGGACTGGCGCTGTCGGCGGTCAAGCGCAGCATCGGCGCCAAGGACTGGGGCAGCATGATCGAGGGCCACGGCGGCATCCTCGACCGGCTGGACTCGGTCACCTTCGCCGCGCCGATCTTCTTCCACATCGTGCGCTACGCGTACATGTGAGCCACGGCCGCCTCAGCGGCGATAGGGCGACAGCCATTCGGCCGAGTCGAACAGACCCGGCGGCAGCAGGTAGCGCGGTTCCCGGCCGGCGGCCAGCAACTGGCGGATACGGGTGGCGGAAATTTCCAGCGGGGTGACTGGCAGCTCGATCACGTGGCCGGCAGGGATCCGTTGCAACGCCGCGGCGGCGTCCACCTGGCGCCCGGCGGTTTCGCGCCGCAATGCCTCCGGCAGCGGCGCCCGTTCGCCCGGTCGGCTGAGCACGCCGATGTGGGCCAGCTCGAACAACCGCCGCCATTCGTGCCAGTCCGGCAGACCGGCGAACGCGTCGGCGCCGAGCAGCAACACCAGCGGACGATCGCCCTGCTCGGCCCGCAGGCTGGCCAGCGTGTCGACCGTGTAGGACGCGCCCTCCCGCGCAAGCTCGCGCCCGTCCGCGACCAGCCTCGATTGGCCGCGCAGCGCCAGCTGCAGCATGGCCAGGCGCTGCGCGCCGCTGGCGATCGGCGGCGGGCGATGCGGCGGAACGCCAGCCGGCATCATCAGCACCTCGGCATCGAGCAGTTCGGACGCTTCCCACGCCACGCACAGGTGTCCGAGATGGACCGGATCGAAGGTGCCGCCGAAGATCGCCAGCGGTTTCACGCCAGCGCCCGGGCGGCCCGCGGTTCGGCAATGGCGGCGACCAGTCGTTCGGCCTCCAGCCACGGATCACCCTGCTCGCGGCCCTTGGCCATGCGATCGATGCGCGCGGCGCGCGCCAGGCATTGCAGCCAGTGCTCGCGGGGCGCACGGCGCAGCGCCTGGCGAAACATCTGTTCGCGCGATTGCCACAGGCGTTCGGCCTTGGCCTGCGCCGCGAAGTTCTGCGCATTGGCCAGGCGCAACGCCAGCTGCAGCTGGTTGACCATCCAGCCCATCAGGGCGATCAGCTCGTCGCCCTCGGAACGCAGGCCGGCCAGCACGCGCAAAGCGCGCGCGCCGTCGCCGGCAAAGGCCGCATCGGTGAGCTTGAACACGTCGTAACGGGCGCTGTCGGCAACCAGGCTTTCCATCTCGGCCGCGTCGATGCGGCCCTCGCCGTGCAACACCACCAGCTTGTCCACCTCCTGCGCCGCCGCCAGCAGGTTGCCCTCGACCCGCTCGGCCAGCAGCGCCACCGCGTCGGCACTGGCGCTGAGCCCGCGCGACGCCAGCCGCGCCCCGATCCAGGCGTTCCACTCGTGCGGACGCGGCGCATTGAACACCACCATGCTGTGGTCGGCGTCGAGCTTGCGGCTCCAGGCGCCGTCGTGCTTGCTGCTCCATTCCATCGCGGTGACCAGCAAGGTGACGTCCGGCGGCGGGTTGGCACAGAACGCGGTGATCGCCTTGGCGCCCTCGACACCCGGGCGCCCGGTGGGCAGGCGCAGGTCGATCAGGCGGCGGCTGGCGAACAGCGACATGCTGGCGCCGGCGCGGGCCACGTCGTCCCAGTCGAAATGCTGGCCGACCTCGAGCACCTCGCGCTCGGTGTAGCCGAGCCGCCGGGCCTGCGCGCGCAACGCGTCGGCCGCCTCCAGCACCAGCAATTCCTCGCCGGCCAGCAGGTAGACCGCGTCGAGCCGATCCGCTGCCAGCGCCTTCGACCACTGGTTCGGATTGAGCGGCATCAGCGCACGCTGGACGCCGCGGCGGGGGAACGGCCGGCTGCCTGCAGGCGGAACATGATCGCCTGCACCATGTCGTCGTCGAGGCTCTTCTGGATCTGCTCCACCTGCGAGGCGCTGCCTATGGTGTTGCTGGCGTCGTAGCTGAACTCGCGCGACATGTTGATGGTCTGCGGCGGCACCAGGATCTGCCCGGCGGCGTCGGTGACGCCAAACCGGACCGTGTAGTGGATCGCGAATTCGCTGATGCGCGCGTAGCCGCCGGAGGTGAGCGTATCGGTGCTGAAGGCGGCGGTGGGCACGGAGAACTCGGCGATGCCGGGGCCGCCGGCGTCCTCGACGGTGACGCCGGCACGCTCCAGCGCAAGCGTCAGCTGGCGCTGGAAATTGCTGCCGCCGCTGGCGGTCAGATGCACCCGCTGCATCGCCGCGGGCAGGGCCGCGCTCTGGCGCAGATGAAAGCCGCAGGCAGCCAGCACGAGCGCGGCGAGCAGCAGTGACAGCAGGCGGATCCGACGCGCGTTGATGAAGCCCATGGTTGTCATCCTGCGACGATGTTGACGATCTTGCCGGGCACCACGATGACCTTGCGCACCGTCATGCCCTCGAGGAACTGCCTGACCTGCGGCTGCGCCCGGGCCAATGCCTCGGCCTCGTCCTTGCCGGCGTTGACCGGCAGCTCGATGGTACCGCGCAGCTTGCCGTTGACCTGCACCGCCAGCGTCGCGGTATCGCGCACCAGCGCGGCGGGATCGACCTGCGGCCAGGGCTGATCCTCCAGCACCGTGACCGGATGGCCCAGCACCTGCCACAAGGCGTGGCTGATGTGCGGCACCACCGGATTGAGCAGCAGCACCATCGCCTCCAGCGCCTCGTGGCGCACGGCGCGGCCCTGCTCGCTGGTGTCGCTGAACCTGCCCAGCGCATTGAGCAGTTCCATCAGCGCGGCGATCGCGGTGTTGAACGCATGGCGCCGGCCGATGTCGTCGCTGACCTTCTGGATGGTCTCGTGCAGCTGGCGGCGCATGGCCTTCTGCCCGGCATCCAGCGCGGTCGGGTCCACCACCGCATGGTCGGGGCCGCCGGCATGGCTG
Source organism: Rhodanobacter sp. (assembly GCA_049650465.1). Classification (GTDB taxonomy): domain Bacteria; phylum Pseudomonadota; class Gammaproteobacteria; order Xanthomonadales; family Rhodanobacteraceae; genus Rhodanobacter. The sequence goes on along the minus strand of JBASAF010000021.1, from coordinate 169,782 downwards.
GTCACCTCGCGCCAGAAGCGCTTGAGGAAGCGGGCCATGCCTTCCACGCCCGCCTCGTTCCACTCCAGCGACTGCTCCGGCGGCGCGGCGAACATCGAGAACAGGCGCACCGTGTCGGCGCCGTACTTGGCCACCATCGACTGCGGATCGACGCCGTTGTTCTTCGACTTGGACATCTTCTCGATGCCGCCGATCCGCACCGGTTCGCCGTCGGCCTTGAGCCGCGCGCCGGTGACGCGGCCGTGGTCGTCGCGCTGCACCTCCACGTCGGCGGGGTTGAACCACTCGCGCGAACCGTCGGCGTTCTCGCGGTAGAAGGTCTCGGCAATCACCATGCCCTGGCACAGCAGCCGGGTGGCCGGTTCGTCGGTGGCCACCAGGCCTTCGTCGCGCAGCAGCTTGTGATAGAAGCGGAAGTACAGCAGGTGCAGGATGGCGTGCTCGATGCCGCCGATGTACTGGTCCACCGGCAGCCAGTAGTTGGCGCGGTCGTCGACCTGGGTCGCGGCGCCGGGCGAGGTGTAGCGCGCGTAGTACCAGCTGGACTCCATGAACGTGTCGAAGGTGTCGGTTTCGCGCTCGGCCGGACCGCCGCAGCTCGGGCAGGTGGTCTGGCGCCAGGCCGGGTCTGCCTTGATCGGCGACTGCACGCCGGAGAACGCGACGTCCTCGGGCAGCAGCACCGGCAGTTGGTCTTCCGGCACCGGCACGTCGCCGCACGCCGCGCAGCGGATCACCGGGATCGGGCAGCCCCAGTAGCGCTGGCGGCTCACGCCCCAGTCGCGCAGGCGCCAGTTGACCCGGCGCGCACCGCTGCCGTCGCGTTCGAAACGCGTGGCCAGCGCGTCGAACGCGCGCTCGAAATCCAGGCCGTCGTACTCGCCGGAATTGACCAGGGTGCCGCGCGCGGTCCAGGCCGCCTCCTCCATGATGCGGCGCTCGAATTCCTGCACCACGCGCAGCGGTGCGGAGACATCCTGCGCGTTGATGTCGCGCCCTTCCAGCGCGGCCAGCATCGCGTCGCCGCCCACACCCAGCGCCAGTTCGTGGCGGATCTGCTTCAGCGCATCCAGCACCGACTGGTCGACGATCACCATCCTGATCGGCAGGCTGTACTTCTGCGCGAATTCCCAGTCACGCTGGTCGTGTCCCGGCACCGCCATCACCGCGCCGGTGCCGTAGCCCATCAGCACGAAATTGGCCACCCAGATCGGCACGCGCTCGCCGCTGATCGGGTGGATCGCGCACAGGCCGGTGTCCATGCCGCGCTTGTCCTGGGTCTCCAGCTCGGCCTCGGACACGCCGCCGTGCTTCAGCTCGGCGATGAAGGCGGCCAGCTTCGGATTGTCCTGCGCCGCGCGCTGCGCCAGCGGGTGCTCGGCGGCGATCGAGAGGAAGGTCACCCCCATCAAGGTGTCGGGGCGGGTGGTGAACACGCTCAGCGGCTCGCCCTCGCCGTCCAGCGCGAAGCGGATCTCCAGCCCCTCGCTGCGGCCCAGCCAGTTGCGCTGCATGGTCTTGACCGCATCGGGCCAGCCCGGCAGCGCGTCAAGACCGTCCAGCAGCTCCTGCGCGTAGTCGGTGATCTTGAGGAACCACTGCGGGATCTCGCGCTTCTCCACCAGCGCGCCGGTGCGCCAGCCGCGGCCGTCGATCACCTGTTCGTTGGCCAACACGGTCTGGTCGACCGGGTCCCAGTTCACCACCGCGTTCTTGCGGTAGGCCAGGCCCTTCTTCATCAACCGGGTGAACATGCGCTGCTCGTGCACGTAGTAATCCGGCCGGCAGGTGGCGAATTCGCGCGACCAGTCGAACGCGTAGCCCATCGCCTGCATCTGCGCGCGCATGTGCTCGATGTTGGCGTAGGTCCATTTCGCCGGCGCGGTCTTGTGCTTGATCGCGGCGTTTTCCGCTGGCAGGCCGAACGCGTCCCAGCCCATCGGCTGCAGCACGTTCCTGCCCTGCATGCGCTGGAAGCGGCTGATCACGTCGCCGATGGTGTAGTTGCGCACATGGCCCATGTGCAGCGCGCCGGAGGGGTACGGCAGCATCGACAGGCAGTAGAACTTGGCCTTGCCGGGCTGTTCGGTCACTTCATAGGCGCGCTGCGCGTTCCAGTACTGCTGTGCGGAGGCCTCCACCGCTGCCGGGCGGTAGGCGGTCTCGTCGGCGTCGGCAGCGCTCGGGGCTTGATTGTCCTGCATGATTTCGGAAGCCATGGTGCGGTGGGTAACCGCCGGATCGAACCGGCGGCGGTGAACGGGTCAGACTAGCCCAGCGCGGGGTTTCCGCCAAGCTCGCGCCACCGTCCATCGGACCGCCAGCGGCATGGCTCAACCCTCGGGGCAGCGGGCGGAGTGGCCGGATGCCAGCGCGCGCGCCACCTCGGCGATCTGCCCGGCAAGCTTGCCCAGCGCCTGCTGGTGGCCCTGCACCAGGGCGTCGTAGCCCGGTCCCACGGTTTCGCGGATGCGGCTGCTGCACGACTCGGTGGCGAGCTGGCCGTCGTGGCTCCAGCGCACCCGCCAGGCACCTTCGAGCAGGGCGTGGTCGCCCGGCTGCGAGTCGAAGCGGCGCACGTCCAGGCTCACCTGCAGCAGCGGCTTGCCGCTGGCGGCCATGCCGCCGACGTCGCGGCCGGGCAAGGCGCGCACCAGGTCCGCGGCCAGCGCGCCACGCACCTCGTCGGCCAGCGGCGCGATCCAGCGCTCGCCTTCCAGCAAGGCCACGCTCTGGCCGCCCTGGCGCACCACCAGTTGCGGCCGGTCGACCTGGGCCGGCACGTTGACGGTGAGCACCTCGAACGGGATCGCCGTGGCCGGATCGGCAACCGGCGCCGACGATCCGGGCAGCAAGGTGTAGTAGTGCAGCGGCGCCGAGGCGCAGGCCGCGAGAAGAGCCGTGGCGGCAATCGCCAGCAACATCGGGGCGTGACGCATCATGGCTTGTGCTCCTGTTCCGGCGCCGGTGCCGGCGCGGGTTCCGGGGGACTCTCGGGTCGGTTGTCGGGGCGGCGCCCGCGCAGCAGTGCCTCCGGATGGCCGCTGAGGTAATCGGACAACACGCGCAGCGAACGCGACATGCGCTGCACCTGCTCCAGCGTGGCATTCAGGTTGCGTTGCAGCGGCGAGTCGCCGGACAGCGCCGCGTCGGCGGTGCCCATGGTCTTGCGCACGCCCTGGAGGGTTTCGTTGAAGGCCGGCAAGGTCTGGCCGTTGACCTGTTTCAGGGTGCTGTCGAGCCCGGCCAGGGCTTGATCGAGATGCTTGCCGATGCTGTCGAACGGCACCTTGTCGAGCTTGTCGACGATGTCCGCCAGCTGTTCCTGCAGCTTGTCGAAACTGCCCGGGGCGGTGGGGATGGTGAGCGGCTTGGCGTCGGGATCGAACGCGACCTTGGGCGCATGCGGCACGAAATCCAGCGCGACGTACAGCTGTCCGGTGAGCAGGTTGCCGGTACGCGCCTGGGCGCGCAGCCCGTGCGCGATCAGCCGCCCCATCGTGCGCGACAGGTCCGGGCTTTGGCCACTGGCCCTGGCCATCGCCTCCAGCTTGTCGTAGGCCGCGCCGAGCCGCTCGGGATAGACCACGGCGCCCACCAGCACCGGGAATTTCTGCGTCTTCTCGTCGTAGTCCAGGCGCACCGAGACCACCTTGCCGATGTTGATGCCGAGGAACTCCACCGGCGCATCCACCGCCAGGCCGCGCACCGACTGCTCGAAGCGCATGCGCAGGTAGTGCGGCTCCCCGTCAGGCGGCGCCATCGCGGTGGCGCGGTCCCCGAACAGCTTGAACGTGGTGTCTTCCGGTGCCGGCGTGGCGTCGTGCGGGCCGGGTGGATCCTGGAAGGCCACGCCGCCGGCCAGCACCGCGGCCAGCGACTGGGTGTCGAGCTTCAACCCGTTGGCACCCAGCGAAAGATCCACCCCGCTGGCATTCCAGAACCGGCTGGAGCAGCTGACGAAGCGGTCGTTGGGACCGTCGATGAAGATGTGCAGCGACACGCCCTTGCCGTCCTGGTCCAGCGTGTACGAGGCCACCCGGCCGACCTGGATGCGCCGGTAGTAGACCGGCGAGCCCACATCCAGCGAACCAAGGTCCTCGCTGTGCAGCACGAAGCTGCGGCCAAGCTCGCCGTGGCGCACGGCCGGTGGCGCTTCCAGCCCCTTGAAGTTCTCCTGCCATTCGCTGGACTCGCCCACGTCGGCGCCGATGAACGCGCCGGAGAACAGCGTGTCGATGCCGGATACGCCGCCGAGCCCGATGCGCGGACGCACCACCCAGTAGCGCGTGCCCTTGGTGGCGAAACCCTCGGCGCTCTTCTCCAGCGCCACCGACACCAGCACGTGGGTGCGGTCGGGGCTGAGCCGGATCTTCTTGACGCGGCCAATCACCACGTTCTTGTATTTCACGGGCGTCTTGCCGGGGTCCAGGCCTTCGGCGCTCTGCAGGCTGATCACGATCTGCGGGCCGGTCTGCAGCCAGTTGTGGATCACCAGCGAAAGCCCCACCAGCGCCGCCAGCGCCGGTACCAGCCAGATCAGCGACTCCTTGAACCGGCGCTTCTCCACCACCGGCCGCGGCAGCGCGTCGGGCACGGAGGGCTGCGGTTCGGCGCGTTGGTCTTCAGTCATCGTTGCTCCTGCCATCCCAGATCAAGCGCGGATCGAAACTCATCGAGGCGAGCATGGTCAGCACCACCGTCAGCCCGAAGAAAATCACGCCGGGCAGCGGCTCGACCCGGCTCAGCACACTGAAACGCACCAGTGCCGTCAGCAAGGCCACCACGAACACGTCCAGCATCGACCAGTAACCGATGAACTCGACCAGCCGATACAGCCTGGCCCGTTGCGGCCGCGCCCAGTCGCTGCCGCGCTGGCTGCTCAGCAGCAGCATGCCCAGCGCGAGGAACTTCAGCATCGGCACCACGATGCTGGCGGTGAAGACGATGATGGCCAGGTCCGCCGAGCCGTTCGTCCACAACTCCACCACGCCGCTGATGATGGTGTTGTCGTCCACGTCGTTGAGGCTGGCCGTGCGCATGATCGGCAGCACGTTCGCCGGAATGTACAGGATGAAGCCGGCGATCAGCAGCGCCCAGGTGCGCGCGTAGCTGTTGGTCTTGCGCCGGCGCAGCGTGGAGCCGCAGCGCGGGCAGGCCATCGCGTCGTCCACGCCGTCGCCGTCGAGCTTCGGGTTGCCGGGCACGTTGCGGCACACCAGGCCGCACATGCGGCAGCCGATCAGGCCCAGCTCGGCCGCGCGGGGCAAGGCGTTCATGGCGCCGGCTCCGGCGTCTGCTCCCACAACTGGCGCATGTCCACGCCGGCGAAAATGGTGATCAGCAGGGTCAACGCGCCATAGGCGTAGATGCCCGGGTCGGCCACCACCTCGAAGTAGGCGTGCGCCTTGACGATCGCTACCAGCGCGCCCAGCACGAACACCTCGCTCATCGTCCACGGGCCGATCCGGTGCAAAGCCACCATCAGCGGGGCGAAACCGGGCGCGCGCCGGCCGAGGCGGGCGAACCACAACAGCCAGCCCATCACCAGCATCTTTGCCATCGGGAAGAAGAACAGCGTGGCGGCGGCCAGCACCGCGACCACCTGGGCGTCCTGTTTCCACATCGTCACGATCATGCCCCACAGCGTGGTGGCGCTGAACTGGCCGCTCAGGCCGAGGGTGAAGATCGGCCAGATGTTGGCCTGCAGGAACACGATCATCGCGGTGAGGATCAATGCCAGCAGCGCGTTGACCGACAGCGCACGATGGCGGTCGAGCTCCGCGCCGCAACGCAGGCAGCGGGCCACTTCGCCGCGCGCCAGCGCACGGCGACGGTAGACGGTATCGCAGTGCTCGCAGATCAGCAGCGCATCGGGCGAACGCGCATGCAGGCAATCGGTGGTACGCGCGACGGGGGCCATCGGGCGATTCTCGCAAATCTTTCGTGAATGCGCGCGCGGAGGCAGGCCGCGCAGCGCCGCCCCGCCCGCCGCTTGATATGCTGCCGGATGCCCTGATCTGGGCAGGCAGTACCCACCGCCGGAGTTTTCCGTGACCGATACGACCCGCGCCAGCCACGTCTTCGACATCGACCAGCAGACTTTCGAGAGCGAGGTGCTGCAGGCGTCGATGGATACGCCCATCGTGGTCGATTTCTGGGCGGCCTGGTGCGAACCGTGCAAGACGCTGGGGCCGATCCTGGAAAAACTCGCCGCCGAGTTCAACGGCGCGTTCCGGCTGGGCAAGGTCGACGTCGACGCGCAGCAGGAGCTGGCGGCGATGTTCGGCATCAAGAGCATTCCCACGGTGATGCTGGTCAGCCAGGGCCAGGTGGTGGACGGTTTCGCCGGCGCCCTCCCCGAAGGCCAGTTGCGCGAGTTTCTGGGCCGCCACGTGCAGCCGCTGGAGGGCGATGACGCCGATGCCGCCGACGGGCAGGTCCCGGCGGAGACGCCCGAGGCCGCGATCAACCGCATCCAGCAGGCGATTGCCGCGGAGCCGGCCAAGGCCGAACACAAGCTCGACCTGGCGTTGGCCCTGATGCGCGCCGGCCAGGCGGATGCCGCCAGCGCCGAACTCGATGCCCTGCCCGCCAACCTCGCCACCGACGCCCGCGCGCAGCGCCTGCGCAGCGAACTGGAACTGGCCCGCGCCGCCCAGGCAGCTCCCGCCGCCGATGCGCTGCAGCAGCGCGTCCAGGCCAACCCGCAAGACTGGGAAGCGCGCGACCTGCTCGGCCTGCGCCTGCTGCAGGAAGGCGACGCCGAAGGCGGCCTCGAACAATTTCTCGCCATCCTGCAAAAGGCCCGCGACTGGAACGACGGCCAGGCAAAAAAGCGCTTGCTTGCCGCCTTCGCCACGCTGGACGACGCCGAGCTGGTCGGTCGCTACCGGCGGCGGATGGCGTCGTTGCTGTTCTAGGCCGGGATCCGGGAGACGGGATTCGGGATTCGTCAGAGCCCCGGAACGCCGCGAACCCCGGCTCCCGCGGCCTCTTGCCGCTCCGTATCCCGAATTCCGCCCCCAACCCGGACCTCCATGCGCGCCTCCACCTTCCGTCGCCTGCTCAACCTGTGGCCGCCGTTCCTGGTCAACGCGATCCGCGTGCAGTCGCTGAGTGACGACTACACCGAGGCGAGGGTCGTGCTGCGGTTGCGGCCGTGGAACCGCAACTACGTGAAGAGCCAGTTCGGCGGCAACCTGTTCGCCATGGTCGACCCGTTCTGGATGTTGCTGGCCATGCACCAGCTCGGCAACGACTACTTCGTGTGGGACAAGGCGGGCAGCATCGACTTCGTGGCGCCGGGCTATGAGGATGTCTACGCGCACTTCAAGCTCGACGCCGCCGTAGTCGACGAACTGCGCGCCGCCGCAGCCGGCGGCGACAAGGTGCTGCGCTGGTTCGAGACCGAGGTGACCACCGCCTCCGGCAAGGTCATCGCCGTCGTGCGCAAGCAGATCTACGTGCGGCTCAAGCCCAGGGCCCGATAGCCGCGCATGGCGGCCACCGCCCGCCGCAGTTCGATGCGCCGGACCGACACGCGGCGGGCGGTGCCCGCCCTACGCCGTGACATCACTCCCGCATGCACTGGTGGCGGCTCATTCGCGCTCGAAGCGGGCGATCTCATCCAGCTGTCGCGAGGCGCGTACCAGACTGCAGCCGGACAGGTCGTCAATCACGCGTTGCAGCCACGGCGACCTGATCGGACGACCGGCCAGGCGACGCGCCAGCCACAGGCTGAAACCGACGCCCATGGCTCCAACGGCCATGCTCGCCCCGATCCAGCCCGCGCCACCGGCGAACATGTCCACGCCGGACCACCAGGTCATTGCCACCAACGGCAGCAGCAGCCACAGGAACCACCACGGCAGGCCCAGCGCCAGCGTGCTGACCATGCGAAAGCGTCGCAGTTGTGCCAGCCGCCGCTGCAGCACGAGCACCGGTGCATCGAACAGGCAGATGCGGAGGAGCAGAAACAGCTGGGTCACGCTCGACCAGATGCCGGCAATGCCGTAGGCATGCAGCAGCAGGCCGACCACCAGCAGGTGCGTGACGTGTCGATGCGTTACCCAGAACGAGGCGGCAAAGGCCACGAACGCCACCCAGCAGGCGATCTCGAGCGCCCGTCCCCACAGGCTCCAGCGCATGGTCGACCGTAGCTTGTCCCGGCGCCGGTCGCGCAAGTCCTGCCGCAGCAGCGCCTCCATGCCGTCCTGGCGCAGGTCCATTTTCGCCCAAGCCTGCTTCATCTCGTCGAGTTCCATGGTCATGCTCCGGTGATTTCCGCGGCGGTCATCCAACCGCGCAGTTTCTGCTTGATGCGGCTGATCTTGGTCGCCACGTTGGTTTCGCTGATGCCCAGCACGTCGGCCATGTCGGCGTAGCTGCGGTCTTCCAGGTACAGCAGGATCAGCGCGCGGTCGAGCGGGTCGAGTTGGCCGATGAAGGCGTGCAACGCCTCCAGCCGCTCGTCGGGTTCGGCGGCCGGCTCGCCGCCGATGGACTCCAGGTGGTGAGCCTCCAGGGGTTCATGCCGATCCATCGCGGGCCAGCGCCGCGCCTGCGAGATCGCCACGTTCAGCGCGATGCGGTACAGCCAGGTGGAGAACCTGGCCCGTGTCTCGTCGTACCGGCCGAACGAGCGCCAAAGCTGGGCGGCGATCTCCTGCACCAGATCCTCGCGATCGGCCACGCTGCGGCTGTACAAGCCGGCCACCTTGAACACGATGCGGCGATGCTCGTGCAACAGCGATTCGAAGCGTTGCTGGCGTTCCCGGGTGGTCATCGGCGTGGCGTCTGTGTCGGTTTCATCCATGATTCGCCGGATAGCCAAAAAAATCACGGCGTCGGCACGCCCCGCGCGTCGCCTTGCGCCATCAGCCCTGGAGTCCACCCCAGGTCGAGCGGCCGCGCCCGCGTTCTGGCACAGTGCGACGATCCGCCGCCACGTTGCGAAGGGGAGCCATGGCCATGTCCGCCTGTTGTCGAATCCCGTTGCTTGCCCTGCTGGCGTTGGCCAGTTGCGCAGCCACCGCCGCCACCGACCCGAACGGGTCGATCACCTACGCCCGTGATCCGGCACAGCCGGTCGACCAGGCGTACACGGCGGAGATCCTGAAAGACACCACCGACGCGCAATTCAACTCGCCGCTGACCGACTACCTGCCCGCCTCGGCCACCGTGCCCACGCCGCTGAAGGTGCTCGGCCATATCGCCGGCGCACCGAATTACCTGCCCTACTCGACTGACGTCTACCGCTATTTCCGTGCGCTGGCCGCCGCCAGTCCGCGCGTGAAGGTGTTCACCATCGGCAAGACCGAGGAAGGTCGCGAAATGATCGCGGTGGCGGTGGCCGACGAGAAGCTGCTGGCCGACCTGGACGCGAACAACGCGCGCCTGGCCAAGCTGGCCGATCCGCGCACCATCGCCATGGACGATGCCACCGCCGATACGCTGATCGCCCAGTCCACCCCGGTCTACTACATCACCGGCGCCATTCACTCCACCGAGACCGGCTCGCCCACCGCACTGATGGAACTGGCCTACCGGCTGGCGGTGGACGACGCGCCCTACATCCAGCACATCCGCTCGCACGTGATCACCCTGATCACCCCGATCGTCGAGGTGGACGGCCGCGACCGCCAGGTCGACCGCTACAACTGGCACCGCGCCCACCCCGGCCAGAACTATCCGCGACTGCTGTACTGGGGCCACTACGTGGCGCACGACAACAACCGCGACGCGATGGCGATGACGTTGAACCTCACCCGCAACGTCGCCGACACCTTCGTCGGCTGGCACGCGCAGGTGCTGCACGATCTGCACGAGTCGGTGCCGTTCCTGTACGACAACACCGTGGGCGACGGCCCGTACAACGCCTGGATCGATCCCATCCTCACCGGCGAGTGGCAGCAGCTGGGCTGGGACAACGTGCAGCAGATGACCAAGTTCGGCATGCCCGGCGTGTTCACCCACGGCAACTTCGACACCTGGAGCCCGGGCTACCTGATGTTCATCGCCGCCATGCACAACGGCATCAGCCGGCTCTACGAAACCTTCGGCAACGATGGCGCGGACACCGTCAAGCGCATTCTCGAGCCGGAGGAATACCAGCGCACCTGGTACAAGCCCAACCCCCCGCTGCCGGTGGTGACCTGGTCGCAGCGCAACAACAACAACTACCAGCAGACCGGCCTGCTCACCGCGCTGAAGTACTTCTCCGACAACGGCCAGCTGTTCCTCAAGAACTATTACCTGAAGAGCAAGCGCTCGATCGAGAAGCCGCAGAACGCCGGCCCTGCCGCCTACGTGTTCCCCGCCGACGACGCGCGTCCCGGCTCGCGCGCGCAACTGTTGCGCATCCTGCAGCGCCAGCACGTGGAGCTGAGCCGCAGCACCGCGCCGATCAAGGTCAGCCTGCCGGCGGCGAAGGATGAGAACGGCAAGGAAAAAAAGGCCAGCACGCGCCGCTTCCCCGCCGGCAGCATCGTGGTGCGCATGGACCAGCCCTACTCGCGCATCGCCGACACCCTGCTCGACCGCCAGTACTGGTCGCCGAAGGACCCGCAGCAGCACCCTTACGACGACACTGCCTGGTCGATGGGCGACCTGTTCGACGTGGAGGTGGTGCGCGTCACCGACGGCGCCATCCTGAAGGCGCCGATGCACAAGCTGGATGCCGCGGTGGACGTGCCCTCGGGGTTGGCCGCGATCGACCTGCCGAACGCGAAACTCCCGCGCATCGCGGTGATGCACACCTGGCTCAGTACGCAGACCGAAGGCTGGTGGCGCTTGGCGCTGGACCAGCTGCAGGTGAAGTACGACTACATCAGCACCCAGGATGTGGCGAAGCTCGCCGACCTGCGCGCGAAGTACGACGTGATCCTGTTCGGTCCCATCGGTGGCGCCGGCAGCCGGCGCATCATCGACGGCCTGCCGATGTGGGGCGAGCCGATGCCGTGGCAGACCACCGAGCTGACCCCCAACATCGGCCGCATCGACAGCACCGACGACATCCGCCCCGGCCTGGGCGAATCCGGCGTGGCCAACCTCAAGCGTTTCGTGCACGAGGGCGGCCTGCTGATCACCGCCGAGGACACCGCGCGCTTCGCGATCGACGTCGGCCTGGCCCCGGGCGTCTCGATCACGCCGACCGACAGGCTCAAGGTGGTCGGCAGCGTGCTGCAGGCGCAGTTCGTCGACCGCAAGAGCCCGATCGCGGCCAGCTACACGCGCGACGAGCTGGCGATCTACAGCGCCGAGGGGCAGTCGTTCAGGATCTCCAACCTGGTCACCGGCGACGGCGGCCTGCCCACGGCGAAGGACTTCCAGCGCGCCACCGGCCGCGGCGGCCCGCACGACACCGACACGCCCGAAGGCCGCGCCGCCGTCGAGCCCGAGGCGCTGCCCGACGTGGAACCGTGGCAGGCCACGCCGCTCAATGCCGAGCAGTCGCGCAACAACCCGTGGATGATCCCGGCCGACCAGCAACCCAGGGTGATCCTGCGCTTCGCCGCCGCCGACAAGCTGCTGATCGCCGGCCTGCTCGACCACGGCAGCGAAATGGCCGAGCGCGCCGCCGTGGTCGACGCGCGCTACGGCAAGGGCCACGTCCTGCTGTTCGCCAGCAACCCGATGTGGCGCGGCGAAACCATCGGCAGCTACCCGCTGGTGCTCAACGCCATCGTCAATTTCGACAAGCTGGATCGACCGACGGGGCGTTGAACGAGCGCCTGTGCGGGGGGCGCGTCACGGTTGGTTTTTTGCCGGGACTCGGCAAGAGTCGGCGGGCGGTGCCCGCCCTACAACGGCGAAGCGGAAGGTAGGGCGGGCAATGCCCGCCGGTTTCTTGTATTGACGAGACGCAACTATTGGCGCTTGGCCGGCGGCGCCATCATCTTGTCGCGCCTGGCCTTGAACGGGCTGTCGGCATACCAGGCCGGCCACACGCCGGCGTGGCTCAGGTACTGGCCCAGTTCGTACAGCGCCTGGGTGTCTTCGAGGATGCCCGAGTAATCCCAAGCCGGATCGAACACGTCGTTCGGCGTGTGGTAGCGGTGTGCGGTGTAATCCTGCGCCGCCTTGCGACCGGCCGCCTCGCCGCCGTCGAGCAGGTCGAGGCCGGAGCTGGCCAGCAAGGCCGGCACGCCGGCGCGGGCGAAGTTGAAATGGTCGGAGCGGAAGTAGAAGCCGTTCTCCGGCGTCGTCTCGGGCGAGATCACCCGGCCTTGGCTCTTCAGCACGTCGGCCAGCATGTCCTCCAGCTGCGACTGGCCCTTGCCGATCACGGTCATGTCGTGCGCGCGGCCGATGATCGGCAGCGCATCCACCGCGATGTCGGCGACGGTGCGGTTCAGCGGGAACACCGGCTGCGCCGCGTAGTACTGCGAGCCGAGCAGGCCCGATTCCTCCAGCGTGGGCATGAAGAACAGGATGCTGCGTTCCGGCGGCGTGCGCTGCTGCGCGAAGGCGCCGGCGATTTCCAGCAGCATGCTCAGGCCGGTGCCGTTGTCGATCGCGCCGCCGTACACCTTGTGGCCCGGCCGCGAAGGATCGGTGCCCAGGTGATCCCAGTGTGCGGTGTAGACCACCACCTCATCCGGCTTGTAGTCGCCGGGGATCAACGCCAGCAGGTTTCTCGACTCGAAGTGGCCGATCTTGTTCTTCAAACTGATCGATGCGGTCGCATCCAACGACACCGGCTTGAACCCCGGTTTCGCGGCTGCCGCGGCGAGCTGGTCGAAATCCTTGCCGGCCGCGGCGAACAGCCGCGTGGCCGCGGCATGCGTGAGCCAGCCAGCCACCGGCAACCGCGGCGCCGGATCGACGCTGGAAGGCAAGCTCAGCTGCGGGCCACGGTTGCCGTTCTGCAGCACGCTGAACGGGTAACCCGCCGCCGCGTCGCTGGTATGCACGATGAAACACGCCGCCGCGCCCTGCAGCGCCGCCTCGGCGTACTTGTAGGTCCAGCGGCCGTAATACGTCATGGCGCGGCCGTTGAACAATTCAGAATCGCCGCTGGCAAACCCCGGATCGTTGACCAGCACGATCACGGTCTTGCCCTGCACGTCCACGCCGTCGTAGTCGTTCCAGTGCCACTGCGGTGCGTCCACGCCGTAGCCGAGAAACACCACCGGCGAATCCTTCAGGTCGACCTGCGCTTTCCCCTGCAGGGTCTGCACCACCATGTCGGTCTGGTTAGCGAAACTGGCGTGCTGCGCGCCGGCGGTGATCTGCAGCTTCACCTTGTCATTGAGCAGCAGGGTGCTTTCCGCCGGCACGGTCTGGAACCACGAGCCGTGGTTGCCCGGCTGCAAGCCCATGCGCTTGAATTCGTCGACCAGGAAATCCAGCGTGCGCTGCGCGCCAACCGTGCCGGGCTTGCGCCCGCCGAAGTCGTCGGAACTGAGCGTCTTCTCGTAGCGGGCGAAATCGGCAGCGTTGATCGCAGGCGCCAGCGTTACCGGATCGGTGGCGGTTTCCTGAGTGGCGGCGACCCGCGGCGACAGCACGGCCAGGCAAACGGCGACGGGCAGAAAAAAACTCATGGTGCGCATCGGTGGGCTCCCGTGGGCAAAACGATGGTCGTCACAATACGCGCGCCGCGCGCGGGGAAACCGGCTGACTCACACCAGGCTCAATTGCGCCCCGCGACTCGCCGACAGATTGATCCGGTTGCGGCCTTCGCGCTTGGCCTCGTACAAGGCGTCGTCGGCATCGGTCATCAGCTGGCGCAGCTCATATCCCGAGGCCGCCGCTGACGCCACGCCAAAACTGGCCGAGACCGTCACCACCGTGCCGCTCTCGCCGGTCGATACCGCGGCGATCGCCAGGCGCATCTGCTCGACCCGGGCGAGCACCTGATCCGGGCCGCACTCAGGCAGCAGCATGCCGAACTCCTCGCCGCCCAGCCGCCCGAACAGGTCGGTGGAACGCAAGTGCACCTGGCACGCCGCGACCGCGCGCTTCAACACCCGATCACCCACCGCATGACCATGGGTGTCGTTGACCAGCTTGAAGTGATCCAGGTCGAGCAGCACCAGGCAGGCATCGCGATTGGACTTGCAGCAGTACTGCAGCAACCGCTCCGCCTCGCTGACGAAATGCTGCCGATTGAAGATGCCGGTAAGCCCGTCGCGCCGCGCCAGCTTCATGAACTTGAGCTGCGAGCGCTTGATGCGATAGGCAACGAACCCGATGAAGCCCAGCAGCAGCAGCAGCAGGATGATCCACAATCTGCTGGCCTCCACCGCTTTCTTGCCGAGCGCCTGCTGCAATTGCAGGATCTTGTTCTGCTTGGCCAGGGTGTCGATCTGCAGTTTCTTCGCCAGCACTTGCTGCTTGACGGTCTGGTAGGCCAGAGCCTTGGCGCTTACCGCATTCAGGTAGCCCTTGTCAGCCACCATGTATTTCTCGTGGTAATCCAGCGCCTTCGCGAAATTGCCGCGCTGCTTTTCGATCTGGTACAGCAACTGATAAGCCAGCGTCAGTGGCTCGGTATATTCGTTCTTGATGGCTGCCGCCGCCGCGGCAAGCGCGGCCTGCTCGGCGCGGTCGACGTCGCCCGTCTGCCAGTAGGCTTGCGCGAGCACCACGTTGACCTCGGAGATCAGCCTCGGATAGTGGGTGTCGCGGGCCGAGCCCAGATTGACCTGCAACAGCTTGATTGCCTGATGGGCCCGCCCATGCTTGATTTCATCGCTGGCGAGGAAGGACCGGATGAAGCCTGAAAAAATCGGTTCCTTGGCACCAACGCAGCCGCTGATGGCCTGGGCCACCTTTGGGTCGCCGGTCGGGAATTTCCCGCTCGTGTGCAGCGCAAGGATCGTCGCGTAGTCCGCCCGGCAGGCGTTGTCCTCACTGGGACTTTCATCCCGCGTCTGCGCGGCATAACTGAGCGCAAGATCGTACTGGCCTGCCTCGGTATACAACAGGGAAGCTACGCCCAGGGCTTGTTGCCGGGCCCTAGGCTCCGTGACTGTGGGAAGAAGATCGAGCAGTTGACTGAGCCTGGTGAAGGCCTCTTCATAACGGGCCGACAACGTCAACACGTTGATCTGGGTGGAAAGCGCGCGCAACCGCAACGTCGGATTCGAACTGTGCTCAATCACGTCATTGAGCAGCCGTACCGAAGCCTTGCTGTCTCCACGGTAAGCGAGCTGGAACGCGTTGAGATAACGCACGCGCATCTGCTGGTCGGGAGACAGCGTGATCGCGTCGCTGTTCAGTTTCTGCAATACCGCCGAGAATTCGGCGAAGTTCGAAGTCTCCAGGCCCTGCGCCTGCCTGAGCAGTTCTTCGGCGTTCGCATCCGGGGACGGCTGGGCCACGGCCACAGCCATCCACAGGGATGTCAGCAGGACAAACCCCGACAGGCACACCCGACGGATGTTCCCCCCACGCATCGGCTATCTGGCAAACGTCACGCGGGAAAGAAGATCCCGCGAGGGAATCCCGGACTCCTCGCGCGAAGGCGCTTCGTCCTCACCCTCCCCTTCCTCTTCCTCGTCCTGCTTGCCGGGCATCAGGGCGCAATAGATCTTGCTGTCGCCGAGCAGCGACTCGATCAGCGCCGAATCCTTCGCAAGGATCGCGGCAGCCAGCTGCGGGTCGATCCGGGCAACTTCCAAGGCCCCTTCCATATCCTCGATCGAGGCATGACGCAGTTTCCCGTCCCGTCCCATCCTTTCAAGAAAATCGATCACATTGGACATCGATAACCTCCGTTGTTGGTCTTTGACCTGCTCGCCAAGTTGATCGGTGGACCGACCATTGACGCTCCCCCATATCCTGCTTCCCGCCCCTCGCGACCATGTCCGGCAGAAAACCCGCGCGTTTTACCAGATTCTCTGCTGCCGAATGGCCGGCAACAATGCGTGCGTACACTTCGACGACCAGCTGCTCTTCAAACAGATGGTCCACCAAGGCCATCAGTGCGCCCCTCCCCACCCCTGCCCTGCGACCCAAGGGCAACAACATCACGCCGACTTCGACCCGCATGCTTGCCCGATCATAATGTGAGGAGCCGCAAATACCCATAGGTTCCCGGCCGGATTTTTCCTCGATGACGAAAAAGCGGTCGGTCACGACCGTCTTTCCCCGGCGACAGAGAGTCGCACGAAACCTCTCCATTGCCTCCGCCAGAGTCCACGGCGCGCCGACGAAACGCATGGTCTCGGGATCGGTATAGAGCGCATGAAACAAAGCTTCGTCGCTCTGCATCATCGGCCGAAGCCGCACGCTCCTGGCCTTGCGTGAAAACGATTTCAACAGCGTCTCCCTGAAGCGGCTGCGCACGGGGCGCCAGGGCCGGGTTTGCGATTGCGCTCGTTACACCACATTCGGCTGAACACGCCGGCTGTCGGACAGGCTGACCCGGTTGCGCCCCTCGCGCTTGGCCCGGTAAAGCGCATCGTCCGCATCCATCATCAACTGGCGCAGCTCACACCCCGAGCAACTGGCGGCCGCGATGCCGAAGCTGGCCGACACAGCCACGCCGGAACCGGCCTCGCCGGCTGGAACCCGGGTGACCGCCAGGCGCATCTGCTCGACACGCTGCTGCACCTGAACCAGTCCGCACTCGGGCAGCAGCATGCCGAACTCTTCGCCGCCCAATCGGCCGAACAGATCGGTGGAGCGCAAATGTGCCTGGCAGGCTTCGACCGCACGCCGGAGCACGCGATCGCCAACCGCATGGCCATGGTTATCGTTGACCTGCTTGAAATGATCCAGGTCGAGCAGCACCAGGCTGGCGTCGCTGCCGGACTTCTCGCAGTAGCGCAGCAGACGTTCCGCTTCGTTGACGAAGTGCTGCCGGTTGAAGATGCCGGTGAGTCCGTCGCGCCGCGCCAGCTTCATGAACTTGAGCTGCGAGCGCTTGATGCGATACGCCCACAAACCGATGGACGCGAGCACCAGCAGCAGCAACAGGATGTACAGGCGACCGGTTTCGACTTCCTTGCGATCCAGTTCACTCTGCATCCCGAGCAGCTTGTTCTTCTTGTCCAGCTCTTCGACCTGCAGCTTCTTCGCCAGCACCTTCTGCTCGACGATCCGATAGGCAAGCGCCTTTGCACTGAGCCGATCCATGTAGCCGTCGTTGGTTACGACGAATTTCTCGAGGTTTGCCAGGGCCGCCCGGTCGTCACTGGTTTTCTTGGCAACCTCGTAAAGCACGCGATAGGCTTGGGCGGTCGACTCGGAGTACGGCCTGTCGGCATTCGTCGCCAGCACCCGGTGGGCAAACTTTGCGGCCAAGACAAGGTCGCCACGCTCCAGGTGCGCCTTGGCGAGAGTGGACTCGACATCCGCCACCTTGGGTGGGAAGCCTGCTCGCAGCACCTTGGGATACGTCGCCTGCAGCAATTGGATGGCGGGGTCCAGTCTGCCTTCCCGCATGTCGAACTTCGCCAGCAAATGCTGGAAACTGAGCGCGAAGAGCGTGTCGCCGGCCTCCCCGCAGGCCTCCTTGCCCGCATGAAGTTGATCGGCAACCGGCCTGGAAGCGCCACGCTCGAACAGCGCCTCGGACTTGTAGAACCAGCCCTTGCAGGCACTCCGCGCGCCGGTGCTCTCCTCGATGATCTGATCGGCGTAACGAGAGGAAACATCGTATTGGCCGGCCTCGTTGTACAACTGCGCCGCGACACCGAGCCCCTGCACGCGGATAGCGGTTTCCTTCATTTCCGGCAGCTGCGCCAGCAGCGGATTCAGTTTGGTGAAGGCTTCCTCGTAGCGGGATTGGGACACCAGAATATCGATTACCGTAGCCTTGGCGCGAAATGACAGCACGGGGTACACCGTCTGGTCCGCGACCACGGCCAGCAACGGCAAGGCGGCGTCGAAATCGCCGGCAAAAGCGGCCTGCCGGGCCAGGAGATAGCGACGATGCATCTGCTGTAGCGGAGAGAGCTCCAGGGCGGGGTCGGCGAGCCTGCTCATCAGCTTGTCGAGCTCGGCACGGTTGGAGGTCGGAATGCTATCCGCCTGTTTCAGCAGCTGTTCGGGATCATCTGACACGGACGCAGGCATGGTGACGGCACCCGCCACCGACCAAAGCAGAAGCGCAGAGCATGCGAAAGCCAGCCCGTAGCCGCCAGCCTTGTCCATGAGCTAGTCGGTGATCGCCAGCGCAGACAAGCCAGAGGGCGAATGGTCTTCACTTCCCATCCCTATCCTCCTCCCCCTCATCACGCTTCTTTTCCTCGCCTTCCTTGCAGTCGCCATCACACTCCTCCTGCTCCTCCTCGGGCTTCGCCGGGTTGATCAGGCAGCAGAACGGACCCTGCCCAAGCAACGCCTGCAACTCCGCTCCGTTCCTGGCGAGGATCGCCACTTGCAACGCCGGCTCCAACTGTGCCCCCGGCCAGTGCAGACTCCACTCCGTCCTGCGACGCATGACGCAATTGCGCGTCCTGTCCCAGGGTTTCCAGAAAATCGATAATGTCGAGCACCTGCTGATTCCCTTGCCCCAACGGTTACCGGCCCCAGCACCGCTTCGCGTCACCGCCCCTGCATGGATCGACGCCTCCCGTCAGGCGAAGGCCACGCCGAGGCCATCTTACGCTTGGTTTTCGGCACTCTGCTGCCTTGATGTCGCTGCGTTGCCGACAGTCCCGGATGCCGTTTTGTCCAACATATCCAGCCTCGCCCTCATCTCGTGATCCACCAGCATCGCCCCCACCGGCGGCACCACCACGGTATCGGCCATATCGATGTCCGCTTGAGGCAGGTCCGCCAGCGTGCACCGCTCGATCCGGGCCGACTGGATCGGCAAGGTCGGCGCGCGATAGATGATGACCTCGTGCTCTAGCGGGTAGTCGCGGGAGAGCACTTCGACCAGCAGCTGCCGGTAGGCCGGGCCGGTGGAAAAGCGAGCCAGCGACTGGTCGCCGACCAGACCCACTTGCCACAGCACCAGGTAGGCCGTGGGATCGATCCGGCGTCGGTAGAACAGCAGCTGGCTGGCCTCGTAGTGCTGGCAGCCGACGCGGCCGGGGTCGATGCCGAGATCCGCATAGAGACAATCCTCGGCGGAAATGCCCGGCTCCATGTGCGCGGCGTAGCCTTCGCCGCGGGCCACCTCGATCGCCTTGTGCGGCGCCCAGGCGAATACGCCGGGATGGCCGTAGAACACGCCGCACACCCTCTTGCCCGCACGCACCTCGGTGAGGATGGCCTCGACCATCTCGCGGTAGGTCTGCATGCGCGACTTGCCCTCGCGGTAGTACACCTGCAGGCTGCGCACGTCGCGGTGCATGCGCTGCAGCCACAGCTCGACGATGCCGTCGGAGAGGCCGGCGAACACCACGTCGGCCTGCTCGATGTGGCTGCGCGCCAGCGGGCCGAGGTGGGAACCGAGGGTCATGCCCAGGCCCACGCAGACCAGGCTTCCAGCCGCAGGGATTGCTTCCATCGGTTTGCTCGCGAAAATCGGTCAGCCCGTTGTACCCGAATCCCGTTTCGGCGGAAATGCCTCCATCAGCGGCCGGATCAGGTCCAGCGGCAGCGGGAACACGATGGTCGAGGATTTGCCGTTGTTGGACATGTCGGCCAGCGTCTGCAGATAACGCAACTGCAGCGCCTGCGGCTGTTGCGACAGCATCGCCGCAGCATCGCGCAGCTTCTCGGCGGCCTGCATCTCGCCTTCGGCGTGGATCACCTTGGCGCGGCGTTCGCGTTCGGCCTCGGCCTGGCGCGCGATCGCCCGCACCATGGTCTCGTTGAGATCGACGTCCTTGATCTCCACGTTCATCACCTTGATGCCCCACGGGTCGGTGGCCTCGTCCAGGGTGACCTGCAAGGTGTGGTTGATCGACTCGCGCTGGGACAGGATCTCGTCCAGCTCGTGCTGGCCCAGCACGGAGCGCAACCGCGTCTGCGCCAGCTGGCTGGTGGCCTGCAGGAAATTCTCCACCTCCAGTACCGATTTGTCCGAGTCGACCACGCGGAAATACACCACCGCGTTGACGCGCACCGAGACGTTGTCGCGCGAGATCACGTCCTGCGGCGGCACGTCCAGCACGGTGACGCGCAGGTCCACACGCAGCATCTGCTGCACCACCGGGATCAGCAGCACCAGGCCGGGGCCCTTGGTGCTGGTGTAGCGGCCCAGGGTCAGCACCACGCCGCGCTGGTACTCCGGCAGGATCTTGATCGTGGCGAACAGCAGCAGGATGCCGAGGATGATCAACACACCGACGAATCCGAACATGGTCTTCTCCTGTCAAAAGCCTCAGACGGTCGCGACGGCGGAGGCCGGCTCGACCCACAACAGCAAACCCTGCCGCGACACCACCCGCACCGCGGCGCCCGCCGGCAGCTCGACCGCGCAGCGCACGCGCCAGCGCTCGCCGTGCAGCATCGCCCAGCTCTCGCCGCCTGCGGCCACGCTTTCCAGCAGACGGCCGGTTTCCTCGACCATCGCGGCATCGCCGCCGAACGGCCGGGCGCGACGCGCGCGGAACACCAGCCATACCACGGTGCCCAGCAGCGCCGCGAAACCCACCGCGATGCCACCGATCACGCCCAGGTTGACCGCGTAGCCGGGCACGCCGGTCTTCATCAGCATCACCGAGCCGATCACGAAGGCCACCAGCCCGCCCACGCCGAACGCGCCCACCGTGGGATTGACCGCCTCGGCCACCAGCAGGCCGATGCCCAGCGCCATCAGCGCCAGCCCGGCGTAGTTCACCGGCAGCAACTGCAAGGCGTACAGGCCTACCAGCAGGCTGATCGCGCCCACGATGCCGGGCAGCATCGCACCCGGATGCATCGCTTCCAGCGCCAGGCCGAAGATGCCGCCGAGCAACAACAGATAGGCGATGGTCGGGTTGGTGATGATGCCGAGGAAGCGGGTGCGCGCGCCCGGCGCGTAGTCGCGCACGCTGGCGCCCTTCAGCTGCAGGGTCAGCTGGCGCTCGCCGACGCGCACCGCGCGCCCATCGGCTTTCGCCAGCAGGTCGGTCACATCGCTGGCGACGAAGTCGATCACGTGCTGCTGCGCCGCCTCGCTGGCGGTCAGCGTCGCGGCGCCGCGCACGGCCTGCTCGGCCCAGGCCGCGTTGCGCCCGCGCAGCTGGGCCAGCGAGCGGATGTAGGCGATCGCGTCGTTCAGCACCTTGTGCGATTCGGCGTTGTCGCCGGCCTCATCCGGCGCGGGCGGCGCGCTGGAACCGGTCCTGGCCGGCTCGCCCGCCTTGGGCACCGGCAACGGCATCGGCGTGGCGCCCCCCAGCGAGACCGGCGTGGCCGCGCCCAGGTGGGTGGCCGGCGCCATCGCGGCGATCTGCCCGGCGTAGAGGATGTAGGTGCCGGCCGAGGCCGCGCGCGCACCACCGGGTGCCACGTAGACCAGCACCGGCACCGGCAGCGCCAGCATGCGGCCGATGATCTGGCGCATCGACTCGGACAGCCCGCCCGGCGTATCCAGCTGCAGCACGATCGCCACCGCACCGTCGGCCACCGCGCGCCGGGTCGCATCGTCGAAGTATTCCGCCGCGGCCGGCCCGATCGGCCCGTCCAGGGTGATCCGCGCCACCGTCACGGATGGCACGGCCGTCGGCGCGTCGGCGCGCAGCGAGGCCGGCGCCATCAGCCAGGCCAGCATCAGAACAAGCAGCCAGCAGCCACGCCTCATGATTCCGTCCTCCACGCACGGTCTTGCGACGTCGGCCCACTGTAGCCGGTCCGATGTACAGAAAGCGCTCATTTGCGGCAGCGGCGGGGTTTCGGGAGACAATCGCCGCCCACGCCGGAGAATCGTCATGCCGAAGATCGATATCAGCCAGGTACCCGCGCGCAAGGGCTCGGGCTATCCACCGCCGTTTGCCGCCTTCGCCGGTGCGCGCATCCGGCAGGCGCTTGGCGATGCCGGCGGCCTCACCGACTTCGGCGTCAATCTCACGCAGCTTCCGCCGGGTGCATGGTCGAGCCAGCGGCACTGGCACACCGACGAGGACGAGTTCGTCTGCGTGCTGTCAGGCGAGCTGGTGCTGATCACCGACGAGGGCGAGCAGCTGCTGCGCACGGGCGAGTTCGCGGCGTTTCCGAAGAACTGCCCCGACGGTCATCACTTGGTCAATCGGAGCATGCAAACAGCCGTCTATCTGGAGATCGGCAGTCGCCATCCGAACGACCGCTGCCACTATCCCGACATCGACTTGCATTGGGACGGCGCGACCGGCGCCTACACGCACAAGGACGGCACGGCGTATCCGTAGGAGCCCGCTCGCGGGCGATGCCTTTATGCCGGGATTCGGGATTCGGGATTCGGGATTCGGGATTCGGGATTCGCAAGATCATCGCCCGCTGGCGGGCTCCTGCTCGTGCAGTGCGGAACCGGTGGTGGCCGGCTGCAGGTGCTGGCCGACCAGCAGGCTGCGGATGGTGCGCAGCCGGGCCTTGATCTTCGCTTCGTTGGCCGCTCCGGTGCGCAGCAGCAGGCGCTGGCCGGCCGAGCGCGCCTCCAGCGCCGGGTCGGCGAACACGTACTGGCCCCTGGACGGCAGCAGTGCCGGCGGCGTGGCCGGTTCGGGCGCGGCCAGCAGGTCGTCGATCACCGTGATCAGGCGGTCGTTGAAGTAGCCATGCGGATAGCCCAGGTGTTCGTAGGCCTGCTGGAACAGCGGATAGGCGTGCACGTACCAGGCCACCAGCGCCTGCGGATCGACCTGCTCGACGATCGCCATGTACGGCGCGTAGCGCGCGGCGTTGGCTTCGCCGATCACCGTCTGGCCGTCCGTTTCGCCGGTGACGAAGGCGCCCTTGGGCGGGCGCGCAGGCATCATGATGCCGCCGAGGCTGCGCCCGGGCATGGCGTCGATGCTGGCCACGATGCGGTTGATGATCTGCGGGCGCACCAGCAGCAGCGACAGCTCGCTGTCGCCGGCCAGCCGCTGCAGTGCGGCCAGCACGTCGTCGTCGCTCTGCTCCAGCGCCGGCAGCGGCGCGGTCGAGGCACTGGCGGGAGTGGCCTGCGCCTGCTCGATCGGATGCCGGATCGGCGCCGCGGCACTGCCGCCGGTGGCCGGTGTCGGCATTTCCGCCGTCGGCGGGCTCGCCATCTCGGGCTGCATGGCGCGGCGCACCAGCCACACCCCTGCCCCGACCAGCACGATCAGCACGATCGCCGCGGCGATCCAGCTACCCGTTGAAGTTTGCCTGCGCATGAGCTTCCCCGTGATTGTCTTCCGATGGTGCTGGGACTGGCCTGCGCGCGATTCGTTCCGTCGGCGCTCACGCCTTCAGGCGGTAGCCGCTGCGGAAGATCCACCACACCAGCCCCAGGCACACGCCGAGGAACACCAGGGTCATGCCCAGGCTGATCCCCACGCCGACGTCCGCCACGCCGTAGAAACTCCAGCGGAACCCGCTGATCAGGTACACCACCGGATTGAACAGGGTCACCTTCTGCCACAACGGCGACAGCATGTGGATCGAGTAGAAACTGCCGCCGAGGAAGGTCAGCGGCGTGACGATCAGCAGCGGCACCAGTTGCAGCTTCTCGAAGTTGTCCGCCCAGATGCCGATGATGAAGCCGAACAGGCTGAAGGTCACCGCGGTGAGCACCAGGAACGCGACCATCCACAGCGGGTGCGCGATCTCGAAGCTGACGAACAGCCGCGCGGTGGCCAGGATGATCGCGCCCAGGATGATCGACTTGCTCGCCGCCGCGCCGACATAGCCGGCGACGATCTCGAATGGCGACACCGGCGCCGACAGGATCTCGTAGATGGTGCCGACGAACTTGGGGAAGTAGATCCCGAACGAGGCGTTGGAGATGCTCTGGGTGAGCAGCGACAGCATCACCAGTCCCGGCACGATGAAGGCGCCGTAGCTGACCCCGTCGATGCCCTGCATGTGCGAGCCGATCGCCGCGCCGAACACCACGAAGTACAGCGAGGTGGAGATCACCGGCGAAACGATGCTCTGCAGCAGGGTGCGCCGCGTGCGCGCCATCTCGAAGCCGTAGATCGCGCGGATGCCATGGATGTTCATGCGCGCTCCCTGACCAGGTCCACGAAAATGTCCTCCAGCGAGCTCTGGCTGGTTTTCAGATCCTTGAAGTCGATGCCGGCCTCGGCCAGCCGCCGCAGCAGCACGTCGATGCCGCTGCGCTCGTCCTGCGCGTCGAAGGTGTAGACCAGCTGCTGGCCGTCGGCGGACAGTTCCAGCGCGTGGCCGGCGAGCCCCGCGGGAATCGCCGCCAGCGGGGCCTGCAACTGCAGGGTCAGCTGCCGCCGGCCGAGCTTGTTCATCAGCTCGGCCTTGTCCTGCACCAGGATCAGCTCGCCCTTGTTGATCACGCCGATGCGGTCGGCCATCTCCTCGGCCTCGTCGATGTAGTGCGTGGTGAGGATGATGGTGACGCCACTGGCGCGCAGGCCGCGCACCATGGTCCACATGTCGCGGCGCAGCTCCACGTCGACGCCGGCGGTGGGTTCGTCCAGGAACAGGATGCGCGGCTCGTGCGACAGCGCCTTGGCGATCATCACCCGGCGCTTCATGCCGCCGGACAGGGTGATCATCTTGTTGTCCTTCTTGCTCCACAGCGAGAGGTCCTTCAGCACCTTCTCGATGTACGCCGGGTCTGGCGCCCTGCCGAACAGGCCGCGGCTGAAGCTGACCGTGTTCCACACCGTCTCGAACGAGTCGGTGGTCAGCTCCTGCGGCACCAGGCCGATCTGCGAGCGCGCGGCGCGGTATTCGCGCACCACGTCGTGGCCATCGGCCAGCACGGAGCCTTCGGTGGGATTGACGATGCCGCAGATGATGCTGATCAGGGTGGTCTTGCCGGCGCCATTGGGGCCGAGCAACGCGAAAATCTCGCCCTGGCGGATCTGCAG
The DNA here is from genome assembly GCA_049650465.1 of Rhodanobacter sp. Classification (GTDB taxonomy): domain Bacteria; phylum Pseudomonadota; class Gammaproteobacteria; order Xanthomonadales; family Rhodanobacteraceae; genus Rhodanobacter. The sequence continues at coordinate 144,934 of JBASAF010000021.1, read as the reverse complement.
GTCGATCGGCTTGAGCGCCTGGAAACCGGAGGCGTAGGTCTTGCTGAGCTGTCTGACGTCGATGATCGGCTGCACGCGATCTCCTGGGCCTGGGGAGGGGCGACGGGAACGGGCGATGGTATGCCCTTGGCCGCGCCACGGCCAGCGGCTGGCCGTGCGATCAGCTTCCGGCACCCCACCCGCCGCGGCAGCGGCGACCATTCGCGCGGATCGATGTGCTCGCGGATCGGGATTCCTCCGGGCGGTACCATGCGGGCGAAACCGAATCCCCGGAACACGCATGAGTTCGATCGAAGTCGCCCTGGCCATGTTGCTTGCCGTCGTCGGCAGCGGCTACCTGGTGCGCATGTTGCCGTTTTCGCTGCCGCTGCCGCTGGTACAGATCGCCCTGGGCGCGGTGATCGCCGGCGTGTTCAAACACGGCGTGGCGCTCGATCCGGCGATCTTCTTCCTGCTGTTCCTGCCGCCGCTGCTGTTCCTCGACGGCTGGCGCATTCCCAAGGACGGGCTGATGCGCGATCGCGGCGCGATCCTGGCGCTGGCGCTGGGCCTGGTGGTCTTCACCGTGGTCGGCGCCGGGTTCCTGATCCACTGGCTGATCCCGGCGATGCCGCTGGCGGTGGCGTTCGCGCTGGCGGCGATCGTGTCGCCGACTGATCCGGTGGCGGTGTCCTCCATCACGTCGCGCGTGCCGATCCCGAAGCGGCTGATGCACATCCTCGAAGGCGAGTCGCTGCTCAACGACGCCACCGGCCTGGTCTGTTTCCGCTTCGCCGTGGCGGCGGCGGTGACCGGCGGCTTCTCGCTGCTGTCCGCCTCGCTGACCTTCCTGTGGGTGGCACTGGCCGGGCTCGGGGCCGGCGTGGCGTTCACGGTGGCAGTGAGTTTCGCGCAGCGCTGGCTGTCGCGGCAGTTCGGCCAGGAAGCCGGCTCGCCGATCCTGATCAGCCTGCTGATTCCGTTCGGCGCCTACCTGCTGGCCGAGCAGGTGCATGCCTCCGGCATCCTCGCCGCAGTCGCCGCCGGCATCACCATGAGCTACGTCGAACTCAGCGGCCGGCTGCTGGCGACCACGCGCGTGCAGCGCACGGCGGTGTGGAACACGGTGCAGTTCGCGCTGAACGGCATCATGTTCGTGCTGCTGGGCGAGCAGCTGCCCGCCAGCCTGCGCGGCGCGATGGAGTCCGTGGCGCAAAGCGGCCATCGCAACCCGTGGTGGCTGCTGGTGTACGCGCTGGCGATCAACTTCGGGCTGGCCTTGCTGCGCCTGGCCTGGGTCTGGGTCTCGCTGCGGCTGAACGTGCTCCGGGCGCACCACCACGGCACGCCGGCGCACCGGCCGCATTGGCGTCTGCTGCTGGCCACCTCGCTGGCCGGCGTGCGCGGGGCGATCACCCTGGCCGGCGTGATGACGCTGCCGCTGCTGCTGCCCGACGGCACGCCCTTCCCCGCCCGCGAGCTGACCATCTTCCTCGCCACCGCGGTGATCCTGCTCTCGCTGGTGGTCGCCAGCATCGGCCTGCCGCCGCTGCTCAAGGGACTGGAACTGCCGCCGGAACCGGCTGTCCTCCGAGAGGAGAACCTGGCCCGTCGCACCGCCGCCACCGCAGCCATCGCCGCCGTGGAGAAAACCCAGCACGAACTGCTGGGCAAGGCGCCGGCCAGCGAGGTCGACATCTACACCAACGCGGGCACCCGGGTGATCGCGCTGTACCAGCACTGGCTGGACGAGGAGGCCTCCGGCGAGGAAGAGGCACGACAGCTGCGCAAGGCCGACCTCGCCGAACGCGAACTGCGCCTGGCCGCCTTGCAGGGCCAGCGCGAGGCGATCTTCGAACTGGCCCGCCACCACCACATCTCCGACGAGGTCTCGCGCCGGCTGGTGCGCGAGATCGACCTGCAGGAAGCACGCTACCGCTAGACCGCACCACCGCCAGCGCGACCCTCCACCGATCGCCCTCACGCATCCACGGAGCCACCCCATGCGCATGTTCCGCCCGCTGCTGCTCGTGGCGACCGTCATCGCCGCCTGGCCCGCTGTGGCCGCCAGCCTGCCAAACCGGCCGGTGCCGTCGCTGGACCTGCACCGCTATGCCGGCCGCTGGCACGAGATCGCGCGCCTGCCGATGTATTTCGAGCGCAAGTGCCTCGATGCCGTGGTCGCCACCTACACGCCAAACCCGGACGGCACCATCCACGTGCACAACACCTGCCGCACCGGCAAGGGCCCGATGTCCGCCGACGGAGTGGCACGGTTCAAGGAGCGCCAGCCCGCCGCGCTGGAAGTACGCTTCGCACCCGGCTGGCTGGCCTGGCTGCCGATGGCATGGGCCGACTACTGGGTGATCGAGGTGGACCCCGGCTACCAGTGGGCGGTAATCGGAAACCCCGACCGCGACCATCTGTGGATACTCTCGCGCCAGCCCACGATGGACCGGGCACTGCTGCAGACCCTCATCGAACACTCGCGCCAGCGCGGCTATCCGGTCGACCGGTTGATCATGCCCGCGCCCGCCGGACCGCCGGACCGAGCGGCGGCAAACGCGCCCCCGCGCCTCGGCGACGACGGCGTCAAGCCGGCGGGAGCGCAAACGCCCGGGTGATCTCGAAGCTGGCGATCGCGCAGGCAGTGGCCACGTTCATCGACGAATGCACGCCCAGCATGGGGATGTGCACGGTGTGGTCGGAGGCATCCAGCAGCGCCTGGCTCACGCCGCGGTTCTCCGAACCCAGCACCAGGCAGAGGCGATCGGCAGGCGCCACCGGCAGCTCGCGGATGTCGATGCTGGCGCCGGTGAGCTCCAGGCTGACGATGCGGTAGCCGGCGGCCTTCAGTTCGTGCAGCACCGGCAGCGGGTCGGGGTCGTGGCGAAACGGCACGTGCTGTTCGGTCCCGCGCGAGGTCCGGCGCAGCTTGCGGTTGGGCGGCACCGTCGAGCCGCCGGTGAGATGGACCATCTCCACCCCCAGCGCGTCGGCGATGCGGAACACGCTGCCCACGTTCATCGGCATCACGAAGTCGTGCACGAGGTAACGCAGCGCGAACGCGGCGCGCGCCGGGCGATGCTGCGAGTGGTCGAGCTGCACGTTGGCCATGCCGCAACCGGCTCAGGCCAGCAACAGCAGCAGGGGCACCGTGATGCCGCCGAACAGGACCGCGCCAAACACCAGGGGGCGGCGGCTGAAGCGCCAGGCCATGTACAGCCCGCTGCACACCGAGGCGAACAACCCCAGCGCGACCACCGCAAAGAAAACCTTCATCGGCAACGGATTGCGCCGCAAAGGGTGGGCAGCGGGCGCGGATACCGCCATGGGCGCCGTCGTGGCCGTCGGGCGCGGGCGCCGCACCGGCACCTGCAGGGTCTGCTTCTTGTGCAGCTGGGCCATGCTGGCCAGCCACGCGGGCGGCTGGTAACTGCCGTCGCGGCCGGCTTCGTGCAGGCCGAAGGTCTGCAGGCCGCCGCTCACCGCCAGGAACAGCAGCATCGGCGCGGTGAACACGCCAAGGTAGAGATGGCCGGCGCGCACGAGGCGGATCAGGCGATGCGGCAGAGGCATGAAAACGACACCGGGAAAGGGGCGCACAGGGTACGCCGCCGCGCCTCAGGCCTGCCAGTCGTTGGCGCGACGATCCGCACTGCTGCTAACCTGATTCGCGGGATGCTGATGCGTGGCGTGCGCCACCTTCGATCAGCGCCGCACGTCCGGCCGGAGCAAGCGTGGCTTTCGAAATCGAAGAGCGTCTGATCGACGTGGCCGATCTGCAGCTGGGCATGTTCGTGTGCCGGCTCGACCGGCCATGGGAAGAGACGCCGTTCGCGCTGCAGGGCGTCGCCCTGACCCGGCTGGAGGATATCGAGACCCTGCAGCGGTTGTGCCGCGAAGTCTGGATCGACGCGCGCCGGCTGGTGCCGGCGGACGCGCCGCAGGCGCTGATGCGCTCGGACGCTTCGCGCAACCGCTTCAGCAGCCGCACGCATTACGCCGACCTCGCCGCGGTCGAGGACGAGGCGCCGCGCGCACGCGCCGCGCTGGAAAACGCCTCGCAGATCATCGACGGCCTGTTCGAGGACGTGACCAGCGGGCGCGAGCTGTCGGTGGAGCGCGTGGAACGGGCGGTGCGTCCGCTGGTGGCCACGGTGCTGCGCAGCGCGGATGCGTTCTTCCTGGTCGAGGGCCTGCGCCGCAGCGACAGCTACTCCTACAGCCATGCGGTGAGCTGCAGCGCGCTGGCCGCGGCGTTCGGCCGCCACATGGGTTTCGACGAGGAAACCATCTTCAGCCTGGCCGCCGGCGGCCTGCTGATGGACGTGGGCAAGACCCGCCTGCCCGAGCACCTGCTGCAATACCCCGGTTCGCTGGCGCCGAGCGAGGTGGACGTGATCCGCTCGCACGTGGATCACGGGCTGGCCCTGCTGGACGAAGCCGGCATCGCCAACCTCGACGTGCTCGACATCGTGCGCACCCACCACGAGCGGCACGACGGCAGCGGCTACCCGGATGGCCTGGCCGGCCACGCCATTCCGATCAGCGGGCGCATGCTGGGCATCATCGACAGCTACGACGCGATGTCCAGCGTGCGCCCCTACCGCGCGCCCATCTCGCGCCACCAGGCGCTGCAGCAGATCTACGCCGCGCGCAACCGCCTGCACCAGGCCGAGGTGGTCGAGCAGTTCCAGGTCTGCCTGGGCGTCTATCCCACCGGCTCGCTGGTGGAGCTGAGCACCGGCGAGGTGGCGATCGTGATGGCGCAGAACCAGGTGCGCCGGCTGCGCCCGCGCGTGGCGATCCTGAGCACGCCGAACAAGCAGCCGCTGGAGGACTTTCGCCCGGTGGACCTGATGCAGCTGGGCGACAAGGACGAGGTCGACATCGTGCGCAGCCTGGCGGTCGGCGACTACGGTATCGATGCGAGCCGGTTCTTCCTGTAATGATGGCGACCTTGCCGCCCGTCCGCCCGCTCCCCCACTGGCCCGCCGCCGCATGCTGAACCGCGAACACATCTTCGAGCAGATCGACGCGCACATCCGCGCCAGCGCGGGCGAGCGCTTTGCCGTGCTGATGCTGCGCGTGCCCGGCCTGCGCGAGATCAGCCTGCGCTTCGGCTATGCCCAGGGCGAACAGGCCGAGGACATGGCGCACGCCCTGATCCAGCGCTCGCTGCGCCCGATCGACCGCGTGTTCCGCGCCGGCGAGGACAGTTTCGTGGTGCTGCTGCCGGCGATGCTCAGCGCCAATCACGCCCTGCTCGCCGGCACGCGCCTGACCCAGGCCTTCGAGCAGCCGCTGGACGGCACCGTGTCGCCCTGGCTGGTGCGGCCGGTGATGGGCATCGCGCTGTACCCCGACCACGGCCCCGGCGCCGACCGCCTGTGCCGCCGCGCCAGCATGGCGCTGGACGAGGCGCAGCGGCGCGGCGAGCTGTACGTGGTCTACGAACCGCACGACACCCAGGTCGAGATCTTCTACGACGAGCTGCGCGAGGCGCTGGACGCCAACCGGCTGCAGGTGTTCTTCCAGCCGATCTGGAACCTGCAGGCCGACCGCCTGGCCGGCGCCGAATCGCTCGCGCGCTGGAGCAGCCCCAGCCACGGCGAGGTCTCGCCGGCCAACTTCGTGCCCTTCTCCGAGCAGAGCGACCTGATCTCGGTGCTCACCCGCTGGAGCATGAACACCACCCTGCGCCACGTGGCCAGCCTGCCCTCGTTCCAGGGCCTGCGCTTCGCCATCAACTTCTCGCCGCGGGTGCTGTCGCGCCCCGGCATGGTCGAGCAGCTGCTCGGCGCGCTGGAGATCTGGGGCGTGCCGCCGACCGCGGTGATCGTGGAGATCACCGAAACCACCCTGGTCAACGACCTCGAACTGAGCGTGCAGGTGCTGCGTCGGCTGCGCGACCGCGGCGTCTGCATCGCGATCGACGACTTCGGCACCGGCTATGCCTCGATCGCCTACCTGCGCCAGTTCCCGGCCACCGAGCTGAAGATCGACCAGTCGCTGATCGGCGCGATCCGCAGCGAGCCGCACACCGCCAAGCTGGTGCGCGCGATCATCAACATGGCCCACCACATGGACCTGGCCACCACCGCCGAAGGCATCGAGGATGCCGCCACCCAGGCGCTGCTGGTCGACATGGGCTGCGACTTCGGCCAGGGGTTCCACCTGGGCCGCCCGCAGCCGGCGGCCGACTTTCTCGCCCGCTTCACCACCGCGGCCCCGCCAGCGTGAACGTGCGCCCGGCCCCGCCGCGGCGCGGACGGCATCGCGCGCGGAACCATGGCCGCCGCTGACGCCGGCGGCGGCATCCGTTTCGCGCTGGAAGGCGCCAGCAAGCGCTACGGCGACATCGTGGCGCTGCAGCCGGTCGAGCTGGCATTCGAGGCCGGCAGCACCACCGCGCTGATCGGCAGCAGCGGTTCGGGCAAATCCACCGTGCTGCGCCTGCTGCTGGGGCTGGAGCGCACCGACAGCGGCTGCGTGCGGGTGGACGACCGCATCCTGCAGCCGGCCGACGTGCTGGCCCTGCGCCGCCGCGTGGGCTACGTGATCCAGGATGGCGGCCTGTTTCCGCACCTCACCGCGATGGGCAACCTCGGCCTGCTGCCGCAGTACCTGGGCTGGGCGGCGCCACGCATCCGCGAGCGCGCGCAGGCGCTGGCCCGGCTCACCCGGCTGCCGGCCGACGCGCTGGCACGCTACCCGGCCGAGCTCTCCGGCGGCCAGCGCCAGCGCGTGGCACTGATGCGCGCCCTGATGGCCGACCCCGACGCGTTGCTGCTGGACGAGCCGCTGGGCGCGCTGGACCCGATCGTGCGCCACGAGCTGCAGGAGCAGTTGCAACGCATCTTCGCCGAGCTCGGCAAGACCGTGATCGTGGTCACCCACGACCTCGCCGAGGCGGCGTGGTTCGCCCGCCGGCTGGTGCTGCTGCGCCGCGGCGCGGTGGTGCAGGACGGCAGCTACGCGGACTTGCGCGACCGCCCAGCCGACGACTTCGTGCGCCGGTTCGTGCAGGCGCAGCGCACGCTGCCGGCCGCGCCATGACCGGGATGTTCGCCCGCCCCGTCCTCGCGCTGCTGGCCTGCCTGTGGTCCGCCCTGGCCGTCGCGCAACCGGTGCGCATCGGCTCCAAGCAGTTCACCGAGTCGGTGATCCTGGGCGAGATCGCGCGGCTGGCCGCACGCGATGCCGGCGTGCCGGCCGTGCACGAGCGCGAACTCGGCGGCAGCAGCATCCTGTGGCAGGCCCTGCGCCAGGGCGACATCGACGCCTACCCGGAATACACCGGCACGTTGAGCCACGAACTGCTGCACGACGTGCCCGCCGACGCCGACATCGCCACCCTGCGCGCCCGGCTCAAACCGCTGGGCATCGGCATCACCGATTCGCTGGGCTTCGACAACACCTACGCGATCGGCATGCGCCGGGACGAGGCGGCGCAGCTGGGCATCGAACGCATTTCCGACCTGCGCGCGCACCCGTCATTGCGCTTCGGCTTCTCCAACGAGTTCATGGATCGCGGCGATGGCTGGCCGGGTTTGCGCCGCGCCTATGGCTTGCCGCAAACGATGGTCAGCGGGTTGGACCACACGCTGTCATACCGCGCGGTGGCCAGCGGCGCGGTGGACGCGATCGACCTGTACAGCACCGACGCGGAGATCCCGTACTACCACCTGCGCGTGCTGCGCGACGACCGCCACTACTTTCCGCGCTACCAGGCGGTGTTCCTGTACCGGCTGACGCTGCAGCGCGACCAGCCCGCCTTCGTCGCCGCCCTGCGCCAGCTCGCCGGCCGCATCGACGAGCCGGCGATGCGCGCGATGAATGCCGCGGTGAAGCTGGACCGTCGCCGCGACAGCGCGGTGGCCGCCGACTTCCTCGGCACGCAGGTGGACGCGGGGTGGCGCGGCCCGTGGCAGCGGTTGCGCCAGCGCAGCGTGGAGCACGTCGAACTGGTGGCCGTGTCGCTGGGCCTGGCGTTGCTGCTGGCCATCCCGCTGGGTATCGTGGCCGCGCGCCGGCGCCGGCTGGGGCAGCTGGTGATCGCCGCCACCGGCGTGCTGCAGACGGTGCCGTCGCTGGCGATGTTCGTGTTCATGATCCCGCTGCTGGGCATCGGCACCTGGCCGGCGGTGGCTGCGCTGTTCCTGTACAGCCTGCTGCCGATCGTGCGCAACACGCATGCCGGCCTGGCCGGCATTGCGCCGGAACTGATCGAATCGGCCGCGGCGCTCGGCCTCCCGCCGCGGGTGCGGCTGCGCCGCATCGAGTTGCCGCTGGCCATGCGCTCGATCCTGGCCGGCATCAAGACCGCGGCGGTCATCAACGTGGGCACGGCCACCCTGGCCGCGCTGATCGGCGCCGGCGGCTACGGCCAACCGATCCTCACCGGCATCCGGCTGGACAGCATGGCGCTGATCCTGGAAGGCGCGATTCCGGCCGCCGCGCTCGCGCTGCTGGTGCAGGGCCTGTTCGAGCTCGTCGAGCGGTGGCTGACGCCGCGCGGGTTGCGATTGCAGCCGCGACAGTAGATGCCCGCGCCGACGTGTGGGCTATCCTGTGGGCGCTTCGTCGCGAGGTTGCCGCCATGTTTCGATCCCTGCTGCTGTCCCTGGCCGTGACGGTCGCCCCGCTCGCCGTGCACGCCGCCGCCCCGGTCGAGGCCGCGCTGGGCGGCCTGCCGAACGTGTCGTTCCCGGCCCCGCACCGGGCGGCCTCGGGCCGCTTGCAGGCGAGTGACATGGCCGCGCTGAAGGCCGCCGGCATCGCGCAGGTGATCGACCTCAGCGTCGACAGCGAGACGCCGCACTTCGACGAGTCCGCCGCGATGCGCACGGCGGGCATCGGCTATCACAACCTGCCCATCCACGGCGCCGGCGACCTGACCCGGGCGAACGTGATCCGCTTCGACCGGTTGCTGCGCGAGGCCGGCGCGCAGGAGACCCTGGTGCATTGCGCCAGCAGCAACCGGGTTGGCGCGATGATCGCGCTGCGCGCGGCCCTGATCGACGGCAAATCGAGCGAAGCCGCGCTGGCGGAAGGCCGCCGCTGGGGCATGAAGAGCCTGGAGCCGGCGGTGCGCGAACGCCTGCAGGCCTGGTCGGACGGCAAGGAACACGGAGGGTAAGGAATACCATTCCGCGCCGCGCTGATCCGGCCGCGTAGGGCGGGCACTGCCCGCCGCTCCTGGCGACGCGTTGGAAATCGGCGGGCGGTGCCCGCCCTGCGGCGGCGGGCGGTTGCGTTACCATGCGCGCCACCTTCACCGTCGCGGCGATCGTCCCTGGCTCCCAATCTCCCCTCGCCGCCACCTTCCGCGTTGCCTTCGCGCGCGGTGCTGCTGATGCTGGCCAGCGCCAGCCTGTTCGCGCTGATGGCGGTGTCGATCCGGCTGGCCTCGGCGCAGCTGCATCCGTTCCAGATCACCTTCTTCCGCAGCACGTTCGGCGCGCTGTTCGCGCTGCCGCTGCTGGTCGGGCCGGGCTGGTCGCTGCTGCGCACGCCGCGCTTCGGCTTCTACGTGATGCGCTGCGTGCTGGGCATGGGCGGCATGCTGGCCGGCTTCTGGGCGATCGTGAACCTGCCGCTGGCCGAGGCGGTGGCGCTGTCGTATTCCTCGCCGCTGTTCGTGACCATCGGCGCGGTGATCTTTCTCGGCGAGGTGGTGCGGCGGCGGCGCTGGAGCGCGGTGGTGGCGGGCTTCATCGGCGTGCTGGTGATCGTGCGCCCGGGCAGCGCCGCGTTCGCCCCGGGCAGCCTGGTCGCGCTGCTGGCGGCGGGGCTCACCGGCGCGGTGACCATCAGCATCAAGTCGCTGACCGGCAGCGAGCCGGCGGACCGCATCGTGCTGCTGACCACCTTGCTGTGGGTGCCGCTGTCGCTGCCCGCGGCGCTGGCCGTGTGGCAATGGCCGCACGCCACCATCTGGCCGTGGCTGGTGCTCTCCGGCGCGCTGGGCACCGGCGGCCACTATTGCTGGACGCGCGCGCTGCGCCAGGCCGAGGCCTCCATGCTGGCGCCCTTCAGCTACCTGCAGTTGCTGATCGTGGCGGTGCTGGCGTGGTGGATCTTCGGCGAAGCGGTGGACCGCTATACCGCGCTGGGCGCGGCCATCATCATCGGCGCCAGCCTCTACATCGCCCAGCGCGAGCACGCGCTGGCGCGGCAGCGAAGCCTGCACGCGCCGCAGGGCCGGGCGGAACCGCCGATCTAGGGATCGGACGCCCGGAAACCGTCGTCACGGTTCGTCGGGCAGCGGGGGCAGTTCCGGCAGGTTGGCCAGCTCCGCCAGCAGGTCGACCGGCGCCGGCGCCGGCACGCGCGGCAGCGGCCAGCGCCCGACGACCTCATGGCTGGACTGGCCGAAAAAGCTGCGAATCAACACGAACTCCTCGGCGCGCCACTGGATCGGGGGAACCGACTCCTCGATCGCGTCGATCGCCGGGCCATGCTGCAGCGCCACGTGGGGGTGGAAGCTGGACACGCCGCTGACCCGCAGCCCCTGTGCGCGCTGCGCCTCGCCGATCGCCTTGCGCAGCTGCAGCGTCGCCTCCGTGGCCGCCGGGTCCGCGCACAGCACGAACGGGAACTGCCCACCGACGGGAATGCAGCGCATGGCGGTGTCCAGGGTGACCACGAACGCGTGCGCCCGCACCGCGGCACCGGCAGCCAGCAGGGCGTGCTCCGGGGACTGGCGCAACCGTTCGGGGCGGCCCATCGGACACAGCAGGAGGTGCAGGTTGTCGATCGGTACCGGCACCCCGCTGGCGCGCTGCGCACGGCGGAAACGCGCGGCGGCATCGGCGATCTCCGCGCGGGCCCGGTCGTCGGGACGCAGGGCGAAGAAATAGTCGATGCCAGGGGCAATCTCGGCGGGGGGAGTCGGGGTCGAAATGGCCTTTACCTCCACGACGGGTCGCGGGCGAATGCTGACACCGCCAACCATACTCCCCCGCCGTGGCGACCGGATGTGATCCGTGTCGCCGGCCGCGGCGCACGTCGCCCAGCCCGCCGGATTCGCTTGGGTCCGGGGCAGCGAGGTGGGTAACATGTCCGCCAAGGGGGGCCACGGGGGATTTGCCGACAGGCACTTGGCCGATTCATGACTTTGTATGCGTCCAGCTTGCTGATCGCCTGCGGCATCTGCCTCTTCGCCGGCGTGCATGCCCTGCTCGTGGGGTCGGCCGGCGAACGCGAGCCGGTGAACCAGTCGTTCGGCTGGCTCAGCCTGCTGCTGGCCGGCTACCTGTTGCTGACCGCCGGCATCTTCCGCAACGATTCGCTGGAGCTGGCGCGTACGCTGATCCGCTGGCAGATGGGGTTTGCCTGCCTGATCTACCCCGCCGCCGTGTGGTTCCTGGGCCATTACGCCGGGCTGCGCCATCGGCGACGCTGGTTGCTGGTGGCCGTGGCGGTGTTCGGCCCGCTGCTGCTGGCCAATGCCTTCTCGCCCGACGGCGTGATCTATTCCGGGATCGTGCAGCGCGAGCCGATCCGCCTGCCCTGGGGCGAGCAGGTCAGCAATTTCGCCGGCACCAGGTCCGCCCTGTTCGGCCCCTACTTCCTCGCCAAGGACGCGGTCTACGTGTGGGCGATCGGCTGCTGCGTGGCGCTGTGGCGTGCGCGCAGCGAACGCGCGTGGCCACTGACGCTGTTCCTGCTGATCGAGGCCACCGCCGCGCTGCACGCCGACGTGGTCAACCGCGCGGGCATCCAGACCGTGACCTATGAATCGCTCGCCTTCCTGGCCCTGGTGCTGGTGATGGGCGACCAGCTGCGGCGCGAGCTGCAGCACCGCAACACGCTGCTGGAACACCGGCTGGAAGCGCTGCGCGCGGAGACCGTGCGCCGGCAACGGGTGGAATCGGAGCTGCGCCACCTCGCCTACCATGACCCGGTCACCGGCCTGCCGAACCGGCTGGCGCTGCGCGAGCACGTGCAGGCAGTGCTGGCGGGCGAACAGCGCGGCAACAGCGCGCTGATCATGCTGGACCTGGACCATTTCCGCACCATCAACGAAGCGCTCGGCCACGACGTGGGCGACCTGCTGCTCAAGGCGATCGCCGAACGGCTGCTCGCGGCGGCGCCGGCGGGCGCACTGGTGGCGCACCCGGGCGGCGACGAATTCGCCCTGCACGTCGAGCTGCCTCCCGGCCAGCCGCCGGCGGCTTCCGCGCGCGAGCTGGTGCGCGAACTCACCGCCCGGCTCACCGCGCCGTTCCGGATCGACGCGCACGACCTGGCCGTCGGCGTCAGCGGCGGCATCGCCCTGCTGCCCGGCCTGGCCGCCGACGTCGATGCCGCCCTGCGCCAGGTCGCGGTGGCGCTGCACCAGGCCAAGGCCGCCGGGCGCAACACCACCATGGTGTTCGAGCAGACGATGCAGGCCGGCGCCGACCGCCGCCTGCTGCTGGAAAAGGGCCTGCGGCTGGCGCTGGAACGCGACGAGTTCGAACTGCACTACCAGCCCCAGGTGGACGCCCGCGGACGCTTCGTGGCGGCGGAGGCGTTGCTGCGCTGGCGCCATCCGCAGGAAGGCCTGATCGCGCCGGACGAGTTCATCCCCATCGCCGAGGAAACCGGCCTGATCCACGCGATCGGCCGCCACGTGCTGGAGCAGGCCTGCCTGGAGCGCCAGCGCTGGCCGGCCGCGCACGCCGACGCCCGGGTCTCGATCAACGCCAGCGCGTGGCAGCTGCTGGCGAAGGATTTCGTGCGCACCGTGCACGACGCCGTCCGCGCCACCCGCACGCGGCCCGAGCTGGTCACCATCGAGATCACCGAAAGCGTGCTGCTGCACGACCTCGACGACGTCGCCTACAAGCTGCGCGAACTGGCCAGCCTGGGTTTCCAGTTCTCGCTGGACGATTTCGGTTCGGGCTACGCCTCGCTCGGCAACCTCAAGCAGTTGCCGCTGCACGAGCTCAAGATCGACCGGGTGTTCGTCGAAACGCTGCAGGCCGGCGTGCCGGACCCGTTCATCCAGGCGATCATCACCATCGCGCACGAGCAGCAGCTGTTCGTGGTCGGCGAGGGCGTGGAAACCGGCGAGCAGCGGGACGCGCTGGCCGGGCTGGGCTGCGATGCACTGCAGGGCTACCTGATCTGCCGGCCGCTGCCCGCCGCCGCGTTCCGCCAGTGGCTGGCGCAGCAGACGCTGGTGCCGGCGCTGCCGGGCGGCTGACCGGTTCAGCGCAGCTGGCTGTCCTTGCTGCCGCGGCGGTTGTACAGGCTGGCGGCGCGCTCGCTGTCGCGCTCCTGCTGGCAGGCCACGCACAGGCGCACGCCAGGCACGGCGGCGCGCCGCGCTTCCGGGATCGGCGCCTCGCATTCCTCGCAATGGGCCAGGCCCGGGCCTTTGCGCAATTGCTGGCGCGCCCGCTGCACACCGTCGTTGACGGTGGCGTCGATCTGGTCTTGCACGGCGCCGTCGCCGGCCCAACCGGTTGCCATGGTCTACCTCCGCAAAATCGGGTTGCGCCACGGGCGATGTTCGCCGGTGCGCGGGCCAGTGTAAAGCCAACTGCAGCAATGACTTGGGTGCGCCCGGGTCGAGTTTCAAGCAGCCGCGCCTGCGCGAACGAGGCGGCAGGCGGTGCCCGGCGCCTGCGTCGATTCGCGACACTGCCCGCCGCGGCGGAAGTGCCAGAATGGGCTCCCACGACCCGGGAGAGCCATGCCGTGAGCACGCTGCCGCCCGCCCCCACGGGGCAACCGACGCTGCGCAGCGACGAAAGCGTCGCCAAGCAGTTGTTCCTGGGCAACATCCTCGAGGAGAACCTCTTCCCGTATCCGGCGATCCGCGCCCGCGACAGGGAGATGCTCGGCGCGATGACCGACGCGATCGATCAGTTCCTCGCCGGCAAGACCGCCGAACTGAAGCAGTACGACCGCGACGCCGAGCAACCGGCCGGGTTCATCCAGGCGCTACGCGAGATGGGCCTGTTCGGGCTGATCATCCCGGAGCAGTTCGGCGGCATGGAGCTCTCCAACGGCGCCTACGCCCGCGTGCTGGGCCAGACCTCCAGCCACGACAGCTCGGTCTCGCTGACCATCGGCGCGCACAGCTCGATCGGCATGAAGGGCCTGCTCTTGTTCGGCACCGACGAGCAGAAGCAGCGCTACCTGCCACGGCTCGCCACCGGCGAGATGATCGCCGCGTTCTGCCTGACCGAATCCGGCGCCGGCTCCGACGCCGCGTCGATCCGCACCAAGGCCGTGCGCAACGACGACGGCAGCTGGACGCTCTCCGGCGAGAAGATCTGGATCACCAACGGCGGCATCGCCGACTTCTACACCGTGTTCGCGCGCACCGACACGCCCGAAGGCAAGATCACCGCGTTCCTGGTCGAGGCGAAGTGGCCGGGCGTGAGCCACGGCCCGCACGAGGACAAGATGGGCATCCGCGCATCAAGCACCACCACGGTGGCGTTCGCCGACGTGCGGGTGCCGGCGGAAAACGTGCTCGGCCCGGTCGGCAAGGGCTTCAAGGTGGCCATGAGCATCCTCAACTCCGGCCGCACCGGCCTCGGCGGCGGCGCGGTCGGCGGCATGCGTTCGCTGATCCGCCTCGCCTGCGCGCAGGCGAAGGAGCGCAGGCAGTTCGGCCAGCCGATCGCCGAGTTCGGCCTGGTGCGCGAGAAGATCGCGCAGATGAGCGTGGACTGCTTCGCCGCCGAGAGCGCCGTATGGATGGTGGCCCACCTGATCGACTCGGGCGCCGGCGACTACTCGGTGGAGGCGGCGATGAGCAAGGTGTTCGCCAGCGAGGCGGTGCAGCGCGCGTCCTACGAGGCGCTGCAGATCGCCGCCGGCAACGGTTTCATGCGCGAGTTCCCGTACGAGCAGATCACCCGCGACACGCGCATCCTCTCGATCTTCGAGGGCACCAACGAGATCCTGCGCCTGTACGTCGCCCTGTCCGGCCTGAAGGGCGTGGGCGCGGGCCTCAGCGAACTGAAGGCGGCGGTGGGCGACATCTTCAACGACCCGATCAAGGGCTTCGGCGTGCTCGGCAGCTACACCGGTCGGCGCGTGCGCGAGGCCACCGGCTACGGCATCGACCGCATCGCGCACGAGCTGTCGCCGCGCCTGCGCAAGGTCGCCGCCACCTACGAGAAGTATACGGTCGAACTGTCCAGGTCCGCCGACGCGCTGCTGCGCCGCCACGGCAAGAAAGCGGCCGACATGCAGCACGCCCAGAAGCGCCTGGCCGACATCGCGATCGACCTGTTCGTGGGCCTGTGCGTGCTGTCGCGCGCCGACAGCCTGCTGAAGCAGTCGCATCCCGCCGCGAACGAGGCCGTGAGCATCGCTGAAGTGTTCGCGAAGCAGGCGCGCCGGCGCATGGCGCGCAACGTGCGCGGCCTGGAGCGCAACGAGGACGCGACGATCGAGCAGCTGGCCGGCGCGGTGCTCGCGCACGACGGCTACCTGTGGGACGTGATCTGAAACCCGCCGAAGGAGATCCCCGCCATGAGCCTACCCAGCGTCCGCGCCAGCACCGGCACCGTGCCGTACACGGTCAATTTCACCGACGACCAGGGCAACACCTGGCACGCCGACGAACCGGTCGACGAAGGCGGCGCCAACAGCGGTCCGGCGCCGCACCGGCTGCTGCTGTCCGCGCTAGGCGCCTGCACCGCGATCACGCTGCAGATGTACGCCGCGCGCAAGGGTTGGCCGCTGCGCCACGTCGCGGTGGAACTCAAGTTCAATCCCGACGGTACGCCCGCGGCGGGCAACGACATCACGCGCGAGATCACGCTCGACGGCGAACTGGACGACGAGCAGCGCGAGCGGCTGCTGCAGATCGCCAACAAGTGCCCGATCCACAAGGTGCTCACCGGCGAGGTGCGCATCGCCTCCCGGCTGACGCCGGCCTGACGCCGGCGTCGGGCACAAGCCAGGCCGGCACCGGCGCCTGGCGGCCGCGGTTCGGGCCATGGCGATCTTCTTGCCGGCCCGCGTCGGCCGGGCCGGGCACGGCGAGCCTCAGCCGCCGCAACCGCCGCAGCAGATCGACGGCAACTGCACCACCTGCTCCGGCGTCACCGTCCAGCCGGCCTGGCGCAGTATCCCGATCAGGTCCGCGGCGCTGGCCGAGGCGGACACGCGCAGCACCAGGCCGCTCATGTCCAGATCGGCTACCGCCGTCGGATCGATGTCGAACAGCGCATCCTGCACCACGGCGGGATCGGGTGCCGCTTCGGTGAGGGCGATATGGAATTCCATCGGATTGCCTCGTTTCCACCCGGCCACATGTCGTTGACAGCGATGTTCGGCAACGCCGCACCGCGCCGCCTTGACACCGGTCAAGCGCGGCTGAGACAAATTGCCCCATCCGCAGCCGGCGATCCGCGACGCACGGTGCGCCGGCGGATGTCGATCCGGGCAGCAGCCATTCGTCGCATCGACGAACCCACCGCAAAGGCGATCCGGCATGTCACTCGCGCTCTACGCTCACCCGTTTTCCTCCTACTGTCAGAAGGTCCTGATTGCGTTGTACGAGAACGGCATCCCGTTCGAATGGCGCGTGCTCACGCCGGACGACGCCGCCACCGACAGCGAGTTCACCGCGCTGTGGCCGATCCGGCGCATGCCCCTGTTGCGCGACGGCGAGCGTACGGTGCCGGAGTCGAGCATCATCATCGAGTATCTCGGGCAGCATTACCCCGGCCCGGTGCGGCTGATCCCCGACGACGCGGATACCGCGCTGGAAGCGCGCCTGCTGGACCGCGTCTTCGACAACTATGTGCAGACACCGCTGCAGAAGGTCGTGTTCGACAGCCTGCTTCCTGCCGCCGACCGCGATGCCTTCGGCGTGAAGGAGGCACGCGCCCGGCTCGACACCGCCTACGCTTGGCTAGATCGGAAACTGGCCGGCCGCACCTGGGCCACCGGCAGCGACTTCAGCCTCGCCGACTGCGCCGCCGCGCCTGCGTTGTTCTACGCCGACTGGGTCCAGCGCATCCCGGCGGAATGCGCCAACGTGCTGGCCTACCGGCAACGCCTGCTGGCGCGTCCCTCGTTCGCCCGCGCGGTGGACGAGGCACGGCCCTACCGCTCGTACTTCCCGCTTGGCGCGCCCGACCGCGACTGAAAACCCCCATCGTCACCTGCGAACACGTGCACGACGCACATGCGTAGGGCGGGCACCGCCCGCCGCTCTTGATTGTGCGCATCGTTGAAAAGCACGGCGGGCAGTGCCCGCCCTACGTGCGGCGCTGATGTTGGGCAACGAATCTTCGGATTACGCCCGGCGCGCCTTGCGCCCCTTCCACGCGTAACCGATCCCCAGCAATACGAACCACACCGGGCTGGCGATCAGCGCCTCGCGGGTGTCGGCCTGCAGGCTGAGCAGCACCAGCACGAACACGAAGAACGCCAGGCACACCCAGCACATCAGCACGCCGCCGGGCATCTTGTAGATCGACGCCGCGTGCAATTGCGGGCGCTTGCGCCGGTAGGCCATGTAGGCGAACAGGATCAGCGACCACACGAACATGAAAAGCACGGCGGACAGCGTGGTGACCAGGGTGAAGGCGGTGACCAGGTCGGGGATCAGGTAGATCAGCGCCGCGCCCAGCAGCAGGCAGAAGCAGGAGAACAGCAGGCCCAGCGACGGCACCGCCGCGCGCGACAGCCGCCCGAAGGTGCGCGGCGCATGCTTCTCCGCCGCCAGGCCGTACAGCATGCGGCTGGTGGAGAAGATGCCGCTGTTGGCCGAGGAGGTGGCCGAGGTCAGCACCACGAAGTTGATCAGGCTGGCCGCGGCGGGGATGCCGGCCAGCACGAACAGCTCCACGAACGGGCTCTTGCTCGGCTCCACCAGGCGCCACGGCGTGACCATCATGATCGCCAGCAGCGCCAGCACGTAGAAGATGATGATGCGGATCGGGATGGAGTTGATCGCCTTGGGCAGGTTGCGCTGCGGGTTGGCGGTCTCGGCGGCGGTGGTGCCGACCAGCTCGATGCCGACGAAGGCGAACACGGCGATCTGGAAACCGGCGAAGAAGCCGCTCATGCCCTTCGGAAAGAAACCGTCGTCGTTCCACAGGTTGGCCACCGAGGCCTGGTGCCCGCTGGGCGAAGTAAAGCCCCAGGCCACCAGGGCGAAGCCGGTGACGATCAGCGCGCAGATCGCCACGATCTTGATCAGCGCGAACCAGAACTCCATCTCGCCGAACAGCTTCACCGTGACCAGGTTGAGGCTGAGCAGCAGCAGCACGCACAGCACCGCCGGAATCCACGGCGCCAGCCCCGGGAACCAGAACTGCGTGTACGCCGCGATGGCGATGACGTCGGCGATCGCGGTGATGATCCAGCAGAACCAGTAGGTCCAGCCGCAGAAGAAGCCCGCCCATGGCCCGAGCAGGTCGGTGGAGAAGTCGATGAACGACTTGTACTCCAGGTTGGACAGCAGCAGCTCGCCCATCGCCCGCATCACGAAGAACAGCATCACGCCGATGATCAGATAGACCAGCAGGATCGACGGCCCGGCCAGGCTGATCGTCTTGCCCGAGCCCATGAACAGGCCGGTGCCGATCGCGCCGCCGATGGCGATCAGCTGGAGATGTCGGTTGGAGAGGCTGCGGCGCAGATGGTCGGGTTGTCCCGGCAGTGCGGTCATGCGTCGAGCCTTTGCGATGAGGAAGGCGACAACATACAGAAAACCGGGCCGCGCGTGCACCCTCGCATCACGCTCCGGACAACGGTGACCGCTCCATCAGGCCAGCGGCCAGTGCGCCAGCCGCAGGTGGCGAGTCTGGCCCAGCAGGCTGTGCACGAGCACGAACTCGTCGACGCGCCAGCGGATCGGCGCCACCATCTCGACCGCGACCTTGCGCGCGTCGTAGGCCAGGGTCACATGCGGTTCGAAGCCGGTCCCCACCGGCGCCACGCCGCCCTCGCGCAGTCGCGCGCCGAGCTCCGCCTGGAACGCGCGCAGCGCCGGGTTGCCGCCTTCGGCGCGCAGCACGAAGGGCAGCTTGTCGCGCCGGCCGTCGAAACTGGCCACGCGGTCGAACACCACCTCGAAAGGCGCGGCCCGCACCCGCGCCGCGGCCTTCATCGCGGCATCCACCACATCCGGCGGCAGCCCCGCCCAGTCGCCCAGATGGAACAGGGTGACGTGGAAACGTTCGGGCAACAGCGGCCTGCCCCGCAAGCCGTGGCGGGCGCATTGTTCGGCGGCCAGCGTGCTCAACGGCGGCACGGTTGCCGGGTCGGGGAACAGCGCCAGGAACAGCCGGTCGGTCGCCGCAGGCGGCGCAAAACCGGGGAGTGAAGTCTGCGCCGCCATGGTCGTCAGCTTCCGTGGTCGTCGCCGTCGCACGGCAACGGTGAATTGGATCGGCGTGCGTCCATCGCTACGGCAGCGCCGGGATCGCGAGGCTGCGCTCGGCATCGCCGCTGGCACCGGTGCGCAGGCTCGGCGGAAGGTGTCCCACATCGCCCACCGAGATCACCTTGAAGCTGCCGTCGGCCTCAACCCGGATGCGGGTGATGCTGGCATTGCCCACCGACATTTCCAGCCATGCTTGCGGGTCCACGCCCATCGCGCGCACCACCATGTTGCGGATCACGTTGCCGTGACAGACCATCAGGTCGGTTCGCTCGTGGCCGGATGCGGGCTTGAAGTAGCGCGCGAACAGGCGATCGAACTGCGCCTTGCAGGCGGCCAGGTCGGCCGGCTTTTCCTTCGCCATGATCGCGGCCCGGCGCGTGGGCGGCGTGCACTCGGCCAGGTCGTCGACCACCTCGAAACGGCGCCCCGGGAAATCCTCGCCGATCACCGCCGCGGTGTCGCGCGCCCGCTGCACCGGGCTGACGACCATCGCATCGAAACGCACCGGCAACCCGGCCAGCCGCGCGCCGGTCAGATGCGCCTGCGCCACTCCGATCGGCGCCAGATGCGGCCCCAGCTTCGGATCGGCCTTCGCTTCGGGCAGGTAGTAGCCGTGGCGCACCAGCACGATGGTGCGGGCGGCCGGCGCCGCCACGTCGGTGGCGTGCAGCGGGGCGATCAGCAAGAACAGGCACAGCCAGGGAAACAGCCTTTTCATCGTGAGCCGTCCTGCAGCGGGAGTGGCGTCGAATAGTACCTGCTTGCGTGCGCCAGACCGCGTCCTCAACGCAGGCCCACCGTGCCCTTTGCGGCCTCGACCAGCTTGGCCGGGTCGTAACCCACGCCATCCTTGAACACCAGGCTGACGTTCTCGATGTCCTTGATGCGCTTCGCCGGGTTGCCTTTGACCAGCACCAGGTCGGCGGTCTTGCCCACCTCGATCGAACCGATCTCCTTGTCCACGCCCATGAACCGCGCGCCGTTCAAGCTGGCGATCTGGATCGCCTGCATCGGCGTGAAGCCCGCCTCCACCAGCAGCTCCACCTCGCGCTGGTCGCCGTAACCCGCGATCACCCCGCCGTAGCCGGTGGGATCGAGGCCGGCGAGCAAGGTGCCGCCAGCCTCGACGAAGGCATGCTCGAAGGCCATCTCCAACCGGAACGCCGCCGGCCACGGCGAGTCCGCCGCCGACGCGATGCGCTCGCGCGTCTTCAGGTACTCGGCGCGGGCCTGCGGCAGCATCGCGTCCAGCACCCGCGCATCCGCGGGTGCGCGACCGGGCACGAAGGTCTCGAACACCGGCAGCGTGGACGTCACCGCCACACGCTTCGCCACCAGATGCCTGATCAGCGCCCGGATTTCCGGGCCGTCGACCTTCAGCGTCGCCAGGTGCGCCACGGCAGCCTTCGTATCCGGACACACGTCCGGCTGCTTGCCGGCGTTGAACTCGGTGTCCACGAACAGACCATGCTCGAGATCGTCGATGCCCAGGTCCGCCGCCTCGGTGAAGCCGATCGAACACAGGTGGCCGGTGACCTTGATGCCGCGCGCGTGCGCCGCCGCGATGGCCGCCGACAGCTCGGCGCGGGTGATGTGCATGTAAGCCTTGAACGAGGTCGCGCCCTGGTCGATCCAGTAATCCACCGTATCGCGCGCGTCGGCGGCGTCGACCAGCTCGTGCATCTGCGGGGCGAAGCTGCCCTTGCCCTCCAGGTATGGCCCGGTGGTATGCATCTTCGGGCCGGGAATGCGGCCGGCGTCGATCGCCTTTTTCAGCTCCAGGTCGGTGTACGGCTCGGTGCTGCCGGTGGTTCGGATGGTCGTGACGCCGCCGGCGAGATACAGCTTGGGGAAACTCGACGCCTGCTCCGGATAGATCGCTTCCTTCGCCGCCGGGTTCACCTTCGGAGCCGGATAGAACATGTGGTCGTGCATGCCGACCAGTCCGGGGAGCAGCGTCTGCCCGCTGCCGTCGACGACCGTCGCATCGGCGGGAACCGTCACGTGGCGCCCGAGCGCCGCGATGCGTCCGTCGCGCAACAGCACGGTCTGGTCTTCCTTCGCACGGGTGCCGTGGCCGTCGATCACCCGCACGTGGCTGATCGCCAGCAGCGGCTGGTCATGCACCACATAGGCCTGGACCGCGGGCGACAAGGCCGGCATGGCGGCCCGGGCCGCCGGCACGGGGCCGAATGCGGCGCAGGCCACGGCCAGTGCGAAAGCCGGCACGCCCATGCCGCGAAGACTCGACGAACGATGCATGACCTTCCCCGGTTGCGTGATGCACGGTTCCACGCGACCGCGCCAGGTGCGCAATGTACGCCCGCCGCCACCCGGCGGGAAACGGCTTGCCTCGCCTAATTTGTCATGTATATTGACTGTCAAGAAACTGGACTAAGGAGCCGCCATGTCCCGCGCACCTTCCTGGCACCACCAGGTCGTGACCCCGGCCCTGCTCCGCCACGCGCGGAACATCTATGGCGCGGCCATGCGCCAGGCGCTGGGCAAGGCGGGTTTTCACGACATCCCCAAGAACGGCCTGTACCTGATCGGCGGCATGGCGCGCCACGAGCACGACGTGCCGCTGGGCGACCTGGTCCGGGAACTGCGCGTGACCAAGCAGGCCGCCAGCCAGCTCGTCGACGCACTGGTGGCCGGTGGCTACCTGCAGCGTGCCGCCGATGAAAACGATCGCCGCAAGCTGGTCGTGACCCTGACCCGCCGGGGCCGCGCCGCCGCGGAGGTGCAGGCGAAAGCGCGGGAACAGGTCGACGCCGAACTGCTTGCGCGGGTCGGCGCCCGCGCGGTCAGCACCACCCGCAGGACGCTGGCCGCCCTGATCGACCTCGGCCAGCCCGGTGAAAACGGCCACCGGCATGACTGAGCCGCCTGCCGGACCTCCCCGCCCCAGCCCAGCCACGCGAGCGATGCCATGCACGATTATCTTTTCCTGATGCACCCGCTGCCTCCCGGCTCCAACGGAAACCCGGCGGATTGGGGTCCGTACCTCACCCGCCTGCGCCGCACCGGCCGGTTTGGCGGGGGCAGCTCGGTCGGTGGCGGCGTGTGCGTCTCCCGCTCCGGCGTCAGGCCGATCTCCACGCCGCTCGCGGGCTATATCCGGGTCAGCGCGGATTCCATCGAGGATGCCTGTGCCTTGCTGGAGGGAAACCCGGTGACCGAGGCAGGAGGCACCGTCGAGGTGCGCGAGCTCCCGCGCGACTGAGTCGGCTTCGGCGCGGAAGCGGTTGACGGAGCGCCGGGCGCAGAGGACAGTGGCGGCACGGGAAAACGACGACACGCGGGCGCGTGCCCCGGCCGTCGCCAGGTCATCCGGGAGGCCACATGAGGTTCCTTCAACCGACCCTGTTCACCGCCCTGACGCTGCTCGCCGGAACCGGCCCCGCCCTGGCGTCCTCCGCCTCGCTCAACGGATTCACGCCCCGGGTCCTGCCGGTGCTGGTGCAGGTGAACGCCCGGGGCAAGGTCACCGATGCCTCGCCAGCGATGAAACTCTCGCCGCGACTCGCCCGCCTGCTTCGCGAGAACCTGGACGAGATGATCAGCCAGCCGGCCGTGGACAGGCATGGGCGCCCCGTCTCCAGCCAGTTCGTCATCAACCTGGCCCTGCAGGCGGCGTCGCGCGCGGAAGGCGCGTACGACGCGCGCTTCGCCTACGTGTCGGCATCGCCCGTGCCCGCCGGCTCCTGGTACTGGGTCCACATCGATGGCCATCGACTGGCGCTGGCGAACCAGCATTCCTTCGATGGGCCGGGACGCGTCCCCTTGCGCCGCGACCGTCATCAGCCCGATCGGGACCGGGCCTATCGCGCGGCATCGTTGCCGCCCCTTCGGGACGCCGTCCACGATGCTCGCGACCGGCAGCCAGCGCAGGGCGCGGAGCACGGAAGGTAAGCAAGGCCACAGCTCCACCCGCGACCACGAAGAAGAAGGCCCGCCGATGGCGGGCCTTTTCCTGTCGCCGAGCGCTTCGCGCCTTACCCCAGCAACACCCGATTCATCCGCTGCACGAACGCGGCCGGGTCGGGCAGCTGCGCGCCGGCGGAAATCTCTGCCTGTTCCAGCAGCAGGGTCGCCAGATCGCGGGCCTTGCCTTCGTCGGTCTCACTCTCCACGCGCTTGACCAGCGCGTGCTGCGGGTTGATCTCCAGCGTGGGCTTGGACTCGGGCATGTCCTGCCCGGCTTCGCGCAGCAGGCGGGCCAGGTGCGGCGCCATTTCGTAGTCGGAGAGCGCCAGGCACGATGGCGAATCGGTCAGGCGGGCCGACACCTTCACCTCGCCCACGCGATCGCCAAGCAGCTCCTTGAGCTTCTTCAGCAGCGGCTCGGCCTCTTTCGCGGCCTCTTCCTGCTTCTTCTTGTCGGCCTCGTCCAGCGGCACCTCGCCCTTGGCCACGTTCCGGAGCTTCTTGCCCTCGTACTCGCTCAAGGACCCGATCATCCATTCGTCGATGCGGTCGGACATCAGCAGCACTTCGATGTCCTTGGCCTTGAACGCTTCCAGCTGCGGGCTGCCGGCGGCGGCGGCGTAGCTGTCGGCGGTGATGTACCAGATGGCATCCTGGCCGACGGCCATGCGGCCGATGTAGTCGTCCAGCGAGACGTTCTGCGCCGTGCCTTCGCCTTTGGTTGAAGCAAAGCGCAGCAGCTTGGCGATGCGCTCGCGGTTGTTGGCGTCCTCGCTGATGCCTTCCTTGAGCGTGTTGCCGAACGCCTTGTAGAAGGTGGCGAACTTCTCGGGCTCGTCGCGGGCCAGTTTCTCGATCAGGTCGAGCACGCGCTTGACGCAGGCGGCCTTGATGCGGTCGAGCTGGCGGTTGTGCTGCAGGATCTCGCGGCTGACGTTGAGCGGCAGGTCGTCGGCATCGACCACGCCGCGCACGAAGCGCAGGTAGTTCGGCAGCAGTTCTTCGGCGGCATCCATGATGAAGACGCGCTTGATGTAGAGCTTCAAGCCCTTGCGCTCGTCACGTCCGCCCATCATCAGGTCGAACGGCGGCTGTGACGGCAGGTACAGCAGAGTGGTGAAGCTCTGGCTACCCTCGACGCGGTTATGCGTCCAGGCCAACGGATCGTTGAAATCATGGCCGAGCGACTTGTAGAAGCTGCGGTAGTCGTCGTCCGAAATCTCCGTTTTCGGCTTGGCCCACAACGCGGAGGCAGCGTTGATGCTCTCGAACTCGTCGGTGGGCTTGCCGTCCTTCTCCACCGGCATGCGGATCGGGAACGCCACGTGGTCGGAGTATTTGCGGATCAGCGACTTGAGCTGCCAGCCCTTGAGGAACTCGTCCTCGTCGGCCTTCAGGTGCAGGATCACCGCGGTGCCGCGCTCGGCCTGCTCCACCTGCTCCAGCGAGTACTCGCCCTTGCCGTCGCTCTCCCACTTCACGCCCTCGCTTTCCGGCGCGTCGGCACGGCGGGTGATCACGGTGACTTTTTCCGCCACCACGAAGGCGGAGTAGAAGCCCACGCCGAACTGGCCGATCAGGCGCGCGTCGGCCTTCTGTTCGCCCGACATCGCCTCCAGGAAACGCCGCGTACCGGAGCTGGCGATGGTGCCGATGTTGGCCACCACCTCGTCGCGGCTCATGCCGATGCCGTTGTCGCGCACGGTGACGGTGCGCGCGTCCGGATCCCAGCTCACGTCGATGTGCAGCTCGCTGTCGCCGGCGGAGAGCTCGGGCTTGGCGATCGACTCGAAGCGCAGCTTGTCGCAGGCGTCGGACGCGTTGGAGATCAGCTCGCGCAGGAAGATCTCCTTGTGCGAGTACAGCGAGTGGGTGACCAGGTGCAGAACCTGGGCGACCTCGGCTTCGAACTGGCGGGTTTCGGCGACGGGCGCGTTCATGGGCGGGTTCAACTCCGTGCAAAGGGAAAAATGGTCGTCGCCCCCTGGGGCATGCTCGGCGGACCGACCCCGCACCATCCCCGCGCCGGCGGAACCGGCCTTGAGGAAACGCGACAACTGGGCCGGAGATTCGGGCGGCAGGCCGCGGTTTCAAGGCCGCACGGCCGATAAAATGACCCGATGACCTACCGCGGCCGCTTCGCCCCCTCGCCCACCGGGCCCCTGCACTTCGGCTCGCTGGTGGCCGCCGTCGGCAGCTGGCTGTGCGCCCGCCACGCCGGCGGCGAATGGCTGGTGCGGATGGAGGATATCGACCCGCCGCGCGAGGTGCCCGGCGCGGCGGCCGACATCCTCGCCGCGCTGCCCGCGTTCGGCCTGGTGGCGGACGCGCCGGTGCTGTTCCAGTCGCAGC
Source organism: Rhodanobacter sp. (assembly GCA_049650465.1). Taxonomy (GTDB): domain Bacteria; phylum Pseudomonadota; class Gammaproteobacteria; order Xanthomonadales; family Rhodanobacteraceae; genus Rhodanobacter. The sequence continues at coordinate 119,307 of JBASAF010000021.1, read as the reverse complement.
GCACCGCTGCCTATGACGAGGCGTTCGCGGCGTTGCGCGCGGCGGGCCTGGTGTTTCCCTGCACCTGCAGCCGCAGCCAGCTCGCCGCCAGCGGCGGCATCCACCGCGACGGCCACTGCATCGACGGCAGCCACGCCGATCGCGAGCCGGCATGGCGCCTGCGCGTGCCCGATGTCGAGATCGCCTTCGAGGATGCCCTGCTCGGCCCGCAGCGCGAACGCCTGCGCGAAACCGTGGGCGACTTCGTGATCCGCCGCGCCGACGGTTTTTATTCCTACCAGCTCGCCTGCGTGGTGGACGATGCCTTCCAGGGCGTCACCGACGTGGTGCGCGGCCAGGACCTGCTCGATTCCACTGCGCGGCAGATCTGGCTGCAACGCTGCCTGGGCCTGGCCACACCCACCTACCGGCACCTGCCATTGGTGCGCGACGGCAGCGGCAACAAGCTCTCCAAGTCCTCCCATGCCTGGCCGATAAACCCGGCCGATCCCGCCCCGACGCTGCGGCGCGCGCTCGCTTTCCTGGGCCGGCCGCTGCCCGACCGGCCGGTGGGCGTGGACGAATTGCTGGCCCATGCGCTGGCCGGTTTCGATCCCGCCCGATTGCCGCATTGCAGCGGTAGTTCCCCCGTCTGATCGGCTATAAGTGAAGAGTCGTTCACGCCGTGGCAGCAGGGCGTCAGGCAAGCGGCGAGGGACGAAAACCCGCGTGTTCGGCTAAGGCAGACAGGAGATCGACGGCATGACCCAGCGTACGGCTTTGGTTACCGGTGGAACCGGCGGCATCGGCAGCGCCATCGTGCGCCACCTGGCGAAACAGGGTCACAAGGTCGCCACCAATTATCGCGACGAAGCCAAGACTGCCGCCTGGCGCGAGGCGATGGCGCAGGAAGGCATCGAGGTCTGCACGGTGCGCGGCGACGTGTCCGACCCGGAATCGTGCATGGCGATGGTGCGTGCGATCGAGGAGCAATGCGGCCCGGTGGACATCCTGGTCAACAACGCCGGCATCACCCGCGACACCACCTTCCACAAGATGAATTACCAGCAGTGGACGGACGTGATCAACACCAACCTCAACTCCTGCTTCAACGTCACCCACGCGGTGATCGAGGGCATGCGCGCGCGCAAGTGGGGGCGCATCGTGCAGATCAGTTCGATCAACGGCCAGAAGGGCCAGTACGGCCAGGCCAACTACGCCGCGGCCAAGGCCGGCATGCACGGTTTCACCATCTCGCTGGCGCAGGAAAACGCCAAGTTCGGCATCACCGTCAACACCGTCTCGCCCGGCTATGTCGCCACCGACATGGTGATGGCCGTGCCGGCGGAGGTGCGCGCCAAGATCGAGGCGCAGATCCCGCTGGGCAGGCTCGGCCGGCCGGAAGAAATCGCCCACGCCGTGGCCTTCCTCACCGGCGAGGAAACCGGCTGGATGACCGGCGCCAACCTGGCCATCAACGGCGGCCAGTACATGGGCTGGTGATTTTCGGGGTGGTGGGCGCAGGGCGGGCACTGCCCGCCGTGACTCCACCGCATCCATCACCGAAAGCGGCGGGCGGTGCCCGCCCTACGGCCTGTCGAGCAACTTCTCGATCACCTTGCCCACCGCCGCGAAGGCGAACGCGCCGGTGACATGGGTGGCGGCACCCAGGCCGCCACCGCAGGCGAGGTTCATCGAATCGCCGCCCGGCGGCCGCGTGCCGCAGACCGTGCCGTCCGGTTGCGGGTACTGCACGTTCTGCAGCGAATAGACGGCCGAAACACCGAAGTAGCGATCCGGGTTGCGCGGAAAATTGAAATCCGTACGGAGCTTCTTGCGGATCAGGCTGAACATCGCGTCGTGCTCGGTACGCGACAGGTCGCGCACGCGGATCTGCGTGGGATCGGTGCGACCGCCGGCCGAACCGACGCTGACGATGGGCAGCTTGCGCCGCCGGCACCAGGCAATCGTCTCCAGCTTGACCCGGAACGCATCGCAGGCGTCGAGCACGGCGTCGTAGCCGCGATCGAGCAGCTCGTCCAGCGTGGACGGGGTGAGGAAGCGCTCGATCGCCTCCAGCCGGATCGCCGGGTTGATCGCATGCGCGCGCGCGGCCATCACGCCGACCTTGGACTTGCCGTACTCGCCGTCCAGCGCGTGCAACTGGCGGTTGGTGTTGGACACGCAGACCTCGTCGGCGTCGATCAGGGTGAGCCGGCCCATGCCGCTGCGCGCCAGCGCCTCGACCGCCCACGAGCCGACGCCGCCCACGCCGATCACGCAGACATGCCTCTGCGCCAGCGCGCCCACGCTGCCCTGGCCGTACAGCCGCCCCACGCCGGCGAAGCGCTCGGGCGATGTATCGGTTTCGCTCATCGCGCGCACGCCCGGAGGGGCCGGGTGAAAGTGGTCATCGATTCCGCCTGCGGAGAAAACGGCATTTTATCGCGCCTGGCTTGGCTTCGCGGCAGCCGCGCAGGCTATGCTTGGCCGCATCCTCACAGTGGAGTCGGTCCATGCGCGTTGCCCTGATGATCCTGCTCGGCCTGGTGATCGGCATCATCGGCACCGTCAACGTGATGAACGTGCTGGGCGAGCGCCACCCGATGCCTGGCGCCGTGATGCATACGCTGGGCTACCACGTGGGCGAGCTGAAAGCCGCGATCAAGGCCAACCAGTGCGATGCGGCGAAGATCCAGCATCACCTGGCCCGGCTCGAGTCCACCGCCAGCGACATCACGCCGGTGTTCGGCCTGGACAACCAGGACTTCGCCGACCATGCCAGCCAGTTGCAGGATCACCTGCACCAGGCCGTGGCGGCGACCCCGACCACCTGCGCAGCCCTGGTTGCCGTGCTCAAGCCGGTGGGCGACAGCTGCAAGAGCTGCCACGAAAAATATCGCTGAGATATCCGCCGCAGCTCAGAAGGGGATCTTGCCGCGCAGCATCTGCGCGTACATCACCCAGTCGCCGGCGAGGCTGTACAACGGATGCCTGAAGGTGGCCGGGCGGTTCTTCTCGAACGCGTAGTGGCCGACCCACGCAAAGCCGTAGCCGGCCACCGGCATCAGCCACAGCCAGCGCCACTGGCCCGTGGCCAGCGCCAGCACCAGCGCCGCGAGCACCAGCGTGCTGCCGATGAAATGCATGCGGCGACAGCGGCGATTGGCGTGCTCGCCGAGGTAGAACGGGTAGAACTCGGCAAAACTGCGAAAGGTCGACATGCTGCTGCTCCGCGAGCGGGCGTCCTGGTTCCACCCGGCCACACCTACCAGGCGCGTCGATATTGCACCGGTGCGTCGATCGACGCACCCAGCTGCGCTGCCGCCCGGCGGGGGAAGTAGGGATCGCGCAGGCTCTCGCGGGCGATCAGCACCACGTCGGCCTCGCCGGTGGCGACGATCTGGGCGGCCTGCTCCGCACCGGTGATCAGGCCCACCGCGCCGGTGGCGATCCCGGCCTCGCGGCGGATCCGCCCCGCGAACGGCACCTGGTAGCCCGGCGCCAGCGGGATCTTCGCGTGCGGCAGCAGGCCGCCGCTGGAGACGTCCACCAGGTCCACGCCCAGCGGTTTCATCTGGCGCGCCAGCGCAATGCTCTGCTCGATGTCCCAGCCGCCCGCATCCGCCCAATCAGTGGCCGACACGCGCAACCACAATGGCAGTTCTGCCGGCCACACGTCGCGCACGGCGGCGACCACCTCGCGCACCAGCCGGGTGCAGTTCTCGAAGCTGCCGCCGTACGCGTCGTCGCGATGGTTGCTCAGCGGCGACAGGAACTGATGCAGCAGGTAGCCGTGCGCCGCGTGGACTTCGATCAACTCGAAACCCGCTGCCAGCGCACGCTGCGCGGCGGCGCGAAAATCGGCGATCACCGCGCGGATACCGGCCTCGTCCAGCGCCTGCGGCGCCGGCCAGCCGTCAGCAAAGGGCAACGCCGAGGGCGCCACGGTGGGCCAGTCGCCCTGCCCGGCCGGCAGCGGGCCATGCCCTTCCCACGGCCGCAGCGTGCTGGCCTTGCGTCCGGCATGCGCCAGCTGGATGCCGGCAATTGCGCCCTGGGCCTTGATGAAGCGGGTGATCGGCTGCCAGGCCTGCCGTTGCGCATCGTTCCACAGGCCGGTGTCCTGCGGCGAGATGCGTCCCTGCGCGGACACCGCCGAGGCCTCCGCGATCACCAGCGCCGCGCCGCCCACCGCGCGGCTGCCCAGGTGCACCAGGTGCCAGTCGTTCGGCACGCCGTCGGTGGCCGAGTATTCGCACATCGGCGATACCACCAGGCGGTTGCGCAAGGTCAGGCTGCGTTGCGTGAAGGGATCGAACAGGCTCATGGGGCAATCCGGCGTGGGCAAACTGCCCAGATGCAGACGAACTCCCGCGGAATCAACCTGCCGTCCGGTCGCGTGTGGCAAACGCCGCGTCCCGGGCCGCCAGCCAGTCGGCGATGCGCGAGGCCATCGGTGCCGGCGTCTTCATCCAGCCGAAATGGTCGGCGGGCGCGCCGTGCATGTCTGCCGACGTGACCACGTCCACGCAATGCTCGCCCGCGCCGAGCTTGCCCAGCAGCCAATCCAGCGAGGCGGGCGGACCCAGCCAGTCCTGCTGCAGGCGCAAGGCCAGCAGCGGCAGGTGCAGCGCAGCCAGCCCGCGCTCGAAATCCTGCGCCATGCCGCTCACCGAATAGCGCCCGCTGCGACCGCTGCGCGCCCAGTCGGCGATCACCCCGCGCGCCTCGTTGCCGCCAAAACCGATGCGCCGCCCGGGCAGGTGACCCACCAGCCCCGCCAGTGCGGGGGCCAGCGCGTAGGCCGCAGCGATCAGCCAGCCGTGCCGGAACCGACGCCAGTAAGGCGCGCCGCTGGCGACCAGCACCAGTCCGGCGAAGTCGTCCGGATGCAGGCTGGCGTACAGCAAACCGAGTTGGCCACCGAGACTGTGTCCACCCAGCCAGCAAGGTGCTTGCGGCCAGCACCGGCGCACCGCGGCCATGCCTGCGGGCAGGTCATCCTGCAGCAATTGCCGGTAGCCCCAGTCGCACTGCCTGCCTGCACGCCGATCGCTGGAACCGATGCCACGCCACTCGTGCAGCACCACGGCGATGCCCCGGTCCGCCAGTGCCTGGGCCAGCGGCAGATAGTGCCGCGCGGGCATGCCCATGGCCGGAATCCAGTACAGCAAATGCCGCCAGGCACCGGCAGGGAGCACGGCCAGCAATTCGCAGCGGGCGCCGTCGGCGGCGATGACCGGAATGACCAGCGGCTCGGCGATGGCGGAAGCGGAATGGTCGGACATCCCGGCAGGCTAGCGAATCGCTGGGCCGACTACAAAAAAGAGGCCGGCTTGCGCCGGCCTCCTCAAGACTCCGCCACCACCGCGATCAGACGGGGGTGACGTCTTCGGCCTGCAGGCCCTTCTGGCCGTCGACCACCTTGAAGCTCACTTTCTGCCCTTCCTGCAGGCTCTTGAATCCCGAACCAGTGATGGCGCGGAAATGCACGAACACGTCGGGGCCGCTTTCACGGCTGATGAAGCCGAAACCCTTCGCGTCGTTGAACCACTTGACTGTACCCGTTTCACGATCCGACATGACTCACACTCCGATCCAATCCAGACTCTATCGACTAACCGGCCGCGGGGGCCGACGGTTTACTGAGCATGCCAAGGTCGGGTGCAACGGACGGATTCAGGAAATCCCCAGTGGGCACTCACGCCGCCAAGCAGACGCAGCGATTCAAGCATAACGGATTTTCGAAAGAAAAGTGATTTGTCAAGCGGCCCGCCGTGACGGGGATCGCGGCAGCCGAAATCGGCCGCCCTCCACGCGTCCAGCCGGCCGTGCCGCCGCGGTCCCGACGGTCGGACTTCAGGTTTTCTTTACTTCGTTTGCGTTGTAGTTGCTTCAGTTCAACCGTCCCGGCACCCTTGGGCATGGCCGGGTCCAGCGCACAGGAGAGCATCATGACCATCCCCTTCCGCCTGGCTCTGGCGTCGGTGTTCACCGCCGCCCTGCTGCTCGCCGGCTGCGCCCGCAAGACCGAAACCCGGCCCACCGCCCCCGCGACCAAGCAGACCACCACCCGTTCGGGCAGCACCTCCACCCCCCCGACCCACCGGGCTACCCGTTCCACCGCCACGTCCAGCGATGCCAGCTTGCCCGAGCACACCGGCATCCCCGCCTGCGACGACTACCTGTCCAGCTACCTCGCCTGCCATCGTGCGGCCGGCATTTTCTCGGCCGAGCAGTTGCCGCTGCGCTACGAGGCCATGCGCACCAACCTGTTGCGCGATTCGCAGAACCCGGATGTCCGCCCGCAACTGGCCGAGCGCTGCAATTCGCTTGCGCGCAGCCTGCGCGAAGCCCTGCACGGCAAGTCCTGCGCAGTCAGCCCGGCACCGGCTGCAAGCTCGCCGTAAGCCGGCGGCCCCGGCGGATGTCCCCGCCCCGGCTCAGGCGAGCCGGCGCAATTCGGCACGCAACAACCTGGCGAAGCCCGCCGGCCGCGAGCGGACCACCCGTACCTGGGGCGTGCCATGCCAGCGCGCGGTATCCAGGATGGTTTGGGCCACCGCCGCCAGCAGGCGCGGCTCGACCTCCACGCCGGGCTCGAGCTCGATCGACTTGACCTCGAACAGCCCGTCACCGCGGTGCGCCTTGGCGTCCAGCCGCCCGACCAGCCGGCCGCGATGCAGGATCGGCAGCACGAAATAGCCGTAGCGGCGCCGTGCCGCCGGCGTGTAGCACTCCAGGCTGTAGTCGAAATCGAACATGGCGTGCAGACGCGCGCGATCCCACACCAGCGGATCGAACGGCGACAGCAGCGCCGTATGCGTGGCGCGCAGCCGCCCGCCCAGGGCCCGCTCCAGCAAACCGGCGTGATCCCGGTGCACGTAGCCCGGCGTCGCCCAGCCTTGCACCGCCACCGCCAGCAACTCGCCGCTGGCCAGCAGCGGCGCCAGCTCGGCCGCGCCGACCCGCGGCGTGAGCCGGTGGTAGTCGGCGATCCACGCGGCCGGCGCCACGCCCAGCGCGCGCACGCTGTCGAGGATGAAGCGCCGGCGCAGTTCGGCCGCCGGATACCCCACCACGCGCGGGTCCGGCGGTGGATCGAGTCGCGCCAGCACCCGCTCGCTCAACTCGTACACGCGCTGGAAACGCTCGCGTCGCAACACCATCAGTTCGCCCAACGCGAACCAGGCCTCCAGCCAGCGCTTCTCCGGCTTCCACTCCCACCAGCCGGAGCTGCCCGCGCCTTCCTCGCGGGCGAAGTCCGCGGCGCGCACCGGGCCGTCTGCGCGTATCCGGGCGAGCAGGTTGTCCATGCCTTCGCGCTGCTCGCGATGCATGCGCGCCGCATGCCGGTGCGCCCAGTGGTTGTCGCGCCGGGCGAGCCACGCGCGGTGCCACGGCAGGTCGGCGGCGCTGACGAAACAGGCCTCGTGCGCCCAGGTCTCGGCCAGCTTGCCGTCGGCCAGCGCCTCGTCCAGCCAGGCCATCGGGTAATCGCCCAGGCGCGCGTGCAGCACCAGGTACGGGCTGCGCGCGACCACGTGGATGGTGTCGATCTGCAGCAAGCCCATGCGCCCGATGGCGGCCACCACATCGCCGCGCTTGGCGCGGCGCCGCGGCGGCTGCAGCAGTCCCTGCGCGGCCAGCTGCAACAGCCGCGCCTGGCCCAGGCTTAGCGGGGAAGCTGAAGCCCCGCTCAACGGGGCGCCGCCTTCGGCTGCGTCGCCCGGTAATCTTGAGCGGACATATACACATCCCTTGCTAGGTTCGGTGCGGGTCCCGCCACGGCCGGGCCCGCTCTCGGACACCCATTCTGGCATGGAGGATTCCATCATGAACTTCCGCACTTCCCTCTACGGCTGCCTGCTGGCCGTCGGCATGTTGTTCGCCGGCGCGGGCCTGGCGCAGGACACCCCCGCTCCGGCCGCTTCCACCACCGCCACCGGCACCGCCACGTTCAACACGCCGCAGGGCGAGGTCGTGGTCAACAGCGCGCCGGCGCCCGCACCGACGATCGCACCGCCCCCCTCGTTCCAGCAGCTGGCGGCGGGCGGCAAGGGCATCACGGAGGAGCAGGCCTCGGCGTACCCTCCGCTGGCCAACGATTTCCTCAACGCGGACAGCAACAAGAACGGCAAGATCAGCGAGGCGGAGTACGCGCGCTGGGTGAAGCAGCTGCGCTGAAGCGCATGCGGCGAAGCCCGTGAATCGTGCGTTCACGGGCTTCGGATAACATTGCCGGCCTGTATCGACGGCCGGCACCGCGGCCGTCCCGCACCGGAAAGACACCCATGAGACTACCGCTCGCCCTGGCCTGTGTGGCGTGGGCCTGCGCGGTCGCCACCGACGCGCACGCGCAAAATCCGGACCCGATGGACATTCGCGGCTGCACCGCGATCGAGAGCGACGCGCAGCGGCTGGCCTGCTACGACCAGGCCACCGGGCGGGTCAACCTGCCGGTGGCGCAGAAACGGCCGGTGCAGGCGGCCGAGGCCGGCGACGTGTTCGGCCACGATCATCCCGGTGCTCCGGCCGTTTCCGCCCCCGGCAACAGCGAGGTGGCGGCGCCGCTGTCGCTGCTGGACAGCCGCTGGGAGCTGGCCCCGGAAAGCAAGCTCGGCACGTTCAACGTGCGCGGCTACAAGCCGGTCTACGTGCTGCCGATCTTTGCCAGCAGCAACCAGAACAACCAGCCGCACAGCCCCAACCCCGACAACAATGCCGCTGGCAGCGAGCGGCTTGACAACATCGAGGCGAAATTCCAGTTGAGCCTGAAGGCCAAGATCTGGCAGGGCGTGTTCGGCGACGCCGGTGACCTGTGGGTGGGCTACACCCAGTCATCGCGCTGGCAGGTCTACAACTCCACGCTGTCGCGCCCGTTCCGCGAAACCGACTACGAGCCCGAGGCGATGCTGGTGTTCGACACCAGTTACCACGTGCTGGGCTGGGAGGGCCGGCTGCTCGGCATCGGCTTCAACCACCAGTCCAACGGTCGCGGGCTGCCGCTGTCGCGCAGCTGGAATCGCCTGATCGCCAACGTCGGCTTCGAACGCGACGGATGGACGGTGATGATCCGGCCGTGGTGGCGCATCCCCGAAGCCCGGCGCATCGACGACAACCCCGACATCAGCGATTACGTGGGCCGCGGCGAAGTGGAGATCGTGCACGAGTGGAACAGCCAGGAGTTCGGCCTGACCCTGCGCGACTCGTTCCGCGGCGGCAGCCGCCAGCACGGGTCGTTGCGCTTCGGCTGGAGCTTCCCGATCGCCGGCAACCTGCGCGGCTACGCGGAACTGTTCAAGGGTTACGGCGAGAGCCTGATCGACTACAACCACAACGCCACCTACCTCGGCGTGGGCGTGTCGCTGCTGGACTGGTATTGACCGCGCTGCCGTAAACGCGTCGCCGGGCACACCCAGGGCGGGCACCGCCCGCCAGCCGTTGACGACAAGGGCGGGTATCGCCCGCCAGCCGTTGACGACAAGGGCGGGCACCGCCCGCCAGCCGTCGACGACAAGGGCGGGCAGCCCGCCCTACGCATCACTCACGATTTCTCAGTGGTGGTGGCCGCCAGCGCCGTGCACGTGGCCGTGCGCCAGCTCTTCCTCGCTGGCGGCGCGCACGTCGGTGACCTCGATGGCGAAGTGCAGGGTCTTGCCGGCCAGCGGATGGTTGCCGTCGATGAAGACCTTGTCGTCCTCGACCCGGGTGACGGTGACGTTGATCTCGCCTTGCGGGCCGCGACCCTGGAACTGCATGCCCGGCCGGATGTCCTCCACGCCCTGGAAGGCCGAGCGCGGCACCTCCTGCATCAGCTCCGGATGGTGCACGCCGTAGCCCTCCTCCGGCGCCACGTCGGCGGTGAACTTGTCGCCGGCCGAGCGGCCTTCCATCTGCTTTTCCAGGCCCGGCACGATCTGGCCGCCGCCGTGCAGGTAGGTCAGCGGATCGCGGCCGGCGGAGCTGTCGATGACCTGGTTCTGGTCGTCGGTGAGGGTGTAGTGGAAGGCGGCAACGGAATCTCGGGCAATCTGCATCATCTGGCCTCGTTCGGGGTCATGTGGGCCGACCAGGGCCGGCAAGGGGGCAAAGCCTAGCAGACCCGGTGTGCACGACCTGCGCAGAACGCCGCGCCGGGCGACGGCGATCGCCCCGCCTGGTACTGCAGCGCGCGCCGGGCCGCGAGGGATGGGCGATTCAAGCCTGCAGGCGCGCGCGCGTGTCGCGGCCGATCTTCTGCGGCGTGTCGGTGGGCGCGTAGCGCTTGACCACCTGGCCGTCGCCATCGACCAGGAACTTGGTGAAGTTCCACTTGATCGCCTCGCTGCCGAGGATGCCCTTGCCTTCGCTCTTCAGCCACCGGTACAGCGGCGCGGCGTGCTCGCCGTTCACCTCGATCTTGGCGAACATCGGGAAGGTCACGTCGAAGCGGGTGCTGCAGAAATCCCTGATCTCCGCCTCGCTGCCCGGCTCCTGGTGGCCGAACTGGTCGCAGGGAAAGCCCAGCACCACCAGGCCAAGGTCGCGCTGCTCGCGCCACAGCGCTTCCAGGCCCTCGTACTGCGGGGTGAATCCGCACTGCGAGGCGACGTTGACCACCAGCAGGGTCTTGCCGCGCCACTCGCCCAGCGAACGCGGCTTGCCGTCGATGTCGGTCACGGTGAAATCGTGGATGCTGGTCATGGCGTGCTCCGGAGCGGCGGCGGGTGTCCCGCCAGCGTACGCCATCGCGGGTTTCGGCATAACCATATGCGGCACGCTCCTTTGGCGGCGGCAACGTGCGCGGATACCTTCGGGATACGTCCCTCCGCGCCGGATTCGCCGTGCTCCACCTTGCCCTCGTGCTGCTGTCCCTGCTGTTGCTGGCCGGCGTGTTCAGCCGGGCGCCGGACGACCGCTAAGCGTCACCCCTGCGTGGCGGGGATCTCGAACACCTGGCGCAGGTACGCCACGTAGGCGGGGTCCTCGCACATGTTCTTGCCGGGAGAATCGCTGAGCTTGGCCACCGGCTGGCCATTGCAGCGGATCATCTTGATCACGATGTTGATCGGCGCCGGCCCGACGTCGTTGGTGAGGTTGGTGCCCACGCCGAAGGCCAGCTGGCAGCGACCGCGGAAATGCGCGTAGAGCTGCATCACGCGCGGGATGTCCAGGCCGTCGCTGAACACCAGCACCTTGTTGCGCGGGTCGACGCGGTTGTCGCGGTAGTGCGCCAGCACCTTCTCGCCCCAGGCGAACGGATCGCCGGAATCGTGGCGGGTGCCGTCGAACAGCTTGCAGAAGTACATGTCGAAATCGCGCAGGAAGGCATCCAGCCCGTACACGTCGGACAGCGCGATGCCCAGATCGCCACGGTATTCGCGCGCCCACGCCTCCAGCGCCGCGACCTGGGAATCGCGCAGCCGCGGCCCCAGCGCCTGGTGCGCCTGCAGGTATTCGTGCGCCAGCGTGCCCAGCGGGGTCAGGCCCAGTTCGCGGGCCAGCCATACGTTGCTGGTGCCGGCCAGCTGCGGCCCCAATTCATCGCGCAGGGTGGTGACGACCTCCTGCTGCCAGCGCCGCGAATAGCGCCGGCGGGTGCCGTAATCGGCGATGCGGCAACCCGCGTAGTCCGGCGTGTCGCGCAGCAGGCCGATCTTGCCGCGCAGCCGGCGGCGCCCCTCGGCCAGATCCAGCCCGGCGCTGGTGCGACGGAAGTACACCTCGTTGACGATCGCCAGCAACGGCACCTCGAACATGATGGTGTGCAGCCACGGCCCGCGGATGCGGATCCCGATCTCGCCCGGCACGTCGGGCGAGGGCTCGATCTCCACGTATTTTTCGTTGAGCTGGAACAGGCCCAGGAAATCGACGAAATCGCTCTTGATGAAGCGCCAGCCACGCAGGTAATCCAGCTCGTCGGCACGAAAGCGCAGGTTGCACAGCGCGGCCAGTTCGGCGCGGATCCCGTCGATGCACGGCACCAGGTCGATGCCCGGCGTGCGGCACTTGAAGCGATATTCCACCTCGGCCGCGGGATACTGGTGCAACACCACCTGCATCATCGAGAACTTGTACAGGTCGGTGTCGAGCAGCGATTCGATGACCATCGGGCGTCCAGGCAGAGGTGGCCCGCCCATTATCCACGCTCGGCCGCGGGCTCCGGACAAAATGAAACCCCATCGGCCAGGGGAGGACCGATGGGGTTTGTCAGGCGGCCTCCAGGGGAGGTAAGGCCGGCCCCTCAGCAGGGCGATGCGTTGCCCCGCTTCCTGTCGCCTCACGGCGATACACGGGCTTAGTGTGGACGCCGCTGCGTGAGTTCAACGTGCACGCGGGGAGTTGTTCAGCGCCGCGACAGGTGTCCGGCCCTGCCCCGCCGGCCATGGCCCTACACTGGACCGACCCCACGGAGAAACCCATGCCCGGAACCTCGATGAAACGGATGGCCGCCGGCCTGTTTGCCCTTGCCCTGGCCGCGCTCGGCTGCACCGGCGCGGCGCGCGCGGCCCAGCTCACCATCGACCTGGGCCACGGTGCCACCCGCTGGAGCACCGCCACCCTGCTGGCCCGCCCCGACGCCCGCACCATCACCGTGCTCGGCGACGTGGCGTTCAAGCGCACCCGGCACTACCGCGCGGTGCCGCTGGCCAACCTGCTGCCCGGCATCGGCGCTGGCGATCACCTGCAGTTCGTCGCGACCGACGGCTTCGTCGCCGAGATTCCCGCCGCGCTGATCCTGAACCGGAGCGGCAGCGCCGCGTGGCTGGCGATCGAGGACCCGGCGCGGCCGTGGCCGGCCCTGCCGGGTGGCCATGGCCGCGCGGGGCCGTTCTACGTCGTGTGGACCCAGCCGCGCGCGGCCGGGGTGGGCCCGGAACAATGGCCGTACCAGCTGGCCACGATCCGCCGCGCCGACAGCGTGGCCGCGCGCTTCCCGGCCATCCTGCCGGACCCGGCGACGCCGGCGGACAGCGCCGTGCGCCGCGGGCTGGCGGTGTTCCAGCGCACCTGTTTCGCCTGCCATACGCTCAACGGTGCCGGCGCAGCCCGCCTGGGGCCGGACCTCAACATCCCGCACAACCCCACCGAATACCTGCGTGCGGACCTGCTGCGCGGCTACATCCGCGATCCGCAGTCGTTGCGCCGCTGGCCGCAGGGGAAGATGCCCGGCTTCGACACCCGCGCCCTCTCCGACACCGACCTCGACGACCTGCTCGCCTATCTGCGCCACATGGCGGGACGGAAAGTGGCGCCGGGCGTCGCCCCCTGATGCGCTCAGGGCGAAGCGGCTTCGGCGTCGCCCCCATGCACCGACGGCATCAGGGTCTCCAGCTCGCGGTCGCGGTGCTGCCGGGATTCCCGCGCCAAGCTGCGGACTTCGGCGTAGAACGCGGGCCAGCGCTGCCCCGCCCGCTGGAACAGCAGCGCGAACGCCGGCACCCAGCGGTCATACAGGCCGAACGGCAACAGCCGGGCATTGTTGATCGGCTGCGCGACCCACGCGTCGTAGCGATGGTCATTCGGCCAGTGGCGGTCGCGCCATCGGGCGTAGCGTCGACGGAATGCGGCGATCTCGCGCTGCTTGCCTGCCTGCATCGCCTCCGCATCGGCGCCACTGGCATACAACGCCTCCAGGCGCTCGCGCAGGCCCAGCACCAGGCGGGTGAAACCTTCGGCGATCGCGTCGTCGTGGCCTTCCGCCGGCGGCAGTCCGCGCGAAGCGCGCCACTCGCGCAGTCCCCGGCGCTGCACGAAGCTGGCGAACGACTCGTTGAACGCACTGTCGCCCTTCACGTAGATCAACTGGTGCGCCAGCTCGTGGAAGATCGTGCCGGCCAGTTCATCGTCGTCCCAGCGCAGCATGCTGGACAACACCGGGTCGGCAAACCAGCCCAGCGTCGAATACGCCGGCACGCCGCCGATCCACACGTCGTCGCCGCGGCTATCCCAGCGCGCGGCATCGGCCTGCGCCGCGCGCTCGCTGAACCAGCCCCGGTACGCCACGCAACCGGCGATCGGAAAGCACTGCGGCACCGCCTGCACCGAGTAGCGTGGCGCGACGAACACGTTCCACACCACGTAGTCGCGATCCAGCTGCACGTAGCCGGTGTAGCTGCGGTTGTCGGGCAGGCCGAGTTCGCGCGAGGCGAACCCTCGCGCCTGCAGCGCCAGGCGCAGGCGCGAGGCCAGTCGCGAATCGGTGTGCGGATCGGCCAGCACGCGCGCGATCGGGCGCCGATGCACGATGAGTCCGGCTTGCCCGCGGGCGGCCTGCGCGTAGTAGCGCATGCTGCTGCAGGCGGACAAGGCGAAGCCCGCCACGATCAGGAAAGCCAGCCGGAATGCCACGGCGGATGCCGGTGATGGTCGCGAAGGCATCCGCCGATTGTGCCTGAACGTCCGGCGCTAGCGGACGCGGCTGATGTCAATGGCGGCGATCGCCGCGATCATGCGAATGGCGTCCGCCACGCTGGGGGTCGCGATGCCCCGAGCGGCCATCATTGCGGTAGTGCCCGCGGTCGTTGCCGCGATGGCGGTAATCGCGTCCGTAGTCACGCCCATGATAACGCGGGTAGCGCGAACCGCCGTACCAATGCGTGCTGATGCCCACGCTCACCCCGGGCGCATAGCAGCAACCGTAATAGCCACCGTAATAACCGCCGTAATAGGCCGGCCCGTAGTAACTGTCGTATGGCGAGGCATAGTACGTGGTGCCGGTTCCGTAATAGGCGTCGCCTGCGGCTCCGCCACCACGCACGTAGGTGTAGCCGGGGTCGTAGTAGCAACCGGACAACGCCGCCGCTGCCACCAGCACCCCGACCCAGGCGAGTCGTCGTTTCATGGTTCACCTCCGCGGTGATTCACCAGCCCCACGCTGGACCACGCCGCTTGAACTCTCCCTGAGCGAGGCGCGACCGTCGCCGCCGCGCGCAGCTTCAGCCCTTGCGCTTGCCCAGGTCGTCGCGCGGGGACGCCGTCACGGAAGCATCACCGCCCGCACCGGTCACCGGTGCATGCATCTCGGCCACGTTCGGCGTCGCCGGCGACGGGTTGGCGCCCGGCCAGGACGGCTCGCGCTGGTCGCGTTCATGCTTGGCGTCGAGCAGGGCCTGGATGTGCGCCACCGCCTCTTCCGGGCTGATGTGCGCCACCGGCGGCTGGGCCGCAGCGGGCGCGCGCGCGGAGGGCTTGGCCGCCGGACGACGACTCGCAGCGCCGGAGGAGGCGGGGCGCGGCGCCGGCTTGCGCGCGACGGGCTTTTTCGCGGGAGCCGCCTTGCGGGTGGCGGGCTTGCTGGTGGCGGGCTTGCTGGCCGCGGCCTTCTTCGGCGCCGCCGCCGTGGTGCGCGACCGGCTCGCCGCTTTCTTCGTCGCGGTCTTGCGGGTGGCGACCTTCTTCGGCGCCGGCCGCTTGCTCGCCGTCTTTCCTGCGCTGCGCTTGCCGGTTGTGGTTTTCTTCACCGCGGCTTTCTTCACCGCGGCTTTCTTCACCGCGGCTTTCTTCGCCGCGGTTTTCTTCACCGCGGCTTTCTTCGCGGCGGACTTCCTGGTGACCGGCTTCTTCGCCGGGGATTTCCGCGTGGCGGTCTTCTTCGTGGCGGCTTTCTTCGCCGAGGATTTCTTCACGGCGACCTTCTTCGCCGGCGCTTTCTTTGCGGCAGCCTTCTTCGCTGGAGCCTTCCGCGGGGCGGCCTTCTTCGCGCCGGATTTCTTCGCCGATGCCTTTCTTGCCGCGGACGTCTTCGCTGCCGACTTGCGGGTCATTGCCATGCGTTCGTTCTCCTGCGGTGAGCGGTGAGCAACGAGGCCAGTATGCGCGTATCGGCGCACGACGGCATTACGCAGCGCAAGATACGTTCATGTGCGCATCGTCGTCGCGGGGGAAATACCGAGCCGATCTCAGCGCGGATGCATCAGCGCGTCGAGGAAATGCGGCAGCACGCGATGGTTGATCGCGATGGTGAACAGCACGCCATAGGCTGCGCCCCACAGGTGCGCGCTGTGGTTGACGTTGCCCTGCCCGCGCCGGTCCATGTAGATCGAATAGGCCGTGTACAGCACCGCGTAGACGATCGCCGGCATCGGGATCACCAGCACGATGATCTGCTGCCACGGCGCAATCAGGATGTAGGCGAACAGCACCGCCGACACGGCGCCGGACGCGCCCAGGCTTCGGTAGTCCGGGTTGCCGCGGTTCTTCAGGTAGGTCGGCAGGATCGAGACCACCAGCCCGCCGATGTAGAACAGCGCGAACCCCAGCGTGCCGAGCACGCCGGTGTAGAACGGCTCCATCGCACGCCCGAAGAAGAACAGCGTGAACATGTTGAACAGCAGGTGGCCGAAGTCCGCGTGCACCACGCCGTAGGTCACCAGCCGGTGGTACTCGCGCTGGCGGGTGATCGCCGGCGGCCACAGGATCAGGTCGTTCATCAGCCGCGCGTTCCTGAACGCCATGAACGAGACGATGCAGGTGATGGCGATGATGGCCAGGGTGATCGGCATGGGCGGTTCCGCGAGGCAAAGGTCGGCATCTTGGCGCGTCGCCCCGGGCTTGTCGACTTGCCGGGCGGCCGCCGCTTATGCATCGCGCCGCACGGCTTATGCCGAACCGGCAGTGTCGCCAGGCCGAGCCCGCCTCTATCATCTGCCGCTTTGCACCGCGCCCGGCGGTCGGACGAAACGCATGAGCCTGCTCCGTTACCTGCATCTGGACGTCTTTGCGGCCACCCCCGGCGGCGGCAACCACCTGGGCGTGGTGATCGGCGCGGACGACTGGGACGGTGCCGCGATGCAGCGCTTCGCGCGCTGGACGGCGCTGGTGGAAACCACGTTCCTGCTGCCGCCGACCGATCCCCGGGCGAGCTATCGCGTGCGCATCTTCACGCCGAACCAGGAAATTCCGTTCGCCGGCCACCCCAGCATCGGCAGCGCGCACGCGGCGCTGGAATGCGGCCTGGCCACCCCACGCGACGGGCTGCTGTGGCAGGAATGCGGCGCCGGCGTGTTGCCGATCCGGGTCGAAGGCACTGGCGCCGCGCGCGAACTGCTGCTGCGCTCGCCCGGCGAACGCGTGCTGGCCACCGGCCGCGACGCCGACGCCTTGCTGCCCGCGGCACTGCACGGCGTGGCCGATGGCGCGCTGCCGCCGGCGCTGGTCGACGGCGGCCGGCGCTGGTGGCTGGCCGAGGTCGCCGACGAGGCAAGCCTGCGCGCCTGGCAACCCGACCACGCGGCCATCCTCGCGCTGGCCCGCGCCAGCGGCAGCATGGGGCTGTGCGCCTTCGCACGCGTGGCATCGGACCAGCCCCGGCTGGTGGTGCGCGCGTTTCCCGCCGGCGTGGGCATCGTCGAGGATCCCGCCTCCGGCGCCGCCAACGGATTGATCGCCGCCTGGATCGCGCAGGCCGAACCGCATGGCCCGCTAGCCCGTGGTTACCGGGTCAGCCAGGGCCGCGAGATCGGCCACGACGCGCAACTGATGGTGCACATCGACCACGACGCGATCTGGGTCGGCGGGCGCAGCCACACCGTCGTCGACGGCACCTTGGCCTGGCCGGCCGGCACTGACACGGGTACGCCCACGGCTTAAGCTCCTCGCAAGCTGCGAACGCCGGGAGCGCACGATCGTGTTCCATCCCCTGCACAGGCTGGGCCGCGCCCTGGCCCGCTACCTGTCGAGACCGCGTGCCGGCGGCATGCATTTCGGCACCTCGCGCTACGACATGCTGGAGGCATCGCTGCGACCGGCCGACGTGCTGCTGGTAGACGGCAGCAGCCGCATCGGCAGCGCGATCAAGTACATCACCCAGTCGAGCTGGTCGCACGCGGCGCTGTACGTGGGCGACGCCCTGCGCGACCGCTACCCCGCGCTCGGCGCACACGTGCTGATCGAGGCCGACGTGGTGGAGGGCGTGCGCGCACTGCCGCTGGAGGAGTACCGCGGGGCGCACACGCGCATCTGCCGCCCGGTCGGGCTGCACGCCGGCGAGATCGAGCAGGTGATCGAACATGCCGCGCGCCGCCTCGGCCAGCGCTACGACATGCGCAACGTGATCGACCTGATGCGCTACCTGCTGCCGGTGCCGCCAGTGCCGGGGCGCTGGCGCCGGCGGTTGCTGGCGCTGGGCAGCGGCGAGCCGACCCGGGCGATCTGCTCGTCGCTGATCGCGGCGGCTTTCCACAGCGTGCGTTACCCGATCCTGCCGATGCTGGATCGCGACTACCGCCGCCTGCGCGGCACCCACGGCGCGCGCCGGGAGCTGCTGCACATCCGCAATTCCAGGCTGTTCACGCCACGCGATTTCGACATCTCGCCCTACTTCCGCATCATCAAGCCGATGATCGAAAGCGGTTTCGATCCGCATCACCTGCGCTGGGCGACCCTGACGCCGGGCGACCTGCAGCCGCCGGCGGGGTCGACGCAGTCACCGCGATGAATCGACGCGCTCAGCGCAGGTTCGGCAGCGCCGCGAGGCACGACTCGCGGCACAGGTAGCGCTGGTTGGTCGCCGCGCCGTCGTACAGGTAGGCCGCGCCGCCGGCGAAAATCTCCCACTGGTAGAGCTTCCCGCCGCGGCGCAGGCTGCCGCGGTAGCTGCACGGCATGATGATCGCCTCGGCGTCGAAGGTGGCCGCATCGACCACCTCGGCCAGCGCGAAGTACCGCGCCACGTCCGCGCGGCTGAGCGTCAAGTCGCTGCACATGCCGGCGTCGGCGCGCGTGGTGTCGACCTGTCGCTGCAGCGAAACCACCTCGACGCCGCCGTCGCCGCGCGCCGTCGCACACGCGGCCAACGCCGCGCACGCCAGCACCAGGCCGAACGCCTTCACGGCTTGCCCCCCGCGGTCAGCGCCTGCAGCAGCTGGGCACCCTCGGTGACTTCCTTGCGGGCGATCGCGCCGTGGGCGTAGACGTCGCCCAGCAGGTTCAGGCTGAACTGGCCGACCAGGATGTCCACCAGGTACTTCAGCGATTTCAGCTGCTCCGGCGTCGGCACCTCGAATGCCTTCTGCGCGGGCTGGAACATGCCCACCACCTCGATGCCGAGCGAGTCCTGGTTGGACGGGTAGCGCGACGGATACGGCTTGCCCAGCTCGTGCCGCGAGAGGTTTCTCGCGCGGGTACCGAAGCCCACGCCCTTGGCATGCATGAGCGAGGCGATCGTCTTCAGCTCCTGCGGGTCGCAGCCGTGCTCGACCTGGCAGCGCGCCTGCAGCACGCCCACGTGCCAGCACACCTGGTCGACGCGCGCGGTCTGGTAGATCTTGCCGGCCTTGTCGATCAGGAAATGCGCGCCGGTCTGCTTGCCGCCGGCATAGGCTTCGAGCGTGCTGGTGGCGTTGGAGGAATCGGTACGGTGCAGCACGATCGCGTGGACGGCAGCCAGGCTGCCGTGTTCGATCGATGCATACAGCTTGACCTCGATCGCCGGGTCGACGAGCTTGCCCTTGTCCAGCGTGGCCATCGGCCGCCTTCCCCTGGGGATGCGCCGCCGCCCGATGGCGGGCGCGGCGCGTTGGAAACTCCGCCGCACGATGCTGCAGCCCGCGGCCGGAGGCGTCAAGCAACCCGCCTCAGGCGACCGCGCCTGCCGCCTGTCCCGACGCCCACGCCCACTGGAAGTTGTAGCCGCCGAGCCAGCCGGTGACGTCCACCACCTCGCCGATGAAGTACAGGCCGGGCACGAGCTTCGACTGCATCGTGCTGGAGGAGAGGCCATCGGTATCCACGCCGCCCAGGGTGACCTCGGCGGTGCGGTAGCCTTCGGTGCCGCTGGCGGTGATCGGCCACGACTTGAGCTGCGCGCCGATCTGCACCAGCTCGGCCTCGTGGTACTGGCGCATCGGGCGATTGCCGAGCCACTGCTCGCACAACCGCTGGGCGAGGCGCTTCGGCAGCACCTCGCCGAGCACGGTTTTCAGTTCGGCCAGCGGCCGCGCCGTGCGTTGTTCGACCAGGTGGGGGCCCACGTCGAGATCGGGCAGCAAGTCGATATGCAGCGCGTCGCCGGGCTGCCAGTAAGAGGAGATCTGCAGGATCGCCGGCCCGCTGAGGCCGCGATGGGTGAACAGCAGGCCGGCGCGGAAGCTCTGCTTGCCCACCCGTGTTTCCACCGCCGGCAAGGCCACCCCGGCCAGGTCCGCGTAATGCTCCTGGTGCTTGCCGCTCAGCGTCAGCGGCACCAGTGCCGCACGCGTGGGCAGCACCTGGTGACCAAATTGCCGCGCCAGCTCGTAGCCGAAGCCGCTGGCGCCCATGCTGGGGATCGACAGCCCGCCCGAGGCGACCACCAGCGATTCGGCATGCACCTCGCCACGCGCGGTGCGCACGCCGAAGCCTTCCGGCGTCTTGCGCACGTCCTGTACGCCGCAGTTCGCTTCCACCGTGGCACCCGCCGCGGCGCATTCGTCCAGCAGCATGCGCACGATCTGTTTCGAGGAGTCGTCACAGAACAGCTGGCCCAGCTCCTTCTCGTGGTAGGCGATGCGGTGTTTCTCCACCAGCGCGATGAAATCCCACGGTGTGTAGCGCGCCAGCGCGGACTTGGCGAAATGCGGGTTGGCCGACAGGTAGTTCGCCGGCGTCACCCCGGTGTTGGTGAAATTGCAGCGCCCGCCGCCGGACATCAGGATCTTCTTGCCGACCTTGTTGGCATGGTCGACCACCAGCACGCGGCGACCGCGCTGGCCGGCGGCGATCGCGCACATCAGGCCGGCGGCGCCGGCGCCGATGATCAGCACATCCACTTTCACGAATACGGATTCCCGCGGAACTGGTTGCGCATTATCGCCTGACGGCATCGCTTACACTGAACGACCCGCCCTGTCCGAGCCGCCGCCATGCCCTCCTTTGACGTGATCTCCGAAGTCGACAAGCACGAGTTGACCAATGCCGTCGACCAGGCCAACCGCGAATTGACCACGCGCTTCGACTTCAAGGGCGTGGACGCCAGGTTCGTGCTGGAGGACGGCGTGATCACCCAGAGCGCGCCGAGCGAGTTCCAGCTGCAGCAGATGCTGGACATCCTGCGCGCCCGCTTGATCGCGCGGAAGATCGACGTGCGCGCGCTCGATATCGCCGACCCGGAAACCAACCTGGGCGGCTCGCGGCAGAAGATCACCGTCAAGCAGGGCATCGAACAGCCGGTGGCCAAGAAACTGGTGGCCGCGCTGAAGGCGGCCAAGCTCAAGGTCGAGGCGCAGATCAACGGCGACAAGCTGCGCGTCAGCGGCAAGAAGCGCGACGACCTGCAGGCAGCCATGGCCGTACTGCGCAAGGCCGACGTGGAGCTGCCGCTGCAGTTCGACAATCTCCGCGATTGAGCCGTGGTTCGGGATTCGGGATTCGGGATTCGGGATTCGGCAAAAGCGTCGCACGCACCGCGGAGGGCGGGCAGTGCCCGCCCCATGGCGCCTTTACGAATCCCCAATCCCGAATCCCTACGCTTTCGACAACAAGCGCCCGCCCATCGCGGCGTTGGCGGCGACCACCGCGGCGACGGCCAGCGCGTGCGTGAGCAGGTCGGTGGCGGCGGAGTCGAAGGCGTGGCAGATCTCCAGCAGGCTGGCCGAGGCGGCCGCGCTGGCCAGGCCGATCAGCACAGCGGCGAGCACCGGCCGCAGCGGGCAGGCGCGGCGCAGCAGCACGATCAGCAGCGCCGACAGCGGGATCGAGAAGGCGATGATGAAGATCAGGCAATCGGCGCTCTGGTGCACGCCGGCCACTTCGGTGCCCGGCGCGATCCACGTGCGCAGGCAGCCGAGGCCGCTGGCGCCGATCCACAGCAAGGCGCCCGGCAGCGGCAGCCATGCCCACGCGGCCCGCCGCCCCGGCACGCCCAGCGCGAATGCCGCCCAGGCCGCGCTGATCGCGGTGACCACCGCACCGATACCCGCCCACGCCAGGTCCGGCGTGGCGGCCCAGCGCCGCAGCATCGGGCCGGCGCCGTAGTGCAGCAGCAGCCCGACCGCCAGCGCCGCCACCAGCAGCAGCCAGCCGGCCGTGCGCAGCCATGGCGGCAGCAGTCGCCGCACCGGCACCAGCTCGGTGCCGAGGCGGTCGATCAGCGCCCCATGGGATCGCGGTTCGGACATCACGTCAGGGTTCTCCATGGAAACGCTCGCGCAGCGCCTTCAGCGCGCGATGCAGGTTCACTTTCAGCGCGCCGGTGTTGCGCCCGGTCAGCTCGGCCGCCTCGCTGAGGGAGCGCTCGTGCAGGCCGAGTTGTTCAACGGCCTCGCGCTGGCCCGGCGGCAGCCCGGCGATCGCCTCGCGCAGGCGCTGCGCGCGCTGCTCGCTCTCGGTGGCGGCGCTGGCGTCGTCGCGGTCCGGGTGATTGTCCAGCGCAAATTCATCGTGCAGTTCGCGGCTGTCGCGGCGGCCGCGGCTGCGCAGGGAGTCGATCGCGCGGCGGCCGGCGATCGCACCGAGCCAGGCGTCGTAGGAGCGGGCAGGATCGTAGGTGTGGCGCACGCGATGCACGGTGAGCAGGGTTTCCTGCACCACGTCGTCGAGCTGGTCCTGCGCCACGCCCTGGCGCCGTGCCACGGCGCGGATCAGGGCCACCGAATCGGCCAGCAGCTTCTCGTAGGCGCGGCGGTCGCCGGCCTGCGCGGCGGCCATCCACGCCGACCGGCGCCGGTCGGGCGATTCGCTGGCGCTGGCTGCGGATTCGGCTGGCACGATCCGGACGGGACTCATCCCACGGGAAAGTCCACTATCTAGACCCATGAAGGCGGTGGCGGTCAAGGCTTGCGACCCGTTCGCTCCACGACGGAACGCTCCACCGGGGTCTTCGCTGCATCCGGCGCCGACGTTACCTCGTATCGGCATGTAACCCCGGCGGAGGCGGCGGCGAATCATCAGGCAACCACCCACGGATGAATCCCATGCTCGTGTTGATCCTCGCCTACCTCGGCGGCGTCCTGACCATCCTCAGCCCGTGCATCCTGCCGGTGCTGCCGTTCGTGTTCGCCCGCTCCGACCGGCCGTTCATGCGCAACGGTTTCCCGATGCTGCTGGGCATGGCGATCACCTTCGCCGTGGTCGCCACGCTGGCCGCGCTGGGCGGCGGCTGGGCGGTGCACGCGAACCAGTACGGCCGCTGGGTGGCGATGGCGGTGCTGGCCTTCCTCGGCCTGACCCTGCTGTCGACCCATCTGGCCGAATGGATCACCCGCCCCTTCGTGGCCTTGGGCAACCGGCTGTCGCAGCGCTCGGCCGCCGATGGCGACTCGATCTGGGGCGCGGCCGGCCTTGGCGTCGCCACCGGCCTGCTGTGGGCACCGTGCGCCGGGCCCATCCTCGGCCTGCTGCTGACCGGTGCCGCGTTGAACGGCGCCAGCGTGCAGACCACCCTGCTGCTGCTCACCTATGCCGCCGGCGCGGCCACCTCGCTCGGCCTGGCGCTGCTGATCGGCGGCAAGGTGTTCGCGCTGATGAAGCGCTCGCTGGGCGCCGGCGAATGGGTGCGACGCGCGCTCGGCGTGCTGGTGCTGTGCGGCGTGGCCGCGATCGCGCTGGGCCTGGACACCGGCCTGCTCACCCGCGTCTCGCTGGCCAGCACCAGCGGCATCGAGCAAAAGCTGATCGACACCGTGCGCCCGGCGCCGGCGCCGCAGCCGCGGCTGAAGGCCGGCGCGCCGCTGCCGGTGGAAGGCATGTTCCCGTCGCTGGCCGGCGCCACGCAATGGCTCAACAGCCCGCCGCTGACGACCGAATCGCTGCGCGGCAAGGTGGTGCTGGTCGATTTCTGGACGTACTCCTGCATCAACTGCATCCGCTCGCTGCCCTACGTGCGCGGCTGGGCAGACAAGTACAAGGACCACGGCCTGGTGGTGATCGGCGTGCACGCGCCGGAATTCGCCTTCGAGAAGGATCCGGCCAACGTGGCCAAGGCCGTGAAGGACCTGGGCGTCGACTATCCGGTGGCGCTGGACAACGACTACGCGATCTGGAAAGGCTTCGACAACCAGTACTGGCCCGCGCATTACTTCATCGACGCGCAGGGGCGGATCCGCCACCACCATTTCGGCGAAGGCGAATACCGGCAGAGCGAGGACGTGATCCGCCAGTTGCTGGCCGCGGCCGGCCAGAAGAACCTGCCGGGCGGCTATGTGCGCGACGACCATCGCGGCGTGGAGGCGGCGGCGTCGAACGACCCCACCCGTTCGCCCGAGACCTATGTCGGCTACGCCCGCGCCCGCAACTTCGTCGGCGGCCGCGTGGCGCGCGACGAGGCGCGCGACTATCGCGCACCGGCCGCCCTGGCCACCAACCAGTGGTCGCTCGACGGCCGCTGGACCGTGCACGACGAGAACGCGCAACTGGAACAGGCCGGCGGCGCCATCGTCTACCGCTTCCGCGGCCGCGACCTGCACCTGGTGCTCGGCCCGGCGGCCGACGGCAAGCCGATCCGCTACCGCGTCACCATCGACGGCAAACCGCCCGGCGCCGACCACGGCATGGACACCGATGCCGACGGCAACGGCACCGTCACCGGCCAGCGCCTGTACCAGCTCGTACGCCAGGCCAACGGCAGCGGCGAGCGGCTGTTCGAGATCACCTTCCTCGACCCGGGCGTGCGGGCGTACGCCTTCACTTTCGGCTGAGCAGGATCGCGAATGCCTTTGCCTCTGCAAATCCCGAATCCCCAATCCCGACGGAGGAAGCCATGTCACGTCTCGATGAA
This sequence comes from Rhodanobacter sp., assembly GCA_049650465.1. Classification (GTDB taxonomy): domain Bacteria; phylum Pseudomonadota; class Gammaproteobacteria; order Xanthomonadales; family Rhodanobacteraceae; genus Rhodanobacter. The sequence goes on along the minus strand of JBASAF010000021.1, from coordinate 94,649 downwards.
ACCCTCGCGATGGATCGCCGCCGCTTCCTGCGCGCCGCGCTCGGCGGCGGTGCGTTGCTGGCCGTGGGCGGCGGCTGGCTGGTACCGCGCCTGCACGCGGCGGCGAACACGCCGGTGGGCCAGCCCGGCAACGTGCTGCTGGAAATCTTTGACGATACCGGCCGCGATCTCGGCGCGCACGAGGTACCGAAGCTGGTGCTGAGCGACGCGCAGTGGCGGCAGAGGCTGTCGCCGGCGTCGTACGAAATCATGCGTCACGCAGGTACCGAGCGTGCATTCAGCGGCGAGCATGAACGCCCCGCCGTGCCCGGTCTGTTCCGCTGCCTCGCCTGCGGCACGGCGCTGTACGACGCAGCCACCGAGTTCGACTCCGGCACCGGCTGGCCCAGCTTCTGGCAGCCGATCGCGCGGCGCAATTTGGTCGAGTCGACCGACCACCTGTTCGGCATGACCCGCACGGCGATCAGCTGCAAGGGCTGCGACAGCCACCTCGGCCACGTCTTCAATGACGGCCCGCGCCCGACCGGCCTGCGCTATTGCATGAACTCGGTGGCGTTGCGCTTCGTGCCGCGCCGGATGGCCTGAACCGCCGGCCGCACCCGGCTTGGATTCCGCCGCGGCTGCCGCCATCTGCAGTGCAGGGTATCGCCTGCCCGTCGCCGGAGTCTGCCGTGAGTACCGCACTGACCATCCCCTGCCCGCATTGCAGCGCACTCAACCGCGTGCCGCCCGAGCGCGTCGCCGAACACCCCAACTGTGGCCGCTGCAAGCAGGGCTTGTTTCAAGGGCATCCGGCGGAGCTCACGAGCGCGAACTTCGACGCCATCGCCGGCCGCGGCGACCTGCCGGTGCTGGTGGATTTCTGGGCGCCGTGGTGCGGGCCGTGCGTCGGCTTCGCGCCGGTCTTCGTGCAGGCCGCCGGCAAGTTCGAGCCGCGCCTGCGGCTGGCCAAGCTGGACACCGAGGCGCAGCCGCAGATCGCCACGCGCTTCAACATCCGCAGCATCCCCACCCTGATCATGTTCAGGCAGGGCCGCGAGATCGCGCGGCAGTCCGGCGCGCTGAACGCGGCGCAGTTGCAGCAGTTCGTCGAGGGCGCGCTGGCGCGCGGCTGATCAGCGCGCGGCGCGGCCCGCCGCCTGCCAGTGCAGCCAGTCGATGACCGCCGCCACGGCCGCGCGGGGTTTCGCCGGCGGGCGCACGATCCAGTACGAGGTGCCCAGCGGCACGTTTAGCTTGCCGAACGGGCGCAGCAGACTGCCGTTCGCCACGTCGTCCGCGGCCAGCCGATGGCGCGCCAGCGCCACGCCCTGACCCTGCATTGCCGCCCGCAACACCAGGTCGGACGAGGTGTAGCGCGCACCGCCCTGCAGCGCGAGCTTCGCCGGCCCATGCACGCTGCGCCACGCCTCCCATGAGGCCTGCGGGTCGCGATCATGGAGCAGGCGCAGGCCGGCCAGTTGCGCCGGCCTGGATGGACGTCCGGACGTCTGCCACAGCGCCGGGCTCAGCACCGGATACAGCGCATCGTCCATCAATGGCTCCGCATGCAGTTCAGGCCACGGCCCCGCGCCCATGCGGATCGCCAGGTCGATGCGGCCATCGTCCAGCGCGTCCAGCCGCTGTTCCACCTGCACCGACAGCTCGATCTTCGGATGCGCCTTTTCCAGCGCGGGCAGGCGCGGCAGCAGCCAGCGGATCGCCAGCGACGGCGAGGTGGACAGCGTCACCGCGTGCGCCGGCCGCGTCTCGCGCAAGGCGGCCACCGCCTGTTCGATGCCGCGCAGGCCGGCCAGCGTGGCGCGACCCAGCGCCTCGCCCTGCGGGGTGAACACCAGCGCACCACGCCCGGCCGCCGTGCGCAGCAACGGCACGCCCAGCCAGCGATCCAGCTCGGCCAGGTGTCGGCTCACCGAGGAGTGCGCCATGCCCAGTTCGCGCGCGGCGGCGCGCACGCCGCCATGGGCGTAGACCATGGCGAACGCGCGCAGGGCGTTCAGCGGAAGCTCGTTCATGGTCGCAATTCTAGACCATAAGGCGAGCAGCACCGAACACCCGCATGGCCGAACATGCATGGCATTCGACCATTGCGGAGAACGACCCCCATGGAGCAACTGCTCGCCGCTGCCGGCCTGCTGTGCGTGGCCGCGATCACGCCCGGCCCGAACAACCTGGTGATCCTGCGCGCGGCGGGGGCCGCCGGAGTGCGCCGCACGCTGCCGATGATCGCCGGCGTCGTGCTCGGCAGCGTGCTGCTGCTGGCGCTGGCGGCGCTGAGCACGGCGTCCGCCTTCGCGGCGCTGCCCTGGCTGCGCCGCGGCACCGCCCTGGCCGGTGCGCTGTACCTGGCGTGGCTGGGCGCGTCGCTGTGCGTGGCCGGCATCCGGCCACGACCCGGCGCGGCGGCCGCGCCGCACCTGCCCGCCGGCACGCTGGGGCTGATCGGCTTCCAGTTCCTCAATCCGAAAAGCTGGCTGCTGGTGCTGACCGTGCTGGCCGCGATGCAGGCCGAGCAAATGCACGATTACCTGCTGCTGGCGGCGATGTTCGTGCTGATCCCGGCGCCGTGCCTGTTGCTGTGGGCCGGCTTCGGCGCATCGCTGGCGCGCTGGCTGGCAAGGCCGGCCGCACGGCGCGGCGTGGACATCGTCAGCGGCGTTCTGCTGGTCGCCTGCGCCGCGTTGCTGTTGATCGAGCCCTGACCCCTTCCCCACCGGAGATCGCCATGACCGCCTTCCACCCCGTTGCTTCCCGCCGCGTGCTTTGCCTGGCCGGCAGCCTGCGCCGCCACTCCTGGAACCGCCGCCTGCTGCACGCGGCCGTCACGCAGGCGCCAGCGAGTCTGCGGCTGCAACTCTTCGACACGCTGGCGGCCGTGCCGCTGTTCGACGAGGACCTGGAGTCGAGCGATCCGGCCGGCCCGGCCGGCGTGCAGGCGTTGCGCGCCGCGGTGGCCGCCGCGGACGGCGTGGTCATCGCCACGCCCGAGTACAACCAGGCCATCCCCGGCGTGCTGAAGAACGCGCTGGACTGGCTCTCGCGCGAAAGCCCTGCCGGCGAGGTGCTTGCCGGCAAGCCCGTCGCCGTGCTGGGCGCCAGCAGCGGCCCGTGGGGAACCCGGCTGGCGCAGGCCTCGGTGCGGCAGGTGCTGCACACCTGCGGCGCGCTGGTGATGCCCGCGCCGAGCCTGTTCGTGGCCCGGGCCGCCGAACGCTTCGACGCGCAGGGCTGGCTGACCGACACGGCCACGCTGCAGTCGCTGCAGTCCTTCCTGCTCGCGTTCGAATCGTGGATGGAGCGCCTGGCGGCACCCGCGATGGACACCACATCGGCCCTGGCCGGCTGAAGCCCGCGCCGGCCACCCATGCCTTTCAGCACACTCGGCGCGCCCGCCGCGCGTTTAGGCTTCGGTCTTTACGCCCGAGGAGACACCTGTGCGCAAGTCCCTGCCGTTTGCCTTGATGGCCGCCCTGCTGTTGACGGGGTTCACTACCACCGCGGCGGCAGCCGACGCCCACAAGCCGGCAGACAGCGCCGAAGCGGCCGGCAAGGACGGCTTCCAGCTGCCGCCGTTCCCCGCCGACGCGCACGTGACGCAGACCACCACGGTCGACGGCAAGACGCTCAAGTACACCGTGACCGTGGGTTCGCTGCCGGTGCGCGACGAGAAGGGCAACAAGACCGCCGAGGTGGTGTTCACCGCCTACACCATCCCCGGCAAGGACCGCCCGGTGACCTTCGCGCTCAACGGCGGCCCGGGCGCCTCGTCGGTCTACCTCAACCTGGGCGCGATCGGCCCGAAGAAGGTGAGCTTCGGCGACGCCGGCGACTCGCCTTCCGACCCGCCGGTGCTGCACGACAACCCCGGCACCTGGCTGGGCTTCACCGACCTGGTCTTCATCGACCCGGTGGGCACCGGCTACAGCCGCGCGCTGGTCGACGACAAGCAGGCGACCAAGGATTTCTACAGCACCGACACCGACATCGAGTACCTCTCGCGCATCATGTACGACTGGCTGGTGAAGAACGGCCGCATGGATTCGCGCAAGTACTACGTCGGCGAAAGCTACGGCGGCTTCCGCGGCCCGCGCATCACCGAGTACATGCAGACCCAGCTGGGCGTGGCGATGAGCGGCGTGACGCTGATCTCGCCCTACCTCGATCCGTCGGCGTGGAGCGACGACACCGTCTCGCCGCTGCCGTGGATGACCACCCTGCCTTCGATCGCCGCCGCCCACCTGGAGCGCGAGGGCAAACTCAGCGCCGAGGCGATGGCGCCGATCATCGCCTACACCCGCGGCGAGTACGCGACCACGCTGATGAAGGGCCGCTCCGATCCGGCCGCCACCGAGGCGATGATCCGGAAAGTGACCGAGCTGACCGGGCTGGACCCGGTGTTCGTCAAGCGCTCCGGCGGCCGCATCGAGACCCAGGCCTACCTGCGCGAGGTGTACCGCGCCGAGGGCAAGCTGGGCAGCCGCTACGATTCCAACGTCACCGCCTGGGACCCGTTCCCGCATGCGCCCTCGCAGCGCACCGGCGACCCGCTGCTCAACAGCATCATCGCGCCGACCACCAGCGCGATGGTCAACTTCGTCACCCAGACCGTGGGCTGGAAAGTCGCCGGCCGCTACAACGCGCTCAGCTACGAGGTGAACCGCCTCTGGCACGAGGACGACGACGCCCGCGAGGGCTCGGTCAGCCAGCTGCGCAAGGCGGTGGCCAACGACCCCAAGCTGCGCGTGCTGATCGCGCACGGCTGGGATGACCTCTCCTGCCCGTTCATGGTCTCGGTGCTGGCGGTCGACCAGATGCCGGCGATGGGCGACCCGACCCGGGTGCAGGTGAAGGAATACCCCGGCGGCCACATGTTCTATTCGCGCGCCGACAGCCAGGCCGCGCTGACCCGCGACGTGAAGGCGTTGTACGGCGCCCGCTGAACCCGCACGCTCGCGGCGGGCACGCCCGCCGCGAGGCGTCAATCCATCCGCAGGGCGGCGCGCACCAGGTACTGCACGCTGAACATGCGTTGCGGATCGGTCCATACCCGCTGCACCGCCAGCCCGGCCTTGTCCGCCAGCGCCGCAAAATCCTCCAGCGAGTACTTGCAGCTGTACTCGACCTGGATTGCCTCGTCCGCGCCGAAGCGCACCTTGTGGCGACCGATCGCCACCTGCTGTTCGCGCCGGCTGACCAGGTGCGTCTCGATGCGCCCGGCCATCGCGTTGTAATGCGCGCGGTGGGCGAAGGCGGCCAGGTCGAAGTCGCTGCCGATCTCGCGATTGAGGCGCGCCAGCATGTTCAGGGTGAACTCGGCGGTGACGCCGGCGGCGTCGTTGTAGGCGGCCTCGACCACCGCCGGATCCTTCTTGAGATCCACGCCCACCAGCAGGCCGCCGGCATCGCCCATCTCGTTGCGCATCTTGCGTAGCAGCACCACCGCGTCGTGCGCCTCGAAATTGCCGATGGTCGAGCCGGGGAAATACAGCACCGTGCGGCGCGGCGCGCGCGGCGGAATCGGCAGGCGCAACGGCTTGCTGAAATCGGCACACAGCGGTTGCAGCGGCAGTTGCGGAAATTCCCGCGCCAGCCGCTGCACGCTCTGCTGCAACGGCTCGGGCGAGATCTCCACCGGCACGTAGCTGACCGGCTGGTGCAGGTGGCGCAGCAGCATGCGCGTCTTGCGGCCGCTGCCGCTGCCGTATTCGACCAGCCGCACGTCGCTGCCGAGGGTGTCGGCAATGTCGGCGGCGTGTTCGTCCATCAACGCGATCTCGCAGCGGGTGAGGTAGTACTCCGGCTGCTCGCAGATCTGCTCGAACAGGGCCGAACCGCGCTCGTCGTAAAACAGCCACGATGGCAACCGTTTGGGCTTCAGCGCCAGCCCGTGCCGGACGACTTCGAGCAATTCGCCGGCGGGCGGGCGGCGCTCGTCGTCGCGAAGGCCACAGGCTTGCACACTGTTCATCGATCCTGTCCCAGTCGCAGCCCGGCAAACTGCCAGCGGGCGTGGGGTGGAAAAAAGTTGCGGTAAGTGGCGCGCAGATGATCGCGCGGGGTGACACAGGAGCCGCCGCGCAACACCCATTGGCCGCACATGAACTTTCCGTTGTATTCGCCCAGCGAACCGGCCAGCGGTCGATAACCGGGGTAACCGACGTACGGCGAAGCCGTCCATTCCCATGCGTCGCCGTACAACTGCAGCATGCCCTCCCCGGCTTGCGCCGGCAGCGGCTGGAAGCGCCCGCTTTCCTGCAGGTTGCCCTCGATCGCCGTGCCTTGCGCAGCCGACTCCCACTCCGCCTCGGTGGGCAGGCGGGCGCCGGCCCAGCGCGCGAACGCGTCGGCCTCGTAGTAACTCAAATGGCAAACCGGCTCGGCGGGGTCGAGCGCGCGCACGCCGGAGAGGGTGAATTCGCTGGCCAGGTCATCCTGCCAGTAGAGCGGGCGCTGCCAGTTTTCGCGCTGCACCGTGGCCCAGCCGTCGGACAGCCACAGCCCGGGCTCGCAGTAACCGCCTTCGCGCACGAAGGCCAGGTATTCGGCATTGGTGACCAGCCGGTTGGCCAGCGCGTGCGGTTGCAGCAGGGTGCGATGGCGCGGGGTCTCGTTGTCGAACGCAAAACCGTCGCCCCGGTGGCCGATCTCGACGATGCCCTCGCGACCGGCGATGAATCGCAGCGGCACCGCCGACGCGGGCGCGGATGCCGCGAGCGCCGGACGCAGCGCCGGCCGCAGGGGATTGCACCAGAACGCATGCTTGATGTCGGTCAGCAGCAACTCCTGGTGTTGCTGCTCGTGCTGCACGCCGAGTTCCACCAGGCTTGCCAGCTCCGGATCGTCCTGGCGCTCCAGCAAGGCGGCCACCGCCTCGTCCACGCGTCGACGGTAACCGGTCACCTCGTCGAGCGAGGGCCGCGACAGCAGCCCGCGCTGCGCGCGCACGTGCATCGGCCCGACCGACTGGTAGTAGGAATTGAACAGGTACTGCCAGGCCGGGTCGCGCGGTTCCCAGGACGGGTCGCGCGCGAGCACGAAGGTCTCGAAGAACCAGGTGGTATGCGCCAGGTGCCATTTCGCGGGGCTGGCATCGGGCATGGACTGCAGCAGCATGTCCTCGGCGGTCATCCCCGCGCACAGGGCCTGTGTCTGCTGGCGCACCTGGGCGAAGCGCGCCGCGATGCCGGTCCGGAGCCACGGTGAAGCGGCACTCATGCGCGATACCGCGATCGCGACGGCCAGGCAGAACGGCGGGGGCTCGGCGGCAAGAGGGAACGGCAAGGCATGCCGACAAGAATGCCGCGAAACTTGTTCAGAAGTTGTGATCCGGGCACGCGTGGCGGCACGCAAAAAAACGCGAGCCCGGCCGAAGCCGGGCTCGCGCGGATACCGTCATGGCCTGAGGATCAGTCGCCGTCGTAGCCGTCGTCGCGGATGTAACGCGTGCGGTACGGATCGTCGTAGACCACGGTGCGCGTTTCCACCACGCGGCGGGTCACTACCGGCGCGCCATACTCGTACACCACCGTGCGCGGCGCGCGATAGACCACCGGCGGATCGTAATAGACCGGAGCCGGACGCATCGCGTCGGCGACCAGGCCGACCACCGCCCCGGTGACGATGGCACCGGCGATCCAGCGGCCACCGCTCCAGTGGCCGCCATGGCCGTAGTAACCGCCGTGATAGCCGCCGTGGTAACCGCCATGGTAGCCATGATGCCCATGGCCGCCCCAGCCGCGCGCGGATGCGCCCAGGGGCATCGCCAATGCCGCCACCAGCGCCAGGCCGATCGCCGCACTCTTGCCGGAAACACGCAGGCCCGCTGTATTCATGATCGTTCTCCGTTGCACGCGCGGATAGTCGGGCGCACCGGCTTAATGCGCACTGAAAAAAAGATTCAGGATTTGATGCGCGCAGTATCCCACGGATTGACACGCGCATCTGCCCGCCGGCGGCGCAGCAGCCAGCAGCCGTGGATGTCGGCGCGGCGGGCGAAGTCGAACGGGATGCTGGGCGCGCTCCAGTCCTCGATCTTGAAGTGCGCTTCCAGCGCCTCCCGGTCCAGCTTGAAGCGGCGGAAGTTGTTGGAGAACACGATCACGCCGTCGCGGGTCAGCCGGTCCCTGCATGCTTCCAGCAGCTTCACGTGGTCGCGCTGCACGTCGAAATCCTCGGCGCGCTTGGAGTTGGAGAACGTGGGCGGGTCGACGAAGATCAGCCCGTAATGGCCGCGGTCGCGCTGCAGGAATTCCAGCGCATCGAACTGCATCAGCCGGTGGCGGGCGCCGGTGAAACCGTTCAGCGCCAGGTTGCGCGACGCCCACTCCAGATAGGTGGCCGACAGATCCACGCTGGTGGTCTCCAGCGCGCCGCCGGCCGCCGCGTGCACGCTGGCGGTGGCGGTGTAGGCGAACAGGTTGAGGAAGCACTTGCCCTCGGCCAGTTCGCGCACCTTGGCGCGCACCAGCCGGTGATCGAGGAACAGCCCGGTATCCAGGTAGTCGGTGAGGTTGACCAGGAACTTCAGGCCATCCTCCTCGACCTCGATGAATTCGCCGCGCTGGTCGAGCTGGCCGTACTTGGAGCCGCCCTTGCCGCGCTCGCGGGTCTTCAGCGCGATGCGTTCGCGCGGTACGCCCAGCACTTCGCCGGCGACGCGGGCGATCTCGCGCATGCGCAGCCGCGCCACGTCGGCGGGAACCTCGGCCGGCGCGCGGTACTCCTGGATGTGCAGGTGGTCGTCACCACGGGTGTCGCCATAGACGTCGATCGCCGCCGCGTATTCGGGCAGGTCCTGGTCGTAGGCGCGCCAGCAGCGGATACCCTCGCGGGCCAGCCGCTTGCGCAGGTGCCTGACGTTCTTCTCCAGCCGGTTCTTCAGCATCTGCGCGCCGGGAGACAACGGCTTCGGCTCGCGCGGCTTCTCCTCGCGCGGCTTCAGGTCGAACGTCAGCAGCACGGTTTCCAGCGCGCCGTTGTACAGCACGTAGCGCTTGTCCGCATGCAGTTGCATGGCCCGGCCCAGTTCCACGTCGCCGGCCAGCACCGCGGCGCGCCAGCCGGTGAAGCGCTCGCGCAGCGTGTCGCCCAGCGCGCGGTAGAGGCGCGGCATCTCGGCCCGGTCCCCGAGGCGCTCGCCATACGGCGGATTGGTGATGACCAGGCCGTAGCCGACGCCCGGCGGCGGCGCGGCCTGTGCCATGTCCTTCCTGTCCAGGGTGAAGAAGCCGGCCACGCCAGCCGCCTGCGCGTTGCGTTTGGCCGTCTGCACCATGCGCGGATCGGCGTCGCTGCCGAAGAACACGCCGCGCAGCGCGCGCAGGCCGGTTTCGGCGCGCTGCTTCGCCTCGTCCAGCAGGCCGCGCCACAGCGCGATGTCGTGCTGCTGCCAGCCGAGGAAACCGAAATATTCGCGGCGCAGGCCGGGCGCCACGTCGGCGGCCATCAGCGCGCCTTCGATCAGCAACGTACCGGAGCCGCACATCGGGTCGAGCAGCGCGCCGCCGGCGGCGTACACCTCGGGCCAGCGCGCGCGCAGCAGCATCGCCGCGGCCAGGTTTTCCTTCAGCGGTGCCTCGCCCTGCTCCTCGCGCCAGCCGCGGCGGTGCAGGGGCGAGCCGGCGAGGTCGAGCGACACCGTGGCACGATCGCGACGCAGGCGCAGGTTGATGCGGATGTCCGGCTCGTCGGTGTCGATGTCCGGGCGCGAACCGTCGCGCTGGCGGAACTGGTCGACCACCGCGTCCTTGCTGCGCAGGCCGATGAACTGGCTGTGGTTGAGCTTGCTCAGCGCGGTGCCGGCGTCGACGGCAAACGTCCCGTGCGCGGCGAGGTGTGCGCTCCAGTCGATCGACTGCACGCCGCGGTACAGCGCCTCGTCGTCGGCCGCGTCGAACTCGGCCAGCGGCAGCAGGATGCGGCTGGCCAGGCGCGACCACAGGCAGGCCTTGTACGCGGTTTCCAGCGTGCCGGAAAAGTGCGCGCCGGCCAACGCCTCGCGCACGTCGCTGGCGCCGAGCGCGACCAGTTCGTCGCGCAGCAGGTATTCCATGCCCTTGGGGCAGGTGGCGAAGTAATGATTCATGCGGCGCTCGCCGGGCCATCGAGCATGGCCCGGAACTGCGTGGCTATAACGTCCATGCTGGAGCCGAGCCGATGATCGTCGTCGACCAGCAGCAGCGGCAGCCGGCGCTTCGCGGCGAATGCCTGCAGCCCCGCCAGCGGGCACACCTCGTCGCGCCAGCCGTGGACCAGCATCGTGGGAACGCCTGCGCAAAGGTCGAACGCCCGCGCATATCCCGGGATTGCGCTGGGCGTGGCGAGCAGCAGCAGTCCGGCCACCGGCACGTCCAGCGAGACCAGCCCGGAAACGAAGGCGCCCATGCTGGAGCCGACCAGCCATGGCGGCGCATCGAGTGCCTCGATGGTCGCGCGCAGGCGGGCAATTCGTGGCGCCACCGAGGCGGCGTGGCCGCGCGCGTCGTCGCTGGCGTAGTTCGGCCGCTGCGTGCGCCAGCCCAGCGACTCGGCCAGGGCGGCCAGCGCGCTGACCTTGGTGGCATCCGGGCTGGAGTCCGAGCCGTGCGAAAGAATGACCTGGCCGCGCATGGCGGTCTCCATGGAAGTGTCCGAAAACCAGGCCGCATGGTAACAGGCGGCGTTCCCGGCCCACTTCGCCCATGCGAAACTGCCCTGCATGAGCCCCGGCGTCCACGACCAACTGCTGCCCTACGTCGACCTGCTGCCCGAGCGTCCGGCCGAGGCGGTCGAGCTGGTGGTGATCCACTGCACCGAGCTGCCCGACCTGGCCATGGCGCGGGAATACGGCGAGCGCGTGCTGCATGCGAGCGGCACCGGCAACAGCGGCCATTACTACATCGACCGCGACGGCACGATCCTGCGTTACGTGCCCGGCACCCGCGTGGCCAACCACGTGCGCGGCCACAACCGGCACTCGATCGGCATCGAACTGGTGAACCGGGGCCGCTATCCGCACTGGTGGGATTCGCGCCACCAGCGGATGGACGAGCCCTACCCCGACACCCAGGTCGCCGCGCTGCTTGCCTTGCTGGCGCAGTTGCGCGCGGCCTACCCCGGACTGCGCCGGATCGCCGGCCATGAAGACCTCGACACCGACCTGATGCCGGCCAGCGACGATCCCGAGCGGCAGATCCGCCGCAAGCTCGATCCCGGCGTGTGCTTTCCGTGGAACGCCATCGTGCCGGCCTGCGGGCTGGAGCGGCTGCGCTAGACTCCGGTCCTGCCTCCACGGCCCGCGCCATGCCGGAGTTCACCGTCCAGCCGCTGCTGCAAACGCCCCTCGTCGCGGCGCACGACGTGCACTGCCGCGGCGAATGCCGCCATCGCAGCACGGAGGAATGCGCGGCCGCCACCCACCTGGTCTTTCCGTATCGCGGCCTGTTCCTGCGCCACGTGGGCAGCGCGCAGTCGGTGGCCGATGCCAACCACGTGCTGCTGTTCAACGCCGACCAGGGCTATCAGGTGAGCCACCCGGCGGCGGGCGGCGATGCCTGTCTGTCGCTGTCGATCGCGCAACCGCTGCTGCGCGAGCTGGCGCCGGCCGGCATGCTGCAGGATCGCGACAAACCCGTGTTCCGCGGCCAGGCGCTGCGCATCGACGAGCGCGCCCAGGTGCTGGTGGCCTTGCTGTGCCACAGCCTGCGCCGCGGCAACATCGAACCGCTGGAAGCCGAGAGCCTGGCGCTGACCCTGGTCTGCCGCAGCCTCGGCCCGCGCACCGCGCACGCGCCCGGCGCCAGCCACGCGCGGCAGCGACTGGTGGACCGGGCCAAGCTGCTGCTGGCCAGCGACCTCACCCGGCGCTGGACGCTGGCGGAGATCGCGGCGGACATCGGCGGTTCGCCGGTCTATCTCACCCAGGCCTTCCAGCAGGTCGAAGGCATGCCGCTGTATCGCTATCACCTGCGCCTGCGGCTGGCCCGTGCGCTGGACCGGGTGGCCGACTGCGAGGACGTCGCCGCGCTGGCGCAGGACCTGGGCTTCTCCAGCCACAGCCATTTCAGCGCCGCGTTTCGCCAGGCCTACGGCCGCACGCCCACGGCATTCCGCCAGGCCGCGTTGTCGCGCTCGGCGTGAATCGCTAAAGATCCTGACAGCCGCCGCCGGCGGCCGGTGGTCTCCTGTGCCTGCCCGATCGCGGGCATCACCGGAGACTTGACCATGCAAGCGAAAGAAACCACCTGCGCCGCCTGCGACTATCCGCTCGACAGCAACGCCATCCAGGTCACCATCGGCGGCCGCACCGTCGAGGTCTGCTGCGAGGAATGCGCGCAGAAGCTGCGCGAGGCGGCAGCAAAGTCGTGAGCGGCGAAGCGTCCTCGCTTGCCGCACGGTTGGCGGCGCCGGGCATCACCCGGCGCCGCTTCCTCGCCCTGTCCGCCGGCACGCTGGCTGGCGTGTGCGCGGGCAGCCTCGCCGGCGGTGCCGACGCGCCGCATGCCGGCGCCCCGTCGGCGCCGATGGATGCGGCCTGCTTCCACGCCGCGCGCCGCTACACCGGCACCGTCTTCGGCCGCATCGCCCATGTCGAGCGCGGCAGCGGTCCGGCGGCATTGTTCCTGCACGGCTTTCCGCTCAACGGCTTCCAATGGCGCGGCGCGCTGGACCGGCTGGCGCCGTATCGGCGCTGCATCGCGCCCGATTTCCTCGGCATGGGTTACACCGAAGTTGCCGACGGGCAATCCTGCGCGCCCGACGAGCAGGTCGCGATGCTGGTCGCCTTGCTCGATGCACTGCAGGTCGGGCGCGCCGACGTGGTCGCCAACGACAGCGGCGGCGCCGTGGCGCAACTGCTGGTTGCACACCACCCGGAGCGCGTGCGCAGCCTGCTGCTGACCAATTGCGACACCGAGGAAGACAGCCCGCCACCGGCACTGCTTCCGGTGATCGCGCTGGCGAAACAAGGTCGCTTCGTCGACGCATGGCTGGGCGCCTGGCGCCACGACCACGCCCTCGCGCGCTCGGCCGCCGGCATTGGCGGCATGTGCTACGCCGATCCCGCGCATCCCACCGACGAGGCCATCGAGACGTACTTCGCGCCACTGCTCGCTTCGCGGCGCAGTCGCGAGGTCGCGCACGCGTATGCCATCGCGCTGGAGCGCAACGCGCTCGCCGGCATCGGCCCCGCATTGGCACGTTCCCGCGTGCCGGTGCGCATCCTCTGGGGCAGCGCCGACACGATCTTTTCCGCCGCCAACCCCGGCTTCCTCGACCGCGCCTTCGGCCGCTCGCTGGGCGTACGCCGGCTCGCGGGCAGCAAGCTGTTCTGGCCCGAGGAACGCCCCGACATGATTGCCGACGAGGCCCGCAAACTCTGGAGAACCACCGCATGATCACCCCTCGCATCGCAATCTACGGCGCCTATGGCCATACCGGCCGCTTCGTGCTGGCCGAATTGCGCCGGCGCGGCTTCGCGCCGGTGGCCTGCGGCCGCGACGCGGCCCGGTTGCACGAGCTGGCCGCGGCCACCGGCGCCGAGCTGCGCGTGGCGTCGACCGACGATCCCGCCGCGCTGGATGCCGCCTTCGCCGGCACCGCTGCCGTCCTGCACTGCGCCGGGCCGTTCCTCGACACCGCCGCACCGGTGCTGGACGCCGCGCTGCGCGCACGCATCCACTACCTCGACGTGGCGGCCGAACAACAAGCCGTGGTCGACACCCTGGCGCGCGACGCCGAGGCGAAAGCCGCCGGCGTGACGGTGGTGCCGGCAATGGCCTTCTACGGCGGCCTCGCCGATCTGCTGGCCAGCGCCGCGCTGGGCGGCGCCACCGAGGCGGACGCGGTGGACATCGCCGTGGCGCTCGATGGCTGGCATCCCACGCGCGGCACGCGCCTTACCGGCGAGCGCAACCACTACCCACGCACCTACATCGAACATGACCGCCGTCGCACCGTGCCCGACCCCGCACCGCTGCGCGAGACGGATTTCCCGGCACCGTTCGGACGCCTGCAAACCGTGCTGCTGCCCCTGTCCGAAGCCATCGTGCTGCCGCACCACATCGCCTGCCGCAACCTGCATGCATGGATGAACCTGGCGCCGTTGCGCGACCTGCGCGATCCGGCCACGCCGGCACCGGTGGCCGCCGACGACAGCGGACGTTCCGCGCAACGCTTCGTGGTCGAGGTGCAGGTGCAGCGTGACCACCGCAACGTTCGCGCCACCGCCGGCGGCCGCGACATCTACGCGGTAACCGCGCCGCTGCTGGTCGAGGCCCTGCAGCGCATCCTGGACGGGCGCGTCAGGGGCAGTGGCGCCCTTGCTCCGGGGCAGGCCTTCGACGCGCGCGATTTCCTGGCCGCGCTCGATCCGGGAAGGATAGCCGTCACGTACGAGGACGGCGCTGCAGCGGAGATCGCGCCGGCTTCCGCACGCTGAGCGGGGATCGGGGGGCACCGCCGCTATACTGGCGCTCCCTGCAAGGATCCCCCATGAGCGAAGACCACGTCGCCGAACTCGTCGAGTTGCTGCAACTCGAACGGCTGGAAGACAACCTGTTCCGCGGCCAGAGCCGCGACATCGGCACGCGTTTCGTGTTTGGCGGCCAGGTGCTGGGACAGGCGCTGTCGGCGGCGCAGCAGACGGTGGAGCCATCGCGCGAGGCGCATTCGCTGCACGCGTATTTCCTGCGTGCCGGCGACATCCGCGCGCCGATCGTCTACAACGTGGAGCGCACCCGCGACGGCGGCACGTTCTCCTCGCGGCGGGTGGTGGCGATCCAGCACGGCCAGCCGATTCTCAACGGCTCGATCTCGTTCCAGCTCCCCGAGCACGGCGTGGAACACCAGACCTCGATGCCCGAGGTGCCCGCGCCGGAAGACATCGAGCCGATGCATCCGCTGCCGGCGGACGAACTGGCGCGGCTGCCGGTGAAGCTGCAGCGCTGGCTCGGCATCGACGGCCCGTTCGAGTTCCGCCAGGTGTGGCCGCGCGACGAACTGCACCCGGTCAAGCGCCCGCCGATCCAGCACATCTGGTTCCGGCTCACCGCACCGATCGACGACTCGCCGATCCTGCATCGCGCCCTGCTGGCGTACGCCTCGGATTTCCACCTGATCGGCACCGCCACGCTGCCGCACGGCATCTCGTACATGACGCAGAACGTGCAGATGGCCAGCCTGGACCACGCGCTGTGGTTCCATCGCCCGTTCCGCGTCGACGAATGGCTGCTGTACTCGTTCGACAGCCCCACCGCGCAGGGCGGCCGCGGCCTGGCGCGCGGGCAGATCTTCAACCGCGACGGCGTCCTGGTCGCCTCCAGCGCGCAGGAAGGGCTGATCCGCGTGCGCAACGGCGCGTCCGGCCACGGCTGAACGGCCACGGCTGAACAGCCTGTTCAAGACGGTTCGCGTAGACTTCGCGCATGCGCCAGATCTACACCTCCCCCCGCCCGGAAAACATCGATTCGGTGGTCGCCCTGATGGCCGAGCACGGCATCCAGGCGATGGTGTCCAATCGCTCCAACTACCATCGGCGCGGCTGGCAGCGGCACAGCTATTCGCCGCGCCGGCAGGATCGCAGCCAGTGGCCCCAGGTCTGGATCACCCGCGCCGACGACTACAGCAAGGCGCGCAAGCTGCTGATGGACCTGGGCATCGAACCGGTGATCCGCCACGGCGAGGAACTGGCCGCCGCGCGCAGCGCCTCGCCGCTGGAACGTCGCGCCCGCATCGCCACGCGCGTGCGCCGCGTGCTGCTGCTGGCCGTGCTGGTGGTGTTCGCCGTGCAGATGCTGCGCTACCTGCGCGTGTTCTGACCCCGCGCACGCGCTGGAACGGCGCCAGCGCGCCGGCATAGAATCGGGCCATGCGCCGCTCCGACCCCGTCCGCCTGTTCCAGACCCTGCCCCACGCCTGCGGCTATTACGCCGAGCGCACGGCGCAGAACCTGGTGCTGGATCCGGCCGCGCCGCAGCTGGACCAGCTGTACGGCCCGGCGCTGGAGCGCGGGTTCCGCCGGGCCGGCGGCCATCTCTACTATCCGCATTGCCCGCAGTGCCACGCCTGCACGCCATGCCGCATCGACGTGGAGCGGTTCCGGCCCGATCGCGCGCAGAAGCGCTGCCTGAAGCGCAACGCCGACCTCACGGTGGTCGAGTGCATGCCCGGCTACAACCGCGAGCGCCATGCGCTGTACGAGCGCTACCTGCGCACGCGCCACCCCGGCGGCGGCATGGACGATGCCGACGCCAGCGATTTCCGCCGCTTCCTCACTGCGCCATGGAGCCCCACGCTGTTCCTCGAACTGCGCCATGGCCCGCGCCTGCTGGCAGTGGCGGTGACCGACGTGTGCGCCAACGGCGTTTCCGCCGTGTACACGTTCTACGACCCGGCCGAGACCACGCGCAGCCTGGGCACCTGCGCGATCCTGCAGCAGGTCGAACTGGCCCGCCGCCGCGGCATGCCCTGGCTGTACCTGGGCTTCTGGATCGACGGCCATCCGAAGATGGATTACAAGCGCCGCTTCAAGCCGCTGCAGGTCCGCGGCGCGGACGGCTGGCGCGAACTGGTGTAGGGCGGGCACTGCCCGCCGCTCCTGGCGGACACGTTGAAAAGCCGGCGGGCGGTGCCCGCCCTACGGCGTCGGTGCCTGTTGCAGCGCGGACAGTCGCAGCGGGTGCCTACAACGGCGGGTTGCCGGCCTTCGGATACGGGTAGAGCTTTTCCAGCGGGATCGAGATGCCGTCGTCGCCGATCACGCGGCAATGGCTGCGGTCGAGCTGGCGCGGGTCGTCCACGCCGCAGCTGTGCGCGATGATGCCGACCTCATGCATCACGTTCTTCGCGTAGTTCGCCACCTTCTCGCATTTGTCGGTGACCACCAGGCCGCGCTGCAGCTTCGGGTTCTGCGTGGTGATGCCGGTGGGACAGGTGTTGCGGTTGCACTGCAGCGACTGGATGCAGCCCAGGGCCAGCATGAAGCCGCGCGCCGAATTGACGAAATCCGCGCCGGTCGACATCGCGCGCGCCACGTCGTAGGCGGTGATGCACTTGCCCGAGCAGATCACCTTGATGCGCTGGCGCAGGCCGCGCCGGATCAGCACGTTCACCAGTTCCGGCAGCGCCTCGTGCAGCGGCAGGCCGACGCCCTCCATCAGCGTCTGCGGCGCCGCGCCAGTGCCGCCCTCGGAACCGTCGACGATGATGAAGTCGGGCGCGCTTTCGATGCCGCGCTGGCCGACCTCGTCGCACAGCTGCTCGATCCAGTCCATGCCGCCGAACACCGCCTTGAAGCCGGTGGGCTTGCCGGTGAGGTCGCGGATGTGCGCGATCGCGTCCATCAACTGCGACACGTTGGCGATGTCGAGGTGGCGGTTCGGGCTTTGCGAATCCTCGCCGACCGGGATGCCGCGGATCGCCGCGATCTCCTCGGTGACCTTCGCGCCCGGCAGCAGCCCGCCCATGCCCGGCTTGGCGCCCTGGCCGAGCTTGATGCTGACCATCTTCACCTGCTTGTGCGCGCAGATCGCCAGCAGCTTGTCGTCGTCGAGCTTGCCGTCGCTGGTGCGCACGCCGTACTTGGCGGTGCCGATCTCGAACACGATGTCGCAGCCGCCCTCCAGGTGGTACGGCGCCAGCCCGCCCTCGCCGGTGTCCATCCAGATGCCGGCCTTGGCCGCACCGATCGACAGGGCCCGCACCGCCGGCGCCGACAGCGCGCCGAAGCTCATCGCCGAGATGTTGAAGAACGCGGCATGGTCATACGGCTCGCGCGCGTACGGGCCGATGCGCACCGGCTTGGCATCCACATGGTGCTCGCCCAGCGCCGGGAACGGCGCGTTGACGAAGAACGGCACGCCCTCGCCGCGCAGGTCGCGGGTGGAACCGAAGGCGTTGGTGTTCTCGGCGTTCTTCGCCGCGCGATAGACCCATACGCGCTGCGCGCGGTTGAACGGCAGTTCCTCGCGGTCGCTGGAATACAGGTACTGGCGGAAGAACTCGCCCAGGTGCAGGAACCAGTAGCGGAAGTGGCCGATCACCGGGAAGTTGCGCAGCACCGCGTTGGCGGTCTGGTTGCGGTCGATCACCCAGGTGGCCAGCGTCACCAGCACCGCCACCGCCAGCAGCATCAGCGCCAGCAGCGCGAAGGTCTCCACCAGCACCACCAGCCAATGCGCAAAGCCCGTCGATTGCATGGCGCCCATCCCCCTTCTTCATCCGATCCGATGCCGCAAGCGTAACGCAATGATGCGCACGGCTTGCCTCACAGCTCGATGCGCAGCGCCTCCTTCGCGCGCACCGCCTTGGCCACCGCCGCCTCCAGCGTGTCGGCGCGCGCCAGGGTCACCGCCATGCGCCGGCGGCCGCTCACCGCGGGCTTGCCGAACAGGCGCAATTGCGTGTCCGGCTCGCCCAGCGCCGCGGCCACGCCGTGGTAGCGCGGACCGGCGCCGTGGCCTTCCAGCAGCACCGCGCAGGAAGCCGACGGACCGTACTGGTGGATCACCGGGATCGGCAGACCCAGGATCGCGCGCACGTGCAGCGCGAACTCGGAGAACTCCTGCGAGATCAGCGTGACCAGGCCGGTGTCGTGCGGCCGCGGGCTGACCTCGGAGAAGATCACCCGATCCCCCTTGACGAAAAACTCCACGCCGAACACGCCCCAGCCGCCCAGCGCCGCGGTGACCGCCGCAGCCTGCCGCTGCGCCTCGGCCAGCGCGATCTCGCTCATCGGCTGCGGCTGCCACGATTCGCGGTAATCGCCATCCTCCTGGCGGTGGCCGATCGGCGCGCAGAAACTCACCCCGTCGACGTGGCGCACGGTGAGCATGGTGATCTCGTAGTCGAAGTCGACGAAGCCCTCGACGATCACCCGCCCCTTGCCGGCACGTCCGCCGGATTGCGCGTACTCCCAGGCATGCTGCAGCTCGTTGGCACTGCGCACCACGCTCTGGCCCTTGCCGGACGAACTCATCACCGGCTTGACCACGAACGGGTAGCCGATCGCGGCGGCCGCCTCGCGGTACTGCGCTTCGTCGTCGCAGAAGCGGTACGGCGAAGTCGGCAGCTGCAGCTCCTCGGCCGCCAGCCTGCGGATGCCTTCGCGGTCCATCGTGAGCCACGCGGCGCGGGCGGTGGGGATCACTCGCTGGCCTTCCTTCTCCAGCTCGATCAGGGTCGGCGTGTGGATCGCCTCGATCTCCGGCACCACCAGGTCGGGTTTTTCCAGCTCGATCACGGAGCGCAGCGCGGCGCCGTCGAGCATGTCGATGACGTGGCTGCGATGGGCGACCTGCATCGCCGGCGCGTCGGCATAGCGATCCACCGCGATCACCTCCACCGCATAGCGCTGCAGCTCGATCGCCACTTCCTTGCCCAGCTCGCCGGCGCCCAGCAGCAGCACGCGCAGGGCATGGTCGGTATGGGGCGTGCCGAATGGCTTCACGGGAGTCTCCGGTGCGGGCAAACCGGCATTGTATGCGGCCGCGCGGGGCGTCCGGCGACGGCGCGCGCGACATGCCGAAAGCCCACTTGCGTTAGATATCATTTTGATATCTAATCGCCACACCTCTGGGAGACTGCTCATGAACGAAGATCAAGGTTTTTCCGTCGCCGGCATTCCTTTCGTCGGCTTTTGCCTGGTGCTGGCCGGCATCGGCGTGTGGCTGGTGGTTGGCGCCATCCACGGCCAGCCGGACGCGCCGCCCCTGGTGCGGTTGTTCGGCGGCGTATTGCTGCTGGCGGTCGACGGCTTCCTGCTCAAGGGCTTCTTCCAGGTCGCGCCGAACGAGGGCCAGGTGCTGCAGTTGTTCGGCAAATACGCCGGCACCGTGCGGGTGGAGGGCCTGCGCTGGACCAACCCGTTCTATTCGCGCCAGCGCATCTCGCTGCGCGTGCGCAACTTCGAGAGCGGCAAGCTCAAGGTCAACGACAACGACGGCAACCCGATCGAGATCGGCGCGGTGGTGGTGTGGCAGGTGCTGGACACCGCCGAGGCGGTGTTCTGCGTGGACGACTACGAGGATTTCGTGCACATCCAGAGCGAATCCGCGCTGCGCCAGATGGCGCAGAGCTACCCGTACGACGCCCACGACGACGGCCAGCCTTCACTGCGCAGCCACGGCGAGGTGATCAACAACCATCTGCGCGACGAGATCCAGGCGCGGCTGGAGAAGGCCGGCGTCGAGGTGATCGAGGCGCGCATCAGCCACCTCGCCTACGCCCAGGAAATCGCCCAGGCCATGCTGCAGCGACAGCAGGCCGGCGCGATCATCGCCGCCCGCACCCGCATCGTCGAAGGCGCGGTCAGCATGGTCGGCATGGCGCTGGAGCAGCTGCGCGCGCAAGGCGTGGTCGAGCTCGACGAGGAGCGCAAGGCGACGATGGTCAGCAACCTGCTGGTGGTGCTGTGCGGCGAACGCGGCACCCAGCCGGTGCTGAACACCGGCACCTTGTACTAGCTCCGTGGCCGGCGACAAGAAAGCCTATCCGCTGCGCATCAGCGCCGCCGTGCTCGAGGCCATGCAACGCTGGTCGGACGACGAGTTGCGCAGCGTCAACGCCCAGATCGAATACGTGCTGCGCGAGGCGCTGCGCAAGGCCGGCCGGCTGAAGGCCGGCAAGACCGAGCCGGCGCCCGACAGCGACGAGAGCTGACGACAGCCCGATCATCGCCCGGGCATCGTCACCGGCTGCAACTGCGGAAGCCTCAGCAGGCTTCCACCGGACTGCGGTCCGCCGCTCACGAACAGCCATGGCCCCAGCTGCGCGATGCGACGTACCGGCGGCAGGCCGTCGGCGGCACCCAGGCGCCGCAGCGGCCGACCGTCGTTGGCGTCGTAGACGACCAGTTCGCGCGTCGCCAGATCGATCACCAGCAGCCAGTCATGCGCGGCATCCCGCCAATGCACCAGCTGATTCACCGCGGGAAGCGCGCCCGTTTCATCGGGTGCCGGAAACCACGACCACGACAGGCACGCCGACAGCACCACGAACAGCGCGAGGCCGTATCGGCGCTGGCGGCGCGGCCCTTGTCCGGTCCACGCGGCCAGGTCGGGGCGATGCCAGGGTGAGATGCGCATGTCCATGCCGGCACCCTGCCGCTCGATGATGACCGCCGCATGACACGCGCCGGAACTATTCGTGACGCGGCCGCAGCGCCCACCCCAGCGCCAGCCATCCCGTGACGAAGGCCAGCCCGCCGAACGGCGTGACGATGCCGACCCAGCGCGGCGCGCCCAGCGCGAGCGCATACAGGCTGCCGCTGAACAGCACGATGCCCGCGGCAAACGCCGTGGTCGCCAGCCGGCCACCACGGCCGCGACCGAGCGCGACCGCGAGGGCCAACGCCAGCGCATGCCAGGCGTGGTACTCCACCGCGGTGTGCCACAGCTCGATGCCGCGGGCATCCAGCACGCCACGCAAGGCGTGCGCACCGAACGCGCCGAGCAGCACCGCGCTGGCGCCGGCAAGGCCGACCAGCAGGGCGAGACGGACATGGGCAGGTTGTCGCATCGGCGGCGGATCTCCGGTGGAACCGGCCCGGCGGCGCGGTCGGTGTCGTATGCTTGAACGGATGAAGATTCGGGATTTTCGCATGAAGCCAGTTCGCTTCCGCCCCGCCGCCCTGCTCCTGCTGCTGCTCGCCGGCATGCTGCTCGCCGGCTGCCACGGTGCGGCACCGCTGCCGTTCCGGTTGACCAACCTCACCGGCCACATGCCGCAGCTCGAGTTCAACCTGACCAGCGACGAGGACAAGCCGGTGTCCGCCGCAGATTACCGCGGCAAGGTGGTGCTGCTGTTCTTCGGCTACACGCATTGCCCGGACGTCTGCCCGCTGACCATGGCGCAACTGCACGTGGTGATGAAGAAGCTCGGCGCACAGGCCGACGGCGCACGCATCCTGTTCGTCAGCGTCGACCCGGCGCGGGACACGCCGGCCGTGCTGCACGGCTACGTCAATGCCTTCGACAAGCGCGCGGTCGGGCTCACCGGCTCGCCGCGCGCGGTCGAGGCGCTGGTCAAGCGTTACCGCTCCGCCTTCACCCGCGAGCCGTCCGGCAAGGACGGCAGCTACGAGGTGAGCCACAGTTCGGCGATCTACGTGTTCGATCGCGACGGCAAGCCGCGCGTGCTGTACACCCCTGCCGACAAGCAGGACGACCTGGTGCACGACCTGCAACTGCTGCTCGACCAGAAGGAGCCGACATGAAGCACGCCCGCCTGTTCGCCCTGCTCGCCGGACTGGCGCTGGCCGCCGGCGCGCACGCCGGCGCCGCCGACCAGGTGCACGCCAGCCACGCCTGGATCCGCGTGTTGCCCGGCGCCTTGCCGGCCGGCGGCTACGTCACCCTGGAAAACCGCGGCGACCAGCCGGTCGCGCTGACCGGCGCGCGCAGCACGGCATACGCGGAGGTGATGCTGCACCACAGCTCGACCCAGGGCGGCATGAGCCGCATGGCCATGGTCGAGTCGCTGCCGATCCCCGCGCACGGCACGGTGGTGCTCGCGCCCGGCGGCTATCACCTGATGCTGATGCAGCCGGGCGCGGCGGTGCTGCCCGGCAGCGAAGTGAAACTGCAGTTGCAGTTCGACGACGGCAGCCAGCTGCCAGTGGATTTCATCGCCCGTCCCGCCAACGCCCTGGGCGACGAGGCACCCGCGCCCGCCCATTCCGGGCACTGAGCGGCGATCTCAGTGACGCGCGCCGCCGGCGACCACCGGCGAGGGCAGCGGCTTGCGCGGCAATCGCCCGTTGCGTGACAGCCGCATCCAGTGGCGCAGCGCGATCAGCCCTCCGACCGACTCGACCATCGCCGCCGGCACCCAGGTGATCAGGCCTCCGACCATCTGCCCGGTGAGCACGTTGAAGGTGAACGCGCGGCCACAGATCTCGAAGATCGGGTAGAGATCCGTGCGCGAGAACGTGATGATGGCGCCGGCCAGGATCTGCGGCGTCATGGTGATCGCCGGCGACAGCACGCGCATGCCCGCCACCATGCGGCCCGGCGGATGCGGGCGGTGATCGAGCACCAGCGCCCAGTAGGCGAAGCCGCTGAGCAGCATCGTCCAGTTCATGAAGCGGTACACGCGCCAGTCCAGCATGGCCAGGGTCTGCAGGCCGGGGATCAGCCAGATCAGCACGAACACCACGAACAGCACGGTGACCACGGTCGGGTTGAGCAGCACGCCCATCACCGATCGCCACGGCCACGACCGCTGCAGCGGCCGCAGCCAGCGCGTGCGCCACGCCAGCGGCAGGCCGGCGCGCAGCGCGCTGGCCGGATAGGCGATGACGATCAGCAGCGGCGCCAGGTGGTGCAGCAGCAACTGCTGCAGGCGGTGCATGAAGAACTCGTGCTCGGCGTAGTAATCCAGGTAGGTGTGCAGCGACAGGTAGATGATCGCCATGCCGATCCAGAACGCCAGCCGACGGCTGGCCGGCACGCGCAGGCGCCGGCTGCCGCGCCAGTACAGCACGCAGGCCAGCACGAACGTGGCCAGGAACAGCCACGAAAACTCCCACGGCACCACCCATTTCAACAGCGTTGCAATCACGATCGGCCTGCTTCCACGTCCGTCAGCGCCGGCACGACCGGCGACCACTGCCCAGCATAGTGCCCCGCGCCGGTGACGTCTGCCCCGCCGCAGACGGCCGCTTGCGGCAGATTGCCGCCGGCGCGCTCAACGCCGGCGCCGGCTGTGGCGGGTGCGGCGCCAGCCGTACAGCAGGCCGATCAGCACCACCAGCGCCGGCACCAGCACGATGTTGATCACCTTCACGCGCAGGCCCAGCGCATCGATCTCGGCATTGAGCTGGTGCTGCACGTCGCGCAGCTCCTTGTTGATGGCGAGCTGGCGCTGGCGGAACTGCTCGATCTCGCGGCGCTGCTCGGGGGTGACCGTGCTCGAGCGCACGCCCTTGGCCGGCTGCAGTTCGTCCAGCCGGCGGCGGGTGTCGGCCAGCTCCTTCTCCAGCTCCTGTTCCTTCTGCAGGAACTTCTGGTCCGCCACGTTGCGCAGCGCCTGCACCCGGGTGAAGGGCCGCTGCGAGGTGGAGCGCGCGCGGATCGACAGCAGCGCCGAGGAACCGCTGAGGTTGTCCACCAGGTTGGTGACGAAATCGCCGTTGTTGGCGAAGATGCGCACCATGGTCTGGCCCAGCACGGTCTGCGGCTCTACCCACAGGCGATCGCTGAGCACGTCAGTATCGGCCACCAGCACCACCTGCGCGTTGGCCGCCGAATGCGCGCGGTGGCCCGGCTTGCCGGCGTCCTCGGGAAACGCACTGACGAACGTACCGCGCAACCGCGCCGCCAGCACGTAGTGCGCGTTGTCCGCCTTGTAGCCTTCGAGCAGGCTGGTCGGGTCGCTGCTGGCATCCATCACCCGCTGGGTCGGCGCCAGCTCGGCATCGGCGCTGCTCTGCAGCAGCGGGATCAGCCGCGCGGTCGCACTCCGGGTGAGGTCGAAATGGCCGATGCTGGAGACGTTGATGCGCTGCAGGCTGGCGGTCACCGGGTCGTTGCGGTTGAGCTCCTGGTCGCCCAGCCCGAGCATCGCCGGATGGTTGAGACTGCTGCCGGCCAGTTCGATCTGCAGGCCACGACTGCGGTCCAGCACCACCTGGTCCGGCCGGTACTCCACGCCCCACGCTGCGAACAGCCGCGGCAGATCCGAGGCGTGAGCGGGCAAACCGCTGATGCCGGGGGTGAACGGCGCGGCGTCGAGCTCGGCATCCGGGTCGACGAACACGACCAGGTGGCCGCCGCCCAGCACATACTGGTCGATCGCGTACTGCGCGGCCGGCGGCAGCTGCTTCGGATGGATCAGCAGCAGCACCTTCAGGCGATCGTCCACGTGCTGCAGGCTGGCCGCATCAAGCGTCTTCAGCTCGAATAGCTGGCCCAACTGCTGCATCACCGCCCACGGTTGCTCCCCCAGCGCCAGGTCGCCCTGCACCGGCAGCGAGCTGAGCACGCCGATCGCCGGCTTGCGCACCTGGTTCAACTCGTACAGCAGCTTGGCGATGTCGTATTCGAGGAAGGCCTCGCGCGCGGGGTCGAAGAACGCGATCGAGAGCGATTTTTCGGGCATGCCGGCATCTTCTGAGCCGCGCGCATCGCCCGGCGACATGGCGCTGCCGGCCAGTCCGAAGAACACCCGCTCGCCGTTGCTGCCGCCATTGGCGGCAATCAGCCCGCTGCCCTCGGCGCCAGCCTCGTCGTCCGAATACGGCACCGGGTCGATCACGCGCAGGCGGATGCGTCCGTGCGAGCGCGCCACCATCTCCTGCAGCATCTCGTTGACGCGCCGCTCGTAGCTGCGCAGCTTGGGCAGGTCGCGGGTAGCGTGCTCGGAGAAGTACAACGTCAACTGCAGCGGCCGCTGCAGGCCGTCGACGATCTGCCGCGTGCCCGGCGTCAGCGTGTAGAGCTGGTCAGCGGTCAGGTCGATCCGCGTGGCATGCAGCCAGCGGCTGCTGGCCACCACCAGCGGCACCAGCACCAGCACCAGCGCCACCAGGCCGGCGTACAGCCAGCTGCTGCGGGTCAGGCGCAGCGGCGTGGTGAGCAGGCGGGGCAGGCGCAGGCGCGGCATCGTTCAGCGCGTCCGCTTGAGGTCGAGCAGCAGCACGCCGGCGACCAGCCAGCCCAGCGTGCTGAGCACGAAGTACAGCAGGTCGCGCAGGTCGAGCACACCGCGCGAGATCGCCTCGAAATGACGCAGCATCGAAAGGTGCGCCACGGCGTTGATGAGGCGCCGCGGCAGCGCGCCCTGGAAGAAATCCAGCACCTGCGGCTGCCCGGCCAGGATCAGCAGCACGCAGACCAGCGCGGTGAGGATGAAGGCCACCACCTGGCTGCGCGTCAGCGCCGACAGGCAGGCGCCGATGGCGATGAAGTTGCCGGCCATCAGCCAGCTGCCCAGGTAGCCGGCCAGGATCACGCCGTTGTCCGGCGCGCCCAGGTAGTTGACGGTGATCCAGATCGGAAAGGTCAGTGCCAGCGCCAGCCCGATGAACAGCCATGCGGCGAGGAACTTGCCGAGCATCGCCTGCCACAGCGTCAGCGGCAGGGTGAGCAGCAGTTCCAGCGTGCCGCCCTTGGTCTCCTCGGCCCACATGCGCATGGTGATCGCCGGCACCAGGATCAGGTACAGCCACGGGTGCATCACGAAGAACGGCTGCAGGTCGGCCTGTCCGCGCTCGTAGAAATCGCCGACGTAGAAGGTCAGGATGCCGGCGAGCACCAGGAAGATCACCAGGAAGACATAGGCCACCGGCGTCGCGAAGTAGCTGCCCAGCTCGCGCCGCACCACCGCGTTGACCGGACTCATGCCGCCACCCCGCGGCCGACTTC
This sequence comes from Rhodanobacter sp., assembly GCA_049650465.1. Classification (GTDB taxonomy): domain Bacteria; phylum Pseudomonadota; class Gammaproteobacteria; order Xanthomonadales; family Rhodanobacteraceae; genus Rhodanobacter. The sequence goes on along the minus strand of JBASAF010000021.1, from coordinate 68,310 downwards.
CTCACCGCTGGTGATCTGGCGGAACACCTCGTCGAGGCGGCCGCGTTCGAGCTGGATCTCGGAGACTTCAAGCCCCTGCTCTTGCAACAGCCGCTCGACCGGTTCGAGGATGCGCTCGCCCGGCTTGGGGAACACCGTGACGCGACCGTCCAGCGGATCGATCTCCACCCCGGCCACCTGCGGCAGCCGGCCCAGCATTTCCTGCGACATGCCGCTGCCCGGCGCACTGAACGATACCGCGCCGTGATAACGCGAGCGCGCCTCCAGCTCGGCGGGCGTGGCATCCGCCAGCAGCTTGCCGCGGGCGATGATCACCACCCGGTTGCACAGCGCGTGCACTTCTTCCAGCAGGTGGGTGGAGATCAGGATCGTGCGGTCGCGCGCCATCATGTCGATCAGCTGGCGCACGGCATGCTTCTGGTTCGGGTCGAGGCCGTCGGTCGGCTCGTCCAGCATCAGCACCGGCGGGTCGTGCAGGATCGCCTGGGCCAGGCCCACGCGCCGGCGCAATCCCTTGGACAGGGTATCGATGCCCAGCCCGAGCACCTCGTCCAGCTGCAACTGCTGCACTACCGCATCCAGCCGCCGAAACGCCGCGTCACCACGCAGCCCGCGGATGCGCACGATGAAGTGCAGGAACTCGCGCACGGTCATCTCGCCGTAGCTGGGCGCGCCTTCCGGCAGGTAGCCCAGCGCGCGCTTGGCCTTGAGCGGTTCGCGCATCGCGTCGTAGCCGCACACCCGCGCGCTGCCGGAGGTCGGCACCAGGAAGCCGGCGATCATGCGCATGGCGGTGGATTTGCCGGCGCCGTTGGGGCCCAGCAGCCCGAGCACCTGGCCCGGTTCGACGCGGATGCTCAACGCATCCACCGCCGTGAGGTTGCCGTAGCATCGGGTGAGCTTGTCGGTTTCGATCATGTCCGCGGGCGGGCTGGGGCCAGGCTGGCGACGCACTGGCCGCCGGCCAGTCGGGGCGCCGGAGTGTCCGGGCAATGTACCGCAAGAGCGGCGTGGCAGGGCAACGGCCACGGCCGCGCCATGCCGGAGTCGCGCAAGAAAAAAGGCCCTTTCGTGCCGAAAGGGCCTTTCATCGAGCCACCGCGCGTGGCTTATTCGCCGGCGGAGGCGGGCTCGGCGGGCGCGCTGGAACCGCCCGGTGCCGGTGCCGAGGCGCCGGACGCCGGTGCGCCGTTCTGCTCGGGCGGCAGCAGGCCGGCTTCCTGCTCCGGCGTCTGTGCCGGCGCGTTGGTCAGCGGCAGCGACACCTGGTGGCGCGCGTAGCTGGTGATCGCACCGGTGGAATCCTTCACCTCCGGCGTGACCACGATGTCGTACGGCGGGTTCACCGTGCTGTCGAACTGGTAGCCGTGGGTCTGCGCGTAGGCGGTGAGCATCTTCACGGTCTGCGGCACGCCGTTGAAGGTGCCTTCCCAGACGCCCTGCAGCGTGGCGCCGCCGAAGGCCATCATCGCGCGCACGTCGCCCTCCACCACCAGGTTGCCGAAGCGGTCGCGGGTACCGGCCGTGGCCGCGGCGGCGGCCGCAGCGGCGGCAGAAGCGGACGGTGCCGGCTCCGCGGCCGCGGCGGTGTCCAGCGACGGGGCGACCGGGGCGGTCAGCTGCTCGCTCTGGCCGTTGATGGTCAGCGTGCTGGAATCGATCGGCAAGGCCACGTTGAAATCGAAATCCGGATCGCCGTAGTTGGTGATGAACAGGATCGCGGGGCCGGTGACGTTCACGCCCAGCTTCTTGGCCTGCGCCTTCAGCTCGGTGTCCGACTGGGCCAGGATGTCGTCGAGCACCTCGGAACCGCCCTTGCTGCGGTCGATGTGGCGCGTCACGAACAGCACCGGGGTCGGCTGCGACTGCGCGATGCGCGGCATCAGGTCGCTGTAGTCGACGTTGGCCACGCCGGCCAGCACGTTCTGCAGGTTGTTCAGGCTGAACTGGATGAACGAGTCCGGGTCGCCGTGGATGTACAGGTTGGCGAAGCGGTTGATCAGGTTCCAGCCGTACTGCACGTCATACGCCCAGGTGATCTGGGTCAGGCGCCCATGGCCCTGGCGCTCGAGGTCGAGCGTGAAGTGCTTGTCCAGCCCCCGCCAGTTGTTGTCCAGGTTCCAGATGATGGTGGCGTCCTGGGTGTTGCTGTCGATCTGGTCGAACTGCGGCGTGGCGCTGGCGATGGTCAGGCCGCCGTCGCCCAGCTTGGGATCGGTGCTGGTCCAACTGATCTCCGAACCCGGGCCGTACGCCTTGCCGGAGAACTTGAACTGCACGCCGCTGTCCTGTGAACGCAGCACGGAGTAATCCGGGAAGCGCCGGAAGTTGTTCAGCAGGTCATATACCTGGCGCATGTCCTTGCCGACGACCTGTGAGCGCTCGACATGCCCGCTGGAGGGCATGACCACCGCCGCCACCACGCCAATCACCGCGACGATGACCAGGGCAACCAGAAATTCAAAGACACGCATCATTCCAGAGTTCTCCGAAGCGTCTGTACGCCATACCTTGAGTGTGCCCCGACAGCCGCGCGGGCCGAGGAGGCAGCAGCGGGGGTCGGCAAACGCCGAAGCCTCCGATGTTACTTGCTCGCGGGCTCGAACGCTATCCGCCCGCCACGGCTCGCGCCACGCCCGCCGCAGCGGCCCCGCGCAGCCCCGTGCCGCTTGCGCGGCTCACACGATTCCCAGCTCCAGCGCCTTCAGCACGGCCCGGGTTCGATCGCGCACGCCAAGCTTGGAAAGGATGTTGGAAACGTGGTTCTTGACCGTGCCCTCGGCCACCTTCAGCGAGTTGGCGATCTCCTTGTTGCTGTAGCCGCCGGACAGCAGGCGCAGGATCTCGGTCTCGCGCTCGGTCAGCGGATCGGGCTGTTCGAGGCTGGTGAACTGGTTCTGCATCCGCGCCACGCCCGCCATCAGGCGCTGGGTGACCATCGGCGCCACCAGCGAGCCACCGGCGGCCACCGTGCGCACCGCCTCGACCAGCTGCTCCAGCGAGACGTCCTTCAGCAGATAGCCGCGCGCACCGGCCTTGAGGCCCTGCAGCACCAGCTGGTCGTCGTCGAAGGTGGTCAGGATGATGGTGGGCGGCAGCTCGTTGCGCGCCGACAGCGCCTGCAGCACTTCCAGGCCGCTCATGTTCGGCATGCGCAGGTCCAGCAGCATCACGTCGGGCTTGATCCGCGGGACCTCCACCAGCGCCTGGGCGCCGTCGGCGCACTCGGCCACCACGCGGATGTCCTCGGCCAGGTCCAGCAGCGAGCGGACGCCCTGCCGCACCAGGTTCTGATCGTCGACGAGACAAATGGAAATCATCGGGGATCCTCGGTCATGGGTGACTGGCGGCTGGCTGGGTGGTGCCCCTGGGAAAGCGTCGTATTGTTGCACGGCTGCCGGCGGCCGGAGCCGCACGGCGGGATCGGCGGCGACTGCCGTGGCCGCCTACGAAACATCCAGCGCCGGCGGCTCGAACCGCGAAGGCGTGTGGGCCAGCGCGTCCTGCTCGCCCAGCGGCAACCGCACGGTGAGCGCGAAGCCGCGGCTCAGGCCGGCATCCAGCGACACGCTGCCGCCGAACTCGGCCAGCCGCTCGCGCATGCCGGACAGCCCGTTGCCCTCGGCGACCTGGTCGGCGCCGCGGCCGTCGTCGCGCGCGTGCAAGCCGAGCTGGCCGGCGTCGGCGTAGGCGAAATTGAGCCACAGGTTGCGCGCGCCCGCGTGGCGCGCCGTATTGGTGACGATCTCCTGGGCGCAGCGCAGCAGCACCTGGGCGCGCTGCGGGTCCTCCACGCTGAAGCGCGGCGGCATCGCCACGTGCACGTTCAGGCCAGGCACGCCCTCGGTCAGGCTGCGCAGCGCCTGGGTCAGGTCGATCGAATCGTCCTGGCGCAACTCGCTGACCACCTCGCGCACGTCGGCCAGCAGCAGCTTGGCCGTGCTCTGTGCCTTGCGCACGTGTGTGGCCGCCGCCTCGTTGGTGAGGTGGCAGGCCACCTCCAGGTTCAGGCTGAGCGCGGTGAGGTGGTGGCCGATCAGGTCGTGCAGGTCGCGCGCGATGCGCATGCGCTCGGCGATCCGGCTCGACTCGGCCAGCAGCGCCCGGGTGGTGCGCAGCTCGGAGTTCAGGCGGCGCTGCACGTCGCTCTGCTCGGCCTGCTGGCTGGTCGCCAGCGAGGCGATGTAGGTCAGCGCCGAAATGCCGAGGTAGATGCTGGTCTGCAGGAAGGCCAGGCCCACGCTGTGGTCGTATTCGGGAAAGTTGACGAACACGGCGACCAGGCTGAGGTTCTGCAGCACAATGCACAGCACGCCCAGCCACACCGGCAGCAGCCACGGCAGCGCCACCGCGCTGATCGCCATCAGCATCGCCGACAGGCCGCTGTGGCTGTACCAGCCCACCGCCATCGCGAACAGGCTCATCCCCACCAGCCCGGCCAGGCGCAGGCCCTGGTAACGGCGCAGGCCCAGGTTGCTGGTGACCGCCCAGTACAGCAGCCCGAACAGCAGGTAGCACAACGTCCACATCAGCAGCGCCAGGTTCGGCCGGTGCAGCAGGCTCACCCGCTCGGCCGCCCAGCTGGTGACCAGCGGCGTACCCACGCACAGGTAGGTGAACAGGCCGGCGTAGCGCAGCAGCCGCACGTGGTTGAAATTGGACAGTTGCATGACCGGCATCATAGGCGAGCACGAGGCCCGCGCAATGCGCGGGAAGTCATCCCCGGCAGGCCCGCCGCGACATCGCTTTACACCGGCTTTACATGTGCGGCACTGATGCCAGCGCGACGACCGCATGGCATAATGCGCCGTCCCGGGGCCGAGCCATCGGTCCCCGTCCCGATCCCACCATTGCGGAGCAACGAATGGCCCTTGCCATCCGCGACGTGCGCGAGCACGACCTGGATGCCGTGCTGGCGCTCAACAACGCTGCCGGGCGCTCCATCCTCACCCTCGATGCCGGCCAGTTGCGCTACTTCTTCGAGCACGCGAACTACTTCCGCGTCGCCGAGATCGACGGCCACATGGCCGGTTTCCTGATCGCCCTGCGCGAGGGGCTCGACTACGACAGCCCGAACTACCGCTGGTTCTCGGCGCATTACCCGCAGTTCGTCTACATCGACCGCATCGTGATCGCCAACGCCTACCGCCGCCACGGCCTGGGCCGCATCTTCTACAGCGACGTGCACAGCTACGCCGAGGTGCGCGTGCCGCTGCTCACCTGCGAGGTATTCCTGGAGCCGCGCGACGACGTGGTGGTGCTGTTCCACGGCACCTACGGCTTCCAGGAGGTCGACCAGCAGAAGATGGGCGCCGACGGCCCGCAGGTCAGCCTGCTGGCGAAGGACCTGCCCAGCTATGCCTACGTGCGCGACACCTGGCTCGAGCGCGGCGGCCTGCCCGACGCGCCCTGGCTGGCGGAACGCGAGCTGCCGCACGACAGTGGCCGGCGCCGCGCCGCCGGGGAGCGACGCCCGTGAACGCCCGCGCCGAAACCGCCGACGCCTGCGACCTGCGCTTCGGCCAGGTCGGCATCGCCTGCGTGCGCGTGCGCCGGGTCGACGCCGCCGCGCTGTGCGACGAACTCGAGCGCCGCGTGCGCGCCGCACCGCAGATGTTCGCCCGCGCTGCGGTGGTGCTGGACCTGAGCCACCTGCCCGGCCTGCCCGACGACGGCGCGGTCGACGCCCTGCTCGAAGCCGTGCGCAGCGCCGGCATGCTGCCGGTGGGCCTGGCCTACGGCACCAGCGAGACCGAAGCCCTGGCCAGGCGCATGGGCCTGCCGCTGATCGCCAAGTTCCGCGCGGCATACGAGCCGGCCGCGGCCGCGCCGGCAGCGGCCCAGCCGGCGCGGGCCGAACCGGCGCCGCCGCCCGAACCGATCCTGTCCACCCCCGCCGCCGGCACCCGGCAGGCCACCGAGCACCACGTCGGCGCGGTGCGCTCCGGCCAGCAGGTCTACGCGCGCGACTGCGACCTGATCGTCACCGGTACCGTCGCCAACGGCGCGGAGGTGATCGCCGACGGCAACATCCATATCTACGGGGGCCTGCGCGGGCGCGCCATGGCTGGCGCGCAAGGCGACGAGAAGGCGCGCATCTTCGTCTCCGGCTTCCGTGCCGAACTGGTCGCGATCGCCGGGCAATACCGCGTGTTCGAGCAGATTCCGCCCGAACTCGAAGGTCAATCCGTGCAATGCTGGCTGGAAGGCGAAAAGCTGCTGATCGCCAGGCTGTGATCGTTCACCACACGTCCTGTACAACAAGAACAACCACGTGGAGATGGGCCCTTGACTGCTGAGATTATCGTTGTCACCTCCGGCAAAGGCGGCGTCGGCAAGACGACGACCAGCGCCTCGCTCGCCACCGGCCTGGCCATGGCCGGCAAGAAAACCGCGGTGATCGACTTCGACGTCGGCCTGCGCAACCTCGACCTGATCATGGGCTGCGAGCGGCGCGTGGTGTACGACTTCGTCAACGTCGTGCACGGCGAGGCCACGCTCAAGCAGTCGCTGATCAAGGACAAGCGCTACGACAACCTGTACGTGCTGGCCGCCAGCCAGACCCGCGACAAGGACGCGTTGACCATGGAGGGCGTCGAGAAGGTGCTCGACGGCCTGTCCGAGGAGGGCTTCGAGTACGTGGTGTGCGACTCCCCCGCCGGCATCGAGAAAGGCGCCCACCTGGCGATGTACTTCGCCGACCACGCCGTGGTGGTGGTCAACCCGGAGGTGTCGTCGGTGCGCGATTCGGACCGCATCCTGGGCCTGCTCGCTAGCAAGACCCGGCGCGCCGAGAAGGGCGAACCGCCAGTGGTGCAGCACCTGCTGCTCACCCGCTACAACCCCGCGCGCGTGGCCATCGGCGAGATGCTCAGCGTCAAGGACGTGGAGGAAATCCTCGGCATCGAGGTGGTCGGCGTGATCCCGGAATCGGAGAACGTGCTGACCGCCTCCAACAACGGCATCCCGGTGATCGTCGACGCCAACTCGCAGGCCGGCCAGGCGTACAGCGACACGGTTGCCCGCATCCTCGGCGAGGAGCGTCCGCTGCGCTTCGTCGACGTGCCCAAGAAGGGCTTTCTCCAGCGCGTGTTCGGAGGCTGATCACGATGGGCATACTCGATTTCCTGAAGCGCAAACCCGAAGCCACCGCCAGCGTGGCGCGCGAACGCCTGCGCATCATCGTGGCGCAGGAGCGCTCCACCCGCGGCGCGCCGGACTACCTGCCGATGATGCGCAACGAGCTGCTCGAAGTGATCAAGAAATACGTCCACGTCGACCTCGATGCGATCAACATCAATTTCGAGCGCGACAGCGGCCACGAGATCCTCGAACTCTCGGTGACCCTGCCCGAGGGCAAGCAGGCGGCCAAGGGCGGCAACAAGGACGAAGCCAGGACCGGCTGAGCCGCGGCCGGTCCCTTCGCCACCCCGAGTCGCCCCTTCCGCCGAGACCGTCCGCGCGGCGCACGAATCATGCACCCCGACATTCCGCCACCTTCCGGCGATCCGGCCCGCACGGTGCTGCGCATGGCCGAGATCGGATTCGACGCGCCTGCCGCGCTGCTCGGCCGCTTTGGCCTGCAGCTGCGGCGCGTGGCCACCGGCGAGGCGATCCCCGGCAGCTTTTGGGGCGACGAGGAGGCCGGCATCATCGGCAGCACCGTGTACGCCCGCGACGACACCCCGGTGCACTCGCTGCTGCACGAGGCCGGCCACCTGATCGTGCTGCCGGCGGACAGACGTCCGGACGTCCATACCGACGCCACCGATTCGATCGAGGAAGAGGACGCCACCTGCTGCCTGCAGATCGTGCTGGCCGACGAGCTGCCGGGCGTGGGCCGCGAGCGCCTGATGCGCGACATGGATGCGTGGGGCTATTCGTTCCGGCTCGGTTCGACCCGCGCCTGGTTCGAACACGACGCCGAGGATGCCCGCGAGTTCCTCAGGGCACGCGGCCTGCCGCACGCCTGACGACGAGGCCTGCAGCGGCTATTTGGCTTGCCAGTCCCCGTCGCCGTCCTTCTCGTACTTCTGCTTGACCGCGGACCAGGCGACCTTGTGCGCCACCTCCTCGCGCGACTCGTCGCCGCGCCGCTCGTCCTTGTCGGCGTATTCCTCCCAGGCGCTGTTGAACGCCTCCTTGTAGATCTCCTGCGCGTGCTTGGGCAGGTTGTCGCGCACGGAATCGGGCAGGTTGCTGATGGAGGAATAAGGCATGGCGCGAACCCCGCAAGGGATGGGTGAGAGCGGCTACCGTGGACTGCGCGCGATCAACCCCCCGTCAATTCCGCGTGGTGGCTGCCGTCATGCGCTCAGCGACGCGAAACGTGCGGGTCGCCCGGCACGTACCAGCGCCAGGGTTGGTCGGTCGCGCGGGTGATGCCGACGCGCAGCGTGACCACCGGCGCCTCCGGTGGCGGCACGCCGTCGTCGACGATGCTGAAGCCGCCGGCGCCGTCGACCAGGTCGATGCCGTCCTGCGCCCGGTCGATGCCCATCGCCTGGCACAGCCGCGCCGGCCCGCGGCACAAGTCGCGGTCGCTGCGGCAGGCGGGACGCGCCGCGCGCATCGCGGCCAGCCCGTCCAGCGGCGCCAACGCACGCAGCAACACGGCAACACCCTCGCCCTCCTCGCCGCAGACCGGGTTGCAGCACCAGTGCATGCCATAGGTGAAGTACACATAGAGCAGGCCCGGCCGGCCGAACATGCTCGCGTTGCGCGCGGTGCGGCCACGCCACGAATGCGCGGCGGGGTCGACGGCGCCGCAGTAGGCCTCGGTCTCCACGATGCGGCCGCTGCGGCCGTCCGCGCGCCGCAGCACCTTGTTCAGCAGGTCCGGCGCCACCTCGCGCGGATCGCGCCGGTAGAACGCGCGGCCCAGCGCCACCGGCGGGCTCAAGCGGCCGGCTGCGGCTGGTAGCTGCCGACATCGGCGCGGAATCCGATCGCCAGCCGGTTCCAGCCGTTGATGGCGATGATCGCCAGGGTGAGGTCGACCATGGCCTTGTCGTCGAACTGCGCGCGCACCTCCTCGTACAGCGCGTCGGGCAGGTCGTTGGTCGATACCAGGGTGACCGCCTCGGCCCAGGCCAGCGCGGCACGCTCGCGCGCCGAATAGAACGGCGCCTCGCGCCACGCCGCCAGCACGTGCAGCCGCTGCTCGGTCTCGCCGGCGGCGCGCGCGTCCTTGCTGTGCATGTCCAGGCAGTACGCGCAGCCATTGATCTGCGACACGCGCATCTTCACCAGCTCGATCAGCGAATGCTCCAGGCCGCTGTCGCGAACCTGGGTTTCCATCGCCAGCATGGCCTTGAAGGCAGCCGGCGAGGCGGTCCTGTAATCGATGCGTCCACTCATGCTTCCACCTCTGGTCAGTTCGAACCGGGCTCGAACAGCTGCTGCGCGTCGGCATAGCCGAAGTCGGCAACCAGTCCGTCGAAATCCCCGCTTTCCCGCACGCGCGCCAGCGCCCGGTCGACCGCCCCCAGCGCCAGCGTGGTCAGCCGCGTGGCGGTGCTGACCCGGGCCACGCCGAGCCGCGCCAGCTCGGCCAGGCAGGGCATGCCGGCGCCGGCCGCCACGTTGACCGGTGCATCCAGCGCGCGCACCAGCGCAGCCAGCGTCGCCGGTTCGGCCAGCCCGATCGGGTAAATGCAGTCGGCGCCCGCGGCGAGGTAGGCGCGGCCGCGCTCGATGGCGTCGGCCAGGCGCGACGCCGGCTCGGCGCCATCGTGCTGCATCCAGTGGTCGACCCGCGCGTTGATCACGATCGGCACCCCCGCCGCGTCGGCCGCCTCCCGCGCCGCACGCACGCGCGCCGCCGCATCCGCCGCATCACGCAGCGGGCCGTGGCCCGGCATGCCGTCCTCGATGTTGATGCCCACGGCGCCGGTGGCGATCACCGCCCGCACCGTCGCGGCCACCTGTTGCGAAGTGTCGCCGTAGCCGGTCTCGATGTCCGCCGTCACCGGCACCGCCGCCGCGCGCACGATGCGGACGACCGCCGCCAGCACCTCGTCCAGCGGCGCCTGCTCGCCATCGGCATAACCCAGCGACCATGCCACGCCGGCGCTGGTGGTGGCCACCGCGGCGAACCCCCGCCGCGCGAACAGCCGCGCGCCGAGCGCATCCCAGGCATTGGGCAGCAGCAGCACCCGGCTGCGGTCGTGCATGCGCCGGAACGCCTGCGCCAGCTCGATCTGTGCCTGTCGTTCCATCCGTCACCCGTCGCCTCGTGCAGCCAGCTGACCTTGCAGGATACGCCGGCGCCACCACCGGCGCATGGCGCCTGCTACAGTCGGCGCCGATCGACCCGTAGCTGTCGCGCCGCGCCCGCCGCGATGGAGGAAGCCATGGCGACCCGCCGACTGGTGCTGCTGTTCGACGGCACCTGGAACAAGCCGGAATCGAATACCAACGTGGAGCGCCTGCGCCGGCTGATCGCGCCGCGCGACGCCCTGGGCAACGTGCAACTGGTCAACTACATCCCCGGCGTGGGCGTGAAACGCGGAATCACCCATTTGCTCGGCGGCGCATTCGGCTACGGCCTCTCGGGCAACGTGCTGGATGGCTACCGCTGGCTGTGCGACACGTGGCAACCGGGCGACGAGATCTACCTGTTCGGTTTCAGCCGTGGCGCCTATACCGCGCGCAGCCTCGGCGGCCTGATCCGCAAGTGCGGCCTGCTCCGGCGCGAAGCCCGCGGCAGGCTGTCCCGCGCCGACGCGAACCATGCCTACGATTTCTATCGCGACGTGGAGACCCGGCCCGACCACCCGGCCGCGCAGGCATTCCGCCGGCAGCACTCGATCGAGGTGGACATCCATTTCATCGGCGTGTGGGACACGGTGGGTTCGCTCGGCATCCCCGACACCGCGTCGTGGTTTCCGTTCGCCCGCTCGCGCTACCGCTTCCACGACACCGAGCTGAGCAAGATCGTCAAGCACGCCTACCAGGCACTGGCGCTGGACGAGCATCGCGGCGATTTCCAGCCGGCGGTGTGGACGCGCAATCCGTACACGGTCAAGCCCGGCGAATCGCTGACCTCCAAGAAACGCGAGCAGATCGAGGTCGAGCAGCGCTGGTTCATCGGCTCGCATTCCGACGTGGGTGGCGGCAACGAGTCCGATGGCGCCGGCCGCAAGCCGGATCCCCTGCCCGACCTCAGCCTGGCCTGGCTGCAGGCCAAGGCGATCCAGGCCGGGCTCGCCTGCAGCGAGCTGCTGGTGCCGGCAGGCGATGCGGCCATGGGCGTGCCGCGCGACTCCTACCGCGAGTTCATGAAGGGCATCTACAAGGAGTTCAAGCCGCCGTTCGACCGCACCATCGGCAGCGGCGTCAACGAAAAGGTGGACGAGTCGGTGTGGCGCCGCTGGCTGGCCGACCCGGGCTACCGCTCGCCGACCCTGGTCCGCGCACTGGCCACCGCGACGGTGCTGATGTCGGTGGACGACGGGACGACAAGGCCGGCGTAGCGCCCCGCCCGGTCAGCGCGGCTCGGCAATTTCGGCCTGGATCGGCGCGCCGGGGTCGGCCGGCAGATCCCCGCCCGGCGTGCGCCGGGCCAGCGTGCCGTAGCGCCACCACGCCAGCGCGCCGACCGCGGTGAGCGAGCAGGCACCCAGCGCCAGGCCGAGCATGCTGCTCGACAGCAGCGGCGAAAGGAGCCCGGCCACCACGCTGCACAACAACAGGCTGGCGAAGGCCTGCACCGAGGAGATCCCGCCGCGCCGCTGGGGGAAGCGATCGAGCAGCAACAAGGTCAGCGTGGGGAAGGCCAGTTGCACGCCGATGCCGTGCAGGATCAGCGGCAGCATCGACCAGGGCAGCCGCGGTTGCGGCAACGCGATCGCCAATGCCAGGTGCAAGGCGCAGGCCAGGCCCATCGAGACGTAGCCCAGGTTCACCGTGGCGCGCACGCTGGCGCGTTCGGCCAGCCGGCCGGAGCACCACGCCCCGGTGACCATGCCGGCCACCACCGGCACGAACAGCCAGGGGAACCCTTGCGCCGACAGCTGCAGCAGCTCGCGCACGATGCGCGGCGCCGAGGCGATGTACAGGAACAGGCCCGCGAAGTTCACCGAGCTGGCGGTCAGCAGGGGCCAGAACAGCGCATCGCGACCGAACGACACGTAGCCGGCCAGCAACGGGCGCAGCGCGAACGCGGTACGCCGCGACGGCGGGTGCGTTTCCTCCAGCAACCAGCCCAGGGCCAGCGCCAGCACGATGCTGAAACCGCCCAGCAGCCAGAAGATGCCGTGCCAGCCGCCCAGCGGCAGCAGCAGCGCGCCGACCATCGGCGCGACCACCGGCGCCACGCCGAAGATCATCATCACCTGCGACATCAGCCGTTGCGCGGCGGCGCCCTCCAGGCTGTCGCGGATCAGCGCACGCCCCACCACCAGCCCCGCGCCCGCGCACGCGCCCTGCAGGCCGCGGCAGGCGAGCAGCATGGCGAACGAGGTGGCCAGCGCCGCGCCCACCGAGGCCAGCGCATACAACAGCATGCCGGCGATCATCACCGGCTTGCGCCCGAGCGCATCGGACACGGCGCCATGGAACAGGCTCATCACCGCGTAGGTGACCAGGTACATGCTGATCAGCTGCTGCAAGGCCGTGTCAGCCACCGCAAAGCGCGAACCGATCGCGGGAAACGCGGGGAACACCGCGTCGATGGAGAACGGACCGATCATCGACAGCGCGGCGAGCAGCCACGGCAGGCTGCGCGGCACGGTGCGCGGAGTGGGGTTCATGGCAACCGCAGGCATCGAATGGTCGGGCAGTATAGGGCGCGCTTGACGGCGGGGCGTCACCTTCCACTACGATGACGGCCCGGGAGATGGCATGCCTCCCGTTCCGGCCGCGCAGCGCGCTTCCGGGACAAACCACTTCGGGCGATCCCGCGTTGAAGTCGATGATGCCTGCACCACCGGCTTCCGGCGGCGCAGGCGTGCCTGCCGCTGCGGCAACCGGACACATCCACTGGTCAGGAGGCGCGCATGGGTTTGAACGGGTTTGTGGCCATCGGCGTCGGCGGCGCACTGGGCTGCTGGTTGCGCTGGGGACTGGGCGTGCTGCTCAACCCGGTCTTCCCCACCTTGCCGCTGGGCACCCTGGCCGCGAACCTCGCCGGCGGCCTGCTGATGGGCGTGGCGATCGGCCTGTTCCGAGGCTTCCAGGCGGTGTCGCCGGAACTGCAGCTGTTCGTGATGACCGGCTTCCTCGGCGGGCTCACCACCTTCTCCACCTTTTCCGGCGAGGCGGCGACCCTGCTGCTGCGCCAGCAGTACCTGTGGTTCGGCGGCCACGTGCTGGCCCACCTCGCCGGCTCGCTCGGCATGACCGTGCTCGGCCTTGCCATCACGCGCAGCTTGCTGCGCCATTGAACGGGAGGCCGCATGGACCACGAACCCCTGCAACCCGGCGTGCTGCTGAACTTCTACTGCCATTCGCGCGCACGCCACGACGGCATGCTGCTGTCCGAGTGGATGCTGGCGCAGGCGCGGCGGCTGGGCATCGGCGGCGGCTCGGTGTTCCGCGCCATCGCCGGCTACGGCCGCCACGGCGTGCTGCATGAGGAACAGTTCTTCGAGCTGGCCGACGACCTGCCCCTGCGCATCGAGTTCCTGCTGCGCGACGAGCAGGCGCAAGCCCTGCTGCAGCGCGTGCGCGAAGCGAATGTCGACGTCACGTATGCACGCATTGAAGCAAGCTTCACCGCTCTCGGCACGCACTGAACGCCGCAACCCACGCACGAGGTAGCGCATGAGCCAGGACGACCTCAAGAACCGCGCCAGCGAACTGCTTGCCCAGGCCGGCATCGACATCAACGGACCCGACGCCACCGACCTGCAGGTACACGACGAGCGCCTCTACGCACGCGTCTTCGCCCACGGCTCGCTCGGCCTGGGCGAGGCGTACATGGACGGCTGGTGGGACGCCCGCGACTTGCCTGGCATGTGCACGCGCCTGCTTTCCGCCGGCCTGGACCAGGGCCTCAAGACCCTCGACACCCTGCTCGCCCATCTCAAGGCGCGCTTCATCAACCTGCAGCGCGGCGAGCGTGCGTTCGAGATCGGCAAGGCGCATTACGACCTCGGCAACGACCTGTTCCACGCCATGCTGGGCAAGCGCCTGGTGTATTCCTGCGGCTACTGGGCCAAGGCCGGCAACCTCGACGACGCCCAGGAAGCCAAGCTCGATCTGGTCTGCCGCAAGCTGCAACTGCAGACGGGCCAACGCGTGCTCGATATCGGCTGCGGCTGGGGCGAAGCGCTGAAGTTCGCCGCCGAACGCTACGGCGTCGAAGGCGTGGGCATCACCGTGTCGCAGGAGCAGGCCGACTACGCCCGCGAGCTTTGCGCCGGCCTGCCGATCGAGATCCGCCTGCAGGATTACCGCGAACTCAACGAAGAGTTCGACGCGATCTATTCGATCGGCATGTTCGAGCACGTCGGCGGCAAGAACTACCGCAGTTATTTCGAAACCGTGCGCCGCTGCCTGAAGGAGGGTGGGCTTTCCCTGCTGCACTGCATCGGCAGCAACGGCGCGCCGGCGCAGACCGATCCATGGATCGAGAAATACATCTTCCCCAACTCGATGATCCCCGCCGCCAGCCAGGTCACCACCGCGCTGGAAGACCTGTTCGTGGTCGAGGACTGGCACAACTTCGGCGCCGACTACGACCGCACCCTCACCGCCTGGCGCGCCAACGTCGAAACCGCCTGGCCCAGCCTGCCGGAAACCTACGACGAACGCTTCCGGCGCATGTGGCGCTACTACCTCGCCGTCTCCGCCGCGGTGTTCCGCAGCCGCCGCGACCAGTTGTGGCAACTGGTGCTCAGTCCGCACGGAGTGCCCGGCGGTTATCGCGCACCGCGCTGAAGCGCTGCAGGGTTCCAGTCACGCAGCGGCGTTTGTGCTAAACATCCGGACTCGGACAGGGACGCCGGCGCGGGTTCGTGCGCACCAGGGGATCGAACGGAGGGGGCATGCGGGAAAACGGCGACGCCGGCGTCTATCGCTGCGGGGCACACACCATCTCGCCGGCGACGCGGCGGCTGTATCGCGACGGCGCCGAGGCAGACATCGAGGCCAAGGTCTTCGACCTGATCCTGCTGCTGCTCGAGAACCGCGACCGCGCGCTGGGCAAGCAGGAAGTGGTCACCGCGCTGTGGGGCCACCGGCCGATCACCGACGCCGCGCTCAGCCAGCTGCTGCACAAGGCCCGGCGCGCACTCGACGACAACGGCGAACGGCAAGCGGTGATCCGCACCGTGTATGGCCGCGGCCTGCAATGGGTCGCGCCGGTGAGCCTGGACGTCGATGACAGCCCCTCGCCCTCGCCCGACGGTGATGCATCCGACCTGTCCGCGATGGTCGTCGTGCCCGCGGCCGCCACGCCGGGTCGGCGGCCGCATGCGTGGTGGGTCGCCGCGCTGGGCGCCGTGCTGCTGCTGGGCGCGCTTGCATCCTGGATCTTGCTGCGCAACCCGTCCTCGACGCCTGCGCCGGCGCCACGGATGGCGCTGCTGCCGATCGTCAACGAGACCGGCGATGCCGCGCTGGACTGGACCGCGCGCGGCCTGCCCGGCCTGGTCGCCAGCCTGCTGGGCGACCAGGCCGATCTGGACGTGGTCGATCCGCTGCAGGTGGCGAAAGCGTGGAGTTTCACCCCGCCCAGGGGCAAGACCCGCACGGAGCACACGCGCTACGTCACCACCGCCGATATCGTGGTCGGTGGCAAGCTCACCCTTTTGCCAGGCAAGGTCTACCAACTGACCCTGCATGTCGACGCGGGCAAAGGCGGGGCATCCGACGTCGTCATCAGCGCCAGCACCCCGGGCGCGCTGGGTGTCGATGCCGTGGGACGCCTGCGCCATGCGTTGAAGCTCGATCCCCCGGCGACGTCGCCGTTCAAGGCCACGCCTCAGGACGCCTACCTGGCCGAAACCTTCGCCCGCGGCACCGACCTGGCCATGCATGGTGACTGGCAGGGTGCCCGGCCCTACTTCGTGTTGGTGGCCAAGGGCCAGCCCGACCTGCTGCCGGCGCGCTTCCTGCTCGCCCGCGCCCAGTCGAACACCGACCAGATGAAGCAAGCCGATGCAGGCTACGCCGCCCTGCTGGTCGATGCCCGGCGTCTGGGCCGGAGGGACATGGTGGCGCGCGTGCTGGCGGACCAGATTGCCGACGCCACCAATCGTCACGAAAACGCAAACGCGTTGAACCTCGTCGGTCAGGCGCTTGCCGCTGCCCGCGAGGCCGGGGATCCGGACATCACCGCGCGCGTGCTGATGAGCGCCGCCCGCAGCAACGCACGTATCCAGCAGATCGACACCGCGCTGAAGCAATACGAGCAGGCACGCCTGCTGATCGAGCAAACCCCGCTGCGCACGCTGGAGCCACGGCTGCACAACACCATGGCGTTCATCGCCAACGCGAAGAACGACGCTGCCGGGGCCATTGCCGCCGCCCGCGCCGAACTGGACGCCGACGAAGCGCTGGGCAACGAGCGCAGCAGCAACATCGCCGGTTTCAACCTCGCCTATGCGCTGTCCACCGACCAACGGCCGCTGGAAGCATTGCCGCTGCTGATCCGCACCTGGAACTGGAGCGACCAGCATCACGACGACGCGCTGCAGGTGGCCACTGCCAACCTGATGACCGCCCTGCTCTACGACTTGGGCGTATACGAAGAAGTGCGCCCGGTGATCGACACCGCCGTGCAACTCGCTGCCGCGCAGGACAACGGCTACATGCAGTCGCAACTGCTCGGCCTGCGCGCCGGCGGCGAATATTTCGGTGGCGACAAGGCCGCGGCGCTGACCGATTGCCGCAAGGCGAGCGCGCTGATCGACCCGGCGCAGGATCCGGCGACCGCCGTCGACAAGCTGGCGATCGAGGCCTTCGTGGCGCTCGCCGCCGAGCCGGCGTCAGTGGCCGGCTTGCGTCGTCGCGTCGACAGCCTCGTCGGGCGGATCGCGGACCCCGCCGGCAGCCGCTTCATGCAGTACCTCGTGCACGCGCTGGCGGCCGCCGCCTCGGGCGATCGGCTCGGCGCACGCACCGCGCTCGACGCCGCCGCGCACGCACCGCAGGCGTCGCGCGACCTGCTGCGCCAGTTTGCGCTGCAGATCGCGTTGGTCACGCGCGACGACACGATCGCGCAGGACCACCTGCGCGATTTCAGGCTGGACGATGCGGATCTCACGGCCGATACCCTGCGCCTGTACGGCGCCTGGTCGGCACGCCGCGGCGACCAGGAGAACCAGCGGCGCGCGACGGCCCGGCTGCACACCCTGCGACAGGCACCGCTGGACGTGCTCGCACGGGCGCATTTCGAGCCGGTGCACACCGCTCGGGAAAGCAACGGGGCTCGCCAGGCCCCCGACGATCCACTCCCAAGGCATTGATCCGCAAGCAAGATAAGAATCCGTAACAAGCCCCTAAGGCGTGCCTCAAGCGCGCCGAAGGCTGCTGGCCTGGAATGGCGGCGCCGCGCGATGCAGACAGCTCGCGGCCCTCCTTCCCGAGCGCAGGTTACGGACATGACGCACAGCAAACTCTCCCGATTCCGCCCGCTGGCCACCGCGCTGGCCGCGGCCCTTGCCCTCACCGGCGCGGCGACCGCCGCTGAGGTCAAGCCGTTCGACTACCAGCAAGTCGGCGCCACGCTGAGTTACAGCATCGACATCAGCGGCCAGTCGCACCAGAGCAATGCGCGCGGCAGCGTCTGGTCGAAGAACGCGGTGAGCCGGCACCTGCAAGGCACGCTGCACCTGGCCGGCCAGCAGACGCAGATGGCGCGCCTGGACAACGCGCAGGAACAGATCGCCCGCATGGCACCAGCACGCGAAGCGCTGGCCGCCGACATGCCCGCGATCGAGCGGATCGCCGAGGAATGCGGGGACGACGAGGCCTGCATGAAGACGCGGATGATGAAGCTGGTGAACGGCATGTCCGACGACAAGCGCGCAAAACTGGTCAGCGTCACCAAGGGGCCGGCTCCGAAATTCAGCCAGCACCAGCGGGCCGACTGGATACTGGATGGGAAGATCGCGTGCTCGATCCAGGCCACCTCGCAAGCCAGCTCCAGCTACCGGGCAGCAGCAGTAGGCGAAGGTATCACCGAATACGTCACCGGTTCGGAGGAACGCCATGGACAGGGCCATTCGGACTGCCGGCACGACCCGATTCCCGAAGGCAGCGCCCGTTGGGACGGCGACACGAAGCTGCTGGATCTCAAGCTGCCGGGCCTGGCCCTGGTCGAGCAGTGGAAACGCGGCGACGGCAAGAGCGGCTCGGAAAAGATCGAGATACCCGATCTGGAATTCGAGCAGTTGCACTGGTCCGGCAAGGGATCGCAGAGCGGCCAGCAGGTCCGCCACGTCACCGCGGCCGGCATACCGGCGACGATGACGGTCCGCTGGACGTTCACCCCGAACCGGTCCTGAGCATGTCGCCGGCTGTTCACCACCCGCGCGGCGCACTCGCCGCGGCAGCGATGGCGTTGATGACGCTCGCGTTGCTGGACGCGGCGCCCGCCGACGCCTCATGTGCGCATCCGCACGCCGCCTCGCCGGCTTATCGTGTGCACGCGATGCAGGTCGCGGCCGGGCTGGGCGCGCCGGCCGACTATCCGCGGACCCGCCACTGGGCACTGCAGCCGGAGGCATCGGCGCTGACGCCGGCCGGGCGCGACGTCTACGGCCGGCGGTTGCAACTGGCACCGCAGGCGGCCATCGCACTGAAGGCGATGGTCTCGGCGGCCGCGCGCGATGGCGTGTCGCTGCAGGTGGTGTCGGGCTTTCGCAGCTTCGGCACCCAGCGCCGGCTGCTGCGACGCAAGCTCGACCGCGGCCGTTCGCTCGCCGAGGTGCTGGAGGTCAATGCCCTGCCCGGCTTCAGCGAGCACCACAGCGGCTGTGCGCTGGACCTGACCACGCCGGGCGTGCCGGCCGCCGACGCCGCCTTCGCCGGCACGCGAGCCTACGCCTGGCTCGGCGCGCATGCCGCGCGCTACGGCTTCGCCCTCTCCTACCCGGCGGGCAACCCGCACGGCATCGATTTCGAACCCTGGCACTGGCGCTACCGCGGCGCCGCCCCCGCTCTGCACGGCGACGCGCCAGCCGTCCATGTCGCGACCGCCGCCAACCCGGTCGCCCCCGCTCTCACCGACCTTTCCACCACGGGACAACCCTGACATGCGCACCCATCGCCTCGCCCTGCTCCTGCTCATCCCGCTTGCCCTGGCGCCGTTCACGCCGGCTCTGGCCACGCCCGCCGCCTGTGCGGCGAAGGCCGCCACGATGCTCGACGCGCTGGGCCACAAGGACTACACCGCCGCCAGCCGCCTGATGGGTCCGCAGCTGCAGCAACCGCAGCAGCAAAAGATGCTGATCTCGATGTGGGAGGCGCTGATCCGCGACAGCTGGGGCCCATACCAGTCGCACGGCGACGCCAGCACGATCGTCGACGACGGCACCGCCACCACGATCCGGCTGCCGCTGCAGTTCGAGCACGGCAGCACCACCGCCACGATCACCTGCCATCCGAAGAGCGGCGGTTCCATCGACGAGTTCGTGTTGCTGTGACCCGTCGCCCGTCAAGGAAGGCCACCTCATGAAAAGCGGATCGGTCGCCAAGCTGTTCGTCCTGCTCGTCGTGGGCGCCGGTGCGCTCGCGGCCGGTGCATTGCTGCTGCGCCACCGTGGCCAGCCGGCTGCCACCGCGCTCGCCGCACCAAGCGCGGCGTCATCCGCCCCGACGCCGTTGCCCCTGGCATCCGTCGCGCCGGCATCCGCGAGCACGACATCCATCCCGCCGCGAAAAAGTTACCCGGTCGGCGCATGGACGATGGCCGTGCCCTACATCAATCCGTTCGGCGCGCAGAAGGCCTACGGCGCCGTCGAGCACACGGCGAACGGCCAGCTGGACCTTCGCTACATCGACAAGGCCAACATGGAGACTGCGCGCTCCAGCAGCGGTGAGTTGTGGGAGCTGCAGGTTGACTGGAAAGATGCCGACAGCAGTGCCTACGACGACCTCTCGCGCTACGTGGCCGCACTCGGCGGCGAGTCCTGGCCGGCTGACCGCGACAGCCTGGTGGTGCATGCGCGCGACGGTGAGGGCAACGACTGGTGGGGCCTGGCCTCGCCACACAGCGGTGGCTACCGGCTGACGATCTGCAAGGAGCTGCGGCTGCGCGCCGGCAAGCCGCTGAGCTTCCGCACGGCCGACTTCAAGGATGGCGTGATCCATTTCACCACCACCAATCCCGGCCACGTCTTCCAGAGCCTCAAGCTCAACCTCGACGCGGGCCAGACCACGCTGTACGGCCGCAACACCTACCTGCAAGGCCACTACCAGCGCGATCTCGCCTACCAGCGCACGCTTTACGCCTACAAGACGCACGATTACACGCTCGACGACCTGCCGCAGGACAGCAGCCTGCCGATCCAGTGGAAGCTGACCTGGGATGCCAAGACCGCTCCGCAGCAACTGACCGTCGCGCTGGACGAAGGCGAAGACATCGAGCCGGTCCACGACGGCGAGCGCCTCGGCGTGCTCAAGGTGCGCGGCGCCACGCTGGGCACAGCGTCGGTGAGCGCGCCCGAGGGCATCACGCTGAGGCATCCCGAACTCGACCGCAGCGGCACGCGCACGCCCGAGGGCGACACGCTGTTCTGGCTGCCGTCGGGCTACTGGAACATCAAGCTGGTGCCCGACCCCAGGTTCGGCGACTCCGATACGCTGGCCACCCGGCTGGTGCCGGTGAGCGCGGGGCAGATGACCGTGCTCGATGTCGGCCCGCTGGTCGATCGCGCCTACCACGATCCGGCGGTGGACCACGCCGGCGGCACCGACAGCCAGTTGCGCATCCTGGGCGCGGCCGCGCACGGCGAGCAGGCGACGGTGGATTTCATGCTGCAGGATGGCAGCGGCCCGAAGCTCGAACCCACGCCGGCCAACACGCAGATCGTCGAGGGCGGCCAGCCGGCAAAGGTGCTGTCGATCGAGCACCTGAAGACCCCGCCGAGCCTGGTGCTGGTGCTGGACTCCTCCGGCTCGATGCGCAAGTCGATGCGCCAGGTGCTTGCCTCCGCCCGCGCTTTCATCCAGGGCCTGCCCGACGACACGCGCGTGCAACTGGTCGACTTCGACGCGGACGTGCATCCGTTCAAGGGCGCCAGCAAGGCCGAGGCGCTGCGCAACCTGGGCAAGGTCAGCGCGGGCGGCTCGACCGCGCTGTACGACGCCGTGCTCAGCGGCCTGAAGATGCTCAAGGGCGAGCAGCGCCCCACTCTCGTGGTGTTCACCGACGGCGTCGACAGCCGCGAGGACCATTCCGGCAAGGGCAGCAGCGCGACGAAAACGCAGGTCGCGCAGGCCGTCGCCGACGCGAAGTTGCCGCTGTTCACGATCGGCTTCGGCCCCGGCCACGACAGCCGCACGCTGAAGGAACTGGCCGGCATGTCCGAGGGCACCTACTACGCCGCCGACGACGCCACCGCCCTGCAGCACGTGTTCGCCTCGATCAACGACCGCCTCGGCAACCGCTACGCCGCTACCTACGCACGCCCGCGCGAGGCCGCGCCGTCGGATCTGCCGGTGATCACCCTGGCCACCGACGTCAGCCTGTCGATGGACATGCCGCCGACCGGCAGCAACGGCTGCGACTACTGCAATTACCGCTTCGACAAGATGAAGAACCTCTACCACGGGTTCATCAAGCGGATGCCGGCCAACAGCCTCGTGCAGCTGATCAGTTTCTCGGGCGACGTCAACGTCAGGCAGGTGTTCACCCAGCGCAAATCCGACCTGCTGCAGGCACTGGGCAGCCTGGACACCGCGCCGGGCACCGACATCCTCAACTCGGTCGACAAGGCCTACCTGAGCCTGCACAGCGTGCCGGCCGAGCGACGGGTGATCGTCTACCTGACCGATGCCGCGCTGGACGTGGACAAGGCCGACCAGCCGGGTTTCGAGAAACGGCTGCAGGAGATCAAGGCCGACGGCATCCAGTCGCTGTGGGTCGGCATGGGCACCGGCGATGCCACCGGTGCGTTCAAGCGGGCGGCCGAACTTTCCGGCGGCAAGTACGTGATCTCGGAAGACCCGGCGGTGCTGGCGCAGGCGCTGCAGGAGGTGCTCGCCAACGCGAATGCCAGGCCCGCCGGCAAGGCGGCGCTGACGGTCACCGTCAGCGGCCCCGCCGCGAACGGTACCACCCGCCGCGACGCGGACAGCCGCCTGCTCGACTTCCCCGTGCTGCGCAGCTCCACCGAACGGACCAGCTTCGACACCATCAGCTACCGCACCGGCCTGAAGGCACCGCAATACGGCGACGCGGCCGCGGCGCTGGTCTACGGCCGCGACATTCCCCGCCAGGACGTGATCCTCACCAAGCGGCTGCCGCTCGACATCGGCGGCAAGAACACGGCGATGGAGTGGCGTGCGCACGAGATGTACCTGATGAAGCGCTTCCACGGCATCGACGCGCCCGGCGGCCAGGTGTTCATGGCGCTGGACATGAGCCTGAAGAACATCCAGTCCGAGGGCGCGCCCTACCTGATCCCGGACTTCGTCTCGCACTTCTTCGTCACCCTCAACCAGGCCGGTGCCTGGCCGGCCTCGTCGGCGACGTGGCTGGCGCAGACGCCACTGGCCGCGCCCGGGGAAAACAGCATCCGCATCGAGCCGGACCAGACGGTGCACGGCGCGCTGATCTTCCTGGTGCCCGACCAGGCGATCACCCAGGCCTCCGCCGATTTCTACGACACCAACAACGGCCACGTCACGTTGCCGCTGATCGGCCCGCCGGCACCGCGCAAGCTCGCCCTCACCGCCATGCCAACGAGCCTCACCGGCAAGCTTTCCGACACCTTCACTCTGGCGCTGTCGGCCAGCCAGGACATGGACACGATCGAGGACGTGAGCGCCGGTGCCGGCAGCGTGTTCAAGGTGCTCGAAGCGCGTTTCGAATCGAAGATGCAGGCCGATCTGAAACTGACGCCCGCGAAACGCTTCTACCTGACTGCCGACACCGCCGCCGGCCCGTTCATGCTGCCGGTCAGCAACGCCACCTCGCGGCTGCCGCTCGGATTCCTGTGGCCGGTCACGCTGGCGCCGGGCTCGTCCAACAAGCTGCGCTTTGCCTTTCAGTTGCCGGCCGTGCTGAACGACGCGCCGGCGAGCCTGTACTGCGACCTCTCCGGCGGCGCCACGGTGTTGCCGGTGAACGGTGGCACGGTCACGCCGACCGCAGCGCCCAGCTACCAGGGCGACGGCATGCGGCTGACCGTCAACGCGCTGGCCACGGCGGCGCCGCCACACTGGCCTTACGGCAACTTCGTGGTCGCCGACGTCACCGTGGACAACACCAAAGCCGGCAGTGGCCTGTCCCAATTGCGCGAAGCCTTCCAACTGGTGCCCGATGGCGCGCCGCCCACCGAAGGACCGAAGACGCTGTCGCCGGATGCGATCACCGACCGCCTGCTGCTGGGTATCGACGAAAACTGGCAGGTGTTCGACGGCACGCGCCGGCGCGGCCTGCTGGTGTTCGCGATCCCCCGCGCATGGGGCAAGCGCACGTTCACCCTGCAATCGCCGTTCTTCCACGACCTCAAGCTGGCGCCGGCTAAAACCGCCTACGCGCATCCGCAGCTGCTGGTGGATCGAGTCGATCCGGCGATCGACCAGCGCTTCGACAACCAGTTGGCGATGGCGCTGAAAGACAGCATCGCCCAATACCGTGCCCAACTTGCGACGCGCCAGCCGGCCACCTCCGCCGCGCCCGGCGGCCCGGCGCAGGATGTCCCGGTGCCACCGCTGGCGGTCGCCGGCGCGGCGCGGCTGGCGTCCGTCAAGAACGCGGCCGACGTGCAGTCGCTGCTGCAGGGACTGCGCTGGCTGCCCTCGCCGGACGACTACTGGTATTACCGCCACGCGCCGGAGTCCGTGATCACGCAAGGCTGGGGCGACGAGGGCGACCTGGCCAACCTTGCCGGCGGCCTGCTGGCCCGGCTCGGCTACACCCCGGCGCTGCGCGCGGTGACGCTCACCGATGCCGGCCGCGAGGCGCTCGCCGCACTGGGTCACGTCGACGAGGCGAAGGAACGCTACCTGCCAGCCTGGGCCTACACGGGTGCGCAGGGCGAACCGAAATTGCTGGTGGTGCCCTTCATGAAAGACCTGTCCGAACTGGGCGGCCTGGCCTTCCTGCCGGCCGACCAGGAGGACCGCACGATGACCGCGAAGGAGGCAAAGATCCGCGTGTTCTTTCAGGTGCGCCCGCGCGACACCCGCGGCCTCAACGCGATGACCGGCAACATGGCCGACGCACTCACCGGCGCCACCGCCGGTCCGCTCAAGGACAAGGACGTCCGCGTGCTGCGCACCAGCCTGCCGCTGGACACGCTGGGCCGCGGCGCGGTGGATATCCGCGTCGGTGCGAAACAGGGGCGCTACACCGCCGTGCTGGAAAACCAGACTCTGCAGGTGCCGGGCGACGACTACGTGGACCCGCACCAGTACACCGTGACCGGCGCGCGCATCGAGGTGGATCTCCCCGGCCGCACCCTGGTCCACGCGATGACCCTGCAGAAAGACGAGGACATCACCAGCGTGTTCTTCACCCTCGCCGTCAACCTGCCCGACCTGCTGCCCGACGCCGCCGCCGAATTGCAGAAGGCCGCTGACAACAGCCGCCACGCCGTCGCCCGACCCACGGTGCACTCCGCGCTGGCCTGGTACACGCGCAGCATCCTGTACCGCTTCCTCGCCGGCCAAAGCCGCTACGAGGCCGACCTCGCGCACCAGCTCGGCATCGCCGCCGGCCGCACCGACCGTGCCCGCGCCCTGCTGGTCACGGTGCAGCGCCACGGCGATCCCGCGCGCTTGCGGACCAGTGTCGACCTGATGCAATCGGCCAACGACCTGCACAGCGGCGAGCCGGATGCGCGGCACGCCTTCAACCTGATGAGCGGCCTGTTCGCCTCGCGCATGGAAGGCGCCGCGCTGCCGCTCAACGGTGCGGATTTCGCCGAGGTGTGGCAGCGCAGCCCCGACAACACGGGCCTGTTGTTGAGCTTCCAGGACAGCCGCAAGGAGGATCTCGCCTACATGCGGGCCCACGGCATGCCCGCCACGCTGATGGCGCGGGCAAAGGACTCGGGCAAGGTGCTGCTGGTACCCGACAAGCCGACCCGCATCTACGGCGAGGATCGCTGGGCCTGGCTGGAGATCGACCCGGACAGCTACGAGACCATCGCCCTGACCGACACCGGCGAGCACGGCAGCTTCGTCGATTACGTGATGGCGCTCGAACCCATCGCGCCCACCAACGGGGACTACCTGCAATTCATGATCGGCGGTTTCGTGGGCGTCGACACCGCGGTATGGAGCGTCAGCTCATTCTCGCTGGAATCCTCCGACTACACGCAGGTTCTCGCCGCCGCCCAGGCCTACACCGCTCAGATAGGCAAGGTGATCTCCGGCGTGAAGGCCATCAAGGACATCAAGGTGTATGAGATCGACCTCGGGCTGATCAAGGGCTCGCTGAAGATGAGCCTGCCGGACATGTCCGCCGACACCTTCGAGAAGGCGATGACCAGCTCGACCATGAAGATGGGCGTCAAGCAAAACGTGCTGACCTTCGCCAAGGGCTTCAAGGCCGGCGCCGCCTACTACTTCAAGCAGGCCAGGCCCTCGGCGCCGCCGAAGCGGCACTAGCAACCGCGCGCACCATCCCGTTTCGACCTATCCCAACCAACGAGCCAGCCCATGCGCAAACTGATCGCCAGCCTCCTCCTCGCCACCCTCGGCATCGCCGCCGCGCAGGCACAGACATCCGCCGCCGATAGCTGCAAGAGCAAGACCGTCGCCATGCTCGAAGCACTGCAACGCGGCGACGACGCCGCCACCACGCACGACATGTCCGCGTTCATGCGCATGATGAACTCGCCCGAAAGCCTGCAGCAGACGCGCGAGGAACTGGCCAAGCAGTATGGTGCCTGGCAATCGCACGACGCCGCTCAGGTGGCCGCCAGCGACAGCGATTCCGTCACCTTGCGCGTACCGCTGATGATGGCGCACGGCAAGCCGACCGCGGTGGTGATCTGCAACTTCAAGGAGAAGGCGCCGCTGGCCAGCCTCGCCATCCTCGCGCCGGGGTTGTAGTTGGCCCAGGCGGATCACCCCGGGCCCGTCCGAGGTGACCCGCGATTGCCGCATGTGGCGCCGGGTGCTCCCGGGGAATCGGCGCGCGCCAGTGTCATTTCGGCCTGCAGCCAGGTTCCCAGCGCCTGCAGTTCGTCGCGCCGCGGCGAGTCGGGCGCATGCACCAGGTGATAGCGGTAGCCCTCCAGTTCCGGGCCGAACGGCTGCACCAGCGCACCGCTTTCGAGATCGGGGGCCACCAGCAGCAGGCTGAGCAACGCCACGCCCTGGCCGGCCACCGCCGCCTGGATCGCGTGGCTCTCGTCGCTGAACACCACGCCCGAGTCCACGTCCACGCCACGCATGCCGGCCTGCTCCAGCCAGCGCACCCAGGTGGGATTGCCGCTGCGCCGATGGCGCCATTCGAAATGCAGCAGCGGCCGGCGGTGCAGGTCCGCGCGCCGGCGCAGGCCCAGGGCTGGGCTGCATACCGGCGCAAAGCGGTCGGCTGCTAGCGGCAGCACGATCAGGCCGGGATACGGCCCGCGGCCATAGCGGATCGCCGCGTCGATGTCGCGCCCCTGCAGGCGGACCGGCTCATCCGAGGCATGCACGCGCAAGTCGAGATCCGGGTGTGCCTTGCGGAACGAGGCGATGCGCGGCACCAGCCAGCGCGCAGCGAACGCGCTGGTCACCGACAGCGTCAGGCTGCGCCGGGCGCGGCGCTCGGCCAGCGCATCCAGCGCCCGCGCAAAAGCGTCGAAGCCGTCGCGCAATACCGGGTACAGCTCCCTCGCCGCCGCGGTGGCCACCACCTGGCGTGTCTGCCGCTCGAACAACCGCACCCCCAGTCGCTCCTCGAGCTGGCGGATCTGGTGGCTTATCGCGGTGGGCGTCACGGCCAGTTCGTCGGCCGCGTGCTTGAAACTCGAGTGTCGCGCCGCCGCTTCGAACGCGCGCAGCGAGGCCAGGGGTGGAAGCCTGCGCATGGTGTTCTCACACTGAGGAAAATTCATCTATAGAACGAAAAAATATCGTTTGTCGCCGCTTCTTTCCAGTATCACGCTGGCGACAAGATGAATTTGACTCATTCGGCACGAGACGACTCATGATGAACTTGTTGCACATCGACGCGAGCGCCCGCCCGGGCCGCTCCGACCTTGAGGCTCACGGCTCGCACACGCGCCGGCTGAGCGCCCGCTTCGTCGAGCGCTGGCGGACGGCACGGCCGGGCGACGCGTGCGTGTATCGCGACGTCGGCCGCCAACCGCCACCGCCGGTCAGCGGCGAATGGATCCATGCCGCCTTCACCCCGCCGGCACGACGCGAACCGTGGATGCGCGAAGTGCTGGCCGGCAGCGATGCGCTGGTGGACGAGCTGATCGGCGCCGACCTGATCGTCGCCGGCGTGCCGATGTACAACTTCGGCATGCCGGCCACTTTCAAGGCGTACATCGACCAGGTCGTCCGCGTGGGCCGCACCTTCGGCTTCGATCGGTCACGCGAAGGCGCGCCCTACTGGCCCCTGCTGGACGACCGGCCGCGCCGGCTGGTGATCCTGAGCTCGCGCGGCGACTTCGGCTACGCCGGGCGGCTGCGCGCCATGAACCACGTGGAGGATGCCATCCGAACCGCATTTGGCTACATCGGCATCACCGAAGTCCATGCGGTGGCGGTGGAGTACGACGAGTTCGGTGGCGATGTGCTGGCGCGCTCGCTCGCCCAGGCGCAGACGGATGTCGACCGGCTGGTCGAACGGCTGTGCGATGCGGTGCCCAATCCACTCGTCCGTACCGCCTCGGCAACGTGACGCGGCTCAGCCGTCGTGCAGCGTGGATCGATCCGGTAACGTCTCGTCCATGGCTTCGCGACTTGCCCTCCGGCATGGCGCAACGAGCCCTCCATGCCGACTGACACATGGCATGCATCGCGACCCGACGTAGGCTGGTGCCAGCCCTGGAGGATCGCGATGATCACGATATGGATGGCCGCCCTGGCGCTGGCCGGCGCCGCACCGGCGCAGACGCTTCCCACGCATGTCGAAGCCGGACACTTCTACGCCACGCCGCAGACCATGGATGGATCGTCGCTGCGCCTGCTGGTGGATACCGGTGGCGGTGGCGTGGCCGGCATGTACTGGCTCTCGGCCAAGGCCACGCAACGCCTCGGCCTGAAGACCACCACCTGCACGGTCGACGGCGACGCCATCACCGTGGCCACGCCACCCTCCTACCGCCCCGGCCAGCAGTTGCCGCCGCCGAACGGACCGTGCGCGGGCAAGCTGCTGGTCAACCCCGGCCCTTACCCGGACGATGGCCAACTCGGCGCGGCCTATCTCGGCAGCCGGGTCTGGACCTTCGACTATCCCCGGCAGCAACTGCGGGCCGAAGCCGGCGACTGGCGCCCCGATCCCGCCGCCCATCGCACGCCGCTGGGTTTCCAGACCGACGCACACGGCAAGGTGGTGCAGCACTTCCCGCGCATCGTGGTGCGCATCGACGGCAAGCCGCTGGACATGCTGCTGGACACCGGCGCCACCGCGCATCCCACGCCCGCCGGCAAGGCCGCGGCCGGCACCGAGACGGTGAACGGCTTCGGCGTCACCAGCTACATCACCACCAGCATGCTGGAGCGGTGGCACAAGGCCCATCCCGAGTGGACCGTCATCGAAAACGGCGACGACCTGATGGCCCCGCGTTTCAACGCCCGGCTGATCGAGGTGCCGGCGGTGGAGATCGCCGGGTGGTCGGTAGGCCCGGTGTGGTTCACCGAGCGGCCGGACCGCGCCTTCCACGGCATGATGGCCAGCATCATGGACGCCGCGCCCGAAGGCGCGATCGGCGCCAACGTGCTCGGCCGCTTCCGCATGACGATCGACTACCCGAACGCCACCGCGTGGTTCACCTGCGCCGGCAACTGCACGGCCGCGACACCCGATCCCTCGAAATAGCAGGAACTGGCCTGTCCAACGACTGCTGTGGGCCGGCCATTCATCAGATCCGCAAGATCCGGCAGACATTTCATGAATGAGGCGAGCAGCATGCGTTTCGAATACTCGGTGGATGGGCAACGACGCTACCTGGGCACGCTCTACCCGAGTCCGGCAGCCGCGCCAGTCGCGGCCATCGTCCTGCTGCCCGATTGGCGGGGGCAAGGCGCCCTCGCCCGCGACCATGCCGACTATCTGACGAGCCTGGGTTGCACCGTGGTGGTGGCGGACCTGTACGGCGACGGTTTCAACCCGGACCGTCCCGAGCAGGTCGGCCCGATGGTGAAGCGCCTGCTGGAAAACCGCGCCGACGGGGTCAAGGCGCTCGCCGCGTGCGTCACACGGCTGCGCGAAGACGTTGCACCAGGGACACCGGTGATCTGCCTTGGATACAGTGCCGGCGGCATGATCGCGCTCGATTACGCCCGCAGCGGCGCCGGCATCGCAGGTGTCGTGTTGTGTTCCGCGCTGCTGAAAACGGCGGCACCGGGAAGCGATACCCGCATCGCCGCGCCCGTCCTGATCCTGCAGGGGACGCAGGACCAGGTTTCGCCGATGGAAACGATCGACGCCGTCATCGCCGAGATGGACGCCGCCGGCAACGACGCGCGCTTCGAACTCTTCAGCCAGACGCACCATGCTTTCGACAACCCGGACGCGGGCACCGATCCCGCCGCGCGGCTGGTCTACTCGGCAAGGTCGGCGCATCGCGCCAGGCAGGCGATCGCGCATTTCATCGCGGAAGTCGCGGGCAAGGCGAGGGACGATTGACGGCATCCCGTGCAGTGTCGAGGATCCCTCAACGTGCTCATGACCAGGAATTGACGACGCCATGAAATCTTCCATCGCCTTGCGCCTGCTCGCTGGCGCCGCCCTGCTCCTGGCCAGCCTTTGCGCCACGGCCAAACCCGCGCTGTGGGTGGTGAAGGATGCCGACACCACGATCTACCTGTTCGGCACCGTGCACCTGCTGCCGAACGACACCGACTGGCGCTACCCCTCCCTGGACAAGGCACTCGCCGCCAGCGACTCGCTGACCATCGAGCTCACCGACGACGATCCGGTGCGCATGCAGGCACTGGTACTGCAGTACGGGCTGGATCCCGCCCATCCGCTGTCGGGCAAGCTCAGCGCCGCCGAGAACGCCACGCTGGCCAGGGCTGCGCAAACCGCGGGCCTGCCCGGCGGCGTAAACACCTTGCAGGTGATGCGGCCGTGGCTGGCCGGGCTGACGCTGGCGGTGGCGCCGCTGCTGAAAGCCGGCATGGACCCGGCGCACGGCGTCGACAAGCTGCTCAAGGCGCAGATGCTGGCTGCCGGCAAGCCGGTCGACGGGCTGGAAACCGCCGAGCAGCAGATCCGCTTCCTCGCCGACTTGCCCGCCGACGTCGAGCTCGATTTCCTGCGCTCCACCCTGCGCGACGTGGACAAGGGCAGCGCCCAGGTCACCGCCCTGATCGATGCCTGGAAGCAGGGCGACGTCGCCGCCATCGCCCGCATCGAGGACGAGGACCTGGCCCGGCACGAACCCGCGCTGTACCAGCGCCTGCTGGTGCAGCGCAACCGGGCCTGGGCGAGCAAGATCGCCGCGATGCTGCAACAGCCCGGCACCGTCTTCATCGCGGTGGGCGCCGCCCACCTCGCCGGCCCGGACAGCGTGCAGGTGCAGTTGCACAAGCAAGGCATCGAAGCCACCCGCACCCCGTAGGGCGGGCACCGCCCGCCGGCCTTTCCCGATCGCCACCCCGCAGGAGCGCACCCTGTGCGCGACGCCTTTCGTCACGTACGAAGAGCATCGCGCACGATCGAAGGAAGTCCCTTGTGGACAAGGTGCGCTCCTACAAGAAACCGCCGCTTTCTGGCACCATCGACCGGTTATCCGCGCCGCGCGCGCCACTTTCCAAGATCCAACCCATGAACCTGCAAGCCAATTACGAACAGATCCCGCTGAAGGAATACGCCGAGCGGGCCTATCTCGACTACTCGATGTACGTGGTGCTGGACCGCGCCCTGCCCTTCGTGGGCGACGGCCTCAAGCCGGTGCAGCGGCGCATCATCTACGCCATGAGCGAGCTGGGCCTGGCCGCCACGGCGAAGCCGAAGAAATCGGCGCGCACCATCGGCGACGTGATCGGCAAGTTCCATCCGCATGGCGATTCGTCGTGCTACGAGGCGATGGTGCTGATGGCGCAGCCGTTCTCGTACCGCTACCCGCTGGTCGACGGCCAGGGCAACTTCGGCTCGCCGGACGACCCGAAAAGCTTCGCGGCGATGCGCTACACCGAATCCAAGCTCAGCCCCATCGCCGAGGCGCTGCTGGGCGAACTCGGCCAGGGCACGGTGGACTGGGTGCCGAACTTCGATGGCACCCTGGAGGAACCCAGCTGGCTGCCGGCGCGCGTGCCGCACGTGCTGCTCAACGGCTCGATGGGCATCGCCGTGGGCATGGCCACCGACATCCCGCCGCACAACCTGCGCGAGCTCGCCAGCGCGTGCATCCGCCTGCTCGACGAGCCCAACGCCACCGTCGCCGAACTGTGCGAGCACGTGCTGGGCCCGGATTACCCCACGGAGGCGGAGATCATCACCCCGCGCGCCGACCTGCTGGCGATCTACCAGACCGGCGGCGGTTCGGTGCGCGCCCGCGCCGTGTACAAGCGCGAGGAAGGCAACATCGTGATCACCGCGCTGCCGCACCAGGTCAGCCCGTCCAAGATCCTGGAGCAGATCGCCGCGCAGATGCGCGCCAAGAAGCTGCCGATGATCGAGGATCTGCGCGACGAGTCCGACCACGAGAATCCGATCCGGCTGGTGATCGTGCCGCGCTCGAACCGCGTCGACGCGGACGAGACCATGCAGCACCTGTTCGCCACGACGGACATGGAGAAGAGCTTCCGCGTCAACCTCAACATGATCGGCCTGGACGGCCGGCCGCAGGTGAAGGACCTCAAGCGCATCCTCACCGAGTGGCTGAGCTTCCGCACCAGCACCGTCACCCGGCGCCTGGAACATCGCCTGGCCAAGGTCGACCGTCGCCTGCACCTGCTCGAAGGCCTGCACACCGCCTACCTCAACCTCGACGAAGTCATCCGCATCGTGCGCAGCGAGGACGAGCCCAAGCCGGTGCTGATGGCACGCTTCCGGCTCAGCGAGGAGCAGACCGACTACATCCTCGAAACCCGGCTGCGCCAGCTGGCACGGCTGGAGGAGATGAAGATCAACGCCGAGCGCGACCAGCTCGAGGAGGAGCGCGCGCGCATCAACGTGCTGCTGAAATCGCCGGCCAAGCTGAAGGGACTGATCAAGGACGAACTGCGCGCCGATGCCGAGAAGTTCGGCGACGCACGCCGCTCGCCGCTGGTCGAGCGCGAGGTGGCGCATGCGCTGGACGAGAGCGCGCTG
The DNA here is from genome assembly GCA_049650465.1 of Rhodanobacter sp. GTDB lineage: Bacteria > Pseudomonadota > Gammaproteobacteria > Xanthomonadales > Rhodanobacteraceae > Rhodanobacter. Next base: position 35,756 of record JBASAF010000021.1, on the reverse strand, counting down.
GTAGCCAGCGAACCGGTCACCGTGGTGCTCTCGCAGAAGGGCTGGGCGCGCGCCGCCAAGGGCCACGACATCGACGCCGAGGCACTGAACTACCGTGAGGGCGACGGCCTGCTCGCCGCCGTGAAGGCGCGCACCACGCAGCAGGTCGCGTTCATCGACTCCACCGGCCGCGCCTACTCCACGCCCGCGCACACCCTGCCCTCGGCGCGCGGCAATGGCGAGCCGCTGACCGGCCGCTTCAGCCCGGCGGCGGGCGCGAGCTTCGACGCGGTGGTCGCCGGCGACAACGATACGCGGCTGATCCTCGCCACCGACTTCGGCTACGGCTTCGTCAACCGTTTTGAATCGCTCACCGGCCGCAACAAGGCCGGCAAGCAGATCATCTCGCTCAGCGACGGCGCGAAAGTGCTGGCGCCGCAGGTCAGCGCCGATCCGGCCCGCGACCGCATCGTGGTGGTCACCAGCGAAGGGCATCTCTTGATGTTCTCGGTGGCCGAACTGCCGGAACTGGACAAGGGCAAGGGCAACAAGCTGATCGAGATCCCCAAGAAGCAGCTGGCCGAGGGCGAGCGCGTGGCCGGCGTGGCGGTCGTCGCCGAAGGCAAGGGCGAGGTCACCCTGTACGCCGGCGCGCGCAAGCTCACCCTGAAGTGGGCCGACCTGGTCGAGTACGGCGGCAACCGCGCCACCCGCGGCAACCTGCTGCCGCGCGGCCTGCGCCGCGTCGAACGCATCGAGACCACCGGCTGAACCGAACACCCGTAGGCGCCCGCTCGCGGGCGATGCTCTTGGGCGACTTCGTCAGAAGCATCGCCCGCAAGCGGGCTCCTACGACAGACAGGTCGTGACGCCTCCCGGAACTTGTCGGCGCGCCGCCTTTCCAACAGGGATGTACACGCCGACGCGGCCTCGCGCGTTGGATATGTGATCACCCCGGAGTCCGCATGAACGTCCCCCGCCTTCTCCCCGCCCTGCTGGCCACCTTGCTGGCCGCGCCGGCATGGGCGCAGAGCACAACCCAGCCGCTGAACCTGAAACTGCCGCCCGGTGAACTGCCGGCCGCCAGCTCGGTGGCAGCGCCCGCGCACGATGCGGCGGCCACCGCGACCGGCGCCGCGCACGCCGCCAGCACGGCCACGGCAGGCAGCGCGACCATCAACCAGCGGCGTGACCCGCCGGGCGTCTATTACGGCGACACCAGCGGGCGCATGGGCGACACCGAGGTCGCCCGCGACCAGCGGCCCGAGTGCGACGACTCCACCTACAACCAGCCGCAAGTCCACGGCAGCGTGGGCATGGGCGTGGTCGGCGGCAGCCGCTTCAGCGGCAACTACCAGACCGGCACGGTGAACGTCACCAAGGCCTTCGGCAGCTGCGACGATCCCGGCGGCGGCATCAGCATCTCGGTCGGCGCGGGTACCGGCAATTTCCACGGGCGCGGGCATTGAATATGGCGGTAGTGGGGTTCGGGCGGCGCTTCGACTTGGTTCGCTGGCGCGAACCACGCTCAGCGTGATCGGTTTCAGGCATCAATGGTAAGGAGCGCATGCAGGCGTCAATCCATACCGCCGCGTTGTCTTGATTTCCGAGAGAATCGGAAATCGCCCCCGTTCGGGCTGAGCGTAGCCGCGCAGCGGCGAAGTCGAAGCCCGTGTACGGCGCCTCAATCCCCGCTCGGCCCCCAGCAGAACTCCACCTTCAATCCGCCCAGCGCGGCGCGCGACATCGTGATCGTGCCGCCGGTGGCCTCGGTCAGTTCGCGGGCGATCGCCAGGCCCAGCCCGCTGCCTTCGTTCGCCTCGTCCAACCGGCCGCCGCGCGCCAGCGCATCGCGCGCATGTTCGGCGGCGATGCCGGGGCCGTCGTCCTCGATGCTCACGCGCGCCCACTGCGGTCCGGCGGTTGCGCTGACGCGCACCTGGCGGCGCGCGTAGCGCACGGCGTTTTCCAGCACCGCGCCGAGGATCTCGGAGAGGTCGTCCGGCTGCAGCGCCAGTTGCAGGCCGGCGGGGATGTCCAGGGTGAAGGCCAGTTCGCCGCCGCGGTCGGTCTGTTCCAGCACGGTGAGCAGGCGCTCCACCGTGTCGCGCACCGCGGCGCTGCCGCCGGGCTGGCGACGGATCACGGCGATGCGCGCGCGCGCCAACTCGGCCTCGATCGCGCGACGGATCGCCGCGATGGCGCGATCCAGCCCTTCGGCCGCCTGCTGCGCGCCGGCCTCGCGCGCGCGCCGGCTTTGCGCGGCCATTGCCGCCAGCGGCGTCTTCAGGCCGTGCGCCAGATCCGCCGCGCGCTGGCGCGCCACGGCCAGGTCGCGCTCGCGCGCATCGGCCAGCGCGTTGATCGAATCGACCAGCGGCTGCACCTCGCGCAGGTGCGATTCCGGCAAGCGCGCGCTGGCGCTCTCGCGCAGTGCCGCCAGTTCGCTGCGCACGCGCCCCAGCGGGCGCAGGCCCAGACGCACCTGCAGCCATGCGGCGGCGGAGAGCACCAGCCACAGCACCGCCAGAAACGCTCCCAGCTCGCGGCCGAACTCGGCGCGCGCGCTGGCCAGCGGCGCGGCGTCCAGCGCCAGTTGCACCAGGGCCAGCCGTCCGTCGCCCAGCTCCACCCGGCGTTCGAGGATCGACACCTCTTGGCCGTATGGTCCGGCCGCGCGCTGCAGGCGCCAGTGATCGCTGGGCGCGGCGGCGGAGCGACGCAGGTCCGCATCCCACAGCGAGCGCGAACGCAGCGCGCCGGACGCGGTCGACACTTCCCAGTAATAGCCGCCGGCCGGCGTTTCCAGCCGCGAATCCACCGGCGGCCGCTCGATCTGCGGCGCACCGTCCGGCCCGATCGCCAGGCCGGCCACCAGGCGCAGGCCGTCGCGCGTCATCTCGGCCTGCAATCGCCGCTCCAGGTGATGCTCGAACAGCAGCGTCATGAACAGCCATGCCACTGCCAGCGCCAGCAGGATCGCCGCCATGGCGCCCACCAGCAGCCGCCAGTGCAGCGAGCGGGTGATCACGTGGTGGTTTCCAGCAGGTAGCCGAAGCCGCGGCGGGTGACGATGATGTCGGCGCCGAACTTGCGCCGCAGCCGCGCCACGATCGCCTCGATCGCATTGGTGTCGCCGTCCTCGGCCGCGCCGTAGAGATGGTCGGCCAGCTCGCCGGCGGAGACGGCGCGGCCGTCTTGGTGCGAGAGGTAATCCAGCAGGCGGAACTCCAGCGGCGACAGCCGCGCCGGCGCGCCATCGAACGAGGCGCTCATCCGCGCGGTGTCCAGCCGCAGGCGGCCGATGGCGACCACGTTGGACAGCCGCCCCGAGCCGCGCCGGATCAGCGCCCGCACGCGCGCGATCAGCTCGCCCATCTCGAACGGCTTGGCCATGTAGTCGTCGGCGCCGGCCTCGATGCCCTCCACCTTCTCGGTCCAGTCGCCGCGCGCGGAGACCACGATCACCGGAAACGCGCGCCCCGCCGCGCGCCAGCGGCGCAGCACCGACAGGCCGTCGAGCCGTGGCAGGCCGAGGTCGAGCACGGCCGCGTCGTAGTCCTCCACGTCGCCGCGATACCAGGCGCTTTCGCCGTCGCCACTGACGTCCACGGTGAACCCGGCCGCTTCCAGCGCGCGGGCAAGATCGGCCTGGATATCGGGGTTGTCCTCGACGACGAGGCAGCGCATCAGTCGTCCTCGACCTTGCGCACTTCGCCGGTGCGCGCGTTGAGTTTCACCTCGCGCACGCGACCCTGCGCGGTGAGCACTTTCACTTCGTACTCCCAGCCGTGGTGCTTGCCGTGTTCCAGCTCCACCTCCACCACGTCGCCGGGCACGCGCTGCTGCACGATGGCGAGGATGCGGCTGAGCGGCAGGATTTCGCCCCGCTGCAGCAACGCACGGGCTTCGACGTGGTCGTCATGGCTGCCGGCCTGCGCGCGCGGCGAAAGGCCCAGCGCGAACGCGGCCAGCAACACCGCGGTGAGCGAGCAGGGGATGGCGATGCGGCGGATCAGATGCATGTTCATGGGCCGATCCTGCGACAACCGCGCTGACAACAAGCTGACACCGGGCGTGGCGCGGATGTCAGCAACGAGGGCACAGACTGCGGGGAACTCCTGCGGATTGAAGTCTCCATGTCCATCGCTTCGCGTGCAAGCTGGTTCGTCCTGGCCGCCATCGCCGGGCTGTCGATCACCATCGGTGCGCAAGCGCAACCGCCGTCCGCCGCGCGCAGCGGCGACGTCACCATCTACTCACCCGCCGACTTCGCCGACAATGCGCCGGCCAACGCGTGGGACATGCTCTCGCGCCTGCCCGGCTTCGTTACCGTGGATGCCGACGAGGACGTGCGCGGCTACGCGGGCGCCCGCGGCAACGTGCTGATCGACGGCGCGCGCCCCACCAGCAAGCACGAGGACACCAAGACCCTGCTCAAGCGCATCCCGGCCAGCGCGGTGGAACGCATCGAGCTGATCCGTGGCGGCGTGCCCGGCATCGACATGGCCGGCTACGCCCTGCTGGCCAACGTGGTGCGCCGGCACGAGGCCACCAGCCAGTCCGCCATCGAGGCAGGCGTGCTCGCCGCCGCCGACGGCTGGATGGCGCCGAAGGGCCAATGGGAATACGGCCGGCGTTGGGACGGCCATGCGCTGGAGCTGGCCGCGAAACTCGACCCGGAACTGGACGACGACACCGGCCGCGGCCACATCGATACGCTCGCGCCCGACGGCACACTGCAGCAGCGCGAACGCTGGGACACCCGCACCATCAAGAAAAAAGGCGAAGCCAGCGCCAGCTGGCGCCAGCCGCTGGCCGGCGGCCAGCTCAGCCTCAACCTTGCCGCCCGCGGCGAACGCGCGCGCACCGATACCCGCCTCGATGCCCTGGCCCCGGCCGAAGGCAGCGAACGCGTGCACGAAGACGAGGACACCAACGAAGCCGAAGCCGGCGCGCGCTACGTGCGCAAGTTCGGCGAACGCACGCGGCTGGAACTGATGGCCACCCGCCACCAGGCCTGGCTGGACGATCGCGAGCGTTCGCACGACGACGATGAGGACGAAACCTTCGACGAGCACACCCGCACCGGCGAAAGCATCGGCCGCATCGACCTCACCCACGCCTGGTCCGATGTGCTCACCTTCAACGGCTCGTTCGAAGGCGCACGCAACACCCTGCGCAGCACCACCCGCCTGCAGCAGGACGGCGTCGCCATCGCCCTGCCCGGCTCCGACGTGCAGATCGCCGAGCGCCGCAGCGAAGCCGCCGCGGGCGCCACCTGGAAACCCGCGCCCGGCTGGATGCTCGACGCCGGCCTGCGGCTGGAGCAATCCACCATCGCGCAAACCGGCGACTCGCCGCGCCAGCGCCACTTCACCTACCCCAAACCGCGGCTTTCCGTGCAATGGGATGTCGACGCCAACGACCAGCTACGCCTCGCGCTCTCGCGCGAAGTCGGCCAGCTCGACTTCGAGGACTTCGTCGCCTCCGCCTCGCTGGAAAACGACCGCATCAGCGCCGGCAACGCCGAACTCAAACCCGACCGCACCTGGCGCAGCGCCCTCACCTGGGAGCACCAGCTGTGGCGCGACGCCGCCTTCACCGCAAGCTGGACCCACGAGCGCATCAGCGACGTGGTCGACCGCGTGCTGGTGATCACCGACGACGACATCTTCGACGCCCCCGGCAACATCGGCGCCGGCCGCCGCGACACCCTGGCATTGGATGTATCCGTGCCGCTCGACGGCATCGGCTTCCGCGGCGGCCGCCTCACCTCATCGATGCAATGGCGCCGCAGCCGCGTCACCGACCCCACCACCGGCCGCTCCCGCCCCATCTCCGAAGAAAAGCCCGTCGAAGGCAGCATCGAACTCACCCAGGACCTCCCCACCCTGCGCACCCACTGGGGCATCGAACTGGAGCACATCGCCGAACGCAAGACCGAATACCGCTACGACGAGATCAAGCGCGAGTCGGAGCGGATGGGCTGGACGGTGTTCGTCGAAAGGGAGTTGGGGACGCACTGGCGCGTGCGGGCGGAGGCGACGGATCTGTTCGGGCGCGGCTTCGACGAGACGCGGGAGAAATACGATGGGCCGCGTTCGGTCGAACCGCTGGAGGAGATCGAGCGGCGTCGGCGGCGGTCGCCGGGGTTTGTGAGTTTGAGTTTTCGGCGGAGTGTGGGGAGTTAGGAAGGTCTGAAAAGCCGTCGTCCCAGCGAAAGCTGGGATCCAGCGTCTCGGCAACTGAATACCCTGGATTCCAGCTTTCGCCGGAATGACGAGCAAAGTTAGGATCATCGAATTGCGGATCGTCACGGACCCGGCTATCGCGTGTATTTCATCCAGCGTGGTCCGGTACTTGTCGTGAGGACCGAGGCCGACATCGCGGCCTATCTCGAAGCTTGCGCAGAGGAAGCACCCAACGATGCAGCATTCATGCTCAAGGTCTTGGGGACGGTGGCGCGTGCTCCGAACATGAGCCAGCCGGCCGAAGCGACCGGCATGACCCACGCGGGTCTTTAACAAGGCGTTGTCGGGCGAAGGCAACCCGAGTCTGGCCAACACGATGACCAAGGCGCTGGGGTATCAGCTGGCGTTGGTACCGGATCACGACTGAGGCCGGACGGCAGCCCGAACCGAGGCTCACCTGGAAGCACACGCTGACCCCGGGGCTGTTCCATGCTTCGCCCTCTTTCCCGTCATTCCCGCGAAGGCAGGAGGTGCCTTTCAACAGGCGAATGTCCGGTCATCCAGCGTCTTTGTGCTCAATAGCCTGAAGACGCTGGATCCTCGCGTCCGCAAGGACGACGCTCTCAAGCAAGCGCCGCCCCCTCTGGCCCAGGTTTCGTCGCTTCGCTCACCGGGGCTACGCCAGCTACGGCCCCGCGATGCCGTGGGGCAGGTGGTCTCGCAACCATTCCTCGGCGAATGCCTCGCGCCTGGACGCAAAGCACGATTTCGGATCGGCAGGGGTCGAAGGCATGCTTTCCACTTTCTTGTGGCTCGCTCGGTCGACGTGATAGACCTCGGCATAAGGCTTGCCCATCGGCACGTTGCGGCGCACCGAGAGGAAAAGGTCGGGGAGATAAGTCGGTATGGCGTTCGTCTTCGCCGCTTGTTGCATCAGCCCCAGCATGCGTTGCTGCAGGGCGATGTCCTCGTCCGCATGCACCGACAGATAGAATGCGGCCCACACGCCGCTTTCCCCCACCATGGCGGTGGTGGGCAAGCCGTATTCGTCCACGATGGCGATCAGCGCCTCGCGATGTCGTTCGTCGGCATACCCGACGCGCGCGTCGCTGGCCGGCGTGTCCACCGCAAGCGCGACATCCCGCGATGCCTGGTCTTCCTTCAGCATGGCCATCAAACGGTCGCGCAGCGCCGGCTGCCCCACTGGTTCCGTTCCGGGCGCCACCATGTCGGGTGGCGTGACCGGTTCCGCCGGCTGCCACCCGCACGCCTTGCCCGCTTGCGTGTCGGCGTGCTGGTTTGCCGATCTGCGCAGCACATCGATCGTGTTCCACTGCGACGGCGTGTAATCCGGGACATTCGTTGCCGCCGTCGCCGATACCGCGGCTGCAAGCCAGAGTCCCGCCACCCAACAGTGACTTCGCATCATTTGCAAAACCATGGGTCGTGGATGTGAGCGGGCAGGATACGCCTCCAGACAGATGGCGGAATCCGCCACACAACATGCGCGCAACACAGGAAATCATCCCTCCCCTTATCACCGACCTCATGCGGATACGCCGCACCCGCACGAAACTAGCCCTCCCCGAGCAACTCCACCAGCCGCTCCTCGCACGCCGACAGATCGTGTCCGCGCCGTCGCGAGATCACGAACGTCAGCGGCCCCATGTGCCAGGCACGGCGCTCAAGTTCAACGAGCTCCCCGCTGGCCAGATCCTCACTGACGAGGTGCCGTGGCAAATGCCCCCAGCCGAGCCCGGCCTTGAGCAGGTCGCGTTTGGCGCCGAGGTCGTTGACCAGCCACTGGCGCTTGCCGGCGACGCCGTGCTGGGTCTTTTCCGCGCCGGGCTGGTTGTCGGTGACGACGATCTGCGGGTGGCGGCCAAACTCGTCCATCGGGATGGGCGCTGGCGTCGAAGCGAGCGGATGGTCTGGCGCGCAGGCGGTCACCATGTCCTCCTCGCGCAGCCAGTGGCGTTCGATGGCGTCCGGGTTCACCTCCGGCACGTTCTCGATGGTGACGGCGAGGGCGCAGACCTTTTCCAGCACCAGCTTCTCGCCGCCCTGCATGGTGGTGATGCGCAGGTTGATCGCGGCGGTGGGGAACTCGCCCTGCAGGGTGCGCAGGCAGTCGACCAGGTGGCGGCGCGGGAAATAGGCGTCGACGGCGACCGACACCTGCGGCACGCCCGCCTTCGCGATGGCGCCGGCGCGGTTTTTCATTTCCTCCGTGCGCGAGATCACCGCCCGTGCGTCCGGCAGCAGGCTGCGGCCTGCCGCGGTGAGCTGCGCCTTGCGCGTGTTGCGTTCGAACAGCTCGACGTCGAACGCGCTTTCCAGCGCCTTGATCGCGTGGCTGATGGCCGACTGCGCGCGCACGAGCTTGCGCGCCGCGCCCGAGAAGCTGCCCTGGTCGCATACCGCGACGAACGCACGCAGCTGGTTGATGGTGACGTTGTCGAGCACGAGCCATCCAGAAACTAGATCGTATCAAGCGATCTTTCGTCAATTGTGTTGATTGGTCAAGCGACCCAGATCGTTCGGGCAACCGGCCTGCACGGGTCGGATCACTCCACTGAAAAGGATCATCCCCATGAGCTACGCCATCATCGGTTTCGGTTCCATCGGCCAGGCGCTCGCCCGCGCCTTTGCCCGCAACAACATCGAAGTCACGGTCGCCAGCCGGCGGCCGCCGGAAGACCTGTTGCCGCAGGCGCAGGCGATCGGGCCCAAGGTCATCCCCAGGACCTTGCAGGAAGCCGTCAAGGCGGACGTGATCATCCTGGCGGTGCTGTTCGAGGGGCACCGGGACATCGGCAAGCTGCTTCCGGACTGGAAGGGCAAGACGATCATCGACGCGATGAACACGAACGACCCGGTCGAAACGCTCGACAACCTCCCCTCCTCCGCCTTCGCCGCCAGGTCGTTCCCGGGCGCCAGGTTCGTGAAGGGCTTCAACCATCTGCTGTCGCGCACCCTGGCCACCGACCCCAAGGTTCAGGGCGGCCACCGGGTGGTGTTCCTGTCGAGCGACGACGAAGCGGCCGCCACGCAAGTGGCCGACCTTGCGAAGCGACTCGGCTTCGCCCCCGTCAACCTCGGCAGGTTCGACGAGGGCGGCACCCTGGTGCAGGCACGCGGCCGCGTCTGGGGCCCGCTGATTTTCCAGGACCTGTTCAAGCAGCAGCCCTGAGCGTACGGCCATCGCGACAAGGATCGCGATCGGCCCGCCATCCCCATCACTGCTTCGGCAGTTGCCTCCCAACCAAGGATTCATGACATGAGCAAGTTGAATGGAAAGACCGCCGTGATCACCGGCGGTGCCACCGGCATCGGCTTCGCGGCGGCGGAGCGCTTCATCGAGGAAGGCGCCTTCGTCTTCATCTACGGCCGCCGGCAGGAAGTGCTCGACGCCGCGGTGGCGAAGCTCGGCCCCAACGCCCGCGCGGTGCAGGGCTCGGTCTCCGACGAGGCCGATCTCGACCGCCTCTACGCGGCGGTGAAGGCCGAGCGCGGCACCCTCGACATCGTCTTCGCCAACGCCGGGACGGGCGGCCTGCTTGCGCTGGGCCAGATCACTGCCGAGCACATCGACAAAACCTTCGACACCAATGTGAAGGGCACGATCTTCACGGTGCAGAAGGCGTTGCCGCTGATGGGCCAAGGCGGCTCGATCATCCTCACCGGATCGAGCGCCGGCACCACCGGAGCCCCGGCATTCGGCGTCTACAGCGCGAGCAAGGCTGCCGTGCGCAACCTCGCGCGAACCTGGGCTGAGGACCTTAAAGGCACCGGCATCCGGGTCAACGTGCTGTCGCCCGGGCCGACGGCGACCGAACTGGCCAAGGCCGCGGTGGGCGAGGAAGGCATGAAGGTGTTCGCCTCGATGAACCCGCTGCAGCGCATGGCCGAACCGGCGGAGATCGGGGCGGCGGCGGCCTTTCTCGCGTCGTCGGACAGCGGCTTCATGACCGCCAGCGAGCTCGCCGTCGACGGTGGGCTGGCGCAGATCTGACGCGCCGACCCGGCAGTCGCATGGCTGCTGGGCACACATCACCCCCCCTACGAAGGAACATCCCATGTCCAACAAACCCGATCTCTCGAAAGAACTCAGCGGCCGCCGTGCCCTGGTCACCGGCGGCACGCGCGGCATCGGCGCGGCTGTAGCGCAGCGCCTGCTCGATGCCGGGGCCAAGGTCGTGGTCGCCGCGCGCAAGCCTGACGACGCCATGCCCGCCGGGGCAACCTTCGTCGCCGGCGACGTCGCCACGAGCGAAGGCGTGCAGGCGATCGCGACACAGGCGCTCGCGGCGCTCGGCGGCCTCGACATCCTGGTGAACAACGCGGGCGGTGCGCGCGCGTTTCTGGGAGGGGTCTCGACGATCCCCGACGAGGCATGGCACGACAGCTTCGAGCTCAACCTCTTCGCCGCGATCCGCCTCACCAACGCGGTCCTTCCCGCGCTGCGGGCATCGAAGGCTGCAGCTGTCGTGAACATTTCCTCGGCGGCGGCGGCCATGCCGTTTGGCCCCTTTGCGCACTACGGCGCGGCCAAGGCGGCGCTCGAGTACTACTCGCGCACGTTCGCGCTGGAAGTCGCGCCCGGCATCCGTGTGAACGTCGTGTCGCCCGGCGTCATCGCGACGCCGGGTTCCGAAGAGTTCGCCAGGACGACTCCGGGATTTTCCACGGAGGCCTGGCTTCAGCAACTGCCGCTGGGTCGCATCGGCGCCACCGAGGACATCGCCGAGGTCGTCGCGCTACTCGTGTCCGATCGCGGCAAGTTCCTGACCGGCGCGAATTACCGCGTCGATGGCGGGATGACCGCGCGTTGACGCATGTCGAATGGCGCCGGCCTGCAAGACGATGGCGCTCGGTATCCACGCGGCCTGTCTGCCGCGCAAGCACTTCCGATCAAGGCGCGAGGTTGGGGGACTTCACGAAGCCGCATACGCCACCCACCCCTTGAACGTGAAAGCCGCATAGAACAGCTCATGTCGCTCGAAGCCGGCCTGCTCCAGCAAGCCGACCTCGGCTTCGGGGGGAAGCAGCGGGAGGCGGCGGGCCATCGCTTCGATCGTGGCGGCCGGGTTTGCCACCGGCATGCCTTTGAAGTCATGAAAGCCACGTGCCTGCCCAGCCAGCGCAGCTTTTCGTCCGGTGCCTCGGGAACGCTGTGATGGGCCATCACCAGCGGGGCGCCGGGCTTCAACCGGCGCCTCAGCTCACGCAGCGTGTGCAGGCGTTCCTCGATGGACAGGAAGTGCATGGTCAGCAGGCAAACCGCGCCGTCGAATTCGATGGCCGGAACCGCATCGATGGTGCCCTCCAGCAGCTCCACCCGCGGCGCCAGCGGCCCCAGCGTCTGGACGGCCAATTCCAGCATCGGCGCTGACGGGTCGACGCCGAGCAGACGCCAGTGCGGGTAGGTCTCGGCGAAGGCCTTGAGTTCCAGGCCTCCACCGGCGCCCAGCACCAGCACGCGCCCATCGGACGGCACGTGCTCGTGCAGGAGCAGGCCGGTCATCTGGTGGAGTGCATGCAATCCGGGCACCTGACGCCGCGGTCCCTCCGTATACCGCGCAACCGCCTGGGGATCGTTGAAAGAAGACGTGCTGCCCTCGCCTCTTGACATGGAGGCACTAACGTAACATCGTTTGTTACATGAAACGAGACAGCCGACTTTCCGCCGTACTCCACGCCTTGCTGCACATGGCCGAGCGCGATACGCCGATGACATCCGATGCGCTGGCGCAGTGCCTGGGCACGCATCCGGTGGTGGTCCGCCGCACCATGGGCCTGCTGCGGGAGGCTGGTTTGGTCACGGCGGATCGCGGACACGCCGGCGGCTGGCGCATTTCGGCGGATCTCTCCAAGGTCACGCTGCGCCAGTTGCACGAAGCGCTGGGCGAGCCTGCACTGTTCGCCGTGGGCAACCGGAATGAACATCCCGAATGCCTCGTCGAGCAGGCGATCAATGCGGCGCTGGACACCGCTTTCGCCGACGCCGAGGCACTGCTGCTGCAGCGGTTCGAGTCGGTCACCCTGGCCGCGCTGGCTGCGGATTTCGCGCGCCGCCATGGCGCCCATCGATCGAGGCACCGGCATGAAGCATGACGCCATCATCATCGGCGGCAGTTACTCGGGCATGGCCGCGGCCCTGCAGCTGCTGCGGGCGCGCCGCAGCGTACTCATCATCGACGGCGGCAAGCGGCGCAATCGCAGCGCCAGCCATTCCCACGGATTCCTGGGCCAGGACGGCGTCGATCCCGCCGAGCTGGCCCGTGTCGCCCGCACGCAACTCGAGGCGTATCCCACGCTGACCTGGCTGGACGGCGAAGTCGAGCAGGCGACCGGCGCGATGGACGACTTCCAGGTGGCCTGTGGCGGCACCACGTATTCAGCCAGGCGTTTGCTGCTGGCGATCGGCGTGTCGGATCGGCTGCCCGAAATCCCCGGCCTGGCCGAGCGTTGGGGCAGGAGCATCTTCCACTGCCCGTATTGCCACGGCTATGAACTGGATCAGGGCCGCATCGGCGTCGTCGCCACGGGCCCGATGTCGATCCATCAGGCGCAGCTGCTGCCGGAGTGGGGGGAGACGACGTTCTTCGTCAACGGCACGTTCGAACTCGACCAGGCTGCTGCGGAAGAACTGGCTCGTCGCGGCGTGAGGGTCGAAACGACGCGAATCGAGCGCATCGACGGAGACGCCGACATCGTGCTCACCGACGGACGACGCATGAGCTTCGCCGGCCTGTTCACCGCGCCGCGGAACGAGCCTTCGACGCCGGTCGCGGCGCAGCTCGGCTGCGAGCTGGTCGAGACGCCGATGGGCCTGCAGATATCGACCGGAGAAACCAAGGAGACCACCGTGCCGGGCGTGTTCGCCTGCGGTGACGCCGCGAAGATGCCGCACTCGGTTTCGCTTGCAGTGGGCGACGGCGCCTGGGCAGGTGCGCAGATTCACCGCTCGCTGGTGTGGCCGGCGTCGTAACCAACTTCCGAACCTGGCCCGCGATTCACGAAGCCGATGTCTCCAGCGCCCGGTTGAGCCGTTCCACCAGCGCGGCCTGGATGTGCCCGTTGGACACGCAGACATTGCCGCCATGCACGTCCACCGGGCCACCGGTGACCGAGCTGGCCACGCCGCCGGCTTCGCGCACCAGGATGATGCCCGGCGCCATGTCCCAGGCGCACAGCGAGCGTTCCCAGTACGCGTCCCAGCGTCCGGCCGCGACGTAGGCCATGTCGACCGAGCACGCGCCGGTGCGACGGATGCCGGCGACTTCGCCGGACAGCAGGGCCATCTCGCGGGCGAACACCGGGTGATCGGGCTTGCCGGCGAACGGGATGCCGCAGCCGAGCACGCTGTCGACCAGGCGGTTGCGGGTGGAGACGCGGATCGGTTCGCTGTTGAGCCAGGCGCCCTCGCCTTTCGCCGCCACGAACATTTCCCGCAACACCGGCAACCAGGTCACGCCGGCCACCACCTCGCCCTCGCGCGCGAGCGCGATGTTGACGCCCCACAGCGGCGTGCCGAACAGGAAGTTGGTGGTGCCATCCAGCGGGTCGACGATCCAGCTCTGCGCATCGTCGCTGCCACCGGTGGTGCCGCCCTCTTCGCCGATGAAGCCGAACGATGGCTGCGCCTTGCCGAGGATTTCGCGGGTGCTGCGCTCGGCTTCCTCGTCGGCGATCGAGACCAGGTCGGCCGGGCCGGACTTGGTGCGCGCCACCAGTTCACCGAGCTGGCCGAAGCGCTGCAGCAGGCCGTCACCGGCTACCTGGGCGGCCTTGATCATCGCCTTGAGTTCGGGGGAAGCGCGCAACATGGTTTCAGTCCCTGCGACGTGTGCGCCACAGGCTCAGCGCCAGCAGCATGGAAAGCACGGACGAGCCGATCCAGAAGCTGATCGCCGGGCCGAAGTTGTAGTGGCGCACGCCATCGACCATGGTCATGCCGTGCTGGATCAGCGTGCCGGACACCTGCTCCTGCACGCCGGCGCCGATGTAGCTGCAGATGCCGATGACGCCCATCGCCGCGCCGGCCACGCGCTTGGGCGCGATGTCTACCGCAAACAGCCCGCCCAGCGAGGTGACCAGGCCGGTCAGCCCCATGCCGAACAGCACCATGGCGGTGATCAGCGACCAGAGGTGGTTGGGCCCGTAGAAGAACAGGAACAGCCCGGCCAGTTCGAGCAGCGCGAAGATCAGGTTCACCGGCGGACGGTGTGCGTCGAACAGCTTGTCGGAAACGAAACCGAACGCGACTGCGCCGGCCATCCCGGCCAGCGTGCTGATCATCAGCAGCGTGCCGGCCATGGTCAGCGAGTAGCCGTGGACCTCCTGCAGGTACAGCACGCCCCAGGAATTGATCGCGTAGCGCGTCACGTAGGTGGTCGCCGAGGCCAGGCACAGCACCCAGATCGCGGGCATCTTCAGGATCGACAGCTGCAGTTTCAGCACCGAGGCGATCTTCGGCTTGGCCGTTTCGCCGAAGTTGTCGTTCTTCCAGTCGTTGACCGCCGGCAAGCCCAGCGTGGGCGGGCGGTCCTGCAGCAGCAGGTAGGCGCCGATCGCGGTGGCCACGCCGATCACGCCCGGCCCCCAGAAGCCGAAGCGCCAGCCGAACGCGGCCACGATGGCGCCCACGACGAGAAAGGTCAGGCCCTCGCCGATCGAATGCGCCGTGCTCCAGATGCCGTAGGTGCGCCCGCGTTCGCGGTTGGAGAACCACGCGGTCATCGCCACCACGCCGCCGGGCGCGCCGAAGCTCTGGAACCAGCCGTTGAGACCCCACAGGACCACCGCCAGCCACACCGCGGTGACGAAACCCATCGCCAGGTTGCACAGCGCCGTGGTGAGGAAGGCGAACGCGAGGAAGCGCTTCATGTTCGCGTGGTCGGCGAGGAAACCGTTGGTGAGCTTGCCGATCGCGTAGGTGTAAAAAAGCGCCGAACCGATCAGACCCAGTTCGGCAGGAGTAAAGATGCCGGCGTCGATGATCGGCTTCTTGACCACGCCGAGCGCCAGGCGGCAGGTGTAGATCAGGCCGTAGCCCAGCGTGATCGCAAGCATCACGCGCAGGCGATGCTTGCGATACTGCCGGTCGATGACGTCCTTGTCGGCGAGCTCGGGCTGGTCAGCGCCGGTTGCGAAAAATGCCAGCCATCCACGCGCCATGCGGATCCCCCCTCTCGGTCGGCCGGCGCGGGCAGCGGCGGCCTCGTTGCAGCAATCTTATTTCATTTCAACATATATTGGAAGAATCATTCCAATTCATGGCAGGCGCCAGTCGTCGGCGCTTTCGACTTAGCCCGCTGCGCGAACTTCGTTCAGCGGGAACGGATTGGAGAAAGTCGCCGTCACAAGGTGGGGATCACGAAGCTCTGCTCCACCGCCTCGCCGCCCTTGGGCCAGCGCTGGGTGACCGTCTTGGTGCGCGTATAGAAGCGCACGCCGTCCATGCCGTACTGGTTGAGGTCGGCGAAGCCCGAGCGCTTCCAGCCGCCGAAGCTGTGGTATGCCACCGGCACCGGGATCGGCACGTTGATGCCGACCATGCCCACCTCGACGCGGTCGGCGAATTCGCGCGCGGCGTCGCCGCTGCGGGTAAAGATGCTCACGCCGTTGCCGTACTGATGCTGCGACGGCAGTTGCAGCGCCTCCTCGAAGCTGTGCGCGCGCACGATCTGCAGCACCGGGCCGAAGATCTCGTCCTGGTAGGTTTTCATCGTCGGCTTCACGTGGTCGAACAGCGTGGGCGCCAGGAAGAAGCCGCCCTCGTGGCCGGGCACCTTCAGGCCGCGGCCATCGACCACCAGCTCCGCGCCTTCGTCCACGCCGAGCTGGATATAGCCCTCGATGCGCGCCTTGTGCGCCGCCGACACCACCGGGCCGTAATGCGCCCTCGGGTCGCTGGACACGCCCACCTGCAACGCGGCGATCGCCGGCAGCAATTTGGCCCGCAGCGCCTCGGCAGTGGCCTCGCCCACCGGCACCACCACCGGCAGCGCCATGCAGCGCTCGCCAGCCGAACCGTAGGCCGCGCCCATCAGGTCGGCGACGACCTGGTCGAGATCGGCGTCCGGCAGCACGATGCCGTGGTTCTTGGCGCCGCCCATGCACTGCACGCGCTTGCCATGCGCCGCACCGGCGGCGTACACCGACTGCGCCACGTCGGAAGAGCCGACGAAGCTCACCGCCTTGATCGTCGGGTGCGCCACGATCGCGTCGACGATCTCCTTGTCGCCGTGCACCACGTTCAGGATGCCCGGCGGCAGGCCGGCCTCGATCATCAGTTCGGCCAGTCGCACCGGCACCGAGGGATCGCGCTCGGACGGCTTCAGGATGAACGCGTTGCCGGTGGCGATCGCCGGGCCGAACATCCACATCGGGATCATCGCCGGGAAGTTGAACGGGGTGACGCCGGCGACCACGCCCAGCGGCTGGTGGGCCGTATAGACGTCTATCCGCGGACCGGCGCCCTGGGTGTACTCGCCCTTCTGCAGGTGCGGGATGCCGCAGGCGAACTCAATCACCTCCAGCCCGCGCAGCACGTCGCCGTGCGCGTCCGAAACCACCTTGCCGTGCTCGCTGGCGAGCAGCTCGGCCAGTTCCTGCTTGTGCGCGTTGAGCAGGCGCACGAACTCGAACATCACCCGCGCGCGCCGCTGCGGGTTCACCGCGGCCCAGCCCGGCTGCGCCGCGGCGGAACTGCGCACCGCGCGATCCAGCTCGGCCGCGTTGGCCAGCGAGACTTTCGCCTGCACCTTGCCGCTGTTGGGATCGAAGACGTCGCTGTAGCGGCCGGAGGTACCGACCACCGTCTGGCCGTCGATGAAATGTTCGATGCTGCGCATGACTCACTCCTGATGATGTGTTTGTTGCCGAACCCGCACCCATCCGCCCGATCTCCCTGAGCGCAGGCGCGTAGCGCCGAAATCGAAGGGCGCGCCGCCACGCGGCGCTTCGACTCAGCTTGCTCACGCAAGCTACGCTCAGCGTGATCGGATTTCGGGGACTTGAAGTCGACGTCAACCCGACGGGGTCTTGCGCCGCGCGATCCAGTCGTGGGCCGGGTCGTTGCGGAAAATCCACTGGCGGTGCGGGCCCGCCATCACGTTGAGGTAGTACAGGTCGTAACCGTGCGGCGTGCCGACCGGGTGGTAGCCGCGCGGCACCATCACCACGTCGCCGTCTTCCACGCAGACGGTTTCGTCGAGCGAGCGGTCGTCGGTGTAGACGCGCTGGAAGGCGAAACCCTGCGGCGGGTCGAGCCGGTGGTAATAGGTTTCCTCCAGCGCGGTTTCCGCACCCGGCGCGGCGGTGTCGTGCTTGTGCGGCGGATAGCTGGACCAGTGCCCGCCCGGCGTGATCACCTCGACCACCAGCAGGCTGTCGGCCGGCTCGGTCTGCGGCAGGATGTTGCGCACGTGGCGGGTGTTGGTGCCTTCGCCGCGCACTTCGCGGCTCATCGACGATTCGGCGATCAGCCGCGGCTCGCCCTGCCCGGTGCCGGGCGCGGTGCACACGGCCAGTTCCACCGGGCCGCTGGCGATCACCTCCCAGGGCATGCCGGCAGGCACGTAGACGGCGCCGGGCGCGCGATCCTCGAACGGATTGCTGCGCCCACCGACGTGCATGAAATGACGACCACCCGCATCGACATCCGCCAGCCCGGCGACGATCACCAGGCAGGCTTCGCGCCCCGCCTCGCCGCCGGCGTGGCGCTGCCCGGCAGCCAGCTTCACCAGCTTGAACCCGACGTGATTCCAGCCGGCGCTGGCGGGGGTCACTTCCAGCACGGTGCCGTCGGCGGCAGCAGAATGCGGGCGAACGCGCAGGCCGGCCATCAGCGGGTACCTCGGGCAACTCGCTCTTTGCTCGTCACCCCAGCGAAAGCTGGGGTCCAGCGACCCCGCGCCCTTGAACAACCAAGGCACTGGATGACTCGCTGCGCTCGCCCCTTCGGGGCCGCCTCATCGGCGTTCTGCGCGCTTCGCGCTGGTCCAGCTTTCGCTGGGATGACGGGTGCTCGAAAGGTGGTCGAAAACGTCATCATTGCAACCCCGCCGCGGCGGCGCGCTCCCGCAGCGTGCCCAGGCCCAGTTGCGCGTAGGTGCGCGGATCGGCCAGGGCCGGGTCCTGCTCGGCCTCGATCACGATCCAGCCGCTGTAGCGGATCTTCGCCAGCGCGGCCATCAGGGCCGCGTAGTCCAGGCCGCCATCGCCCGGCACGGTGAACATGCCGGCGAGCACGCCGTCGAGGAAGCTCGCGCCGGACGCGCGCAACGTGTCGAACACTTCGCGGCGCACGTCCTTGCAATGCACGTGGGCGATGCGCGCGGGGTGTGCGGCGATCAGCGCCAGCGCGTCGATGCCGCCCAGCGCGGCGTGGCCGGTGTCCAGGGTCAGCCCCACCGACGCGCCGGTGTGGCGCAGGAAGGCCTGCAGGTCTGCCGCGCGTTCCACCACCGTGCCGAGATGATGGTGGTAGGCGAAACGGATGCCCTGCGCCTGGATGTAGTCGGCCACCTCCGTCAGGCGCTGGCCGAACATCGGCCATTCGTCCGGACCCAGCTGCGGCGTGTCGCGCATGGCGGTGCCGCGCTGGCCATGGATCGCGTTGCTGGTTTCGGCGAACACGAACACCGTGCTGCCCATCGCCTTGAGCAGTTGCAGATGCGGCTGCAGCGCGGCGATCTCGTCCTGCGCGGACTGCACCAGCAGCGAACCGCTGTACCAGCCGCCGATCAGGTCGAGCCGGTACTTCGCCAGCAGCGGCTTCAGCGCGTCCGCCTGGCGCGGAAACTTGCCGCCGAGCTCGACGCCTTCGAAGCCCAGCTCCTGGATGTCGTGCAGGATGCTGTCCAGCGGCGTGTCGCCGCCCAGCTCGGGCATGTCGTCGTTGGCCCAGGCGATCGGGCTGACGCCGAAACGGATACTCATGACAAATCCTTCTTCTGTCGGATGCCCTGCTCGTAGGCGCGGCGCGCGGCCTCGACCTCGGGGCGTTCGGAAACCTCAGGCACCGCCACGTCCCACCACCAGCCGCCGGCTTCGGTGGCCTTGAGCGGATCGGTGTCGATCACCACCACGTAGCTGCGGTCGGCGGCGCGGGCGCGCGCCATCGCGGATTCCAGTTCGGCGATGGTGCCCACGTGCTCGGACAGCGCGCCCAGGCTGGCGGCGTGGGCGGCGAAGTCGATCGGCGGCAGCACCGCGTGTGCGGCATCGGCCAGCAGGTTGTTGAAGCCGGCGCCGCCGGTGGCGTGCTGCAGGCGGTTGATGCAGCCGTAGCCGCGGTTGTCCAGCAGCACCACGATCAACTTGCGGCCCAGCATCACCGAGGTGGCCAGTTCGGAGTTGAGCATCAGGTAGCTGCCGTCGCCGACCATCACCACCACGTCGCGATCAGGCGCGGCCATCTTCACGCCGATCCCGCCGGCGATCTCGTAGCCCATGCACGAGTAGCCGTACTCGACGTGGTAGCCGCCGCTGCGCGATGTACGCCACAGCTTGTGCAGCTCGCCGGGCAGGCCGCCGGCCGCGCACACCACGATCGCGTCATCGTCCACGCTGCGCTGCACCGCGCCGATGACCTGGGCATCGCTGGGCAGATTGGGCGCGGCCGGTGCCGCGGTGACGGCGTCCACCGCCGTATTCCAGGCCCTTACTTCATCGGCGGCGATCGCCGGCGCGCGCCAGCCGGCCAGGGCGGCGGTCAACGCCTGCAGCACCGTGCGCGCATCGCCGACCACGGCCAGCGCATCGTGCTTGTGTGCATCGAACGGCTGCACGTTGATCTGTGCCTTGCGCGCGTTGGCGAACAGGCTGCGCGAGCCGGTGGTGAAATCCGCCAGCCGCGTGCCGATGCCGACGACGAGATCCGCGCGTGCGGCGGCGGCGTTGGCCGCGCTGGAGCCGGTGACGCCGATCGAACCCAGCGCGTGGGGATGATCCCAGGCCAGCGCGCCCTTGCCGGCCTGGGTCTCGGCCACGGCCAGGCCGGTCTCTTCGATCAGCGCCTTCAGTGCGTCTTCCGCCTCGCTGTAGAGCACGCCGCCGCCGGCGACCAGCAGCGGATGTTTCACCGCCTTCAGCGCGGCAACAAGCGCATCGAGCTCGCCGGCGTCGGCGTTCTGGCGGCGCTCGCGCCACAACCGGCGCGCGAAGAACGATTCGGGATAATCGAACGCCTCGGCCTGCACGTCCTGGCAGAAGCCGAGCGTGGCCGGGCCGCAGCTGGCCGGGTCGAGCATGGTGGCCAGCGCCTTGGGCAAGGCGTCCATGATCTGTTCGGGTCGCACGATGCGGTCGAAGTAGCGCGACACCGGGCGGAAACAATCGTTGGCCGAGACCGTGCCGTCGGCGAAATCCTCCACCTGCTGCAGCACCGGGTCGGGCTGGCGGCTGGCGAACACGTCGCCGGGCAGCAGCAGCACCGGCAGGCGGTTGACGTGGGCCAGCGCCGCGGCGGTGACCATGTTGGTGGCGCCCGGGCCGATCGAGGTGGTGCACACCATCGCGCGGCGGCGGCGCATCTGTCTGGCGTAGGCGATCGCCGCGTGGGCCATGCCCTGCTCGTTGTGCGCGCGCCAGGTGGGAAAGCGTTCGTGCACGGCCTGCAGCGCCTCGCCCAGGCCGGCCACGTTGCCGTGCCCGAAGATCGCCCAGGCGCCGGCGAAGTACGGCAGCTCCTCGCCGTCGACGCGCACGTATTGCGCCATCAGCCAGCGGACGGTGGCCTGCGCGGCGGTGAGTCGCACGGTCGCCATCTCACACCGCCTCGCGTGGAAATTGCGCCGCCGCGCGTGCCTCGCGCCAGGCGTCGACCAGCTCGGCGAAACGCCCGCACAGGTCGGCGATCGCCGTCTCGTCGTCGATGCTGCCGGCCAGCCAGCGCGCCGCGGCGTCGGCGAAGATCGTGCGGCCCACCGCGAAACCCTTGACGATGGGACTGGCCGCGGCGATGCGGAACGAGGCCACCAGCTCGTCGCTGGGCGCCTGCAGGCCCAGCATCAGCACGCCGCGGCAGCGCGGATCGTGGCTGCGGATGGCGCTTTCGATGTTCGCCCAGGTGGCAAGGTCGGCCGCCGGTTCGAGCTTCCACCAATCCGGTTTCATGCCCCGATCATAGAGGCGCCGGATCGCGCGCGCGGTGGTGTGCGCGTCGACCGCGCCGTGGCGGGAGGCGATGATCTCCACCAGCAATTCGTGGCGGGTCTTGCGGCAGGCATCCTGCAGCCGCAGCAGTTGCCGCTCCTGGCGCTCGCGCAGTTCCTGCGGGTCGTCCGGGTGATAGAACGCGAGGCACTTGACCACGTGGTTGCGCGGCCAGGTGGCCAGCTCGGTGGCCACGTCGGCGGAGCTCTCGAACGCCAGCGGGCGCGACCCGGGCCACTCGATCGGGCGGCCGATCCAGTAGGGATGGTCGGCCGCGGCCTCCAGCCCGCGCATGCCGTAGCGGCCGTCCAGCAGCACGCCGAAACGGTCGTCGCCCTGCGCCAGCCGGTCCACCGCCTTGAGCGCCAGCGCCTTGAACGCGGCGATGCGCGAGGGGTCGGCGCCGCTCTCGCGGCACAGGTCCTCGAACTGGCTGCGATGGTCCATCGCCAGTACGGTCAGGTCCTCGTGCACGTGCACGCGGGTGGTCGACCAGTGCAGGTCCTCCAGCACCGTGTCGTCGCGCAGGCGGAACGGCCGCCCATGGTCGCCGAGGAACCACTGCAGTTCGTCCCAGGTCGGCATCGCCGGGGCGCAGCCGTGGCGCGACACCACGATGGCGCCGCAGGCGTTGCCGTACTCGCAGCAGGTTGCCAGCGGCTCGTCGCGCAGCCAGCCGCGCAGGAAGCCGGCCATGAAGGCATCGCCGGCGCCGAGCACGTTGAACACCTCGACCTTGAAGCCGCGGCCGACCACGCCGCCGTCGAGGCTGTCGGGAATGGCGTCGGGGAAGGCCGAGCAACCGAGCGCGCCGCGCTTGCACACCAGCAGCGCAGCGGTCTTGTCGCGGATCGCGCGCAGGGCTTCGACCGTGTCGGTGCTGCCGCCGAGGATGTGGATCTCCTCCTCGGTGCCCACGATCAGGTCGCACAGCGGCAGCACCTCCTGCAGCCGCGCGGTGACGGCGGCGTCGGCGACGAAGCGGTTCTCGCCCATGTCGCGGCCGGTGAGCCCCCACAGCACCGGGCGATAGTCGATGTCGAAAACCACCCGCGCGCCCGCCGCGCGGGCGAGCTCGCAGGCGTGCACCGAGGCCTCGAACACGTTCGGCTGCGACAGGTGCGTGCCGTTGATCAGCACCGCGCCGGCCGACTGCAGCAAGTCGATGTCGATGTCGCCCACCGACAGCGCCATGTCGGCGCAGTTCTCGCGGTAGAAGATCAGCGGAAAGGTGTCCGGGTCGCGGATGCCGAGGAAGACCAGCGCGGTCAGTCGCGCGCGGTCGGTGACCAGGCCGTCGGTGGCGACGCCCTCGCGCACCAGCTGCTCGCGGATGAAACGACCGAAGTGGTCGGCACCCACCCGGCTGACCAGGCCGCTGCGCAGGCCCAGCCGGGCGGCGCCGATGGCGGTGTTGGTGGGGCTGCCGCCCACGTACTTGGCGAACGACATCATGTCCTCGAGCCGCCCCCCGGTCTGTTCGCCATACAGATCGATGCAGGACCGCCCGATGGTGATCAGGTCAAGCTGGCGCCGCGCCCCTTCCATATGCACTTCTCTCACGGGTACCCGGCGCCCACCGCGCCGAGTGCACGTAATATATATTCCATTTTCCAAGAAATAGCAACATACGTTTCATTTTTTGGCCGGCTTGCGCACGGGCAGCTTCGAGCTGTTGCGCTTGGGCGCGTTGCTGGCGAATGCATAGCCGATCACCAGCGCCTGGGCCAGGCACATCGAGGCCGACAGCGAGCGGAACTTGCGGATCTCCGCCTCGCGCACCTGCAGCACCACGGTCGCCGGCTTGGCCACCGGGCTGACCAGGCTGTCGCTGATCGACAGCACCTTGCAGTTCTGCTCGGAGGCCGCCTCGATCAGCTGCACCGCCTCCTCCGCATACGGGTGGTAGCTCACCGCGATCAGCAGGTCGCGGCGGGTGATCGCGTGGATCTGCTGCCGGGTCATGCCGCCGATGCTGTCGATGAACACGGTCTTCTTGTCCACCTGGTGCAGCGAATAGGCCAGGTAGGCCGCCACCGGGAACGAGCGGCGGAAGCCGGCCACGTAGACGGTCTCGGCCTCGCCGATCAGCTTGACCGCGGCGGCCAGGTTGCGGCTGCCGACCGCGTCGGCCAGGTTGTGCAGGGCCAGCACGTTGCCCTCGACGAACTCGGCCAGCACCTGGGCCGGGTCGGCGACCGACTTGCCGTCCACGCTCTGGCTGAACTGGCGCACGCGCTCGCCGTAGCCCAGCGCGGCGTTGCCCGAGAGCAGCCCGTCGCGGAACAGCCGCTGCATCTGCGAGGCGCCGTCGAAACCGAACGACTTGGCGAAGCGCACGATCGCCGACGGCTGCACGTTGCAGCGCTCGGCCAGCACGGCCAGCGTTTCCAGCGCCACCGCGTTCGGCTCGTCGAGCACGTAGCGGGCGATCTGCTGCAGGCGTTTGCTGAGGGATTCATAGCGATCGAGGATGGCGGTACGCAATTCGTCCGCGGTGGTGGGCGGCACGTCCATTTCGACCATGGGGGTTCCTTCGTGCTTGCGCCCTGCGGGCGCCGGATGAAATATTGCACAACTTTCTGGAAATTCTATTACACTTTGAAACGGAATATCAGTTCCATTTCTTGAACGCGAACGGCGTGGGGAGTTTACTCTTGGACAGCATCGACGTTGCCTTGATCGGCGCCGGCCGCATGGGCCATGTGCATGGCCCGAACGCGGCCCGGCAACCCGGCCTGCGCCTGAAATACGTGGTCGACCCGCGCGCCGAGGCAGCCGCCTTCGCCCGTGCCCACGGCGCCAGCATGGCCTCGCTGGAACAGGCGCTGGCCGATCCGGCGATCGGCGGCGTGCTGATCTGCAGCACCACCGACCAGCACCTGGGCCATGCGCTGGCCGCGGTCGAGGCGGGCAAGGCGGTGTTCTGCGAGAAGCCGATCGACCTGGACCTGCAGAAGGTGCGCGCCGCCCAGCCGCGCTTCGGGAAGGCGCGCTTCCTGCTCGGCTTCAACCGCCGCTTCGACCCGCAGTTCGCGCGCCTCAAGCAGCAGCTGGATGCCGGCGTGGTCGGCAAGCTGGAAACCCTGCACCTGGTCAACCACGACCCCGCTGCCCCGCCGCCGGGTTTCATCCCCACCAGCGGCGGGCTGTTCAAGGACTTCACCATCCACGACCTGGACATGGCGCGCTGGCTGATGGGCGAGGACCCGGTCGAGGTGTACGCCACCGCCAGCTGCCTGGTGGACCCGGAGATCGGCCGCCAGGGCGACGTCGACACCGCGCGCTGCGTGCTGAAGACCGCCAGCGGGCGGCTGTGCGTGATCTCCAACACCCGGCGCAGCGGCTATGGCTACGACCAGCGCATCGAGGCATTCGGCGCCACCGGCATGATCCGCGCCGACAACGTGGCGCAGGACACCGTACACATGCTCACCGAGGCCGGCAGCAGCGGCGCGCCGATCATGCCGGCGTTCGCCGAGCGCTACCGCGACGCCTACCGCGCGCAGATCGCGCACTTCGCCGAGGTGGTGCACGGCCGCGCCGAACCCTTCACCAGCTACGCCGACGGCGTCGCCGCACTGACCCTGGCCGAAGCCTGCGCATGGTCCGCGCAGCACGGCGAAGTCTTCAAACTCTGAGCGAGACACGAGCATGCACAAAGTCGCACTCATCGGCGCCGGGCGCATCGGCCACATCCACGCCCGCAACGCCGCGCTGCACCCACGGCTGGAGCTGGCCGCCGTGGTCGATGCGATCGACGCCTCGGCGCAGGCGCTGGCCGGCGAATGGAACACCGCCGTGGGCACGCTGGAGGCGGTGCTGGCCGATGCGTCGATCCGCGGCGTGATCATCGCCAGCTCCACCGACACCCACCTCGACTACAGCCTGCGCGCCGCGGCCGCCGGCAAGGCGATCTTCTGCGAAAAACCCGTCGACCAGGACTACGCGCGCGCCCGCGGCGCCGCGAAGGCACTGGCCGGGGCGAACATGCTGCTCGCCTTCAACCGCCGCTTCGATCCGAACTTCCAGGCGCTGAAGGCGCGCCTGGACAGCGGCGCCATCGGCAGCATCGAGAGCCTGCAGATCACCTCGAACGATCCCGCGCCGCCGCCGCCCTCCTACGTCGCCATCTCCGGCGGCCTGTTCAAGGACATGGCCATCCACGATTTCGACATGGCGCGCTGGCTGCTGGGCGAGGAGCCGGTGGAGGTGTATGCCGCCGGCAGCTGCCTGGTCGACCCGGTGATCGGCGAACTCGGCGACGTCGACACCGCGCGCACCGTGCTGAAAACCGCCTCGGGCAAGCTCTGCGTGATCTCCAACAGCCGCCGCAGCGGTTTCGGCTACGACCAGCGCATCGAGGCGTTTGCATCCAAAGGCATGGTGCGCGCGGACAACGTGCTGGAAAGCACCACCCAGGTGTGGAGCGACGCCGGCGTGTCCAGCGACCGGCTGCAGAATTTCTTCCTCGACCGCTACGCCGAGGCCTACCGCCGCGAGATGGACCACTTTGCCGACATGCTCGACGGCCAGCCCGCCGCCGTCGGTTACGCCGATGGCGTTGCTGCACTGGCGCTGGCCGAAGCGGCCACCGAGTCGATCAGGAGTGGAGCGCCGGTGCGGCTTTGAGGCTTTGTGGCGGGAGGCGGCGGGCAGTGCCCGCCCTACGACGTTCTTGCCGCAAGCGGGGTGGTGCGGCGGGCAGTGCCCGCCCTACGACAACGCCGCGTAGGGCGGGCATTGCCCGCCGCTCTCGTGAACGTCAATCCGCCGGCTTGCGCAGCGGCTCGACCAGCTTCGCGCTCACGATCTGTTCGAAGTCCGCGATCGGGCAGCGCTCGGCGCAGCCGGGGATCGGCAGGTACTGGTACGACGGCGCGTTGGCGGCGTCGAGTTTCTGCAGCTCGCGCACCTGGTCCATGGTCTGCGCGCGGTAGAACGCGCGCACGAACTGCTTGCCGGCGGCATCGGACAACACCTCGAAGCCGATCGCGCCGCCCGGCGGCGGATCGTCGCGCGGGTAGTCGGGCACCTGCCAGTGCAGGTCGAGCATGCCGCCGAGGTCCGCGATGTTGGTGTCGTGGCCGACCAGCACGGTGAGCTTCGGGCCGTGCTCCACCGCGCCGAGCATGCGCGCGGCCAGCGGCGAAGCGGCGCGGGCGGCCACGTAGGGCGCGCGCCCCTCGTAGTGGAACTTCAGCGCGTGGAATTTCAGCAGCTCGCCGATCTGCTCGCGGGTGAGGTGGCCCCAGGCCACGTCCTTCATCGGCATGCCCTGCAGGTATTCGAGCAGGAAGGTCTGGCTGGCGGTGGAGGCGATGCCGAACGGATCGCCCACCTTCGGCCGCTCCTCGTCGCTGTTGTCGATGCCTGCCGGCATGCGCGACATGTCGCAGGCCGCCCCCGGCGTGCAGCCCATCGCTTGGTTGAGCAAGGCGAACAGCGGCGCCTGCGCCTTGACCTCGGCGGCCATGCCACCGGCAGGCACCAGCGCCTGCACCGCGGCCAGCGCCTTGCCGCGGTCGAGCATCATGGCGCCGGTCGAGAACGGGTGGAACTCGATGTCGTCGGCCTTGGCCGGGTACGCCACGTGGATGCCGCAGCCCGGCGCCATGCCCTCGAGCAGTGCGCGCGCGGTGTCCTGGGTGCGCGTTTTGGCGCTGGCAGCCACCTTCACCGCCTCCGCCGACGGGCAACCCTCGGCCGGCAGCAGGCCGCGGGCGACCCAGTTGCCGCGGTCCCATTGGCCGAGCAGGCGGATCGCGTCATAGCCATGCCCGGTCAGCTCGCCGTAGCCGGCGTCCCAGCTCGGCCACGGTTGCGGATGGGTGCCTTCCGGGGTCACCTGCGGCTTGGTCGGCGGGCGCACGCCGTGGCGCATCAGCATCACCACGCGTTCCAGCTTCAGCGTGCCGGATGCGGCGGCCGGTGCATCGCTGGCGGCAACGGCCGGCTCGCCCGGCGGCGATTGCGCGCAGCCGCCCAGCCCGGCCAGGGCCAGGGTGATGCCTGCCAGCGCGGGCCAGAGGATGTTCGGACGTTTCAGCGACATGGTCTGCTCCACATGCATCGGATGTTGCCGGTGGTGGAAAAAAAAGCGGCGATCCGGGGGAGTGGATCGCCGCCAGGAACCGTGGGGACGGAACTGCCTGGCGTGGCGGCGGCCGCCTCCGGCACGCGGCCGGGGCAGGTCCGCCGCCCGCCGATCAGAACACCGCGCGCAGCGTGAGCGACCAGCGCGGCGACGAGCATTCGCGCTCGAGCTCCATGAAGTCCACGTTGTACGCACGGTTGTTGGCCATCATCTCGGCCGCGTCGTCGCCGGCGAAATCCTGCTCCAGCTGCTGGCTGCACGAATCGAGCAGGTTGTTGCCGGTCAGGCGCAGCACGAACGCCTTGCCGAGTCGCTTCTCCAGGAAGATCTCCAGGTTGCCTCCGTACGTCGTCGTCTGCATCTCGCCGGGCGAGTTGTGCTGGTAGGCCGGGCCTTGCTTCTGGTAGCTGGCGCCGAACGCCGCCTTCCACGCCGGGATGTCCTGCGTCACGCCCACGTTGTAGACGTAGGAGGGCTGGTCGTCGATGGTGGTGTCGCGGTCGGTGATCGGATTGAGCCGCTCGGAGAACAGCCGGGTGTAGTTGCCGAAGATGCCGGTGTGTTCCATGCCCATGAAGCTCAGCGGCATCGACATGTCGAACTCGACGCCGCGCACCTTGGCGCTGCCGAGGTTCTGGTAGGTGTACAGGCCGCCGGGGAAGTCGTCCGGGTCCTGGCCGGCGTCGGTCACCGGCCGCGTGGTGCGGACCAGGCCGATCAGGTCGGAGACGTTGCGCTGGAACAGGTTCATGCCGATCACGCCGTTGCGGCCGATGGTGCGCTCGTAGCCGAGGTCGAAGCCGAGCGCGCGCTCCATCTTCAGGTTCGGGTTGCCCATCGTCACGTCGTAGTCGCCAGGCGACTCGACCGTCACCGACGGCACCAACTGGTCGACGCTGGGGCGGCGCACGGTTCGCGCCACGCTGAAGCGCAGCTGGTCGTGATCAGTCACCTTCCATTGCAGGTGCCCGGACGGGTTGAGCATGAATTCATGGCTGCTGGCGTGGCCGGTGCTTTGCCCCACCGGAGCGCCGTTCTCGGTGTCGACGGTGATGTAGTCCTGCGTCGTGCGGGTCTTCTCGCCGCGCACGCCAGTGGTCACCGTGAGCCGCGGGTTGATCTCCCAATCCACCTTGGCGAAGGTGTCGAAGCGATCCTCCTTGTAGTCGAAGCGGCCATCGGTGCCCTTCTGCTTGGACTTGCTCAACCCCGAGATCTGCGTGCTGGTGAAGGTGCGGTCCTTGTTCTTCAGCTGCACGCCCACCTTCAGCGTGGCGGCATCCATGCCCATGGAACGGGCCAGGTCCGGCATGCGCCGGGTGATCGAGGTATCGCCTTGCCAGTTCTTGTCGTCGGCCGCGGTGCCCTTGATCTTGTCCTTCTTGTCCGGCGTGTCCTTGAAGTAGTGCTTGACCTCGCTGCCCTTGGTGGTGTTGCGGGCCAAGTAGGCCTCGAAATCGGTGTTCTCGTTGAACGAGGTGTCGAACAGGGCTGACAGGCCGTAGCTGTCCTCGTCGATCGGCGTGGTCTCGTACTTGAACTCCGGATTGGCCAGGTCCAGTCCGCCGACGCTGCCGTCTCCCTCGTAGGTACGGGTGTCCTCGTGTTCGGTGCGGCGGGTCTTCAGCGCGAACGCATCCAGTCGCAGGGTGGAGTTGTCGGACATGCGGAAGGTCACGTCGCCATTGAAGGAAAGATCCTTCGAGTCGCGCTGATCGCCCTGCTCCTCGCGCGAGGCGGCGCGGGACCTGGATATGTCGTCCCAGCTCTGCAGGCTGTGCCCGTTGCCGTGGGCGGCGACCTCGTCGGCAAAGCCGGCCGTGCTGCTGTCGACCACTTCCTGGATCGCGTGCTTTTCGTTGAAGCGCTTCTGCGCATCGACGGTGAGCGAATAGAACACCGTGTCCGCATCATTGCGGCCGGACCAGGATACCGACGCATTCGGACGGATCCGTCCGGTCTTCTTGTCCCACGTCTCGCCGACGCGCACGATCACGCCCGGCGGCAGGGTCGCGCCGTCCTTCAGGATGATGTTGATGGTGCCGCCCACGCCCTGGCTGTCGAAGTCGGCCGAGGGCGAACGGACGATCTCGATGCGGTCGATGATCTCGGCCGGGATGCGGTCCACCGCCACCGAGCGGTCGTTGCCGATGCCGGGCACCGTGCGGCCGTTGACCAGGATCTGGGTGTAGCCATTGCCCAGGCCGCGCATCTCCGGCGCCACCGACTCGCCGATGTCGCCGACGAAGGCGATGCCCGGCACGCGGCGCAGCTGGTCGCCCACCGAGACCGGCTCGAACTTGGCGAAGAACTGCTGATCGTAGACCAGCACCGGCGCAGGCACGTCGATGTGGTTGCGGTAACCGATGTTGCCGGTCACCACCACCGACTGCAGATCCACCGCCTTTTCCTTCTGGGCGCCCGTCGTCGTGGCGGCCTGGCCATCGTTGCCCTGCGACTCGCCTTGAGCCTGGGCGCCCGCCGGTACGGCGGCATCGTTGGCCAGGCCAAGGCTGGGCGTGGCGATCACGCAACCGGCCAGCAGTAGTGCCGCGTGCAACGCATTTCGTCGAAAAGTGTGCATGGATCATCTACCCCCGAGGTATGTGCCACCCCCGACTTACGCCCCCGCGGCGAAGTGATGGCAGCCCGAGAATACGAACAAACATTCCAAAATGCAACACGTTTAGAATGTTTCGTGCAAAACGCTTTCCGCTGTCGTATGGTGGCCCACGCGCAACGAAGCCCTGGCCGCATACGCCGCCCCGCACTGAGGAGACGAGGAATGAAAGCACGGCTTGGTTACACACTCGCGACATCGCTGGCGCTGCTCGCCGGCCTGGCAGGCTGCAGCCCGGCCGCGCACGAGGCCGGCGCCACGCCCGCACCCACGCTGGTGCGCGCGCACGCGCAGAGCGAGGCGACGCAAAGCGGCAAGACGGATTTCGCGCTGCTGGTGGAAGGCGCCACGCCCGACGCGCCGGCCCGCCTGCTGGCCACCGCCGCGCTCGGCGGGCTGGAGGTGTACGGCCTGGACGGCAAGCGCCAGGCCACGGTGGCGGCCGGTGAAGCCGCCGGCGTCGACGTGAGTTACGGGTTCGCGCTGGGAGACCGCTCGACCACGGTGGTCGCCGCGCTGGACGCCACCGAAAACAGCCTGCGCCTGTTCACCATGGACGGCGACAAGCCGGTCGAAGCCGGCGCCCGCGCCATCCCGCTCGGCTTCGCCGTGGAAGGCCTGTGCCTGTTCCATTACGAGCTGGACGACGCGCTCTACGCCGTGGTGGTCGGCGACGGCGGCGAAGTCGACCAGCAGATGATCTACGCCAACGCCGACGGCAAGCTCGACGCGCGCCAGGTGCGCCGGGTCAACCTGCCCTCCAAGCTCAAGCAGTGCACCGCCGACCGCCACGGCAACCTCTACGTGGCCGAGCAGGCGGTGGGCGTGTGGCATCTCGACGGCGACCCGGAAGCCGACCTGTCGGCGCGCCTGGTCGATGCGCCGCGGCTGGGCCACCTCGGCAAGAAGGTCGAGGGCGTGGCCTTGTACGACGGCGGCAAGGGCAGCCAGTGGCTGCTCGCCGCAGACAGCGCCGAGGGACGCATCAACGTCTACGACCGCGCCGACCACGACACGTATCTCGGCAGCTTCCAGGTCGGCACCGCCGCCAGCGGCACGGCCGTCGCCGAACCCGGCCCGCTGTTCGCCACCAGCGCCGCGCTGGAGGGCTACGCGCACGGCGTGCTGCTGGTCAGCGACGAGGATGGCGGCGCCAACCACCAGATCGTGTCGATGGCCGACGTGGCCAAGGCGCTGAACCTGCCGGCGGGTACGCCGCAGGACCCGCGCGCCGTGGCCCGGCCGCCGCTGCCCACCGTCACCGCGCTGGTGGAAACCGTGCCGGTGGCCAGCTACGGCGATGCCGCGGACGATCCGGCGATCTGGGCGCATCCGACCGACCCGGCGAAAAGCCTCATCGTCGCCACCGACAAGAAGGCCGGCATGGCCGTGTACGACATGCAGGGCAAGCTGCTGCAGTTCCGCGCCGACGGCAAGATGAACAACACCGACCTGCGCAACGGCTTCGCGCTGGGCGGCAAGCAGGTCACCCTGGTCACCGCCAGCGATCGCACGCACAAGTCCGTGGCGATCTACCGGCTCGATCCGGACCGGCGCGAGCTGGTCGACGTCGCCGACGGCGTCCAGGACACCGGCATGGCCGACCCGTACGGCCTGTGCATGTACCGCAGCGCGAAGACCGCCAAGACCTACGTCTTCGTCAACACCGGCGACGGCCTGATGCGCCAGTGGGAGCTGCTCGACGCCGGCAACGGCCGCGTGCGCATCGCGCAGGTGCGCGAGTTCCACCTCGCCAGCCAGGCCGAGGGCTGCGTGGCCGACGACGAATCCGGCGTGCTCTACGTGGGCGAGGAGGACGTGGCGCTGTGGCGGATGAGCGCCGAGCCCGACGGCGGCGACGCGATGACCGCGGTCGACCGCGTGGCCGACAACAAGGCGATCAAGGACGACCTCGAAGGCGTGGGCATCTACGACCTGGGCGGCGGCCGCGGCTACATCGTGGTGTCCAGCCAGGGCAACAACAGCTACGCGGTGTACCGCCGCGACGGCGACCGTGCCTACCTGGGCTCGTTCGCCGTGGTGGCGGACGGCGCGCGCGGCATCGACGGCATTTCCGAAACCGACGGACTGGAGGTCACCAGCCGCAACCTGGGTCCGGGCTTCGAGCACGGCGCGATGATCGCCCAGGACGGCCGCAACGTGCTGCCGGTCGAGAACCAGAACTACAAGTACGTGCCGTGGGAATCCATCGCCAAGGCGCTCAAGCTGGAGATGCGCTGAGGCTCCTGCCGCGGCACGCGGCACTTCGGCTTGCGGCACGTTCGTCCGGCTGGCCGGCTGCAGGGGAACCCGTGCGGGGTTTCCCCTGCCCGCCGGAACGCGGCAAAATTGCCCCGTTGCGCGCCACGACAGTGGGCGGCACGAGGACGATGGATGCACGGCGAATACAAGATGCCCGGCGGCAAGCTGGTGGTGGTCGACCTGCAGGTGCGCGACGACCGGCTCGCCGACGTGCAGGTGAGTGGGGATTTCTTCCTGGAACCGGACAGCGCGCTGGTAGCGATCAACCGCGCGCTGGAGGGCCAGCCGTGGAACGCCGGCGAGACCGAGCTCGCCGCAGCCATCGAGCACGGCCTTGCCCATGACGTGATGATGTACGGCCTTTCGGCGCAGGCGATCGCGATCGCGGTGCGCCGCGCCCTGGATGGAGACACCGCATGATGCGCAGCGAATGGCGTGACCACGACTGGCAACTGATCCACACGCTGCCGCAATCCCCCAGCCTGCACATGGCGCTGGACGACGTGCTGGTGCACGAGGTCGGTGCCGGCCACCGCCCGCCCACGCTGCGCATCTGGGAATGGGCCTCCTCGGCCGTGGTCATCGGCCGCTTCCAGTCGCTGCGCAACGAGGTCGACATGGAGGCCGCGCAGCGCCACGGCA
Source organism: Rhodanobacter sp. (assembly GCA_049650465.1). Classification (GTDB taxonomy): domain Bacteria; phylum Pseudomonadota; class Gammaproteobacteria; order Xanthomonadales; family Rhodanobacteraceae; genus Rhodanobacter. Next base: position 2,794 of record JBASAF010000021.1, on the reverse strand, counting down.
TCGAGGTGGTGCGGCGGATTTCCGGCGGCGGCGCGATGTTCATCGAGCCGGGCAACACCATCACCTATTCGATCTGCGCGCCGCTGTCGCTGATCAAGGGGCTGTCGTTCCAGCAGGCGTATGCGTACATGGACGAATGGGTGATCGAGGCGCTGGGCACGCTGGGCATCAAGGCCTGGTACCAGCCGCTCAACGACATCACCTCCGCCGGCGGCAAGATCGCCGGCGCGGCGCAGGCGCACCGCGGCGGCGCGGTGCTGCACCACGTCACCATGGCCTACGACATCGACGCGGCGAAGATGCTCGACGTGCTGCGCATCGGCCGCGAGAAGCTCTCCGACAAGGGCACCACCAGCGCAGCCAAGCGTGTCGATCCGCTGCGCAGCCAGACCGGCCTGCCGCGCGAGGCTGTAATCGCGCGCATGATCGACACCTTCCGCCAGCGCCACGGCCTCACCGACGACGTCCTGCGCCCCGACGAACTGGCCCGCGCCGAGACGCTGGCGCGCGAGCGGTTCTCCAGCCAGGCGTGGCTGGCCGACGTGGCGTAGACGTCGCGCCACCGGCGAGAGTCGACGGGCAGTGCCCGCCCTACGCGCGCTTCAGAACCGGCTGAACGACCAGGATTGCATGCGGCCGTCCTTGTACGGCATCACGCCGTGGAACGGCCGCGGGTCGTCGTCGAACACCAGCGGCAGGAAGTGGCGGTCGCCTTCCCACATGGGGAGCTCCAGCAGCCGCTCGCGCGCCACCCATTCCAGCGCGCCCTCGTGGTTGGATTCCAGCGGCGTGCCGCGCCAGGCGTCGATCAGGAAGATGAAGCCCAGCCAATCCTCGCCGTGCTTGCCGAAACCCGGCCAGTTCAGCGTGCCGCGCAGGCGCATCGACTCGCACTCGATGGCGGCCTCCTCGCGGATCTCGCGCTGCATGCAGGCGGCGATGTCCTCGCCCGGTTCCATCTTGCCGCCCAGGCCGTTGTACTTGCCCAGGTGCAGGTCGTCCGGGCGCGTGTTGCGGTGGATCATCAGCACCTGCTGGCGATCGGGCGACAACACGTAACCCAGGGTGGCGACGATTGGCGTGTAAGGCATCGCAGGCTCGGGGCAAAAACCCGAGTTTAACGGCGAACCGCCGCGCGCCGAACCACACGCCGGCAAAACCGCCGGCGCGCGCGGGGTTGCGTGATCGCCGCCGCGCCACGACCATCGGGGGATGATCGTTCGCATCCCACGCCACCGGACCGTGCGGGTCCGCCACTGCTGGCTGCCGGCCATGGCGCTGTTCGCCCTGCTGCTCACCCTGCCCGGCTGCACGCCGAAGGCGCAGGCGCTGGACAGTTGCGAGGTGGCTTTCGCCGGGCAGCAATACCGGGTCGTGCACATCGACCTGAAGCGCGAGCAACTGGCGCTGTACTGGCGCAATCCGCAGGACGGTCAGCCGTTCGGCAGTATCGGGAACCTGCAGCAATGGGGCGAGGCGCGCGGCCAGAGGCTGCTGTTCGCCGCCAATGCCGGCATCTACGACCACAAGTTCGCGCCGCTGGGCCTGTACGTGGAGAACGGCAAGACCGTGGTGCCGCTGAACCTGGCCCACGGCAACCCGGCCTCGGGCAATTTCTCGCTGCTGCCCAACGGCGTGTTCGCGATCTATGCCGACGGCCACGCCGCGGTGCGCACCAGCGCGGCGTTCAAGGCCGACGACAAGGCGGTGCGGACGGCGACCCAGTCCGGCCCGATGCTGCTGATCGACGGCAAGCTCAACGAGCAGTTCATCGACGACTCGGCCAGCCTCAAGTGGCGCAGCGGCGTGTGCGCGCCGTCGCCGCACGAGGTGGTATTCGCGGTGAGCGAGGCGCCGGTGAACTTCCACACGTTTGGACGGCTGTTCCGCGACCAGCTGCATTGCCGCGATGCGTTGTACCTGGACGGCAGCATCTCGCAGCTGTACGTCGACGGCGAGGGCTATGCCGGCGCGCCGGCCTTCATGGTCAAGCCGTATGCCGGTATCTTTGCGGTTTTTGCGCGGCAGTGAGCCGCGCACAGACCAGGTCCGTTCCGCAATGACGACACGCCGCTGGCGCCTGCTGCGCGCCATCCTGCTGGCCTTGCCGGCGCTGGTGCTGGTGGCGCTGGCCGCCGGATGGTGGCTGCTCGCCGGCAGCCTCGCCCGGCTGGACGGCACGCGTGCGGTGGCGGCGCTGCACTCGCCGGTGACGATCGCCCGCGACGCGCGCGGCACGGCCACCTTCGACGGCGGCAATCGCGCCGACATCACCTGGGCGATGGGCTACGTGCACGCGCAGGAACGTTTCTTCCAGATGGACCTGATGCGCCGGTCCAGCGCGGGCGAGCTGGCCGCGCTGGTCGGGTCGGCCGCGCTGCCGGTGGATCTCAACCACCGTCGCCACCGCCTGCGCGCGGTGGCCGATGCGGCGTGGGCGCAACTGCCGCCGGCACAGCAGGAGGTGCTGCGCCGCTATGCCGCCGGCGTCAACGCGGGGCTGGCGGACCTGCGCGTGCGCCCCTGGGAATACCTGCTGCTGGGCAGCCGGCCCGAGGCCTGGCGGCCGCAGGACAGCCTGCTGGTGATCGCGGCGATGTACCTGGACCTCAACAGCGACGGCCGCAACGAACGCGAGCTGCGCATCGCGCAGATGCGCGACGCGTTGCCGGCGTCGCTGGTGGATTTCCTGCTCGCACCCGACCCCGACTGGGAGGCGCCGCTGCGCGGGCGGCTGTCGCGCTCGCCGGTGGTGCCCGGCGCGCAGGTGTTCGACCTGCGCCAGGCGCCGGCC
>JBASAF010000020.1:0-127237 GCA_049650465.1 Rhodanobacter sp. | reverse complement strand
CTCAGCCGGCAGGCGCGGGCGCGGTGGCGGATGCCGGCCGCATCGCCGGCGGCGCCTTGTCCGGGCCGGGCGGCTGCGGCGGCAAGGCCAGCGGATGCGCCTGGATCTCTTTTTCCAGTACCTCGATCGCCTTGTCGAGCTGCGGGTCCTTGCCGGCCAGCTGTTGCGACACGTCCTCGTCCACCACGATGTCGGGCTCCACGCCGTGGCCCTCCACCACGTACTTGCCGTCGAGGTTCACGATCGCGGCGAACTGCGGTATCGATACCGTGCCGCCGTCCATCAGCGGACCCCAGTCGGTGATGCCGACCACGCCGCCCCAGGTGCGCGTGCCGATCAGCGGGCCCAGCTTCGCCTGCTGGAACATGTACGAGAAGATGTCGCCGTCGGAGGCGGTGGTGCCGTTGCTGAGCGCCGCCAGGTGGCCCAGCGGCGTCGCCCCCGGGTAGGTACCGGTGATCGAGGTGCCGCGGAAGTAGTTGTACGCCAGCAACTTGCGCGACAGCCGCTCGATCATCGTCTGCGACATGAAGCCGCCGCCGTTGTCGCGCACGTCGATGATCAGGCCCGGCTTGCGCAGTTGCGGGTAGAACCACTTGATGAACTCGCGCGCGCCGTCCTCGCCCATGTCGGGGATGTGCAGGTAGCCGATCCTGCCGTCGCTGGCCTTGGCCACGTACTGGCGGTTCGCCTGCACCCAGTCGTAATAGTGCAGCGAGGTCTCGCTGGAGATCGGCTTGAGCAGCACCGTCCGTGCGCCGTCGGGCGACGGCCGCGTGTTGACCGTGAGCTGTACCAGCTGGCCGGGGGCGATGCGCAGCAGGCGATACGGGTTGTCGCCGGCGGTCAGCGGCACGCCGTTGATCGCCAGCACGTAGTCGCCGGCCTTCACGTCCACGCCGACCTCGGTGAGCGGCGAGCGGTAGCGCGGCTCGTCGTTCTCGCCGGGAAACACGCGGGCGATGCGGTAGCGCCCGCTGGCGGTGTCGAGTTCGAAATCCGCGCCAAGCAGGCCCACGTGCGGCTTGTCCGGCAGGCCCAGGTCGCCGCCGGCGACATAGGTGTGCGAGTTGGACAGCTCCGCGATCATCTGGCCGAGCACGTAGTTGAGGTCGGTGCGGTCGCCGACGTATGGCAGCAGCGACTCGTACCTGGCGCGGATCGCGTTCCAGTCGTAGCCGTTCATGTTGGTGACGTAGAAATAGTCGCGGTAGCGCCGCCACACGTCGTTGAAGATCTCGGTGTATTCCGCCCGGGGATCGACGCGGGCGAACAGGCCGTCGAGCTTGACGTCCTTCGGATCGGGCGTGTCGGCCTCCAGGTCGATCGCCTTGTAATCCTTGCCGTCGCGCACCAGTAGGGTGCTGCCGTCGCGCGACAGTGCCAGTGCGCCGGGGCCGTCGACCGGCTTGTCGTAGGTGTAGACCTTGTCCGACTTGTGCTGCTTGAACGACCACGACTCGATCCGGGCCGGCGTGGCGCTGTCGCGGCCCAGGTACTGCGCGCCCGTGCTGGCATAGAGGATCGCCTTCGCGGTCACCGCCAGCCAGCGGATGTTGCCCGGCTCGACCGGTGCGCGCACCAGGCGCTGGCCGATGCCCTCGAAATCGATGCGGTCGTCGATCTGCGCGGGCGGCCTGGGCTTGGCGTGATCCTTGTCGTGATCGTCGGCGGACTGATCCGCCTGCTCGTAAGCGCTGGCAGTCGCCTCGTCGTTGCGCGGGGCGAACGGGTTGGGCAGCTTGTCGCGCAGGGCGTAGGCGAGGATCTGGGTGCTGCGGTTGGTGGCGTAGTCCAGCTCCACGCCGGACATCTGCGGGGCCCACTCGCGGTCGCCGAGGAAGTACAGGTACTTGCCGTCGGGCGAGAAGGCCGGCGCATACGCGTTCTGGTATTCGCGGCCGAGTTCGGTGGCCTTGCCGGAGGCGACGTCGTACACCATCAGGCGCGACAGCAAGGTGTCCTTGTCGGTCAGCGAATAGGTCAGATAGTGGCCGCCGGGCGACCAGGCATAGTCGCGCTGGGACTGGCCCGGGTCCTGCGCGATCACCTTGTCGGTGGCGCCGGCGGCGGTGCCGACCAGGTGCAGCCGGTTGGCGGAATCGACGAAGGCGAGCTGCTTGCCGTCGGGCGACCACGCGGGCGCGTAGAGCCGGCCGGACACGCCGCGGGTCAGCATCAGCGGTTCGCTGCCGTCGGCGTTGCGTACCCACACGGCTTCCTCGCCGCTCTGGTCGGAGATGTAGGCGATGCGCCTGCCGTCCGGCGACCACGCCACCTCGCGCTCGTGCGCGCCCGGCGTGTGGGTGAGGTCCAGCGTGATGCCGTGCTTCAGCGGCACGCTGAACAGCTCGCCGCGGGCGGTGAAGGCCGCCCGCTTGCCGTTCGCGCTGAGCGCGAAGTCCTCGACGTGGTCCTTGACGCTGCGCTCGGATGCGCGCGAGGCCACCAGGTCGCTCGGCACGCGGATGTCGAGCGCGCGGTCGCTCTGCTTGCGCGTGTCGTACAGGTGCAGCACGCCGCCCAGCTCGAACACGATCTGCCCGGCCGCGTCGCCGCTGGCCCAGCGCGCGTCGTCGCCCGTGTAGTTGGTCAGCTGGGTGGTCTTGCCGTCGCTGGTGTCGTAGCGATAGAGGTTGAGGTGCGGGCCGCGGTCGGAGAGGAAATAGATGTCCTTGCCGATCCATACCGGGTCGCGGTCGGTGTTCGGATCGTTGGTGATGTTCTTCGCCGACTTCGTGGCGAAGTCGTAGACGAACAGGTCCTGCGCCCAGCCGCCGCTGTAGCGGGCCCAATCGCGGAAATCGCGGAACTTGGGCGAGTACACGATCTGCTTGCCGTCCGGCGAGTAGCGGCCCACGCCGGCCACCGGCATCGGCAGCGCGGTCGGCAGGCCACCGCTGGCGGCCACGCGGAACAGCCGCGGGTTGGAGATGCTGCGCGCCTCGCGCCAGGAGCGGAACAGCACCGACTTGCCGTCCGGCGTCCAGCCGTAGACCTGGTTGTCGAAGCCCCAGCGTTGCGGCAGCGGCCCCATCGCCGGATACCAGGTCAGCTGGGTCGGCACGCCGCCGTCGCTGGCCACCACGTAGACCTGGCTGTCGCCGCCGTACTGGCCGGTGAAGGCGATCTGGCGGCAGTCGGGCGAGAAGCGCGCGGCCATTTCCAGGCCGGGTGCGGCGGTGAGGCGGGTGGCGGTGCCGCCTTGGGTCGAGGCCAGCCACAGATCGCCGGCATAGGTGAACACCACCCGCGCCCCGCATACGTCGGGGAAGCGCAACAGGCGCGTGCCGCTGCCGGCCGCGATGGCGTCGCCCGCACTCGACGCCGGCGCCGGTGCGGAAGCCGGCGGTGGCGCGGAGATCGTGCCGGCCGGCGCCCCGGGTGTCGACGGCGGCGGTGACGACGGCGAGCAGGCGGCCAGCAGGCCCGCCGTCGCGAAGAGCAGGCCGCAGCCTGCAGACGTGATCCCACGGACGCCAGTCATGCGTGACATCGGAAGCCCCCGGCCTGGACAATGACCCCGATTCATACGCCATTTCCGGCGACGGTGCCAGATGACTTCCGACCCGCCGGCTTCACGCCGCCCGTGCTGGAATCGGCGCTCATCCCTTTCCGGAGTCGCCATGGCCCGCAACCGCTATTACCTCTCCATCGCCGACCTCGCCCATGCCCGCGGCGAGGATCCGCGTTTCAGCTACGCCGGCGCCGGTCCGAACGACTTTGCGGCCGCACTGCAGCACGCGCTGCGCGACGACGAGCTGTTCCAGCGCTGGCGCGCGGCGCAGCCCGATCCCGATGCGGTCGACGCCAGCCTCGGCAGCGTCGATCCCGCGGCCGAGGTGACGGCGCAGGTGGCCGACCTGCGCACCGACGTGGAGCTGACCACCGACCTGCCGATGAGCGTGGTGCGCCATCGACTGTTCCTGCTGATCGGCGGCGGCTGGCAGTTGCGCGACATGCGTTCGGCGTGAAGCGCCCGCGTCGATCCGCTTTTCGCAGGATCCTGCGGACGTTTGGAAACTGGCGGTGGTGTCGTTAAAGTCGACGACTGCCTGTCCATCCCGTCCCGCCGCGGACGCCCACTCTGGGGAACCCGATGCTTCGTCTCCGCCTGCTCGTGATAGCCACCACCATCGCCCTTGCCGCCTGCTCGCAATCGCCGGGCAGTGCCGATGCCGCGCCCGCGCCCGCGTCGACGGCGGGCGCCCTCGCCACCGCACCCGCCGATGCCATGACCAGCAACCCGTTCTTCCAGGCCAGCACGCTGCCGTTCCAGGCGCCGCCGTTCGACAAGATCACCGACGCCGACTACCAGCCGGCGATCGAGGAGGGCATGAAGCGCCAGCTCGCCGAGGTGCAGAAGATCGCCGACAACCCCGAGCCGGCCACGTTCGAGAACACCTACGTGGCGCTGGAGAAAACCGGCGTGATGCTCAATCGGGTGATGGCGGTGTTCAACGGCGTCACCGCCGCCAACACCAACCCGACCCTGCAGAAGGTGCAGGAGGAGGAGGCGCCCAAGCTGGCCGCGCACCAGGATGCGATCTATCTCAACGACAAGCTGTTCAAGCGCATCGAGGCGGTCTACGACCAGCGCGACACGCTCAAGCTCGACCCGGAATCGGCGCGCCTGGTGCAGGTGGTCTACGACGACTTCGTGCATTCCGGCGCCAAGCTCTCCGATGCCGACAAGGCGAAGCTCAAGGCGATGAACAAGGAGGAATCCAGCCTCAGCACTGCGTTCACCAACAAGCTGCTGGCGGCCACCAAGGACGCCGCGCCGGTGATCGGCGACAAGAGCAAGCTGGCCGGCCTGAGCGATGCGGAAATCGCCGCCGCCAGCCGCGCCGCGACGGATCGCAAGCAGGACGGCAAGTACGTGCTGCCGCTGCAGAACACCACCCAGCAGCCCGAGCTGCAGGACCTGGCCGACCGCGCCACCCGCCAGCAGCTGTTCGAGGCGTCGTGGAACCGCGCCGAGCAGAACGACGCCAACGACACCCGCAAGACCATCGAGCGGCTGGCGCAGCTGCGCGCACAGGAAGCCGCGCTGCTCGGCTATCCGAACTACGCCGCGTGGAAGCTCGAAGACCAGATGGCCAAGACACCGGCCACCGCGATGGGCTTCATGCAGAAGCTGGCGCCCGCTGCCGTGGCGCGCGCCACGCGCGAGGCCGCCGACATCCAGGCGCAGATCGACCAGGACCAGAAGGCGGCGGGGCAGCCGAGCTTCAAGCTGCAGCCGTGGGACTGGAACCGATACGCCGAGCAGGTGCGCAAGGCCAGGTACGACCTCGACGAGAACCAGATCAAGCCGTACTTCGAGCTCGACAACGTGCTCAAGAACGGCGTGTTCTACGCCGCCAACCAGCTCTACGGGCTGACCTTCAAGGAGCGCAAGGACATCCCGGTGTACCAGCCGGACGTGCGCGTGTTCGAGGTGTTCGACGCCGACGGCAAGTCGCTGGCGCTGTTCTACTGCGACTACTTCAAGCGCGACAACAAGGGCGGCGGCGCGTGGATGGACAACTTCGTCGGCCAGTCGAAGCTGATGGGCACCAAGCCGGTGATCTACAACGTCGCCAACTTCACCAAGCCGGCCGCGGGCCAGCCGGCGCTGCTGTCGTTCGATGACGTGATCACCATGTTCCACGAGTTCGGCCACGCCCTGCACGGCATGTTCGCCGACGAGGAATACCCGACCCTGTCCGGCACCAACACCGCGCGCGACTTCGTCGAGTTCCCGTCGCAGTTCAACGAGCACTGGGCGACCAACCCCAAGGTGTTCGCCAATTACGCGAAGAACTACAAGACCGGCGCGCCGATGCCGCAGGCGCTGGTCGACAAGATGAAGAAGGCCGGCAAGTTCAACATGGGCTACAACATGACCGAGCTGGTGGCCGCGGCCATGCTCGACATGAACTGGCACATGCTGGGCGCCGACGCGCCGCTGCAGGACGCGGACAAGTTCGAGGCCGCCGCGCTGAAGAAGGACGGCGTGGACCTCTCCTACGTGCCGCCGCGCTACCGTTCCAGCTACTTCCAGCACATCTGGGGCAACGGCTATGCCGCCGGCTACTACGCCTACCTGTGGACGCAGATGCTGGCCGACGACGCCTTCGTCGGGTTCAAGGACAACGGCGGCCTGACCCGCGCCAACGGCGACCGCTTCCGCAAGATGGTGCTCTCGCGCGGCAACACCGAGGACCTGGCCAAGCTGTACCGGGACTGGCGCGGCCAGGATCCCAGCATCGAACCGATGCTGGAGAACCGCGGCCTGAAGGACGCGCCGAAGAAGTAACGGCACGCGCCAACGCAGCCGGACAGGCCCGCTTCGGCGGGCCTGTCGTTTTTCCGGGGGCGGAATGCGTCGCCGCCGTTCGGCGCAGGCGGGAGAGCGTGGAATAATCGGGCATCCCCGACCGGAGTTGCCGACGCTTGGACAGCCATCATCTGCTGCAGACGGCCCTGGTGTTCCTGCTCGCCACGGTGATCGCGGTGCCGTTGACCAAGCGCTTCCGCCTCGGCGCGGTGCTCGGCTACCTGCTGGCCGGCGTGGCGATCGGGCCGCAGCTGCTGGGGCTGATCCACGACACCTCGGGCGTGGCGAACATCGCCGAGTTCGGCGTGGTGCTGATGCTGTTCGTGATCGGATTGGAGCTGTCGCCGCAGCGGCTGTGGGTGATGCGGCGCTCGGTGTTCGGCACCGGCATCGCGCAGGTGCTGGCCAGTGGCCTGGCGATCGGCCTGGTCGCGTACTGGCTGTTCGGCCTCAACGGCAAGGCGGCTTTTGTCGTTGGCGGCAGCCTGGCGCTGTCGTCCACCGCGTTCGGCCTGCAGATCCTGGCCGAGCGCAAGGAGGCGGGTTCGGCCTACGGGCGGCACGTGTTCGCCGTGCTGTTGTTCCAGGACCTGGTGGCGATTCCGCTGATCGCCGCCTTGCCGCTGCTGGCGGCGTCCTCGGCTTCGCATGTGGACCTGCTCGGCGTGCTGCGCACGATCGGGGTGATCGTCGGGGTGGTGGTCGGCGGCCGCTACCTGTTGCGCGCGGTGTTCCGTTTCGTGGCCAAGGCCGACTCGGTCGAGGTGTCCACCGCCACCGCCTTGCTGGTGGTGATGGGCGTGGCATGGCTGATGGAACTGGCGGGCCTGTCGGCCACCCTGGGCGCATTTCTGGCCGGCGTGCTGCTGGCCGATTCCGAATACCGGCACGAGATGGAATCGAACATCGAGCCGTTCAAGGGATTGCTGCTGGGGCTGTTCTTCATCAGCGTCGGCATGTCGATGGATCTGTCGCTGCTGTGGCATAGCCCCGGCCTGGTGCTGACCCTGCTGGCGCTGCTGCTGGCGCTGAAGAGTGTCTTGCTGTGGCCGCTGGGACGCTGGCTGTGCGGGCTCAATCGCTCCGACACGCTGCGCCTGCTGGTGCTGCTGGCCTGCGGCGGCGAGTTCGCCTTCGTGGTGCTGCGACTGGCCACCGAGCAGCGCCTGCTCAGCCTCGCGCAACGCGACCTGCTGATGCTGGTGATCGCCCTGAGCATGGCGCTGACGCCGCTGCTGGTGGTGCTGGCGGCGAAGGCGCTGGACCTGCGCCCGCGCCAGCCGACGCGCGAGTTCGACACCATCGACACGGCGCCGCCGCGGGTGATCATCGCCGGCTTCGGCCGCGTCGGCCAGATCATCGCCCGCGTGTTGCGCGCGCAGGGCATCCCGTTCGTGGCGCTGGAGCATTCGGCCGACCAGGTCGATGTCTCGCGGCGCTTCGGCAGCGTCAACCTGTTCTTCGGCGACCCGGCGCGGCCGGAACTGTTGCGCGCCGCGCACGCGGCCACCGCCGAGGTGTTCGTGCTGGCCACCGACGACCCGGAGGCGAACCTGCGCACCGCGCGCCTGGTCAAGCGGCAATACCCGCACCTGAAGATCGTGGCGCGCGCACGCAACCGCCAGCACGTGTTCCGCCTGCTCGACCTGGGCGTGGACGACCCGGTGCGCGAGACCTTCCATTCCAGCCTCAAGATGACCCGCAAGACGCTGGAGGCGCTCGGCCTGTCGCACGAGCTGGCGGTCGATCGCGTCGAGCGCTTCCGCCGCTACGACGAGGACCTGTTGCAGAAGCAGGCGCTGGTCTACGACGACGAAACCAAGCTGATACAGAGCACCCGCGATGCACTGGTCGACCTGCAGCGGCTGTTCGAGGCCGACGCGGAACGCGCCGCCGAGCGCCAGCGCGAGAAGGGGCCGGCGGTGCCGGACAGCCCCGAATAGGCGCCGCGGGAGCGGCTACTCCGCCGGTTGCCGCAGGGTCTGCCGCACGCTGGGAATCGCCTGGCTGCTGCGCGCGCCGAGTTCGTGGGCGATGTCGATGAAGCCGAGCTGGCGGGCCACTTCCGCGGCGGTGCGGCCGAAGGCGTCGGTGGCCTGGCGGTCGGCGCCGCGCGAGAGCAGCACGCGGGCCGGGGCGAGCAGGGCGTGCATGGCGCAGGCGTGCAGGGCGGTGACGCCGCGCTGGTCGGCGTGCGCGACGTGCGCGCCGGCATCGAGCAGCGGCGGCACCAGCGCGCCCAGGTGGGTGGCGTCGCCATCGCTGCCCGGCGGCAGCTGCGCGCCCAGCAGCAGCAGCAGCGGCGTCTTGCCTTCGCGGTCGGCGTGGTTGATCTCGGCGCCATGCCTGAGCAGGCCGTCGAACAGGCGACGGGCGCGCAGGCTGTCGTTGTGTTCGAAACCGAATTGGGCGGCGGCGTGCAGTGCATTGCGGCCGGAGCTGTCCACCGCCTTGACCTCGGCGCCGGCAGCCAGCAGTTGTTCGGCAATGTCCGGGTAGCCCAGCGCGGCGGCCACCATCAGGGCGGTGGCGTCGTTCGGCAGGCGCTGGTCGACGGCCACCCCGCGCTGCAGCAGCAGGGCCACCAGCGCCTCGCGCCGCGCGCTGACGGCGGCGACCAGGGCGGTGACGCCGCTGTGCGCGCTCAGGCCCGCATCGGCACCGGCGTCGAGCAGGCAGGCGGCCACCTCGCGATGGCCGGCGCCGCAGGCGCGCAGCAGGGCGGTGGCGCCCTGCTCGTCGCGGGTGTCGACCGCGAAACCCAGTTCCAGCAGGCGCTGCACCGCGGCCAGCGCGCCGCCAGCGGCGGCGGCGGGCAGGTCGGTGGCGCGCAGCGGGCGCCGCGGCAGCGGCCAGTCGCGCCAGTCCAGCCAGCGCTCCAGCGCGGGATGCTCCAGTGCCAGCCCCAGCGGCGTCTCGCCGTGGGTATCGGCCGCTTCCGGGTCGGCGCCGTGGGCGATCAGGCTGCGCACCAGCGGCAGCGCGGCAGTGCCGTGTTCCAGCGCGGCGAACAGCGGCGTGCGCTGGTCGCCGTCGCGGGCGTTCGGATCGCAGCCGAGTGCCAGCAGCGCCTGCAGCAGGCCGGCGTGCGCGTGGCGGGCGGCCAGGTGCAGTGGCGTGCGCTGGTTCGCATCGGTGCCGAACGGATCGGCGCCGCGCTGGAGCAGGCCGAGCGGCAGCGCGGCGGCCTGGGCCGCGCCGTCGAGCCGGACCAGGGCCGTGGCCAGCAGGCCGCAGCCGGCCGGGCTGGCGCCGGCCTGCAGCAGGTCGTCGACCGCTTCGGTGGCGTCGGGCAGGCGTTCGAGCAGGGCGTCGAACAGGCGCCGTCCCAGCGGCGTCTGGGTGTGCGTTTCACCGGTGTCGGGTTCGTCGACGCGCGGTGCTTCCAGCCGGGCTTCGACGGCGAGGCCATGGTCCAGCAGCCAGCGCCGCGCCGCGCCCAGTCCGGGCGTGGCCAGCTCCAGGTAGAGCCGGGCCAGCTCGGCCTGCGGCCAGGACTGCACGCGTTCGCCGAAGGCGGAGACGGTGGCCCAGTGGCCGAAGCGCAGCGCGTCGAGCAGGTGCTGCGGCGTGTCGGCGCCTTCGTCCAGCAGGTCGTGGCTGAGGTTGGCAGGCAGCGCGGTATCCGGGTCCAGCAGGGCGACCAGATCCCAGCGCCCGGCGGCGGTGGCGTGATCGAGTGCGCTGCGGCCGTCGCCGCCGATGGCCCTGGCGTCCGCGCCCAGCTCCAGCAGGGCGCGGACGGTGGCGGCGTCGGCGTGGGGCGACTGGCAGGCCAGCATCAGCGCGTCGCGGCCATGCTGGTCGCGGGCCAGGGGGTCGGCCTTCGCCTCGGCCAGCCGCTGCACGATGCCGCTGGCACCGGCGCGTGCGGCTTCCATCAGCGCGGTGCTGCCGTGCTCGTCGGCCAGCCTGACGTCGGCGCCGGCGTCGCACAGCGCGCGGGCGATGCGTTCGTGGCCCTCGGCGGCGGCGCCGAGCAGGGCGTGGCGCCGGCGCGCGTCGAGGGCATTGACCGCGGCGCGGTGCTTGAGCAGCAGGGCGACCCCGGTCGGGTCGTCGTCGGCGATGGTGGCGGCGGCGACCAGGGCGGGCTCGCCGCCGGCCGGTGCCGGCTTGGCGCCGCGTTCGAGCAGGAACTTCGCCAGCGTCCAGTTGGCGGCGCGGCAGGCGGTGGCCAGCGGGCTCAGGCCGGCCTGGTTGAGCGCATCGATCGGGGCGGCGGCATCCAGCAGCATCGCCGCCACGCCGGCATCGCCGCTGAGCACGGCGCCGTGCAGCGGCGTGTTGCCGTCGCCATCGGTGGCCAGCGGGCTGGCGCCGTTGGCGAGCAGCATCAGCACCGCTTCGGCGCGGCCGTGCCAGCTGTCGCGGGTGGCCGCCAGCAGCGGCGTGAGCCCGCCGCTGGCGCGATTGACGTCGGCGCCGCGGGAGATCAGCGCGCGCAGCAGTCGCGTGTCCGGCAGCAGCGCCGCCAGCATCAGCACCGGGCGCTGGTCGCGATCGCCGGGTTCCGGCGCGGTGTCGCAGGGGGCGCCGACTTCCAGCAGGGCGAGCGCGCGTTCGATGTCGCCGGCGCGGGCGGCGGCCAGCAGCGCGGCAGCCTGTTCTGGCGTGCCGGCGATGCGCTCCGGTTCGCTGAGCACCGGGCGCGGGAACTCGGTGGCGGCCGGGTCGGCGTCGCTGCGGCGACGCGGCCGGTGGCGTTCGCACAACATCGCGCGCAAGGTGCGGTTGGCCACCACCAGGCAGGCCAGCGGCAGGATCACCAGCGCGTAGATGGCCAGCGCCGCCAGGCGCATTTCATCCGGCAGCATGCCGACCAGGCCGGTCAGCGCGATCGCGCCGAAGGCCAGCGCGAGCAGGCACAGCGCGGCAGGCAGGAAATGGGTGAAGAAGCGCTCCTCGCGCGACAGGTGCCGGCCGAACGCCATGCTGCGCAAGGTGGCGGTGAAGATCCACGAGCCGTCGCGCTGCGGCGGGTAGGCGTCGTCCCACACGAACACCAGCCCGAACGCCGGCCACAGCCGCCACAGTGAGACCAGCGCCAGCACCAGCGCGGCGGCCAGCAGCAGGGCGGCGCTGAGGCTGGGGCTGTGGCTCAGTTGCAGCATCGGCCAGGCCACCAGCACGAATACCAGCACGCTGAAGCCGGTGAACATCACCAGGTGCGCGGCGCCCCGGCGCAGCACGGTGCGCGAAAAGCTCGGTTCCGGATCGAAGCCGATCGCATGGCAGATCGCCGCCATGGTCAGCGCGTTGGCCAGCAGCAGCGGGATCAGGGTCAGCGGGTGGGTAGTGGTGCCGGCCAGCGCCACGGCCAGCAGGCCGGGGATGAACCAGGCCAGCGCGTGCAGGAAGGGAGGACGGCGGCGTGATTTGGTCTGGGTCATGGCGGGCAGTATAGAAATCGTGGACGGTGCAGGCGGTAACCAAGCGTTAACGCGAGCGCGATGGTGCGCGATTCACCCTTCCCGATCTCCCCGCGGCGAATGGGTGTACGCGGGATGGTTGGCCGCGGCCAGCGTTTCCTGCGGCGGCAGCTGCAGGTGCCAGCCCTGCGTGCGCAGGTGCTCGAGCACCTGGCGGGTGTCTTCCACCGGCAGCTTGCGCTCCAGGGTCAGCTGCACCTCCATCACGAAGCGCAGTTCGCCGAGCATCAGCGTCAGCGGCTCGGGCAGCAGCGCGAACGCGTCGCGTTCGGCCAGCCACAGATAGGTGTCAGCCCTGGACAGGCTGGCGTAGACGAAACATTGCATGGCGGCACCGTGGTGGGCGGGCATCGGGGAGGCGAGAGTACCAGCGCCGGCTGGCGAGCCGGCGCGCGGTTTCACCCGGCCACCCCGCCGCGCTTGTTATTAACTTGTTGCGAGCGCACTTGCAACGCCTTGTCCGAGAGGGCAAAGTCCAGCGCAGGAAGTTCAAACGCGCGTATGAAATTTGTTCTTCCCTGCCGTAACAGTCACCACCCGAGCGGTCTCAAACATCACGCAGGAGCCAGCGATGCACACGTCTTTCCGTTCCCTCACGGGCGCTGCCCGTCCACTGGCGCTGGCCGCGCTGAGCATGGCGATCGTGGGTGCCCTGGTCGCGCCCGTGAGCGCGAACGCCAGCGCATTCCAGCTCAAGGAAAACAGCGCCAAGGGCCTGGGCCGCGCCTTCGCCGGCTCCGCCACCGCCGGCGGCGATGCCTCGGTGGTGGTCAACAATCCGGCCGCGATGTCCGAGTTGAAGGGCACCTACCTGCAGGCCGATGTCACCGCCATCAATTTCAGCGCCAAGTTCGAGGGCAGCGCACATGACGTGCTGGGTCGCCCGATCAGCGGCGGCAACGGCGGCGACGCCGGCACCACCTTGCCGGTGCCGGCGCTGTTCTTCGCCACCCAGGTCAGCGACCGCGTGCACGTGGGCGCCGGCTTCTCGGTGCCGTTCGGCTTCCAGACCGAGTACGACAAGGATTGGGTCGGCCGCTACCACGGCATCAAGTCCAAGTTCCAGTCGCTCGACGCCACGCTGTCGGCATCGTTCGACGTCACCGACAACTTCAGCCTGGGCGCCAGCTTCATCGCGCAGAAGACCAGCGCCGAGCTGACCAGCGCGATCAACTTCAATGCCGTCGGCCTCGGCATCCAGCAGGCCATCGGCGCGCAGACTGCCGCCGGCGTGGCGCAGATCCAGGCGGCCATCGCGGCGGGCCAGATTCCCGCGGCGCAGGGTGCGGCGATGATCCAGGCCGCCGTGCAGCAGGGCCAGGCCGCCGCGGCCGGCGTGGCGGCGGTGACTCCGCCGGGCGTGGACGGCTATGCGCGCATCAAGGGTGACGACTGGGGCTACGGCTGGCAGCTGGGCGGCTTCTGGAAGCTCACCCCGAACGACAAGCTGGCGTTGAACTACCGCTCCAAGATCAGCCACCGCCTCGAGGGCACCGGCAACTTCACCACCACGCCGGGCTACGAACTGCTGCTGGCCAACCCGGCGCTGGCCAGCTCGATCCCGCCGTTCTCCCACACCACCGGCACCGCGGATTTCACCACCCCCGCCGTGGCCAGCGTCAGCTACTGGCACCAGGCCGAGAAGTACGGCTTCGGCGCCGACGTGGCGTACACCAAGTGGGACGTGTTCAAGAACCTGACGGTGAACTACGGCAACGCGCAGCCGCAAACGTCGGAGCCGTACAACTGGCGCAACACCGTATACGCCTCGGTCGGCGGGGACTACTACGTCAACGACAAGCTGACCCTGCGCGCCGGCCTCGCGGTCGACAAGAGCCCGACCTACGAGGAAACCCGCAGCCCGCGCGTGCCGGACTCCACCCGCAAGATGGCCACCGTCGGCATCGGCTACAAGGCGAGCGAAAACTTCGAGATCAACGCCTCGTACGCGCACATCTTCGTCAACAACGCGCACGTCTCGCTGACCAACAGCACCGGCGACACGCTGACCGGCAACTTCGACGACTACGGCAACCTGCTGAGCTTCTCGGCGATGTACAAGTTCTGATGCCGGACCTGCGATAACCGCACAAGAAAACTCCCCGCTTCGGCGGGGAGTTTTTTCATGCGTGAAAGAAATCAGCCGCGACGCAGCAGCAGGTCGAGCAGGCGCCGGAAGCGCTTGCCGTATGGCGGGTTGAGCAGGCCGGCGCCGTTCCAGCGCGCCTGGCGGAACACCGGCTTGAAGTGCGAGAACGTGCGGAAGCCCGCCTCGCCGTGATAGCCGCCCATGCCGGAGGCGCCCACCCCGCCGAACGGCAGGCCGTGCTGGGCGATGTGGTAGAGCGTGTCGTTGACGCTGACGCCGCCGGCGTGGGTGCGCGCCAACACCTGGTCGATGCGGTCCCGGTCGTGCTCGAACAGGTAGAGCGCCAGCGGATGCGGGCGGGCGGCGACGTGGTCGATCGCTTCCTCCAGCGTGTCGTAAGGCACGAGCGGCAGCAGGGGGCCGAAAATCTCCTCGCGCATCACCGCCATGCCGTCGTCGACTTCAGTCAGCAATTGCGGCGGCAGCAGCCGGCGCGCCGGATCCTCCGTGGCTTCGCCCAGCACGTGCACGTGCGCGCCGGCGGACCGCGCTTCGTCGCGCAGCGCCGCGAGGCGCTGGTACTGGCGATCGGAGACGATGCTGGCGTATTGCGCGTTCCGCTGCAGCTGCGGATACATCCGCGCCACTGCCTCGCCGGCCAGCCCGATGAATTCGGCCACGCGCGCGCGCGGCAGCAGCACGTAGTCCGGCGCGATGCAGGTCTGCCCGGCGTTGAGCAGCTTGCCGACGATGATGCGTTCCACCGCATGTTCCAGCCGCGCGCCGGGGCCGATGATCGCCGGCGACTTGCCGCCCAGCTCCAGCGTCACCGGGGTGAGGTTGGCCGCCGCCGCGCGCATCACGTGGTGGCCGACCGCGGTGGAGCCGGTGAACAGCAGGTGGTCGAACGGCAGCGCGGAGAAGGCCTGCGCCACCTCGGCGTCGCCGGTGACCACCACGACTTCATCCGGCTTGAAATGCCGGCTTGCCAGTTCGGCGAACAGCGCCGAGAAGCGCGGGGTGAACTCGCTCATCTTGACCATCGCGCGGTTGCCGGCGACCAGCGCGTCGACCAGCGGGCCGACGGCCAGGTAGAGCGGGTAGTTCCACGGCACGATGATGCCGACCACGCCGCGCGGCTGCGGCCGCAGCTCGGTACGCGCCGGCAGGAACAGCCAGTCCGCCAGCCGCCGGCGCGGCTTCATCCAGCGCCGGCCATGGGCCAGCGCGTGGCGGATCGCCGACAGGCTGGGAAAGAACTCGAGCAGCTCGGTCTCTTCGCGCGGACGGCAGCCGAAATCGGCATGGATGGCCTCGACCATGCGCTCGCGGTTCTCGCGCAGCAGCGCCCGCAGCGCGCGCAACCGGGCGGCGCGCGCGGGCCAGTCGGGCATCGGCCGGGCCCGCTGCGCGGCGCGCAGTTGCCGCAGGCTGTCGGTGAGCGTGGAAACGTGGTCGGTGGTCATGGGCTACTCGGGGCAGGTCCTGCAGCATGCACGCAAACGGCGGGCGCCGCCGGCCGGATCAGAAACGCGCACGCAGCTCGACGCCCCACATCCGTGGCGGCGTGACGCTGGCGAACGGGGTGCCGAACACGCTGGTGGTGATGTTGTTGACGCCCGTGACGTAGCGCTTGTCGAACACGTTGGTGCCGTAGAGCGCCACGCCCCACTGGTCGTCCGCTGCGCTCCAGCCCAGTCGCACGTCGGTGCTCTGGCGCGCCGATCCGACGCGGAAGTTGGGGCTGATCTGGCAGGTGCCCTGCAGCTGCGAGTCGTTGTTGCAGCGCGACCGGCCGCGATAGGCGTGGCTGAGGTCGAACTGCAGCGCGCCGTGCGCCACGTGCCAGGTGTAGGCCAGGTGCGTGGCGAACGAATACTTCGGCTCGCCGGTGGGCTGGCCGTCCAGGCTGGCGCCGGAGGGCGCGGTGGCGTTGCGGTAGGTGGCGTCGATGTACGCGCCGTTGACGCCCAGCCGGAACGCCGTGTTCGGCTGCCACTGCAGCTCTACCTCGACGCCGTTGGCCTGCTGGTCGGTGCTTGCCACCAGGTAGCGCGGCACGCCGGAGCCGGTGCTGTTGGGGTCGAGCGTGAGCGACTGCCGGTTGTCGTAGCGGTAGTAGTAGGTGCTGGCGTTGAGCAGCAGGTTCGGCCCGGGGAACCGCGTCTTGATGCCGGCCTCGTAGTTGATGACCTTCTCCGGTGCGAAGTGCGAGCCGACCTGCACGCTGTTGTAGCCGCCGGCCTTGTAGCCCTTGGTGACCGAGCCGTAGACCATCACGTCCGGGGTGAAGGCGTAGTCCAGCACCACGCGGGGGCTGAGATCGTTCCAGGTGTTCGAGCTCTGCACCAGCACGCCCACCGGCGCGCCGGTGGCGGGGTTGAAGATCAGGTTCTGGCGGAACGCCTCGGGGTTGACGCCGGCCAGCGCGAGCAGGCCCATCGCGTCGAGCGCGTCGATGGTCTGGTCCAGCTCCGGCGCGCTGCGCTGCGGGTTGAACCACGAGAAGCGCTTCTGGTCGCGGGTGTAGCGCACGCCGGTGGTGAGGTTGAGCTTGTCGCCCAGGTGCCAGATCACGTCGCCGAACAGCGCGTAGGCCTTGAAGCGGCCGTGGTTGTCGATCTGTTCGCGCCAGGGATCGCCCAGCACCGTGTAGGGCAGGCCGAACTGTTTCAGCAGCGCATCGAAACCGGCGAAGGTGTCGGCGTAGCCGGCGCCGCCCACGTTCAGCGCCAGGGTGTCGATGCTGTCGGTGAACACGTCGGTGCGGCTGGTCTGGCGCGCCTGCTCGTCGTACCAGCTGGTGCCGGCGACCCAGTCGACCAGGTCGGTGCTGCCGGCGAACTTGAACTCCTGGTACCAGCTGTTGTTGTGCTCGATGTTGGCGGTGTCGAGGTAGGTGGTGCGCTGGTTGGTGCCGTCGTAGTCGCCCAGGTTCAGGGTATCGAAACGGCGCCAAGCCGTGGTCGAGGTGAGGCTGCCCCAGCTGAAGCTGTGGTCGACGATCAGGGTGGAGCCGTCGAAGCGCCGCGTCTCGGCCCCGCCCACCGCGTCGTTGTACAGCGGCGCGTGCAGCGGGTCGAGGTACTGCGCCGGGTTGGCCGGGTACGGCGGGCTCAGCACGCCGGCGTTCGGGTCAGGCCGCACCGACCACGCCGACGACGGGATCAGGCCGAACGCCGGCTGCGGCGGCTGCCTGAGTTCCTCGTGGTCCCACGACCACAGCACGCGCGTGTCCGGCGAGATGTTCCAGCGGTAGACGCCGCGTGCGCCGCGATCGTTGTCCTGGCCGTAGCGCTTGCCGGTGGCCGCGTCGCGGGCCCAGCCGTGGCTCTGGTTGTCGAACAGGCTGAAGCGCAGTGCCATGTCGGCGTTGAGCGGCAGGTTCAGCAGGAAATCGCCGTAGCGCTTGCCGTAGTTGCCCAGGCGCAGGCGCGCCTTGCCTTCGAGCTTGTCGCTGGGTTCGTTGGTGACGATGGAGATGGCGCCGGCGGCGGCGTTGCGGCCGAACAGGGTGCCCTGCGGGCCCTTCAGCACCTCGATGCGCTGGATGTCGTTGAAGGCCAGCAGGGCGCCGCCGGAACGCGCGGCGTAGACGCCGTCGACATACACGCCCACCGCCGACTCGGTGCCCACGCCGAAGTCGTCGGTGCTGATGCCGCGCAACTGGTAGTTGGGCTGGGTCGGCTGGTTGGCGCTGACCACCAAGCCGGGCACGAACAGGCTCATCTTGCTCAGGTCGGTGGCCGCCAGCGTGTCGATCTGTTTCGCGGTGACGATCTGCAGCGCTATCGGCACCGACTGCATCTGCTGGCTGCGGCTTTGCGCGGTGACGGTGATCGTGCCCAGTTCGGTGGGCCGGTCCGCGTTCGCCGCGGTGGAGGCGGTGGCCGGTGCGGCGTCATCCGCCGAAGCCGTCGTCTGTGCGGCCAGCGGGCCGGCCAGCAGCAGGGCGACGCTGCCGGACAACAGGCCACGCAGCGCCTTCGGAAGTGGACGTTGACGAAGTTTCATGCCGTGCTCCCCGTTGCATGGAATGGCCGGGGCTGGCGCGCCGCGGCGGTCGTTGGGCGGTTCAGTGCAGTACGGTGCAGGTGCCGGGCATGGCCGCGATCCATGCCTTGATCAGCACGATGGCTTCGTGGTCGGCCGTGCTGCGGCCGATCTCCGGCATCATCGTGCCGGGCTCGGTCGAGGCCAGCCGATACGGGATGATCGAGGCATCCGGCTGGCCCGGCACGATGTCGAAGAAGTGGTTGCCGGTACCCTGGCCGGCGGCGGTGGGCGGCTTGCAGATGCCCAGCTCGTGGTTCTCCGGGGTGCCGTGGATCAGCGACAGGCCGGTGGTGTTGGCCGCCCCGTTCGGGTTGTGGCAATGCCCGCAATTGATGTCCAGCCAGGCGCGTGCGCGCGCATCCAGCGGCGCCTTCGGGTCGCTGGCATCGACGTCGCGCGGCACCGTGGCGAGCGTCGGCACGCCGGTGAGATAGCCGACCTTGGCCAGGTGCTCGAGCTGGTTGTGTTCGCCGTCGGCATACAGGTAGTTCTTGTTGATGTGCCGCGCCTTGGGGCCGATCGGGTGCACCTTGCGGTCGATCCAGTCCTGCGCGTGGCAGCTGGCGCACTGGCTCTCGTCGGGCACCACGTAGTTGAAATCCTCGCGCGCCGGGATGCCGTCGCGCGCCGTGGCCGCGACCAGGGTCAGCGGCAGCACCGCGCCGGTGCGCGCCAGCGTGGCTTCGGTCTGCGCGTCGTTCCACACGTAGGGAATCGCTTCCCAGCCGTGCTGGCGATGCACCAGGATGCGCGTCTCGATCAGCCGCACGTTGGCCATGTCCAGACCCTGGCCGGCGAAGTCGCGCGAGTAGTCGTCGGTGCGCGCCACGTCGCCGAACTTGCCGTCGGCGGCGCGGCCTTTATCGGGTCTGGGGTAATAGAACGTCTTGCTGATCACCGTGCCGACCGGGAAGTCGAGCGTGTCCACCGGCTGGTACTTCCCACTCACGCCCCTGGGCATCCAGATCGTGCGCAGCTTGTGCGCGTAGTCGGTGAACAGCGGCGTGTTGAGGTCGTAGGGCACCACGCCGTCGTTGAGTTGCAGCTTGCCGTCATGCACCTCGACCACGTGCCAGTCGCTGAGCTTGGCCGGGCGACCCTCGGCGTGGAATGCGACGGGCTGCATGCCGCGCTGGCAGCCGGCCAGGAGCAACAAGACGAGAATTTGCAGGAGCGCACCCTGTGCGCGTTTTTGGATGACGTGACGAAGTGCGTCGCGCACAGGGTGCGCTCCTGCCGTGACCGAAAATACTCGAAACATTGCTCAGACCTTCGGCTCGGGATCCAGCGTCACCGCCGGCAGGCTGGGCAGCGTGCATTCGTACGGCTTCATGTCCTTGCTCGGGTTCTTGTAGTCGTGCGGACCGTCGGCGTTGAGCACGCCGTTGACGCCCTGGATGCAGATGCGGTCGTTTGCCGGGGGCAGGCCGTCGACCAGGCTTTTCGTGTCGACGTAGCCATCCCACAACACGTCGGGGAAGCTGCCGCCGAGGCCGTACATCGCGGTCTTCAGCGTCTTCAGCTTGAGCCCGTCCGGTGAATCGCCGCCGCCCTTGAGGCGGTTGTCGTGCACGTGGATGCCCTTCGGATAGGGGTTGTAGTTCGCCGCCACGCCGCGGGTGTTGTAGTAGTTGGTGGAGAAGTAGCTGGCGATGATGATGTTCGCGGTCTGGTTGTCGGCGATGTCGTTGTCGAAGATCTCCACCTTGTCGTTGGAGTTGATCACCACGCCCGAGCCGGCCGGCACGCTGGCCACCGCCGCGCCCTTGGCGGCGAAGTTGCCCAGGTTGTTGGCGAACACCTTGTTCTTGAACACCCGCGTGCTGTGGCCCTCCTTGGACAGGTTGGGCATGTTGAACACCAGGATGCCGCCGGTGTTCTGCGTGGTGGTGTTGCCGTAGACGTCAGCGCGGGTGGAGTTCTCCACCTCGATGCCGGCCACGTTGTGCTCGGCGCGGTTGTTGCGCACGACGATGTTGTCCGACTGGCCGACGTAGATGCCGGCGTCGGAGGCGCCGATCACCACGGAATCCTCGATCAGCACGTTCTGCGTCTTCACCGGGTACAGGCCGTAGGCGCCGTTGGTGGTCTTGGGGCCGTCGGTCCACTCGATGCGCACGCCGTGGATGGTGATGTTCCTGCCCTGGTTGATCTTCAGCGCGTCGCCCTTGGTGTCCTCGATCGCCAGGTTCTCGATGGTGAAGTCGCTGGCGTTGACCAGCAGCCCCTCGGGGCCGACCACCTGGCCCTTGAACGAGAGCACGGTCTTGTCCATGCCGGCACCCCGGATGGTGACGCCGTCGGTGCGCAGGCTCAGCCCGCGCCTGAGGTGGTAGTGGCCGGCGGGGATCTCGATCACGCTGCCGGGTTTGGCGTCCAGCAACTGCTCCTGCAGCTTGGCCTCGAAGCTGGTGTCGGCGCTGGTTTGCGGCGCCGCCTCGTGCTTGCCGCAGCCGGCCAGTGCGGCCGTCAGCGCGATGGAAATGAGCAGCGTGCGCATGGTCCGGTTCCCCCGTGTGAAGAGCGTCGCGTCGATGGCTCCGACTCTCGCCCATTCCGGCCGGCAAGGGGAGGGCAAATCGGCCAGCTTGTGGGGGGCAAAGCGGCCTGTTCGATCAGCCGCCGGCGCGCCGCGCCTGCTGCGGAGGCATGCCGGTCCAGCGCTTGAACGCCCGCCTGAACTCGCGCGGGTCGTTGAAACCCACCGCGCTGCCGACGTCGGCCACGCTCAGCGCGCCCGCCTGCAGCAGCTGCAGCGCGCGCTCGGCGCGCACGCGATCGTGGATGTCGCGGAAGATCCGCCCGCTCTCGGCCAGCTTGCGGCGCAGCGATCGCTCGCTGAGGTTGAGCGTGTGCGCCACCTCGTGCAGCTTCGGCTGCTGCGCCAGCCGGCTGCGCAGCAGCCGTTCCACCGCCGCGACGATCTCCTGGTGCGGCTCGCCGCCGTCCGGCGTGCGCTGCTGCGCGCACAGGGCCAGCGCCTGCTTCGCGGTGAGCGGGTTGTAGCCGGGCAGCGGATGCGGCAGCCACTGCACATCGATCAGCAGGCGGCAGCGCGGCGCGCCGAAACGCACCTCGCAATCGAACAGCTCGCGGTACTGCTCGGCGTAGGCCGGGCGCGCGTAGGCCAGTTCCAGCCGCCGCGGACGCAGTTCCGGACCGATCAGTTCGCGAGCGATCATGGTGCAGCTGGCGAACAGCTCCTCGCAGAAGAACGGCAGCAGTTCGACATCGTCGAACAACGGCTGCGCGGTGAGCGCGACGGTGCGCTCGTCCACCGCCTCGAACGCCAGGTCGAGCAGGCAGCCGCAGATCTTGTGGTGGGCGATGCCGGCCTGCATGGCCTCGCCGAAGGTGCGCGAGGTCATCATCGCCAGCCCGAGCAGGCCGAAACCGCCGACGGTGCCCTCGCGTCCGATGCGCAGCCCGGCATCGGCCACCCCCGCCGCGCGCAATGCCGCCAGCGCCCGCCGCACGAAGGTGGCCGCCTGGCGATAGGACACCCGCAGCGCGGGGTCGGCCAGCTGGGCGCGGTTCAAGGCCAGGCCGCCGAACCATCCGCGGCAATCGACACGGCACGCGTCCGCCAGCTGGGTCAGGTACAGCAGCTTGTTGGTGGGAAACTCCGCGGCGGTGTAGCGCGGATCATCCGTTGCCGGTGAAGAAAGTTGCAGGCCGATCATGCCGGCGGGACGTGCCATGGTGCCGATGCTCCGACGCGCAGGCGAAGAGCCTGCATGCCACGCTTTCTAACATGCCCGCCGCGGCACCTGCTTGCGCGCTGCACAAGTGCGGCGCGCAAGCAGGTGCCGGCCAGTCCGGGCCTTACTCCCCGATCGTCAGCAGCGACGCGTTGCCGCCCGCGGCGGTGGTGTTGATGGTCAGCGTGCGCTCGCCGGCAAAACGCAGCAGGTAGTGCGGGCCGCCGGCCTTGGGGCCGGTGCCGGACAGGCCTTCGCCGCCGAACGGCTGCACGCCGACCACCGCGCCGATCTGGTTGCGGTTGACGTAGCAGTTGCCGACGCGGGCGTGCTGGCTGATGTAGTGCACGGTGGCGTCGATGCGGCTGTGCACGCCCAAGGTCAGGCCGTAGCCGGTGCTGTTGATCTCGTCGACGACGTTCTTCAGCTCGCTGGCCTTGAAGCGGATCAGGTGCAGCACCGGGCCGAACACCTCGCGCTTGAGCACCGACAGCGAGGGAATCTCGTAGGCGCGCGGCGCGAAGAAGGTGCCGTGCGCGGTGGCGGCCGGGTCCATCGGCGCCTCGGCGATCTTCTTCGCTTCCTTGTCCATGCGTTCGGCATGCGCCACCAGGATGGCCTTGGCGTCCTCGTCGATCACCGGGCCGACGTCGGTCGACAGCAGGCCCGGGTCGCCCACCTTCAGCTCGGCCAT
This sequence comes from Rhodanobacter sp., assembly GCA_049650465.1. GTDB lineage: Bacteria > Pseudomonadota > Gammaproteobacteria > Xanthomonadales > Rhodanobacteraceae > Rhodanobacter. Next base: position 104,940 of record JBASAF010000020.1, on the reverse strand, counting down.
GGCGCCGGCCAGCATCTCGATCACCTTGTCGGCGATGTCCTCCTGGATGTACAGCACGCGCGCCGCCGAGCAGCGCTGGCCGGCGGACTGGAAGGCCGAAGCGATCACGTCCTTGACGATCTGCTCTGGCAGCGCGGAAGAGTCGGCGATCATCGCGTTCTGGCCGCCGGTCTCGGCCACCAGCACGGCGATCTGCGCGTCGCGCGCCGCGAGCGCGCGGTTGATCGCCCAGGCTGTTTCGGTGGCGCCGGTGAACACCACGCCGGCCACGCGCGGGTCGCGGGTGAGCGCGGCGCCCACGGTGGGGCCGTCGCCGGGGACGAACTGCAGCACTTCCTTCGGCACGCCGGCCTCGTGCAGCAACTGCGTGGCGAGGTGGCCGATCAGGCTGGTCTGCTCGGCCGGCTTGGCAACCACCGCATTGCCGGCGGCCAGCGCGGCGCTGACCTGGCCGATGAAGATCGCCAGCGGGAAGTTCCACGGGCTGATGCCGACGAACACGCCGCGGCCGCCCAGGTACAGCTGGTTGGTCTCGCCGGTGGGGCCGGGCAGCTGCTCCGGCTCGGCGAACAGGCGGCGCGCCATGGTGGCGTAGTAGCGCAGGAAGTCGGCCGCCTCGCGCACCTCGGCGATCGCGTCGGGCAGGCTCTTGCCCGCCTCGCGCACGCACAGCGCGATGAACTCGGCGCGACGCGCCTCCAGCTGGTCGGCGGCGAATTCGAGCATGGCGGCGCGATTGGCCACCGGCAGGTTGTTCCAGGCGTCCTGCGCGGCGGCCGCGTTGGCCATGGCCCGGTCGACCGTGGCCTGGTCGGCGCTGAGGTAGCTGCCGATGGTGCGGCGGCGGTCGGACGGGTCGGTGACCTGCACCGTGGGGCCGTGGCTGCTGGCGCCGGGCACCAGCGGGCCGGCGGTCCACGGACCGGTCTGCGCGTTGACCGCGGCGGCGAGGTCGTTCAGTTCGTTGTCGTTGGCAAAGTTGACGCCCATGGAATTCTTCCGAAGTTCACCGTAGAGATTGGCCGGCAGCGGGATGCGCGGGTGCGGGATGTGGTCGAACGCGCGCACCGTCTCGCAGGGGTCGGCCACCAGTTCGCGCGCGGGCACGTCTTCGTCCACCACGCGGTTGACGAAGCTGGTGTTGGCGCCGTTCTCGAGCAGGCGGCGCACGAGGTAGGGGAGCAGATCCTCGTGCGTGCCGACCGGGGCGTAGACGCGGCAGGGCACGTTGAAGCTGTTCCTGCCGATCACCTCGGCGTACAGGTCGCTGCCCATGCCGTGCAGGCGCTGGAACTCGAACGGCCGGCCCTGCGCGATGTGGTGCACGGCGGCGATGGTGTGCGCGTTGTGGGTGGCGAACTGCGGGTAGATCAGGTTGCCGCCGGCATTGAACAGGCGCCGCGCGCAGGCCAGGTAGGACACGTCGGTATTCGGCTTGCGGGTGAACACCGGGTAGCCGGAGAGGCCCTGTTCCTGCGCCTTCTTGATCTCGGCGTCCCAGTAGGCGCCCTTGACCAGCCGCACGTACCAGCGCCGGCCGCTGGCCAGCGCCGTCTCCACCAGCCAGTCGATCACGAACGGCGTGCGCTTGGCGTAGGCCTGCACCACGATCCCCAGGCCGTTCCAGCCTTCCAGCGAGGGATGCCTGAAGACGTCGCCGATCACGTCCAGCGACAGCTCCAGTCGGTCGGCTTCCTCGGCGTCGACCGACAGTGCGATGCCGTGCTTCATGGCCAGCTGCGACAGCTCCAGCAGCTTTTCGGTGAGCGCGGCGTGGGCGCGGGCGCGCTGCGCGACTTCGTAGCGCGGGAACAGCGCCGACAGCTTCACCGAGATCGACGGCGCGTCGGTGTGGTTCGCATACGGGCCGCGCGCGCCCAGCGCGGCGATCGCGTTGCGGTAATCCTGCTGGTAGCGCTCGGCGGTGTCGGCGGTCATCGCCGCCTCGCCCAGCATGTCGAAGGAGTAGCGGAACACCGCGTTCTCCTTCTTCACGCTGCGGTCGAGCGCTTCCTCGATGTCGCGGCCCATCACGAACTGGTGGCCCATGATGCGCATGGCCTGGCGCACCGCCGCGCGGATCGTGGGCTCGCCCACGCGGGTGACCAGCCGGCGCAGGGCGCCATTGAAATCGTCGCCGCTGCCGTTGGCCAGGTTGACCAGCCGGCCGGTCAGCAGCAGGCCCCAGGTGGAGGCGTTGACCAGCAGCGATTCGCTGCGGCCCAGGTGCTTGCGCCAGTTGGCGTCGCCGAGCTTGTCGCGGATCAGCTTGTCGGTGGTGGTCTTGTCCGGGATGCGCAGCAGCGCCTCGGCCACGCACATCAGCAGGATGCCTTCCTCGCTGGAGAGGTCGTACTGGCGCATGAAGGACTCGACCACGCTCTGGTCCTTCGCCCGCGCACGCACGCGCGTCACCAGCGCGGCCGCGCGGTCGATCACCTGTTCGCGTTCCTCCGCCGGCAGGTCGGCCTGGTCGAGCAGGTCGTTGACGGCTTCGGTCTCGTCGCGCAACCAGGCAGCAGTGATGCGCGCGCGCGCGGGCGTGGTTCGGGCGGGCAGCTCGGGGCTCAGGATGGGTGGGGTCACGGTCGTGTCGATGCCGGTCGCAGGGGGATGGAATAAACCGGCGATTGTACGCTTCGCGCCCGGTCGTGGGGGCGCGTGGCCGCCCGTGCGGCGTCGCTTCGCGCTGGATGGTTTGCCGCACGCGCGCGATGGCTTCGCGGTGCTCGCAAACGTGATCGGCCTCGTTGATCGAAGTCAATCGGGTGCGACATTCTTGCCCACTGCGCCGTCGCGGCCTATCATTCCGGCAGTTCCAGGCACGCCGGATCTCCATGATCGTGCTTCGACCAGCCAGCGCCGGCTTGCCCTGCGTGACGATGTGGCTCAGGCCCAATCGCTCGCTCAGCCGCCGCGGCCTGCGTCGATTGATCGTGGTTCTGGTGGCATTGGCGCTGACAACGGCAGAACTGGGGGCTTGGCAGGGGAACGTCTTTGCTCCGCTGTTTGCCCTGGTGGAATCCGCCGCCATGGCCATCGCCTTGAGCGTGGCCTGGCGGGCCGGCGACCGCTGCGAGCGCATCACTCTCGACGAATCGTCGCTGGAGGTGCAGTCGCTGCCGGGCCGGCGTTGCACGCGTTTCCAGCCTCGCTGCTGGGTGCGCGTGCAACTGGGCACCGGCAACGGACGCCTGGTGTTGTCATCGCACGGCCGCGATCTGGAGATCGGCGCGTTTCTGGCGGCAGCGGAACGCATCGAGCTGGCGAAGCGACTCAGGGTGCTGCTGGCCGGTTCGGCCGGACAGTGGCGCAATCAGCAATGACAAAGGTGCAAGACATGACATCTGGCGGGATCAGGCGATCATTCATGGCAGCGGCGGGCCTTGCCCTTGCGACGTTCGGCGGTGCCGTGCAGGCGAACCCGCATCCATGGCAGCTGAACATGGAACGCGGTGCGAGCACCTGGTCGCACGTGCCCTACGATCTGAACAACATTTCGCTGGCCGTATGCGTGGTGATCGGCGTGCTGGTGTTCGGCGCCATGTTCATCGCCATGTTCCGCTTCCGCAAATCGCGCGGCGCGGTGGCCGAGAAGTGGGCGCACAATACCTTGCTGGAAGTGGTCTGGACCACGATCCCGGTGCTGATCCTGATCACCCTGGCGTATCTGGCCACCGGCGGCCTCACCAGCTGGGCCGACACCACCGGTTCGCAGATGACCGTGAAGGTCACCGGCTATCAGTGGAAATGGCGCTATGACTACGTCAGCTACATGGGCAAGTCGATCGACGGCGTCGGCTTCATGTCCAAGCTGGACCAGCAGAGCGACGACACGCGCCAGCTTGGTTCGGGCATGGACCCGTATGCGGTCAAGGTGGGCGACGAGCAGACCTACCTGCTCAACGTCGACAAGCCGCTGGTGGTGCCGGTCGACACCAAGATCCGCTTCGTCATCACCGGCGGCGACGTGATCCATTCGTGGTGGGTGCCGGCACTGGGCTGGAAGCTCGACGCGATCCCCGGCATCGTCAATGCCGCCTGGACCAACATCAAGGAGCCGGGCACGTACCGTGGCCAGTGCGCCGAGCTGTGCGGCCAGGACCATGGCTTCATGCCGATCGTGGTGGTGGCCAAGTCGAAGGCGGATTTCGCCAAGTGGCTGGCCGAGCAGGAGGCTTCCTCGAAGAAGGCCCCGCCGCCGCCCGCGCCGTTCGATGCGGCCGCGCCGGCCACCGCCGCGGCGACCACCCCGCCGGGCTGAGCCCGATCCCACCGCGTTTCCGTTGCAGTCGCATTCCATTACAGGTTAGAGGTGCTTGGCCATGTCCTACGCAGCCACCCATGATCAGCACGATGATCACCACGGCGCGCCGAAGAGTTTCTTCCAACGCTGGTGCATGTCCACCAATCACAAGGACATCGGCACGCTGTACCTGATCTTCGCGCTCGCGATGTTCTTCATCGGCGGCAGCTTCGCGATGGTCATCCGCGCCGAGCTGTTCAAGCCGGGCCTGCAGCTGGTGCAGCCGTATTTCTTCAACGAAATGACCACGATGCACGGCCTGGTCATGATCTTCGGCGCGATCATGCCGGCCTTCGTGGGCCTCGGCAACTGGATGATCCCGTTGATGGTCGGCGCGCCGGACATGGCGCTGCCGCGCATGAACAACCTGTCGTTCTGGATTCTGCCGTTCGCCTTCATCCTGATGCTGTCGACGCTGTTCATGCCGGGTGGCGCGCCGGCCGGCGGCTGGACCATGTATCCGCCGCTGTCGTTGCAGAGCGACTCGCTGGCCTACGTGGTGTTCGCCATCCACCTGATGGGCATCAGCTCGATCATGGGCGCGATCAACATCATCGCCACCATCCTCAACATGCGCGCGCCGGGCATGGATCTGCTGAAGATGCCGGTGTTCGTATGGAGCTGGCTGATCACCGCCTTCCTGCTGATCGCGGTGATGCCGGTGCTGGCCGGTGCGGTGACCATGCTGCTGACCGACAAGTACTTCGGCACCAGCTTCTTCAACCCGGGCGGCGGCGGCGACCCCGTGCTGTACCAGCACGTGTTCTGGTTCTTCGGCCATCCCGAGGTCTACATCATGATCCTGCCGGCATTCGGGATCATCTCGGAGATCGTGCCCACCTTCGCGCGCAAGCCGATCTTCGGCTACAAGGCGATGGTGTTCGCGCTCGCCTGCATCGCGTTCCTGTCGTTCATCGTGTGGGCGCACCACATGTTCGCGGTAGGCCTGCCGCTGGGCGCTGACCTGTTCTTCATGTACGCGACCATGCTGATCGCGGTGCCCACCGGCGTGAAGGTGTTCAACTGGGTGGCCACCATGTGGGGCGGCTCGATGACGTTCGAGACGCCGATGCTGTTCGCCATCGCCTTCATCATCCTGTTCACCATCGGTGGCTTCTCCGGCCTGATGCTGGCCCTGGTGCCGGCGGACTTCCAGTACCAGGACACCTTCTTCGTGGTGGCGCACTTCCACTACGTGCTGGTGACCGGTGCCCTGTTCGCGATCATCGCGGCGGCTTATTACTGGCTGCCGAAGTGGACCGGCAACATGTACAACGAGTTCTGGGGCAAGGTGCACTTCTGGAACAGCGTGATCTGGGTGAACGTGCTGTTCTTCCCGCAGCACTTCCTGGGCCTGGCCGGCATGCCGCGCCGCATCCCCGACTACAACGTGGCCTTCGCCAACTTCAACATGATCAGCTCGATCGGCGGTTTCCTGTTCGGCGCCTCGCAGCTGATCTTCATCGGCGTGTTGATCCACTGCGCGTTCTTCTCCAGGAAGAAGGCCACCGACCGCGTGTGGGAAGGCGCCAAGGGGCTGGAGTGGACCGTGCCTTCGCCGGCGCCGCATCACACCTTTGCGGTGCCGCCGGTCATCCATGACGAAGAACTGGCGCACGGCAACGTGCACGCCTGATCGCCAGGGAAGCCAAGTGGAAATGACTCGACCGGTAGACGACGGGGACGCCACGGACAAGCGCCGTGGCGTGCGCCGCACGGTGAAGATCCTGGTCGCGGTGGTGATCGGTTTCTACCTGCTGGCGTTCCTGCAGATCCTGCTGATGAAATAGGCGGGCCACCTTTCCACTTCAATCACCCGGGTCGGCACGACCGGCAGGCAGTTCCCCGAGCGGCATGGCGGGGCAGGGTCATCAAGAGAAATCCACGGGGTCTCAGCATGGGTCAGCAACACGACGTTTACTTTGTACCGGCCAAGAGCTACTGGCCATTCGTCGCCGCGGTCGTCATGTTCATCTTCATGTTCGGCGCCGGGCACTGGCTCAACGCCGAGCCGGGCGAGACCGGTTTCGGCAAGGCCGTGTTCACGCTCGGCGTGGTCGGCGTGCTCGGCATGTTCTTCGGCTGGTTCCGTTCGGTCATCCGGGAATCGCTGGCCGGTGACTACAACCAGCAGGTGGACACCTCGTTCCGCATGGGCATGATGTGGTTCATCTTCTCCGAGGTGATGTTCTTCGGCGCGTTCTTCGGCGCGCTGTTCTACATCCGCATGTTCTCCGTGCCGTGGCTCGGTGGCGAAGGCCATGGCGTGCTGACCCACCAGTTCCTGTGGAGCGACTACACCGCGGCCTGGGGCGCCAACGGCGGCAACGGTCCGGCGAAGATCGGCGGGGCGTTCGAAACCGTTCCGGCCTGGGGCCTCCCCCTGCTGAACACGCTGATCCTGCTGACCTCCAGCGTCACCGTCACGATCGCCCACCACGCGCTGCGTGCCGGCCACCGCGGCCGTATCCTGCTGTTCCTCGGCCTGACCGTGCTGCTTGGTGCCACCTTCCTGTACTTCCAGGCGCACGAGTACATCGAGGCCTACCACGAGCTGAACCTGACCCTGGGCAGCGGCGTCTACGGCTCGACCTTCTTCATGCTGACCGGCTTCCACGGCCTGCACGTGACGCTGGGCACGATCATGCTGGCGGTGATCTGGCTGCGCGTGCTGAAGGGCCATTTCAGCAAGGACCATCACTTCGGCTTCGAGGCGGTGGCCTGGTACTGGCACTTCGTCGACGTGGTCTGGCTGGGCCTGTTCATGTTCGTCTACATCCTCTGAGCACCGTTCCGCGCCCGATCCCACCGGCCCGCCAATGGCGGGCCGGTGTGTTTCCGGGCGCCGGATCGGCGCGCGGATGCCACACTGGGCGCGATGGCAGTCGGCGGGCGGGAAATGAACACGGACCATTTCATCTCGAGCGTGGGCAGGGCGCTGGTGGAGGTGGGCTTCGCGCCGCCGGCGCGTGGCGCGTGCCGCACGGTCGTGTTCGCGTGTCGATCGTTTCCGGCGACGGCCGTGCCTGCGGCTGCTGCCGTGCTTGACGCCGGCGAGGTCGATCGGGCGGCGCGGTTCCGTTTCGCGGTCGACCGCACCCGTTACATCCTGGCTCATGCGGTGTGGCGCGTCGCACTCTCGCTGTGCGTGGAGATGGCGCCGGCGCGGGTGCCGCTGGTGACCACGCCGGCGGGTCAGCCCACCCTGCCGGGGACGGGATTCGGCACCAGCCTCAGTCATGCGAAAGACTGGGTGGCGGTCGCGATTGCGAGCAATGCGCCCGTCGGCGTCGACATCGAACAGCTGCCTTCACGGGTGTGTCTGGCCGACATGATGGACACCATCTGCACCCCCGCCGAGTCGGGGCGGGTCCTGGCGCTGGACGCGGCTTCCCGTGAGCGGGCCCTGCTGGCGCTGTGGACGCACAAGGAGGCCTTGCTGAAGGCGTTCGGCCTGGGACTGGGCGTGGCTCCGGCGGACTTCGACGCCGGAGAGGGCAAACCTGTCGATCCGCCAGCGGGGGCGGCCGGGCTGCCGCCTTGCCGGGCCCTCGATCTCGATCTTCCCGCCGGCGTGGTGGGCGCCGTCGCGCTCCCTGCCCGGATCGACCGGATCGACCAGCACCGGCTGGGAGCGCGGTGGGATGATAGGCCGGCGTTCGAGCATTTTGCAGGTTTGTGACGAATTTGGTTGTATTTGGTGTGAATAAAGTGTATAGGTGCAGGCCCGCCCGAGGCGGGGGATGTGCGTCATGCGGCGCCGCCAGGCGCCATGATTGGCTGGAGTGGCAGGGTCGGGGGGATGGAGATGTTTCGCTTTCTGCGTCGAAAAGCCAACCGCTGGCTCCTGCTGCTGGCGGCGGTGGACATGGTGCTGCTGGGCTTTTCGCTCAACGCGGCCATGTACCTGCGTTATTTCAACCATCCGGCGGACCTGGCCCAGTTCTCCCATCACATGCCGGAGCGATCGCTGGCGTTCGCCGTGATCATGCTGCTGGCCATGGTCGCCCTCGGCCACTACCAGTCGCACATGCGAACCAGCTGGTTCGGGGTGCTGGCGCGCCAGAGCGTGGGTTTCGTGCTCGGCGGCGTGGGCGTCTTCATCATGTACTACCTGCTGCCGCAGGCTTATGTCGGCCGCGGCGTGCTGACCATCGCGCTGGTGCTGTCCTTCGCGCTGATGATGGGGTTCCGGCTGGTGTTCCTGCGCCTGGTGGACGCCGTGGTGTTCCAGCGGCGGGTGCTGATCCTGGGTGCGGGCAAGCGCGCCTCGCAGATCCAGACGCGCATGCGCCGCCATGCCGACCGGATCGGCTTCAACGTGCTCGGTTTCGTTCCGCGCGAGGGCGAGGAGGTGCAGGTCGGTGCAACGTCCCTGGTACGCCCCGAGGGTTCGCTGGTGGACTGGGCGCTGCAGCGCCAGGTGGACGAGATCGTGGTCGGCGTCGACGACCGCCGCGGTGGCCTGCCCATGCGCGACCTGCTGGAGTGCCGCCAGAACGGCATCGACGTGACCGACCTGGCCACCTTCTTCGAGCGGGAGTCCGGCCGCGTGCAGTTGTCCCTGACCGATCCTTCCTGGCTGGTGTTCTCCGGCGGCTTCGATGCCACGCCGCTGCGCCGCTTCAGCAAGCGCTGTTCGGATCTGGTGATTGCCGCGCTGGTGCTGCTGCTCACCTGGCCGTTGATGCTGCTGGTGGCGCTCGCCATCCGGCTGGAGTCCGGCCCCGGCCAGCCCATCCTTTACCGGCAGGAGCGGGTCGGCGCGCGGGGCAAGACCTTCCAGCTGATCAAGTTCCGCAGCATGCGCACCGATGCCGAGCTCGACGGCATTGCCCGCTGGGCCAACAAGGACGATGACCGGGTGACCCGGGTGGGCCGTTTCACCCGCAAGGTGCGCCTGGACGAGCTGCCGCAGCTGTGGAACGTGCTCAAGGGCGAGATGAGCTTCATCGGGCCGCGGCCCGAGCGGCCGCAGTTCGTGATCGACCTGGGGCAGAAGATTCGCTACTACGATCTGCGTCACTGCCTCAAGCCCGGGCTCGCCGGCTGGGCGCAGCTGCGCTATCCCTATGGTGCCTCGGAGGCCGACGCCGAGGAAAAGCTCAAGTACGACCTGTACTACGTGAAGAACCACAACCTGTTGTTCGACCTGCTGATCCTGTTCCAGACGGTGGAAGTAGTCCTGTTCCGCCGCGGCGCGCGCTGAGCGCCGCTTTGCACGGGGCCGGCTGGCTTCCCGGCCCGGCCCCGCATGGCATGGGCCGGAGGCTCTCTCCCCCTCGGTGACCGCTCTGCCATCGTCTTCACGCCGCTTCTACGCTGCTTTGTGTGGTGGTACGCTTTCCGGGCGGGGGGCGTTCGGGATAATCGGTCGACAACCTCAAGCCCGGCGTTTGGCGAGGCTGGGTCGTTGGCGTCGCCTACATTACGGATCCCCCCATGTCCCGCACCGACCAGATTGCGCCGAAGGGCAGGCCCGAGACATCGGTCCAGGGCAATGAAACCGCCGCGCGCCCGTTTCATGCACGACGCACGCGCACCGCCGTGCTCGGCGGCGGCGTGGTGCTGGCGCTGGTGTTCACCGCCATATCGTTGCTCGCGGCCCGCGACGAACTTCCGCCGGTTTCCCCTCCCCGGGCCGACGCGGGACTGGCCACGACCCCGGCGGGTTCGCCGGAAACATCGCGATCGATTTCGCAAACCCCGCGGGTCAGGACCGCTCCGGCCGCCAGTGGACAGGTTTCAAGCCGGTATCTTCAGCGGGCCGACATGGCCACGACCCGCCCGAGCCGCCAGGCTGGCGCCGCCAAGCCGGCGCTGCGTGCGCGCGGTGCGGCCGCCGGGCACCAGGACGCGCAGGTCGAGCGCCCGCGGCCACCGCTGGTGGTCGAGGTGCCCGATGCCGCACCCCGCGTCACGCGCCCCGCAGCTGCCGCCGGTTTGCCGGTCGGGTTGGTCGCCTCGGCGAACCGCGACCCCGGAGTGAGCGGCGCACCCAGGCCCAGCGCGTTCAGCGCCGTGCCGGTCACTCCGCAAGCGGTGACGCTGGCGCCGCATCCCCGCCTGATCCTTGATTCCTCCACGCTGGGCACGCTGCGCCAGCGCGCCGCGGCCAACTCGCCGCAATGGAAGGCCCTCAAGGCCACCTGCGATTCTTACATCGGCGGCACGGTGGAGTACCCCACGGGCGACCAGTATCCGGACAGGCCAAACCTGGGTTCGGGCTACCAGGGCGAGTCCTATCTGCCGGCACTGCTGGCCGAAGGAATGTGCTACCAGGTGCTGAAGTCCAGCGATGCCTCGGCGGCGGCTCCCTATGGCGCCAAGGCCGTGGACATCCTGATGAAGATGTCGATGCCCTATCCGGGCAGCAACGGCTGGGATCCGTGCACCGACAGCGGCTACGGCATCCGCTTTTACGGCGTGGGTTACGGCCTGGGCTATGACTGGGTCTACGACCTGTTGAGCTCGTCCCAGCGGACGCAGATCTACACCACCGCGAACGCCTGGATTGCCGCGTGGGAGAAATCCGGCGGGTGCGCCGCGTTTGCCTACGAGGGCAATCCCATCGGCAACTACTATGCCGGCTATTTCCACGCCAAGGCGGTGATCTCGCTCGCCACCTACGATGAAAACCCCAGCGCGCCGGCGCAGTGGACCGATTGGTTGAACAACCAGTTTGGCGCGCGCGTGCAGCCCTACTACGAGCGGCACATGCTCGGCGGGGGTTGGCCGGAGGGCTACGGCAACTATGCGCCGCTGAGCATCCTCAACATGAGCCTGCCGGCGCGCGAGGTGAAGACCGCCACCGGGTTGGACCTGCTGCATGCCAGCGCGCCCTACACCTTCCCGGTGGACAGCGCCGACTATTCGATGCATTTCACCTGGCCATCGCTGGTCTATTTCGACGACCGCGACGACAACCACTCCAACGGCGATGCATCCTCGCCGCCGCCCGGCACGGTTCCGGTCGGCATGTTCCAGCAGATCCTCGGTGCGCTGAGCTACTGGCAATCTTCCAAGGTCGCGGTGTTCAACCAGTACCTCGCCGCGGTCGACCAGGCCACCGGCGGCTACAGCACCGCGCCGACCTGGCTGCAGTTCCTGGCGATCGATCCGAACGCGCCGAAGGCGGCGCTGACCACCTTGCCCTTGTCCTATTTCGCGCCGGGCATGAACGCCGTCTCGGCGCGCTCGGACTGGACTACCGCGGCCAGCTGGATGTCGTTCCGCGCCGGCCCCTACACCAACAACCCCGGCGCCGGCCACGAGTTCTTCGACCAGGGCAGCCTCGCCCTGGTGCGCGGGGGCTCGCCGTTGCTGGTGAATGCCGGTGGCTGGCTGGTGCACGAGCCCGGCGGCAATGCCGACGAGACGAAGATCTTCAACGACAACTACGGCGACCTCGACGGCACGCCCTACTCGGGCAACCGCCAGCTGTACAACGTCTTCTACGTGCGCAGCATGAGCGGCAGTTCCGTGGCGCAGCGTTTCGGCCAGGGCGCCTATACCACCGAAGACGACAACGTGCGCACCAAGGTGTCGGCCTACGAGGAGGGCGGCGGCTATGTCTACATGCTGGCCACCCACCTGGAGGACATGTACCGCAGGTTCTCCGGCGGGGCGGCCGTATCCGCATGGTCGCGGCAAGTCGTCTACCTGCGCCCCAACCGCTTCATTGTCTACGACCGGACGACCGAAGGCAGCGCGAATTACGACCAGTACATGGCGTGGCACTTCCCGGCCAACCCGGTCGCCGCCAGCGCGCCGGCGGGGCAGAACCGGTTCGACGTCACCTACGGCGGCAAGTACATGGGGGCGATGACCACCGTGCTGCCGGCCGGTACCAAGACGACCACGGTGGGCATGTATCCCGGCGACAACCCGGTGAAGGCGTGGCAGGTGCAGGTGCGCCCCGCCGATACCGGCACCAGCCAGCGATGGCTCACCGTGTTCGACCTGTCCGGCACCGCAGCCAAGGTCGCCACGGCCAGCCCGGTGACGGTGGGCCAGGGCGGCATCGTCGGCGTGGAACTGCTCGCCAGCGACGGCAACGCCGTGGTGGTGAGCAGCAGCGGCGCCCCCGGCACGCCGCTCAGCGGCGGCATCGTCTATGGCGTGCAGCCGCTGTCGGCCTACCACGTGGTCACCGACCTTGTGCCCGACACCGGCTACACGGTGACCACCTCGGCCAACGCCGGGCTGCGCAACGTCAACATCAGCGTGGGCGGCACCACCATGAGCAGCGACAAGGGCGTGCTCAGCTTCTACGTGACGGCCGACGGCACGGTGCAGGGCAACCCGCCTCCGCCGTCGGCGCCGGTCTACGTGCCGGTGCCGATCAGTTCGTTGCCGGTGCCCGGCTTTCCTGCCCCGTACAAACCGGGCAACTGAGCAGGGGCCGTGACCGCCTGCCGGTCGCGGCCCGCCTTGCGCATCGATCGCCCCGCGCGCGGACCCTGCTGGCGGGCCGCTGCAATGCTCAATCGTTCCCCGGCGTCCCGCTGCGGGTGGATGCATGCAGCGGGTACAGCGGCGAGCTGTACCAGTCGACCACCTTGCCTTGCTCGAAGCGTATCCATGACGGGCCGTATTCCCACCGCTGGTCGCCGATCATCAGGGTGGGCTCGCCCTCGATGCCGCGCACGGCGGCGGCCTCCATGCCCAGCTCCAGCACCGGCCGATCCGCCGCCGTCCGCGCGGCGGGTCCGTGCGTGGACACCGGCGCCGCATCGGCGAGTGGGGCGGCGGGTGGCGGGGGTTGCCCGCCGGGCCACACCAGCCATACCACGATGGCTGCCGCGGGCAGCAGCAACCAGCGCCGGGAGCGCCGCCGCGCGGGCGGTATCCGCACCGTGGCCGGTGGCGCGGCGGGCCCAACGGCAGGCGCCGCCGGCGCCGGGCGGGTTCCCGCGGCACCGGGCAGGCGGCCGTGCGTGCGATGGAACTCCATCGCCATGCCGTACATCGCGGTGAGCTGCTGCAGTCGTTGCGCAGCCACGCCGTGCGGATCGTCGCTGCGCCGGTCGGGGTGCAGGACCGCCACGCGGCGCCGATAGGCGTGCTTGAACTCGTCCAGGCCACAACCCGGCTGGAGGTCAAGCAGTCTGTAGAGATCCAGGAAATCGGTCTCGCGCGCCACGTCGTGCCTCTCCCCCATGCCGCGGGCCGGGCCGGCCGTCGCGCATCGTGCGGGACTATACCCGGTCGGCGCGGAAGCAGGGCACGCCTGCAGGCGCTCGTGCTAGCGTGGCGCACCGGTGGCGGAGGAGGAGCAGCGATGTCCAGGGGATTGTCCGCAAGCCTGCGTGGCGTTGCGCTCGACGTGGCCGAATTGCCGGGCGTGCGCCTGCTGGCCCGGCCGATCTACCGGCGCCTGTTCGCTGGCGACGTGTTGCCAGGCAATGCCTACGGCGGCGTGTTCGCCAGTTTCGACGAGGCGCGTGCCGGAGCCCCGGCATCGTTGCCGACCAACTTCGACCAGCCGCAATCGGGTGAGCTCTACGCCAACCGGCTGGAGCAGGTCCAGTTCGTGGACTACCCGGTGCTGTTCTGGCTCTCCCGCATCTTTGCCACCGGGTGCCGCCAGCTGTTCGATCTCGGCGGCAATGTGGGTACCAGCTACTTCGGTTTCCGCCACGTGCTGCCGTATCCGGACGACCTGCGCTGGCTGGTGCACGACGTGCCCGCCGTCGTCGCCGCCGGGCGCGCCCTGGCACAGCGCGAGGGTGCCGCCGGGCAGCTGGGTTTCACCGACTCGCCGCGGGATGCCGATGGTTGCGACGTGCTGCTCTGCAGTGGCGTGCTGCAGTACCTCGACTACTCGCTGCCGGAGCTGTTGCGTTCGCTGCGCGAGCCGCCGCGGCACGTGCTGGTCAACATGACGCCGCTGCATCCCGAGCGTGCGTTCGTGACCCTGCAGCGTGTCACCCGGCGTCGGGTCGGCATCGCCAATTGCCCGTACCGGGTTTCCGCGCTGGGCGGGTTCGTCGAGGAGTTCGCCCAAGCCGGCTACGGGGTGGTCGACCAGTGGTCGACGACCGAGCGCCACATGCGCATACCGTTCCATCCGGATCATGCGGTCGATCGCTATCACGGGTTCTGTTTCCGCCGCGATTGAGCTTGCGGGCCATCGGTGCGCGGGGCACACTGCCGCTTCGACCCGCTGCACGGCCGGCTGGCCGGCGGGTCCGGGGAGGGGGCATGTCGGGTCATTCGTCCAAGCTGCTGGAGGTCGCCTGGGACCAATTCGATCCCTGGCGGATCCAGGCTGTCCGGCATCATCTGCAGGGGCATCCCGCGCTGCAGTTGCCGGCCCTGATCGAGCTGGGCAAGCGGCTGGAGGCGTGCGGGCGGGTGCGTTCGCACAGCGGCGACGCCAGCGCCGGCACGGCGTTCAATGACGCGCCCCAGCTGCATCCCAACGCCAAGGGGGTCGAGGCGACACTGGCCGACATCGAGCATGCGGCCGCCTGGACCTCGCTGCTCAACGTGCAGTCCGATCCCCAGTACCGCGCCGTCGTCGATGAAGTGCTGGACTCGATCCGGCCACAGGTGGAGTCGGTCGACCCCGGCATGTGCTACCGCGCCGGCTGGATCTTCCTCACCTCGCCCGGGGCGGTGACGCCGTTCCACATGGACAAGGAGCACAACTTCATCCTGCAGTTGCGCGGCAGCAAGCGGATCTATGTCTGGGACCATCGCGACACGACGGTGGTCAGCGAGCACGCCCGCGACCGTTTCCACCGCACCCATTCGCGCGAGCTGCTGCAATGGCGCGAGGAGTATCGCGAGCGCGCCCAGGTGTTCGACCTGGAGCCGGGGATGGGGGCGTACATGCCTTCCACCAGCCCGCACATGGTCGAGAATGGCGATGGCCCCTCGATCACCATGAGCTTCACCTACTACACGCGGTCGACGCGGCGCGACGCCCTGCTGCATCGTACCCACGACATGCTTCGCGGCTACGGTTGGGTACCGCCGGCGGTGGGCCGCTTCCCACTGCTCGACGCCGCCACCCTGGCGGCCGGCGGGCTCTACACCGGCACCAAGCGCCTGGCGCGACGACTGGCCGGCGCCTCCTCCGTCGATTCGGATGCCGCGCCCTACGCCAGGGTCGGCGGCGCGTGATGCCCGGCCGCGCCCGTGCCGGCCGGCGCCGGGTGTGGCGGCTGCTCATGCTGGCTTGCATCCCCCTGACCACGGCAGGAGCCGACATGCCGGCGAAACCCGTCCCCGCGGCCCCGGCTCTGGGCGCCCATGTCCTGCTGGCGCAGGCCGATCACCGCGGCAGCAGTCCGGCGGTGACGCCGCCGCTGGTCACCGCGCGCGCGGGCAGCTCACTGCTGGTGCTCAACGGCGGCTTTGCCAGCAATGCCGTGGCGCCGACCGACAGCTACGGGCGGCACTGGACCCAGGTCGGCCCCGCCGCGGTCTATGACGGCTACCAGGGCCGTTTCGACGTCAAGGCCTACGTGTCGCTGACCGGCCCCGGCGGCCCGCGGCATACCGTCAGCATCGACAAGCCGGGCGAGCCGGATCGCGAGATCACCATCCCCTTCGTGGAAATCCGCCACGCCGGCGTGCTGCAGGATTTCGCCCAGAACTACCCCGCGCCGAACCTGGTCCAGCGTATCGCGGGCAAGGTCGCGCGCACGGTGGAGGGCATCCTCTCCGAGCCGACCGACCGTTTCAGCGTGACCAGCGGCGAGGTCACCACGACCGGGCCGGCGACCTTGATCGCGGTGTGGTGGGGCGACGGCAACGTGCGCCAGATGAGTGCGGTGCCGGACAACGGCTTCACCGTGATCGACAGCTATCTGCAGCTGCCGCCGATCAGCGGCGTGCAATGTGCGGTGGCCTACCGCCAGGTCGACCAGGCCGGCACCTACCGGGTGAGCTGGAGCGGCAGCCCGCGGCAGCGGGCGATCCTGTGGCTGTTCGCGTTCCAGTCCGCCGCGACGAAGGCGGCATCCGGCTAGCACGGGCACGCCGGGAACGGTGTGTCACGTTGCACAGTTCAGGGTATTTCTGCGCTAATCTTGGCTTCCAGGGGCTGTTTGGCGGACGACGCGACGAGCGGTACGCCAGGGCAGCCTCGCTGGGCAGACGCCGGCCGATCCGTGTTGCCTCGGGGCGGTCGCAGCTTGCCCGAGGGAGATCGAGTGTCGTGGCGGAGTCATTGCCGCCCCGGCCAGGAGGGGGCGGTGGGCGCGGCATCCAATCCGGTGGCAATTGACGACGGCGTGTCGTTGCTGGACGTGCTGCCGGGTATCGCGCCTGTCGGCGACGGTGCCTGGCAAAGCCGCCGCATGCCACTGGCCGCCGCCTTGGCCGCGCGCGTGGCGGCGGTGGATGCGGTCGACCCCGCACGGGCCGCGCAGAGCCTGCTCGCCGCGCTGGCCCTGGTCGAGGCACGACTGACCGGCGCCGGATCCATTCTGGCGACTTTGCAACAGGCGGGAAACATCCGCCAGTTGACCGTGCCGGTGCCCCGCGACGCGCAGCGCACGGCATGGCTGGAAGGCGTGCTGTCCGCGCCGAGCGCGTCGGCGGCTTCGTCGACGGTCGCGTGGGTGGTGCTGCACGACACCGCGGTGCCGTCGGCCGCCGCACTCTCCACCTGGCGCATCGACCGTGATAACGGAGCGGCCATCGAACTGCGCTGGCGCAGCCCGCTGACGGCGCCCAGCGTCGAGTTGCTGGCCCATGCCGTGCAGCTTGCGTGGGCCGGCTTGCTTGGCGAAGGCGAGGCCAGCCTTGCCGACCTGGATCTCCTCGCCCCCGCCGAACGCCAGCGCTTGCTGGTGCAATGGAACGACACCGCCGTGCCGCGCAACCGCGCTGACAGCGTGGGCAGTCTGTTCTCCCGCGCTGCCGCCGCGCATGCCGATGCGCTGGCGGTGATCGATGGCGCAAGCCGGCTGAGCTACGCGCGACTGGATGAGCGATCAGGCGTGCTGGCCCGGCGCCTGCGCGATGCCGGCGTGGTGCCGGGCGACATCGTCGGCGTCGCGCTGGAGCGCTCGACGGGGGCAGTCGTGGCGCTTCTCGGCGTGCTCAAGGCCGGCGCGGCCTACCTGCCGCTGGATCGCAACCATCCGCCGGAGCGGCTGGCGTTTGCGCTTGCCGATGCGGGGGCGCGGATGGTGCTGGTCGCATCCGCTGCCGCGTCGCCGCTGCTTCCCGACGGCGTGCAGTGCGTCGCGCTGGATGCCGCGGAAGCCGCACCCGCGCCGCACGATGCGCCGCTGCCGGCCGTCGACGGCGACGCGCTTGCCTACGTGATGTACACCTCCGGGTCCACCGGCACGCCCAAGGGCGTGGCGATCGCCCACCGTTCGATCATCCGGCTGGTGTGCGGCGTGGACTACGTGCGGCTGGATGCCGACACGCGCCTGTTGCACGCCGCGCCGCTGGGCTTCGACGCCGCCACCCTGGAAATCTGGGGCGCGCTGCTGAACGGCGGCCGCGTGGTGGTGCATCCGGAAATGATCCCCACCGCGGCAGGCCTGGCCGCCACCATCGCCGGCGAGGGCGTCACCACGGCGTGGCTGACCTCCTCGCTGTTCAACGCCGTGGTCGACGAAGATCCGCGCCGGCTCGACGGGTTGCGCCAGTTGCTGATCGGCGGCGAGGCGCTGTCGGTCGACCACGTGCGCCGCGCGCTGGCGGCCTTGCCCGGCGTGGAGATCATCAACGGCTACGGCCCGACCGAGTGCACCACCTTCACCTGCACCTGGTCGATCCCCCGGGATCTGCCCGCCGACGCGCGTTCGGTGCCGATCGGGCGGCCGATCGCCGACACCCGCGTGTACGTGATGAACCGTGCCGGCGAACTGCTGCCGCCGGGCGTGGTCGGCGAGCTGCACGTGGGCGGCGCTGGCGTGGCGCGCGGCTACCTGGGGCGCGCGCAGCTGAGCGCCGAGCGCTTCGTGCCCGATCCGTTCGGCGGCGCGGAGGATCGCCTGTATCGCACCGGCGACCTGGTGCGCTGGCGCGATGACGGCGCGCTGGAATTCGTCGGCCGGCGCGATGGCCAGGTCAAGATCCGCGGCTACCGCATCGAGACCGGCGAGATCGAGGCGGCGCTGATGCGCCAGCCCGGCGTGCGCGCCTGTACCGTCGTGCTGCGCGACGACCCGCCGCTGGGCAAGCGCCTGGTCGCCTACGTGGTCGGCGCTGCGCCGCATCCGGATCTGCCGGCGCTGCGCCGCGGCCTGGCCGCCGAGTTGCCGGAGTTCATGCTGCCGGCCGCCTGGGTGGTGGTGGACGCGCTGCCGGTCACCGCCAACGGCAAGCTCGATCGCGCCGCGTTGCCGCCACCGGGCAGCGCACGGCCGGAGCTGGCCAACGCCTACGAAGCCCCGGTGGGCGACGCGGAGGCGCGCCTGTGCGCGGCGTTCGCCGCCAGCCTCGCGCTGGACAAGGTGGGCCGCCACGACAACTTCTTCGAGCTGGGCGGCAGCTCGCTGCTGGCGGTGCGGCTGATCGATCGCTTGCGCCGCGACGGCGATGCCGCGCTGGACGTGCTGACCTTCTTCCGCGATCCCACGCCGCTGGCGCTGGCCCGCCACCGCGATCACGCCGGCGCCGACGGCATCGAACCGGCGCGCCTCGCCCGCCCGCGTGCCGCCGGCGCGCAAGCCGGTGCCGAGCCGATCGCGATCATCGGCATGAGCGGCCGCTTCCCCGGCGCCGCGGACATCGAGAGCTTCTGGCAGAACCTGTGCGAGGGGCGCGAGTCGATCACCCGCTTCGCGCCGGGCGAGCTCGACCCGTCGATCCCGGCGAGCCTGCGCGACGATCCGGCCTACGTGCCCGCGCGCGGCGTGATCGACGGCGTGGAGCTGTTCGACGCCGCGTTCTTCGGCATCAGCCCGCGCGAGGCGGAGTTGATGGACCCGCAGCAGCGGCTGTTCCTGGAGCTGTGCTGGGAGTGCCTGGAACGCGCCGGCCATGCGCCCGGCGCGCAGGACGGCCCGGTCGGCGTGTTCGCCGGCATGTACAACGCGACCTATTTCCAGCACCACGTCAGCGCGCATCCCGACCAGGTCGGGAAGCTCGGCGCGTTCCAGGTGATGCTGGACAACGAGAAGGATTTCATCGCGCCGCGGGTGGCACACAAGCTGGACCTCACCGGCCCGGCGGTGAGCGTGCACACCGCCTGTTCCACCTCGCTGGTGGCGATCTGCCAGGCGATGGAGAGCCTGCGCAGCGGCCAGTGCGAGATGGCGCTGGCCGGCGGTGCCTCGATCACCTGTCCGCCGCGAAGCGGCTACCTGTTCCAGGATGGCGCCATGCTGTCGCCGGACGGCCACACGCGCAGCTTCGACGCCGAGGCGCGCGGCACCGTGTTCAGCGACGGCGCGGCGGTGGTGCTGCTGAAGCGGCTGGCCGACGCCCAGGCCGACGGCGACCCGGTCATCGCGGTGATCCGCGGCGGCGCGATCAACAACGACGGCGGCACCAAGGCCAGCTTCATGGCGCCCAGCAGCGAGGGCCAGGCCGCAGTGGTCGCGATGGCCCAGCGCGACGCCGGCGTCGACGCGCGCAGCATCTCGTACGTGGAGGCGCACGGCACGGCCACGCCGATCGGCGATCCGATCGAGGTCGAGGGCCTGGTCAAGGCGTTCCGCCGCGACACGCCGGACACCGGTTTCTGCCGCCTCGGCTCGGTCAAGAGCAACGTCGGCCACCTGGTGATCGCCGCCGGCGCGACCGGCGTGATCAAGACCGCGCTGGCGCTGGCCGAGCGGCGCATTCCGCCGAGCCTGCATTACACCGCGGCCAATCCGGCGATCGACTTCGCCCATTCGCCATTCGTCGTCAACGACCAGTTGCACGAGTGGACCAGCGAACCCGGCGTGCCGCGCCGCGCCGGTGTGAGTTCGTTCGGCGTGGGCGGCACCAATGCGCACGTGGTGCTGGAGGAGGCGCCGGCCGCGCTGCCGGCCGAACCGGGGTCGGGGCCGCAGTTGCTGCTGCTGTCGGCACGCACGGCCACCGCGCTGGGCGCGGCGGCCACCCGGCTTGGCGCGCACCTGGCCGCGGCGTCCGACCTGGAGCTCGCCGACGTGGCATGGACCCTGGCGGTCGGGCGCAAGGCGTTCGCCCACCGGCTGGCGGTGGTTGCCGACTCTGCTGGAAGTGCCGGCGCGCAGCTGGCCAGCGCGGAAACCGCTGCGGCGGCTTCGCGCAGCGTGCCGGCGCAGGCGAGCGACGTGGTGTTCCTGTTCCCCGGCCAGGGCGCCCAGTACGCCAGCATGGGCCGCGCGTTGCATGCCAGCGAGCCGGTGTTCCGCGATGCCTTCGACGCCTGCGCCAGCGCCTTGCGCGAGCAGGGCGGTTTCGATCTCGCCGCGTGCGTGTTCGCCGACGACCCGGCCGCGCTGCTGCCCACGGCGGTGATGCAGCCGGCCACGTTCGCCATCGAATACGCGCTGGCGCAGTGGTGGATGAGCCTGGGCGTCAGGCCGGCGGCGATGATCGGCCACAGCGTGGGCGAGTTCGTGGCGGCCACGCTCGCCGGTGTGTTCACCCTGCGCGACGCGATCGCGCTGGTGGCGCGGCGTGGTGAGCTGATGCAGGCGCAACCGGCCGGCGCGATGCTGTCGGTGCGCTTGTCGCTGGATGCGCTGCAGGCGCGCCTGCCGGAAGGTCTGGCGCTGGCGGCGGAGAACGCGCCGGGTGCCTGCGTGGTCTCCGGCCCGACCAGCGCGATCGAGGATTTCCGCGCGGCGCTGGAGGCCGACGGCATTGCCGCGCGCCTGCTGCAGACCTCGCACGCCTTCCACTCGGCGATGATGGAACCGGTGCTGGCGCCGTTCCGCGCCGCGCTCGCCGCCGTGGAGCTGGGCCGTCCGCAGCTGCCGCTGGTGTCGACCGCGCTGGGCGACTGGCTGGATGCCGCGCAGGCCGGTTCGATCGAGTACTGGACGCAGCACCTGCGCGTGCCGGTGCGTTTCTCCACGGCACTGTCGAAGGTGCTCGACGCACCCTCGCGCGTGCTGCTGGAAGTGGGGCCGCGCCACACGCTGACCACGTTGTCGCGGCAGCAACTCGGTGCGGCGCGCGAGCGCATCGCCGCCGTGCCCAGCCTGGCCGATGCGGCGGATGCCGAGCGCGCGGCGCTGCTGCAGGCCGCGGGCCAGCTGTGGAGTCGCGGCGTGGCGCTGGATGTGGCGCGACTCGACCATCGCGCGCGCCGTCGCCGCGTGCGCCTGCCGACCTATCCGTTCGAACGCCAGCGCTGCTGGCTGGACGCCGCACCCGCCGCGTCGCCGAATCCATCGCTAGCCGAACCGACACCCGTCGCCGCCGCGTCCGCGGCCGAGGAAACCCCCATGCCGCAAGTCGCCACCCCTGCCGATCGCCGCCCCCGGCTGGTCAACCAGCTCAAGGCGGTGTTCGAGGACATCACCGGGATCGAACTGGACGATGCGGACAGCGCCAGCAACTTCATCGAGCTGGGGCTGGACAGCCTGATGCTGACCCAGGTCGCTCTGCATCTGTCGCGCGTGTTCCCGGTCAAGGTGACCTTCCGCCAGCTGATGGTCGACCATGCCAGCCTGGACCGGCTGGCGGCGCTGCTGGACGAGCAGATGCCGCCGGACGCGCCGGCGGCAGCGCCGGTTGCAGCGCCGGTCGCCGCCCCCGCGGCAACGCCGACGCTGGCCGCGCCGACGCAGCCGGCGGCGGCAGCGGGCGGCAACGACTACGTGCGCCAGGTGATCGACCAGCAGATGCAGCTGATGGCGCAGCAGCTGGCCCTGCTCGGCGGCGCGGCGAACGCCGCCGCACCCGTCGCGTCCGCGACGCCGCCAACGCCATCGGCGCCAGCGGCCAGCGTGGCGCCGCCGCCAGCGGCAACACCGGTATCGACCAGCGCCGATCGCGACGAGGAGGCGGCGCTGGCGCACACCCGCTACGACGTCAAGAAGGCGTTCGGTGCGATCGCCCGCATCGACAACGGCCAGCTTGAACTGTCCAGCCACCAGCGCGAGCGGCTGGAACGCTTCATCGAGCGCTACGTGGCGCGCTCGCGCAAGTCCAAGCAGTACACCGAAGCGCAGCGCCCGCACATGGCCGACCCGCGCGTGGTCAACGGCTTCCGCCCGCTGACCAAGGAAATCGTCTACCCGCTGGTGGTCGAGCGCTCCAAGGGTTCGCGCCTGTGGGACCTGGACGGCAACGAATACGTGGATGCGCTGAACGGCTTCGGCATGAGCCTGTTCGGCTGGCAGCCGGATTTCGTGCTGGAGGCGATCCGCCGCCAGCTCGACCTGGGCTACGAGATCGGCCCGCAGCATCCGCTCGCCGGCGAGGTGGCGCGGCTGGTGTGCGAGGTCACCGGGCACGACCGCGCCGCCCTGTGCAACACCGGTTCGGAAGCCGTGCTGGGTGCCTTGCGGGTGGCGCGCACGGTGACCGGGCGCAGCACCGTGGTGCTGTTCAGCGGCTCTTACCACGGCATCATCGACGAGGTGATCGTGCGCGGCACCAGGAAGCTGCGCGCGGTGCCGGCGGCGCCGGGAATCATGCGCAACACGGCGGAGAACGTGATCGTGCTGGATTACGGCACGCCGGAGTCGCTGGAGATCATCCGCGCGCGGGCGCACGAGCTGGCTGCCGTGCTGATCGAGCCGGTGCAGAGCCGACGGCCCGATTTCCAGCCGGTCGATTTCCTGCGCGAAGTGCGCAAGATCACCGCCACCTCCGGCACGCTGTGCATCTTCGACGAGATCGTCACCGGCTTCCGCGCCCACCCCGGCGGCACCCAGGCGCTGTTCGGCATCCAGGCCGACCTTGCCACCTACGGCAAGGTGGTCGGCGGCGGCTATCCGATCGGCGTGATCGCCGGCAAGCGCGAGTTCATGGATGCGCTGGACGGCGGCAGCTGGCAGTTCGGCGACGACTCGGTGCCGACCGTGGGCGTCACCTATTTCGCCGGCACCTTCGTGCGCCACCCGCTGGCGCTGGCCGCGGCGCAGGCGGTGCTTGAGCACATCAAGGCGGAGGGTGCCGGGTTGCAGGAGCGGCTCAACGCGCGCACCAGCGCGATGGCGGCCGAGCTCAACGCGTTCTGCGACGAAGTCGGCGCGCCGATCGCGGTCAAGCACTTCGCCTCGTTCTGGAAGACCCAGTTCCTGGAAGAGCATCCGCTGCAGGACCTGCTGTTCGCCATGATGCGCAGCCGCGGCGTGCACATCCTGGACAACTTCCCCTGCTTCTTCACCTCGGCGCACAGCGAGGCGGATTTCCGGCAGATCACCCAGGCCTGGAAGGATTCGGTGATCGAACTGCAGGAGGCCGACTTCCTGCCGCGCCGCACCGCCACCGCCCGCACCGTGATGGACGCGCGCGAGCCGCCGGTGCCCGGCGCGCGCATCGGCCGCGAACCGGACGGGCGTCCGGCATGGTTCGTGCAGGTTCCCGGGCAACCGGGCAGCTTCACCAAGGCAAGTTGATCATCATGAATAACGGAACTCCCGCCAAGGACGCGGCGCTCGCCGTCGACTACGACCCGTTCGCCGACGGCGCCCTGTCGCGCGTGGTGCCCAGCACCGAGCCGCAACGCGAAATCTGGCTGGCCGACCAGCTGGGGGCCGAGGCCTCGCTGGCCTACAACGAATCGGTGTCGCTGCACCTGCGCGGCGCGCTCGACCAGGCCGCGCTGCATGCCGCGCTGCAATCGCTGGTGGATCGGCACGATGCGTTGCGCGCCAGCTTCGGCCCGGATGGCGAGGCTTTGTGCGTGCGCGAGCAGATGCGCCTGGAGCTGCCGCTGCTCGACCTGTCCGCCGCCGATCCGGTGCGGCGTGAACAGGCCCTGGCCGAGCGCCGCGCCGCGGCGGTGGAAACGCCGTTCGCGCTGGGCCGCGACCACCTGCTGCGCGGCGAGTTGCTGCGCCTGGCGCACGACGAGCACGTGCTGATCCTCACCGCCCATCACATCGTCTGCGATGGCTGGTCGTGGTGGGTGCTGGTGCGCGAGCTGGGCACGCTGTACGCACAGCGTCTCGGCCAGGCGGCGGAGGCGCTGCCCGCGGCCGAGGCGTTCGCCGATTACGCGCTGGCCCAGGCCCGCCAGCCGGATGCGGCGTCCGCACAGGACGAGCAGTACTGGCTGGCGCGCTTCGCCGACGAGATCCCGGTGCTGGACCTGCCCACCGACCGCCCGCGCCCGGCCCGTCGCGGCTTCGCCTCCGCCCGCGAGGACTGGACGCTGGATGCGGAACTGGTCGGCGCGATCCGTCGCCTCGGCGCACGCAGCGGCGCCAGCCTGTTCGCCACCCTGCTCGGCAGTTTCGCCGCCTTGCTGGCGCGGCTGGCGCACCAGCCGCGCGTGGTCATCGGCATCCCCACCGCCGGGCAGGCGATCGACGGCCACGAGGCGCTGGTCGGCCATTGCGTCAACACCTTGCCGCTGCTGTTCGAGCCGGACCTGGAGCGGCCCGCCGCCCTGGCCATCGAGCAGGCGCAAACCACCTTGCTCGACGCGCTGGAACACCAGCGCCTCACCTTCGGCACCTTGCTGCGCAAGCTGCGCATCGGGCGCGATCCTTCGCGCCTGCCGCTGGTCAGCGTGATGTTCAACATCGACCAGGCGCTGGATCACCAGGATTCCGCGTTCCCCGGCCTGCAGCTGGAGTTCGCCAGCAACCCGCGTCGCTACGAGAATTTCGAGCTGGCGATCAATGCGGTGCAAAGCCATGGCGAGCTGCGCCTGGAATGCCAGTACAACCGCGAGCTGTTCGACGGCGCCACCATCCGCCAGTGGCTGGGGCACTACCAGACCCTGCTGCAGGCGATGGTTGCGGGCGGCGACACCGCCTTCGGCCGGCTGCCGCTGCTCACCGACATCGAGCAGCGCAAGGTGCTGGAGAAGTTCAACGCCACCCGCGTCGACTACCCGGCCGGGCAGTGCATCCACGAGCTGATCGAGGCGCAGGTCGCGCGCACGCCGCAGGCGGTCGCCGTGAGCCATGAAGGCGCGACGCTGGGCTACGCCGAGTTGAACGAGCGGGCCAATCGGCTCGCCCACCACCTGCGCGCGTCCGGCGTGCGTCCCGATCAGCGGGTGGCGATCTGCGCCGAGCGTTCGCTGGAGCTGGTGGTCGGCCTGCTGGCCATTTTGAAGGCCGGCGCGGCCTACGTGCCGCTGGACCCGGAGTACCCGCCCGAACGGCTGGCCTGGATGCTGCAGGATTGCGCGCCGGCGGTGCTGCTGACCCAGCAGGCGCTCGCGCCGCGGCTGGCTCCGCTGGCGCCCGGCGTGCCGCTGCTGGCGCTTGACGGTGCCGAGCCGGCATGGGCCGCGTGCGAGACGTCCAACCCGACCACGGCGGCTGCCGGCCTGCATGACCGCCACCTCGCCTACGTGATCTACACCTCCGGCTCCACCGGCCTGCCCAAGGGCGCGATGAACGAGCATCGCGGCGTGGTCAACCGCCTGCGCTGGATGCAGGAGATGTTCGCCGTCGACGCGCGCGACGTGGTGCTGCAGAAGACACCGTGCAGTTTCGACGTCTCGGTGTGGGAGTTCTTCCTGCCGCTGATGAGCGGCGCGCGGCTGGTGATGGCGCGTGCCGGCGGCCACCGCGACCCGGCCTACCTGGCCGAGATCATCCGCCGCGAGCAGGTCAGCACCGTCCATTTCGTACCCTCGATGCTGCATGCCTTCCTCGAGCATGGCGATAGCGCCGCGTGTGCCAGCCTCAAGCGGGTGATCTGCAGCGGCGAGGCGCTGCCGGCCGTGCTGGCCGCGGCGTTCTTCCGCCAGCTGCCCGACGTCGGCCTGCACAACCTGTACGGCCCGACCGAGGCGGCGGTGGACGTCACCGCGTGGGCGTGCGTGCCCGGCGACGGCGCATCGAGCATCCCGATCGGCCGGCCGGTGGCCAACACGCGCATCTACATCCTCGATGGCTGCGGCCAGCCGGTGCCGGTGGGCGTGGCGGGCGAGATCTTCATCGGCGGCGTGCAGGTCGGTCGCGGCTATCTCAACCGCGCGGCGCTGACCGCCGAGCGCTTCCTGCCCGACCCGTTCGGGCATGACGCCGACGCGCGCATGTACAAGACCGGCGACCTCGGCCGCTGGCGCGCGGACGGCAACATCGACTACCTCGGCCGCAACGACTTCCAGGTCAAGCTGCGCGGATTCCGCATCGAGCTCGGCGAGATCGAGCACCGGCTCGCCACGCATCCGGCGGTGGCGCAGACGGTGGTGCTGGCGCGTGAGGATCGTCCCGGCGACATGCGCCTGGTCGCCTACGTCGCCGCCGCGGCCGGTACCAACCCCGACCCGGCCGAACTGTCCGCGCACCTGCGCGCGAGCCTGCCCGAGTACATGGTGCCGTCGCACTACGTGATGCTGGAGGCGATTCCGCTCTCGCCCAACGGCAAGGTCGATCGCGCGCGGCTGCCGGCGCCCGGCGCAGCCGCCGGCAGCGGCACGCAGGCGCAGCAGGCGCCGCGCGACGAACTCGAACAGCGCGTGGCCGCGGCGATGGCCGCGACCCTGGGCGTCGACGCGCCGGGCGTGGACGACAATTTCTTCGACCTGGGCGGCCATTCGCTGCTGGCCTCGCGCTGGATCGCGCGGCTCAACCGGGAGCTGGGATTGAGCCTGTCGCTGCGCGCTGCGTTCGACGCCCCCAGCGTGGCCGCGATG
The DNA here is from genome assembly GCA_049650465.1 of Rhodanobacter sp. GTDB lineage: Bacteria > Pseudomonadota > Gammaproteobacteria > Xanthomonadales > Rhodanobacteraceae > Rhodanobacter. The sequence goes on along the minus strand of JBASAF010000020.1, from coordinate 77,956 downwards.
GCGGCGGCGATCCGCGCACTGGACCCGGCACGGGGCCGCCCCGCGCCGCCCGCGATCCCGCGGCTCGCCGATCGCGCCACGGCGCCGCTCTCGCTGATGCAGCAGCGCGTCTGGTACCTGGAGCAGCTCAACCCGGGCCAGGTGGTCTACCACGCCCCGTCCGCGCATCGGCTGCGCGGGCCGATGGACGTGGCCGCCTTCGAACAGGCGCTGCGCGACATGGTGCGGCGCCAGCCGACTCTGCGCACGACGATCGAGCTGGCCGAGCAGACCGCGATTCAGCGCATCCATGCCGAACTGGATGTCGCGCTGCCGCTGGAAGATCTCTCCGGCGTGGCCCCCGCCGAGCGCGAGGCCGCGCTGGCCCGGCGCCTGGAGGAACTGATCGCCGAGCCGTTCGACCTGGCCACGCCACCGCTGTTCCGGGTGCGACTGTTCCGGCTCGATGCCGGCGAGCACGTGTTCTTCTTCATGCCGCACCACGTGATCTGGGACGGCTGGTCGTTCGACCTGCTGTACGAGGAGATGGCCGCGCTGTATGCCGCGCGTGCGGCGGGCAGGGAGCCCGGCTTGCCGCCGCTGGCGGTCGAGTACGCCGATTTCGCCGCGTGGCACGCGCGGTGGATGCGCGGCGAGGAATTGCAGCGCCAGCTGGCGCACTGGCACAAGCGCCTGGCTGGCGCGCTGGAGCCGCTGGAGTTGCCGGTCGATCGTCCGCGTCCGCCGCGCATGAGCGGCGCTGGCGCCACCGAGTGGATCCACCTGCCGGCGGATCAGGCGGCGGGCATGCGTCAGCTCGGCCAGCAGGGCCAGGGCACGCTGTTCATGGTGCTGCTGACGGCGTGGTGCGTGCTGCTGCGTCGGCTCAGCGGCCAGCGCGACCTGATCGTGAACACGCCCGTGCGCGGACGCGACACGCCCGAGCTGGAGCGGGTGATGGGTTTCTTCGTCAACGCGTTGCCGCTGCGCGTGCAGCTGGAGGACGGGAGCTCGTTCCTGCAGGCGCTGCATGCGGTGCGCGAAGTGGTGCTCGATGCCTTTGCCTGCGCCGACGTGCCGTTCGAGCAGCTGGTGATCGACCTCAACCTGCGCCGCGACGACAGCCGCCCGCCGCTGAGCCAGGCCATGTTCTCGTTCCAGGACGTGCGCCTGCGCCCGGGCCACTGGGGCGAGCTCGAACACCAGAACATCCCGGTGTTCCAGCACGGAGCGGCCGACGACGTCGGCCTGTGGTTCATCGAGCACGCGCAGGGGCTTTCCGGCGGCCTCACCTACAACACCGACATCTTCGACGCCGACAGCGTGGCGCGCTGGGTCGGTTACCTGCGGCAGATCCTGGTGCAGGCGGTGGCTTCGCCGCAGCGGGCGCTGGGCGACTTCGAGCTGATGGGCGCGGCGGAACGCGCGCAGGTGCTCGCGGACTGGAACGCCACCGCGATGGACTACGACCGCACGCTGGGCCTGCCCGCGATGATCGAGGCGCAGATGCGCGCCACGCCGCAGCGTATCGCCGCCGAGTGCGGCGGCGAGCGGATCGACTACGCCGGCCTCGACCAGGCCAGCCGCAACCTCGCGATGGCGCTGGTTCGCCACGGCCTCGGTCGCGGCGATCGCGTGGGCATCTGCGTGCCGCGCAGCCTGTCGATGCTGGTGGCGGTGCTGGGCGTGCTGCGCAGCGGCGCCGCCTACGTGCCGCTGGACCCCACCTTCCCGCCGGATCGCCTGCAGTACATGGCCGGGCATTCACGGCTGCGGCACGTGCTGGTCACCGATGCGGCGCTGTTGCCGGCGGAGGTCGCCGAGGGTCGCGAACTGCTCGACGTGGACGCGCTGGCGGCGCAGCCGGCAGGCGAGGGCAGCCTGCCCGTGGTGCATGGCGACGACACCGCCTACGTGCTGTACACCTCCGGTTCGACCGGCAAGCCGAAGGGCGTGGCGATCCTGCATCGCAACCTGGTCAACTTCCTGCTGGCGATGGCGCGCGAGCCGGGCTTCACCCAGGACGACACCCTGTGCGCGGCCACCACGCTGTCGTTCGACATCGCCGGGCTGGAGCTGTACCTGCCGCTGATCGTGGGCGGGCGCATGGTCATCACCACCGACGAGGAGCAGCACGAGCCGAACCAGATGTGGGACCTGATCGCCCGCAGCGGCTGCAACGTGCTGCAGGTGACGCCGTCGGTCCTGCGCCTGCTGCAGGACACCGGACAGGATCGCGCGGTGCACCAGTTGCGCCTGTTCGTCGGCGGCGAAGCGCTGCCGCTGGTGGTGGCGCGCAACATGGCCGGGCGCTGCCGCGAGTTCTGGAACCTGTACGGACCCACCGAAACCACGATCTGGTCCACCGTGGCGCGGATCCGTCCGGATCTCGACACCGTGCCGCTGGGCAAGCCGATCGCCAACACCCGGATCTACGTGCTGGACGCGCAGCGCCGGCCGGTGCCGCCGGGCGTCATCGGCGAGATCTGGATCGGCGGCGACGGCGTGGCCGCCGGTTACCTGTTCCAGCCGGAGCTGACCGCCGAGCGCTTCGTCGACGATCCCTTCGCCGGCGGCACCGCGCGCATGTATTGCACCGGCGACCTGGGCGCCTGGCGCCATGGCGTGCTGCATTTCCACGGCCGCGCCGACCATCAGATCAAGGTGCGCGGGTTCCGCATCGAACCGGGCGACATCGAGTCTGCCGCCGACAGCCATCCGGCGGTGCGCGAATCCGTGGTGGTGGTGCGCCGCTTCGGCGACAACGACCTGCGCATGGTGCTCTACGTGGTGATGGACGGCGACGTCGAGGCCGGCGCCCGCGACCTGCGCGAGCACCTGCGCCAGCGCCTGCCCGGCTACATGCTGCCGCAGCACATCGAGCCGCTGCCGCAGCTGCCGAAGACGCCCAACGGCAAGATCGACCGCAAGCAACTGCCCGAGCCGGTGGCGGCGGCCATCGTGGCGCAGTCGCGTTCCAGCCAGCCGGCCGAGGCCGCGGCGGTGGCCGAGGCGATGAGCGATCCGCGCGAGCTGTACCTCGCCGGCATCTGGCGCGAGCTGATCGGCGTGGAGGAGATCCGCCGCAACGACAACTTCCTCGACCTGGGCGGGCATTCGATGCTGGCGGTGGAGTTCGCCAGCCGGGTGCGCAAGGAGACCGGCGTGAACCTGCGCCTGCTGAACGTGGTCACCGGCACGCTGGCATCGCTGGCCGTGGAATTGCCCGAGGCCGGCGCGGATTCGTCGGCGCCGGCGGAGGCTTCCCTGTGGTCGCGTCTGCGCAAGCGGCTCGGCGGGGGTTGAGGTGCAGCCTCGACGAGGGGCGTGCGCGCAACCCGTACCGCGCCAGCCCGCCGCCCGCCGCGACTGCTACCATCGTGGCGGCCCCGCCGACGCGGCGCGGGTCGGCGGGTGGATGCGTGCCGGCATCCGTCCGTGGGGCGTGGCACCGATCGTGATGGCCTGGCTCAGTCGTTTCTCCACCCCGAGTCACGCGCTCGATCCCGATCTCGCCGCATGTTCACATTAAGCCTTCTCTATCTCGCCCTCACCATCGTCCGCCCGCAGGATTTCGTGCCCGCGCTGGAGGGCATTCCGCTGCTGCCGGTGGTGCTGCTGCTGGCCTTCGCGGCGTGGGGAGTCCGCGCCGGCAAGAGTTTCGACGCACCGCATTTCCTGCTGCTGCCGGTGTTCCTGGTCGTGGGCATGGTGTCGATGGTGGCCAACCACTGGCTCGGCGGCGCGGTCGCGCTTCTGGAGAGTTTCGGGCCCACGGTGATCGCGTTCTTCGTCTTCGCCGCAGCCTGCGACACGCCGCGCCGGGTGGGCATCGCCATGGCGGTGTTCGTGCTGTGTGCCTGCGTGCTGGCCGAGCACAGCATCGTGCAGGCCAGCACCGGCATGGGCTGGACCGGCGTGCCGCTGGCCGAGGACGGGCGCGTGCGCTACGTGGGCATCTTCAACGACCCCAACGACGTGGGCCTGCTGTTTGCCGCCACGCTGCCGATGGCGTTCTACCTCAGTGGCCGCGGCGGTTTCCTGCGCCGGGTGTGGTGGCTGGCCGCCGCGGCCCTGCTGCTGTATGGCGTTTACCTGACCAACTCGCGCGGCGCCATGCTGGCGGTGCTGGTGGTCGGCGGCATCTTCGTGTGGAAACGCCGCGGCATGTTCACCGCCGGCGTGCTGGGCGTGCTGGGGCTGGTGGTGATGCGGCTGTTGTCCTCGCGCATGCAGGAACTCGATCCGGACGAGTCGTCCGCGTTCGGGCGCGTGGATGCCTGGTACGAGGGCATGCACATGTTCTTCTCCAACCCCCTGCTTGGCGTCGGGCCCGGCAATTTCACCGACTACAACCAGCTCACCGCGCACAACTCCTGGATCCTGGTGCTCGCCGAAACCGGGTTCCTGGGCTACACCCTGTGGCTGGCGTTCACCAGCTACGCCTTCTGGATGATGATGAAGATGATGCGCCACCAGCCCGACGTGGCCGGCGGCTCGGCGCAGGCCGGCGCGTGGCAGGACGAACGGACGCTCGCCTTCACGCTGCTGCTGTCGCTGTACGGGCTGTTCTCCGCGGCGTTCTTCCTCAGCCGCAGCTATACCGTGGTGATGTACCTGCTGATCGCGCTGGTGGTGGGCCACTACATGGGAGCGCGCCAGCGCTGGCCAGGCGTGCCGCTGCTGCGCCTGTCCGACCACTGGATGCGCTGGCTGGCCGTGTCGGTGGCCAGCATCGTGGCCTTGTACGTCATCACCACCATCTTGCTGATCGGCTCATGAGTACCCGCAGCCGCGCCTTGCGCAACACGCTGTTCTCCTCGATCGGCATCTACGTCGAGTACTCGCTGGGGATGCTGGCGGCGATCCTGATCGCCCGGCAGCTGGGGCCGCAGCACTACGGCATCTATGGCCTGTTCATCTGGTTCGCCGCGATCGGCGTGGTGGCGACCAATTCGGGCGTCACCACCGGCGTGATCAAGTTCGTCGCCGAGCTGCGCGGTGCGCAGCAGGAAGAGCTGATCGTGCCGGTGGTGCGCTACCTGCGCCGCGTGCAGGCGTGGCACCTGCTCGCCGTGATGGTGCTGGCCCTGGTGCTGTACCTGCTGTTCGGCGGGCGTTTCGCGGCCGAGCTGCACCTGACCGAATTCCTCATGCTCGCCGCGGCGGTGGCGATGCGCGCGCCGTACATGTTCAACATCGCCGTCGCCAAGGGTTTCGAGGCGTTCGATGCCACCGCCAAGGTGAGCCTGATTTCCGCGCCGCTGAACCTGCTGATGGTGGCGGTGGCGATGCTGCTGGGGGCGTCGATCTTCTGGTTCCTGGTCGTCTACCTGGTCTCCGGCGCGGTGTTCCTGCTCACCTCGCGCCACCAGGCGCGGCGGCTGCTGGCGCGGCATGCCGGTGCAGCGGCGGTGCCCGAAGTGCTGCAGCAGCGCGTGCGCCGGCACCTGCGCATCGTCTCGGTCACCATCATCCTGGGCTTCCTGATCGCCAGCGACGTGGAAATCCTGTTCCTCAACCTGTTCGACAGCGCCGCCTCGGCCGGCTACTTCAAGGTGGCCTACCAGCTGGCAACCGGCATCATGCTGCTGGTGCCGGGCGTGTTCGGCGCGGTGCTGCTGCCGATGATGGCCAAGGCGCAGAGCCAGGGGCGCGAGGCGGGCGGGCGGCGCTTCGTCGCCGTGACCAGTTACCTGGCCTTGCTGGCGGCACCGGTGGTGGCCTTCGGCGCGGCCTTCGCCGGTGCGGTGATCGCGCTGCTGTACGGCCCCAGCTACGCGACCGCCGCGCCGGTGTTCGCCTGGTGCCTGTTTGCCTGCGCCATGGGCACGGTGACCCAGGGCGCCACCAGCCTGCTGGTCAGCGCGGACCGGCAGAACGTGGTGCTGATCCTCACCATCACGCTGGGCGTGCTCAAGATGCTGCTCGACTACGTGCTGATCGCGCGGTTCGGCCTGTACGGTTCGGTGGCGGCCATCGTGATCCTGCTGTTCGTCATCGCCGCGTGCTACCTGACCATCGGCATCCGCATCAGCGGCGTGCAGCTGGAATGGTTGCGGCTGCTGCGCATCGTGCTGTCGGCGGCGCTGGCTGCGGCCCTCGCCTCGCTGGTGCATGCGGCACGGCTGGGGCCGATTCCGACCTTGCTGCTGGGGGCGGCCGTGCTGACCGGCGCCTATGCGCTGCTGACCCTGCTGCTGCAATGCTGGAGCCGCGCCGACATCGCCCAATTGCAAAGCCTGCACCAGCGCTATGCCGCCGGCAGACCGCGTCCGCTCGGTCGTCTGCTCGCGTGGGCCGGTGCGCGCGCCTGGGGGGAGCCATGAAGACATCGTGGTACGAGAAGGCGTTTTCCCGCGTGCTGTACCCGCTGTGGGAAAGCGGCCTGCGGCGCCGGCACACGCTGGCCTACCTGGCCGACTACCAGCGCGACCAGTGGCTGGCGCCGGAGCAGATCGCCGCGCTGCAGTGGCAACGCCTGAAGCAGTTGCTGGAGCATTGCGAGCGGACGGTTCCGTATTACCGGCAGCGTTGGCGCGAAGCGGGCATCAATGTCGCCGACCTCCGCAACCTGGACGACTACGCGCAGCTGCCCGTGCTGACCAAGGCCGACATCCGCCAGCACTTCGACGCCCTGCAGGCCGAGGGCTGGCACGATCGCGTGCTGACCAAGGCCACCGGCGGTTCCACCGGCGACCCGCTGCGTTTCGGCTACACCCGCGAGAGCTACGAGCGGCGCACCGCGGTGATGTGGCGCGGCTACGGCTGGGCCGGCTCGCGCATGGGCCGGCGCACGCTGTTCGTATGGGGCGGGGCGGTGGGTACGCCGCCCCGGGTCCAGCAGTTCAAGGACCGCGTATACAACGCGGCATTCGCCCGGCGCGTGCTGAACAGCTTCAACATGACGGACGCGAACATGGCCGAATTCGCCGATGCGATCGACCGCTACCGGCCCCAGGTCATCGTCGGCTACGTCGGCCCGCTGGTGCGGCTGGCGCAGTGGCTGCTCGCCACCGGTCGCCGCGTGGCCGCGCCGCAGAGCATCATCGGCGCGGCGGAATCCCTGCACGAGTTCCAGCGCGAGATCATCGAGCGCGCGTTCGGCTGCCCGGCGTACAACACCTACGGCTGCCGCGAATTCATGCTGATCGCCTCCGAATGCGAACGCCGCGAAGGCCTGCACGTCAACGCCGACCACCTGGTGGTGGAGCTGCTGCGACGGGCGGACGCGCCGGCCACCGAGCCGGGCGAGGTGGTGATCACCGACCTGTTCAACTACGGCATGCCGTTCGTGCGCTACCTCAACGGCGACGTCGCCACCGCCAGCGACCACGCCTGCAGCTGCGGCCGCGGCCTGCCGCTGCTGCAGCGCGTGGACGGCCGCCTGCTTGACGCGATCCGCACGCCGGCCGGCCACCGGCTGCCCGGCGAGTTCTTCCCGCACATGCTCAAGGACGTGCCGGGGCTGGTGCGCTTCCAGGTGGTGCAGCGCCGGCTCGATGAGCTCGAGCTGTCGCTGGTGCGCGGCCCCGGCTTCGACGACGCCTCGCTCGCCTACATCCGCCGCGAGCTGGCCAAGGTGGTCGGCGACAGCCTGCAGCTGAACGTCCATTTCGTCGACGACATCCCGCTCACGCCCAGCGGCAAGTGGCGCGTGTGCATCTCCGAACTGCCGGCTGTGCCCGCGGCATGAACATCGTCCACGTCGTCGAGAACCTCAATCGCGGCGGGCTGGAACGCATGGTCATCGACATGGCGACCATGCAGCAGCGGCAGGGGCATCGTTGCCGGGTGGTCTGCCTGTTCGAAGCCGGCGCGCTGGCGCACGAGCTGGAGACCCAGGGCATCCCCGTGCTCGCCTGCGGCAAGCGCCGCGGACTGGACCTGCGTGCCTTGCTGCGCCTGCGCCGGGCCATGACCGTCCACGCTGCCGACGTGGTGCATACCCACAACGCGGTGGCGCACTACCACGCGGTCTGGGCCAGCATCGGCTCGGGCATCCGCCGCGTCATCAACACGCGCCACGGCATGGGCGCCAACCGCAACTCGCGTCGGCGCGAAGGTTTGTATCGGCGCGCCATGGCACGCACCGATGCGGTGGCGCTGGTCTGCGCGGCCGCGCGCGATGACGCCGTTCGCCGCGGCATCGTGCCGCCGGGGAAGGCCAGCGTGGTGCCCAACGGCATCCGCGTGGGGCAGTTCCAGCCGGCCTCGCCCGAGCATCGTGCGCGGCTGCGCGCGATGCTGGGGCTGCCGCCGCAGGCGCGGCTGATCGGCAGCGTGGGGCGGCTCAACTGGACCAAGGACCAGGCCAGCCTGATCCGCGCCTTCGCCGCGGTGCGCCGACGCGTGGCCGATGCGGTGCTGCTGCTGATCGGCGACGGCGAACTGCGCGCCGAGCTCGAACAGCTTGCCGCCGCGACGCTGCCGGACGCGAGCGTGCGCTTCCTCGGCGATCGCAGCGACGTGCGCGAGCTGCTGCCCGGGCTCGACCTGTTCGCGCTGTCCTCGCTCAGCGAGGGCTATTCGATGGCCTTGCTGGAAGCCTGCGCCAGCGCCTTGCCGATCGTGGCCACCGCGGTGGGCGGCAACGGCGAGATCGTGCGCGACGGCGTCAACGGCAAACTGGTGCCGCCCGCCGATGCCGACGCCATGGCCGAGGCGATGATCGCCTTGCTGGACGCGCCCGCGGCCGCCCAGGTGCTCGGTGCGCAAGGGCGCGCGTGGGTCGAGGCGGAAGGCTCGCTGGAGCGCATGGCCGAGCGCTACGAAGCGCTCTACCGCGGCACGCCGACGCGAGCGGGCACATGAAGCTGCTGATCACCACCAACCTGTTTCCGACGCCGTGGGACCCGCTGCGCGGCGCGTTCAACCGCCAGCAGTTCGAGCGCCTGGGCCAGCGCCACGAGGTGCACGTGCTGACCGCGGTGGATTTCCGCGAGCGCATGGCCGGCGTGCGCGGCACGGTGGAGGTGCCCGGCTTGCGTCGCGACCACTTCACCTTCGTGTTTCCGCCCGGGCTGCGCTCGCTGCATGCCGGCTGCTGGTTCGCCTCGCTGTGGCTGCAGCACGGCCGGCGCCTGCGCGCGGAAAAGTACGACGCGATCCTGGCCAGCTGGGCCTATCCCGACGCGGTGGCTTCGGGCTGGCTGGCGCGCAGGCTGGGTCTTCCGTACGTGGTCAAGGTGCACGGCAGCGACCTCAACGTGATGGCCGAAGGGAGGTTGCGTCGGCCGCAGATCGCGGGCGCGCTGCGCCGTGCCGGCGCGGTGGTGGCGGTGAGCCAGGCGCTGGCCGACAAGGCGGTAGCGCTGGGCGCCGACCCGGCACGGGTGCACACGATCTACAACGGTGTCGATGCGCAGCGCTTCGCGCCCGGTTCGCGCGAGGCGGCGCGGCAGCGCCTGGGCCTGGGCGTCGACCAGCCACTGCTGCTCTACGTGGGCAACCTCAAGTCGACCAAGGGTTGCCTGGATCTGCTCGAGGCGTTTCCCGCGGTGCTGGCGCAGCGGCCGCAGGCGACCCTGGTCTATGCCGGCGCCGGCGCCTGCCGCGACGAACTGCTGGCGCGAGCCGCGGCACTGGGCTGTGCCGAACGCGTGCGCCTGGTCGGCGCCGTGCCGCACGCGCAGCTCGGCGACTGGTTCCGCGCGGCCGACCTGCTGTGCCTGCCCAGCCACAACGAGGGCGTGCCGAACGTGGTGCTGGAGGCGATGTCCTGCGGCATCCCGGTGGTGGCCAGCCGGGTGGGCGGCATTCCCGAAGTGCTTCCGGAGTTCGCCGGCGTGCTGGTGCCGGTGCGCGATCCGCCCGCGCTGTCCGCCGCCTTGCTGGAAGCCACCAGCCGACCGTGGCAGGGCGAGCGCATCGTCGAGCACGCGCGAAGTTTTCGCTGGGACGACAACATCGACCGGCTGGAGCGTGTCCTGCGCGAAGTCGTCGCTCGCCCGATTCCGTAGGAGCCCGCCAGCGGGCTCCTGCGAGGGGCGGAGCCGGTCAGACGTCGGCGGCTTTTGTGGCTGGCGCCTCGTCGGTTTGCGGATGGGTCGCGAACATCCGCTCGAAACCCTTCTGCAGGCCGGTGCGCGGTTCCCAGCCCAGGCCGCTGCGGGCCGCGCCGATGTCGAAGTTGGCCAGCGGGCGCAGCGAGCGGACCCGGTAGCGGGTCAGCGGCACGTTGCGATGGAGCAGTTTGCCCAGCAGCTCCACGCCGCCGGCCAGCGCCATGAACATGCCGGTGGGCACGCGCAGCAGCTTCAGCTCGCCGCCGAGCTTGCCCTTCACCTTGGCCAGGTATTCGCCCTGGGTGACGATCTGTGGATCGACCACGTTGAAGATCCGGCCGGTCGCGGCCGGCGCCTGCGCGGCCAGCAGCAGCGCGTCCACGACATCGTCGACGTAGACCAGCGGCAGGGTCTGCGCTGCCGGGCCGACGGCGATCCAGCGCCCGGCCAAGGCCAGCGTGCCGTTCGGGGTTACGCGCTCGGCGCCGGGCCCGACGATCTGGCCGGGGCGCACGATCACCGCCGGCAACGCGCGCTCGCGGATCGCGTCGCTGACGATCCCTTCGGCGGTCAGCTTGGTTTGCGTATACGCGCCGCGGCGCTCGGGCCAGGGCTCGAACCGCGAGTCCTCGGTGATTTTCACCGCCGGATCGCGGCCGGCATGGTCGAGCACGCTGAGCGAACTGACGTAGACCAGCTTCCCGACCGCATGCCTGACGCAGGCATCGACCACGTTGCGCGTGCCCCACACGGTGCCCGCCTCGAAGTCGCCGGGGCCGCCGCGCATCGCCGCGCCGACGTGGTAGACCACGCGCGCGCCCTGCACGGCGTGGTCGACGATCGCCGGATCGCCGAGATCGCCCACCACCACCTGGATGCCGGCACTCTGGGCGGCCGGGTCGGCGCGACGCACCAGCACGCGCACCGATTGCCCCCGCGCGCGCAACGCGGCAACCAGCGCGCGGCCGAGGAAGCCGGCGGCGCCGGTCACCAGCGCGTCGACCGGCGCCAGCGGCACGATGCGCGCGGCCAGTTCGTCGCGCCGCTCGCGGTCCGCCCGCTCGCACACCGCTTCCATCAGCGCGACATGGCGGCGGCCTTCCTCGGCGCTGATCGGCGCTGCGCTGCCCTCGTGCAGCGCACGCGCGAACGCCTGCGCGCCGTGCTGGATGCCGGGCGAGGGGCGCAGCCTACCGGTGGCGAAGCGCAGCACGTTCCACGGCACGCAGACCACGTCGCGCAGCGCATTGGTGAAGGCGGTGAGCACGATGCCGATGAACTTCGGCCCGGGCAGCACGCGCTTGATCCGGCAGATCTGCAGGAAACGGTCGGCCTCGATGATGCCGCGCGTGCCCTGCACGATGATGCGGTTCTGCATCGGGCGCACGTTCCACGACAGCAGCAGCCGCCCGACGCCGTCGGCGCACTGCGCGCGGGCGTCCCATTCGTCGAACTTCAGGTTGGTGCTGCGCCCGCTGGAGCGGTAGTGCACGTCCAGTTCCTCGACCGGGCCGAGGAAGGACTCGAGCACGTACAGGCCGTGCACGCCGAGGTCGCGGAACGGATACGAACCCTGCCTGACCATGCCCGGCAACGGGCCGCCAGCGTACGGCGGATAGTCCGAGCTGCGCAGCACGTCGAAGCTCAGCACCTCGCCGATGCGCCCGGCCTTGACCCAGGCCTGCGCCTGCATCACCACCGGATCGAAATGATCGGAATGGTCGACCGACAGCAGCAGGCCCTTGTCGCGCGCCTTGGCGATCATCGCGTCGCACTCGGCCACGGAGTCGGCCATCGGCTTTTCCACGAACACGTGGCAGCCCATGTCCAGCGCCTGCAGGGTCAGCGGCGCGTGGCTGGACGGCGGCGTGAGCACGTACACCGCATGCGGGTGGCGTTCGGCGAGCCGGGTGAAGTCGCCGGTGACGAACTCGATCCCGAAGCTGGTGGCCAGCGTCTGCGCCGCCCGGGTGTCGATGTCGCAGATGCCCACGATCTCGACGAAGTCGAGCCGGCGCAGCGCGGCGATATGGTGGCGCGCCACGTAGCCGGCACCCACGATGGCGATGCGCAGCTTCCCTTCGATTCCCGCGTTCATCCCGTCCCCTGTCGTTTCCACTTGAGTCATGCCTGCTTGCGTGCAAGTGCCGATGATACTTCGCGCAACACCTCGTCCACGCGGTTGTCCCAGGTTTGCCCGGCCACCGCGGCCACGCGCGCATCGGCGGCGGCGGGCGAGTCCTCGCGCAGCGTGCGGTCCAGCGCGCGCAGGAAGCCGTCACGGTCCGCCGCGATGTCGACCCAGCGTGCGAACTTGTCGATCTCCGGCTGGCTTACGCTGACCACCGGCTTGCCCGTGGCCAGGTACTCGCGCACCTTCAGCGGATTGGCGTTGGCGACCTGGCGGTTGTGCCGGTACGGAATGATTGCCACGTCGAACGCCTTGGCCCAGTGCGGCAGCTCGCGGTAGGGCTGGGCGCCGACCAGGTGCACGTTGTCCAGCGCGCGCAGGCGAGAGACGTCGACGGCGGCGTGGCCGACCAGCAGGAAGCTCCACTGCGGGCGCTGGCGCGCCAGCCATTCGATCAGCTCCAGGTCGATCCATTCGTGGATCGAGCCGAAGTAGCCCACCACCGGACGGGCGAGGTCCTGCGCCGCGGCCGGCACCGGCGTGGCGGGATCGCGGGCCTGGCCGAACAGGGCCGTGTCGACGCCGTGGGGCGAGAAGCGGGTGGCCGGGTTGATCGCGCGCTTGGCTTCCAGCAACGCCGGCGGCGCGACGAAGACGAGGTCGGCGCGGCGGGTCAGCTCCAGGTCGCGCGCGGCGATCAGCTCGCTGTCCACGCCCGGGTGCGCCGCATAGTCGTCAATGCAGTAGTAGACGCACAATCGCTCGCCCAGCTGCTGCGCCAGGAAACCCGGGTGCGGCACCGCGAACCAGGAGATCGGTGTGGCGTCGCCCAGCACGCGCATGGCGCGGCGCACCGCCCAGCGGCCGAAGGCGCGGTTCAGCCAGTCGACCCCGGGTACCCGCCGAAACGGCAGCTGCGGCACGGTGCAATGCCACAAATTGGGGCGCACGGCCACCGGCGCACGCAGCGCCGCGCGCAGCTTGCGCCAGGCGCGGCGCAGGTCGCGGCCGCTGGCCTGCGGCGCGCGCATGCCGGGCGAGTCGACATACAGCAGCGGCGCAGCCGCGGCCAGGCGTTCGGCCACGTGGTGGCTGCTGGTGCGGTTTTCCGCGTACCAGTCGTTGCCGAAATAGACCAGGCCATATCCGTTCAGCACGCGTCCTCCGCGTCTCGTCAGCGTGGGTGTCGCGGCAATCGGCGGCATCCATCGCCGCGCGCGCCGGGTGGAGCGGCCGGACGGTTCGCCGGCACGCGAAAAATCGCCGGCGAAGCGCCGAATGAAGATATCCTGTGCAGCAGTACCGGATGGCGGCAGGAAGGCCTGCCCATGCCATCGACGACAAGGGTGGATTATGCCTGCAAGCAAGGGTTTCTGCCGGTGCCGGCGCGGCGTGCGCGGCAGCGACGGATGGTCGCCATGATCGGCTGGTTGAAGCGCACGCGCCTGCTGCACTGCCTGCCCGACGCGGTGGTACTCACCGCCATGCCGGCCGCTGCCGGCCGCGATCTGTACCTGACCTTCGACGACGGCCCCGACCCGCGGTACACGCCGGCGCTGCTCGACCTGCTGCGGCAATACCAGGTGCGCGCCACGTTCTTCCTGATCGGCAGCAAGGCCGAGCGCCAGCCGCAGCTGGTGCGGCGCATGCTGGCCGAGGGCCACCGGCTGGGCAATCACTCGTATACCCATCCGGATTTCAACCGGCTGTCGCTGGCCGGCAAGATGGAGGAGATCGATCGCACCGACCGGGTGCTGGAGGCGTTCGACGGCGTGCGCCACCACGGCGTGCGCCCGCCCAGCGGCGCGTTCTCGCTGGCGCTCACGCTGCGGCTGGCGCGCGAGCGGCGGCGCCTGCTGTACTGGTCCTACGACAGCCTCGATTACCAGCACCGCCCGCCGGCGGAACTGGTGGCGGCGATGCGCGCACGGCCGCCGCGGCCGGGTGACGTGCTGCTGATGCACGACGACAGCGACTGCTGCACGCGCATGCTGGAGACGCTGCTGCCGCAGTGGCGCTCCGAGGGGTTCGGCTTCCGCGCGATGCCCACCGGCGCCGACATGGACGCAACGGCCGAGGGAGCCCACGCATGATCGTCGCCTGGCTGATCGTGGGTTTGCTGGCGCTGGGCGCGATCGCCGTCATCGCGGCGATCCGCGCGCGCAACATGCAGTACTGGCTGGGCGGCTACCTGCGCCGGCGGCGGCCGCCGGCAGTCGACGGGCCTATCCACGTGATGTTCTGCTTCGTCGACCACTTCGAGCCGGCCTGGGGCAAGGTCGACCTGGCCACCCAGCGCGCGCGCGTCGATCGCTGGTGCCGCGACTACCGCAGCCTGGCCGGGGCGCACCGCGACGCCGACGGGCGCATGCCGCAGCACACGTTCTTCTATCCGGAAGAGGAATACCTGGAAGAACACCTGGACAAGATCGCCGCGCTGTGCGCCGAGGGCTACGGCGAGATCGAGATCCACCTGCACCACGACAACGACAACGAGGCGAACTTCCGCCAGACCATCGAGCGCTTCAACGCGCTGCTGCACGAGCGCCACGGCGCGCTGCCACGCGACCCGGCCAGCGGCCAGCTGCGTTTCGCCTTCATCCACGGCAACTGGAGCCTGGACAACTCGCGCGCCGACGGCCGCTGGTGCGGCATCAACAACGAGCTGATCCTGCTGCGCGAGCTCGGCTGCTATGCCGACTTCACCCTGCCGTCGGCACCCAGCGACACGCAGACGAAAACCAGCAACGCGATCTACTACGCCACCGACGATCCCCTGCGGCCCAAGTCGCACGACCGCGGCGTGCCGGTGCGCGTGGGCGGCACCGCCAGCGGCGACCTGATGATCGTGCAGGGGCCGCTGGGGCTGAACTGGCGCGAGCGCAAGTTCGGCGTGCTGCCGCGCATCGAGAATGCCGACGTGCGCCGCGGCTGCCCGCCGACGCCCGAACGCGTCGACGCCTGGGTGAAAACCGGCATCCACGTCGAGGGGCGGCCGGAATGGGTGTTCGTCAAGGTGCACACCCATGGCACCCAGGAGCGCGACATGGAGACCTTGCTGGGCGACGCCGCGCAGCGCATGCACGAACACCTGGAGCGCGCCTACAACGACGGCGAGCGCTACGTGCTGCACTACGTGACGGCGCGCGAGACGTACAACATCATCAAGGCGGCCGAAGCCGGGCACGGCGGCAACCCGGACGCCTTCCGCGATTTCCTGCTGCCGCCACCGCCGCACCGGCGCAGCGGGGCGTAGCGACGCCCGCGCGGATCGCCACGGCGGGGGTCGCGCATCATCTCCGTCCTCGTAGGGGGAAACAGATGGACTGGCGCACGAAGGGATTGCTGCAGAAAGTGCTCGGCGTGCTGCCGGGCGGCGACGCGATCCACTACCAGCTGCAACGGCGGTTCGGCGGGCTGCGCGATTTCGATCGCGAGTTCGACATCAAGATCGACGACTGGCGGCTGATGGCCAACCAGCTGCGCGAGGTCGGCGTGCCGGTGAGGGGCGCGCGGCTGTTCGAGATCGGCAGCGGCTGGTATCCGACCTTTCCGCTGTGCTGCTTCCTGGCCGGCGCGCAGCGCGTGGTCACCGTCGACCTCAACCGGCACCTGCGCCGGGACCTGCTGCGCGCCTGCGCCCGGGGCCTGGAGCGGCATGTCGGCCTGATCGCCGAGGTGGCCGGTGTCCCGGCGGCCGAAGTCCGGCAGCGCCAGCAGCAGCTGGCCGGCGCGCTGGACGGGTCAGCCGACCTGGCCGCGGCCACCGCGGGCGTGGTGGACTACCGCGCGCCGGCGGACGCCGCCCGCACCGATCTGCCCCCGGACCGGATCGACTGCGTATTCTCCAACAGCGTGCTGGAGCACGTGGCGCCGGAAGCCATCGGCAGTATCTTCCGCGAGGCCCGGCGCATCCTGCGCCCGGGCGGGATCATGTTCCACTCGGTCAACTGCGGCGATCACTACGCCTATGTCGACTCCCGCATCACCCAGCTCAACTACCTGCAGTACTCCGACGCGCAATGGCGGCGCTGGAACAACGCGTTCCTGTACCAGAACCGGCTGCGCGCCGACGCCTTCGTCGAGCAGGCCGAGGAGGCCGGTTTCGCGATCGTCACCCGGGTAACCTCGCCGCCCGCCCGGCGCCTGCGCGAGCTGGCGGCGCTCGAGATCGCGCCCCAGTTCGCGTCGATCCCGGCCGACCGCCTGTGCATCACCTCGATCGATTTCATCGCGCGCAAACCGGCGGCTTGACGGCCGCGTGAAGGGCGCCTGCCGGGGGGCGGGGCGGGCTCCCGAACCCCGGGCGAAACCCCCTAACGCCATGTCTGGCGATACGGAAAAACGAATACAATGAACGCAACTTCCGGCGCCGGAAAGCTGGCCGCGGAAGCTGCGACGCCTGCGGCATCCCACGGATCAGGCAGGCAGCGCGCCGCGGCTGCGTGATCCGCGCGGCAAACGTGGGGCAGCGAGTCGAAGCTTCGAGTGGTCACTGGATGCGGGAGTGGTCGGGTACCCATGGCACTGGTCAGCGTAGTCATCCCCACCTTCAACCGGGGCTATTGCCTGGCGCGCACGCTGGACAGCGTGCTCGCGCAGACGCATGCCGAACTGGAGATCCTGCTCGTCGACGACGGTTCCACCGACGAGACGGCCGAGCTCGTGCACCAGCGCTATGGCGGCGAGCCCCGCGTCCACTACGTCGCGCAGGCGAACGCGGGTGTCGCCGCGGCGCGCAACCATGGCATCCGGCTTGCCCGCGGGGATTTTCTGGCCCTGCTCGACTCGGACGACGTCTGGCAACCGTGGAAGCTGGAGCTGCAGCTGCGCTGCCTGCAGCAGTTTCCCGAGCTGGGCATGGTCTGGACCGACATGGAGGCGATCGACCCGAACGGGCGCGTGTTCAACCACGCGTACATCCGCAGCATGTACAGCACCTACGCGCTGTTTCCGCAGGATCAGCTGTTTCCGCGGAGCGTGCCGTTGCGCTCGGTGGCGCCGTCGATGGCGGCGGTGGTCGGCACGGCGTCCCTGCGCATGGGCATGATCTTTTCGCAGATGATCATGGGCAACCTGGTGCACACCTCCACCGTGCTGATCCGCCGCGAGCGGCTGGAGAAGGTGGAAGCGTTCAACGAGACCCTGCGCTATTCCGGCGAGGATTACGATTTCCACCTGCGCACCTGCCGCCACGGGCCGGTGGGTTTCCTCGACCTGCCCACCATCCGGTACCAGCGCGGCATGCCCGACCGCCTGACCCGCTCCGAGTACCGCATCCATACCGCCACCAACTTCCTGCGCACGATCACGCCCTTCATCGAGTCCGCGCGCAGCGAGATCCAGCTGCCCCGGCGGATGATCGAAGGCGCCCTGGCCGATGCCCACGAGTGGATCGGCGAGCTGCAGTTCGAGGCGAACGACATGGCGGCGGCGCGCTCCCATCTGTTTGCGAGCATCCGCCATCGCTGGTGGCAGCGGCGAGCCTGGGAGTTGTTCGTGTGCTGCTACCTGCCGGTGGCGCTGCGCGGCTGGCTGCGGGCGCATCGCCGGCATCTGCGCCAGCGCACGGTTGCCTCGCCATGATGCTGCCCCCGGTGGCACCGGGTACGCCGGAGCCTGCGGTGACAGACGATGCGCAGGGCCCGGCGCCGACGCTGCGCATCATCGCGGACGTGGCCGGCTGGGACGCGATCCGCGCCGACTGGGATGCCCTGCACCGGGCCAGTCCCACGGCGTCGACCCCGCTGGATTTTGCCTGGTTGCGCCATTGGTGGGACGTCTACGGCCCCGTGTATGGCCGGGGCGGCCTGCGCATCATCACGTTGTGGCGCGGACCGCTCCTGGTCGGCGCGCTGCCGCTGTACCTCGACGCGGGACGCGGCGGCCCGCTGGGCGTGCGCTGCCTGCGTTTCCTTTCCACCGGGGAAGAGGAGTTCGAGGAGGTCTGCGCCGACTACCTGGACCTGCTGCACCTGCCCGGCGAGGACAAGGTCTGCGCCCAGGCCGCATGGCAGGCGATCGACGCCATGCCCTGGGACACGCTGGAGCTGCTCGACCTCGCCGAACAGGCGGCGCTGCTGCGCTGGCGCAGCACCTTCCCGCGTCATGCCCGCCTGCAGCTCTCCTCGCGCGGGGCCTGTCCGATCGCGTGGCTTGGCGATGGCTTCGAGGCTTACCTGGGCAGCCTGTCGCCCAAGACGCGCAAGCACGCGCGCCAGTACCTGCGCGAGGTCGAGCGTGCCGGCATCGCGATCGAGCTGGCCGATGCCGCCGTGGCCGACCGTCATTTCGACGACCTCGTGCGCGTCCACCAGGAGCGCTGGGTCGCGGCCGGCGAACCGGGTTGCTTCGCGGCGCCACGCTTCACCGAGTTCCATCGCGGCCTGGTGCGACGCTGGACGGCGAGCGGGCGCGCGGTGCTGGCGCGGTTCTCGTACCGGGGGGAGACTTTTGCCGTGCTCTACGGTTTCGTGACCGGACGCAAGTTCGACCTCTACCAGTTCGGTGTGGCGCCGCTGGATCCCGGCGTGGTCCGCAGTTCGGGTACCGCGGCCAACCTGTTGCTGATGCGGGAGCTGGCGGGGCGCGGCATCGCCCACTACGATTTCCTGCGGGGGGTCAGCGCGTACAAGAAGTCGCTGGCCACGGAACAACGCCAGCTGTTTTGCGCGACGTGCCGCAGACACACGGCGCGGGCACTGCTCGACCGCCTGCGCCAGCTGGGCATGCGCGCGATCCGCCGGTTCATCAGGCTGTTTCGCCGGACCGAGCGCGGGGTACTCCGATGAAAAAGGCCATCGCATCACATCTGCTTTGCCGCAGCGGTTTGCGCCGCTTGCTGCACCGGACCGTGCGCTGGTCCGGGGTGCTCGCGCTCAACTACCACCGCATCGGCGATGCGCTGGCTACGCCGTTCGATCGCGGCCTGTGGAGCGCCAGCGCGGAAGCGTTTGCCGAACAGGTCCGCTTCTGCAAGACCCAGCTGGAGATCATCGGCCCGGCCGACCTGCCGCGGGTACGCGCCGCCGGGCGCGGCCGCTACGCCATGATCACCTTCGACGATGGCTACCGCGACAACTACCAGACGGCGCTGCCAATCCTTCGTGGCGAAGGGGTGGCCGCCACCTTCTTCGTCGCCACCGGTTTCATCGACGCGCCCACCCTGCCGTGGTGGGACGAGATCGCCTGGATGGCGCGCACCAGTCGGCGCGACGCGCTGGAATTGCCGGCGTGGTTCGACGCGCCGATCCGCTTCGACGAGCCGGAACGGGAGACGGCGGTGCGCCGGCTGCTGCGCAGGTACAAGGAGATGCCGGCGCAGGACACCGCCGCGTACCTGGATGCGGTGGCGGACGCGGCGGGCACCGGGCGTGCCGATGCGCGTGCGGGCGAAGCGCTGTGGATGACCTGGGACATGCTGCGCGAGATGCAGGCGGCCGGCATGACCATCGGCGGGCACACGGTGCATCACCCGGTGTTGTCGCGCATGTCGGCACAGGGGCAGCGCCACGAGATCCTGGAATGCGGCCGCCGCCTCGCCGCCGAGCTGGGCACGCCGATGCGCTGCTTCAGCTATCCGGTGGGCAATCCCGGCGCGTTCGACCAGACCACCCGCGACTGCCTGCGCGAGGCGGGTGTCGAGCATGCCTTCAGCTATTACGGCGGGTACGCCGGCTTCGACCACTGGGACGCCTACGACATCCCCCGCGTGGCAGTGGAAACGGAGCTGGACACCGACTGGTTCCGCTGCCTCGTGACCCTGCCGCGGTTGTTCGCGTGACCGGCGCGGCGAGGACGGACGCGCCCCCTGCGCCCGCGACGGGCGGCGACCTGGTCAGCGTGATCATGCCGGTGTACAACGCGGCCGCGTGGCTGCCGCGGGCGGTGGAATCGGTGCTGGCGCAGAGCCATCGCCAGCTGGAGCTGGTGGCGGTGGACGATGGTTCGGCCGACGATTCGCTGGCGATCCTGCAGGCCTTCGCGCGCGCCGACGCGCGCGTGCGCGTGCAGCGCCAGGCGCAGAATGGCGGCGTGGCGGCGGCGCGCAATGCCGGCCTGGCCGCCGCGCGCGGCGACTACGTCGCCTTCCTCGACGCGGACGACTGGTGGCACCCGGCCAAGCTGGAGCGGCAACTGGCCAGCCTGCGCGCCAGCGGCGCGCGCATCAGCTATGCGTCGTACTGGCGGGTGGCCGAGGACGGTCGGGTGCTGAGCCGGGTCGATCCGCCCGCGCGGCTGGAACACCGCGACATGCTGGCCAGCAACTTCATCGGCAATCTCACCGGCATGTACGCCCGCGAACTGGGCGACGTGCCGTTCCGCCGGATCGGCCACGAGGACTACGCGTTCTGGCTGGAGCAGGTTCGCCGCGCGGGCTCGGCGCAACGCGCGGACAGCGACGAACCGCTGGCCTGGTACCTGGTGCGCGAGTCGTCGCTGTCGGCCAACAAGCTGCGCGCGGCGCGCTGGCAGTGGACGATCTACCGCCGGGTCGAGAAGCTCGACGTGATCCGCGCCTCGCTGTGCATGCTGCGCTACGCGTGGCACGCGTTCGCCAAGCGGCGCCCGCCGCGCCGGGCACCCTGACCGCGCGGGCTCAGGGCCGCGCTGGTGCGGCGCCGCTGCCCGCGTCCTGGCGCATCAGCCATTGCACCACGCCGGTACCGCGGTTGTTCCAGTTGAAACGTCGCGCGGTGCCGGCGTTGCGGGCGCAGTCGAGGTTGTACGACGAGGCCAGCGCCTGCATGCGCCGGTCCAGCGCGCGCTGCAGTTGCGGGTCGGTGCTGAAGTAGCGCGCGGCTGCCACCGGCAGGGTCAGCTCCACGTTGTGCGAATCGCTGTACCAGCCGTCGGAGTTCTCGATGGCGACCAGCTTGGCCCGGTCCGCATGAGCCGAGGACCAGTACCAGCTGATCTGGCCGCCGGGCCCGCTGCACGGGTCGCGCCAGTCCTTGCCGACCGTGGCCACGGTTTTGGCGTCGATCCAGCCATAGCGTTCGAGGTAGCGGCCGAACGCGGTGATCATCGGGGGGATGCGCGCGTCACCGGTGGCCAGCCACGCATGCCACAGGCCGTCGATGATGTTCTGCGTCATCCACGGCGAGCTGCCCGGCACGTCGGTCGCGGCGTCGTACGGGTTGCCTTCGTGCATGTCCCAGCTGCTGCGCCAAGAGCCGTCGTTGCCCAGGCCATCGGGGTTGTGCTGCTGGTGCTGGTACAGCCAGCCCACGCGGTCGCCGATGTCCTGCAGGTATTCGCGTTTGCCGGTGAGCTCCCACGCGCTGACGATCTGCAGCAGGCCCAGCCCGGCCTGCCGCTCGGTGAAGAACTTCTGGGTCAGGCCGATGTAGGGCCCGGCGGGAATGGTCCAGCCGCCGGTATCCCACGCGCCGACCATGAGCTCGATCAGCGCCGGGTCGGCCTGGCTGTCGTCGCCGGTGAGGCCCAGCGCGAGCAGGGTGGGCTGGATGTAGACGTACTTCGGGTCGCACGGGTTGACTTCGCCCAGCTTGAAGCCGCCGCCGCACAGCGGCCAGCCCGGGGTGCCGGAGCGGCGGATGTGGGCCATGTAGAAGCGGTAGCTCTCCACCGCGGCGGCAAGGTAATCGGCGCGGCCGGTGCGCACGTACTGCTGGAACAGCGTGGTGGGGCGATCGAACAGCCAGGCCGAGCCGTCCTGGCGCGGCAGCTTGCGTGCCCAGCCGAACTGGGTTTCGAAATAGCGGTCGTAGGCGCCAGGCGGCACCGCCGGCACCTGCGGGCCGGCGATCAGGGAGGCGGACATCCATTGCGGGCTGAGCGTGGCCAGCACGCCCGGTACGCGCACGCCGTCGGGGCCGTCCACCAGCCCTTCGGCGTAGGGCCAACCCGTTGCGGCGGGAGCGGCAGCGCCAGCCGGCACCAGGGCGAAGCGCAGCTGCGCGCTGTCGCCGGCCAGCGTGGCATGGAACTGCGCACGCACGGCGCGGATGCCGCCGCCCTCGAAATGCCAGAGCAGGGTGGCCTCGACATGCGCCGGCACGGGCTGGCCGCGCGCGTCCTCGATGCGGACCTGCCGCGCATCGTGCAGCATGCCCGGCGGGAAGGGGATGCCGACGGTCACCATCACCCGGTCGCCGACGGCGCCGTGGCGATGCAGGGTGATCGTCTGCCACGGCGCGTCGATCCGGGCCGGTGCCAGGCGGGCAATCGGCGGTGGCGCGGAGGCGCCTTGCGCATGCGCGGCAGCGAGCAGCAGGCCGAGGCCGGCCAGCGCTGCGCCCAGCCACCGGCCGATGCCGCGCGGCCCGCCGGTCACCGGGGCGCTTCCCGTGCCGCCAGCTGGCGCTCCCACGCCAGCGCGGTACGCACGATGAACTCCAGGTCGTCGTGGCGCGGGGTCCAGCCCAGCCGCTGGCGCAGACGGTCGGCGCGGGCGATCAGCATGGGCGGGTCGCCCGCGCGGCGCGGCTGCTCGGTCACCTGCAGCGCTGCGCCGCTGACCCGGCGCACCGTGTCGATCACCTCGCGCACGCTGTAGCCGTGGCCGTAGCCGCAGTTGAGCGTCAGCGATTCGCCATCGGTGCGCAGGTGGTCCAGCGCGCGCAGGTGCGCCGCGGCCAGGTCCTCGACATGGATGTAGTCGCGGATGCCGGTGCCGTCGGGCGTGTCGTAGTCGGTGCCGAAGATGGCCAACCCCGGACGCTTGCCCACGGCATGCTCGCAGGCCACCTTGAGCAGCAGGGTGGCGTTGGGCGTGGATTGCCCGATGCGGCCGAGCGGATCGCAGCCGGCGACGTTGAAATAGCGCAGGATCACGTAACGCATCGCGCCGGCGGTGCCGAGGTCGCGCAGCATCATCTCGGACATCAGCTTGGAGCTGCCGTACGGGTTGATCGGCTGCAGCGGGGTGTCCTCGTCGGCCACGCCGCCGGCCGGCGTGCCGTACACCGCCGCGGTCGAGGAAAAAATGAAGCGGTCCACGCCGGCCTCGACGCAGCAGGCGAGCAGGTTGCGCGTGTTGCAGGTGTTGTTGCCGTAGTACTTCAGCGGATCACGCACCGATTCGGGCACCACGGTGTGGGCGGCGAAGTGCATCACCGCGTCCACCTTGTGCTCGGCCAGCAGCCGCGACACCAGCGTCTGGTCTCCCACGTTGCCCACCACCAGCTCGGCGCCGCGCACGGCATCGGCGAAGCCGCTGACCAGGTTGTCCAGCACGACCACCCGCTCGCCGCGTTCGCTCAGCTGCTGCACCACGTGGCTGCCGATGTAGCCGGCGCCGCCGGTGACCAGGATCGTGCTCATGGATCGCTCCCGCCGGAAATCGGAAAATTGTCCTGCAACCACGCCGTGATGTCGTCCAGCAGGCGCTGGCGGTCCACCTGCAGGGCGTAGGTGTGGTCGGTGCCCGCGAACAGGCGTGCGCTGATCTGCGGCCGGTCGGCCAGGCGCCCGAAGCACTCGCGGAACTGGCGCGGATGGTTGAAGTAGCGGGTCACCCCGCCGCTGTAGATGAAGCGCAGCCTGAGGCCGCGGTCGAGCATGGCGGCCAGTTCGCGCTGCACCTGTTCGCGCGGCGGGAAGCGCACGGCGAACACGTCGTCGCCCTGGCCGGTGCGGGCCTGCAGGCTGCGGCTGATGAAGCGCTGCCAGCGGGCGGCGCTCCACAACCGCGGCAGGTAGTGGCGCAGGCGGAAGCCCAGCGTGCGGTAGGCATAGCCGTCGAGAAAGATGGCGCCGGCCACGCGGGCCTCGTCCATCGCCGCACCATGGGCGTTCTGCGCGCCGGAACACAGGCCGAGCAGCACGAAACGGCTGCAGCCGGAATGGCTGGCCAGCAGGCTCATCGCGTCGGCGACGTCCGCGTTCACCTGCTGCGCCTGCGAGCGTGATTCGTCGGCGGCGCCGCTGTCGCCGAGCGAGGAGAGATCGAAACGCAGGGTGGGATAACCGCTGGCGTTGAGCCGACGGGTGATCTCCACGTGCAGCCGGAACGGCCCCACCCGGTGCACCATGCCCGCGTTCAGCACGATCACGCCGACCGGCGCGGCCGGCGTCGCCGGTTCGGGCAGCCCGGCCACGCCCACCAGGTGGTGTGCGCGACCGAAGCGGAAGGCGCGCTCGGTGTTCATGGCGCACCCCGCAACTGGTCGACGACCGCCCGGACCAGGTCGGGCGCGAGGATGGCATGCTCCAGCCGGTCGAGCACGTCCCAGCTCGCCGTCGACGACAACGTGACCACCTCGGCGCCGGTGCCGAGCCCCGCGTGGCGATCCGCTCCCGCCTCGGCGGACGCCGAATCGAATACGCGCACGGGAATCGCCGCCGGTGCCGCACGCCAGCCTTCGAGCTGCCTGCGCAGTTCCGCGCCGACCGGGAAACCCAGCCACTGGCCGGCGGCATCCTCGCACGTGCGCGGCGTGCTGAAGCGCATCGGGTCGGCGCGCAACTCCTCCTGCATCGCGTCCAGCGAGGCCACATAAGCGCGGCCATCGAACACCGGGTCCCACAGCATCACTTCGGCCAGTCGCGCCGCGGGCGCCGCTTCCAGTGCGATGGCGCCGCCCAGTCGCGCCCCGAAACCCACCAGCCGGCTGCAGCCGGAGCGGGCGCGCAGTTCCGCCGCCGCGGTGACCGCGTCGGCCACGCAGCGCGCCAGGTCGGTGTCCCCGCTGGCTCCGGCCGAATCGCCGGTGCCGAAATAGTCGAAACGCAGCGCGGCAACGCCTTGCAGCGCCAGCGCATCGGCGAGCTGGCGGTACACGCGGTGGCTGCGAATCATGTCCTGGCCCAGCGGCGGACACAGCAGGACCGCCGCCCGGGCGCGACCCGCCACCGCATGATAGAGACCGAACAGGCTTCCGCCGCTACCGAATTGGCACGGTTGTGCCGGTTCGACCTGCATCCGTCACCTCCGGTAGGCCACGCCGAGATAGATCTCGTTGGCGTGGTAGCTGGCACCGACCGAGTCGCTGTGGCGCAGGCGACGGGTGAACGAAGCGTTCCAGCTCCAGTGTTCGGTGCGCTGGGTGTTCAGGATGAGGCCGAAGTTGGTGGTGCGGTCGGTGCGTGCGACCGCCTGGTATTCCATCGACTCGGTGTTGCCGAAGAGGGACAGGGTAGTGCGCGGCCGCAGGCGGTAGTCGAGGCCGAGCGTGCCGCCGCGGCCACGTTGGCTGTCGGCCGGGTCGTTGATGTAATCGAAGTCGCGGTACAGCGGCGCGATGCGCAGGTTCCAGCGCGTGCCGACGTAGGTGTAGACCGCCTCGAAGCGCCGCTCGGTGTAGACCTGCGAGCTGATCACGGTGGTGCCGGTGTTGATGTTGGAAGGCGCCGGCGGCGCCAGCGCGGACTCGCCGGGGTGCTGGTCGAGCTGGTTGATCAGATCCTCGGCGGCATCGCCGTACTGGCGCGCGCCGCGCAGCAGCAGGGTGCTGTTGGGGGTCATGCGCCAGGCCACGCTCAGGCGCGCCAGCGGCGTGTTGATCGACTGCGCCTGGTCGAACGACAACCGCGACCAGCCCAGCGACGCATTGATGTCCATCTGGCTGAAGCGGTTGGCCGAACTGACGAACACCTGGGTGCGGTTGTAGGCGGGGCCGGCCTCGCTGTGGTCGAATGTGACCCGCTCGGTCTCCGCGTTCGCCGACAGCGTGGCCGTGGGGCTGAGATCCTTGAACAGCCGCAGCGCCAGCAGGCCGCGCGAGGAGTCGAACTCGTTGGTCTTGGAGGCGCGGCTGTCGATGTAGCGCAGTTCGGCCTGGCCGCGCACGGTGGGGTTCAGGCGGAAACGCAGCGTCGGCCCGGCCGTCAGCACGTTGGTCTGCTGCTGGTTGTCCGGCGCATTGCTGGAGAAGGTCGATAGCGGCTGCACGCTGGCCACGTCGCGCACGGTGAAGTCCAGCCGTTCGGGCAACATCGTCCAGTTCAGCTGGCCGGCGAGCTGGGCCAGCGTCTGGTTGTCGAACGCGTGCGCCAGGTAGTCGCGGTACTCCACGTTGCCGACCACGTCGGCCTGGAAGGTGGCGCCCTGCTGCTGGTAGCTGAAGTCGAAGCCGGGGATCAGCATGTTCTGGCTGATCGGGTCGGTTTCGCTCAGGCCGATGTTGTCGCTGTGGCCCACGCCTGCGCGCCAGCCGTAATCGAACTGCGCCGCCGATGCGCCGGTGGCGCCGAGGGCCAGCATCGAGCCCAGGACGCAGTTGCGGGTGCGGTGTGTCGACATCTGTGCGTGTCCCTTTGACTTGTCCATGATCATCGAACCCCGGCCCAGCGACCAGCGCGCCCGGTGGTTTTCCCCGGCGCGAGTCTGGCACATCTGCCGACCCGCATGACCGGACCGGGGAACGCAAGCGCCACCCGCTTCCGGGGCTCCCTCACGGGGCGTGGTTGAAGACCACCCCGGCCACCTTGTTGGAATCGAAACTCGCCACCGCCTGGCTGATCGCCGCCGGCGTGTCGCGGCCGTAGCCGGCCACCACCACCACCAGGTCGGCCAGCTCGGAGAGGATGCGCGCGTCGGGCGAGCCCTTGATCGCCGGCCCGTCCAGGAACAGGTAGCGGTCGGGATAGCGGCAGCGCAGCGAATCGACCACGGCGCGCATGCGGAACGAGGAAAAATACTCGCCGCTGTTCTCGCGCGTGGAACCGGCCGGGATCAGGCGCAGGCGCGGGATCCCGGTCTCGTAGATGATCGACTTGATGCCGATCGACGGTTGTTCCAGGAAGTTGATCAGGCCTTCGCTGCCGCGCGCCATGCCCAGCGCTTCCTGCTGGGCCGGATAGCGCAGGTTGCAGTCGATCAGCAGGCTGGTCTTGGCCTCGTCGAAGGCGAAGGCGAGGGCGAGGTTGCGCGCCACGAAGCTGCCGCCGGACTTGGGGCTGACCGGCACCACCATGGTCACGAAATTGCGCTCGCCGCCGAGCCACAGCAGTCGCGTGCGGATCTCGCGGAAGGCGTCGGACTGCGTGCGCACCGACTCCTCGCGATGGATCAGCCGGCGCTCCTCCAGCTGCCGCGGCACCAGTGTGCCGGTTTCCGACATCAGTGCGATGGAGTGGCCGGGCGCGTTCTTCGGCTCGTCGCCGGCCGCCGTCGCGCGCTCGCGGGCCTCCGCATCGCGCGGAGGCAGGTTGATCACCGACTTGTCGTCATCCCGGGCGTTCATGCCAGTCCCTTCAACTTGAGCCAGAACAGCACGGCGTAGGCCAGCACCACGCCCAGCACGATCACCACCAGGGCCACGGTGCGGCGCCGTTCACGGCGATGGTCGCCTGGCGTCGGATAGAACGCGATGGTCGCCAGTACCGGCAGTCCGGTCGCCTGTTCCAGCTGTCCCGCCGAACGCACGCGCGGGTCGAAGCGGGCGAACCCGAACAGCACGCCGAACGGAACGGCCATGCCGGCGAGGATACCGGCAATGCCGAAATGCATGAAGCGCAGCCCCGAGGGCACCAGCGGCATCACCGCGGGGTTCTGCACCACGAAGGAGGGACCGTCCTGGTCGGCGTCGAGGTTCATCGACACCCGCGCGCTCTCGCGGCGCTTGAGCAAATCCTGGTAGACGTCGCGGTTGACCGTGTAATCGCGGGTCAGCTCGGCGGTGACCGCCTCGGAATTGGCGATGCGCTTGCTGCGATCCATCTCCGAGTCGAGCCGCGCCTGCGCCGCGCCCAGCCGCGCGGTGGTGGCGGCGATGTCCGAGCGCAGGTTGGCAAGCTGGCTGCGCATCTGCTGGTAGAGCGGGTTGAACTGCACCGCACTGCCGTTGCCGGTCGCGTCGCCGATCGCCCGCGGCGCGTTCGCCGTGCGCTGGTCGGCGCTGGCCAGCAGCCGGCGCAGGTCCTCGATCTGGTGGCGGGTGCGCACCACGTCGGGGTATTCGTCGGTGTAGGTCAGGCGCAGCTTGTCCAGCTTGGACTGCAGGTCGGCCAGTTGGCTTTCGTAGACGCCGCTGGAGGTCTGCACCGCGCTGACCTCCGATTCGCCGGAGAGCTGGCGCTCCAGCGAGGCCGCCTGCGAGCGCTTCTCCATCAGGTCCATCCGCGCCGTCTCGATCTGGTTGCGCAGCTGGCTGATGCTGGCGTTGGTGTCGGCCTCGCTGCCCGGGCGCGCATCCGCGTTGGCGTCGCGGTAATCCTTGAGCTTGGTCTCCGCGTCGGTCAGCTTCTTGCGGTAGGCCTCGACCTGGCTGTCGATGAAGTCGAACGCGTCGCGGCTCTCCTTCATCTTCGACGCCACGCTCTCGCTGATGAACAGCTGGCCGAAGGTGCGCGCCACGTCGAACGCGCGCCGGGCGTCGCTGTCGTGGTAGCTGATCGTGATGAGGTTGTCGCGCGAGATGGTGACGACGGTGCGCGCCTTGATCTCCTGGATCAGCTTGTCCTGTTCGACCGGCGAGGGCTTCTTCGCCATCCAGCCGCCGTCCACCAGCACCTGGTTCATCACCTTGCGGCTGAAGATCACCGCCTTGGCGATGCCGGCCCGGTTGGTATTGCCGGTGGCCGCCGCGGCGCCCTCCATCAGCGGCGTGATGATGCTGCTCTTCTGCGCCAGGATGGTGACCGAGGCATCGTAGCGGCGCGGCCAGTTCACGCCGACGATCAGCGCGATCAGCGCGATGGTGGCGAAGATCACCGCCAGCGAAACCCGGCGCCGCTTGGCTTCGGTCCACAGCACCGGCAGCAGCGCCAGCAGGGGGTTCGGTTCTTCATTCATGGGTGGATCGACTCATGGGCCTGTGCCGGCGCTCAGAACGCCCGCTGCGGCACGGTGATGACGTCCCCGGGCTGCACCGGATAGTTGGTCGTCAGGTTGCCTTTCTGCAGGATGCTGTCCAGCCGGATCGCGTACGACTGGGTGCCTTCGGCGGACTTGCGGTACAGCTCGGTGCGGTCGGGCGCGGCGAATTCGGTGGTGCCGCCGGCGGCCAGCACCGCGTCGAGCACGGTCATGCCCTGGCGGTAGGGGATCGACACCGGCGTGCGCACCGCACCGGTCACGCGCACGCGGGAAAGATATTCGTGGCTGCGCAGCGAGGTGAGGATCACCGCCACCTGGGGATCGCGCACGTAGGCCTGGAGCTTGTCCTTGATCTCCGCGGCGACCTGCTCCGGGGTGCGGCCGCCGGCCTGGACGTCACCGATCAGCGGCACCGTGATCATGCCGTCGGGTCGCACTGGTACGCTGACGCTCAGGTCGGGGTTGTGCCATACCGATACCTGCAGCTGGTCGTCCACGCCGATGTGGTAGACGGCCACTGCCTGGGCCTGGGGGTTCACCGCCGGGGCCTGCGTCGAGCCCGGCCCGGTGGCGCATCCGGCCAGCGCGAGCAACAGGCAGAGCAGGAGCAGGTAGTACAACGATTTCATGGCAATCCCCCCGATTGTCTTTCAGAATGTGAAGAATATCACGGCAAACCGGGCGACAACCGGCTAAGCGAACAAGGGCTTGTGGATGGCGTCGGGTGGGTAGTTTGCCCCGCTTGCGAGGCGACGCTCAATCATGGAAATCACGGGACAAGTTACGTATGCAACAGTTGGAAGACACCAGGATCGCCATCGTCGGGCTGGGCTACGTCGGGCTGCCGCTGGCGGTGGAGTTCGGCCGGCGCTACGACACGGTCGGCTTCGACATCCGCGCCGCGCGGGTGGAGGAGTTGCGCGCCGGCCACGACCACACGCTGGAGGTCGATGCCGCCGAACTGGGAGCGGCCACCCGCCTGCGCTTCAGCGCCCAGCTGGACGGCATCCGCGAGTGCAATGTCTACATCGTCACCGTGCCCACTCCGATCGATGCGGCCAAGCGACCCGACCTGACGCCGCTGGTCAAGGCCAGCGAAAGCCTGGGCCAGGTGCTCAAGCGCGGCGACATCGTGGTGTACGAGTCCACGGTTTACCCCGGCTGCACCGAGGAGGTGTGCATCCCGATCCTGGAACGCGTCTCGGGGCTGGCCTACAACCGCGATTTCTTCGCCGGCTACAGCCCGGAGCGGATCAACCCGGGCGACAAGCAGCACCGGGTCACCAGCATCCTCAAGGTCACCTCCGGCTCCACCCCCGAGGTGGCCGATTTCGTCAACCGGCTGTACGGCTCGATCATCACCGCCGGCACCCACCAGGCCAGCTGCATCAAGGTGGCCGAGGCCGCCAAGGTGATCGAGAACACCCAGCGCGACCTCAACATCGCCCTGGTCAACGACCTGGCCAAGCTGTTCAACACGCTGGGCATCGACACGCTGGAAGTACTCGAGGCCGCCGGCACCAAGTGGAATTTCCTGCCGTTCCGCCCGGGCCTGGTCGGCGGCCACTGCATCAGCGTCGATCCGTACTACCTCACCCACAAGGCGCAGGAGGTGGGCCATCACCCGGACGTGATCCTGGCCGGCCGGCGCACCAACGACAGCATGGGCGAGTACATCGCCGGCCAGGTGGTGCGGCTGATGGTGCGCAAGGGCATCAACCCGGTGCATGCGCGCATCCTGGTGCTGGGATTGGCGTTCAAGGAGAACTGCCCGGACCTGCGCAACACCCGCGTGGTGGACATCGTGCAGGCGTTGCGCGGCTACAACACCGCGGTGGACGTGTACGACCCCTGGGTCGACGCGGCCGAGGCGCGGCACGAGTACGGCCTGGACCTGGTCCAGGCCCCTGCCGCCGGCGCCTATGACGCCGTGGTGGTGGCGGTCGGCCACCGCGAGTTCGCCGCGCTGGGCAGCGCCGGCATCCGCGCCTTCGGCAAGCCGTCCAGCGTGCTGTACGACGTGAAATACGTGCTGCCGCGCAACGAGGTGGACGGCCGCCTGTAGCCAGCGCCGCGCGCCGCGACTGCGTATCATGGGGAGGTTTCCCCGCCGCAGGCCGCCCGCGCATGAAAGTCCTCGTCACCGGCACCGCCGGCTTCATCGGTTCCCACGTCGCCATGCGCCTGCTTGAGCGCGGCGACGAGGTGATCGGCATCGACAACCTCAGCGACTACTACGACGTGGAGCTGAAGAAGGCGCGGCTGGCGCGCTTCGCCGAGCACCCGGGCTACCGTCACGAGCCGGTCGACCTCGCCGATCGCGCGGCGATCGAGGCGGTGTTCGCCCGCCACAAGCCGCAGCGGGTGATCAACCTGGCGGCGCAGGCCGGGGTGCGTTACGCCGCGCAGAACCCGCACATCTACGTGTCCACCAACGTCACCGGCTTCCTGCATGTGATCGAGGGTTGCCGTCACCACGACGTCGAGCACCTGGTCTATGCCTCGACCAGTTCGGTGTACGGCGCCGACACCAAGATGCCCTTCTCCGAGCACCAGTCGACCGAGCATCCGCTGACGCTGTACGCGGCCTCGAAAAAGGCCAACGAGATGATGGCGCACAGCTACGCGCACCTGTACGGCCTGCCGTGCACCGGGCTGCGCTTCTTCACCGTTTACGGGCCGTGGGGCCGGCCGGACATGGCGCTGTTCCTGTTCACCCGCGCGATCCTCGCCGGCGAGCCGATCAAGGTGTTCAACCACGGCCACCACAAGCGCAGCTTCACCTACGTCGACGACATCGTCGAAGGCGTCGTGCGCACGCTGGACCGGGTCCCGGGCAAGGACCGCGACTGGGACGGCGACGCGCCCGACCCGGCCAGCAGCGGGGTGGCGCCGTACCGCATCTACAACATCGGCAACGAGGAACCGGTGGAACTGTTGCGCTACATCGAGGTGCTCGAGCAATGCCTGGGCCGCAAGGCGCAGATGGAGCTGCTGCCGCTGCAGGCCGGCGACGTGCCGGACACCGAGGCCGACGTCTCCGACCTGATCGCCTCGGTCGGCTACCGGCCGCGGGTGGGCGTGGAAGAGGGCGTGGCCAATTTCGTGCGCTGGTACCGCGACTACTACCGGGTGCCCGCGTCGGCGTGACCCGATGCTTCGAACGCAAGGCTCGTCATCCCGGCGAAAGCCGGGATCCAGCGACTTTCATCGCGCGTCCAAGGCTCTGGATTCCGGCTTTCGCCGGAATGACGAGCGATTGGAATTCCTTGAAGTTCGGAGCATTGCGGCATGACCGACCTTCGCGCCGACGCCGGGGTGGCGCAACGGCTACAATTACTGGCTGACGCCGTGCGGGTGCAGCCAGCCCATCCAGATGCCCAGGATGACCATGCCGATCAGCACCAGCGACAGGCCGATGCGGCGGGTCAGCGCCCACACCGTGCGTCGGTCGTCGTCCTTGTCCTTCATCATGAAGAACAGCGCCTGGCCGAGGTTGAAGATCACCACCAGCAATACCACCACCAGCGCGACTTTGTAGATGGTTTCCACGTGACCGGTCCGAACGATTTCGACAGCGGCAGTATAGCCACCCGCGGCAGTCGCACCGCGTGAACGGGTTTCGCCGTCCGTCGTGGTGGGCGTTGTTGCTGACGGTGGCCGGCGCCCTGCTTTTCCTGCGCCTGGGCGTGTGGCAGCTGCACCGCGCCGACTTCAAGGAATCGCTGCTGCGTCGCTATGCCGCAGCGGAAACCGCCGCGCCACAGGACTTCGCCGGGGTGGCCGCCACGCCGCCGGCGGACAGCTTTCCGCGGGTGGAGGTGCACGGTCGCTACCTGGTCGACCGCCTGTACCTGCTGGACAACCCCAGGCACGACGAGCGCGGCGGCGTGGAGGTGTTCGCGCCGTTCGAGCTGGCCGGGCACGGGCCGCTGCTGCTGGTCGACCTGGGCTTCCTGCCCGGCAGCGGCAACGGCAAGACCCCGCAACTGCCGCCGCTGCCGGCCACGCCGGTTGCGTTGCACGGCTTGTACGTGCCGCCGCCGCCGACCGGTTTCGAGATGGGCGGCAACGCGCTGGCGCGACAGACCCATTGGCCGAAGCAGAGCATCTACCTGGCGATGGGCCAGGTCGCCGCCGACCTCGGCCGGCCGCTGTATCCGCGCGTCCTGGCGCTGGATGCGGATGCCTCCTCGATCTACGTGCGCAAGCACACGCTCGATCTCTCGATGCCGCCGGCGCGACACCGCGCCTACGCCTTCCAGTGGTTCGCCTTTGCCGTCGCCGCGGTGGTGATCCTGCTGGTGCTGCACCGCAAGCGCCCGCCGCGCGGACGATGATGACCCCCTTGATGCCTTGTGATGAATGTCCACGATGAACACTGCTGATCCCGACCGCACGCGCAAGAGCCGCGTCCACCTGCTGCTGATCGCGCTGGTGTTCCTGGCGCCGATGATCGCCGCCGGCGTGCTCACCTTCGCCGGCTGGCAGCCGGGCACCAAGGGCAACGGCCAGCCGATCGTGCCGCAGCGCAATTTCCTCGACGAGCATCTGCGCGTGGTGCTGGCCGATGGCGCCGACTACGCCTGGCGCGACAGCGAGCCGCGGATGACCCTGGTGGCGCTGGCCGGCCCGGATTGCGCCACGCAGTGCCTGGCTGCGCTCACTGCGATGGCCAAGGCGCGGGTGATGCTGAACCACAAGCAGGATCGCCTGCGCCTGCTCTATCTCGGCACGCCGCCCGCCGATGCCTCGGCACGCGAGGCGATGGCGAGGTACTGGCAAACCGGCCGCGACGTCGACGGCAAGCTCGATGGCTACCGGCCGGCCAAGCCCGACAGCGTCGGCGCGCTGCTGGTGGAATCCAACGGCACCGCGCTGTCGTTCTACCCGCCGGGCTTCGACGCCGCCGGCTTGCTGCGCGACATGCGCAAGGTGATCAAGTGATGTCGGCGCGTCAGCGGAAATTTCTGCGCGGCTTGTCGCTGCTGGCGGCGCTGTTCGCCTTTGGCCTGGTGATGTTCGGCGCCTTCGTGCGGCTGTCCAACGCCGGCCTGTCCTGTCCGGACTGGCCCACCTGCTACGGCCAGATCACCTGGCCGCAGCACGCGCAGGCGGTGGCCCACGCCGACGCGGCCTTCCCGGATCGCCCGTACGAGGCGCACAAGGCGTGGCGCGAGCAGGTGCATCGCTTCCTCGCCGGCACGCTGGGCGTGATGGTGCTGGTGCTGGCGCTGGCCGCCGCGTGGCGCCAGCGGCGGGTGCGCGCGATGGTGGTGGTCGGGGCGGTCTGCGCCGCGGTCGGCGTGACCATGTACATGCGCGGCGAGCACGTGTTTTCCTCGGTGCTGGCATGCGTGGCGATCGCCGCGCCGTTGTTCGGCGCGTGGCGACTCGGCGGCAGCGGCGCGCGGCGGATCAGCGTGCTGGCGTTCGCGGTGATCGTGTTCCAGGCCATGCTCGGCATGTGGACGGTCACCTTGCTGCTCAAGCCCGTGGTGGTCACCAGCCACCTGCTCGGCGGCATGCTCACCTTCGGCCTGCTCTCGTACGTGGCGCTGCGCTTCGCCGGCGTCGCCGCGCCGGACCAGCGGCTGGCCGGGCTGCGCCGCCTGGTGGCGGCGGGCGTGGTGCTGCTGGCGTGCCAGATCGCGCTGGGCGGCTGGACCTCGTCCAACTATGCGGCGCTGGCCTGCGGCTACGGCCCGGGCTCGTTCCCGCAGTGCCTGGGCCAGTGGGCGCCGCCGACCGACTTCCATGAAGGTTTCATCCTGTGGCGCGGCATCGGCGTCAACTACGAAGGCGGCGTGCTGGACATGGCCGCGCGCAGCGCGATCCAGATCGCGCACCGGATCGGCGCGCTGGTGGTGTTCTGCTACCTCGGCTGGCTGGCGTTCAAGGCGGCGCGTCGGGGCTTGCGCGTGCATGCGCTGGCGATCGCGCTGATCTTGCTGTGCCAGGTCATGCTGGGCATCAGCAACGTGTATTTTGGCCTGCCGCTGGCGGTGGCGACCGCGCACAATGGCGTGGCGGCCCTGCTGCTGTTTGCCCTGCTGGCCACATTGGCGCGCACGCAATCCGCTGCACCGATGTCAGAGGAGTCCTGAGCGAGATGGAGTTGATCCACGAATACATGCAGCTGACCAAGCCGCGCATCGTCGCCCTGCTGGTGTTCTGCGCGGTGATCGGCATGTTCCTGGCGGTGCCCGGGATTCCGCCGTGGCACGCGCTGGTGTTCGGCACGTTCGGCATCTGGCTGGCCTCGGGTTCGGCCGCGGCGTTCAACCACCTGATCGACGAGCGCATCGACAAGCTGATGGCGCGCACCGCCCGCCGCCCGCTGGCCACCGGCAAGCTCACCGCGCACCAGGCACTGGTGTTCGCGGTGCTGATGGGCATCGCCTCGATGGTGGTGCTCGCCTTGCTGGTCAACACGCTGACCGCGGTGCTGACGTTCGCCGGGTTGATCGGCTACGCGCTGGTCTACACCCGCTACCTGAAGCGGGCGACGCCGCAGAACATCGTGATCGGCGGCCTCGCCGGCGCGGTCCCGCCGGTGCTGGGCTGGACCGCCGCCACCGGCGAGCTGCACCCCTTCGCGCTGCAGCTGTGCCTGATCATCTTCGTATGGACGCCGCCGCATTTCTGGGCGCTGGCGATCTTCCGTCGCGAGGACTACGCGCGCGCCGGCGTGCCGATGCTGCCGGTCACCCACGGCGTGGTCTACACCCGCTGGCAGGTGCTGTTCTACACCATCCTGCTGGTACTGGTGACCCTGCTGCCGGCGATCACCGGCATGAGCGGACTGATCTACCTCGGTGGCGCGGTGGTGCTCGACGCAGGCTTCCTCTACTACGCGATCCGCCTGCTCAACCCGCCCGACGAGCTGTACCCGATGAAGGTGTTCAAGTATTCCGTCATCTACCTGATGGCCTTGTTCGCCTTCCTGCTGCTCGACCACTGGCTGGTCGACCCGCTGCTGCAGCATGGGGCGATGCTGCGGCAGATCGGTTGAACGGCAAAGCGATTGCAGGAGGGCTTTCGTCGATTGTGGGTTGACTCCATGGCCGCTCAAGCGTAAGAACGCCTGCGGGAGTGTGCGTTGCAATGTCGGGGAAATCGTCCCCGGGGCGCGCGCAAGGGGGCAGGGATGAAAGTTTCGTTTGGGCAGGTGGCGATATCGAGCCTGAAAGGGTTCTGCTGGCTGGCATTCCCGTTGTTTGTTTCTGCGACGCTGCCGGCGTTCGCGCAGAGCTCCGGCCAGGACGGCGTCGAGCCATGGGTGGAATATCACAAGCAAATCGAGGGCGCCGAGCATATGGCTGCTCTCGACGAGGGCTTCTCAGGCGAAGCCGTCAGCTTGTACGACGGGGCGACGACCTTTTCGGTTGCAGATATTGTCGTGCCAGGAAATTTCGCCCTTCCGGTACAACTCGTTCGGCGTATTTCGATCGAGTTGCAGGTCCAGGGCATAAACACTACCGACATATCGTTGGGTGGCGCTGGAAATTGGGACGTGGATGTGCCGTACATGGCGGCCACGTACCCAGTCACGCCCAGCAACCCGAGTACGAATGGTTGGCCAGCACAGCGATGCTCTGGAACCAGCGTGCCCGCTCCAGAGCTTGGCCCTACCCATGCATTTTGGGGGTCGGAGGCGTGGTCCGGCGTCAGCGTCCATATTCCCGGCAGGGGCGACTCCAAGGCGCTTGCGGTGAATGCGTCGGTTCCGTTGCCGACGACCGGTGGGCC
This sequence comes from Rhodanobacter sp., assembly GCA_049650465.1. Taxonomy (GTDB): domain Bacteria; phylum Pseudomonadota; class Gammaproteobacteria; order Xanthomonadales; family Rhodanobacteraceae; genus Rhodanobacter. The sequence continues at coordinate 41,361 of JBASAF010000020.1, read as the reverse complement.
ATATTATCTGACGACTCCCGAACGGGACGCGCTCGCCTGCATTCCGATGCAAGCCGGATTGTCCGGCGAAGGGTTCAGGCTGACTACCGCATCCGGGATTCGTTACTACTTTGATGTAGGCATCGCACGCGTCGCGCCAACGCTTAGGAAAATGTCGCTGACCGCTGGTACCGTGGTGTATTTGCAGCGCAATCAATACTACCTTCTCGCAAGCAAGATCGAAGACCGCTTCGGCAACACGGTGCAGTTTTCGTACAACGCCGCGGGGCACCCGGTGCGAATCTGGGCCAGCGACGGGCGTGAAATATCGCTTGCCTACAGCGGCAATCGGCTGGTATCAGCGACAAGCGACAGCCGCACTGGAACTACCAATATGACGCGGCGGGCAATTTGAAGCAGGTGGTATTGCCTGATGGCACCGACTGGCAATACACGTATACAGGGACATTGAAGCCGCCGATGCCCCTGCCGGAGGAAAGCCTTCTAAATTGCCGGTTGCCGCCCTCCATCATCAACGTCGAATACACGCTCGCCGCGAAAGGCCCGAGTGGCGCCACCGCAAACTATCGTTTCAAAAACACGCGCCATGGGCGAAGTGGCGTGAACGTAAACGAATGCGTGAACTCGGGAACGACGGAGAATCCCGTCAACTCGCTGCGGGTGGGGAACTTCTTCGATGTAATGAGCTTGACCCAGAAAACAATCAGTGGCCCAGGTCTGCCAACGGCGACATGGAGTTACGACTATGGGGAACACAGCATCGGGGAGGATATGTGGGGTCATCCTCATCAGCCTTACCAGTACCCTTGCACGACCTGCGCGTTGGACAAGACGGTTGTCGTATCTGAGCCGGATGAATCCCAGCGTCGTTATCGGTTCGGATTTGAGTATGCGTTCAATGATGGGCGGCTGCTTCAGACGGATATTCTGCGCTCTGACGGTAGCGTCATTCGTACCCAGACAAACGACTATCTCGCCGAGTCGGCCGTTTCAACTCAATCCTTTTATTCCCAGTACGGCGACCTCTTGGGTGGTATAGGCGATCCGGCCACGGCACATGTTCGTCCTACCGTCCACTCGGAGACTACTCAGGACGGCGTGACGTTCACCAACATCGTCACCGGTTTCGACTCTTACGCGCGAGCAACCCAGCAAACCGAATCCAGCAGCCTGGGTTACAGCCGGGCCACTCAGACCACGTACCACGACAACACCGGCAAATGGGTGTTGGGCCAAGTCGCCGAACGCAAGGTCGACGGCATCACGGCGTCCGCGACGACCTTCGACACCGCGACCGCTCTGCCTCTGACCCATTCCGCGTTCGGCGTGTTGAAGCAGACCTTGACCTGGAACGGCGACGGCACGATTGCCACCGTCAAGGACGGCGATGACAACATCACGGCGGCGTCGAGCTGGAAACGGGGCATTCCTCAAGTCATCAATTATCCCGATGGCTACAGCGAATCCGCCGGAGTCAACGACGCTGGCTGGATCACGTGGGTCAAGGATCAAAATGGCCACACCACCAACTATGGCTACGACCCCATGGGTCGACTGGCCAGCATCACCTACCCGACTGGTGATGAGGTGGCATGGAACCAGACGTTGCTTTCCTTCGTTCCGGTGGGCGGCAGCGAGTACGGCATCCCGGGTGGCCACTGGAAACAGACCGTCCATACGGGCAACGGTTATGAAGTGACCTATTTCGATGCCATGTGGCGCCCGTTGGTGACGGAACGCTACGACAGCGCCAACAAGGCCGCCACACTCAGTCAGGTCGTCCAACGTTACGACACGACCGGTCGCAAGGTGTTTGCGTCTTACCCGATCAACAACCTCGCCAGTTACGCCACAGTCAACGCCGGCAGCCACACCAGTTACGACGCGCTCGATCGGGTAACCGCCGTTCAGCAGGATTCGGAACTGGGCACGCTTACGACCACCACCGATTACCTGTCCGGATTCAAGACCCGGGTTACCGATCCCAAGAGCCACGCCACGACGACGGCCTTCATGGCGTTCGATCGGCCCACGACGGATTGGCCGGTGCGCGTCGACGCACCCGCAGGGATTACGCAGACGATTGCCCGGGACGTTTTCGGCAGTCCCACGTCGATCACGCAGTCCGGCCTGTACGGCGCCGAGAACAACACGCTCACCAAGACGCTGACTTACGACAGCCACCATCGCCTGTGCCGTACGACCGAACCGGAGAGCGGCAGCGAAGTAATGGATTGGGATGGGGCGGACAACTTGCTGTGGAGCGCCGCTGGACTCGCCATCAGCGGCACGGGGTGTGGTCAGGAGCAGGTTGCCGCTACGGCCAGAACGATGCGCACCTACGATGCAATGAATCGCGTCAAGACGATCCTGCCACCGGCCGGCACACAAAGCACCAGCTATGACTACGATCCGGCGGGGCGTGTGACCAGTGCTGTCGCCTCGGGTATCAGTACCTGGAATGGCAACTACAACTTCCGCGGCATGCTGACCGGTGAAAGCCAGCAATTGGTGGGCCAGAGCACCTGGGCCATCGGTTACGCGCACGACGCCAACGGCCACGTCAGCTTTGTGCATTATCCCGACGGAGAAAGCGTCAGTTACACCCCCGATGCGCTGGGTCGACCGACCCGGGTGGGCAACTACGCCACCGGCATCGGTTACTTCCCCAATGGAGAGCCGAGTCAGTTTGCATATGGCAACGGCGCGGTGTACCTCGCCGAACAGAATGCGCGTCAGTTGCTCGGCAACTTCACCTATGGCGTGGGTAGCACACTCAATCTGAGTGAGGACCTGGCTTACGACGCGAACGGCAACATCACCACGGTGGTTGACCTCGCAGGTGGCCCACGCAACAAGAGTTTCGGCTACGACGCGCTTAATCGGCTGACGAGTGCAACCGCCAATGGGTTATGGGGCACCCAGGCGTTCACATACGACGCACTCAACAACCTGCGCACGCTGCAGACCAGCGGCCAGACTTCCGTCTATCACTACGACACGAGCAACAAGCTGACCAGCATCAGTGGCGCCGCCACAGTCAATTACGCTTATGACACGCGCGGCAACGTCACGACCAAGAACAGCACGACGTTGCTGTTCGACCAAAAGAATCAGCTCACCAAGATCGTGGGCGTGAACAGTTATGCGTACGATGCCGCCGGCCGTCGCGTCAGCAAGACACCCGCGGCGGGAAGCCCGACCTATTACTTCTACAACCAGGCCGGCCAGCTGATGCATCAGTTCGAGCCTGGCAGTGCACGTGCCACCAATTTCATTTATCTCGGCCGCAAACTGCTCGCGAAGAATGCAACAGTCAGTTTGGTCGCGCCGAGTGCCGTGAGCTTCGATGCCAATCCCAACAACGGCAGCTACACGGTGAGTTGGGGCACGGTGCCGGGCGCAACCAGCTACTTGCTGCAGGAGAGTGCCAATGGCGGCGCGTGGACGACGGTTTACAGTGGCAGCGCGGCCAGCAAGGCGCTGAGCGGCAAGGTTGGCGGCAGCTACGTCTACCGGGTGGAGGGCTGCATTGGCGCCACCTGCGGCGGCTGGACCAGCTCGGCCACGCTGGGCGTGCGTCCAGCCCTGCCGACGATCACGGTGCCCACCGGCACCATCAATGGCACCTATACGGTGAGCTGGACAGCGCCGGCCAGCGCCACCGGTTACGACGTGCAAGAGCGGGTCAACGGCGGTGCCTGGAACACGATCGCCAGCAATACTGCGGCGATCACGATCAGCCGCCCCGGCACCAGCAGCGGCAGCTACGCCTACCAGGTCTCGGCAAAGAACGCCTACGGCAGTCGCGGCTGGGCCGCGTCCGGCGCGGTGACCGTGGACACGACCTACGGGGTGCTTCCGAAGGTGCCGGCCAGTTTGACGGTGCCAACCAGCAGCAGTACCGGCAGTGCGACGCTGAGCTGGAGCGCGTCCAGCCTTACTACGAGCTATACCCTTCAGCAGAGTAGCAACGGCGGAGCCAACTGGAGCACGGTTTACACCGGCAGCGGTACCAGTACAGTCGTGTCGGGCCTGGCCAACGGCAGCTATATCTTCCAGGTGCAGGCGTGCAACACCTACGGCTGCAGCGCATGGAAGGCGGGAAGCGCCACCTTGATCGTTACCTACCCGCCAGCGACGGCGCCGCCCCTGAGTGCACCGGCCAGCAGTGCCAGCGGCAGTTACACGGTGAGCTGGGGAGCCGTCAGCACGGCTACCAGCTACATCCTGCAGGAGCAAGTCAACGGCGGGGCCTGGGCGACGATCCAGACTGGCAGCGCGACCAGCAAGGCGATCAGCGGCAAGGGCAATGCCACGTACGGCTACAAAGTGCAGGCGTGCAACGTTGGCGGCTGCGGTCCGTGGAGCAGCGCCGGAACCACCACGGTGCTGCTGCCGCCGGCGGTGCCGGCCAGCGTCACCGCGCCGACCACCAGCAGCGGAAGCATCGCGGTGAGCTGGGCAGCCAGCGCTACGGCGACCAGCTATACGTTGCAGCAGCGCTTGGGCACGGGCAGCTGGAGCAGCGTCTACAGCGGCGCGGCAACCAGTAGCACGCGCACGGTGACCGCCAGCGGCAGCTACACCTACCAAGTGCGGGCGTGCAACGCGAGCGGTTGCAGTGCGTACAAGGCCAGCGGCGCGGTGACAGTGACGATCCCGCCGGCCAGCGCGCCGAGCTTGAGTGTGCCGGCAACCAGCAACAGCGGCAGTTACACGGTGAGCTGGAGCGCGGTGAGCAGTGCCACCAGCTATACGCTGCAGGAGCAGGTCAACGGCGGTGGCTGGGGCACGGTCCAAAGCAGCAGTGCGACCAGCAAGGCATTCAGCAGCAAAGGCAACGCCAGCTATGGCTACCGGGCGCAGGCCTGCAACGCCGGCGGCTGCGGAGCGTGGAGCGCCGGTGGTACGATCGTGGTGACCTTGCCGCCCGCCGCGCCCGCAACCGTGACGGCACCTTTCTCCGTGCTCGGGAAGCCTTACAACATCACGTGGTCTGCCTCAGCGACAGCCACCTCCTACAAAGTACAAAGAACCAACCTGGACGACGGCAGCACCGCGATTGTGGCGACGACGGCGGCAACCAGTGCCACGATGCCAACTCCCATCACGAGCCAGTTCCTCCACTACGCCGTACAGGCGTGCAACGCCGGCGGATGCTCTGCGTTCAAGAACGCATCCAACCCGACGCAGGCCAACCCGCCGGGGCCGATCGAGTGAGGAGCGTGGACATGGATATCCAGGTCAGGGGGCGTGCCGTGTACAAGATGATCGCGTACGCGTTGGTGCTGTTGATGCTCTGGCTGGGCGGGGTCGTCCATGCCGGCACGGTAACCTATGTCTACACCGATGCGCAGGGCACGCCACTGGCCGAAGCCGATGCCAGCGGCAACATCACGGCGACGTTCGACTATGCACCCTACGGCAGCCAGGCGTTGGGAACGGCGCCAAGCGGGCCGGGGTATACCGGGCATGTAAATGACCCGGATACGGGATTGGTGTACATGCAGGCGCGGTACTACGATCCGGCGGTGGGGCGGTTCTTGAGTGTGGATCCGGTGGGGTCGGTGCCGGGGAATGCATTCAATTTCAACCGGTACTCGTATGCCAATAATAGCCCATACAAGTACATTGATCCGGATGGGCGTGAAAGTGTTGGAGAGATCATCGATTCTGGCGCTCAAGGGTGCGGTTCAGTTTCCTGTGCGGGCTGGGCTGTTGCTTATTCGTTTTGGACAGTGTTGGGAGCAGAAGGCATCAGTCAAGCCTATGACAAGGGCTGGTCGAACGCAGGAACGGGTAGAAGGATTGGTGCTGCTTTTGAAGTGATTGCCGTACTGCCACCTGTCAAGCTCCTTAAAGGAGTGCCGTTGGCTTATAAGATTGCGGCTGAAGGTGGGGAGCATGCTGGATTCCTTGCTAGACAAATGGAGAAAAATGTTGGTCAATTGAGAAAGACTATTCGCAGTCTTGAGAGACAAATTTCTCTCCATGAGGATAAAATCCGTAATCCCGCAAAATATATGACAAGAGATGATCCTTCTATTTCTGGACATGTTGAAAGGGCGGTAAGTGATTGGAAGAGCGATATTAAAAGGCAAACCAAGCAGTTGGATATAACAAAGGAAGTTCTCAACCAAAAATCCTCCGTGTGCACCGGTACTCATCTAGTTGGCAAGTGCTGAAATGAATGATCATCATTATCAACTATTTCTTCGTGAGCTGGTTGGCATTTTCATAAATAAAACCAAAGATGAATCAATTTATGAAAAAGGCAATATTCACGCCGCCGGCTACAGGATAGCCTTATATTCTGTTCTCCATACAATAGAGAATGAAGCAATCGCGTGGGACTTGTCGTCATCGGATATTGGGTTGAACGATTTCAATTCAGATGCTTGGTTATTAGAAGGTCCGGATTACTGGAAGAAGCAGGGTCTACCATAGGTGCACAAAACTTGGCAGTCTCGAGATTCAGGTGCAACCATGTGGTAGCCGCTTACGGGGACCGATGCCCCCCCCCGGCAATTAAAGGGGGCGTGGCTAATTAAATTGCATGGCCACGTTGAGTTGGGGCGGCGACCTGCCAGCGGCTATGCGTTGCAGCAAAGCAGCTGCAACGCCGGGGGTTGCGGAGCGTGGAGTACCGTCGGCACGATCGCGGTGACCCTGCTGCCTGCCGCGCCCGCCACGGTGACGGCGCCATTCTCCGTGCTCGGGAAGCCATACAGCATCACATGGTCCGCCTCGGCGACGGCGACCTCCTACAAGGTACAAAGAACCAACCTGGACAATGGCAGCGTCGCAATCGTGGCGACGACGGCGGCAACCAGTGCCGCGATGCCAACTCCCACCACGAGCCAGTTCCTGCAATACGCCGTGCAGGCGTGCAATGCCGGCGGATGCTCCGCGTTCAAGAACGCGTCCAATCCGACGCAGGCCAACCCGCCCGGGCCGATCGAGTGAGGGGCGTGGACATGGATATCCAGATCAGGGGGCGTGTCGTGTACAGGATGATCGCGTACGCGTTGGTGCTGTTGATGCTCTGGCTGGGCGGGGTCGTCCATGCCGGCACGGTAACCTATGTCTACACCGATGCGCAGGGCACGCCATTGGCCGAAGCCGATGCCAGTGGCAACATCACGGCGACATTCGACTATGCGCCTTACGGCAGCCAGGCGTTAGGAACGCCACCGAGCGGGCCGGGGTATACCGGGCATGTGAACGATCCGGAGTCGGGATTGGTGTATATGCAGGCGCGCTATTACGATCCAAACGTCGGGCGCTTCCTCAGTGTCGACCCGGTGGGGCCCGGAGAAGGGAACGTGTTTAACTTCAATCGGTTTGGGTATGCGGATAACAATCCGGTGGTGAATATGGATCCAGATGGGCGGTGTACAGGATCGCATTTTTGTGGAGATTCGGTGGGAGTGGCAGGGATAGGTAGTGTGACGTTTGTGAATTCTGGTCAAAGCGGTGGAGGTTCAATATCGCATTCAGTTCCTAAAAACACGCCAGTTTCGATGAGGCATTATTTTGAGAAATCGGGTCCCGAGGACATGCGAAAAGCAGCAGTCGGCGTTATGGATTATTTTGGCATTGACCATACGGGCGTCGATTGCTGTGACATCGCAACAGGCGGAAACGTACGTGCTGAGATGTGGCCGGATGGGAGGTTGGACATTGGCGAAAAGCTTTTTTCTAACTCGTTCGGAATGATTGCCGCTACTCTGTATCATGAAGTAGGCGTTCATTGGAACTTGCAACTTTCCAAGCCCGACGTGGTTCTGGGTGACAACCAGGCTTGGCTCATGCGCGAGGTCCAGGCCTATGACTTGGAAATAAAAAACAGTAGTAGATTTAACTTGAGCCCAGACGAAGTTAAGTCGTTAAAAGAGAGTCGTGCATATTACCTAAACGGACTTAATAGTTGGAACCGGTCTAGCGTTGAGAGCGGTATCTATAAGCCATAAAATTAACAACGAGTCGTTGACACTATGAAAAAAATGATTCTATTACTTTTGCTTTTAATCCCATTTGCGCAAGGTAGGGCCGCCGATGTCCTGTTGAACTTAAATAGAAGTGGTGATTTAATTATTGTTTCTATAGTTAATTCGTCAGAACACGATATAATGGTCAGTAAGGTTTTTACGATAAATCCAGCGTTTGGACTGATTAAATTTTACATTAATGTCAATGGGCGCAGACGCCCCACTGTGAGCTATCCGGACGAAATTCTACCAAGTATCTCAGATTACACAATCTTGTCGCCGTTTGACGTGGTCGGTAGGGCATTCGATATATCGGAGATAAGAAGACGATACCGTACCGGAAAAGATTGTTTCGATCTTCACGTTGAATATCATGATGTCATGGCCAAAAAATTCGGTGCGTACCAAGGCACATTGGAATCTAATACAATTAATGTTTGCGAGAAATGAAGGGGAGCAAAGGCGGGGAGCAAAGGGCACGGAGGCTGAGGTTTCCTCACGTTTTCATGCCGCCGCACCCATCTATCGAGTAGCGCCGGACTTGGCTTTCGTATCTGCTCCATGAGTTCGTCGAGCTTGGCATTTGACCATCGTCGCACCAACGCCTCACGGCCGAGTCGCATGATCGAGTACAACCGCCGCCTGGCTCGGCAAGGTGTCAGCCACTGATCGATACCTGCGGTTTCGCAGGCCATGCCCACCAGCCAACTGGCGAAGGCTGCCATCGTGTGGAGCAGCAACAGCGCTTCGATGCGCTTGCCCTTGCGGGTCAAACTGTCCTCAAAACCATGACCGTATCGGTGGGATTTCAGATCGCGGAAGGACAGCTCGATCTGCATGCGTCGGGCGTACAGCGCAACGATCTGCCGGGGGTTCAAGTGCATCAGTGCGGGTGATGCGACGAGTAACCATGGCTCGCGGACTAAAGGGGACGTGGCTAATCAAATTTGTTCCGGTCGGCCTTAGGGACTACGGACTGATGCGGAGAGCCATGGCATACCTCCCCACGTCGTTGTCAAGCTGACAAAGCCCGTTCAGCGCTTGATCTCTTCGTCCATCACGTTGCTCATCAGTGTCTTCCCCTCGAAGTATCACCTGAGCAGGATTTCACTGGTTGTTACAGATTGACACTTCCACCGCATCGCACCACAATGCGCGCGCCCTCCGGCGCGCTGCGCCGCATGGCTTCCAGTCCTGACAAACCAAGGCATATGGACGTTTACCCTAGTCGCAACGTCGACATCCGCTCGCTTCGGGTGCCGGCGCCGCACAACAACAAGCTGAACGCCTGCGGCAACCGCCTGCGGTCGGCTGGTGCTTTCCACTAGGGAAAGTCCGGCCCATCCCTGAGGACGCCGACGGCGTCGTTACCAGGAGATGAGCCGATGAAGCTCCTTCACGATTTCTTCCGCTGGCCGTTTGCCGGCGTCCGTGCCGTGGCGTCGCAGCCGGCGGCGCTGCCGCGCGATTTCAGCGTCACCGTGCCGGCACCGCTGGCCGCGCCGGCGAATGACGCACCGAAAACCTCTGAAACTGCGCGCAACGAACGGCGCGAGCCGGCCTCGTTCCTGCGCTCGCCGCGTCGCCGGCGGCTGGGCTGCACGCACCGGTGATTCACGCCGGCGGCGGTGACCGCCGGCTGCCTCCCGCCCCCCTGACGCCGCACGCGTCTTTCCCGTCCACGCGTTGCCCGGACGCTCCCGATGAGCAAACCCCTCTCGCCGCGCGGCCGCGATGCCGTGGTCGCCTCGACTGTCGCCCATGCGTTTCACGACACCGCCGCACTGCTCGATGCGCTGCAGGGCAACCCCGGCGGACTCGACGCCGAACAGATCCGCGCGCGCCTGCAACGCGACGGCCTGAACGAGGTCTCGCGCGAGAAACCGCCGCACTGGTCGCTGCAGCTGCTGCGCGCGTTCCGCAATCCGTTCATCGTGGTGCTGCTGGTGCTGGCCGGCGTGCAGCTTGCGACTGACGGTAACGATCTCACCGGGCCGCTGATCATCGCGGTGATGGTCGGCATCAGCGTGTTGCTGGGTTTCACCCAGGAATACCGCTCCTCGCGCGCCGCCGAGCAACTCAAGGCGATGGTGCGCAACACCGCCACCGTGCGGCGCCGCGCCTCGGACGGCCACAGCGAACAGATCGAGGTGCCGGTGCGCGAACTGGTGGTGGGCGACATCGTGCAGCTGGCCGCCGGCGACATGGTGCCCGCCGACCTGCGCCTGCTCGGCGCCAAGGACCTGTTCATCAGCCAGGCGATCCTCACCGGCGAGTCGGTGCCGGTGGAAAAGGCCGCGCCCGCGACGACGGCGCCCGGCGTCGTCGTCGGCGATCCGCTGGAACTGGCCAGCGTCTGCTACATGGGCACCAACGTGGTCAGCGGCACGGCCAGCGCGGTGGTGCTGGCCACCGGGGCGCGCAGCTATCTCGGCTCGCTGGCGCACAGCATGGCTGGTGCGCGCGTGCAGACCAGTTTCGATCGCGGCATCCGCTCGGTGAGCTGGCTGCTGATCCGCTTCATGGCGGTGATGGTGCCGGTGGTGTTCGTGATCAACGGGCTGGACAAGCACGACTGGGGCGAGGCCTTCCTGTTTGCGCTGTCCATCGCGGTGGGACTCACCCCGGAGATGCTGCCGCTGATCGTCACCGCCAACCTGTCCAAGGGCGCGCTGGCGATGTCGCGGCGCAAGGTGGTGGTCAAGCGGCTCAACGCGATCCAGAACTTCGGTGCGATGGACGTGCTGTGCACCGACAAGACCGGCACGTTGACGCTGGACCGGATCGTGCTGGAACGCCATCTCGACCTCGACGGCGAAGCCTCCGACCAGGCGCTGGAATACGGCTACCTCAACAGCCGGTTCCAGACCGGCCTGAAGAACCTGCTCGACAAGGCGGTGCTGGCGCATCGCGACCTGGAGGAGGCCGCCACGCGCTACCGCGTGATCGACGAGATCCCCTTCGACTTCCAGCGCCGGCGCATGTCGGTGGTGCTGGCCGATGGTGCGGGCGAGCACCTGCTGATCTGCAAGGGTGCGGTCGAGGAGATGCTGTCGATCTGTGCCTGGGCGCAGACCGGCGACGCCATCGAGCCGATGACCGAGGCGCGTCGCCGCGCGATCAAGGCGATGACGCACGGTCTCAACGAGGATGGCCTGCGCGTGCTGGTGGTGGCGGTGCGGCGCTCTCCGGCGCAGGCGCGCGCTTATGGCGTGGCCGACGAAGACGGCCTGGTCGCGGTCGGCTGCCTGGCCTTCCTCGACCCGCCGAAGGATTCCGCCGCCACCGCGATCCGCGCGCTGCACCAGCACGGCGTGGCGGTCAAGGTGATCACCGGCGACAACGAGGCGGTGACGCGCAAGATCTGCCGCGAGGTCGGCCTGGACGTGGCCGATTCGGTGCAGGGGCGCGACATCGAATCACTCGATGACGCCGCGCTCGATGCGCTGGTGCCGCGCGTCACGGTGTTCGCCAAGATGTCGCCGCTGCAGAAGGCGCGCGTGGTGCGCTCGTTGCAGCGGCTCGGCCACACCGTGGGCTTCCTTGGCGACGGCATCAACGACGCGCCGGCGCTGCACGACGCCGACGTCGGCATCTCGGTGGACACCGCCACCGACATCGCCAAGGAGTCGGCCGACATCATCCTGCTGGAGAAGAACCTGACGGTGCTGGAGGAGGGCGTGCTGGAAGGGCGCGTCACCTTCGGCAACATCATGAAGTACATCAAGATGACCGCCAGCTCCAACTTCGGCAACGTGTTCAGCGTGCTGGTGGCCAGCGCGTTCCTGCCGTTCCTGCCGATGCTGCCGCTGCAGATCCTGGTGCAGAACCTGCTGTACGACATCTCGCAGCTGTCGATCCCGTTCGACCGCATGGACGAGGAATACCTGAGCAAGCCGCGCAAGTGGGACGCCGGCGACATCGGCCGCTTCATGGTCTGGATCGGCCCGGTCAGCTCGATCTTCGACATCACCACGTTCTGGCTGCTGTGGCACGTGTTCGGAGCCAACTCGCCCGCCCACCAGTCGCTGTTCCAGTCCGGCTGGTTCATCGAGGGCCTGCTCTCGCAGACCCTCATCGTGCACATGATCCGCACCCGCCGCATTCCGTTCGTGCAGAGCGTGGCCGCCGCGCCGGTGCTGGGGCTGACCATCGCGATCATCGTGCTCGGCATGCTGATCCCGTTCAGCGCGCTCGGCGCGAAGATCGGCATGGTGCCGCTGCCGCCGACATACTTCGCCTGGCTGGCGCTGACCCTGGCCAGCTACTGCGTGCTGACCCAGTTGGTGAAGATCATCTACATCCGGCGCAACGGCCGCTGGCTCTGACGCTGTCGCTCCCTGTTGCGCTCGTAGGAGCGCGCTGGCGCGCGATGCTCTTGCTCCTGCTCGCGGCGCAATCAGCATCAAGAGCGCAACAAGAGCATCGCGCACAAGTGCGCTCCTACGGGTGCTGGCGATAGACCGCTCGGCGGCCGCCCTCGAAATCAATCAGCCTCGCGATCGTCCTCGACTACGCCTCGCGCCCCGCGGTCGGCGTAGCGCCGCGCCACCACCGCGCACACCATCAGCTGCAGCTGATGGAAGATCATCAGCGGCAGCACCAGCGCGCCGAGGCCGCCGGCCTGGCCGGCGAAGAGGATCTTGGCCATCGGGATGCCGCTGGCCATGCTCTTCTTGGAGCCGCAGAACACGATGGCGATCTCGTCCTCGCGCGAAAAGCCGAGGCGGCGCGTGGCCCAGGTGATCGTCGGCATGACCAGGGCCAGCAGCGCGGCGCAGGCGACCAGGGTGGCGAGCAGCGCGGACAGCGGCGTGTCGCGCCACAGCCCTTCGACCACCGCGGCGCTGAACGCGGTGTAGACCACCAGCAGGATGGTGGCCTGGTCGGAGTAACCGAGCAGCGGCCTGTGGCGGTCGACGAAGCCGCCGATCCAGCGCCGCGCGCCGTGGCCGAGCGCGAAGGGCAGCAACAGCAGCAGCACGATGTCGAGCACGCCCTGCCACGACACGCCGCCGCCGTGGCTTTCCAGCAGCAAGCCGACCAGCAGCGGGGTCAGCACGATGCCGAGCAGGTTGGATACCGACGCGCTGACCACCGCCACCGGCACGTTGCCGCCGGCGATCGCGGTGAATGCGATCGACGACTGCACGGTCGACGGCAGCAGGCACACGAACAGCAGCCCCAGGCTCAGCTCCGGCGTCAGCAGCAGGTCGCCCACCGGGCGCAGCAGCAGGCCGAGCAGGGGAAACAGCACGAAGGTGCCGGCCAGCACGGTCAGGTGCAAGCGCCAGTGCGTCATGCCCTGCACGATCGACCGGCGCGGCAGCTTGGCGCCGTGCAGGAAGAACAGCAGCGCGATCGCCGCATCGGTGACCAGGTCGAAGACGCGCGCCGCGGTGCCGCGCGCGGGCAGCAGCGAAGCCAGCAGCACGGTGGCGAGCAGGGCGAGGGTGAAGTTGTCCGGGAGACGCCGGGGCCGTGCCATGCGGATCGATCAGTCCGGCGTGCAGCGGGTGCGACGGCGGTGGCGCCACCAGGAGGTCAGCAGCACCAGCAGCAGGATGCCCAGCACGATCCACACGCTGGCCTGGCCACGGTGCATCCATTTCAGCAGCCGTTCGTGATTGTCCGCGCCGAAGAAGCCCAGGTAGACCCAGAACGGCACGCTGATCAGCGCGGCGCTGCCATCCAGCAGCAGGAAGCGCAGGAACGAGACGCGGTGGGTCATGCCCGCCGTGAGATAGATCGTGGTGCGCATGCCGGGCAGGAAGCGCGCGATGAACAGCACGCGGTTGCCGTAGCGATGGAACTTCTCCTGCACCTTCGCGTAGCGCGACGGGGTGAGGATGCGCGCCACGAAGCGCCACTGCAGGATGCGCGCGCCGTAGCGGTAGCCGAGCAGGAAGATCGCGCAATCGCCCAGCAGCACGCCGAACATCGCCAGCGCGACCATCGCATGCACGTTGGCGTAGCCCAGGCCCGCGATCACGCCACCGGCGACCAGGGTGATGTCCTCCGGCAGCGGCAGCCCGGCGCCGCAGATCATCAGCGCGATGAACACCGCCAGGTAGCCGTTCTCGGCGAAGATCGTGACCAGCTGCTGCAGCAGATCCATCAGTGTTCTCGTGCCTTCTGCCGTCGAGCTCCGGTCGCAACCGCGCATGATCCCACAGCCGCGGCGCCGTTGCGGCGGGCCGGGACAGCATGCCGCACGGCGATCGCGGTTCGCGGCAGTGCGGCGACGCTCATGCCGGCGTCGTCGGCGGGGTCACGCGGGCGGCCAGCAGCTCGCGCAGTTCGGCCTTTTCGGCGCTGTCCAGCGCGCCTTCGCGGCTCTTGGCGGTGAGCGCGTCGCGGCGCTGGCTGACCGCCTGTTCCTCCATCCGCCGCAGGGCGTCGAAGAACTCGGCGGCCTGCGCATCCGCTTCGCCCACCACGGTGGCGGCCATCAGCTTCTGCAGGGCCGGGTATTCCGGCCGCTCGGCGAAATGCTCCACCAGCATCGCAGGGTTGATGCCGGGGCGCGCACGCGCCAGGTCGAGCAGCTCGGCGAGCAGATCCACTCCCGGCTTGTCCAGACGCAGGAAGCGATAGGGTTTCTCCACCCGGTCGGCCATGCCCGGCTGGGTCAGCAGCAGCGAGATCGCGCTGCGCACCAGGCTGCGCTGCACCGCCATCGGCCGCTGCACCGCGCGATGGGCGGCGGGGTCGACCTGCAGCACGGCGCGGGCGCCGCTGCGCTTTTCCAGCTCCTGCGCCATCAGGTCGCGGAAGGCGCCATCAGGCAGTTTTGCGATCAGCGGGCGCGCGCGTTCGGCCAGCCGGGCGCGGCCGTCGAGGCTGGCCATGTCGACGTCGCGCGACAGCTCGTTGAAGAAATAGTCCGACAGTGGCATCGCCTCGCGGATGCGCTTGTCGAAGCCGTCCTTGCCCTCCTTGCGCACCAGCGAATCCGGGTCCTCGCCGTCGGGCAGGAACAGGAAATACGCCTGGCGCCCGTCGCGCAGCCGCGGCAACGCGGATTCCAGCGCCTTCCACGCGGCGGCGCGGCCGGCGCGGTCGCCGTCGAAGCAGAACACCACGTCGGGCGCGGCGCGGAACAGCAGCTCGGTGTGTTCGGGCGTGGTGGCCGTGCCCAGCGTGGCCACCGCGATCGGCAGGCCGGCCTGGTGCAGCGCGATCACGTCCATGTAGCCCTCGACCACCACGATGCGCTGCAGGTTCGTGTTGGCCTGCTTCACCTGCCACAGCGCGAACAGCTCGCGGCCCTTGTGGAACAGCGTGGTTTCGGGTGAGTTGAGGTACTTGGGGCCGTCACTTTTGCGCGCGTCCTGCGCGCGAGGATCAAGAACCGGCGATCCATCGCCGGACTTTTCAATAATCCTGCCGCCAAAGGCGATGACGCGCCCGCGGCGGTCGAGGATCGGAAACATCAGCCGCTCGCGGAAGCGGTCGTACCGGCTGCCGCGTTCGCCGGTGGAGACCATGCCGGCCTCGTCGAGCAGCTCCATCCGCCGCGGCGTGTTGCCCAGCGCCTTGATCACGCCGTCGTAGCCGGCCGGTGCCCAGCCGAGGCGGAAACGCGCGATGGTATCGGCGTCCAGGCCGCGCTTCTTGCAGTACGCCTGCGCCTCGGCGCTGCCCGGCAGCTGCTGCTGATACCAGCTGGCGCTGGCGTCGAGCAGGGCGTAGAGGTCGGTCTTGTCCTCGCGTGGACGGTCGTCGCGGCCGCCTTCGCGCGGCACGGTGAGGCCCACCGACTGCGCCAGCTCCTCCACCGCGTCGGGAAACTCCAGCCGGTCGTAATCCATCAGGAACTTGATCGCGCTGCCGTGCACGCCGCAGCCGAAGCAGTGGAAGAACTGCTTGGCCGGGCTGACGTAGAACGAGGGCGTGCGCTCGTTGTGGAACGGGCAGCAGGCGGTCCACTCGCGGCCGGCTTTCTTCAACGGCACGCGCCGCTCGATCACGTCGACGATGTCGACACGGGAGAGCAGTTCGTCGATGAAGCTGTCGGGGATCAGGCCACGCATAGACTGTCTAGTCTAGTCGCTTGCCGCCGGCGCCGTGGACCGATAGCGTGCCGGGGAGGGCAACGTCCGGGGAATGGTCACCATGGCCGATTTGAGTTTTCGTCGCGCCGCGGCCTCGGACGTGGAGGCGGCGGTGCCGCTGATCCACAGTTCCGGGCCGGCCGCGTTCGAGTACGTGTTCGGGGTGCCCGCGGTGGGCGACGCGCAGTCGTTCCTGCGCAAGGCCTTCGTCGACGGCGCCGGCGAGTTTGGCTGGCGCAACCACGTGGTGGGTGAGCGCGACGGCGTGGTCGTCGCGGTGGGAGCGGGCTACGGCGGATCGAGCAAATGGCCGTTCACGGTGGCCGCGGCGCGACAGATCCTCCGCCATTACGGCTGGCGCCACGGCGCCGGCGTGATCGCGCGCGGACTGCGCGTGGAGGCCGTGATCCCGCCGCCGGCCGGTGCCATGTATTACCTGGGTCATCTGGCGGTGGCGCCGGCGTGTCGCGGGCAGGGCCACGGGGCGGCGCTGGTCGAATACCTGCTGGCCGCGCGGCCGGCCGCGGCGCCGGTGATCCTCGACGTGGCGGCGACGAACCCGCAAGCACAGCGGCTGTATCAGCGCCTGGGTTTCGTCGTGGTCGGCGAACGCGACTCGCGGCTGGCCAACGCGCAGGGCCGGGTTCCGGCCCACCGGCGCATGCAATGGCGCGCCGGTTGACCGGTCAGAGGATGTGGAACACGCCGATCAGCGCCAGCACGGCCAGCACGAACAGGATCACGAAGCACGCGAACAACACCTTGGCGATGGTGGCGGTGGCGCCGGAGACGCCGCCGAAGCCGAGCCAGCCGGTGATCAGCGAGATGATGGCGAAAATGATGGCCCACTTCAGCATGCGGTCCTCCGGAAGGCGATGGGGTTCGCGGAGGTTGTAGCCGGCCCGGCGTGAAGGCGGCGCATCGCCGACCCGGCGACGCTCAGCCGGCCAGCCGAGACTTGATGCGGGCGGACACCACGCCCATGTCGGCGCGGCCGGCGGCCTTGTCCTTCACCGCAGCCACCACCTTGCCCATGTCGCGCGGCGAACTGGCGCCGGTTTCCTGGATGGCCGCGGCGATCAGCGCGTCGATCTCGGCCTCGCCCAGCTTGGCCGGCAGGTAGCTCTCGATCACGGTCATCTCGGCGCGCTCCACGTCGGCCAAGTCCTCGCGCCCGGCGGCGGAATACTGGCTGACCGAATCCTTGCGCTGCTTCATCATCTTTTCGAGTACAGCCAGCACCTGGGCGTCGTCGAGCTCGATGCGCTCGTCGACCTCGCGCTGCTTGATCGCCGCCAGCATCAGCCGGATCACCCCCAGCCGCGGCTTGTCGCCGCCACGCATGGCGGTCTTCATGTCTTCGGTGATCTGCTGCTTGAGCGCCATGGCGATGCCTCGCTGGGGTGGATTTCGATTCGTCGGAAACAGCAAAGCCGGCGTTGTCCGCGGTGGAACAACGCCGGCCATGGCCTATCCGGATGCTTGCGGCGGCTGCGAGAGCCCGCGCCTGCCGCATGACCGCGCTCGACCCGCCCATGCAGGCGGGGAGGGCACTCAGTACAGGCGGACCTTGCGCGAGACGTCGCGCGAGAGGCGGCGCAGGTGGCGCTTCACGGCGGCAGCGCGCTTGCGCTTGCGCTCCTGGGTCGGCTTTTCGTAGAACTCGCGCTTGCGCGTCTCGGCCAGCACGCCGGCCTTCTCGCAGGTACGCTTGAAACGACGCAGTGCGATCTCGAACGGCTCGTTCTCGCGAACTTTTACGTTGGGCATGGAAACTCCAGGTGGTAATCTGCCCGCCTGTGCGGGACAGTGGAAAGTGGTGAGCCGCGAATTATACCGTGGATAACAGAGAATTTTCAAAACCGGCCAATCAGCCGGTGCTGGGCATCGAGAGCTCCTGCGACGAGACCGGCGTGGCGATCCTGCGCTGGGAGCCGGACGCCCCCGGCAAGGGCCTGCTGGCCCACACTCTGTACAGCCAGATCAAGCTGCACGCCGATTACGGCGGGGTGGTGCCCGAGCTGGCCAGTCGCGACCACGTGCGCAAGCTGCTGCCGCTGATCCGCGAGGCGCTGGCGCAGGCCGGGTTGACGGTGGGCGACCTGGGCGGGGTGGCGTATACGGCCGGCCCCGGCCTGGTCGGCGCGTTGCTGGTGGGCGCATCGGTGGGCCGCGCGCTGGCCTGGGCGCTGGACGTACCGGCCCTCGCCGTCCACCACATGGAGGGCCACCTGCTGGCCCCGCTGCTGGAGGAGGACCCGCCCGAGCCGCCGTTCGTGGCGCTGCTGGTGTCCGGCGGCCATTCGCTGCTGGTCGAGGTCAAGGCGATCGGCCAGTACACCATCCTGGGCGACACCCTGGACGACGCCGCCGGCGAGGCGTTCGACAAGACCGCCAAGCTGATGGGCCTGCCGTACCCGGGCGGTCCGGCGCTGGCGAAGCTGGCCGAGCAGGGCCGTTCGGGGGTGTTCCGCTTCTCGCGGCCGATGACCGACCGGCCCGGGCTGGATTTCAGCTTCTCCGGCCTGAAGACCCAGGTGCTGCTGGCGTGGCAGAAATCCGACCAGAGCGAGCAGACCCGCGCCGACGTGGCGCGCGCCTTCGAGGAGGCGATCGTGGACACGCTGATCATCAAGTGTCGCCGTGCCCTCGAGGCGGCGGGCGCGCGGCGGCTGGTGATCGCCGGCGGCGTCGGAGCCAATCGCCGGCTGCGCGCGGAGCTGGCCGCGGCCGGCGAACACGACGGGTTCCGGGTGTATTTCCCGCGGCTGGCCTTCTGCACCGACAACGGCGCCATGATCGCGCTGGCCGGCGCGATCCGCCTGGCCAGCGGCCAGCACCAGGACGCTACCGTGCAGGTGCGCCCGCGCTGGGACCTGCAGACCCTGCCGGCGGCGTAGGGTCGGATTCCATGTGACGCGTCCCCGCGTGGGGCGGGCACTGCCCGCCCTGCGAGTCGGTTACGCCGTCACCATTGGGTGCGCCCGGGCAGCAGGCCTTTCAGTTCCGCCTCGGTGAGGTTGCGCCACTGGCCGGGTTTCAGGTGGGCCAGCTTGACGTTGTCGATGCGCACGCGGCGCAACTGGGTCACGCGATAGCCGAATGCCGCCGCCATCAGCCGGATCTGCCGGTTCAGGCCCTGGGTCAGCACGATGGCGAAGCCGAACTTCGCGATCCGGCGCACGCGGCAGCGCTGGGTCATCTGGCCATGGATGCGCACGCCCCTGCCCATGCCGGCGATGAACTCGTCGGTCACCGCCTTGTTCACGCCGACCAGGTATTCCTTCTCGTGGCGGTTCTCCGCGCGCAGGATCTCGTTGACGATGTCGCCGTTGCTGGTGAGCAGGATCAGACCTTCGGAATCCTTGTCCAGCCGGCCGATCGGGAAGATCCGCTGCGGGTGGTCGACGAAGTCCACGATGTTGCCGGCCACGCTCCGGTCGGTGGTGCAGGTGATGCCGACCGGCTTGTTCAGCGCGATGTAGACCGCCTTCTTCGCCGCCGGCGTGGCGGCAAGCAGGCGCGCCTTGACGATCTCGCCGTCCACGCGCACCTCGTCGCCGTCCAGCGCCTTGGCGCCGGTGCCCACCACTTCGCCGTTGATCGTCACGCGGCCGGCGAGCAGCCACTCATCGGCTTCGCGGCGCGAACACAGGCCGGCCTCGCTGATGTATTTGTTCACGCGCATGGGAGGAGCCGACGTTGGATGGGGAGCTATATGCTTCGTCATTCCGGCGAAAGCCGGAATCCAGTGCCTTCAGGCGAGGACAGTCACTGGATCCCGGCTTTCGCCGGGATGACGAGCAAGAGGATCAGGATCGCAGCCCCACGCCGCGCCGCAGCAGGTACAGCGCCGCCATCGTGAGCCCGGCGATGAACACCAGCATCACCACGAAGGCCCCGCCCACCGACACGTCGCTGATGCCGAGGATGCCGTAGCGGAACGCATTGACCATGTACAGGATCGGGTTGGCGTGCGAAAGGGCGCGCCAGGGCTCGCCCAGCATGTTGATCGAATAGAACACGCCGCCCAGGTAGGTCAGCGGGGTGATCACGAAGGTGGGCACCAGGGCGATGTCGTCGAACTTGCTGGCGAACACCGCGTTGATGAACCCGGCCAGCGCGAAGATCACCGCACCGAGCAGCACCGCCGCCAGCGCGACCAGCGGGTGCGCCACGTGCAGCGAGGTGAAGAACAGCGCCACCACCAGCACCAGCGCGCCGACCGCCAGCGCGCGCGCGACCGCGCCGATCACGTAGCCGTAGAGGATCGCCCAGTTCGCCATCGGGGCCACCAGCATCTCCTCCACCGAGCGCTGGAACTTGGCGCCGTAGAACGAGCTGGAAATGTTCATGTAGCTGTTGTTGATGATGCTCATCATCACCAGCCCCGGCACGATGTATTGCATGTAGCTGAAATCGCCCTCGATCTTGCCGATGCGGCTGCCGATCAGCTTGCCGAAGATGATGAAGTACAGCGTCATCGTGATGACGGGCGGGATCAGCGTCTGGGTCCAGATGCGCAGGATGCGCACGATCTCGCGCCGGACGACGGTGTACAGCGCGACCAGGTTGGTGGAACTGCTCATGCCGCCTTCTCCCGCTCCGGTGCGCGGCCTTGCTCGACCAGTCGCACGAACAGTTCCTCCAGCCGGTTGGTCTTGGTGCGCATGGAATGCACCGTGATGCCCCGCTCGGTGAGCGCGCTGAACAGCGCGTTGAGATCCTGCTTGCGGGCCATCTCGGCTTCCAGCGTGCGCTCGTCGACGCGGCGCAGGGCGATGCCGGCCACGCTGGGCAACTCGGCCGGCGGCTCGGCCAGGTCGAGCACGAAGGTTTCCACGTCCAGCGTTGCCAGCAGGCGCTTCATGCTGGTGTTCTCGATGATGGTGCCGTGGTCGATGATCGCGATGTTGCGGCACAGCGACTCGGCTTCCTCCAGGTAGTGCGTGGTCAGGATCACCGTGGTGCCGGCCGCGTTGATGGCGCTGACGAAGTGCCACATCGAGCGGCGGATCTCGATGTCCACGCCGGCGGTGGGCTCGTCCAGGATCAGCAGCTTCGGCTCGTTCATCATCGCGCGGGCGATCATCAGGCGACGCTTCATGCCGCCGGACATCTCGCGCGCCTGGTGGAAGGCCTTGTCCCACAGGCGCAGTTCCTTCAGGTACTTCTCCGCGCGCTCGGCGGCGAGCTTGCGCGGGATGCCGTAGAAGCCGGCCTCGTTGACGCAGATGTCGAACGGCTTCTCGAACTGGTTGAAATTGATCTCCTGCGGCACCAGCCCGATCAGCCGCATCGCCTCGCTGCGCTCGCGCGCCACCGAGCGGCCGAACACGCGCGCGTCGCCGCTGCTGGCGTTGACCAGCGAGGACAGGATGCCGATCAGGGTCGACTTGCCCGCGCCGTTGGGGCCGAGCAGGGCAAAGAAGTCGCCGGGCTGCACGGTCAGGCTGACGCCCTTGAGCGCTTCCACGCCGTTGCGGTAGACCTTGCGCAGGTTGTCGACGACCAGCGCGGGGGGCGAATCGTTGTGCGGAGCGGACATGGGCTGCGCCAGGAGGGACAAGCCGCTTATTATACGGGGCTGACCACCATCGTCCGGGTCCGCCCGACGCACACACTGTTTCGGGAATGCCATGGCCGAATCCTTCCAGCTCCGTCTCGTCGACGCCTACATGCTCGCCCCGACGGTGCGCCACCTGGTGTTCGAGCGCGTCGACGGCCAGCCGCTGGCGTTCCAGCCCGGCCAGTTCCTGCAGGTGCATTTCCATTACGACGACGGCACCCCCACCAAGCGCAGCTACTCGGTGGGCAGCGTCGGGGACGGCACTTCGCCCGTGCAGCGGATCGAGATCGCGGTGAGCTACGTCGAGGGCGGCGCCGCGACCAAGCTGCTCGGCGAACTGCCGATCGGAGGCGTGGTCGACGCCAGCGGCCCCTACGGCCGCTTCTGCCTGCAGGAGGCCGACACCCACCCGCGCTACCTGCTGCTGGCCACCGGCACCGGCGTCACCCCGTATCGCGCCATGCTGCCGCAGATCGAGAAACTGCTCGCGGGCGGCGATCGCGAAGTGGTGCTGCTGTACGGCGCCCGCAACGAAACCGAACTGCTCTACGGCGAGGAGTTCGAGGCGTTCGCGCAACGCCATCCCGGCTTTCGGTTCCACGGCTGCCTCAGCCGCGAGGCCCGCGCCGTGCCGCGCCCCGGCGATCGGGCCGGCCACGTGCAGAACGTGCTGGCCGAACTCGGCCCCAGCGCCGAGCGCGACATCGCCTACCTGTGCGGCAACCCCAACATGGTCGATGCCGCCTACGCGGCCCTGCAGGAGTTCGGCCTGCCGGTGCGGCAGATCCGTCGCGAGAAGTACATCTCCTCGCGCTGACGGGCCCTTTCACGTCGAATTCGCGCTCCCTGCACACGTCCGCCACGTGCCGTGGCGTAGTGGACGATGCGTGGTCCCGACGCCGTGGTGCCGGCGGGAGACAATGTGATGCGCGTCACATTTCATGACGCGCGCTCCCCGCGACCCTAAAGCCTGCGCGACGGCTGCCGAAACCCACTTGAGTCATCCCGTCATGGGCGGGGTTTGCGCAAGAGGAGCAAGGCATGAGGAGTCCGCTGGGCAGCAGCATGATCGGAGGCGCATGGACGGCGCTGGCCTTGCTGGCCGCCTTTTCCGTGGCCGAGGCTTCCGGCGGGCGGATCTCCTTCTCCGGCGCGGTGGCTGAATCGACCTGCACCGGCGCCGCCCACCAGATCGCCTCCGGCGTCATCACCCAATCCGCCGCCGCGACGGTGTCGCAGCGGTTGGTTTGCGACCGCACCCCCACTGATCCCGGCCGGTCCTATTCGCGCGTCGTGGTGGATCTCGACGCCGCCAGCGCCGCCGACGACCGCCTGCTCAATTACATGATCCGCCGCTCGTCCCCCGCGGTGCCGGGCAGCGCGCCGTACAAGCTGGTCGTGCGTACCTACGATTGAGCGGCTCGACGTTGCGGCGTCACTGATAAACGAGATCGAAAGTGACCGTGGCCTTGACCGACCCGCCGGTGACGGCTGGTGCCGTCTGGAAATACTGCGCGAAGTAGGGAATCGAGGTCGTCGCGTTGGGCGGCGTCACCACCGTCTGCGTCTCGAACTGCATCGGGTTGGAATTGCTGTCCAGGATGCGCACGCCGATACCAGCCGCATAGCCCGCCCCGGAAGGCGCCACCACGCCGGTGTGGCTGTCCGGGTTGGAGGTGTGCATGGTGATGCTGGACACCGCCGTGCCCGCAGGGCAATTCAGCTGGATCTGGAACGGCGTCTTGCCGGAGGTCGAGCCGATGCCGCCGAACGCGCTGGTGGTCACCGTGGGCAGGGTCACATAGATCGGATTGGTGACGATGGTGCAGCTGGGCGTGGTGAAGGTGATTGAGTTGCCCAGACGGAAAGTCTCCGGTTTCAGGGTGTTTCCCGAAGAGTCGGTCCACTGCCAGTCACCCAGGTTGCCCGCCGCCAGCACGCTGCCGGAGGCGATCGGGCCGGTTTTGACCAGCTCCAGACCGGAGGTAACGCTGAAAGTCGAATTCGAGATCGACTCGCTCTCGAGCGGGTAGCGCTTCAGATAGTCGTCCGGATGGGTAATGCGGTAGCTGAGGCCGGGGATGCCCGTCGCGTAGGTGGTGTTGTCGACGTTGCCGCCACGGGAATTGACCACGCCATAGGTCAGCGTCTCGGTGCGTTCCTGCCAGTACCGATAACCAAAGAAGTTCGCCCAGTACCCACAGGTGATCACCGGTGGATTCGCCGGCGTGGCCTGCGCCGAAGTTGCGATTACGGTGCCGTTCGGCGTATTGGCCGCAATCGTGATGGTCGAAGGCAGGCTGAAGATCACCGGGGTGTTGCTGCCTGAGTCGTAGCGGCACTCGGCCCGCGCGCCCAGCGGCAGCAGCACCAGCAGCATCACCCACAGCCAGTTGGCGCGCATCATGTTCCACTCCTGGCGACTTGCGCCGTATCGGGTGATGGCTCGCAGGTGACTTCGATCTGCTCGATCGTGCCGGCAGCGCGTTTCGTCTTGTCCAGTGCCTTCAATTGGTATGGCAGCGAGCAGGAGCGGGCAACGTCCTGGTCCTGCCACTGCACGCTGAGGCGACCGGTCTCGTCCGGCAGCCGCACCATGATGCGTCCGGCCTGGCCGACCACGCCCACCGGCTGCCCTGAGGCATCCGTCACCTCGGCACCGAACGGCAGCGTCTTGCCGTCGGGCAGGCGGGTCTGGATCAGCACGAAGCGGCCGCTTTCGCTCTTGAACCTGATCAGCACCACCGCACCGGCGCGCGGGGCGATCTGCGCGCTGGTGTTGTCCAGTTGCACGTCCAGCGACAGGCCGGCGGGGTCGATGTCGATGCGGTTGAGCTGGTACGGGGTGAGGTACGGAATCAGCGCGTAGCCGGACGGCCCGATCTTGAGGCCGGCGGCGTTGATGACCCGTGCACCGGTCGCGTCCTGCGCCTCCACGATGCCCACGGTGTCGCCCAGCGGCTGGCCGAAGGTGATCCCGCCCGGATGCGCCACGATGCCGCCGGCCACGTTGAGCGAGGCCTGCGAATAGCCGCTGCCCGCGCCGAAGCCGGCGTTGAGCTGCACGTGGCTGCCGCGATAACCGGCGTTGACACTGCCGCTGGTGCCCACCGCGCCGCTGTCGCGGCCGCCGTCGTGGGTGGCGGTGACGCCGTAGTTGAACTGATCGTTGCTGCCGGCCGTGCCGCTCAGCGTGGCCTGTTCCTGGGTGGCATCGCCCGTGCTGCGGCTCAGCGCGCCGGTGAGGATCGGCGTGTGCGCGCCGCTGCCCAGCGGAATCGTCAGGTTGAGCATGAAGCGGTTTTCGTTGCGGCCGAACAGGTCGCGCTCGCGGCTGGCCGAGACGTTGTAGTTCAGCCGCCCGACCGAGTTGTTGTAGCCGACCTGGAACTGCGTGTCGGTGCCGCCGCGGTTCCAGTAGTCGCGCGCCGAGCCGGTGACGTACAGCGAGCCGCCGGCCGTGCCCAGGCGCTGGCTGAGGTTGATGCTGAAGTTGTTGCGCTGGCGATCGACGCCGACGGTGTCCAGCGCGGTGTAGTCGACGCCGGCCAGCGCCGCCTGCTGCTCCGGCGTCAACAGGCCGGCCACCGGCACGCCGTTGATCAGGATCGGCCGGGCCGGCGCGCTGGCGAACACGGGCAGGCCGCGCCGCGCGAAGTCGCGGGCGCGCGTGGCGTCGCGCAGGGTCAGGTAGCCGCTGGTGGAATAGCGATAGGCCGCCACCGAGAGCGAGGTGCCGGTGGGGGCCATGATCTTGCTGTAGCTCAGCCGCACGCTCTGCCCGGACATCGTGTCGAGGCCGGGGATGCGCGTGCGCGCACCGGTGATGTCCATCGCGAAGGCGCCGTAGCGCGTGTTCAATGCGCTGCCCAGCAGCACCGCGCCGTAGCCTTGCGAGCCCACCATGCCGGCGTAGCCGGTCAGCAGGTTGGTGAAGCCGTGCTGCACGGTGGCCTGCAGCACGTTCGGTTCGTCCTCGACGCCCTGCTCGCGCAGCTGGCCCGCCGCGAGACTGAAGCGGTTGACGCCCGGGCGCAGCAGCTGCGGCACCGAGGCGTACGGTACCGAGAAGGTGTGCACGCGGCCGCTGGCTTCGGTCACGCTGACCTCGAGGTCGCCGCCGTAGCCGGTCGCGTACAGGTCGTCGATCACGAACGGGCCGGGCGCCACCGTGGTCTGGTAGATCAGCATGCCGTTCTGGCGCACCACCACCTTGGCGTTGCTGTCGGCCACGCCGCGCACGGTGGGCGCGTAGCCGCGCAGCGACTGCGGCTGCATGCGGTCGTCGGTGGCGATCTGCACGCCGCGCAGGCCGAAGCTGTCGAAGATCTCGCCGCTGGTCCACGAGTCGCCCACCGTCAGCTGCGCGCGCAGCGCGGTCAGGTCGCGCTGGGCATAGGTGGCGATGTTCTGCCAGTGGCGGCTGGCACCGGCTGCGCCGGAGGCCGATTGCCAGTTCAGCGTGGAATCGTGGCGGATGCGCCAGGCGCCGAGATTCAGGCCGGCGTCCAGGCCCAGGTAGGTGGAGGTCTGGTGCAGGCCGCCGGCGCTGGTGCGGTAGCTGTTCAAGTTGTAGTTGAGCAGGCCCGCGGTCACGCCCGCATCCCAGTACTTGGGATCGACGTAGCCGCGCGCCGCCTGGCCCAGGAATGCCTGCGGCACGCTGGCGTCGAGGCGCAGGTCGGCCATGTCGAAGCTCAGGCTGGCGCCCGGGAGCACGCGGGAGACGTCGACGCAGGCGGCGGGGTCGGCCATCTCGGCGCGCAGCGAGTCGGCGAGGTCGGCCGGATGCAGGCCCAGCGTGCCCAGCAATGCCTGGGTGACGCAGGGCGTGGCGCTGGCGTCGGCAGACGGCGCGGCCAGGCGCACGTCGGTGCGGCCGGCCGGCGCGTCGTTGAGGAACAGATCGACGCTGTAGGTTCCCGCCGGCACGAAGTTGCCGCGCTCGAAGCGCGACAGGTCGGTGGTGTTCCGGCCCGCGCCGGCCAGCATGCTGCGGTCGAAATTGGCGTCCGCGGCGTCCAGCGCGGCACTGGCCGCGGCGGCGTGGGCTGCGCCGGCGCTGGCGGCCAGCGCCAACAGGATCGACGCCGCGAGCCGGCGAGGGCCGACGCCGCCCGGCCGCATCATCGGAGCGCGGGCGCGTGCCTTGTTCACGGCGCGATCGTGCCCTGGTTGGCCACGGCGGCGCCGAAGTCGTTGATCGTGGTGAAGGCCACCGCGGTGCCGGCGGCGGGAGCCGCAGCGGCAGCGGCGAGCGGCAGGCGCAGCGTCGAGAGCGGCGCGACCATGCCGGTGTCGGTGGCCAGCGCGGTGCCGGCGCCCAGCGAGACCTTGCTGAAGGTGACGTGGTACGGCGTCGGGTTGTGCGCCACCAGGGCGTAGCCCTGGCCGTCGGCGGTCACCGACCAGGTGACCTGCGAGGCGGCGGTCAGCGGGTTGCCGGCCAGGTCGGCGGGCCGGAAAAACAGCTTGAGCCGCGAGCGCACGGCAAACTGCAAGGTGTTCTGCGCCTCGTTGGTGGCGGTGTCGGGCTTGGGTGGAATCTCCAGCACGTTCAGCCAGAACAGCGATTCGCGATCCTTCGGCAGGGGCTGGCCGGTATAGACGATGCGCAGGCTCTGGCCCTTGCCGGCATTCATGCGGAACAGCGGCGGCGTGATCAGGAATGGCACGCGCGCGGTATCGGGGGTGGAGTCGGGATTGCCGGCGTCGATCCAGGCTTCGACCAGGGCCGGTTGCTCGCCGTTGTTGTTGAGGCGCACGGTGACCTCGCCGCCGGCGGCCGGGAACACCACGCGGGTGCCGCCGATCACGACGCTGGCATCGGCCGCGACGCTGAAGGTCGCCAGGGCGATCAGCGTGGCGCCAAGGGCAAGCAGGTTCTTCATCGGAGGGTTACCTGGTGGGGCGGGCGGTGGAGGCAGGTGGCAGGAAGAGCGGCGCGCTGCAGCCGGTCTGGCGGCTGCGGCGCGCCGGAGTCGCGCTTACTGGTAGCTCAGGGTGAAGCTGACGGTCGAAGCGACCATGCCGGCCGTGGCGGCGGCGCTGGCGGCGACGTAGCGGGCGTTCATGGCCACGCTGCCATTGCCGCCGGTGACCGCGATCGTCGGCGCGTTGGTGCCGTTGGAGGCGTTGATCACCGAGGCGCCGTTGAGCAGCTGGACCTGCACGTTGGAGCCACCGGACACGGTGTTCTTCAGGTAGCCGGTGCCGGCGTCGATGTTGGCGCCGCTGAAGGACATGGCGGCACTGGTGGTGTTGGCGTCGCAACCGGACAGCGCGATGGTGAACGGCGTGCTGCCGGCGGTGGCGCCGACGGTGGCCAGGCTGGCGGTCATCACGGTGGGCAGCGCGACGGTGGCGCCGCCGTTGACGGAGACCGTGCAGGTGTCGGACAGCACCTTGCCGGAGATGGTGATGGTGCCGCTGTTGGCCGCCTGGGCGGTCGGGGCGAAGGCGGTGGCGGCGATCACGGCAACCAGCGCGGTGGCGAGCAGAGTCTTGTTCATGGTGTTTTCCTCGTTGATGGATGGTTCGGAGTTCGGCATCGCCGTACCCGGGGTTCCGGAGGTCGGCAAGGCATCTGGTGCAAACCGGGGCGTGTTCCTGTTGGCTGCGGCCCATGCCCCGGCGGAAGCGCAGACCACGATGTACCGTGGCTTGCGGACGCGTAAGCAACCGGCATGCCAACCCTCCTGATCGTCTTGAGCCCCTTTCCACCGCCGCTTTTGCCGCGCGGTTTTTCCGTCGCGAGGCAAAAAAACGGCAGTGTTTGTCAGTGTTCCCCTACAGATCGCGTCACAAGAAGTGCGAACTGCGTCACAAATTGTACGGTTAAATGAGGTTTGAGCAATACCACCTCATCCTGACCATGAAGTTGTGTCAATGAGGCTTGACATGCACGCACGGCGCCCGTAGGCTCGCTTTTGTCAAGGTTGCTTGACAGTTCCTGCCATGGAGAACGCCATGCATCGCTTTCCTCGTTTGACCGCCGCGCCCGTGCGCGGCTTGATCGCCGCCCTCTGCCTGGGCGCCGCCGCCGCGGTGCTGGCGCAACCCGCTGCCCCGGTCGAGCGGGTCGGTACGCTGCAGGTGGAGCGCCACGGCGCGCACGGGCCTGCCGTGATCCTGATCCCGGGGCTGGAAGGCGGGCCGTGGGTCTGGCAGCGCAACATCGAGCAGTTGCAGAAGAACCACGTGGTGTACGCGGTAACCCTGGCCGGCTTCGACGGCGTGCCGGCCCCGGCCGGCGGCGGCAACCTGTTCGACCGGGCCGATGCATCGCTGCTGCAGCTCATCCGGCAGCGGAAGATCGACCGACCGGTGCTGGTCGGCCACAGCCTGGGCGGCACGCTCGCGCTGCGCTTCGCCGGGGAGCATCCGGAGCTGGTCTCCGGCGTGGTGGCCGTGGATGGCCTGCCGATCTTTCCCGGCATGGAGCGGATGAGCGCGGAGCAGCGCAAGGCGATGGCGGAGCGGATGCGGCAGCAGCTCTCGGCGGCCACGCCGGAGCAGTTCCGGGCGCAGGCCTTGGGCTACATGCAGAAGATGGGCGTGATCGATCCGAAGCTGGCGGCACGCTACGCGCCGATGAATGCGCGCAGCGACATCAAGGCCAGCGCGCAGTACATGGCCGAAGATCTGGCCTTCGACGGGCGCGAGGGGCTGAAGCACGCGAACGTGCCGATCCTGGAGGTCTCGCCTTACTACGCGCCGGACTTCGAGAACTCCCCCATGCGCATGAGCGAGGCGCAGAAGACCGCTTATTATCAATCGCTGCTGGCGAACGCGCCCGATGCCACGGTCGTCTCGATCAGCCCGTCGCGGCACTACGCGATGCTGGACCAGCCGGTGAAGTTCCAGCAGTTGCTGGATGGCTTCCTGGCCCGCGTCGGTGCGCCACGATGAGCGGCATCGGCGCAAGAGCAGGAGAGTGGGGGATGAACGACAAGCGTTCCGGATCGCTGAGCAACCGCCGCCTGCTGCTGCTCCTGGGTGGCTCCGCGCTGGTGCTGGGCATCGTGCTGGTGGGCGCCGGGGCCGGTTTCGGCCATGCCGGCGTGTTCTGGGGCGGCGTGTGCTCGCTGCTGACCGGCGCGGTGTGGCTGGTCTGCGCGCGCCGCGCCAGCGAGGAACCCATGCGCCCGGCGCAGCGCGGTTACGTGCGCGAGTTCCTGCCCGCCATGGCCGCGTACATGGTGCTGCTGTTCGCCTCGCAGATACTGCTGCGCCACCTGCAGGCGGTGCCGCTGCGGGTGCTGGTGGTGCTGTTGCCGATCGTGCCGATCGTGTTCGTGGTGCGCGCCATGGTGCGGCTGGTGCTGGCCAGCGACGAGCTTGAGCGGCGCCTGCAGCTGGAAGCAATCTCGATCGCCAGCATGAGCGTGGGCCTGCTCAGTTTCGCCGCGGCCTTCCTGCGCGGCGCCGGCCTGCTGCCGGTCGACAATGCCCTGATGCTGGTGTTGCCGGCGCTGTTCGCCGCCTACGGCATCGCCAGCTGGTGGGTGCGCCGGCGTTTTCGCGATGAGTGAGCGCAAGCGAAGGCGGCTGCCCGTGGCCAGGCGGCCGAAGGCGGGATGGCGGCCGTGAACAACCGCCTGCGCGAGCTGCGTGGCGAACAGGCGTGGTCGCAGGCCGAGCTGGCCGAGCGGCTGGACGTGTCGCGGCAGACAGTGAATGCGATCGAGACCGGCAAGTACGACCCCAGCCTGCCGCTGGCTTTCAAGATCGCGCGCCTGTTCGGTCGGCCGATCGAGGCGATCTTCCTGCCCGACGGGGATGCCGCCGAGCCAGGCGCAGGCAC
This sequence comes from Rhodanobacter sp., assembly GCA_049650465.1. Classification (GTDB taxonomy): domain Bacteria; phylum Pseudomonadota; class Gammaproteobacteria; order Xanthomonadales; family Rhodanobacteraceae; genus Rhodanobacter. The sequence goes on along the minus strand of JBASAF010000020.1, from coordinate 10,935 downwards.
GTGACTGGCGCAGCGGATCAGCGCGGCGGCGCGGTCAGCTCCGCCGCGTCCAGCCAGCCGTCACCGTTGCGGTCCATGCGGTGGAACTGGCGGCGCAGGTTGTCCTGGAACGCGGCCAGCGAGATCGCCTCGCCGCGGCGGCCGGGCAGCTCGTCCGTCTGCAGCACGCCGTCGCCGTTGGCGTCCATCCGCGCGAAACCGCGGCTCATGTACTGCACGTACTCGGCCTCGCCGACCCTGCCGTCGCCATCGCGATCGAAAAACGCCAGGTAGGCCGCCCGCGAATCCTGCGCGTGCGCACCGGCCGCCAGCCACAGCAGCGGCACCACGCACCAGTACGCGCGCGCGTTCAGCGGGCGCTGCCGTGGATGCCGATGAACTGCAGAAACTCGTTGCGCGTGCGCACGTCGTCGCGGAAGCTGCCCAGCATCTGGCTGGTGACCATCGACACGCCGCGCTTGTGCACGCCGCGGGTGGTCATGCACTGGTGGCTGGCGTCGATCACCACCGCCACGCCGCTGGGCTGCAGGGTCTCCTGGATGCACTGGGCGATCTGCGCGGTGAGTTTCTCCTGCACCTGCAGGCGGCGCGCGAAGCCGTCGACCACCCGGGCCAGCTTGCTGATGCCGACCACCCGGTTGGTCGGCATGTAGCCGACATGGGCGCGGCCGATGATCGGCGCCAGGTGGTGTTCGCAATGGCTCTCGAACTGGATGTCGCGCAGCACCACCATCTGGTCGTAGCCGGCCACTTCCTCGAAGGTGCGCCGCAGGAACTCCGCCGGGTCCGATTCGTAGCCCGAGAACCAGTCGCGGTACGCCTTGGCCACCCGCTTGGGCGTGTCCAGCAGGCCCTCCCGCGTGGGATCGTCGCCGGCCCAGCGCAGCAGGGTGCGCACGGCGTCCTCGGCCTGCTGCTGGCTGACTTCCTGGGAGTGATGCTCTTCGTTCATGCGCGGGCCTCGGATGGCTGGCTTGCCAGTTTAACGTTCCCAACCCGATGACGTCTGTGCCGCCCGGGTTCCCGGGCGGCGTGAGCATTGTATGTTGGCCATGACATAATGTAATGTATAGCGAACATAAAGTCTTGTGGAGATGACGCCGTGCCCCGAAGCCTTCGTTACGCCATCCTGGTCACGCTGTCCGTGGCGGCGTTCTGCGTGTTGTTCGTGCTGCCAGACGTGGATCTGGGCTGGCCGGGCGGGCTGGCCGTGCTCGGTGGGGCCTGGCTGGTCTGGTACCTGCTCTGGGCCACGCTCCAGGAATCCGCCGCGGCGGCAGGCCGGGACGAGTCGGCGGCACCGGTGTCGCCGGGCGAACAGCGGGCCTGGATCGGCCTGGTGTTCACCGTGGCGATCGTCGTCTATTACCTCATGCGCGGCTCGCAGATGGTGGCCGCGGATGGCTCGATGGCACCGGAGGCCTCGGCGATCGGCCGGCACATCGGCATGCTGGTGGTCGGCTGGCTGGTGGTGATGCAGCTGCTGCGCCGTCGCTGGCGCGACACGGTGGAGCAGGACGAGCGCGATCGCCGGATCGAGGCGCGTGCCTGCGGCTGGGCGCGGGTCGGCCTGTCGGTGTTCGTGATCGGCCTGGCCGTGATGTTCGCGTTCTCGCCGCTCGAACGCCTTGCCTGGGCCCGGCCGATGGCGGTTGCCAACGTGCTGGTCCTCGGCCTGATGGCGTCGTGCGTGCTGGAATACCTGGCCACCGCCGTGGCCTACTGGAACGACCGGCGCAGCGCATGAGCGGTACGCCGATCGACAACAGCATCCGCAAGCTGCGCTTCGAGCATGGCGAGATGACCCAGCAGGCGCTGGCCGACGCCTGCAGCATCACGCGGCAGACGGTGATCGCGCTGGAAGCCGGCAAGTACGCGCCGTCGCTGGAGCTGGCGTTCCGCATCGCCCATGCGTTCGGCGTGGGAGTGGAGGACGTGTTCCGGTGGAAGCGCTGAATTTGCGCGGGCCCGCCGGCCCTTGTTCCGTGCCGAGGAATGCGGCGGGCAGGGCCCGCCCTACGCCTCGGGGTCGTCTTCGCCCCCGCCCTCGCCTTCGTCGGGCACGGGCAGATCGCCGAGCAGTTGCCGGGTGACGTCGCCGGGCAGCGTCTCCACCCCGCGCAGCTTGCGCTCGATGGCGCGCGTGCGCTGGCCGGCGCTGTCGATGCTGTTGCGCACCGTATCCAGTTGCTTGCGGGTTTTCTCCAGTACCACGCCGAACTTGCCAAACTCGTTCTTCACTGCGCCGAGCAGCGCCCACACCTCGCTGCTGCGCTTGGCGATCGCCAGCGTGCGGAAACCCATCTGCAGGCTGTTGAGCAGGGCGCTCAGCGTGGTGGGGCCGGCCACGGTGACGCGGTGCTCGCGCTGCAGCAGTTCGAACAGGCCGGGGCGGCGGATCACCTCGGCGAAGAGGCCCTCGGTAGGCAGGAACAGCACGGCGAAATCGGTGGTGTGCGGCGGCGCGATGTACTTGCCCCTGATGCGTTTCGCCTCCTCGCGCACGCGCACTTCCAGCGCGCGGCCGGCGATCGCCGCCGCCTCGATGTCGGCGGTTTCCTGGGCTTCCAGCAGGCGCTGGTAATCCTCCATCGGGAACTTCGCGTCGATCGGCAGCAGGAGGCGCTCCCCCTCGCCCTGACCGGGCATGCGGATGGCGAACTCGACCCGCTCGCTGCTGCCGGGGATGGTGATCACGTTCGATTCGTATTGCTCGGCGGTGAGCATCTGCTCCAGCAGCGAGCCCAGCTGCACCTCGCCGAGGATGCCGCGCGTCTTCACGTTGGTCAGCACGCGCTTGAGGTCGCCCACGCCGGTGGCCAGGCTCTGCATCTCGCCGAGCCCGCGCTGCACCGCTTCGAGCCGCTCCGATACCAGCCGGAACGAATGGCCCAGGCGCGTTTCCAGCGTGTTCTGCAGTTTCTCGTCGACGGTGGCGCGCATCTGCTCGAGCTTGGCGGCGTTGTCCTGCTGGATCGCGCCGAGCTTGGCCTCCAGCGTGGCGCGCACCTCGCCCATGCGCTTTTCGTGCTCGGCGCCGAGCGCCGCCAGCCGCTGCTGCTGCTGCTCGCCGAAATGGTTGAGCGCCCGCGTGGTTTCCTCGCGGCTCTTGCGCGCGTCCTCGGCGAGGCGCTGGGCCAGCGCCTGCAGGCCGGTGTCGGTACGCTCGGTGAGCAGGTTCAGGCGCTGGCCGAAGCCGTCGATGCGCTCGCCCTGCTGCTGCGACATGCTGCCGAACTGTTCGCCGAGGTGGCCGCGAAAGCGGTCGAAACCCTGCTGCAGCTCCTCGCGGCCGGCGCGCTGCTCCTCGCGCAGCGTGCGTTCGACGCGGGCGCTGTCGTCCTTCAGCGCGTCCAGCCTGGCGATCACCGCCGCGTCGCCGCGACCGCGCAGCAGCGCCGCGAGCTGCAACAGCAGCACCAGCACCAGCAGGATGACGAGGACGATCTGCAGGATTTCGGCAAGCGGCATGGAACATTTCCCGGGGTCGATGCATCCAGTGTACGTCGAGCCGTCTCACCGGCTGCGCGCGCGGTTCACGCCGGCGTGGCGGGCGTGGTGCATGATGGGCGGAGTGCTTGTTCAAGGAGAAGGTCATGGAACATGTCCACGATTACCTGATCATCGGCGCAGGCATGGCCGCCGATGCGGCCGCCAAGGCGATCCGCGAGGTCGATCCGGCGGCCGACGTCGGCCTGGTCGGCGACGAGACCTCCGCGCCGTACCAGCGCCCGCCGCTCAGCAAGGGGCTGTGGAAGGGCGACAAGTCGCCCGCCGACGTCGACCTGGCCACCGCGGCCAGCGGCGCCACCCTGCATCTCGGCCGGCGGATCGAATCGCTCGACCGCGCCACCCGCGTCGCGCGCGACGACCGCGGCGACACCTACCGCTATCGCCGCCTGCTGCTGGCCACCGGCGCCACGCCGCGGCAGCTGCCGTTCGAGGGCGGCAAGCGGCTGATCCATTACCGCACCCTGGCGGATTACCAGGCGCTGCATGGCTTCGCGCAGCCCGGCGCGTACATCGCGGTGATCGGCGGCGGCTTCATCGGCTGCGAGCTGGCTGCCTCGCTGGCGTCGCTGGGTTGCAAGGTCAGCCTGCTGTTTCCCGGCGAGCTGCTGGGTGCGGGGCGGTATCCCGACGGGTTGGCGCGCTACCTCACCGACTACTACCGCGACCACGGCGTGGATGTGCGCGCCGGCGCGCAGGTCACCGGCAGCAACCCGACCGACGGCGGCGTGGAGCTGAGCCTGTCCGACGGCAGCCTGCTGCGGGTGGAGGCTGCCGTGGCCGGCATCGGCGTGACGCCCAACGTCGCGCTGGCCGAACAGGCGGGGCTGGCGGTGGACAACGGCATCCTGGTCGACGCGCAGTTGCGCAGCAGCGATCCGGACATCTGGGCCGCCGGCGATGTGGCCAATTTCCACAGCGTGAGCCTGGACCGGCGCATGCGCGTGGAGCACGAGGACGCCGCCGTCGGCATGGGCCGGCTCGCCGGCCGCGCCATGGCCGGGGTGGCGGAGGAATACGTCACCCAGCCGTTCTTCTATTCCGACATGTTCGACCTGGGCTACGAAGCCGTGGGCCTGCTCGATACGCGGCTGCAGGTGGTCGAGGACTGGCGCGAGCCCAACCGCGAGGGCGTGGTGTACTACCTAGACGGCGGCCGCGTGCGCGGCGTGCTGCTGTGGAACACCTGGGACCAGGTCGATGCCGCGCGCGCCCTGATCGCCGAGCCGGGCCCGTTCGACGCCGCCTCGCTGCGCGGACGGCTGCCGCGCAGCGCATGACCGGGTACGTTCACCCATAGGAGCCCGCTCGCGGGCGATGCTTTTGCGCTGTTGTTGTTCGAACCCGGATCCCGGCTCAAAAGCATCGCCCCCGAGCGGGCTCCTACAAGGGATCTCGGACTCAATCCACCCGGCAGAACACCGCCTTGAGGTAGCGCCCTTCGGGCACGTCGGTGCGGAACGAGTGGTCGGCGCCGGCACCGCGCACTTCCAGCACCTGGATCGTGCGGCCGGCGTTGAGGGCGACCCGGCGCAGCATCTCCAGGAACTCGCCTTCGCCGACCAGACCGGTGCACGAGCAGGTCAGCAGCAGGCCGCCGGGCGGGATGATGTCCAGCGCCATGCGGTTCATCGCGAAGTACTTCTTCAGCGCGTCCATCACCCGGTTGCGATCACGGGTGAGCTTGGCGGGGTCGAGGACCACCGCGTCGTAGCGTTCGCCGCGCGCCACGGCGGCGCGCACCCAGTCGAAGATGTCGGATTGCTCGAACGTCACCGCGACCTGGTTCGCTTCCGCATTGGCGCGGGCGACCTCCAGGATGCCTGCGTCGAGATCCACGCCGACCGCCTCGCGCGCGCCGGCCGCCATCGCGTGCACGGCGAAGCCGCCGGCGTTGCAGCACAGGTCGAGCACGCGGCGGCCCTGCGCCAGTTCGGCGAAGCGCTTGCGGTTGTCGCGCTGGTCGGCGAAGAAGCCGGTCTTGTGGCCCAGCCCCGGCGCGGCGTGGAAGCGCAGGCCGTGTTCGTGCACCTCGAACGGCGCCGGCACCTCGGGGCTGCGGCAGTCGAACGACTCCTGCTTCTGCACGTGCGACTCGGCGAACCAGTACAGCTGCGCGCCGGGGAAATGCGCGAGCAGCGCGGCGTGGATCGCCTCGCGGAAACGCCACATGCCGGCGGCGAAGTATTCGATGACGATGACGTCGGCGTAGCGATCGACGATCAGCCCGGACAGATCGTCGCCCTCGCTGTGCACCACGCGCCAGGCGTCGCTGACCTTGTCCAGCTGCAGCCAGTCGCGGCGCAACTGCACGGCGCGGTCGATGCGCGCGGCGATCCAGTCGGCGTCGATGCGCGCGTCGGGGTGGGTGTCCAGCAGGCGCAGCGCGATGCGTGCGTGGCCGTTCCAGAATGCGCGGCCGACGAAGCGGCCCTTCGCATCGCGCACCTCGACCACGCTGCCCGGCGGCAGTTTTGCCTCGGGCTTGTGCAGCTGCGCCGACCATACCCACGGGTGGCCGGGGGCACGGTCGGATTTCAGGCGGATGACGGGGCGCGCGGCGGGAGTATCCATCCGCGCATGATAGCCGCTGGCCGGACGCCTCCCGGCGTCAGCGCAGGCGCAGCACCAGCCAGGAGAGCAGGGCGAGCAGGTTGACGCCCACGCGCGACACCGACGGGCCGGCCACCGCCAGCACGAAACCCTGGCTGCCGAGGTGCCAGTCCAGTCCCAGCCGCGGCGTGGCCTGCAGCGTGGCGAACACGTTGACGAAGGCGCCGCAGTGCAGGCCGTAGCTGAACACCGGCAGGGCGATCAGCGGCAACTGCAGCAGCTGCGCCCAGCGCGACAGCCGCACACCGTGTTCGGTGCCGGCCACCAGTTGCACGCCGGCGGCGAGCACGAAGCCGTACAGCGCCAGGCCGATCAGGGCGACCACGCTGTCATGCGCGCCCAGCGGCCACAGCCGGCGCAGCATTGCCGCCAGCCCGTACAGGCCGCCGGCGATTTCGAGGACGCCGATCAGGCGGAACAAGGTGGTGCGCATGTGCAACTCCTGAAAGCAAATCGGTGGATTGTAGGAGCCCGCTCGCGGGCGATGCTGTTGCGGGTTCCGAATCTCGCGACAACAGCCTCGCCCGCTTGCGGGCGCCTACGAGGGGGCGCCGAGTTCGTCGGCCAGTTCATGCAGGTCGGCGACGTGCTGGTCCCACCAGCGCGATTCGGCGGCGAAGGGGAATGCGGCGGGAAAGGCCGGGTCGTGCCAGCGCGCGGCGATCCAGCCGGCATAGTGCAGCTGGCGCATCGCGCGCAGTGCCGGGACCAGCGCCAGCTCGCCGTCGTCGAAGTCGCGGAACTGGCGATAGCCTTCGAGCACGGCGTCCATCGCGCGCTCGTCGTTGGCCAGCATCCACAGATCCTGCACGGCCGGGCCGGTGCGGGCGTCGTCGAGGTCGACGAAGTGCGGGCCGGCGTCGGTCCACAGCACGTTGCCGGGATGGCAGTCGCCGTGCAGGCGCAGCTGTCGCACCGGGCCGACCACGTCCAGGCGCGCGGCGATGGCGCCGTCCAGCCGGGTTGCTGCCGCGCGGTAGTTCCCCTGCAGCGAGGAAGGCGGCAGCGACGAGGCGAGCACCGCGTGCATCGGCTGCTGCACCATGGTGTCGCGATCGAGCCGGCCGCGATGGACGAACGGCGCGCGCGCACCGATTCCGTGCATGCGCGCGATCAGCCGGCCCAGCCATTGCAGCTGGTCGACCGCTTCCAGTTCCGGCGCGCGACCGCCGCGGCGTGGGGTCAACGCGTAGCGGAAGCCGCCGTGGTGCAGCAGGGTGCGGCCGTCGAACGCCAGCGGCGCGACCACCGGCAGCTCGGCCTCGGCCAGTTCCCGGGTGAAGGCATGCTCCTCGGCGATCGCGGCGTCGCTCCAGCGGCCGGGCCGGTAGAACTTCGCGATCACCGGCGCAGCGTCTTCGATGCCCACCTGCCAGACCCGGTTCTCGTAGCTGTTCAGCGCCAGCAGGCGGCCGTCCGGCCACAAGCCGCAGGCGCTCACCGCATCGAGCACGAAGTCGGGGGTGAGGCTGGCGTAGGGTGCGTCGTTCAACGCGTGCCCATGCCGCGTGCGGCGATCACCGCCATGGTGATGCGCGAGATGCACACCAGCGCGCCGTCCTCGTTCTCGATGCGGATCTCCCACACCTGGGTGGTGCGGCCGATGTGCAGCATCCGCGCGGTGCCGGTGACGGTGCCGCTGCGTACGCCGCGGACGTGGTTGGCGTTGATGTCCAGGCCCACCGCCAGCTCCTGGTCGGGGTCCAGCGTGAGCATCGCCGCGGTGCTGCCCAGCGTCTCGGCCAGCGCCACCGAGGCGCCGCCATGCAGCAGGCCATAGGGCTGGTGGGTGCGCGCATCGACCGGCATGGTGCCCTGCAGCCAGTCATCGCCGATGGCGGTGATGCGGATGCCGAGCGCCTCCATCATGGTGTTGGCGCTCCAGCCGTTGAGGCGCGCCAGGTCGGTCGGTTGCTTCCAGAGGCTCATCGTTGATTACCTTGCAAGGAGCCCGCATTGTTGTCCGTCGCGTTCACGACGACAATGTTGCCGGTGCCCATCGTTACCCTGAAATCTTCCGGCCGGCAGTTCCCCGTGGCCATCGGCGAGACTGTGCTGGAAGCGGCGCAGCGCGCGGGCGTGGCGTTGCCGTATTCCTGCCGCGCCGGCGTCTGCGGCAGCTGCAAGGCCACCTTGCTGCAGGGGCGCTGCGAGTACCCGCGCAACCCGCCGCTGGCGCTCACCGCCGATGCGCTGGCCCACCACGCCGTGCTGCTGTGCCAGGCGGTGCCGACCACCGACCTGCTGCTGGAGGCGCGTGAGGTGCCGTCGGTGGAGGACATCGTGCGGCGCCAGCTGGGCGTGGAGGTGGTCGACAAATGGCGCCTGGCTCCGGACGTGACCGGCGTGCGCCTGCGCCCCGAGCGCGGCGAGCGGCGCCTGCGCCGGCTGCCCGGCCAGTATCTGGACGTGGTGCTGGAGGATGGCCGGCATCGGCCGTTCTCGATCGCCAACCGGCCGCAGCCGGATGGCAGCATCGAGCTGCACGTGCGCCACGTCGCCGGTGGCGGGTTCACCTCCTGGGTCAGCGATGCCTTGCAGGTTGGCGACCGCCTGCGCGTCGAAGGACCGCTGGGTACCTTCGTGCCGCGCGAGGATTCCGAACGGCCGATGATCTTCATGGCCGGCGGCACCGGCTTCGCGCCGGTGAAGGCGATCGTGGAGCACTTCATCGCGCTGGGTACGCGCCGGCCGATCGCGCTGTACTGGGGGGCGCGGCGGGAGGCGGATCTCTACCTGCGCGAACTGGCCGGGCAATGGGCGCGCGACGTGCCGAACCTGGTGTTCCACGCAGTGGTGTCGGAGGCCGTCAGCCCCGGCCTGCGCACCGGCTGGGTGCACGACGCCGTCCTGGCCGATCATGCGGATCTGTCCGGCCACGACCTGTACATGAGCGGCCCGCCGGCGATGATCGACGCCGCGCACCCGCGCTTCCTCGCCGCCGGCCTGCCCGAGGACCGGCTCTACTACGACTCGTTCGAGTACGCGCCCGACGTACTGGCGCAGGTCATCGCCGGCCGCGCCGGCATCCACGACCTGCCGCTGTAGGGGCCCGCTCGCGGGCGATGCTTTTGGGCCGGAACTCGAAAAGCATCGCGCGCCAGCGCGCTCCTACCGGCTGCCCTTGGCCACCGGCAGCTGCGCCGCGTGCCAGGCCAGCACGCCGCCACCGAGGACGTGCACGTGCTCGAAGCCGGCCTTGAGCAGGCGTTGCGCGGCCTTGGCCGCATTGCCGCGGCCGTCCTTGTCCATCAGCACGACCGGCAGCGCCTTGGCGGCGGCCAGATCCTTCTTCTCCGGGTCGAACTGGCTCATCGCCACGTGCTTCGCACCGGGCACGTGCATCTTCTCGAAATCGGCCAGCGCGGACAGGTCGATCAGCAGCGGATTGTCGCGGTTGATCAGGCCGGTGAGCGCGGCCGGGCTGAGCTCCCTGATCTTGCTGAACATGATTCGCGCCTGGATGACCAGCAAGGCCACCAGCAGGATCACGAACAGCACCGACAGGGCGACATGGTTGCCGACAAAGGCGGGCAGCTGGTGCAGGAAATCGTTCATCGTCAATCCATCGGCACGCCGGGCGCGCCGGTTCGGGTAAACCGGCGATTATACGGGTTGCGCGCGCCGGCCGGCGCCGCGCTCATTCGCGCGTGATGTCGGGCAGGCCGCTGGTCAGCCACCAGTGTCTGGCCTGCTCGTCGTAATGCCAGGTCTGGCGGTCGATGACGGTGCGCTCGGCCTGGGTGTGGATGTTGACCACGCTGATCCGCACGGTCTGCTGCACCTCGGTCGGGCTGATCGGCACCGGGCCGCTGCCGTCGTCGTACTCGGTGACCCGCACCTGCTTGTAGCGCGCGCGGTCCAGTTCGCTGATCGGGTGCTCGGCGCGCACCTTCGGGTCGATGAACTGCGCGGCACTGGCGAAATCGCCCCAGCGCAGCACGCCGCCGTAGGCCGACAGGGTGGTGGTCAGCGAGCGGCTGCGCTCCTGCGTGGCGCAGGCGGCCAGCAGCAGGATCGACAGCACCAGCAGGAGGTGCGGGATGCGGCGCATGGACGGTTCTCCTCGGCGGTTACCTGCGCCATTCTGCCTCAATCACGTCTGCGGGGACGCTTCGCGCCGCTTGGCCACGAAGCGCGCCTCGAGGGTGGCGGCGGGCTTGCCGTTGGTATCGGGCACGACGCATTCCACCGCGATGCGGGCGCGCCCGCGCGCGGCCAGCGTGTCAAGGAAGGTGTCCCAGCGGGCGTCGGGCGCGAGTCGCGCCTCGCTGCAGAAGTCCTGCCACAGCGGCGCGAGGTAGCGCACGCCGGATTCGGCCACGAACACGTCGCAGTCGATGCCGCGCTCGCGCAACGCCAGCTCGACCAGCGCCCACCCGCTCAGCGTCATCAGGCTGACCAGGCTGCCGCCGAACGCGCAGCCCTTGTCGTTGACGTTCGGCGCGAGCGGGGCGCCCAGGCTCAGCATGTCGGCGTCGTGGTGGCGCAGTTGCAGATCCATCGCGCGGGCCAGCGGGATCTCGTCGCGGATGAACTGGATCAGGCGTGCGGCTTCGCCGGCAGGGTCGGGGACGGTGCTCATGGGGTTCGCTGGGTGGCGGAAAACCCCGCAGTGTAGGGCCGCCATTACACTGGGGTCATGCCAGCCCATCGACCCGACGCGCGAACGCATCCCCGGCCACCGCGGCAAACCGCCTTGCGCGGGCGGGTGCTCGTGATCACTCGTCCGGTGGGCACCGCTGCGGCGCTGTCCCGGCGCGTGCGCGCGCTCGGCGGCGTGCCGCTGTCGCTGCCGGGGCTGGCGCTGCG
>JBASAF010000019.1:0-42335 GCA_049650465.1 Rhodanobacter sp. | reverse complement strand
GCGCCGCGCCGCCCGCGCCGCGCAGCTGGCCGGCATCCCGGCGCTGATCGCGGAGGTGGACACCGCCGCGCGCACGCTGCGCGCGCCCGCCGCGCGCGTGCTGGCCGATGGCGGGGAACGCCTGCTGCCGCTGCGCGAGGTCGAAGCCCTGCTGGCGTCGGACACTCTCGTGGTGGACGCCTGCCGCCATGCCGTGCGCCGGCGAGGCAAGACGGTGCCGCTGGCCACTCGCCCGGTGCTGTTCGCGCTGGTGCGGCAGCTGGCCGAGGCGTGGCCGCACGACGTGCCGCGCGATGCGCTGGTCGCCCGCGCGTTTCGCGCGCGGCACGCAGACGAGTCGTATCGCGCGCGCCTGCGGGTGGAGCTCGGCCGCCTGCGCCGCGCGCTCGGCGAACTGGCCGAGGTGCGCGCCACCGGGCGCGGCTTCGCCCTGCTGCCGCGCGAGGCCGATCGGGTCGCGGTGCTGGCGTGGCCGCTCGAGTCCGCGCACGCGGCGGTGCTGGCCCTGCTCGGCGACGGCGAATCGTGGGCGAGTTCGGCGCTGGCGCTCGCGCTGGGGCGCAGCCAGCGCAGCGTGCAGCGCGCGCTCGACACGCTGGCGGCGACCGGCATGGTGCAGGCGCGCGGACACGGCCGCGCCCGCCGCTGGATGACGCCGCTGCCGACCGGATTCGCGACGACCTTGTTACTCCCGGCTCCGCTGTCGTTTGACTAGCATCACTCGCGTCTCCCACAGCCGAGGAACGCGGACATGAAACGAGCAAACGCCGAGATCGCCATCGAGTTCGGCCCCTTCGCCGGCGTCGACGGCGTGCATGGCGTCACCTGCGATGGCGAACACGTGTGGTTCGCCTCCGGCACGCGACTGAATGCATGCGACCCGGCCAGCGGCAGCGTGCTGCGCAGCATCGACATCGCCGCCCATGCCGGCACGGCGTTCGACGGGACTCACCTGTACCAGATCGCCGAGGACCGCATCCACAAGATCGATCCGCAAACGGGCGCGGTGCTGGCCACCATCCCCGCCCCGGGCGACAGCAACTCGGGCCTGGCCTGGGCCGAGGGCACGCTGTGGGTGGGCCAGTACCGCGGGCGCAAGATCCAGCAGATCGACCCGGCGACCGGCGCGGTGCTGCGCACGATCGAATCGGACCGCTTCGTCACCGGCGTCACCTGGGTCGACGGCGAGTGCTGGCACGGCACCTGGGAAAACGACGAGAGCACGCTGCGGCGGATCGATCCGGCCAGCGGCGATGTGCTGGAGCAACTCGACATGCCCGCCGGCACCGGCATCTCCGGGCTCGAAGCCAGCGACGGCGGGGCGCTGTTCTATTGCGGCGGCGGCAACAGCGGCAAACTGCGCGTGGTGAAGCGGCCACGCAGCGCCGCGGCGGCCGGCTAGCGCCGGTCATCCCAATCGTTGGATGGGCCGCTGCCGCCCGCGCAGGATCCCGCTCGCGGGCGATGCAGTTGCTTTTGCGAATCCCGAATCCCGAATCCCGAATCCCGGCAAAAGCAACTGCACGCCCGCGAGCGGGCTCCTGCGATCCCTATTCCCTATTCCCTGCTTTGCCGCGCCACCACGCTGGTGGCGGTGAGGTCGGCGGTGACGTTGCCCAGCGTGGCCAGTGCGTCGGGCACGGTATCCACGGCCAGCATCAGGCCCAGCGGGGACAGCGGCAGGCCCATCGCCTGCGCCACCGGCAGGTTGGTGGCGACGAAGGTGACCTGGCCCGGCAGGCCCACCGAACCCAGGCTGACCACCACCGCCAGCAGCGCGCCGGCCAGCAGCTGCGCGGTGGACAGGTCCACGCCGTAGGCCCAGGCGATGAACGCCGCCGAGGTCATGTACTGCACCGGACTGGTCAGGCGGAACAGGCTCACCGCCATCGGCAGCACCAGCGCGGCGACCTGTTTCGGATAGCCGAGCCGGCGGTCGGCGCTTTCCAGCATGGCCGGCAACGAGGCCAGCGAGGATTGCGTGCTGATCGCCACCGCCTGCGCCGGCACCAGCGCCGGCACGAAGCGGCGCAAGCGCTCGCCACCGAACGCCAGCGCCACCGGCAGCATCATCGCGGTGACCGCGAGATACAGCAGACACTCGGTCAGCACGTACACGCCCAGCGCGCTGAGCATGCCCAGCCCGGAGCGCGCGCATACCGACAGGATCAGTGCGAACACGCCCAGCGGTGCCACCCACAGCACCCAGCGCACGATCACGATCATGGCGTCGGCGATCGCCTGGAAAAACTCCACCAGCAGCGCGCGCCGGGCCGATGCGATGCGGGTCAGCGCGAAGCCGAGGAACAGCGCGAACACCACCAGCGGCAGCATCGCGCTCTGCGCCGCGGCCATGATCGCATTGCTGGGCACGATCGCCACCAGCGTGTCGACCCATTGCACCGGCGCCACCGACGTCGCCGGCACGCTGGCATGATCGAGCGCGGCGACCAGCTCGGGATTGCGCGGAAACAGCGAGAACACCAGCGGCGCCGCCAGCGCGGCGAACAACGCGCCGCCGGTGAGGATCACGATGAACACCATGATCGCGCGGCGCGCGATGCGGCCCGAGGCGGCCGCGTCGGTGGCCGTATTCACGCCCACCACCACCAGCGCCAGCACCAGCGGCACCACCGTCATCTGCAGCGCGTTCAGCCACAGCTTGCCGATCGGGTGCACCGCATGGGCCACCTGCAGCGCCACGGATTCGTTCCAGCCGGCCAGCAGCAGGCCGATCACCGCGCCGGCGGCCAGGCCGGCGAGCACGCGTGCGGTGGGGCTCATCGCGCGCCGCCCGCGTCGAGGGCGGGCAACCGCCACGAGGCGCGCAGCCGGTCGTACTCGGCCTGCGGCAGCAGCACGAACACCGGATGGTCCTGCGGCTTGAGCCACGCCAGCAGCGACTGCATCACCGCCGGCGTCATCGCCGTGCAGCCGGCGGTGGCGTCGGTAGGCGACTTCCACAGGTGGGCGAAGATGCAGCTGCCGCCCTGCGGCGCCGCCTGCGCGTTGTGCTCGATCACGAAGCCGAGCCGGTAGCGCTGGTCGCCGTCGGCATGCAGGTCGCGGCGCATCGGTTCGCTGGAACCCTTGACCGCTTCGGCGCCCACCACGTTCGCATCGACGATGCGGTTGTAGTGCGGCGAGCCGCTGACGTCCATGCACCAGTCGGTCGCGCTCAGTGCGCGATACGGCAACGCGGCGGCCGCATGCGCGGCGTAGCCGAACGCGGTGCCGATGCGGAACACGCCGGCCGGGCTGCGGTTGTCGCCCTCGCGCTTCACCGGGCCGCCGGTCTGCGGCGGACTCAAGCCCATGCCCCAGCCCGCACCGTTCTTGCCGATGGTGACCGGCGCCGCGGGGCGCACCTCGCGCCAGCCGTCCGCGTCGCGCTCGAACGCGCGCAAGGTGCCGTGGTCGGCATGCCAGTCGGCGGTGGTGACCACGATCATCTGGCGGGCGTTCTGCCACGGCGCATCCGCCGCGCCGGCATGCGCGATGCCGGCGAGCGCGAGGGTGAAGGTCAGCAAGGCAAGCATGCGGCGGCGAGCAGTCATCGGTTTTCGTCCTGCATGGTGAAAGGGCGAGCCATCGTAGGGCGGGTACCGCCCGCCGCCCTCGTGAAACCGCAAGGGTGACGTATCGAAGAGCCGGCGGGCAGTGCCCGCCCTGCGCCTGTCCTCACGGCTCCAGCATCTGCTGGATGCGGTCGAGGTTGCCCAGCAGCAGGGTGCGGCGGTCGTCGTGGCCCTCGCACAGCTGCACGAACACGCCGTCGAGCAGGTGTTGCAGCGCGGACTGGTACAGCAGCGGCTGGATATACGGCAGCTCGTCGTGGGCGGACACCACCAGGGCGATGTCGGCCAGCGTGCGCAGCGGGTTGGCGGTGTGCCGCGTCACCGTGATCAGCCGGCCGCGGCGCTCGCGGAAATAGCGGGCGATCTTGCACAGCGCCGGGTGGTTGCCGTGCTCGGAGAACATCAGCAGCACGTCGCCGGCGCCGGCGGCGGAGACGTTGGCGGTCATCCGCGCGGTGTCGAAGTTGTGCACGGTGAGGATGCCCAGCAGCGACAGCCGCAGCGCGAAGTTGCGCGCGTAGATGTCGTCCTCGCCCAGGCCGATGATGAACACCTTGCCGGCGCGACCGGCCTGGCCGATCGCGTCGGCCACCGCGTCGAGCATCTCCGGCGGGTTGATCAGGCGGGTGGCTTCCTCCGCCTCGGACTTGCGCCGCCACAGGTTGCCGGCGAACGCGCCGGCGAGGCCTGCCGCCGGCTCGACCTGCAGGGCGTCGCCGTTGTCGGCGCGGGCGATCGCCTCGCCCACGGAATACTTGAGGTCGGGATAGCCCTTGAAGCCGAGCTTCTGGGTGAACTTGACCACGCTGGACTGGCTGATCCCCAGCGCGTTGGCCAGTTGCTGCGAGGAGTAGTCGCGCAGCAGGTGCGCGTTCTCCAGCACGAAGTCGGCGATGCGCCGCTCCACTGCGGACATCTGGTCGCGTTCCGAACGGATTTTGACCAGCGGCGACATCAGTCCTCGATCCTCTCCAGCGCTTGCAAAAAATTCGACCGCCGTAGCGAGAGCGTCGCCGGGCGTCCGTGGCAAGGTGCGTTGTGGGCAAATCCGGAAAAGCCTGGAGAACCGGTGACCTGGATTTGCCCGCAGCGCGCCGCCGCTACGGACGCCCGGGGGCGGTCGCAGTAGGCGGGCGATTTTTTCACAAGCGCTCCAGCCCGCGTATTTCGCGGATGCCCAGGCCGGGGGCGTCCGTTACCGAGATCTCCGATTCGTTGAAGATTACCCCACCGTCGACCGGGTTGAACTGGCACAGCGAGGGGCCGTCCAGGTCGATCTTGGTGATCGCGTTGGACTTGGCCACCGCCACGTGCACCGCGGCCGCCACGCTGATCGAGGTTTCCAGCATGCAGCCGATCATGCACTCGATGCCGTGCATGCCGGCGATGTCGGCGATGCGGATCGCGTTGGAGATGCCGCCGGTCTTCATCAGCTTGATGTTGATGATGTCCGCCGCGCGCAGGCGGATCAGCTCGATCACCTCCATCGGCCCGAACACGCTCTCGTCGGCCATCACCGGCGTGTGCACGCGCTCGGTGACGTAGCGCATGCCGGCCAGGTCGTTGGCCTTCACCGGCTGCTCGATCAGCTCGAGCTTGATGCCGGCCTCCTCCAGCGTCTGCAGCGCGTACACCGCCTGCTTCGCGGTCCAGCCCTGGTTGGCGTCCAGCCGCAGCAGGGCGCGCCCTTCGACCGCGGCGTAGATCGCCTTGACCCGCTCGATGTCGACGCCGATGTCCTTGCCGACCTTGATTTTCAGCGACTCGAAGCCGCGCTCCACCGCCGAGACCGAATCGGCCACCATCTTGTCGATGTAGTCGACGCTGATGGTGATGTCGGTGGTGATCACCGGATCGCCGCCGCCCAGCAGCTTGTACAGCGGCGCGCCGTAGAGCTGGCCCCACAGGTCGTACACCGCGATCTCCACCGCCGCCTTGGCGCTGGTGTTCTTCTCCATCGAGGACTGGATCAGCTGGGTGATCTGGTTGAGGTTGGCGATCTCCTGGCCGATCAGCCGTGGCGAGATGTAGTGGCGGATCGCGTCGATGATCGAGCCGTGGGTGTCGCCGGTGATCACCGCGGTGGCCGGCGCCTCGCCGTAGCCGACCTCGCCGGTGTCGGTATGCATCATCACCACGATGTCGTCCACCGTGTTGACCGTGCGCAGCGCGGTCTTGAACGGGGTCTTCAGCGGTACGCGCAGCATGCCGAACTGGATGTCGGTGATTTTCATGACGATGCCTTCAATGGATTCCGTGTCCCTGGTTGGTGTCCCGGCCGGCGGCTCACGGGCGGATCCGCACGATGCTGGTCATCCGGTCGACGAAGCTCTGCCGGTCGTTGTAGAGCAGCGGCAACAGGGGCGTCACCGACACCGCGTTGAGCTTGACGCGCACGCGGCTGCCGTCGGCCTTGCGGTAGCTCATGCCGCCCACGTCGTGGATCACGTACGGCTGGCCGTGCAGGTGGCCGATCACCATCATCACGTGGCCGGGGATGTAGACCAGGTCGCCCACCTCGAGCGCCTGCGCCGCCTTGATGCGTTCCTCGCGGCTGTCCTTCGCGGTGAACGCGCGATGCGTCAGCGCCGGGCTGATCGCCTGCCGGCTGGTGTTGCGCGGCATGTTCACGCCCATGCTGCGGTACACGTCGGAGACGAAACCCGAGCAGTCGCGGCCGTCGTACGAATGACCCCAGCCATAGCGCTCGCCGAGGAACTTGAACGCCTGGCGGATGATGTTGGCGCGGGTCAGCGGGAGGTAGTCGGCGGCGCTGTCGGTGTTCTTCTGCAGCAGCGCCGGGGTGAAGCCCAGCGTGCCGTCGGCCTTGCGCAGCGGCAGTTCCAGCACGTGCGCGGCATACGACGTCTGGCCGTTGACCGGCTGGTCCGGCGCCAGGCCGGTCGCCAGCGGCACGCGCGTGCCCATGTCCAGCGGCAGCTGCGAGACGGCCGGCGCCTCGCGGGTGAACACGGTGCGTTCCACCGCGCCGGTGATCACCCGGTACGGGGTCCTGTCCACGTAGCCGAAGACCTCGGCCGCGCTGCCTTCGGCCACGTTGTCCTTCTGCGTCCACGCCGCATAGCGCGGGCTGACCACGAACAGCCACTGGCCGTCGGCGCTCGCGTGCACGATCGCCACCGGCGTGCCGGGGAACTCGGCGGTCTCCTGGAAGCGGTCGATGTCGGTGTCGCCCTTCTCGCTGAACACGCGCAGCGTGGTGGGGAACGTGCGCAGCGCCGCGCGGCGCACGATCAGCCCGTAGCGCGTCGGCTGCGAGGCGGGGATCGCGTCAAGCGCGAGGTTGGCGGACACGCCTTGCAGCGTGGCGGCGGGCACCGGCTTGCCCTCGACGTCGAACAACGGATGCGTGGGCAGCTCGGACAGCGCGGTGATCCAGCCGGCGACCTGCTCGCGGCCGAGCGTCTTCGGCAGGGCGCGCAGGTCGTGCATCGACGGATCGAGCCGCAGCAGCTTCGCGTTCTGCGCCTCGATCGCCGCGCGATCGAGGATCACCCGGTCCGGCTGCGTCTGCAGGCCGATCCAGAACTGCGGCGTGAGCTGCGCCTCGCCCACCCCGAGCACGCCCGAGGGCGGGATCGACAACGCCGTTGGCGCATCGCGCGCCGCCAGTGGCGCGACCAGGGCGAAACCCAACAGCGCGGCGGCAAACAGGGAAACTCGCATCGTCCTGGTCCTGTAGTGAAAGCGCATCAGCCGGCCGCCAGCGTCGACATCACGTGCGCCACCACGATGCCGAAACCCGTGCCGAGGATATAGCCGAGCAAGGCCAGCAGGATGCCCACCGGCACCAGCGCCTTGGAGTAGCTGGCCGCCAGGATCGGCGTGGCGGCGACGCCGCCGATGTGGGCCAGCGAGGAAATGCCGCACAGGAACAGATCGAAGCGGAAGAGCTTGGCGAAACCGACCAGCAGCACCGCGTGGATCGCGATGATGGTGACGCCGCACAAGACGTACAGCGGCGCCGCGGCGATGCCATGGAAATTGCTCTGCGAGGCCAGCACCGCCACCACGCTGATCAGCAGCGCGCCGGAAATCGTGCTGGCGCCGGGGTAGCGCGCCAGCGGCGTGTGGGCGACGACCAGGCCCGCGGCGGTGGCCAGCAGAATCGTCCAGGTGGTCGCGCTCAGCATGCTGGAGGTCGGCAGCCTGGTCGCCAGCCAGCCGGCCAGTGCCGCCGCGAGCAGGGCCATGCCCAGCCACAGCAGCACGCTGTCCGGCGTGGTCGGCCCGCTCGGCCTCGCCACCGCCACCTCGATGTCGCCGCTGGATTTCGCCCGGGTCCAGCGGTTGAACGCCGGCGCCAGCCGCGCCACCGAGAACAGCACCACCACCCACATCGAGTAGCACAGCGCATCGGTGAGCAGCGACATCGCCAGCAGGTCGTCGGACATGGCGATCGCCTGCTTCACCGCGATCATGTTGGCGGTGCCGCCGACCCAGCTGCCGGACAGCGCGGCCAGCGGCTGCCAGGTATCGCCCGGCAGCCAGCGGTGGTAGATCAGGAAGGCGCTGATGAAGGCCACGAACAGGCTCACCGAGGTGCAGGCGAACACCGCCAGCACGCGCGGCCCCAGCGCCCAGATCGCGCGCAGGTCGCAGTTGATCATCAGCAGGAACAGCAGCGCCGGCACCAGCCGCGCCACCAGCATCGACTGCGCCGCGTGGATCTCGTCGTTGACCTGCCACAGCCCCGACACGGCCAGCGCAGTCACCAGCAGATAGGTCAGCACGATCGGCGGCAGCACCGCGAACAGCTTCCAGCCGTAGCGGCGCTCGATCGCCGGAAACAGCCCGGCGGCCAGCAGCATCACCGCGAGATAAGGCCAGACGGTGTGGATCACGTGCA
Organism: Rhodanobacter sp.; assembly: GCA_049650465.1. Taxonomy (GTDB): domain Bacteria; phylum Pseudomonadota; class Gammaproteobacteria; order Xanthomonadales; family Rhodanobacteraceae; genus Rhodanobacter. The sequence goes on along the minus strand of JBASAF010000019.1, from coordinate 33,887 downwards.
TCCCCTCGTGGTTCGTGCGCGGGCCGGTCCCGAGCCGGGTTCCCGTGGCGTCCAGGAATAGCTGATTCTGACTAGATTCGTTTGAAGCATAAATTATTGACCAGCATTTGCAAGCGTGTTACACAGCCACTTCAGGGGATTGGATGCGGAGACGCCGCTCGATGGATACGCAGTTGCCTGTCGCCACGAGAATACGACGCCACATCGCGGGGCCGCGCCTGCTCCTGCTGTTGGCCGCGTTCCTGCTGCTGGCCGCGCTCGCGCTGTTGGCCGCCGCGCCGGCATGGGCGAGGTCCGACGCCGCCACGCTGCCGTCGATCACCGCGCAGATCGACGCCGGCCACTTCAAGGCGGCGCAGGCGGCGATCGACGCCGCGCTGGCCCAGCCGGGCGTGACCGCCGACCAGCGCCAGGCATTGCTGTTCCAGCGCGAGCGCATGCGCCGCATCCTGCTCGATTTCACCCTGGACGCGGACGAGGTCGAGGCGCGCGTGCGCAAGCAGATCCCCGACCTCACCGACGCGGAATTCGCCAAGTGGAACGCGGCGGGCCTGTTCGAGCACCAGGTCATCGACGGCCGCACGCTGTATTTCAAGCGCTCGCCGGGCAACCTGTTCCGGCTCAGCCCGGAGGCGGTGGCGCGGCGCGCGGTGCAGACACCGATCGGCGACGGCCCGATGGAGGCGCTCAACGACTACCAGCGCGCGATCTACCACGCCGCGCTGGAGCAGCACCGCGCCAGCGTGCTGCCGCAGCGCGTGCGCATGACCCAGACGCTCACCGTGGATGCCGACGCCGTGCCCGCCGGCGAAACCGTGCGCGCGTGGATTCCCTACCCGCAGGCCATCCCCGGCCAGCAGGAAGACATCCGCTACGTCGCCAGCGTGCCGGCGAAGCACGACATCGCGCCGACGTCGGCGCCGCAGCGCACGGTGTACCTGGAAAAGCCCGCGGTGGCCGGGCAGAAGACGGTGTTCTCGGTGACCTATGAACTGACCTTGCTGGCGCAATATCACGCGATCGACCCGGACAAGGTGCAGCCGGAAACCATCACGCCGGAACTCGCCCCGTTCGTGGCCGAGCGTGCGCCGCACATCGTGTTCACCGACGCCATGCGCGCGTTCTCGCGCAAGGTCGTCGGTGACGAGAAGAATCCCTACCGCATCGCGCAGAAGCTGTTCGCCGCGGTGGACCAGATTCCTTGGGCCGGCGCGCGCGAATATTCCACCATCTCCAACATCAGCGATTACGCGCTGCATGCCGGCCACGCCGACTGCGGCCAGCAGACCCTGCTGCTGATGACCCTGCTGCGCCTCAACGGCATCCCGGCGCGCTGGCAGTCCGGCATGGTGTTCGCCGCCGACGGCAGCGGCTACAGCAACATCCACGACTGGGGCTTCCTGTACCTGGCGCCGTACGGCTGGGTGCCGATGGACGTCACCACCGGCCGGCTGCACCCCGCCGCCGGCGAAGACCCCGCGCTGGAGTGGTTCTACCTCGGCGGGCTGGACAACTGGCGCATCGCGTTCAACGCCGACTACGGGCGCCGCTTCGAGCCGCCCAAGCGGCATTTCCGCTCCGACGACGTGGACTCGCAACGCGGCGAGGCGGAGTGGCGCGGCGGCAACGTGTACTTCGATCAACTGGACTACGACTTCGACTGGCGCGTCCTGCCAGCGGAGCAGGGACGCGGCGGCAACTAACCGGCAGCTTTTCACAAAAACTGGCATCGACGGCGTCGATGGGGAGATGGGGAAATGAGCAACAGTCGCAGCTTGCGCAGAACCGTACTTTGCGTGGCGCTTGGCCTTGGGCTGGCCTCGCTGGCAGTACCGGCCGCGTTCGCGGGCAGCAACGATGGCGCCGTGGTGGGCCACACCACCGCCGGCGCCGTGGTCACGGTGACCAGCACCGACACCGGCCTCACCCGCAGCGTCACCGCCGACGCCAAGGGCAACTACCGCTTTCCGTTCCTGCCGGTCGGCACCTATACCCTGCAGAGCACTGCCGGCGGCGGGGCTCCCGGCGAACCGGTCAGCGTCACGGTGAGCCTGGGCAACACCACCACCGTCAACGTCGGTTCGGCGCCCCGCGCCACCGAGCTGACGGCGATCAACGTCAGCGGTTCGATCCTCCCCGGCGTCGACGTCACTTCCACCGAATCGGCCACCAACGTCACCCGCGAGCAGCTGGCGCGGCTGCCGGTGGACCAGACCATCACCTCGGTGGCGGTGCTGGCGCCGGGCGTCAACAAGGGCGTCGCCGGCTTCGGCGGCATCTCCTTCGGCGGCTCGTCGGTGGCGGAGAACTCGTTCTACGTCAACGGCCTCAACGTCACCGACTTCTACAACCGCAACGGCTTCTCCTCGGCGCCCTTCGCGTTCTACCAGGAGTTTCAGGTCAAGACCGGCGGCTACTCGGTGGAGTTCGGCCGCACCACCGGCGGCGTGATCAACGCGGTGACCCGCTCGGGCACCAACGAGTTCAAGTACGGCGCCGAGCTCACCATGGAGCCGGCCAGCTGGCATGCGCGCGCCAGTGACCACTACCGTGACGACGGCACCCGCTACATCACCGCCAGCCGCGACCGCGATGCGCTGGCCAAGCTCAACGTCTACGCGTCCGGCCCGATCGTGAAGGACAAGCTGTTCTTCTTCGCCATGTACGAGGCGCGGGACTCGTCGCCGAAGAACACCAACGACGCCGGCACCACGCTGACCAAGAACAGCGCCGACACCGGCTTCTGGGGCACCAAGATCGACTGGCACATCACCGACGCCAACCTGCTGGAGTTCATGGCCTTCTCGGACAAGAACAGCAACGTGGGCGACGTCTACGACTATACCTACGACGGCAGCATCACCGGCAGCAAGACCAACGAGATCTACACCGACACCGGCGGCAGGAACTGGAACCTCACCTGGACCAGCTACCTCACCAACGACCTGTCGATGAAGCTGATGTACGGCCGCAACGACCGCGAGTCATTCAACCGCGGTCTCAGCGACGTGGAATGCAACCGCGTGGCCAGCGACGGCAAGATCGACTTGCCGGATGTCGGCCTGGGTTGCACCACCAACTCCTCGGTGAGCCATCGCAACGACGTGCGCAAGCAGGCGCGCGCGGACTTCGAGTGGACCCTGGGCGACCACCTGGTGCGCTTCGGCTTCGACCACGAGCAGAACACCTCCGACTACGAGCGCTACTACCCCGGCCCCGGCGCGATCTACTACAACGTCTACAAGGCCAATCCCGGCGATTCCATCTCCAACCCCAACGGCGGCGGCGTGATCCCGCCCGGCTACACCGGCTACGTGCGCGCGCGCCGCTACGAGATCGCCGGCAATTTCGAGACCACCAACTCGGCGTTCTACATCGAGGACAACTGGCAGATCACGCCGAACCTGCTGCTCAACGCCGGCCTGCGCCGTGACGGCTTCGACAACAAGGGCGGCGACGGCCAGAGCTACATCAAGATGGACAACATGATCGCGCCCCGCGTCGGCTTCTCGTGGGACATGAAGGGCGACGGCAGCACCAAGCTGTTCGGCAACCTCGGCCGCTACTACCTGCCGGTGGCCAACGTGATCAACATCAAGCAGGCCGGCGGTCTGCTCGACGAGCGCACCTACTACGCCTTCGGCGGCTGGGACATCCTGGAGCGCAACGGCTCGCAGTACGCGATGCCGATCCTCGGCCCGCAACTGGGCGGCGTGGACACCTCGCAGGGCGACGGCACCGTCGGCGACCTGCGCTCGGAGGTCGACCACGACATGGACCAGGTCTACCAGGACGAGGCGATCCTCGGCTTCCAGCAGATGATCGACGACAAGTGGTCGTGGGGCGTCAGCGGCACCTATCGCCGCCTGCACAACGCGATCGACGACATGGAGATCAGCGCCACCGCGCAGTGCGGCGAGGACGGCTACATCGGCTGGGTGATGGCCAACCCCGGTTCCAAGGTGCAGGTGTGGGGCGACTCCAACTGCGACGGCACGCCGGACGGCTACATCACCGTGGACACCTCCAAGGAAGGCTGGGCGATGTACCGCCAGGACGGCGTGGACGCCGACGGCGACCCGATCATGACCTACATCGGCCAGCGCGGCTGGGTGAAGCCCAAGCGCACCTACACCGCCGTGGAGTTCCAGATCAACCGCGCCTGGGACGACCACTGGGCGTTCAACGCGTCCTACACGCTGTCGTGGAGCCGCGGCAACGCGGAGGGTCCGGTCAACTCGGACACCAACTTCGACGACACCGGCCGCACCGAGAACTTCGACGACCCGTGGGTGAACTTCGGCGGCGACGGCTACCTGCCCAACGACCGCCGCCACCAGTTCAAGCTGCGCGGCACCTACGCGCTGACCCCGCACTGGCAGCTCGGCGCCGACCTGCAGGCGCTGTCCGGCACGCCGATCACCGGCTTCGGCGTCGGCAACCCGTTCGATGCCAGCAACTACCACAGCTACTACACCTGCGTGCAGAACTGCGATTCGGAGTTCTCCGCCGACCGCGTCTACGTGAACTCGCCGCGCGGCAAGTACGGTCGCACGCCGTGGACCTACAACGTGGGCGCCAGCGTGAGCTACATCCTGCCGATCGGCGACACCGGCCGCTTCAAGGCCAAGCTGGCCGTGTACAACCTGTTCAACAGCCAGCGCACGCTGAACGTCGACCAGGACCTGCAGACCACCATCGGCAACAGCACCAGCGACACGTTCGGCGACGGCATCAGCTTCCAGGCACCACGCTTCACCCAGCTCACCCTCAGCATGGACTTCTGACCGTACTCCCTGGCGGCGACCCACACGGAATGGTGGGTCGCCCTTTTTTTGCCCGCCCCCCAGGGATCTTTGGCATGACCCACCTCCACGCCCGCTCGACCATCCTCCCCGGCCACGAAACCAGCGCCGGACCGCGCTGGCTCGACGGCGTCGACCTGCAGCAACTGGCCGAGCGCATCCCCACCCCGTTCCACGCCTATTCCGCCAGTGCGATCCAACAGCGCATCGATGCGCTGAAAGCCGCGCTGGCCGGCCTCGACGCCGGCATCTGCTTCGCGGTCAAGGCCAACCCGAATCTCGCCATCCTGCAGTTGATGGCCAATGCCGGGCTCGGCGCCGACATCGTCTCGGTCGGCGAACTGCGGCGCGCGCTCAACGCCGGCATCCCGGCCGACCGCATCGTGTTCTCCGGCGTCGGCAAGAGCGCCGACGAGATCGCCGGCGCGCTGAACGTCGGCGTCGCACGCTTCAACGTCGAATCGCTGGACGAGCTGCACACCTTGCAGCAGCTGGCGAAAACCCAGGAAGTGACCGCGCGCGCCGCCGTGCGCATCAACCCCGACGTGGACGCGCACACCCACGCCAAGATCTCCACCGGCAAGTCGGAGAACAAGTTCGGCGTGAGCATCGACGAGGCGCGCCGCTGGTTCGCCGCGCGCCGGACGTTCGACCACGTGCAGCTCGACGGCCTGCACGTGCACATCGGCTCGCAGATCCTCAGCGTCGATCCGTTCCGGCTCGCGCTGCAGCGCGTGGCCGCGTTCTGGCGCGAGCTCGAACGGGACGGCCATGCGGTCAACAGCATCGACGTCGGCGGCGGGCTGGGCGTGTGCTATCGCGCCGGCACGGACCAGCCGGTGGCCGCGGCCGACTACGTGGCCGTGATCCGCGAAGCGCTGGCCGATTTTCGCGGCCGCCTGCTGCTGGAACCGGGCCGCTACCTGGTCGCCGAGGCCGGCGTGCTGCTGACCCGGGTGATCCGCGTCAAGCGCGGCACCGAACGCAGCTTCCTGGTGCTGGACGCGGCGATGAACGACCTGCAGCGGCCCAGCCTCTACGACGCCTGGCACGACATCGTGCCGGTGCTCGACCAGGGGCGCCCGGCCACCACCTACGATATCGTCGGCCCGGTCTGCGAAACCGGCGACACCTTCGCCCGCGCGCGCGAGCTGCCGGCGTGCGCGGCGGGCGACCTGTTGCTGATCAAGGCCACCGGCGCGTACGGTACGTCGATGGCCTCCACCTACAACTCGCGGCCGCTGGCCGCCGAGGTCCTGCTGCACCAGGGCCGCTACGCCGTGATCCGACGGCGCCAGCATTTCGAGGAAATGATTGCCGGCGAGCAGCCGGCCCGGAACTGGAAAACGCCATGAACATGACCGCCCGACTCGCCATCCTCGCCGCCCTGGGCCTCGCTTCCGCGCTGCCCGCGCAGGCGCAGTCCGACCCGCCGGTCACCATCGACACCCATGTCGACATCCCGTTCAACTACATGGGCGAGCCGCGTTTCGACGTCGGCAAGGACACCCGCCTGCTGGTCGACCTGGGCAAGATGGAACGCGGCGGGCTCAACGCGGCGTTCTTCGTGATCTGGGTGCCGCAGCACCAGCTCGACGCCGCCGGCTACGCGAAAGCGGTGAAACAGGCCAGCCAGAAGTACGACGGCATCGGCCGCATGCTGATGATGTATCCCGACCGCATCCGCCTGGCCACCACACCCGAACAGCTGATGGCCAACCACAAGGCCGGCCTGCTCTCGGCCACCATCGAGATCGAGAACGCCTACTCGCTCGGCCACGACCTGCACCGCCTCGACGCCGCCTATGATCGCGGCGCGCGTTCGGTCGGCCTGGTCCACGTCGGCAACAACGACCTGTGCACCAGCTCCCTCCCCGACACCGAACACGGCGAGCCGGCGATGAACAGCGCCGGCGACACGGGCATGAGCGACTTCGGCCGCGCGGTGGTCAAACGCGCCAACGAACTGGGCATGATGGTCGACATCTCGCACGCCTCGGACAATTGCGTGCGCGACGCGCTGAAAGTGTCCGCCACGCCGATCATCGCCTCGCACTCCGGCGCCCGCGCCGTGCTCGACCACCCGCGCAACCTGCCCGACGACCTGCTGCGCGCGATCGCCGCCAAGGGCGGCGTGATCGACGCCGTGGCCTACAAGGAGTTCCTCAAGCACGACCCCGGTCGCGCGGCCGCCGAGAAGGCGCTGCAGGAACGCGTGGCGAAACAGGCCGGCGAGAAGGAATACGACAGCGACAACGACGACTACCGTCCCGAGATGGAAGCGGGCATGGCCGCGATCCAGAAGAAATACCCGCTGGCCACGCTGGACGACTACGTGAAGCAGATCCGGCACATGGTGAAGGTCGCCGGCATCGACCACGTCGGCATCGCCTCCGACTTCGACGGCGGCGGCGGCATCACCGGCTGGAAGGACGCCAGCGAAACCCGCAACGTCACCGCCGCGCTGCGCCAGGCCGGCTTCAGCGAGGCCGACATCGCCAAACTGTGGGGCGGCAACCTGCTGCGCGTGTGGGGCGAGGTCGAGCGCCATGCGCAGCGCTGATGCTGCGGGAGTCTCGATGAGAAGCGATATCGGCATCCGCCCGAAAGTACCCGCGCTCGTCATCCCAGCGAAAGCTGGGATCCAGCGTCTTTCGCCTTCGCGTTGCTTCTGGGCGGGCCGACGGCACTGGATCCCAGCTTTCGCTGGGATGACGGGGCTTCTCCGATACTCCCTGGCATTTTTCAACGTCGTACTTCTTGGCCTAGTCGCACTGGCCATGCCAGTGCATGCTGAATCACCCTCTGCTCCCAGTACCACCTACGACCGCATCGTCGATGCCGTGATTGCCCGTTACCACCTCCCCGGCATCGCCGTCGGCGTGATCGAGAACGGCAAGATCGTCTACACCCGCACCACCGGCGAAACCGTGGCGGGCTCGGGCCGGAAGATCACCCCGCGCACGCTGTTCAAGATCGCCTCCAACAGCAAGGCGATGACCACCGCCCTGCTCGGCCGACTGGTGGATCAGGGCAAGCTGCGCTGGGACGATCCCGTGACGAAGTACCTGCCGCAGTTCCGCATGCACGATCCGTGGGTCACGAAGAACATGCGCGTGGCCGACCTGCTCACCCATTCCAGCGGCCTGCCCGAAGGCGGCGGCGACCTGATGCTGTGGCCGGAACCCAACGCCTTCACCCGCGCCGACATCATCCATGGCTTGGCGTTCATCAAGCCCGGCTACAGCTTCCGCTCGCGCTACCAGTACGACAACCTGCTCTACGTGGTGGCCGGCGAAGTGGCCGCCGCGGTGGGCGGTGCGTCGTACGAGACGCTGATGCACCGCGAAGTGTTCGAACCGCTGGGACTTTCGCGTTGCCAGGTCGGCGCATGGAACCGCGACACGGTGGGCGACGTCGCCACGCCGCACCGCCGCGACGACGGGCGCAACGTGCCGATCCCCGAAGCCGCCGCGATTCCCGCGATCACCTCGGCCGCCGCCGGCGGCATCCGCTGCGACCTCACCGACATGCTGAGCTGGGCGCGCAACTGGCTGGTACCGACCCCGGCCCAGCTGCAGTGGCTGTCGCCGCGGCAGCGCCAGACGCTGCAGGCGCCGCACATGCTGATCCCGGTCTCCGACCAGCGCCGCGCGTGGGACCACAGCCACGTCATGGCCTACGGCTACGGCTGGCGCATGGCCGACGTCGACGGCCAGTGGAACGTCTGGCACACCGGCACCCTGAACGGCATGTACTCGATGCTGTCGCTGCTGCCGGACCGCAACAGCGGCTTCGTCTTCATGATCAACGGCGAAGCCGGCGACGCCCGCACCGTGCTCGGCGAAGTGCTGACCAAGCATTTCACCCGGCCCGGCGACACGCGCGACGTGAACTGGTATGCCGACGCACTGGAGCGCCAGTCGAAACAGCGCGCCCAAGCCTCGCCGCTGCCGGATGCCACGACCTGGCAGGCCGCCACCACGACGGAGATGGCGGCGTGGACAGGCACCTATCGCGACCCCTGGTTCGGTGACGTCACGCTGTGCCCGCAGGACGGCAAGGTGCGCTTCGCCGCGAAGAAATCGCCCACGCTGACCGGCACGGTGATGCGGCTCGACAAACGCTACCTGGTGCACTGGGACAGTGGCGAGCTGGATGCGTGGCTGGATTTCGCGCCCGCCGCCGGCGACGCGCCGACAAGCCTGCGCATGGCCAAGCTCGATCCAGACGGCGACTTCAGCTCGGACTACGAAGACCTCGACTTCCAGCGCCTCGGAGGATGCCCATGATTCGGTGGAAAACTCCCATACGCAGGAGCCCGCTCGCGGGCGATGCCTTTGAGGCCGGACTGGCGGATTCGGGATTCCGGATTCGCAAAGACAAAGACATCGCCCGCGAGCGGGCTCCTGCGGCTATCGGATTGCTGGTCGCGCTTGCCTTGTTCATCAACGGCATCGCCCACGCCGAACCACCACCTGCCTTGTCGCCCGCGACCACCGCCGCCGAAGCCAACCTGGTCGACATCCGCGCCCTGGTGCCGGACATCGCCGAGGACATCAAGTACGCCGGCAGCGACAATTTCATGGGCACGCCGGCGGATGGCTACCTGGCGCCGGCATGCCTGCTGCTGCGGCCCGTGGCCGAGGCGTTGGCGCGGGTCGAGCGCGACCTGCGCACGCGCCACCAGCACCTGAAGATCTGGGATTGCTACCGCCCCGCCCGCGCCGTGGCGCATTTCGTGCGCTGGGCGCACGACCTCGGCGACCAGCGCACCAAGGCGGAACACTACCCGCGGCTGGACAAGTCGCAGCTGCTGCACGGCTACATCGCGGAAAGTTCCGGCCACAGCCGCGGCGCCACCATCGACCTGACCATGCAGCAATGCGCCGCTGACGGCACGCATTGCACGCCGCTGGACATGGGCACCGATTTCGATTTCTTCGACGTGCGCGCGCACACCGATTCACCCGAGGTGACCGCGCAGCAGCACGCCAACCGCGCGCTGCTGCGCGACGCCATGCAGCGCGAAGGCTTCCGCAATTATCCGATGGAGTGGTGGCATTACACCCTCGAACCGGAGCCGACGCCACACACCATCTACGACGTGCCGGTGAAATGAAGCCACCGTGTGCGGAAACCCGTAGGGCGGGCACTGCCCGCCGGCTCTTCGGCACGGCGCTACATCCTTCGCAAGAGCGGCGGGCACTGCCCGCCCTACGCATCGCCACCACCAAGGGGAGATCCGCCATGTACCGACTCTTCATCGGCCTCGCCGTTGCCACCATGCTCGCCGGCTGCGGCGACACCAAACCGGTCGACCCGACCGACGTGCTGATGGCGCGCTACGCCGGCGACGTGCCCGGCGCCTCGCTGCTGGTGATCAAGGACGGCAAGGCCGTGCTCGATCGCAGCTACGGCCTGGCCAACCTGGAGGACGACGACAAGGCCACGCCGGCCACCAACTACCGGCTCGCCTCGGTGAGCAAGCAGTTCACCGCTGCCGCGATCCTGCTGCTGGCCGAAAAAGGCCGGCTCAAGCTCGACGATCCGGTACGCCGATGGCTGCCCACGCTGCCGGAAAGCACCTCCACCGTCACCCTGCGCCAGCTGCTCGACCACACCGGCGGCCTGGTCGACTACGAGGATCTGATCCCGCCCGGCACCACCGGACAGGTCAGCGACGACGACGTGCTGCGCATGCTCTCCGCCACGTCGCAGACCTATTTCGCACCCGGCACGGCCTATCGCTACAGCAACACCGGCTACGTGCTGCTCGGACTGGTGGTCGAGCGCGCCTCGGGCTACAGCCTTCCGTTGTACCTCAAGCAGCAGATCTTCCAGCCGCTGGGCATGGACCACACGCTGCTGTACGAGAAAGGCGGACCGGACGTGGACGACCGCGCCTACGGCTACAGCGAGGTGGACGGCCGGTGGACGCGCACCGACCAGAGCGTCACCAGCGCCACCCGCGGCGACGGCGGCATCTATTCCTCGGTCGAGGACCTGGCCAAATGGGACGCCGCGCTGTACGACGACCGCCTGCTCAGCGACGCCTCGCGCAAGCTCGCCTTCAGCCCGCACGTGAAGGTCACCGGCGAGCCGTACGAGGCCAGCTACGGCTACGGCTGGCGCATCACCGGCGACACGCTGTGGCATTCGGGCGAGAGCATCGGCTTCCGCAACGTGATCGTGCGCTGGCCGAAGCGGCACCTCACCGTGATCCTGCTCAGCAACCGCAACGAGCCGGAGCCGTACCGCACCGCGCTGGAGATCGCCAAGCCGTGGTTGCATTGACCCCCGACCGTCATTCCTGCGCAAGCAGGAATCCAGCGACTTCAGCGCCAAGGCGCTGGATGCCAGCGTTCGCTGGCATGACGGGCAAAAGCGAAACCATGAGACCCAACGCGATGCGCATGACTCGTCCAACACCACGCCGCCTGCGCATCGTCGGCGCGCTGCTGTTGCTTGCCCTGCTCGCCGCCTGCGCCCCGCTGCCGCCGCGCAACCCGCTGGCGACCTGGGTGCCCTCGCCCAACCACGACGTCCGCCGTCCGGTGCTGATCGTGCTGCATTTCACCGACCAGCATTCGGCGCAGGAAAGCCTGCACACGCTGCGCACGGCCAACAGCGGCGGCCCGGTCAGCGCGCACTACCTGGTCGGCGCCGACGGCCACATCTACCAGCTGGTCGCCGACCAGCTGCGTGCCTGGCATGGTGGCGGCGGCCGCTGGGGCACCATCACCGACATCAACTCCGCCTCGATCGGCATCGAGCTGGACAACGACGGACATTCGCCGTTCGCGCAGGCGCAGATCGACAGCCTGCTGCGCCTGCTCACCGACCTCACCGGACGCCTGAACATCCCGCGCACGCAGATCGTCGGCCACCAGGATTTCGCGCCCACGCGCAAGAACGATCCCGGCCCGCTGTTCCCCTGGCAGCAACTCGCCGCTGCCGGCTTCGGCCGCTGGCCGCAGGGCGTGCTGGCCGATCCGCCCGCCGGCTTCGACCCCTGGATGGCGCTGGCGGTGGTCGGCTACCCGCTGGATGATCGCGCCGCCGCGGTGCAGGCATTCCACAACCACTTCCGCGGCCTCGGCGGCGACGAGCTCGACCCGCAGGACCTGCGCATCCTGTGGAACCTGGTGCAGCAGATCGAGTCGGGCGGCTGAGATCTTTCGACAGCCGGAATGCGGCGGGCGGTGCCCGCCCTACCCGGGGCGGCAAGGCGTAGGGCGGGCACTGCCCGCCGGCTCTTCCGCGTGAATACCGCAAGGAAGAACGCGCGCGGGCGCCTATACCTGCAACCGATCCTGCGGCCGCGCTACCAGCGCATACAACGCCGGCATCAGGTACATGCCGATCAGCAATCGCGACAGCATGCCGGCCACGATGACCAGCGCGAACGGGCGCTGCGAATCGGTGCCGACGCCGCTGGCGATGGCCGCCGGCAACAGGCCGAGCGCGGCCACCAGCGCGGTCATGGTGATCGGACGCAGGCGCAGGATCGCCGCCTCGTGCACCGCCCTGGCGATGTCCATGCCGCCCAGCCGCAGCTCGTTGACGCAGGAAATGTAGACCACGCCGGTCAGCACCGACACGCCGAACAGCACGATGAAGCCGATCGCCGAGGACACCGAGAACGGCGTGCCGGTGAGCCACATCGCCACGATCGCACCGAACGGTGCGGACAGCAGCACGCCGACCACGGTGATGAACGGAAACTTGAAATTGCCGTAGAGCACGAACAGCAGGCCGAAGATCAGCAGCAGGGTCAGCGGCAGGATCACGTTCATCTGCGCGCGCGAGGCGGTGTACTCCTTGTACTCGCCGCCCCACTCCAGCCGATAGCCGTGCGGGAGCTTCACGTCGCGGCCGACCCGGGCGATCGCTTCGTTCACCGCTCCGGCCAGGTCGCGTCCGCTCACCGAGAACTGCACGCCGATGTAGCGTGAACCGTTCTCGCGATAGATGAAGGAGGCGCCGTTGGCGATGCTGATGTCGGCCAGCTCCTTCAGCGGAATCTGCTGGCCGCCGGGCGTGGCTACCGGGATCTCGCCGATCTGCTGCGGGTTGTCGCGGTATTGCGGCTGCAGGCGCACCAGCAGGTCGAACTGCTTTTCGCCCTGCGCCACCTCGGTGGCCACGTCACCGCCGATCGCCGCCTCGATCAGCTTGTTGATGTCCTCGACGTTGATCCCGTAGCGCGCGATCTTGGCGCGATCGATTTTTATCGACAGGTTCGGCTGCCCCAGCTCGTGGACCAGGGTCAGGTCGGTGATGCCGCGCACCTTTTCCATCGCCTGCTTGATCGCCTTGCCCTTGGCCTGCAGCACGTGCAGGTCCGGGCCGTAGATCTTCACCGCGAGCGAGCTTTTCAGGCCGGTCTCGGCCTCGTCCACCGCATCCTCGGCCGGCTGGGTGTAGTTGAACTGGATGCCGGGAAACACCTGCAGCTTCCTGTCGATCGCCGCGATCAGGTCGGCCTTGCTGCGGTACTTGCCGTCCCACTGCGAGTACGGTTTCAGGCCGACGAAGAACTCGTCGTTGAAGAAGCCGGTCGAATCGGTGCCGTCGTCCGGGCGACCCAGCTCGGAGCCGACCGTGGTGACCTCGGGGAAGGAGCGCAGGATGCGCCGGATCTGCGGCGAGATCTTCGAGGCCTCGTCGAAGGAGATGGTGTACGGCATGGTGGCGCGCACCCACAGCGAGCCCTCGTCCAGGTGCGGCATGAACTCGGCGCCGATGCCGCGCATCATCACCAGCGCGATCACCAGCAGCAGCAGGGAGGCCCCGGTCACGCGCCACGCGTGCTGCTGCAGGCGCTCCAGTCCGCGCACGTAGCACGCCTTGAACCTGTCGTAGATAGCGTTGCGCCGCTCGCGCACGCCACGGCGCATGAACAGCGCGCACAGCACCGGCAGCAGGGTCAGCGTGACCAGCAGCGAGCCGACCAGGGCGAAGATCATGGTGTCCGCCATCGGCTTGAACAGCGTGCCGGAAGGCCCGGTCAGCACGTAGATCGGCAGGAAGCTGGCCACGATCACCGCCACCGCGTAGACCAGCGGGCGGTCCACTTCCGAGGCGGCGCCCTGGATGACTTCCCTGATGCTGAACTCGCTGCCCTGCCGCGCGGCCAGCTCGCGGAAGATGTTCTCGACCATGAAGATCGCGCCATCGACCAGGATGCCGAAATCCACCGCGCCGATCGACAGCAGGTTGGCCGAGGCGCCCTTCAGGTCCAGGCACACGAAGGCGAACAGCAGCGCCAGCGGGATCGTGACCGCCACGATCAGCCCCGCGCGCACGTCGTAGAGGAAGAAGATCAGCACCGCGATCACCAGCGCCATGCCCAGCAGCAGGTTGTGCATCACCACCGCCTTGGTCTGGCCGATCAGGTCGGTGAGGTCGTAGAACGGGTGGATCTTCACGTCGTCGGGCAGCACGTCGCGGTTGAGCTCCTGCGTCTTCGCCTCGACCCGCTGCAACACGTTCTCGGTCTTCGAGCCGGTCAGCGCCAGCACCACGCCCTCCACCGCGTCGTCCTGGTCCATGTAGCCGAACTCGCCCAGCCGCGGCGCGATGCCGACCTGCACGGTGCCCACGTTCTTCACCAGGATCGGCGTGCCGTCGTGCACCGCCAGCACCACGTCGCCGATGTCCTGCACGGTCTCGAGCCGGCCCAGCCCGCGCACGTAGAAGAACTGCCCGCCCTGGGTGTAGAAGCCGCCGCCGGCGTTGCCGTTGTTGGCCGCCAGCGCGGCCTCGACCTGCGCCACCGACATGCCCAGCGCGGCGATCTTCACCGGATCGAGCAGCACCTGGTATTGCATGGTGCCGCCGCCGAAACCGGAGTCGTCGGCCACGCCCGGCACCGAGCGGTACTGCGGCGCGACGACCCAGTCGTTCAGCGTCTTCAGCTCCATCGGCGAGCGGTCGGTGCTCTGCAGCACGTAGCGGTACACCAGCCCCGAGGGCGGCGACATCGGCGACATCGACGAGGACACGCCGTCGGGCAGTTCGACATCCGGCAGGCGGTTGCGCACGCGCTGGCGCGCGAAATACGGATCGGTGCCGTCGGCGAAGCCGAGCGTGACGTCGGACAGGCCGTACAGCGACACGGAGCGCTTGGTCACCATGCCGGGGATGGCATTCATGCCCAGCTCCACCGGCACCGTGATCAGCCGCTCCACTTCCTCGGCCGAATGCCCCGGCCACTGCGTGACGATGTCGACCATCGGCGGCGACAGGTTCGGGTACGCATCCATCGGCAGGATGTTGTAGGACCACACGCCGGCCGCGGCCAGGCCCAGCGCCAACAGCACCATCAGCATGCGCTGCTGCAGCGCGAACGCGACGATGCGGTTGATCAGCGAGGCGGGGCGCGGCGGCAGCCCCTCGGGTGGGGTCTGCGCGCTCATTGGGTCTGCATGAAATGCAGGAAGATCGCGCCGTCCACCACGACCTTGTCGCCGGCGTGCAGGCCGTCGGGAATCTCGAAGGCATCGCCCACGCGTCCGCCCAGCGTGATCGTGCGCTGCGCGTAGCCGCCGTCGGCCGCCGCCACGTACACGAACGGCAGGTTCTCGTCATCGCGCAGCACGGCCGACACCGGCAGCAGCAAGCCCGTGCGCGCATCGCCGGAGCGGATCTTCACGCGCACGTACATCTGCCGCTTGAGCACGCCGTCCGGGTTGTCGACCAGCACGCGGGCGCCGACGGAGCGCGTATCGGGATCGACCACGGCACCGACGTTGGTCACCTTGCCGGGCATCGCCGCGTCATCGCCGCCGACCTCGACGGTGGCCGCGTCGCCGTTCTTCACCGCCGCCAGGTCGTCGCCGAACAGCTGCGCCATCACCCACATGGTCGAAGTGTCGGCGACGGTGAAGCACGGTGTCGAACCGGCCGCCAGCAACTGGCCGGGCGCGATCGACTTCTCCACCACGGTGCCGGCGATCGGGGCGCGGATCACGCCCTGGCCATGCGCCACCGGCTTGCCTTCGCGTATCGCCGCGATGGTTTGCGGATCGACATGCAGGGCCAGCAGCGCCTGCAACGCGGCGTCGCGATCGGCATCCGCCCCCGTCGCATCGGATTGCGCCTGCGCGTGCTCGCGCTGCGAGATCGCCTGGTGTGCGTACAGGTCACGATCGGTCGCCGCCAACTGGTCGGCGGCATGCGCCGCGGCGAGCGCCTTGCGATATGCGCCGACGGCGGCGGCGAAGTCGGGCGAATCCACCCGTGCCAGCGGCTGCCCCGCCTTGACCTTGTCGCCCGGGTTCACCAGCACCTCGGTCACCGGACCGGAGAACGGTGCCAGTACTTGCGTGGCGCGGTCGTGGTCGAAATCCACCACGCCGCTGGTTTCGATGCTGCGATGGAAGCGGCTGCGTTCGATGGTCAGCAGATGGATGTGCTGGCGCTGCGCCGCGGTCAGCGTCACGTTGTGCGGCGTGTCGGCGGCGGCTTGGGGTGCGGCCTTCGACGAGCAGGCGGCCAGCGTCGACACGACGATCAGCGCAAGCACGGACCACAGGACGCCGATGCGCCAGAACGGTGCGGAGCAGGGTCTACTTTTCATCGCTATCCCGGGTGGCAGCGGCATCGGTGGAGTGGGTGTCGGCGTCGTGCCACCAGCCGCCGCCCATGGCCTGGAACAGCGCGGCGGTGTCGACATAGCGGCTCGCCTGCGCCTGCACCAGCGCGATGCGCGCCTGCTGGTCGGCCTGCTCCGCGCCCAGCAGCGACAGGTAGCTGGCGTAGCCGTCCTGGTACTGGCGCTGCGAGATTTCCAGCGCGAGTTTGGCCGCGTCCGCCGCCCTGGCCGCCGCCTGCAGGCCCTCGGCATCGTGCTGCAGCGCGGCCAGCGTGTCGGCCACGTTCTGGAACGCGGTCAGCACCGTGCCGCGATATTCCTCGGCCGCCTGCACGTAGGCCGCCTTGGCCGCGCGCTCCTGATGCAGCAGGCTGCCGCCCTGGAAGATCGGGGCGGCCAGATCCGCGCCCAGGCTCCAGAAGCCGGTGCCGCTCTTGAACAACTGCTTGATCGCCAGCGCGCTGCTGCCTGCATTTGCCGTCAGCGTGATGTCGGGCAACCGGTTCGCGATGGCTACGCCGATCTGCGCGCTGGCCGCATGCAGGTTGGCCTCTGCCTGGCGAACGTCGGGGCGCTGCGCCACCAGGGTCGAGGGCAGGCTCACGGGAAGCTGCTGCGGCAGATGCAGGCTGGCCAGGTCGAACGCCTGCGGCGCCGCCTCGCCGGGCAGTTCGCCGGCCAGCACGGCCAGCAGATGGTTCTGCTGGTCCAGCTGGTTCAGCAGCGGCGGCAGCGTGGCCCGCAACTGGGCCAGCTGGGATTCCTGCGCGGCGAGATCGAGCCGCCCCGCGTAGCCCTTGACGAGCTGGTAGCGCAGCAGCTCGACCATCTTCGCGTTGGTCGCGATCAGCTCGCGGGTCGCGGCGACCTGAGCGCGCAGCGAGGCTTGCTGCACTGCCGCCACCACCACGTTGGCGCTGAGCGTGATGCGCGTGGCAAGCATCTGGAACCGCACCGCCTGCTGCTGCGCCTTGAGCGATTCCACGTTGCGCCGGTTCAGGCCGAACACGTCCGGCACGTACGACACGCTGACCTGCGGCGTGAACAGGTTGTACAGGTACGCGTTGTTGCTGGGCACCGGCGCCAGCGCGCCGGGCGGGTCCTGTTCGCGGCTGGCCGAGAAGCCGGCGCTGACGCTTGGCGCGTACGCACCGCGTCCGGCGCGGGTGTTCTCGCGCGCCACCGCCAGTGCGGCCTGTGCGGCCTTGAGATCGGGGTTGTGCGCCAGCGCCTGTGCGATCAGCGCGTCGAGCGCGGCCGAATGGAACAGCGTCCACCACTGCGCGGGAATGTCGCCGCCGGAAACGAAACGCTGGGGCTGCCCGCCGGCGACATTCGCACCGGGGGTGCGCTCCGGCAGCGGCCCGGCGGCCACGCTGGCAACATCCGGTGCCGCCGGCTTCCGGAAATCCGGCCCCACCGCGCAGCCGCCGATCGCCAGCACCGCGACGACCGCCAGCAGCGACCCGCCTGCCCGTCTGATCATCGCGGCCGTCATCGCGACGGTGCCAGCAGACAATCGGACCGCGGGTTTTTCATGCGTGCGCGTCTTGAGGAAAAGATCGGAACGCAACGATATAACGTACCAAGCCGACGCGAAAGCCTGCAAGAAATTGCGTTTGCGCAGCCCGTCCTGCGGGAAGCCGCATCGGGAGGGCGCGACACTCGCCCCCTCCCGATGCGGATCAAGCCATGCAGATCAAACCCACGCGCCACGCGGTGCCCGGGAAGTCGGGCACGCCGGCGCGCGCCGCCCTAGAAGCGCAGCGCCACCCCCAGGTTGACGGAACGGCCATAGCGGTAATAGCCCTGCGACAGCAGCGGGTTGCCGTTGATGCTGTAGGTCTGCGCCTTGTCCAGCAGGTTCTGGCCGTCCAGGCTGACGCTGATCATGTCGTTGAACTTGTAGGAGACATGCGCCGTCACCCAGGTGATCGCGTCGGCCTGTTCGTTGTAGCCGGTCCCCAGCACGTTGATCGCGGTGACGAAGCCGTTGGTGCGGTCGGCATTGGCGCCCAGCGACCACTTGCCCTTTTCGTACATCACGCCCAGCGAGTAGGTCGCCGGGGCGATGCCCTCGAGCGGACGCTGCTCGCCATCCACCCAGCTCGTGGAGAGGTTGCGCGTGTACTGCGCACGCACGCCGAAACCGTTGTCCCAGAAATGCTGCAGGCTCAGTTCCAGGCCTTTCACGCGCGCATGGTCGCCGTTGATCGGGCGCATCACGTTGAACAGGTAGCCGGGCACGCCGATGTCCTGGCCGGTTTCCCAGCTGGTGGTGATCTGGTTGGTGATGCGCTTGTAGAACACGGCCATGCTGGCGACGGAGTGCTGGGCGAAGTACCACTCCAGCGACAGGTCGCCCTGCGCCGCGCTGTAGGGCTTGAGGTCCGCGTTGCCGCCGTAGACCTGGGTGAACTCGCCCCACGCGACGCTTTCGGTGGTGTTGGTCGGTGCCAGCTGGTCCACCGCCGGGCGCGCCATGGTCTTGGCCGCGCCGGCGCGCAGTTGCAGCTGGTCGGTGAAATGCCAGGTGAAGTTGGCCGAGGGCAGCAGGTAGCTGTAGCTCGCGTCCTGGACCACCGGCGTGGGCGCCGCGTACTCGGCGGTGTAGTTGAACGCGCCGTTCTCGGTGATGCTCAGGATCTTCGCGTCCCAGGCCTGGGCGCGGGTATCGGTCTGCACCAGGCGCACGCCGACGTCGCCTTCCCAGCGATCCCCGGACATGTCCGCCTGCACGTAGAACGCATTGGTCTTCTCGCTCACGCGGTAGCTCTGCAGCGGGTTCCACTGCGGGCCGGCCAGGGCGTAGTCGTACGGCGTGCCGTCCGGCCGCAGGTTGCCGTTGTAGGCCTGCAGCCGGGCCAGGTAGTTGGGCACGTCGAAGGCGAGGAAGCTGCGCGGGAAGCTGCTGCCCACCCCCGACATGAAGTGCGGCAGGTGGAAGGAGTGCGAGATCACGTTGCCGCCGAGGTCGGCCACGTTGATGGCGTTGTCCTCGGAGTAGTAGTCGGCGCCGCCGTTGAGCGTGTTGTTGACCAGGTCGCGCGACTTCTCGCGCTCGGTGCGGGTCACGCCGAAGCGCAGGTTGTCCACGCCCCACTTGCCGACGAACAGCTTGCCGGCCGCGGTGCCGCCGGTGATCTCGTCGCGGATGTTGTCGCCGCTCAGCTCCATGTAGTGCGTGTTGAAGTCCGAGTCGCTGAACTGCCCGCTGGCGAGGCCCGAGACGAGGTCGCGGCCATCGTCGAACTTGACGTCGACGTTGGGCACCGCATACGGCCCGAGGGTGATGCGCGCCGTGTTGGGCTGGTTCATGCGCAGCACGACGTAGGTGTCCTGGCCGCCGGAGCGGCGCTCCGAGGTGGAGCGGTACAGGTCGCCGGTCAGGGTGAGGTCGTCGGTGGCCTTCCACTCGCCGTTGATGCCGTACAGCGCGGTGTCGACGACGCGGTACTGGGTCTGGTTGAGCAGCTCCGGATTGAGCCGCAGCTCCGGGTCCGGGTTGTCCATGGTGAAACCGGTGACGATGCCGTTCTGCACGGTGATGTCGGACCAGCGGCCCGGCGCGAACAGCGGGTAGTAGGACTGCTGGTAGGACACCTGCGGCGAATCCAGGCGCGTCTTCAATCCGTCCACCACGATGCGCACGCGGTCGCTCGGACGCCATTCGATCTTGCCCGAGTACGCGGTGCGCTTCTTGTCCTCCAGGATCGAGCCGACGCGGAACTGGCCCGGCGCGATCAGGCCGTAGTCTTCCGGGTCCAGCTCGCCGTTGCCGTTGAGGTCGATGTTGCCGCCCCAGGCATTGCCGTACCAGTCGGGGTCGCTGGGGTCGGGGTTGCGCGTCCAGCCGCCGTCGTTGCCGGCGACGTCGGTGCGATCCCTGCGCTTGGCCTTGACCACGCCCAGCAGCACGCCGACGGTGTCGTTGGCGAAGGTGTTGCTGTAGGCGGCCGAAAACTTGTGTCCGTTGAGTTCGGACATCTGGTTGCGGTCGCCCTCCAGGCGCACGATGCCGTGCTGCCCCGGCTGGTCGAACGGACTGGCCGAGCGCAGGTTGATCAGGCCGCCGATCGCCCCTTCGGTCAGCGAGGCCTGCGCGCCCTTGATCACGTCGGCGCCGTTGATCACGTCGGCCGGCAGGACGTCGAAGGCGAAGTCGCGACCGGCGCCGTCGGTGGCCAGGATGCGGCCGTTGAACGTGGTCAGGGTGAATTCGGGGCCGAGGCCGCGCACGCTGACCTTCTGCCCCTCGCCGCCGGCCGTGCGCGAGATGGCCACGCCAGTGATGTGGCTGAGCGAGTCGGCCACGTTGTCGTCGGGGAACATGCCCAGCTCGAGCGCGCTGATCGAATCCTGCACGGTCGCGGCATCGCGCTTGAGCTCGGTCGAGCGCGCCATGCTGCCCCGTTCGCCGGTGACCACCACGGTCGCCAGCTCGGTGGCGGCGCGCGGCGTGGCCTGGTCGACCGGGACGGCCTGTGGGCTCTGCGTGGTGGCGGCGCCGGCGGGGGTGGTCTGGGAGAACGCCGTCGCCGGTATCAACAGGGCCAGGGCGACGGCACAGGACAGTGTGTTTCGGTGAAAGGATGCGGCATTCAAGGGCTCTCTCCTGGGGGCGCGATGGCGAACCTTGCATCTAAACAACGAAACCGAGCCTATAGCATGTTTCGTTTCGTATCAATAGCGAAATACAACGAAATACGGCATAATTTCTTCATCTGTCGGAACTCTCCCATGGCCGCCACTCGCGATACCAGTCAACGACGCCTCCAGATCAGCGAACTCGTCCGCCAGCAAGGAAGCGTCCAGGTCAGCAGGCTCGCCGACCGCTTCGGCGTGAGCGCGCAGACCGTGCGCAAGGATCTGCGCTACCTGGCCGAGCGCGGCGTGATGGCGCGCGCCTACGGCGGCGCGATCGACAGCGGCGTGATCGGCAACGGCAGCCCCGCCGAACCCAATTACGAAGCGAAAATCACCAGCTACCTGGCCGAGAAGCGCCGCATCGGCGTGCGCGCCGCGACCCTGATCAAGCCCGGCGACACCGTTGCCATCGACTCGGGCACCACGGCCATCCAGCTGGCCAAGGCGTTGCCGGACATCGACATCACCGTGGTCACCAACGACTACGGCGTGCTGACCGCGCTGGCATCCAAGCCGAGCATCAACCTCGTCATGCTCGGCGGCGAACTGCGCCGGCGCAACATGGCGTTCTACGGCGGGCTGACGGTCGAGGCGCTGGACGCGCTGCACGTGGACAAGCTGTTCCTCGGCGTGGACGGTTTCGACCTGGAGCGCGGCATCACCACCCATTACGAGCCCGAGGCCCTGCTCAACCGCAAGATGGTGGAGGCCGCACGCGTGGTCATTTCCATCACCGACAGTTCGAAGTTCGGCAAAGTCTGCCTGCACCGCATCATCCCCGTCACCGCGTTGAACGTGTTGATCACGGACACCGGCGCACCCGAGGACATCATCCAAGCCAGCCATCAGCTCGGTTTCGAGCTGTTGCTGGCTTGAGGGGCGGGATTCGGGATTCGGGATTCGGGATTCGGGATTCGGGATTCGGGATTCGGGATTCGGGATTCGGGATTCGGGATTCGGGATTCGGGAGTCGGGATTCGGGGTTCGGGGTTCGGGGTTCGGGGTTCGGGGTTCGGAAAAGCCGCCCACCGTAGGAGCCCGCTCGCGGGCGATGCTCCGCTCTTGGCCTTTACGAATCCCCAATCCCGAATCCCGAATCCCGAACCCCTGCCTTCGCCCGCGCGCGGGCCCCTACGTGCCCGACCTGGCGAACACGCGCATCGCATTGGCGTAGTAAATCTTGTCGATCACGGCGCGCGGCAGCGCCAGGCCCGGCACGTCGGCGTCGATCATGTCCACGTGCTGCGACTCGCCGGTCGCCAGGTAGCGCCAGTCCGAGCTCCACACGGCATGGGCCTCGCGGCGGAACTCGACGGCATCCGCATCGGGGCCGTAGGTCAGGTCGGTGCCGTACACCACCCGGTCCTGGTGGCGAATGAAGAAGTTGCGCACCTTCTCGCGGTCGCGCACGGACTGGTACTGCACCTGGCTCATGCGCGCGGCCATGTCCACGGTGGCATCGGGGAAACGGTCGAGGAACGCCGCGATGCGGTCGACGTCGTACTCCAGGCTGGCCAGGTGCGCGCCGACGAAGCGCAGCTTCGGGTGCGCCGCCACGAAGCGGTCGCGCGCCGCCATCAGCTCCTCGTAGCGCGGCATCTCCGGGTGCAGGTACATGTAGTACTCCGGGTGCTTGCTGAAGTATTCGCGGTCGTTGTCGGTGGTCATCTGATCCAGCGGCAACCAGCAGTTGCGCGGCTCGCCCTGGTGGTCGATCAGGGCCACGCCGAGCGCGCGCACCTGCTCGGCCACCGGTGCCAGGCGTGGATCGTCGAGCATGATCAGCTTGCCGTCATTGCCGCGCTCCGCCAGGCCCACGTTTTTCCAGATCTTCACCGCCAGCGCGCCCGCGGCCACGTCGCGGGCCAGTTTCGCGTCGACGCGATCGGTCCAGCCCGGCGTGCCGAAGCCCTGCATCGAGAAGGTGGTGGCCCAGTGGAAATGCTTCGGGTCCCTCGCCGCCAGGGCCAAGGCGGCCGCGTGCTGGCGCGAGATGCTGGGGAAGTCGGGGTAGTCGACGTTGATCGACAGCAGCTCGAAACCGTCGGCGCGCGCCTGTTCGAGGAACGCGGGATCAGGCGTGTTGGCGTGGACGTGGGCGTCGAACTTGCGTACCTGGCTGAAGTCGGCCATCGAATAACTTTCCGCGTCATTCCGGCCCGGCATCGCGCAGGCGGCGGAAAAGGCTGCCGCGACGGCCAACAGGGCAACGGCGACGGAACGGAAGATCATACCCATCGGTCCACCTCAGCAATATAACGAAACATTCTCGAACCATATCGAAACGAAACGCTTGCATCAAGAGCGAAGGGTGACGCAGAATCGGGACGACGTCTCAAGAGGAATTCGCCATGCGGCCGATCGGACGACGCACTGTATTGAAGCTCGTGGCCGGCAGCGTGGCCGGCGGCGCGGCGTGGCTCATGCTGCCGAAGGCGCTGGCGGCATCCGGACTCGGTCACGCCGGCGCCGATGGCGGCACCGGCGCCACGGTGGGCGACGCGGTACTGGCGATCGCCTTCGATCGCCGCCTGCACACGCGCCTGCTGGTTCGCGGCGAGCCGCTCACGCCCTGGCAACCCAGCGAGAGCCTGCGGCTGGCCGATGGCGCGGTCGAGGACTTCGCCATCATCGGTCACCGGGAACTACCGGTCGCCGATGCGCGTCACGGCAGCGGTCACCAGGCGATCGTCAGCGGCCGTTCCGGCCATCTGGAAAAGGAAGTGGCGCTGACCTTCTTCGACGCTCTCCCCGGTTTCGCGGTGCTGCAGACCCGCTATCGCAATCTGGGCGACGCCCCGCTGCAGGTCGCCGGCTGGCGCAATGCCGCGCATGAACTGGCCGAGGCGCCCGGCGGCTTCTGGAGCTTCTCCGGCACCACCCACACCGATCGCCGCGATTGGGTGCAGCCGCTGCGCGCGGGGTTCGACCAGCGCAATACGCTGGCGATGGATTCGTCCGACTACGGCGGCGGCACGCCGGTGGCCAACATCTGGCGCCGCGACATCGGCCTGGCAGTCGGCCATGTGGAGCCGGTGGTGCGCCCGCTGGATCTGCCGGTGCGCAAGACCGTCGGCGGCGCGCACATCGCGGTCGAGTCGGCGCAGGCGTCCACCCTGGCGCCCGGCCAGACCCTGGTCACCGAACGCACTTTCCTGGCGGTGCACACCGGCGATCATTTCGCGCCGCTGCTGCAGTACCGGCAATACATGCAGGCCGAGGGCCTGGAGGCGCCGCGGGCTCCGGAATCGGCCTTTGCGCCGGTGTGGTGCGCGTGGGGCTACGGCCGCGACTTCACCGTCAAGCAGATCCTGGACACGCTGCCGAAAGCGCGCGAGCTGGGCTTCGGCTGGGTGGTGATGGACGACGGCTGGCAGACCAACGAAGGCGACTGGCGCATCGACAGGCGCAAGTTCCCGCGCGGCGATGCCGACATGCGCGACTTCACCGCCAAGGTGCGCAGCCAGGGCATGCACCCGCGCCTGTGGATCGCGCCGCTGGCCGCCGACCCGGGCAGCGACGTGCTGCACGACCATCCCGACATGCTGCTGCTGGACCAGGACGGCGGGTTCCAGAAGGTGACCTGGTGGAATGCGCTCACTCAGTGCCCGGCCTACCAGCCCACCGTCGACTTCTACGTGGCCTTGGTGAAGAAGGTCATCGGCGACTGGGGCTTCGAGGGCATCAAGTTCGACGGCCAGCACCTCAACGCCGTGGCGCCCTGCTACAACCCCGCGCACAAGCATGCGCATCCCGGCGATTCGGTCGAGGGCCTGGCCAAGTTCTGGCAAGCCATCCACCAGGCGGCACACGAGGCCAATCCGCAGGCGGTGGTCGAGCTGTGCCCCTGCGGCACGGCGTTCGATTTCCACAACCTGCCGGCCACCGACCAGTACCCGGCGTCCGACCCCACCTCTTCCTGGCAGGTGCGCAGCAAGGGCAAGAGCATGAAGGCGCTGATGGGCTCGCGCAGCAGCTATGCGGGCGACCACGTGGAGCTGTCCGACCGCGGTGACGACTTCGCCTCCACCGTCGGCATCGGCGCGATCCCCTCCACCAAGTTCACCTGGCCGAAGGACACCGAGCATCCCTCCGAGCCGCTGCCGCCCGGCGGCCTGGTGCTCACGCCGGCCAAGGAGGCGCTCTGGCGCAAGTGGGTGGCCTTGTACAAGCAGCACATGCTGCCGCACGGCGAATACCTGGGCACGCTGTACGACATCGGTTTCGACAAGCCCGAAACGCATGCGATCGCCAGGGACGGGGCGATGTACTACGCCTTCTACGAGGACGCCTTCGAGGGCAAGGTGGAACTGCGCGGCCTGAGTGCCGGCCGCTACAAGGTGCGCGACCTGTTCAACGAGCGCGCGCTGGGTGAGGTGGCCGGCGGGAACGCTTCGCTGCGCGTGGCGTTCAAGCGCTTCCTGCTGCTGCAGGCCACGCCGCTGGAATCCCGGGCATGAGCGTGGCCGCCGCCACCGCCGCGCCGCGCCGCCGCCCGTGGCTGGTGTTCGCCCTGACCACCGTCGCGCTGTGGGGCGTGTGGGGCGCGCTGTCGCCGCTGTCGGCCGAGCACGGTTTTCCGGAGACCCTGGTCTACTGCGTATGGGCGCTGACCATGATTCCGCCGGCGCTGTACATCCTGTGGCGCGGCGGCTGGACGCTGGAACATTCGCCGCGCGCGATCGGTTACGGCATGGCGATCGGCCTGCTCGGCGCCGGCGGGCAGATGCTGCTGTTCCACACGCTGACCGTCGGCCCGGCGTATTTCGTGTTTCCGATCATCTCGCTGTCGCCGGTGGTGACGATCGCGCTGTCCTTCGTGTTCCTGCGCGAGCGCACCGGCTGGAGCGGTGCGCTGGGCATCGTGCTGGCGCTGGTGGCGTTGCCGATGCTGGACCTGTCGTTCGGTCGCGGCGCCGGCAGCGGCCTGGGCTGGTTCCTGCAATCGCTGCTGATCATGCTGGCCTGGGGCGTGCAGGCTTACTTCATGCGCCTGGCCAACCACACGGTGCGCGCCGAAAGCATCTTCTTCTACATGATGCTGGGCGGCCTGCTGCTGGCGCCCGTTGCGCTGGCGATGACCGACTGGTCGCAGCCGATCAACACCGGCCTCGACGGCCCGTGGATGACCGCCGCGATCCAGCTGCTCAACGCCATCGGCGCGCTGACCCTGGTCTACGCCTTCCGCCACGGCAAGGCGATCGTGGTGGCGCCGCTGACCAATGCCGGCGCGCCGCTGGTGACCGCGGCGCTCGCCCTGGTGTTCGCTGCCGTGGTGCCCGGCCCGTTGAAGATGGCCGGCCTCGCGCTGGCCCTGGTCGCCTCGCTGTTGCTGGCGCTGGAACCCGAGGCCACTGCCGACGCCGCCGATGCCGGTGCTTCCACCCCCTCCCCTGAATGGACTCCGACGCCATGCAAGCCCTCTCCGACCTCATCGCCCGCCACAAGCAGCGACACGCCGGTGGCGTGACCTCGATCTGCTCGGCGCATCCCATCGTGATCGAAGCCGGGTTGCGCCACGCGCAACGCACGGGGCAGGCCTTCGTGCTGTTCGAGGCGACCTGCAACCAGGTCAACCAGGACGGCGGCTACACCGGGATGAAGCCTGCCGATTTCGTCGCCTTCGTGCACGCGATCGCCGACCGCGTCGGCTTCGACCATGCGCGCATCGCGCTGGGCGGCGACCACCTCGGCCCCAATCCGTGGACCTCGCTGGACGCGGCCACGGCGATGGACAAGGCCGAGGTGATGGTGGCTGCCTACGTGGCCGCCGGCTTCCGCAAGATCCACCTGGACTGCTCGATGGCCTGCCGCGGCGATGCGCAACCGCTGCCCGAAGCGGAGATCGTGCGTCGCGCCGTGCGCTTGTGCCGGGCGGCCGAAGCCGCCCATGCGCGCGCCGGCGGCGAGCCGCCGGTGTACGTGATCGGCACCGAAGTGCCGGTGCCGGGTGGCGCCACCGAGGCCATCGAGGGCCTGGCCACGACCACGCCGCAGGCCGCGCTGGCCACCATCGAGGCGCATCGCCAGGCCTTCCTCGCCGCCGGGCTGGAACCGGCCTGGCAACGCGTGATCGCCTCCGTGGTGCAGCCGGGCGTGGAGTTCGATCACCACGACGTGGTGGATTACGAACCGTCGAAGGCCAGCGAACTGAGCCGGGCCATTGCCGGCGTGCCCGGCATGGTGTTCGAGGCGCACTCCACCGATTACCAGACGCGCGAGGCGCTGGCCGCGCTGGTGCGCGACCACTTTGCCATCCTCAAGGTCGGTCCCGGCCTGACCTTCGCCCTGCGCGAGGCGCTGTGGGCACTGGACGCGATCGAGCGCGAATGGATCACCGACGACTCGCGCCGCGCGGGCCTGCGCGAAGTGGCAATGGCGCGCATGCGCGAGCAACCCGGCTACTGGCAGCGCTATTACCACGGCGAGGGCCATGCGCTGGCGATCGACCTGCAGTACAGCCTCAGCGACCGCATCCGCTATTACTGGCCGGACCCGGTGATCGAGCAGGCCTGCCAGCGCCTGTTCGCCAACCTGCGCGCGAACCCGCCGCCGCTGCCGCTGATCAGCCAGTTCCTGCCGCGCGCGCTGCATGCGCTGCGCCGCGGTGCGGCGACCCGCGACCCGCTTTCCCTGACCATCGCGCACATCAGTGCCGCACTCGACGATTATCACCATGCATGCCATGACCAACACACCCACTGACCACCTGGGCCTGCCGGGAACGGAGCTGGTCGCCAGCGGCGCGATCTGGACCGCGCGCGAGATCGAGCAGCAGCCACGGATGCTGCGGCAAACCCACGCGCTGGTGGCCGGACTGCACGCGCAGATCCGCGCCTTTGCCGGGCCGCTGCTCGACAACCCGGCCGCGCGGGTGATCCTGACCGGCGCCGGCAGCTCGTCCTATATCGGCCAATGCGTGGCGCCGTGGCTCGACCGCCAGCTGGCCGCGCGCGTCGACGCGGTGCCGACCACCGACATCGTGTGCGCGCCGCACCTGCATCTGGAGCGGGAGCAGCCGCTGCTGCTGGTCTCCTTCGGCCGCTCCGGCAACAGCCCCGAGAGCCTGGCGGCGGTGGAACTCGCCGAATCGCTGGTGCGCGACGTGCGTCACCTGGCGATCGTCTGCAATGCCGACGGCGCGCTGGGCAAGACGCCGGTGGCCCATTCGATGACCCTGCTGTTGCCGCCGGAAACCCATGACAACGGCTTTGCCATGACGTCCAGCTTCAGCTGCATGATGTACGCCGTGGTGGCCGCCCTGCTGCCGGCGGGCACGATGGACACGCGCATCGACGCCATTGCCGATGCCACCGCGCGCGTCATCGCGGAGTCGCTGCCGGCGCTGGACGAGCTGGCGCTCGGCGGCTACGACCGCGTCGCCTACCTGGGCAGCGGCGTCCTGCAGGGCCTGGCGCGCGAGGCCTCGCTGAAACTCGGCGAGCTCACCAATGGCGCCGTGGCGACGTGTTTCGAATCGCCGCTGGGCTTTCGCCACGGACCCAAGACCTTCATCACCGACCGCACCCTGGTGATGGTCTTCGTCTCCAACGACGCGCTGACCCGCCGCTACGATCTCGACCTGGTGGACGAACTGCGCCGTGACGGCCGCGCGTCGCGCATCGTCGAGGTGAGCGCGCAACCGCGCGCCGGCGCTGACGGGATCGCGGTGCCGGCGATGGCCAGGGCCGCCGACGCGGACCTGCTGTGGCCGTATCTCGCCATCGCGCAGATCCACGCGTTCCTGCGCTCGCGCGCGCTCGGCGTCACGCCCGACAACCCCAACCCGGCAGGCCTGGTGAACCGCGTGGTCCAGGGCGTGCGGCTGTACGCGTTGAACGCATGAACCGGACGACTTACCTCGGCGTGGACGGCGGCGGAACGAAGACGCGTTTCGCCCTGATCGACGGCGACGGCCGCCTGCTCGGCGAGGCGGAGCTCGGCACCACCTACCATCCCCATGTGGGCCTCGATGGCGTGTGCGCCGTGCTGGGCGAAGGCGTGACGCAAGTGCTGGGCATCGCCGACCGCACCCTGGCCGACATCGGCCACGCCTTCTTCGGACTGCCCGCCTACGGCGAGGACAGCCACGCCACCGCGCGGCTGCAGGCATGTCCGGCGACGATCCTCGGCCACGCGCGCTATGCCTGCGACAACGACATGGTCTGCGGCTGGGCGGGGTCGCTGGCCTGCGCCGACGGCATCAACATCGTGGCCGGCACCGGCTCGATCGGTTACGGCCAGCGCCGCGGTCTCGCGGCGCGCGCCGGTGGCTGGGGCGAAGCGTTTTCGGACGAGGGCTCGGCATACTGGATCGCCATGCGCGGACTCAACGCCTACTCGCGCATGAGCGACGGCCGCCTGCCCCGGGGACCGTTGCACGCGATCCTCAACGCGCATTTCCAGCTCGACAACGACCTGGACATCTGCGCCCGCGTCTACGGCGGCAACGCCTACGCCCGCGGCGACCTCGCACAGTTGTCGCACCAGGTCGCCGAAGCGGCGCGGGCCGGCGACCAGGTGGCCGCCGCCATCTTCCGCGACGCCGGCCGCGAACTGGCCGGCATCTGCGACACGCTGCGACTGGCCTTGCATTTCGAAGCGGGCGAAACGGTACCGGTGTCCCACTCCGGCGGCGCCTTCAACGCCGACGAACTGCTGCTGGCGCCGTTGCGCGAGGCGCTGGCCGCCGCCAGCGCGGATTTCGACCTGCGCGCCCCGCTGCATGCACCGCATTACGGCGCCGCGCTCTACGCGGCCCGGCTCGCCGGCCGGCCCGTGGGCGGAACGTCGCAGGGCCCGGGCGTCAGCTGAGCGCGCTTTCGGCGTCGACTTCTATAACCCCTTCGCCGCCTGCGCCACCGCGCGGAACAGCGCGCGGCCCTTGTTCATGGTCTCCTCCCACTCCGCCGCGGGGTCGGAGTCGTGGACGATGCCGGCGCCGGCCTGCACGTGCAGGCGGCCGCCGTGGATCACCGCGGTGCGGATCGCGATGGCGGTGTCGGCGTCGCCCCACCAGCCGATCCAGCCGATCGCCCCGCCGTAGATGTTGCGCTTGTGCGGCTCCAGCTCCTGGATGATCTCCAGCGCGCGCACCTTCGGCGCGCCGCTCAAGGTCCCGGCCGGAAAGGTGGCCTTGAGCACGTCCATGTAGCTCAGGCCCTCGCGCACCGTGCCCTGCACCTGCGACACGATGTGCATCACGTGCGAGTAGCGCTCGACCACGAAGGAGTCGCTCACTTCCACGCTGCCCGTCTCGCTGATGCGGCCGAGATCGTTGCGGCCGAGGTCGATCAGCATCACGTGCTCGGCGCGCTCCTTCGGGTCGGCCAGCAGCTCGGCTTCCAGCGCCTGGTCCTCGTCGTCCGTGGCGCCGCGCTTGCGCGTGCCGGCGAGCGGTCGCACCACGACCTTGCCGTCTTTCAGGCGCGCCAGGATCTCCGGCGAGGAGCCCACGATCTGCGTCTCGCCCAGGTCGACGAAATACATGTACGGCGAGGGGTTCAGCGCGCGCAGGGCGCGATAGACATCCACCGGCCGCGCGTGGAACGCCACGCTGAGCCGCTGCGACGGCACCACCTGGAAGATGTCGCCGGCGCGGATGTATTCCTTCGCCTGCTCCACCATCGCCTCGAACTCGTCCCTGGTGAACGAGGAGGTGAAGTCGCCCTCGTCCAGCGCCACCGAGTGGACCAGTTGCGGGTACGAGGCGCCGCCCTGGCGCAGCCGGTGGACCAGTGCATCGAGCCGCCGCTGCGCCTGCGCATACGCCTGCGCTTGCGTCGGATCGGCGTGCACGATCAGGTACAGCCGGCCCTTGAGGTTGTCGAACACCGCCACTTCCTCGGCCAGCATCAGCAGCACGTCAGGCGTGCCCAGTTCGTCGGCGCGATCCCATTGCGCGAGGCGCGGCTCGATGTAGCCGATCGTCTCGAAGCCGAAATAGCCGACCAGGCCGCCGGAGAACGCCGGCAGCTGCGGCAACCGCGGCACGTCGTACCGGGTGCGCAGCTTCTCGATTTCCCCCAGCGGATCGTCCAGATGGCGGCGCTCGGTGACCTCGCCGGCATCCTCCACTTCCAGTTCATGCCCGCGCAGGCGGAACACGCGCTTCGCCGGCAGGCCGATGATCGAATAGCGTCCCCAGGTGGCGCCGCCCTCGACCGATTCGAACAGGAAGGTGTACGGGCCGTCGGCCAGTTTCAGGTACACCGACAGCGGCGTGTCGAGGTCGGAGAACACCTCGCGCACCAGCGGGATGCGTGTGTGGCCAGCGGCCGCCAGCGCGTCGAATTCGTCACGAGAGATCACGTTGCCGATCCACGGATGGAAAGCGCATCAAGATATCAGCCCCCACTTGCCGGAGCACGCCCCACGCCCGCGCTTGTCCCACCCTGGTCGTGGCGCTACCCTCGCCGGCGGGGCACGATGCAACAGGGGATTCCGGTCACGCTGACGACTTGCGGAGCGCAGGTCCGCGGGTGTCTGCGTGTCACCGTTCCATCCAGCGAACGCCTCGCGGCCCCGACGCGTGGCGCGGGGATCCATGACGCACGAACGGGAGCTTGCATGACGGACGAAAGGATATGGATCGGGCGGGACGGCCAGCAATACGGCCCGTACGACGAAGCGAGCGTGCGCCAATGGCTGCGGGAAGGGAAACTGACCCCGGACACCCTCGCCTGGCGGGACGGCATGGGCGAATGGGCACCCCTCGCCAGTCTGTTCCCGGAGCACGCCGAGTCCGCGCCTCCCCCGTTCGCCACCGTGCCGCCGCCCCCGCCCGTCGGCACCGGGGCGGGCGCTGCATCCGCGTCGTTCTCGGCACGGGGTCATGCTTCGGCGGGCCAGGCTGCCGACCGCGCCGCCTTGCCCAGGCCACCGTCGCTGCACTGGGGCCTGGTGTGGCTGTTCAGCGTGCTCACCCTCGGCATCTTCGCCATCATCTGGCCCTTCATCCAGGCCGGCTGGGTGCGCAAGATCGACCGCGCCAGCAACGCCACGCTGCTCATGGGCCTGGCCATGGCCTGCCTGGTCATCGGCTATGTGCTGTATTTCGCCGGGATTGCCGCCCTCGCCCACGGCGGTGGCGGCATCGCCAGTTTCGGCGCCCTGGCCTTGCTGGCCGGTTGGGTGCTTTACCTGGTGGCCTATTTCTCGATGGCCGGGTCGATGCGCGACAAGCTGGCCAGCCGCGAACTGCCGCTGGACATCGGTGGCGTCACGCTGTTCTTCTTCACCATGTACTACCTGCAGGCCCAGCTGAGTTGGCTCGCCCGTTGGAAGCGCACCGGCCAGACCTTGCCCCGGGCATCGAAGGGCGTGTTCTGGGGCATTTTCTGCATCGTGCCGTTCGTGATCGCGATCCTTGCGGCCATCAGCATCCCCGCCTACCAGGACTACCTCATCCGCGCGCAGGTCGCCGAGGGCGTCGTGCTTGCCGATGGCGCGAAAACCGCGGTGGCCGGGTATTACCAGACCAACCAGGCCATGCCGACGGACAACCCCTCCGCCGGCCTGGCCCCGAGCGACTCGATCAGGGGCAGATATGTCTCCGGCGTCGACGTGTCCGGCGGCACGATCACCGTGGCCTACGGGGGCGCCGGTTCGAACATCAGGATCCGCAACGACGTGCTGGTGCTGACGCCGTTCCGCGACGGAACCGGCAAGCTGGGCTGGCGCTGCCCCGGCGCGGGCACCACGGTCCCGGAGCGGTATCTTCCGCTGTCCTGCCGGCAGCGATGAGGTAACCCTCCCGATGGCCGGTCCCTGCGCCGCATCCTTCGCCATGGAGCGCGGCCAACCGCGGGCGGGAGGCCGCGCCGGCCAGGCGAGGCGCGCTTGATACGCCGGCGGCGGCGGTCTACCCTCGCTGGTTGGGCTACAGGGGACCATGCGTGAATCAGTACTGCGTCGTAGTGTGCGGCCTGCAGGCCGGTACGTCGGACGAGGCCTCGGCGTGGGCGCCGGTAGCCGCTGCACTGAGGATGGAGCCGGACGAATTCGCCAGTCGCGTGCTTGCCGCCTTGCCGCGCATCGTGCGGCGGCAGCTGGACCAGGCCACCGCCACGCGCATCGCGCAATTGCTGCAGGGCATGCACGTGGACGCCCGCGCACTGCCCGACGACGCGCAACTGGCGTACATCGACCGCGACGGGCGCAGCTGCGGACCGCTGCCCCAGCCGTCGCTGCACATCTTCATCGCGCCGGGCGAGCGCTACCGCATGCAGGGCAACCACGCATGGGAGACATGGCCGGCGGCGCACGAGCCCATCGCCACGCCACCGCCGGCCATCGACGAGGTGGCGGCGCCCGGGGCCGAGCTCCCCGTCGAGGCGCCCGCGGATCATGCGGAAGCCGAAGCGGAGGTGCCATCGGCTGAAGCCACCTCGCCGATCGGGCCGCAGTCGTTGCCGAGTGAACCGTCGCCGCCGGCGATCTCCACGCCGGGGCTCGACGACGAGGGAACGACCGACGACGCCCTGATCAACCCGCCGCAGGAAGAGGAGCAGGATCCCGCCCCTGCCGCGGAGGAGCCGGCCGACGCCGGAACCGACCAGCCACGCCGTTCGCGATCCGGACGCCTGCTGGTGGCGCTGGTGGTCGTGGGCCTGGCTGCATGGGCCTGGTGGCACTGGATGGCCGACAGCCGGGTCGACGACACGCCGCCACCCGCAGCGGTCGCCCGCGCCTCGCAACCGGCGCTCCCTGCCACGACCGCACCGGCAACTTCGACGTCGGCTCCGGTCGCTGCGGTGTCGACGGCGACCGGCGCCAGCCCGGCGCCGGCGGACTCGGCCTCGGTCCCGGCACCCGGCGGCACGGCCGCGCTG
>JBASAF010000018.1:0-3849 GCA_049650465.1 Rhodanobacter sp. | reverse complement strand
GGCCGGCGCCGGCAGCTACGGCGAACGCAAGGCGGCGACGGCATCGGCCAGCGCCGCCGTTGCCGCCGCGGTTCCGGCACCGTGGCCGATCACGCCAAGGCACGGCGCCGGCAACAGCCGCCGCAGGGTGGCGAGGTTGTCCTCGCGCCGCTCCATCGCCGGATCGACCGCGCTGCCGATCCAGCCCAGCAGGGTGCAGCCATCCGCGCGGATCGCCCGCGCGCTGAGCTGCGCGTGATTGAGGCAGCCCAGCCGCAAGCCGACCACCAGGATCACCGGCAGCCCCAGCGCCTGTGGCAAGGCGTTGGCCAGCAGCGTCGGCGACAGCGGCGCCAACCAGCCGCCCACGCCCTCGACCACCACCACGTCCGCGCTGGCGGCCAGCCGGGCGTGCGCCGCCTCGATCGGCCCCAGCGCCACCTCGGCATGGTCCGCGGCGGCGGCGAGGTGCGGCGACACCGCTTCGGCGAAGGCGAACGGATTGCAGTGCGCATAATCCGGACGCGGCGCGCTGGCCTCGATCAAGGCCAGCGCATCGTCGTTGCGCAGGCCCCCGGGCGTCGCCACGCATCCGCTGGCGACCGGCTTCATGCCCACCGCGCGCAGGCCTTCGGCGCGCAGTGCACGCAGCAACGCGCAGGACGTAAAGGTCTTGCCGACGCCGGTATCGGTGCCGGCGATGAACACGCTCCGCGCGCTCACGGTGACAACCGCGCGAGCAGGCGTTTGCGGTAGCGGCTGGTCAGCAGGCCGGTGAATCCCAGCAGGGCATAGCTGAAGCCGGCCAGCGCGATCGGCCAACCGCTGCCGCCATCGCGCGCGCACAAGGCGATCAGCGTCGACAGCAGGCCCACGATTGCATAGCAGGTCCAGACCAGGGCCTGCACCCGCGCCGATATCGCCTCGCCCGCGGCCAACGAGCCGACCGTGCGCGCGCCATGCCGGAACAACATCGCCAGGGTGCCTCCCATGCAGGCATAGGACAGGCCGTAACAGGCAAACAGCACCTTCAGCGAATGCACGGTGGTGCCGTCGGCGCTGCGCACGAAGTCGCGCGACAGCACGCCGCCGCTGATGCCGTTGAAGAAGCTTGCGTACACCAGGTGCAGCGGAAACACGAAGATCAGCGCAAAGAACACCAGCAGCAGGGACAGCTGCAGGCTGCGGCGATCGGTCAGGTCGAACGTTTCGCGCCAGCTCACGTGGCCGTGCCAGAACAGCACCAGCTGCAGGAAGCACACGGCAAACGCAGGCACCCCGCGCAGGGCCTCGACCAGCGCCGCCACCGTACGCGGCAGCGAGGCGCCGCTGATGACCAGCAGCGTGATGGCAAAGGCAAACGCGCCATCGACGAAATTGTCCAGCCGCCCGCTCTGCCGGCGGGCGTGCTGCGCGGCCAGTGCAGTGGCTGGTTCGACTTTCGGCATGGCGCGATAATACGGTCTTTGCCGGATCGACGCCGCCATGTTCCAGACCCCAGCCATCCGCGCCACCGACAAGCCCGCGCTGTACGCCGAACTGACCGAGGCGGCGCGCGGCCTGCTGGCCGGCGAGCCTTCGCTGATCGCCAATGCGGCCAACTTCAGCGCGCTGGTCTACCACGGCCTGCCGCAGCTGAACTGGGCCGGCTTCTACCTGTTCGATGGCACCGAGCTGGTGGTAGGCCCGTTCCAGGGCAAGCCAGCCTGCATCCGCATCGCGCTCGGCCGCGGCGTCTGCGGCACCGCCGCGCAGGAACGGCAGACCCAGCTGGTGCGCGACGTCAGCAAGCACCCCAACCACATCTACTGCGATGCCGCCTCGCAATCGGAAATCGTGGTGCCGCTGGTTCGCCGCGACGGCTCCCTGCTCGGCGTATGGGACGTCGACAGCCCGGTCACCGACCGCTTCGACGACGACGACCGCGCCGGCATGGAGGCGCTGTGCAAGGTGTTCATGGCAGCCGTCCGCGACTAAGCACCATCCACCCGTAGGAGCCCGCTGGCGGGCGATGCTTCAGCCTCTGGCGAATCCCAAATCCCAAATCCCGAATCCCGAATCCCGAATCCCGAATCCCGAATCCGCTCAAGAGCATCGCCCGCAAGCGGGCTTCTACGATTTCGCGGGGGAGGCGGGACGCGGATTCCGCAAAAGGGCTTTCACCGCCTCGCGCGCCTCGTCCACGCCGGTGCCGGCGGAAGACGAAAACACCTGCGCGCTGGCGTGCATTCCCTCGGCGGCAAACTGCTTGCGCAAGGTCGCCAGGGCCTGGCTGGCGGCGCCGCGCGAGAGCTTGTCGGCCTTGGTCAGCAGCACGTGGCACGGCAGCGCGGTGTCGGCGCAGAACTGCAGCATCAGGCGGTCGAACTCCTTCAGCGGGTGGCGGATGTCGACGATCAGCACCAGCGCGCGCAGGCTGCGGCGGCGGTGCAGGTAGGCGTCGATCTCCTGCTTCCAGTGCTCGCGCATGTCCTGCGGCACCTTGGCGTAGCCGTAGCCGGGCAGGTCGATCAGGCGCCGGGCGGGCTCTCCCGGCACCCCGTCCCTGGACGGCGGCAGGCTGAAGGCGACCATCTGCTGGGTGCGCCCCGGCGTCTTGGAGGTGCGCGCCAGGCCCTTGTGGTTGGTCAGCGCATTGAGCGCGCTGGACTTGCCTGCATTGGAGCGACCGGCAAACGCCACCTCGGCGCCCTCGTCGGCGGGCAGCTGGCTGAGGCGATGGGCGGCGAGCAGGAACTGCGCGCCCTGGAGGGGATTGGGCATGGGAGCGGTTTGACCAAGGTAGGATGGCACGGGATAATTCTGCGGTTTCTGCCCACCGCTTCGCTTCGGTGTGCCGTCGGCAGTGTTCGCAAGTCTCTCGGGAGTCAAGTGTATGAGTTTTCGCCCCGCTGGTTTTCGGCCTGCCGTGCTCGGGTCCGCCCTGGCTCTCGCGCTGGCGCTGTCCACCACTGCCCTGGTAGCCCAGGAAGCGCCGGCTCCCGCCGCCTCCGCGAGCGCGGCGGCGCCTGCCGCTGCACCGGCCGTGGCCGACGTGGCGGCCAAACCGGGCGACGCCGCCGCCGGCCAGGCCAAGGCCGCCGTCTGCGGCGCCTGCCACGGCATGGACGGCAACTCCGCCGACGCGCAATACCCGAAACTGGCCGGCCAGAGCGAGCAGTACATCGTGCGCCAGCTCACCGACTTCAAATCCGGCCAGCGCCAGAACCCGATCATGCTGGGCATGGCCACCCCGCTGTCGGTGCAGGACATGCACGACCTGGGCGCCTATTTCGCCAGCCAGAAATCGCGTCCGGGCGTGGCCGACCAGGCACTGGTCGAGCAGGGCGAGACCCTGTTCCGCCAGGGCGACAGCACGCGCGGCATCCCCGCCTGCATGGCCTGCCACAGCATCGACGGCCGCGGCAACCCGGGCGCGATGTATCCGCAGCTGGCCGGCCAGCACGCGCAGTACGTAGAGGCCACGCTGAAGGCCTGGCACGACGGCGCCAGCTGGGGCAGCGACACCCGTTCGCAGATCATGCCCACGATCGCCGCCAAGCTCGACGCGAAGGATATCGCGGCCCTGGCCAGCTACATCGAAGGCCTGCACCCCGCCGAAGGCGAGCCCGCAGCCGCAGCCGCCGCCACACCCTGACCGCGTGCGCGCCGGCCCGGGCCGGCGCGACGGGTCCGCCGTTTCGTCTATTCGAGGTGGTCATGTTCAAGCGTCTTCCGATTCTCTGCGTCGCCCTGCTCGCCCTCGCCGCCTGCAGCAGCCATGACAAGGGCGAACCGGCCGCCGCCCCCGCCGCCAGCAGCACGGTGACTGCCGCGGCGACCCCGGCCAGCGCGCCGGCACCGGCGACCAGCGCGGCCGCGGTCGACGAC
>JBASAF010000017.1:0-1944 GCA_049650465.1 Rhodanobacter sp. | reverse complement strand
AACGGCCGGCGGCACGCATCGTCGTCACCGGCTGCGCCGCGCAGACCCAGCCGAAGATGTTCGCCGGCATGGCGGAAGTCGATCGTGTCGTCGGCAACGACGACAAGCTGCATGGCACGGCCTGGCGTGCGACGCGCGAGGCGTTCGATGTAGCGCCTACCTTCGGCATCGATGCCGAGGAGAAGATCGCGGTCGCCGACATCATGGCGGTGCGTGAGATGGCACCGCATCTGATCGAGGGCTTTCACGCCGGGCTGCCGCGCGCTTTCGTGCAGGTACAGAACGGTTGCGACCATCGCTGCACCTTCTGCATCATTCCCTATGGGCGCGGCAATTCGCGCTCGGTGCCGATGGGCGCGGTGGTCGAGCAGGTGCGCCGCCTTGTCGATGGCGGTCATGCCGAGATCGTGCTCACGGGCGTCGATCTCACAAGCTTCGGCGCGGACCTGCCGGGGACGCCGTCGCTCGGCCGCCTCGTCAAGCAGATCCTGAAGCATGTGCCGGAGCTGCGTCGGTTGCGGCTGTCATCGATCGATTCCATCGAGGTTGATCGCGATCTGCTCGACATCATCGCCGATGACGAGCGGCTGATGCCGCATCTGCACCTTTCGTTGCAGGCCGGCGACGATCTTATTCTCAAGCGCATGAAGCGGCGGCATCTGCGCAGCGACGCGATTGCGTTCTGCGCGCAGGTCAGACGGTTGCGGCCCGACATGGTGTTCGGCGCGGACATCATCGCCGGATTTCCGACCGAGACCGACGAGATGTTCGCCCGCTCGCTCGACCTCGTTGACGAATGCGATCTGACGCTGCTGCACGTTTTTCCCTATTCGCCGCGACCGGGCACGCCTGCGGCGCGGATGCCGCCGGTCGCCGGGCCGGTCATTCGCGATCGGGCGCGCCGTCTGCGCGAGGCTGGCGAGGTAGCCCTGCGACGGCGGCTTTTGCGCGAGATAGGCCTGCGGCGGAGCGTGCTGATCGAGAGTGCCAAACAGGGCCGCACCGAGCATTTCCTGCCGGTCGCGGTGTCAGGCCTCACCACCGGAACGGTCGCACCCCTGACCATCGCCGGACAGGACGGCCTGCGCCTCGTCGCCTGATGTCGCGTCGGCGCGCCAGCCGCAGGCAGCGAGCCGTTCCCGCATATGCGGCGGCACCGGCGCGACCACCTCGACCGGCGGCTTGTTGCGTGACAGCGGGACCGAGACTTCACGCGCATGCAGATGCAGCGACGGCTCGCCGAAGCGCGGCCCGTTGCCATAGATGTTGTCGCCGACGATCGGCCAGCCCATCGCCGCGCAATGCACGCGCAACTGATGGGTGCGCCCGGTGAGCGGTTCCAGCTCCAGCCAGCTCAGCCCGTCGCCGCGCCCCATGATGCGCCAGCGGGTCGATGATGGAGCGCCGTCGGGATCGGGTTTCTGCCACCAGCCACGCTCGGCATTGAACCGGCCGAGGGGAATATCGATGGTTCCGCCGTCCTGCTCGGGAACCCCTTCCACCACGGCCCAGTAGGTTTTCCCGATTTTGCCATGCTTGAACAGTAGTCCGAGCGTCGCCGTCGCCTTGCGGTGGCGGCCGAGCACTAGGCAGCCGGAGGTGTCGCGGTCGAGCCTGTGCGCCAGCACCGGCGGGCGCGGCAGGCCATAGCGCAGGGCGTCGAATGAGGCTTCGAGGTTGGGGCCGCCTTTCGGGCCGCGATGGACCGCGATGCCGGGCGGCTTGTCGATCACCAGCATCAGGCCGTCGCGATGCAGCACGCGGGCAAGCATGTCTTCGGCGGTCGGCTGCGGAGTATCCATGGCGAGGGGCGGCTTTCGTTTGGGCGGCGAAACCGCTAGAGCTTGGCTTCCGATTATATCGGAAGAGAAACTCTGGATTTCTGTTTCAATGCGTTGTCTTCACGCGAACCGGAACCCACTTCGCTTGAAAGCGCTATATCAC
>JBASAF010000016.1:0-119234 GCA_049650465.1 Rhodanobacter sp. | reverse complement strand
GCGCACAGGCCGGGCACGCTCATCGCCGCCAGCGCCGCAAAGGCCAGCGGCAGCAGCACGGCGCCGCCACGCAGCGCGCCGCGCCAGCCTTCATGCAGGCCGGCCACCAGCAGCAGCACGCCGAGGTTGAACACGGCATGCAGCGGCCGCCCCAGCCACGCGCTGCCGCGCACCCGCACGCCGGCGGCGGCGGGCAGGAACTGCAGCACGCTGCCGAACATCACGTTGCCGAACACGCCCAGGGTGAACACGTGCACCAGCGCCAGCGTGGCCGGTTGCCAGCGCGTGCGCAGCGCCACGTCGCCGTCGACGACCAGCAGCACGCCGGCGAGCACGCCCCACAGCGGCGCGCTCAGCAGGAACCGGCGCGGCAACGATGCCGGCGGCGCCTGGTCAAGCGCCAGTCGGGCCATCGTCGTCCGGGCGATGGATCCGCACGCGCGCGCCGCCGGCGGGCAGCATCTCCGCACGGACATGCAGACGGCGACCGGACAGCAGGTCGAGCAGCGGTGTCGGCAGCAGCGGGGTGAGCAGCTCGAGCGTCTGCCCCGGCGCCAACGCATCGGCTGCCTCCAGCGCACGCATCATCGGCTCCGGCGCCGGCAGCGCGCGCAGGTCGAGGACCACGGGAACAGGGCTGTCCGCGTGGTCGGATGGCGTGGTCATTCGCATGCGCCCATCTCAACGCGGCCGGCGCGCGGGCGCGCTGACCTGGGTCAACGCCGCCGCGCCGCCGATGCTCATCGCGCGCCCGCCAGCGCCTGCTGGCCGCGCCATTCCAGTTGCAGCCACACGCGCACGTTGTCGCGGCCGAAACCGTCGGCGCGGTAGTCGGCCAGCTTGAGCATGGCGTCGAGGCCGGCGATCAGCGGGAGGCCCAGCGATGCGTTCCACTCGCTGCCGTAACGGCCGCCGCGATCGGCGCGGTAGTCGTGATAGGCCACCGTCCACGCCAGCTTGCCGGCGAGGCCGCCACGACCGAACTTGCCGGCAGCGCCGACGTAGCGATCGTCCAGTCCGCCGGCCGGCGTCACGTTGAACTGGTCGTCCCAGCCGTTGAACGCATGCAGCGTCGCCAGCGGCGTCTGCAGGGCATGCCGGCCGTTGCCGCCCAGGTGCTCCCAGCCGAGCTTCGCGGTGATGCCGCCCTGGGTCCAGGTCGGTTCCAGCAGCCAGTAGTGGTGGGCGAAACGCTGCGGATTGTTGGCGTAGTCGCGCTGGCGTGCCGCCTCCAGCGTCCAGCCCGCACCGTTGCCTTCGCGCAGCGCCTTGCCGCTCCAGCGCGCGCCCCAGGTGGCGCTCGATGCGCTGGCCACGTCGCGATCCTCGTGCAGGTAGGCGTAGCCGCCCCATTGCTGCGCGCCGCGGACCCACGCTACGTTGAGCAGGTGCGTGTCGAGCCTGCGCTCGCGTGCCAGCGGATTGAGCGCGTCGCGGCCGGCTACCCGATGCACGCGGTCGAGCCAGTCGTAGCGCACGGTCACGCTGTCCAGCGGTTGCCATTGCAGCGCCAGCGCATCGAAGGTCTGCTCGTGCTGGCGCCAGCCGCTGTTGCCGACCCAGCGCTGGTTGTCCAGCAGCAAGCGCTGGCGTCCCAGCGTGGCGCCGAACACGTCGCTCTGCCAGGCCAGCCAGGCCTGGTTGAGCTCGCTGCCATGCGGATCGGTGATCGCCGGATACTGCGTGCGGCCGTTCGCACCGCTGTTGTAATGCTCGTTGGCCGCGGCTACGCCGGCGCCTTCCAGCAGCGCGCTCCAGTTCTCGCCGAAGCTGGCGCGCAGGCCCAGCCGCAGGCGCAGCGTGGTGGCGCTGGCGTCGCGGCTGAAGGCGTCGTCGTCGACCTGTTCGTGGCGCAGTCGCGCATCCCATTCCAGCTGCAGCGGCGCCGCCGCCGGCGGCGTCGGGGTGATGGCGGCCCCGGCGGCGGGCATGGCGATCGCGGCCGCCAGCAGGCCACTGGCGCAAAGCATTCGGCTCGTCGTTCTCATCGTATGTTCCCCTTGGTGGATGCGCGCAGTCTGCCGACCGCGACGCAGCGATCCGTTGACCGCGGTCAGGTCTGCATCCGGAAAGGGGCGACTGTGACAACACGCCGCGCAATCACGCGAAAACGCCGCCATGACGGCGGCGTTTCCGGTGAAGGATGGACGTCTGGACGTCCACCGATGATCGTCGCCTCAGGGTTTGTCCACCGTCTCCCCGATCGCCTTGACGAAGGCCGGATCGAGCCGGCCGATCACCGTGGTGCGCACCGCGATGCGGCCCTCGGCGTCGAGCAGGATCAGTTCGCTGGAGTGGTTGAACTCGCCGTCGGGCAACTGCCGGTACTGCAGGCCGAGCACGCCGGAGAGCTGGCGCACCTGCGCCGGCTCGGCGCGGGCCAGGGTCCAGATGCGCGGGTCCAGCTTGCGCTTCTCGGCATAGGTCTTGAGCGTGGCCACGTCGTCCTTCGCCGGGTCGAAGCTCACCGCGAGCAGGTCGATCTTCGCGCGCGTGGCCGGGTCGAGGGCATTGCGGGTCAGGCGCAGGCTGTCGATGATCATCGGGCAGACCATCTGGCACGAGGTGTAGAACATGGTGACCAGCTGCGGCCGGCCGCGGCGTTCGGCCAGCATCTGCTGCCGGCCGTCCTGCGTGGTCAGCTGCACCGGCAGGTTGTAGACCGAGTCGCCGGGCAGCGGCGGGGCGGCCTCGGCGCGGCCGCCGAACAGCACGGCCAGCAGGGCCAGCACGGGCAGAAGATGTTTCATCGCCGCTCCTTCAGTTCGACTTCGCGCAGCGGAAGCCGAGGTTGTTGGTGGTGTCGGCGGCCTTCAGCGCGGAGAGCATGGCGATGCGCATCAGCACCGCATAGTTCTCCTTTTCCTGCAGGCTGATCGCACCGGCGCCGCAGAACTTGAGCAGGTCGGGGTCGCCCTGCTGGCGGCTGTCGCTGGCCACCATCAGCGCGTTGAAATCGTCGACCCACTCCCACACCAGGCCGTTCATGTCGCGCACGCCGTAGACGTTGGCCGTGCCGCCGACGGTGGGCAGCGCGGCGTTCGATGGCCGCGAGTACCAGCCCAGGATGTTCTCGCGCCAGGCCGGGTCGGACCGCGCGTCGCGCCGGCTGGCATCCGCCGCCGCGGCAAACTCCCACTCGTACCAGCTGGGCAGCCGCGCGCCTTCGCTTGCGCAATAGGCCTGCGCGGCGAACCAGCTCACCCGCGTCACCGGCTGGCTCGGCAGGGCCTGCTCGCCAAGTTCGTCGGCACCGGCCCACTGGGTCAGGTAGCGCGTGTCGGCGAGGATGCCGGCAACCTTGTCGCGTCGCCATTCGGGGTGCGCCTTCACGAAGGCCAGGAACTCGCCGTTGGTGACCAGCTCGGTGCGCAGGCGGAACGGCGCGACCTGCGCCGCCGCCGCCTTGCCGTCGGCCGGCAGCACGCTGGCGAACGTGCCTCCCGGCAGGGCGACGTATTCCGCCGCCGCTGCCGGGAGTGCCAGCATCAGGCCGAACCATGCCAGGGCCAGCCGCAGGCGCATGCTCAGTGCCCCGGGTCCGCGTGCGGGCCGGCTTCGGCGCGCGCCTTGGCCACGTCTTCCTTGCTGTACTGGCCGCCCGGGTTGTCCCAGCTGTTGATCACGTAGGTGAGGATGTTGGCCACCTCGTCGTCGGTCAGCTGCGCCATCGGCGGCATCACCGAGTCGTACTCGTGGCCGTTGACGGTGATCTTGCCGGTCAGGCCATGCGTCACGATCGTCATGGCGCGTTTCGGATCGGCGGCCAGGTAATCGGACTTGGCCAGCGGCGGGAACACGTTGGGCAGGCCTTCGCCGTTGGCCTGGTGGCAGACCGAGCAGGTGCCGGTGAACAGCTGCTTGCCGGCGGCGATCTGCTCTTCCTTGGTCAGCGTGCCGGAAGCGTGGGCCTTGGCTGCGGTGGCCACGGCCTTCAGGTTCGGCTCCGAGCGGTCGCCCAGGTAGACGTAGTCCACTTCCTTGCCCGAGTAGACCAGCTTGTTCTCCGGCCCGTCGACCTTGAGGATGCCCAGCGCGCCCTTGTTGAACGCGCGGAAGATCGAGTGGTCGACCAGCACGTAGCTGCCCGGCACGTCGGTGTGGAACTCCACCGTGGCGGCGCCGCCGGCAGGGATCAGCGTGGTCTGCACGTTGTGCTGCGCCACCGTGCCGCCTTCGGGCTGCACCTTGTCGAAGATCTCGCCGATCACGTGGAAGCTGGAGACCAGGTTGGGGCCGCCGTTGCCGATGAACAGGCGCACGGTTTCGTTGGTCTTGGCGGTCAGCGCGTTGTCGCCGGTGAGCGCGCCTTCCTTGCCGTTGAACAGCACGTAGGTCGGGTTCTCATCGATCGCCTTCTCCATGTCG
Organism: Rhodanobacter sp.; assembly: GCA_049650465.1. Taxonomy (GTDB): domain Bacteria; phylum Pseudomonadota; class Gammaproteobacteria; order Xanthomonadales; family Rhodanobacteraceae; genus Rhodanobacter. The sequence continues at coordinate 114,866 of JBASAF010000016.1, read as the reverse complement.
AACGGCTGCAGGCCCTTCTGCCGGTACTTGCCGGTGGTGTAGAAGTCGCCCTGCATCACGTAGTACTCGTGGTCGACGGGCGAGAGGCCTTCCGGTGGCTCGACCAGGATCAGGCCGTACATGCCGTTGGCGATGTGCATGCCCACCGGCGCGGTGGCGCAGTGGTAGACGTAGATGCCCTGGTTGAGCGCCTTGAAGGTGAACTGCGAGGCATGCCCCGGCGCGGTGAAGCTGGACGCCGCGCCGCCGCCCGGCCCGGTCACGCCGTGCAGGTCGATGTTGTGCGGCATCTTGCTGTCCGGCGCGTTCTTCAGGTGGAACTCCACCGTGTCGCCCTGGCGCACGCGGATGAAGCTGCCCGGCACGGTGCCGCCGAAGGTCCAGAACGTGTAGCTCACGCCCTCGGAAATCGGCATCTCCTTCTCGATCACCTCCAGCTCCACGATCACCTTCGCCGGATAGTCGCGATGGATCGGTGGCGGTACGTGCGGCGGGCTGGTCAGCACTGCCTTGATCGGCTCACCCTGCGGCGGGCCGAAATCGCCGCGCTGGGAAGCCACCGAGGTGCTGGCCGGTGGGGTGGCCGCGGCGGGCGACGCCGGGGGCTTGTCGGAGCAGGCCGCCAGCGCGAACACGGCGAGGGCGGCGAGGACGGTGGACAGCGGACGCGACATGGGGATCTTCCCGTTGGTTGTGCCTGGCTGGAAGCATGCCCGGCAAAACCCGCCGCGATTTGACCGGGGTCAAAAGACTCCCCGAAACCCGCCCGCTGCGTCACCGCGCCACAGCGGTTTCAACCGACGCGCCTGCCGCAGAAGCCGCTCAGCCCGCCTTGCCGTCCGCGCGCGGGGTCAGGTAGATCCACGCCGAGCGCAGCACCCACGGCAGGAAGGCCAGCAGCCAGCCGTAGGCGGCGACCACCAGCCACAGGTACATGTCGCCGCCCAGTTCGGCGCGGATGCGTACCAGCGCCACGACCTGCAGCAGCACGAAGCACAACCACGGCACCGCGCCCATCTGCATCGGCCGGCCGGAATGCCCCTGGGTCACCCGGGTCACCATCGCCACCAGCATCGAGCCGAAGAAGCCGATGCCCAGCGCATGCAGCGGCGCGCGGCCCAGGATGAACTGGCCACTGGTGGCGTACACCACGTCCTGGATCGCGAACAGCACGAACGCCACCGGCAGCCACGCGAACGCCAGGTGCAGCACCGCCAGGATGCCGGGGTGCATCGCCCGCCACGGCCGCCAGGTCAGCGCATGCCAGGCGAACACCAGCGCCAGCGGTACGTCGACCATGTACAGCCAGCCCAGCTCCCCGCGCCACGACAGCACCAGATGCGCCAGCAGCAGCGCCCACACCACCGGCATGCTCCAGTCCGGGCGCACCACCGGATAGCCCTTGATCACGTTGCCGGTGAAGAACGGCAGCATGCGGTGCATGACTGAAAAATAGATCGGCAGCAGCAGGCCGAAGGTGCCGATCCTGACCGCCAGCAGCGCGCACTCCGCCGGCGCGCCGAACAGGTAGGCGAGGAAGATCGCCAGCCCCAGCATGCCAAGCGACAGCGCCGCCAGGCACGAGCGCGCGTGTCCCTTGCGCTCGGCCACCGAGGCGCGCAGCACGCCGGCCAGCGTCCACACGCCGATCGCGTAACCGGCGAGCATCAGCACCACGCCCAGCTGCAACACCCGCGGCAACGCCAGCAGGCCGACGTGGGCCAGCACGTAGCCGGCGAACAGGCAGCCGGCCACCGGCAGGAAGCGCGTGCGCGGCAGGTCCGGCCGGCCCAGCCAGCGCGGGAAGGTGGTCATCAGGAAGCCGAACATGAACAGCGGGAACAGGCCGTACTGGATCAGCACGCCGTGCGCATACAGCGGCGGAATCGACGGCTGCGGCCAGCCGGCCAGGCCGAACCGTATCGAGGTCAGCTCCAGCGCCCACCACGCCATGCTCAGCATCACCGCAACGGTGCCGGCGAGAAACAGCGGCCGATGCGGCGCCGCCGCCAGCAGCCGCGGGATGTCGGCAAGCGGCGACGAGGTGGAAGGCTGGTCGGACATGGCGTGATTCCGCGGCTGCGAATGACTTCCCATCGTGCCACAGCCATGCCTGCCGGCCCCATGACCTGCATCAGCCTCCGGCGGCGTCATTCCAGCGAAAGCTGGAATCCAGCGTCGTCAAGCAGCTGCCAAGGCGCTGGATCCCAGCTTTCGCTGGGATGACGAGCTGTCCAGACCTTCCCCAAACGTCACACTCGCTGGAACAGCGCCAGTTCCGGACGGTGCAGGCCGAAGCCCTGCACCCGGTTCACGCCGAGCGCGGTGAGCGCCTCGACGGTGGGCGCGTCGGTGACCCATTCGGCCACCACCTCCAGTCCCAGCCGGTGGCCGATGTCGGTGACCGCCTTGACCATCAGGTGGCTGACCGGATCACTCAGCATGTCGCGCACGAAACTGCCGTCGATCTTGATGATGTCCAGCGGCAGGTGTTTCAAATAGGTGAACGAGGACATGCCGGCGCCGAAGTCGTCCAGCGCGATGCGGCAGCCGGCCGCGCGCAGTTGCGCCATGCAGCGCGCCACCGCCGAGAGGCTGCGCGCGGCCACCGTCTCGGTGATCTCGAAGCACACCCGCGAGGGCTCCACCCGGTAGTGGCGCAGCCAGTCGATGATGCGCTCGACCAGCGCCGCATCCTCGATGCTGGCGCCGGAAAGGTTGATCGCCACCATCTCCATCGCGCCGCCGGCCGGATGCAGCCGGTCGAAATTCGCCAGCGTGGTCTCGATCACCCAGCGGTCCACCAACGGCATCAGGCCGTAGCGTTCGGCCGCCGGCACGAACACCCCGGGCAGCACCAGCTCGCCGGACTCCTCGCGGAAACGCAACAGCACCTCGATGCCCGGCTGGCCACTGCCCGGCGGCAACGGCCAGACCTCCTGGTAGGCCAGTTGCAGGCGGCGCTCGTCGATCGCCCAGCGCAGGCGATTGGCCCAGTCCATCTCGCTGCGCCGGCGCACGGTCTGGTCGTCGCGCCCGGAATAGAAATGCACCCGGTTGCGGCCCATCTCCTTGGCCATGTAGCAGGCCGTGTCGGCCTGGGCCAGCAGGTCGCGCGCCGACACGCCCGAGTGGTCGATGAGCACGCCGCCGATGCTGGCGCTGACCATGTAGCTGGTCTGCTCCCAGATGAACACGTAGCCGTCGATGCAGCGGCGCACGCGCTCGGCGCTGCTCTCGGCATCGTCGCGATCGGTCAGGCCGGTGAGCAGCACGCCGAACTCGTCGCCGCCCAGGCGCGCGAGCACGTCGCCGGAACCCAGCTGGCGGCGCATCACGATCGCCAGCTGCGCCAGCAACTGGTCGCCGGCCGGGTGGCCGGAGGTGTCGTTGACCAGCTTGAACTGGTCCAGGTCCACGTACAGCAGCGCGGCCAGCGGCGACGCCGGCGACCCGGCGGCCAGCAGGTCCTGCAGGCGGCGCTCGAACTCGCGGCGGTTGTAGAGGTCGGTCAGCACGTCGTGGCTGGCCTGGTAACTGAGCAGCTGGTTGAGCTGGCGCTCCTCGCTGATGTCGCTGGCCACCAGCAGCAACTTGGCGTGGCCGCCCAGTTCCACCCGCGAGATCGCCACGCTGGCCCAGAAGCGTTCGCCGCCGGCGTCCTGCAGCTGCGCTTCCATCCGGCACTGGCCGGCGGTGTCGCCTGCCTGCAGTTGCCGGTGCAGCTCCCCGTCGTGGAACAGCTCGGGCAGGCGCCGTTCGGTGATGCGGTCGCCCAGGCGATCGCGCGAGGCCTGGTTGGCGTAGGTGATGCGCCCGTCCCCGGCATCGGCCAGCACCACCAGCGCCGGCAGCAGTTCGTTCAGCGCACGGAAACGCTCCTCGCTCTCGCGGAAGCGCCGGCTCATGCGCCCGCCCAGCTCCAGCGCGCGCTGCCGCGTGTTGACGACGGAGTACACCAGCATCGCCAGCAGCACGCTGGCCAGCATGCCCACCGGCAGGGCCGACTGGCTCCAGTCCAGCGCCGTCGGCCGCGTCGTCGGCAACGAACGCATCACCACATCCAGCACGCGCCCGCCGTACTCCAGCTGCCGCCGGAAGCGGAAGCCGTCGCCGACTTCCGCCGACCCCGGCGCGGAGTCGAACATCGGCACCACGTGCGCCGGATCGGTGGCGTCATACAGCGTCAGCCGCAGGTGTCGCCCCACGTCCGGCTGCAGCACGTTGCCGAGCAGCTTGCTGATGCGGAACGAGATCGCGATGGACCCGCGCGTGCGCGCGAGCCGCTCCGCCACGGTGCGCGGCGGATCGCCCGGGCTGAACACCGGCAGCCGCATGGTGACGCCGTCCGGCGCGCCGGGGCCGGTCTGCTGCACCGGACGAAAGGGTGCGGACAGGGCCACCTCGTCGCTGTGGCGCGAGGCCAGCAGGCCGGCCAGGTTGTTCGGTTGCGCACCCACTTCCAGGTCCACCACCGCCTCGTTGCCCTTGCGCGGCTGCACCCAGCGGGTGACGAAATGCTCGCCCTGCGGGCCGTCCTCCCGCTGCGCGTAGGCTAGCGCCAGCAGGCCCGGGAACTGCACGCGTGGGCGCATGTTGCCGTAGAAGTTGGCGAACTCGGTCTCGGTGACCTCGTCCGAGGACAGGAACAGCGTCTGCACCGCGCGCAACAGGGATTCGGCCGCCTGCAGGCGGCTCAACAGCGCCGCATAGGTCTTGCCCGCCATCTCGCCGCGCACCAGCGACTGCTCGACGAGATGCCGCCGCTGCTGTTGCAGGTGGGCGGCGAACGCCAGCGCCAGGCCCACCAGCAAGGCCAGCACGCTCCACCACAGCGCGCTGCGGCGCCAACCCGCAGGCGCCACGGCGACAGGCTCGGACGCACCGTCCGTCCGGCGATCCGCTCGCGTTGGATGGCGCTCGTGCAGATCCATAAGCTGGGGCAATTCCGCTGCCATGGGGTCCGGTGAATTCGATGGTACAGGAGCGATACGCGCGCGCCAGATGAAAAGCGCGCGGCCGTGGGGCCCCCGCCCGCGTCAATCGGCAGAGAGTCCCCTTCCTGGCTATCGGCAGCCGGGACGGAGGGTTGAGTTGCGCATACCGGCCTCGGCTTCCCCGCAGCCCGACCCGATCCTTGGCCCCGGGCGGCCACGGATCGTCAGGCCAAGGACGACGCGGGGAGCGGCCCTTGACCCCCTCTTTCGCCACAGGGTGAGGCGTGTTCCCGAGAGCCGCGACGGTCCTGAGTGACCTGGATCGGATGGCTGGGCGGGCGAGAGCAGGTGCAGGGCGACCGGGAAAATGGATAGTTCCTACGCTTTAGTGGACACCTGATCTAACGTTTCAGCAGTGTCCCGTGCCCAAACCAAGTCCAAGAATGACCACCCGTTACAGCGAGGAATTCAAGGGCCACGGCCATACGTCTGAGCGAGCTTCCCGGCGTGCGCGTGCAGGACGTCGCCGCCTCGCTTTACATCCACCCCTTCATGCTGTCTCGTTGGCGCGAATGGGCGCGCGAGGACAGGATCATGACGAAGGGCGCGCGGTGGATCAGGCAGTGGCGGCTGAGAGATGGTCGCTGGGCAGGGAGAAGTAGGTCGAACTGACCCGCCGGGCGCTGGCGGCCGCCACACGCCTGCGGCAGCCCCGCCCGGCACGATGGTGCACGGCGATCGCGGCGTCGAGTTTCTCGTCGGCACGTTTAAGCAGGCCTTGGCCAGCGCCGGCTTGGTGCAGAGCGTGAACCGCCCCCGCCGCATGACCGACAATGCCCATATTGGAGTCGTGGAACAAAACCATGAAGCCGGACCTGTACCACCGCCAGCGCTTCGCCGATGACCAGACACTGCGTTCGGCCTTGCACAGCTACATCGACTTCTACAACTACCACCGCTTGCACTCGGCCTTGGGGTATCGTTCGCCCATCGAGTTCGAGGCCGGGTGTGCTTGACTGATGGTGCCCACTTTTTCGTGGGAACTCTCTCCAGAGCAGGGGGAAAGAAGTTGCTTGAAGAGCGCTTGCTAGAAGAATTTGGGAATTCCCTTCTCGCCGAGGCCGAGGATCGCGCCTCCGAGCTGCCCCCAGGCTCACCTCTGGGCTGGGCGACAGGTTTGGTGGAGGCGATGCTCGGGTATCTGGAGGAAGCTGGAGTCGTTACCGACCACGACCTATGCCCACACCAGGACAACGACGGCCACCGCCCCTGCCGCATCATCGGCTACTCCCTTCCCGAGGACTCAGTACGCCTTGAGCTCTTCACAGCTCCCGACGAAGCCCAGGCGGGGTCGGTCTCCCGCCGTGAATTAAGTCGGCTGTCAGGATGGGCGGCTCGTTTCTTCGACTACGCGGTAAAAGGGGACCACACGCGCTTCGCTGCCAACGCTGCAGCGCTAGAGGCAGCGATCCGGATCCAGAGGGAGTTGCCTCGTATAGAGGAACTCCGGATCAACGTACTTACAAACGGTCGTGTCCGTGACAGGGACGTGGCGGAGATCTCCGTAGCGGGGCGTCCAGCCCTGACCGAGGTCTGGGACCTCGAGCGACTTTATCGAGCCTCCGGCGAACAGGTTTCGCGGGATCGGATCGAGATCGACTTCAGCCTTCTTACGGGGCGCCCCCTGCCATGCATCGAGATGAAACCACGGCCCGCGGAATACGAGACGTACTTGGCGGTGCTACCCGGGAACCTCATCTACGAGCTGTTCGACCAGTATGGGCCGAGGCTGTTCGAATTCAACGTAAGATCGTTTCTGCAGGCAAGGGGCGCGGTAAACAAGGGGATCCAGAAAACGATAAGAGAGGCCCCCGGACGGTTCCTTGCCTACAACAATGGTCTAACCGCTACCGCGGACGAGATTGAGGTCGCGACACTCCACGGCGAGACCGTGATCAAGCGGATCCGGGGGCTTCAGATAGTCAACGGCGCCCAGACTACCGCGTCGATCCACCGTGCCAGGAAGCAGGACAAGCTCCCCCTCGACGAGATCGCAGTCTCGATGAAGCTGACGCTTGTCGCGCCAGAAAGGCTCGAAGAGTTCGTGCCGCTGATTGCGAGATTTGCGAACACGCAAAATCCCATTCAAGTGGCCGATCTGTCGGCGAGCGACAAGTTCCACCAGCAATTTGAGTCTCTGGCCACGAGCGTCTGGCCCCCCGGCGAAGAGTCTCGATGGTTCTATGAGAGGGCACGTGGGTCGTTCCAGATGGCGCGCAACAGAGAAGGGTCAACACCAGCAAGACGCCGCGAGTTTGACCGGACCTGCCCAAGAAGCCAGCATTTTGGCAAGACCGACCTCGCCAAGTACCTCATGACTTGGTGGGGACAGCCGCAGATCGTCAGCCGGGGGGCGCAGAAGAACTATTCCGCCTTTATGTTCAGCTTGAGAGAGCGCATGGGGGAGGACTGGGCGCCCGATAAGGTCTTCTTCCAGGAGGCGATTGCAAAAGCGATCCTGTTCAGAGCGACGCAAGTGGTCGTAAAGCGCGCTCGCCTGCAGTCATACGGCGCTAACGTCGTTACCTACACTGTCGCCTCGCTCTCGGAGAAGTTTGGCGACGCTTTCGACTTCGGCTTGGTCTGGAAGCACCAGGCCATTTCTGATGAGCTGGAGAACCTGCTCTCGGAATGGACACCAATGGTGCACGCAGAGCTCGTTCAGAGTGCGGGCGCCAGAAATGTCACCGAATGGTGCAAAAAAGATGACTGTTGGACAGAGATTCGCTCTCTCAACCTGCCCGTCCCCAAAGTCCTCCCACCCGAGATCGAGGCGGCAGGCACAGGGATTCGAAGCGACAACAATTCGCTTGAAGACCAAGCCAGCTCTATCGACCAATGCAGCTCGCTAGACGCACCGACCTGGGCCCGGATCGTAGCTTGGGCGACCACGGCAACTGATATCGACGATTACGACAAGAAAGTGGCACACACACTTAGTGGCTACGCCATCAATGGGTGGCTCAAAGCCCCATCGATCAAACAGGCAACGCGAGGCGTCCGGGTAATCGAAGCGGCACGCCAAGCTGGTATCTTCTAAGCGGCTTGCTGCCCGTTAGAAGTCGGGCTTTATGCCTCCACGCCTGCCTCGCCTGGACCCTCCAGTTTCTTTGGCCTTGGTGGCTTTCTGGCCGCCCTGCCCAGCTCGCGCCAACCCCTTCTGGACGATCTCGCTGTTTGCAGCTTTCCTGGTTTTGGGAATCCACGACTTGGCGACCTCGATGAAGTTCTCATCGCCCAGTGCCTCACTGACGAGATCCTCGTCAAACTTGACCTTCACGAGCAGAGGGAACGGAACAGCCTGGCCGGAGACAATGCCTTGACCACGTCCAAACGCCTGCAGGATATTTGCGTCCGATTCAGACAGGTTTTCCATGACTGACCGGACGAAGCTCTTGTCCTTGGGATTGACCAGCCGGAGGACGAGGAAGCTGTTGCATTGGGCAAGCGTAGTCTCGTCCAACCTGGACGGGCGCTGCGAAATCAGGATGAGACCTGTCCCGAACTTCCGCCCTTCCGTAATGACTTTTCGTATCGTGGCTAGCGACGGTGTCTCACCGATACCTTCCTGCCGGCTAGGGATGAAGTTGTGTGCCTCTTCGACCACTGCCTGGAAAGGAGGGATCAAGTCCTGCAGGGTAGACCGATGGGCAAATAGCGCCTCCAGCACCATGCTTACGATGGCCGACTGATTGAGATGGTCGTAGCCGGCAAGGTACAGGATGGATACCAGTCCGGGAGCCACGATCTCGTCCGGCGCATCCCAGGGGTCGGGCATCTCTGCAAATTCGTACCCTTCGAATCTCTTCAAGCTCCGGAGACGCCGGTTGTTCGCTTCCATTTGTTCAAGGTTGCTCCTGACGAACTGCAGCGACCTTTTCACGGCGTTGATCGTGGCTGGGCGCGTGTCGGAAAGCTCATCGGCGAGCTCCGACCCTTCCTTCCCCTTACGGCGCTTCTTCATCGCCACGTTTTCGGCGTGGTCGATCATCTTGGAAATGAAGGACGCAGCGGTCTCCCCGTCCTTCACCTGTGCGCTGTTCAGCAAGTAGAGATAGAACTGTTGCTGGGCATCCGTCAGCTGCTTGCCCATCTTGTCGATGAGATCGGAGACTACGTCGAGGTTGTCTTGGCGGACGCGAATGACCGGATAGAGCACTCGGATGTGGTTGGCCTTGAACAGTCCACGCTTCTCATAGAGTCCGAGATAGTCGCCGTGAGGATCGAAAACGACGAGCGGATACGACAGATCCATTAGTTCGCGGATGATCCGCCGAGCAGCTACGGTCTTGCCTCCCCCGGTCATCGCGAGGATAGCCAGATGCCGAGAAACGATATCCTTGGCCCCCAGATGTACGCCGACATCATCCCGGGCGATCAGACTCCCAACATGGAGCTTGGCGCTTGCCGAAGGTTTGCCGTCGTCTCCGGTGAGCAATCGACGGACGGCCTCCGCCGGCGGGTATAGCACCTCCGCTGACGGCTTGACCGGGTAGGTCAGTGGTGAGAGGTCAGCCGCGCTCTGATCCCCGAGGGTGACACCAAGCACCAAGACCCTGGCCTCGAGATGGTCCCGGCTCCCGGACAGGACCGTGTCGATCAGCCTGATGTTTTCATTGGCGAGCTCTTGCGCTGCCTCTGCCGGAAAAAAGGGGTTGAACCTCTCGATGGAGGTGATCCGGCCCCAGACGGTAGCGACCGCGCGCCCTCCTGCTGATGAGACAGGCACCTCGACTTTTGTCGCGACGATGTCACCAAGCTTTCCCTCCAGACTGCGCAGGATGAAGCTATAGCTCCCGGTGGACGCCTCGCCGACAACGGTACCGATTCTCGGCCATTGCGAGGCCGAATCCTTTTGACTGGTCATCGTGTCTTTCCTAAGTTTTCCTATGCCTCTGGGCGGAACAGCCAGTCACGCCCCTTCGCAGCCACAACGCGCTTGGCGAAAGAAACAGCGCGTGGATCTCCACTGGCCAAGGCCTGCTTGAGCAAGACGACCTGGTGTTGTCCCTTTACCCCACGACTGAGCCAAGCGGGGACCTTGGCGAACTTGTCGACGATATCGAGCCCTACCGGAAAACCGTAGGAGGGAAGCAGCCTGCTCGTATGCAGAATCAGGGCGAGTACGGTATCTAGGTTCCGTATGTCTTCGAACGCCTCGACGCGAAAGGGTTGAACCAGGGCAGACGGCTTCAGGTAGGTCGTGAGGGCCTTCGGATATCGTCCGATCTTCTCTTCCCAAAACCTCGGCCACTTGTTCCTTGCGCCTTGCCGACCTACCGCCAACGGGGTCACGTACTCACCTTCAACCAGCACGACATCCAGTAGCGCCGCGTCGTTCAGACCGTAGGAGCGGATCTGCTCAAGGAGAGTCTCTGCCTCTTTGGCCTTGAGGAGCCCATCCAGTACAGTACGGATGAAGATAGGATCCCTTCCCATTGACCGCTCCACAGCGCCGACCACGGGTGTCCCGGTCTCTCGCAGCTTCTCCAGGATCAGCGCGTAGAGAGACACGAACTGCCGATCCCGGTCGTCTCCGCGCCAGTCGTCGTCGCCAACGAACTTGCGACATGCGCCAAGACCAAAAGAAGGAAAGCCATCAAGGCCGTAAGGGGCAACCGGATTTACGAGCGGGCCATGGAGAACCACAGCGTCTGGCGGACCGTCTCCGTCAACCCGCCGGGCAAGGCTGAGGCCCGCCGCCAGCTCGCTGACGATGCGCGCGGCATCGCGCAGCTTGGCCAAGTCCAGGAAATCATCATCGTAGAGCGCCCCATTGGCACTGTAGAGGTCGTCTACCAATGAGAGCTCGATCTTGAATCTTTCTCGGCGATCAGATTCGTCCCCCGGGCGCACAAGGTAAGACCCTACCCTTATCCCGATCGGCCCTGCAGAGGGGAGATCTACACTGGCAACACCGCCATCGACAAACGCGTATGACTTGCCGCGCTGCTCGGGCCAATACGTGCTGGGTTGGTAGGGGATTTTTTGCAGAAGGCCGTTACCTTCCAGCAGAGCGCGCACAGTGGTTGCGATGGAGCATAGCCGCTCCACGAAGTCTGCCTGGACGTCGCCAGAGTCCCTCTGCACAAGAAGCAACATGTTTGCCAGGAACTCGCCCTGGCTGATGCGTGCCTCTATCCGGTGCCTGATGTCTAAGTTGGTCAAGCGAACTCCTGGCGGGCCCTTTCTACAAGGGGGTCACTCCTGACCCAGATGCAAGCCTCTTCAGCAGCATATCAAGCGTCTCCGACAAGCTCGACCGGGAAAAGGCGGCGCCCCTTGTCGAACACTCGCCTCGACCTAGCTACGTACCAAGCTTGCATACGCCGATCCCAGCTGCGGACCTCACAGAACTGACGCCAATCGAGCATGCTCATCTGCACTGGCTCGAGCTCCTCGGAAAGCACCACGATCACCAAGTATTCAAACAGCTGCCGTCCGGATCGTCGTCGGGATAGACCGTTCCCGTTTTCCTGGCGCGCACGAGTGTCTTGATCGAATATCTGTCGCCGTCGCGAGACAGGGCGTCGACGTTCTTGGTCCCTCGCGGGGCGGGCATGAGAACAGGCAGGTCCGGCCGGTTCCTGAACGTCTCTATGACCAGTCTTTCCCCGATCTCGCCAACAGTCAGCGCGAGGCCTCTCCTTGCGCCCTCCCGATCGATCATCGACCGCAAGCGCAAGAGCTCCGTGTCGCTGAGTCGCGCAAGATCGAACCCGCCCGCTTCCAGCACCTCGCTGTCCACACGCCCCCCTCGTCTACCCTGACGGCACGCTAGCCGGCCGCTGTAAGAGCCCGCACCACCTCAGTCATGACGGGTGGACAAACCCCATTCCCAAGCAGTCGTACCTTGTCACGGCGCGAGCCGCAATCCATCTTGTAACTCATGTCGAATCCCATCGCACGACGAAGTTCCGGCACCTGCAGCATGCGCATACGGTGCCCATCTGGCGAGGGCTCAACAAGAGCAAACCGATCGACTGTCGTGATCGTGCGCAAGGGGCGATCGAGCCCCTGCCAGCCCCCTCCCCCGTCCGTCCCGTAATAGACAACGAGAAAGGAGGCGTCGTCACCAAGCTCTTCCATGGCTCGTCGAGCCCTCTCCAACGTGTCTTTGGCACGCCCATTTCGCCAGAGGGGGGTGGTCGGCCATACCCCCCTCTTGTCGAGGATCGAGGCGGCCGACTTCCGAGGGCCAGGCTTTTTGCGATCCACGACGCCCGGCTTCTGCTTCAAGTCACCAACGAGGAACAGCCGCTTGCGGCTCTGCGGCACACCCAAATCAGATGCGTCAAGCACCTGTTCTTCGAGTTGGTAGCCAAGCCCCTGCAGCTCCAGTTTCAGCTCTCCGAAACGAGACCAGGGTCGCATGTGTACTACGTTTTCCAGAACGATCCATCTCGGCTTGAACTCGCGCGCATATTCCACGGCGTGCATGGCCGTCGCCCTGCTGGCCTCCGAGCGCGGGGCGCTTCCTTTCGCCGGCGTATGGTTCGTGCACTCGGGAGAAGCAAGCAGGATGTCGATGCTTCCCACCTTTTTGCGAACCGACGATGGGCTAATGTCTTCAAGACGACATGTCTCGATGTGGGCGTCGGGAAAATTGTCCCGGTAGGTCTCGGTGGCAACCGGGCACATGTCGATCGCCCCTACGAGTTCGACGCCCGCTGCACGAGCTCCCGCGCTGCTGCCGCCCGCTCCGCAGAAGATGTCCAGTCCCCTCATTATTTCGTTCTCCTGACAGTGGGGACCAGGTTACCAGGTCCGCCGCCGTAAAGCATCATCCAGGACCCCGTAGGTGATTGGCCAGGAGGTTCCGAAGAGTCTCGGGCTCTCGGGTCTCACACTCCCAGACAACCACCGTCCGCCACCCCATCTGCCCAAGATTCTCCATTGCCCGACGGTCACGCTCGACGTTCGCCTGAAACTTTCGTGCCCAGAAATCTGGCCGCGTTTTGGGATCAGCCGCCAGATGGCAGCCAGGATGGCGGTGCCAGAAGCAGCCGTGCACGAACAAAGCGATATGCAGCCTAGGGAACACGAGGTCAGGTGTACCCGGAAGGTCCTTCCGATGAAGGCGGAAGCGCAGCCCCATGGCGTGAGCAGCACGGCGTACGGCCATCTCCGGCCTTGTGTCCTTCCCGCGAACCCGGGACATCATCTCGCTGCGTCTTTGCTTGCTGACTATGTCCATAATCGCACCCTGTGGCTGATCAGGCGCTCCGACGCAACTCGACGAGACCGTGTCCGGCCTCAATTGACTTCAGTTCGTCAGCCCATCGCTGCGGCGCAGCTTTGCGCTCCTCGAAATAGTCATGACGGTTGTACAAGCCCACCACGCCCTTGAGCTTGTGGTTCAAGCAGCGCTCCGCCACGTGCGGAGGTGTACCTCGGGCTTCCAGGTGCGTACGCATAATGCGGCGAAGATCATGCGAATAAAGGGGACGCGGCCAATTAAATTAGCCACGTTCTTCTTTTGCAAAAGCATCGCCCGCCAGCGGGCTCCTACGGGTGCAGGTATGCGCATGGATGCGGATGACCGGCAAGCTCCGGCGTCCGGCCAAGCGCAGCTAACTCCCCCTTGGCTTGGCCCGATGCGTGGCCTGCGCCGTCCACGGGTCGTCGGGCCAGGGATGGCGCGGGTAGCGGCCCTTGAGTTCCTTTTTCACCTCGGGGTAGGTGCGTTCCCAGAAGCCGCGCAGGTCCTGGGTGACCTGGATCGGGCGCCCGGCGGGCGAGAGCAGGTGCAGGGTGACGGGGATGCGGCCGCCGGCCACGCGCGGGGTGTCGGCCAGGCCGAACAGTTCCTGCAGTTTCACCGCCAGCACCGGCGAATCGGCGCCGGCGTATTCCAGGCGACGCGACTGGCCGCTGGGCACCACCAGCTGCTCTGGCGCCTGGGCGTCGAGCAGCTGGCGCTGTGAGCGGTCGAGCTGCGCCGCCAGCGCTTGCGACAACTCCTCCGCGCCAAGGGCATCGAGCCGATGCTTGCCGTGCAGGTACGGCGCCAGCCACTGCTCCAGCGTGGCCAGCAGGTTGGCATCCGAAACGTCGGGCAGGCCCTGCCCGGGCAGCCACGCGCGCAGGGCCTGCATGCGTGCGCGCAGGCGGCGGGCGTGGTCGCTCCATGGCAGCGCGTCCAGTCCGCGCGCGCGGATCGCCGCCAGCATCGCCGGCAGGGCATCGGCCGGACGCACCGGCACGCTGTGGCGGCTCAGCACGATGGCGCCGAAGCGGTGTTCCTCGAACGCCTCGGCGGCGCCGCGCTGCTCGTTCCAGCGCAGGGTGCGTTCGCGAACGAAGTGCCCGGGGAATTCGCGCTCCAGCGTGCGCGGGTCCAGCGGCGCGGCACTGAACACCAGGCTGTCGCGCGATTCCAGGCGCAGGTCGGTGACCACCAGCCAGGGCTCGCCGAGCAGGGCGGTGTCCTCGTGCAGGCGGGCGCCGCGGCCGTTGGCCAGCACGTAGCGGCGCGGATCGTCGCCGTCGCGATGGGCGATGCGGTCGGGGAAGGCGTGGGCCAGCAGGTCGCCCACGGTGTGGCTGTCGGGCGTGCCGGTGGCGGCGGTTCGGACGTCCAGACGTCTGCGCCAGCCCTTGCTGGCCTGCTCGATCGCGGCCAGCGCGCCGGTGTCGACCTCGCCGCGCGGCGCGCTGCCGCGGCGATCGCGCCAGGCGTGCAAGGCGGCGAGGCGCACGCGCAGATCGTCGTTGCGCGCCTGCGTGCCGCGCAGCGGCGAGCGCGCTTCCAGCAGGGCCAGCAGGTCGGCGACCACGGCGCGCTGCTCGTGCGGTGCTTGCAACGCGGCGGCCGCCAGCCGGGGGCTGGTGCCCAGTTCCAGCATGCGCCGGCCCAGTGCGGTGATGCGCGCGTCGCGGTCCAGCGCGCCGAGTGCCTGCAGCAGCTCGCGCGCCTGGGCCAGCGCGCCGGGCGGCGGCGGGTCGAGCCAGGCCAGGCCGCCGTCCGTCGCGGTGATGCCCCAGGCGGCCAGCTCCAGGGCGAGGCCGGACAGCTCCGCCTGCGCGATCTCGGCGCCGCGGCTGCGTTCCAGCCGCCGGCTCTGCGGCCACAGCCGGTACGCCACGCCCGGCGCCACGCGACCGGCGCGGCCCGCGCGCTGGTCGGCCGAGGCCTGCGAGATGGTGACCGTCTCCAGCCGGGTGAAGCCGGAGTGCGGGTCGAAGCGCGGCTCGCGCGCGAGACCGCTGTCGATCACGGCGCGAATGCCGGGCAAGGTGATGCTCGATTCGGCCACGTTGGTGGCCAGCACGATGCGGCGGGTACCGGGTTCGGCCGGGGCCAGCGCGTGTTGCTGCTCGGTCAGCGACAGTTCGCCGTGCAGGGGAAGGATGTCGAGGCTTTCTTCCCTCTCCCTTCGGGAGAGGGATTCATTCAGCAGCGCCTGCGCCCGCGCGATCTCGCGCCGGCCGGGCAGGAAAACCAGCACGTCGCCGTCGGTTTCGTCGAGCGCCTGGCGCACGGTGCGGGCGAGGTGCTGCCCGGCGCTTTCCTGCGCACGTTGCGGCGGATGCTCGATGCGCACCGGGAAGCTGCGCCCGGGGCTGCTGAGGCGCGGCGCGTCGAGCCAGCCCGCGATGCGCTCGCCGTCGAGCGTGGCCGACATCAGCAGCACGCGCAGGTCCGGCCGCAGGGTGGACTGCACGTCGAGCGCCAGCGCGACGCCGAGGTCGCCGGCCAGGTGGCGTTCGTGGAACTCGTCGAAGATGATCGCGCCGATGCCTGCCAGCTCGGGATCGGCTTGGATCAGCCGGGTGAGGATGCCTTCGGTGACCACCTCGATGCGGGTGACGTCGCTCACCCTCGATTCGAAGCGGATGCGGTAGCCGACCGTCTGCCCGACCGGTTCGCCCAGCTGCGCCGCCATGAACTGCGCGGCGGCACGCGCGGCGAGGCGGCGCGGCTCCAGCATCACGAGGCGGCGCCCGGCCAGCCATGGCGCGTCGAGCAGGGCCAGCGGAACCTGGGTGGTCTTGCCGGCACCGGGCGGCGCTTCCAGCACCAGCCGCGAATTCGCGGCGAGCGCGGCGCGGATCTCGGGCAACAGCGGGGTGATCGGGAAGGCAGGCGCAATCATCCGTTCCAATGATAAGGCCCGCTTCACCGAAACCATCGCGCAGGAGCCCGCTCGCGGGCGATGCTCCTGCTCTTGCTTTCCCGAATCCCCGAATCCCGAATCCCGGCTTTCAATGCATCGCCCGCGAGCGTGCTCCTGCGTGATGGGTATGGGGTCAGGGCTGGGGCTTGAGACAGGCCTGCTGGCTCTGGCGTGCGCTCTGCGCGCCGGCGGCGTCCTGGTTGTGCTGGCGCACCTGGGCGATCACCTGCCAGTTGCGCTCGCACAGGCCGCCCTGGCGCGTGCCCTGCTGCCACGACTGCATCGCGAGGCGCTCCGCGTTCGCATAGTCGGCCTTGCCCAGCGCCAGCTCGGCATGTTGCTGCAACTGCTCGGGCCAGCTCGGCGTGGCCGCGGCGGCCACCGGCGTCACGCTCGCCGCGCTCGTTTCGCCGCCCTGGCGCAGCGGTGCCAGCGACTCGAACTTCTCCTGGTATTCGTCGGTGACCTGCTTGGCCTCGTCGCTGTTGCGGATGATGCGCGGAGTGATCAGCACGATCAGTTCGGTGCGGTCGCGGTTGCGGTTGGTGCTGCCGAACAGGCGGCCGATGAGGGGGATGCGGTTGAGGCCCGGGATGCCGGTGTTGGTGACGCCCTCGTCCTGCTGGATCAGGCCGCCGAGCAGCACGGTCTGGCCGCTCTGCACCGCCACCTGGGTGGACAGCGCGCGCTGCGAGATCGAGGGGTTGCCGTTGACCAGCGGCTGCGCGGCGTCGCGCTGGCTGACCTGCTGGCTGACGTCCATGTAGACCAGGCCGCCGGGATTGATCCGCGGACGCACGCTGAGGATCACGCCGGTGTTGAGGTATTGCACCGAGCTGTAGCTGGTATCCGTGCCGATGTTGGTATTGACCGTGGTCTGGTTGATCGGGATGCTGTCGCCGACCTGGATCTTGCCGATCTGGTTGTTCATCACCACCATCGAGGGCGCCGACAGCGTCTTGGTGTTGCCGCTGGTTTCCATCGCGCGGACGGCGACCTGCAGGTTGTGGTTGAGGAAGGAGTAGAAGAAAGGCTGGCCGCCGTATGCCGGCCCCCCATCGCCGAGCGCGCCATACTGGCTGGCGGTGGTGGAGCCGGGGATGAACTTGCCGTTGCTGTCTACGGTGCTGCCGACGAAACCCTTCAGGTACCACTGCACGCCGAACTGGAACTGGCCGGTGAGCTTGACCTCCAGGATGCGCGTCTCGATCTGCACCTGCAGCGGCACGTTGTCGAGCTTGTCGATCGCGCGCTTGATCTCCTCCCACTGCGAGGGTCGGGCGCGGATCAGCAACTGGTTGTTGCTGTCCACCGAGCTGATCCGCACGCTGCCGTCGCTGGAGGCGTACTGCTGGCTGGTTTCCGTGTTGCCGCCGGTGTTGCCGAAGCCCGTGGCCATGCCGCCGGACATCGCACCGGGCTGGCCGTTGCCGCTGCCGTCGCGGCTCCCGCCACCGTTGTTGAAGCCGCTGTCGCCGGCGCCATTCATGCCGCTGCCCATCGCGCCGGTGCCGGTGTTGCCGAAGCTGCCGGCGGTACTGCCCAGCGGGTTGGCGCTGGCGTTGTCGGCGCTGCCCAGGGTGCCGCTGCCCAGGCCCGGCCCGACCTGGCCGCCGTTGTCGCCGCCGCTGCCGGCGCCGTTGGTGTAGATCTGCGCCAGGTAGCGGGCGAGGTCAGAGGCCTTGAGGTTGCGCACGTCGTAGACGAACAACTGCGGCTGGTTGCCGCCGCCGGCGTCGATCTTGTCGATCCACTCGCCCACTTCGCGCAGGTAGTCGGCCTGGGTGCTGATCACCACCAGCGCGTTGGTGCGCTCGATCGGGATGAAGCGCAGCATGCCGGCCAGCGGCGTGCTGCCGTGTTCGCCGAACAGGCTGTCGAGCTTGGGCATCAGCTCGGCGACGCGGGCGTACTGCAGGTTGAACACGCCCACCGAGGTGCCGCGCAGCCAGTCCACGTCGAAGGTGCGGATCATGCGCTCGTCGTCGGCCAGCTCCTGCGGCGTGCCGGCCAGCACGATCAGGTTGCGCGAGGGGTCGACCAGCAGCATCGCATCCTTGCGCACGAACGGCTTGACCAGCTTCTGCATCTCGGTGGCGGAGATGTAGCGCAGCGGGAACAGCCGCGCTTGCAGGCCGCCGCCGGGCGCGGCCGCGCCGAGGCTGGGCACCAGGTTGCCGGCCACCGCATCCTTCGCCGGCAACACCACGTAACCGCCCCCGCGCCGGACCAGCGCGTTGTGGGTCCAGCCCAGCAGGGTTTCCAGGATCGGCAGCGCCTGCTCCTGCTCGACCGGCTCGGCGGTGGAGAAGGAGATGTTGCCCTCCACGCCCGGCACGATGGTGTAGTTCTGCTTGAGCAGGTCGCCGAGGATGGCCTTGACCACCGCCTGCACCGGCTGGTTCTCGAAGTTGAAGGTGACCGCATCCTTGCCGGCGGCGGTCTTGCGCGGCGTGACCAGCGCAGTGGGCCGCACGAACTGCCCGCTGCCGGCGCTGATGGTGGCCGGTGGCGGCGCGGTGGTGGCTGCAGCCAGGTCGCGGTTGAGCGGCAGCGGCGCGGGCACCGGGTCGTGCGTGCCGGCCACCGCCTCGCGTTGCAGGGCGCCGTCGTCGCGCGGCTGCGGCAGGCTGGCGCAGCCGGCGAGCGCGACCAGGGCGGCCAGGGTGGCGGTGCGCAGGGCACGCGTGAGGAATGGGCGAGGCATGGCTCAGTGCTCTCCTTCGTGGGACGCGGCAGCGCGTTCCGCACGACGTTTTTCGATGGTGCGACGCAGTCTTTCCAGCGTGGTACCGGTGGGGCCGGCCGACGACGCCGGGGTCAGCGACGGACGGGCCGGACCGGGGCCGGATTCGAAATGCGGCCGCGCCGGGGCAGCGGGCTGCGGGTGCAGCATAGAGGCGCCAGCCGGCGGTTGATCGCGATCCTCACCGGCGTCGCCGCGCGCCTGGTCGATCGGCGCGCCGGCCGGCAGTTTCAGTTCGGTGCGGCCGGCGGCGGAATCGAACACCGCCGAACGCTGCTGCACCTCGACCAGGGTCACGCTGCCGTCGGGCAGGCTGTCGCCCTGGCGCAGGCGGATCTCGCGGTTGCCGCCCTTGTCGTGCAGCAGCGCCATGCGCAGGCTCGGGGTGATGATGATGCCGGTCAGCTGCAGGTCGCCCAGGTTGCTGCCGCCGGCGCTGGCGTGCGCCACCGGCTTGCGGTCGGGATTGAACAGCGGCTTGGCCCAGACCACGCTGAACTGCTGCAGCGGCGTGGCCTGCGGCAAGTCGGCGCGGTCCGCCGACGGCAGCGCCGGCAGCGTACGCGGCGGCGCCCAGCGCGTGCCGCGCCCGACACCGCCCAGCAGCACCAGCAGCAGGATGCCGAGCAGCACGGCCACGCCGGCAAGCACGGGAGTGAGGCGACGTTGCTGGGCGGCGTTCACGGGACGGCTCCGGCATCGGCGTCGGCGTCGGGATCGGCACTGGCGCCGGCGTCGACCGCAGGCGCGGGGGCGCCGGCCGAGGGGCGCACGTAGCCGGTGAGCGTGAACTGCACCTCCAGCGGTGCGCCCTGGTCGCGCTGCGCGGCGACCGGGTTGCGATAGATGCTGAGGTCGTCGACGAACAGATAGGGCCGGCCCTGCTCCAGCGCCTGCAGCACCGCCGCCAGCGGCTCGATGTCGCAGCTCAGGCTGATGCTCACGGCAGCCTTGCGATAAGGCTCGCCGGCCGATGCCGGTGGTGGCGGCAACGGCATCTTCTGGCTCACCACGCAACGCCCGCGCCCGGTGTTGCGGCCGACCACGTCGACCACCTGCTGCATCAGGTCGGCGGCCGCGTTGTTCGGATCGCTGGCGGCGAGAAAGGCCTCGCTGGCAGCCTGCCCCGCGCCCATTTCTGCCAGGCGCTGCTGCAGCGCCGGCTTCTCCGCGATCGCGGCGGCGTAACGGCTGTGCGTGTCGCGCAGGTGCGCCATCTCCTCGTGGATCTGCTGCAGCGGCGCCACCAGCCACCAGCGCAGTAGCACCAGGTAGGCCAGCAACACGACCACCAGCAGCAACGCCACCGCGACGATGCGGCGCTCGCGCGGCGCGAGGGCCCGGCGCGTCATGGCACATCCCCGCTGCTGGCGGCCGCGGCCGGCTCGGCGGCGGCCTGCCTGACGCGCGCGGTGAGGTAGAAGCGCTCCTTGCCGGTGGCGGCGTCGGGCTGGATGCTGCCCTGGAAGCCGGCGTCGGTGATCACGCTGGAATCCTTCAGCGCATCGAGCAGCTTGGCCGCCTGCTGGCTCTGCCCCTGCATGCCGATCTGGCCGGTGTTGTCGACGCTGAAGCGCTCCAGCCAGGTCCCCTGGGGAAGTCGGGCGGTGGCATCGCGCAGGAGTTCCAGCATGCCGACGGTGTCCTTCTTGCGCCGGGCGAGGAAGCCGGCGGCACCGGCGTTGTCCTGCAGTTGCTGGCGCAGCGAGGCCACCTGCGCGGCGTCGCCGCGCATGGCGGCCACCTCGGCCTGCATGGTGGCCAGCGCGGCCTCGCGGTTGTGTCGCCATTCGAGGCCGACCAGCAGCAACAGCAGCAGCACGCCCGCGGCAAGGATCAGGTTGAGCCGTCGCCGCGGATGCGCGCGATGCGGACGCTGCTCCGGCGGCAGCAGGTTCACGCCGAGGCGGTCGTCGGCCACCGCCACGTCGACGGCATCGACCGCGATGCCCTGCGCACGCAGGCGCGCCAGCAGCGGGTCGACGCCGGCGCGGGCGGAGGCGACCAGCTCCACCTGGCAGCGTCCGGCCGGCGCGGTCGCCGGCAACTCGCGCACGGCGTAGTACACCTGCGCCACGCCGAACGGCGTCTGCCGGTCCATCTCGAAACCGACCACCTGGTGCAGGTTGTCGCGCGCGGCCAGCGGCAGCGACAACGTGCGGCGCAGCACCTGCGCCGCCGGCAACAGCAGGGCGACGCGCAGGTCCTCGCGATCGACCTGCTGCAGCGCGGCGGCGAACGAGCGCGCCGGCAAGTCCTCGACCGCCTCGTGCCACTGCGCCAGCGGCTCCGCCTGGCCGCGCCGGCGCAGCGACCACGAGTCGCCTTCGACCTGCAGCAGGTACCAGTCCGCGCCGTCGGCAAACCAGCTGCGCCAGCGCACCGGCAGCAGCGCGCGCAACTCGTTGCCCCACCAGGCGAGGAACGCGGGCAGCGGCGAGGCGCGCCACTGGCGGCGAACACGCTCCCAGCCCGGCCGCAGCGACGGCATCGCCGTACTCATTCGGACTTCCCCTCCTGCCAGCGCAACACGGCGTACGGTTTCACGCCACCCAGCCCCGGCTGCATGCGGATCGTGGCGCGCAACACCGCGCTCGTCCCGTCGGCCAGGGTGGCGACGGATTCAATACTATGCGTGGTTCCGTTGTTGAGGGCCAGACTCGGATCATCGGCGTTCCGCGCGCGGGCGGCGCGGATCGCGGCCAGTTGCTGCGGGGTGATGCCGGGGATCGCCTGCAGCGCCAGCGGCGGCGCGGTGTTCGGGTTCGGGCTGGGGCTGCCGGACCAGATCGTCAGCACCGGCGCCAGCTGCCGGTACAGCGCCGGGGTCATGCCCAGCACCAGTTGCACCTCCTCGACGGTGACGAACGGGCCGTGCCGCGGGCCATAGTCGCGGCCGGCGGCGGCGTAGGCGGCGCGCTGACTGTCCGCCTCGCCGGCAAGCTCCGGCCGGTTGCGCCAGTCGACGATGCGCCCGGCCAGCTCGCCGGCCTGCTCCGGCCGCAACCCGGCGGCGCGCAACAGGCCCTGCAGGACGTCCGGCGTGGCGGTGTTGAGATCGACCTTGCCGTCCTCGTCGATGGAACGCACCACCACGCTGGCATGGTCGTAGACGAATTCGTAGGGTCGCCCGTCGCCGACCCAGCGCTGCCTGACGCGGGGATCCTGCAGGCCGTAGACGGCCCGCATCAGGCCGGCTTCGGCGGCGTAATGGGCTTGCGTGCTGGCGAACTGGTATCGCGCCTGCAGGCCTTCGGTGCGCGCCAGCGCGGCGTAGCCGCCGAGCAGGATCGCCAGCAGGGTGCACGCCCACAGCACCAGCAGCAGGGCCACTCCGCGCTGGCGCGATGCCTGCGGCAAGGGGCGTTTCATGGCGAACTGCGCCGCAGCAGGCGGTTGCCTGGCAGGCCGTCGGCGCGGACCGGCTCGATGCGCAGCGGGATGTCCAGCCGGGGCCAGCCGACCCGCCCCTGCGGCTGCAGCTCGATGCGCACCCGTTGCGGCAGCGAACGGTCGCCGGTCCACCCGCCCGCCCACGGCAGCGCCGCACCGTCCGGATCGACGCCGCGGTACTGGAAGCTGCCCTCGCGGATGTGGTCGAACAGCACCTGCGGCTCGCCCAGCGGCTGGGGCGGGCTGCCGTCGGGCGGCAGCAGGGCCAGGCGCAGTTCCAGGCGCAGGCCGCCGGCGCCGTCGTCGACCAGCTGCAGCTGCTGCAGCTGCGGCCCCAGCTTGCCCAGGTAACCCGGCAGCGGTGCGACATAGCGCATCTCGCGCGCGCTGCCCTGGAAATAGACCGGCTCGCCGCGGTCGGTATGGCCGATTGGCGCGGCCAGGGTCTGTGCCAGCTCGCGGCGCAGGAACTGCTGCGCCGCGCGCAACTGGTCCATCCGTTCGATCACCGCCGTGCCGGAGCGTACGCTGCGGCTGGCGCTGGCGATGCCCGAATACACGCCCAGCAGCAGCAGCGCCAGCAGCACCAGCGCGGCGAGGATCTCCAGCAAGGTGAAGCCGGCGGCGCGTTTCATGGCAGCGCCTGACCCGGTTCGGCCGCGGCCAGCCGCAGGGTGCGGAAGTGCGCCGTGCGTGGATGTTCCTGCGGCCCCCACGAGACCGCCAGGTCGAGCTGGTAGAGCTGCAGCGGTGCCTGCGCCGGGGTCGAACCCGGACGCCAGCGCGTGACGTCGAGCCGCCAGCGGAAACGCTCATCGAAACGCCCCGACGTGCTGCCCGGTTGCAGCGGCTCGCTGGTGTACGCCGTGTCGAGCAGGCTGCGTGCCCACAGCGCCGCCTCGCTGTGGTCGGCGGCGTTCTCGCTCAGGCGCGTCGAACCGCCGGCTACGCGCATCAGCACGGTGAAGGCGATCGCCAGCAGGGCGATCGCGGCGATCACCTCGAGGAGGGTGAAGCCGTTGGCGCGCGGGGCGCGCCCGGGATTCGGGATTCGGGATTCGGTGAAAAGCCGGGAATGGAGATTCGGGATTCGGGATTCGGAAGAACAGGAGCAGGAGCAAGCGCGAGCAGCTGGAGCTTGCGCGCCTTGCCGAATCCCGAATCCCGAATCCCGAATCCCGGTTTTCATTGCGCCACCGCCGCATCAACTACGCGCACCTCGCCCGTCAGCCACGACACGTTGACGTGCCATTCGCGTTGGCCGGCTTTCAGCGTGATGCGGCCGCCGGTGGAGCTGCCGTCGGGGAAGAAGCGGATGCGACCGGTGTGGTCGTCGGGGCGGTCTTCCTTGGCACTGGTGATGCTGACCTTGAGCCCCTTGGGCAGGGCGACGTCGCGGTGGCTGGCGCCCTGGTAGCTGTTGGCGCGGGTGTCGACATCGAAGGTCTGCTCGTTGGCGTGCACGATCGCCTGCGCCCGGGTCGCCTGCAACGCGCCGGCCAGTTCGCTGCTGGCCGCGCGCACCCGCGCCCCGGCCAGTCCGCGCGTCACCGACACCGATACCGCCACCGCCGCCAACCCGATCAGCACGATGACCACCAGCATCTCGAGGAGGGTGAAGCCGCAGGCGCGCGTGGCGCGCCCGGGATTCGGGAATAGGGATTCGGGATTCGGGAAAGCAAAAGCGGGGGGCTGGCGCGCATGCGCCTTGCCGAATCCCGAATCCCTATTCCCGAATCCCGGTTTCACTGCCAATTCCCGGCATCCGCATTCAAGCCGTCGCCGCCCGGCTTGCCGTCCTCGCCGTAGAAGACCAGGTCGTACTTGCCGTGCTGGCCGGGGTAGGCGTAGCCGTAGTCGTGGCCGTAGGGATCCTTCAGCTGCGACTCCTTGGCGTAGGGGCCCTGCCAGTTCGGCGCGTTGCCGGGCTTCTTCACCAGGTCGACCAGCTGCTTCGGCGGCGTGCCGTTGTCGAGCATGTAGTTGTCGATGTCCTGCGACAGCGTGCTCAGCTGGATCTTGCCGGTCTTGTACTTGCCCTTGTCGAAGCTGGGGATGACCTTGGTGATCACCGCCACCGCCACGATGCCGATCAGCGCGATCACCGCGAGCATTTCGAGCAGGGTGAAGCCCGCGCTTTTATGGAATAAAGCGCTTCTTGCATTCGCCTCCTCCCCTGCTCCGCGGGGGAGGATTGAGGAGGGGGCGGCGCGCGTTGCGCGCCCGGGATTCGGGAGTCGGGATTCGGGATTCGAAAGAGCCAAAGCAAAAGCGGGCGGCCGGCGCTTGCGCGCCTTTCCGAATCCCGAATCCCGAATCACGAATCCCGATCTCATGCTCATAACTCCCTCCAGTCCGAATCATTGAATACTGCTGGTCATGCTCAGCAGCGGCAGCAGGATCGCGGCCATGATGATGCCGACCAGCACGGTCATCACGATGGTCAGCGCGGGCACCAGGGCGGCGAGCAGGCGGTCGATCGAGCGGCGCGATTCCAGTTCGAAGGTGTCGGCCACCTTCAGCAGCATGCCGTCGAGCTGGCCGGCTTCCTCGCCCACCTGCACCATCTGCAGCGCCAGGCGCGGGAACAGTTTCGACTGGCCCAGCGCCAGGCTTAAGCCCGCACCGCCCTTGACCTGCTCGTGCGCCGCGCCCAGCGCCGCGTCCAGGGCGAGGTTGCCGGTGACCTGGCGCGCGATGGTCAGCGCGCCGAGCAGCGGCACGCCGTTGCGCAGCAAGGTGCCGAGGGTGCGGGCGATGCGCGCGGTCTCGATCTTCAGCAGCAGCGGGCCGAGCACGCGCAAGCCCAGCACGCGCGTATGCCAGGCCAGCCGCACCGCCGGGTCGCGCAGCCGCGCGCGCCACACCAGCGCGCCGCCGATCAGCAGCACGCCGATCAGCCACCACCAGTCCGCCAGCAGGTTGCCCAGCGCCAGCACCGCCGCGGTGATCCACGGGATCGGCACCTGCATGTCCTGGAAGATCGGCACGAACTGCGGCACCACGTAGGCCAGCAGCAGCACCAGCGAGCCGAGCACGCCGACCATCAGGAACGCCGGGTAGATCAGCGCGTTGGTGATGCTGCCGCGCAAGGCCTGCGCGCGTTCCAGGTAGTCGGCCAGCCGGCGCAGGGTGTCCTCCAGCGAACCGCCCGCCTCGCCCGCGCGCACCAGGCTGATGTACAGGCGCGGGAACACGCCGTGCTCCTCGTCCAGCGCCGCGGACAGGGTGGTGCCGCCGCGCACGCGGTCGCGCATGCGCTCGATCAGCTTCTTCGCCGACTCGCCTTCGGGCAGGTCGAGCAGGATGGTCAGCGCCCGATCCAGCGGCTGGCCCGCGCCGAGCAGGGTCGCCAGCTGGTGGGTGAACAGCGCCAGCTGGTCGCCGCTGAACGGGCCGCGCTTGAACATCCCGGCCAGCGTGCCGCCGGTCGCCGCGCCATCCGCCGAGCGCGCCTCCAGCGGCGTGTGCCCCTGGTCCTGCAATCGCGCGATCACCTCCTCGACGCTGGCCGCCTCCATCTGGCCGTGCAGGGTTTCGCCGGCGTCGTTGACGGCCTTGTAGCTGTATTGGCTCATGGGGTTTGCCCCATGAGCCGGGATTCGGGAGTCGGGATTCGGGATTCGATAGAGCGCCGGGATTCGGGATTCGGGAGTCGGGATTCGGGAAAGCAAAAGCAGGAGCGGGCGGTTGCGGCTTGCGCGCCTTGGCGAATCCCGAATCCCGAATC
Organism: Rhodanobacter sp.; assembly: GCA_049650465.1. GTDB lineage: Bacteria > Pseudomonadota > Gammaproteobacteria > Xanthomonadales > Rhodanobacteraceae > Rhodanobacter. Next base: position 88,880 of record JBASAF010000016.1, on the reverse strand, counting down.
CCGGATCTCAGCCCTCCTGCGTAACACGCATCACCTCCTCCAGCGTGGTGATGCCGGCGACGGCCTTGGCGATGCCGTCCTCGTACATGGTGCGCATGCCCTCGGCGCGCGCCTGCCTCTCGATCTCGCCTTCGCTGGCGCGCTGCATCACCAGGCGGCGCAGCGGGTCGCTCATGGTGAGGAACTCCATGATGGCGCGGCGGCCGCGGTAGCCGCTGGGGTTGGCCGCGCTGGTGCCGGGCTTCCACAGGCGGATCGGGCGCTCGTCGGTGTATTTCTCCAGCTCGAACTGTTTGATGACTTCGGGCAGCGCCTCGTAGGGAATGGCCGTTTCCGGGTCGAGCCGGCGCACCAGCCGCTGCGCCAGGATGCCGTTGATGGTGGAGCCGAGCAGGTAATCCTCCACGCCCATGTCGAGCAGGCGGGTGACACCGCCGGCGGCGGAGTTGGTGTGCAGGGTGGACAGCACCAGGTGACCGGTGAGCGCGGACTGGATTGCGATGCGGCAGGTTTCCAGGTCGCGCATTTCGCCGATCATGATCACGTCCGGGTCCTGGCGCATGATCGAGCGCAGGGCGCCGGAGAAATCCAGCCCGATCTGCGGCTTCACCTGGATCTGGTTGATGCCTTCGAGCTGGTATTCGACCGGGTCCTCGACGGTGATGATCTTCACGTCGTTGGTGTTGATCCGGCTGAGCGCGGTGTACAGCGTGGTGGTCTTGCCGGAACCCGTGGGGCCGGTGACCAGCAAGATGCCGTGCGGCTTGTTCAGCACCTCCACGAAGCGCTGCTGGAAGCTGTCGGTGAAGCCGAGCGAGGCGAAATCGAACACCACCGATTCGCGGTCGAGGATGCGCATCACCACCGATTCGCCGAAGCTGGTGGGCACGGTGGACACGCGCAAGTCCAGCTCCTTGCCCTGCACGCGCAGCTGGATGCGGCCGTCCTGCGGCAGGCGGCGCTCGGCGATGTTGAGCCGCGCCATGATCTTCACGCGCGAGATCACCGCGGCGGTGGACGACGACGGCGGCGCTTCCACTTCATGCAGCACGCCATCGATGCGGTAGCGCACCTTCAGCCGGTTCTCGAACGGCTCGATGTGCACGTCCGAGGCGCGCTGCTCGACCGCGCGCTGCAGGATCAGGTTCACCAGCCGGATCACCGGCGCCTCGGAGGCGAGGTCGCGCAGGTGCTCGACGTCGTCCTCCTCGGCGGCGCTGCCGTCGAGGTTCTCCACGATGGTGCCCATCGCCGAGCGGCCGGAGCCGTAATAGCGCTCGATCAGGCCGTCGATTTCCGAACGCAGTCCCACGCGCAGCGCCACCGGGCGACCGGCGGCCAGCTCGACTGCCTGCAGCGGATAGGAATCGGCCGGGTCGGCCACCAGCAGGGCCAGCCCGCCACTGCCTTCCTGCACCGGCACCACATGCTGCTGCTTGAGAAAGCGCAGCGACACGTCCAGGTCGGCCGGCGGCAATTCCGGCGCGTCGCGCGCTGCCAGCAACGGCACCTGCAGCAGCTCGGCCCAAGCCTCGGCCAGGTCGCGTTCGGAGACCAGGCCCAGCCGCGCCATCAGCGTGGTGAGCGTGCCCTCGGTGGATTCCTCGTGCAGGCGTCGCGCCCGACCCAGGTCGGAATCCTTCAGGCGCCCGCGCGCCACCAGCCAGGCGCAGACGGCGGCCTCGCGGTCGTCCCCCTCGCCGGGCCCACTGCCCGCCGGCTCGATGGCTGCCGACATCCGTCACCTCGACTTCGATGCATGCCCGTCGCGCAGCGCCCCCCGACCCCGCGCGGAAAACCCATTCGTATCACAACGGCGGCTGCAGGGCATTACCGGCCGTGAAACGGAGGCGGCGGGCATCCAGCAGCCCGCCGCCCGCCGCGTCTTACCAGCCGAAGCCGACGCCCACGCCGCCGGAAGCTTCGTTGCCGCTCACCGCCGCGCCGAAGGTGAGGTTGGCGCGCGGCGACAACTGCCGCGAATAACCCACCGACAACGCCGCTTCGCCGCGGTAGCCGCCGACGCCCACGCCCAGCCGGTTGGGCGTGTTGATGCCCTGCGTGCTGAACGCCATCTGCGACATCGCCGCACCCATCGCGCCGACCTGGTCCATGCGCTTGTCGACGCCGTGGAAGCGCTCGTTCATCTGGTCGCGCAGGCCGTTCACGTCGGCGGTGGAGGCGATGTTGGCGAACTTGGCGTCGGTATAGGCGTTGGCGCTTTGCAGGGTCTGCTGCGCGTTGGCGTCGGCATAGGTCTTGGCCGTCACCAGCGCCTGCTCGACCTGGCCCACGTTGGCCGCGTCGGTGGCCTGGCTGCCGGCCGCCACGTTGGTGACCTGGCGGTTGTGCGCGGCGGTGCCCACCGACACCGTGTTGGCGCGATCGGCCAGCGAACCCTGGCCCAGCGCGACGGCGCCGGAGGCCGTCACCGAGGCGCCCTCGCCCAGCGCGACCGCGTTGGTGGCGGTGGCGGCGATGGTGCTGTTGGCGCCCACCGCAGTGCTGCCATCGGCGTTCACCCTGGCGTTGCCGCCGATGGCGGTGTCGTTGGCGCCGGCGGCATGGCTGTCGCCGCCGATCGCGGTGGCATGGTCGCCACCGGCGGAGGCCGACGAACCGATCGCCACGGCCCTGGAACCGGCCGGCACGCTGGCATCGTCGCTGCCGTCGCCGGCGGTGTCGATCGCCACCGCGCCCAGTTCCACCGTGCTCTGCTGCAGGTCGCCGATCTGCCCTTCGATGGTGGTGACGCGGCCGTCGAGCGCGCCGATCGCGGCGGTATTGGTGCTGATGGCCGCGGTGTTGTCGCCCAGCGCGGTACCGGCCAGGTCCAGTTGCGCCTGCAGCGCGTTGAGCTGGTCCAGGTTCACCGCGTCGGTGCCCTGGGTGCCGGCGGCCACGTTGGTGATCTGGCGCTCGAAACCGGCGCTGCCCACGGACACCGTATCGGCGCGGTCGGCCAGCGACTGCGCACCCAGCGCCACCGCGTTGTCGGCGGTGGACTGCACCCACGCGCCCGAGCCCAGCGCGGTGCCGTTGGCCGCGTCGGAGCCGGCCAGCCAGCCGAACGCGGACGCGTAGTCTCCGGTGGCGTAGCCGCCGGCGCCCAGCACAGTGGCGCCGAAGCCCGATGCCTCGGTGACGAACTGCCCGCCGGCGGCGCTGCCACCGACGGCCACGCTCTCGTCGCCGCTCGCCGCCGAGTTCTCGCCCACCGCCACGCTGCTGGCGCCGCTGGCCGATGCGCTGGTGCCGCTGGCCAGGGAGTAGTCGCCGATGGCCAGCGCGCCGTAGCCCAGCGCGGTGCCCAGGAAGCCCGGCGCGGCACTGTAACCGCCCAGCGCGACCGTGCCGGCATTCAATGCGCCGCTGTTGAAGCCCAGCGCCAGCGACTGCTGGCCGATGGCGCCACCGTAGCCGTTGCTGTCCTGAGCGCCCATGCCGATCGAGTAGGCACCCTCGGCATGGCTGTCCGCACCCAGCGCCATCGCGCCCTGGGCCAGCGCGGTGGCGTTGTTGCCCACCGCAGTGGCCGCATCGGCGCCGCTGTAGGCCGCGCCGCCGACCGCGGTGGCGCCGGCACCCTGCGCCCAGGCACCGTTGCCGGTGGCGGTGGCGTTGTCGCCCAGGCCGACGGTCTGGTAACCCAGCGCGATCGCGCCGCGGCCTTCCGCCGCGGCCAGCGAGCCGACCGCGATCGAGCCTTCGCCCTGCGCCTCGGTGGCGAGATAGCCGTTGGCCGGGTCCGGATCGCCGCCGCCGATCGCGATGCTGCCGCGGTCGGACGCCTGCGCGTTGGCGCCCAGCGCGACGGCGTTGTAACCATCGGCGCCGGCGTTGGTGCCGCCGGCGAACGCACCCTGGCCGGTGGCCCAGGCGAGCGAGCCGACCGCCGTGCTGTCCACGCCGTCGGCGCCGGCGCCAGCGCCCAGCGCGGTGGCGCCGAAGGCGCTGGCTTCGGTGCCGTAGACCGTGCCGTCGGTGTCGGTGTAGTTGCCGCCCAGCACCGTGCTGGAATCGGCCGTGGCGTAGGCGCCTTGGCCGACCGCGGTGGCGTTGTCGCCGACTGCCGCGCTGTTGGCGCCCACGGACGTGGCGCCCGTGCCGCTCGCGGTGGAATCCTGGCCGCAGGAGAGCGTATCGTCATCCAGCGGGACGATCGGGTAATCGGAAGTGCCGCCGTCGGTGGTCAGCACGCACGCACTCGGTGCCTGCTGCGCGTGCACCGCCTCCATCGGCGCCCACGGCAGCAGCGCGAACAGCGCCACGGCAGTGGCCGCGACCATCGCCCGCCGCCGCGAACCGCCGCGACCCCGGCTGTGCGCCAGCTCGGACGCCACCACCAGTGCGCCAAGCGATGCATTCCATACCTTGCTGTAAATCGTGTTCATGACTTCGACTCTCCTGTGCGGCGCGGCGCGCGACGGATCGCGGCGGCGCCTTGCGTGTGATGTTGCGCAACCGGCGTGCGCGGCATGCCGCCGGCCACGCCCGGTTCCGGCTTCAAGGGAAACGACCGGGCTCAGTGCGCCGGGCAGGCCACGTCCACCGCGGCGAAGGCGGCGGCCACGTCGGCTTCGGCATAGCCGCGGTCGGTGGCGGCCTGCTCCACCCCGCAGGCGCCGCCGTCGAAGGTTTCGTCCGGCCCCCAGTACAGCGCGTTGGCGTCGTGGAACACCTCGAACGCCTTGCGCGTGTTCCAGCCGCCGGTCTTGGCCAGCAGGCAGAACGCGCGGTTGTACACGCCGCTGGTGTAGTGCACGTCGAGCGCGTCGCTGTAGTCGCGCGCGCTGTCGATGGACGCGCCGTCGTTGCTCGGCGTGCACATGTCGCGCATCGCCGCCATGCCCAGCAGCGGCACCGTGGCCGGCTTGACCATGTCCGCACCGACCATGAAATCGTTGCTGCCGCGGTCGAAATACTCCACCGCCTCGCCGGCCATGTCGGAGAACGCCTCGTTCATGCCGCCGGACTGGCCGGTGTATTCCAGCCCCGAATGCTGTTCGGTGAAGCCGTGGCTGATCTCATGCCCGGTCACGTCCAGCACCACGAACGGGAAGAAGTATTCGTCGCCGTCGCCGAAGACCATCTCGCTGCCGTCCCAGAACGCGTTCTCGTAGTTGGTGCCGTAGTGCACCCACATCGACAGCTGCATCGCCGAGCCGTCGGCGTTCTTCAGCGGCGGTTCGCCGAACCAGCTGGAGTACATGTCGTGCACCACGCCGCCGAAATGGTGGGCGTCGTTGACCGGCGAATACGCGCCGTTGATGGCGTCGCCCTGGCTCAGCCACAGCGCCGGATTGCTGCCGGGGCAACCGAACGACCACTGGGTGACCCGTTGGCCGCCGCCCAGGTTGTAGGTGGCCACGTTGGCGCCCTGCAGGTAGCACACGCTGCCCATGCGCACCGCGTCCAGCCGCTCGCGACCCGCGCCGGAACCGTCGTAGTTGTACAGGCCGGTCAGCTCGTTGCCGCCCGGGCCGGTCACGGTGACCGCGATGGGCGCGCTGCCGCCCGGCGGGCGCCGGCCGTAGGTAAGCCCGTCCCACTGCTTCAGCACGGCGCCGGTGTCGGCATCGACGATCGCGGTGGGTCGCGAGGGCTGGCCGTGGTTGTCCAGCATGTAGGACACGCGATAGGCAAGCCGCGGTGCGGCGCCTGGCTGCGGGTAGACGAACAGCTTGCTGGCGAGGTTGCGCGCCACCAGGCCGGTGTCGCCCCTGTGCCGGCGCAGCGCCGCTTCGGCCGCCGCCGGGGTCAGCCGCGGCTGCGCCGAGGCGAGCTGCGTGGCGATGCCGCGCTCGGCCGCGCCGGTCACCGACAGCACCGCACCGCGCGCGTCGCGTTCCACCACCACGCTGCGGCCGTATACCGGCACGCCGCGCCAGGTCTGCCGCTCGCGCGATTTCAGCGTGCCATGCGCGGTGCGCAGCTGGCGATCGGCCACGAACGAGGCGTCCGCACCCAGACCCAGCCGCCCGGCCAGTGCCGAAGGCGCGAGCCGGCCCAGCGCGCCGGCATGGACAGACAGCGGCGTGGCCACCACGCAGGGTGCCGCGGTGGCGCCGCCGAGGGCCAGGACCAGGGCAGCGACGAGTTTCTTGTTGAGCATTTCCATCCCCCAAAACAGTCAGACGATCTGCCGTCGGCGCGCAGGCGCCGCACGGTCAGCTGGATTTCGCCGCCCCTCCCCGGAGCAGCGAATCGGCGACCGTAGGGGAGCGGCGCGCGACCCGTCAATTGGAAAAATTCCGAGAACCTGTCCACACTCGGCCTTTTCTTCGCCCGTTCCGCGCTCCGCACAGGCTTTTCATGCAGCTCATCGACATCGGCGCCAACCTCGGCCACGAATCGTTCCGGCACGACTTCGACGCCATGCTGGCGCGCGCGCAGGACCACGGCGTGGAGCGCATGGTCGTGACCGGCGCCTCGGCCGACGGCAGCCGCCACGCGCTGGCGCTGGCGCACGCCCATGCGGGCCGGCTGTTCGCCACCGCCGGCGTGCATCCGCACCATGCGGTCGACTTCGACGACGCCACCGAAACGCTGTTGCGCGAGCTGGCGCGCGACCCGGCCGTGCGTGCGGTCGGCGAAACCGGGCTGGACTACAACCGCAACTACTCCCCGCGCGACGTGCAACTGGCCGTGTTCGAACGCCAGTTGCGGATCGCCGCGGAGCTGGGCAAGCCGCTGTTCCTGCACCAGCGCGACGCGCACGAGGACTTCATCGCGCTGTTGCGGCGCTACCGCGACCGCGTGCCCGGCGCGGTGGTGCATTGTTTCACCGATACCGGCGCGGCGCTGCGCGACTATCTCGCGCTGGACTGCCACATCGGCATCACCGGCTGGATCTGCGACGAACGCCGCGGCACCCACCTGCGCGAACTGGTGCGCGAGATTCCCGCCAACCGCCTGATGATCGAAACCGACGCCCCGTACCTGCTGCCGCGCACGGTGCGCCCGCTGCCGGCGCACCGGCGCAACGAGCCGATGTACCTCAAGCACATCTGCGAGGAGATCGCCCGCGATCGCGGCGAGAGCGCGGAAGTCACCGCGGCGAACAGCACGGCGACGGCCGAGGCGTTCTTCGGATTGCCCCCGTCGTAGGGCGGGCACCGCCCGCCGCGTTTTGAACGAAGAGCGGCGGGCCGGGCCCGCCCTACGTAGGGACGATGCGCGACTCGCCGGGCGCGAGGCCGTCCAGCGCGTGATCGCCGATGCGCACGCGGATCAGCCGCAGCGTGGGAAAGCCGACCGCGGCGGTCATCCGGCGCACCTGGCGGTTGCGTCCCTCGCGCAGGGTGAGGCTCAGCCAGCTGGTGGGGATCGCGCGACGGAAGCGCACCGGGGGGTCGCGCGGCCACAGCCAGTCCGGTTCGGCGGCAAAGGCGGCCTCGGCCGGCAGGGTCGGGCCGTCGTTCAACTGGACGCCGCGGCGCAGTGACCGCAACGCGGTTTCGTCGATGCAACCCTCGACCTGGGCCAGGTAGGTCTTGGCCTGCTTGTGGCGCGGGTCGGTAAGCCGGTGCGCCAGGGCGCCGTCGTCGGTCAGCAGCAGCAGGCCTTCGCTGTCGCGGTCCAGCCGTCCGGCCGCATAGACGTCCGTTTGCCTGACGTAATCGGCCAGCGTGGCGCGGCCTTCGCGATCGGTGAACTGGCACAGCACCCCATACGGCTTGTTGAACGCCAGCAGCATCGCGGTACGGCGACGGCCCGGACTAGCGGGCGGTCGCGGCGGTGCTGGCTGCGCCGGCCGGGGCCGCGGGCTTGACGAAACGCAGCGTCATGCGGTCCGACTCGCCGATCGCCTGGTACTTGGCCCGGTCCTGCTCGCCCAGGGTCAGCGTGGGCGGCAAGGTCCACACGCCCTTGGGATGGTCGTGCGTGTCCTGCGGGTTGGCGTTCACCTCGCTGCTGGCGTCGAGCACGAAGCCGGCGTCGACCGCCAGCTTCACCACGTAGTCGGTGGGCAGGTAACCGCTGCCCTTGACCGACTCCAGGCTGGCGCCCGGCGCGGCACGGTGGTCGGCCACGCCGAGCACGCCGCCCGGCCGCAGCACCGTGAAGAACGCCTTGAACATCGCCGGCGCGGTACCGGCCTGCACCCAGTTGTGCACGTTGCGGAAAGTCAGCACGGTATCGGCCGATGCGGGCGGCCCGAACACCGGCGCACGCGGGTCGAACTCGACGATCCTCGCGTTGCCGTAGTGCGCCGGGTCGGCGGCGAACAGGCGATGCAGCGCGCTGTCGTCGCGGCGCGCCTCGGCGCTGGCCCGCGGTGCCGCCACCGCGGCGATGTAGTGGCCGTTGTCGTTGAGCAGCGGCGCCAGGATTTCGCTGTACCAGCCGCCCCCCGGGGTGATCTCGATCACCGTCTGATCCGGCTGCACGCCGAAGAACTGCAGGGTGGCCTTGGGGTGGCGATAAACGTCGCGCGCCCGGTTGGCCGGCGAGCGCCAGCTTCCCGCGAGCACCTGGTCCAGTTGCGAGGCAGTGAAATCGCTGGCGCTGGTGGGCGGCACCAGGGCGTCGACGGGCTGGTCCGGTTCGGCGGAAGCGCCCGGCGCCACCTGCTGCGCACATGCCGTCGCCGGCAGGATCAGTGCGGCAATCAGCAGCCAGGCAAACCGTGGCTTGGGACGCGCGCGTGAGCCGTGGCTGGCTTGGTTTGCTTGGTTCATCGTTTGACTCCCTGGCCCGCAGGCCGTCCAGAAGCGATGCAGGTGCCCGGACCTCCAAGCAACCGCGCCCGCCGGGACGCGGCTGTCGCGGAGGTGGTGAGGCACAGGCGGTTGATGGCGGCCAATGTGGCGGAAAAAGCGTGCAGACCAGGTGGACACGGGGGCGTGCCGTGCGCCCGCCCCTGGCATGGGCCCATTCTACGGTATCCGCCGCCGGCGAGCGCGGCCTTGTCAGGCCCTCGCCGTCGGCGGCCGGAGGGTGACGGTCGCGCCCCTCAGTAGTGGATCACCGAGCGGATCGCCTTGCCGTCATGCATCAGCTCGAAGGCCTCGTTGATGCGCTCCAGCGGCAGCACCTGGCTGATCATCTCGTCGATGTGGATTTCGCCGGCCAGGTAGCGGTCGACGTAACCCGGCAGCTGCGAGCGCCCCTTCACGCCGCCGAACGCCGAGCCGCGCCACACGCGGCCGGTGACCAGCTGGAACGGCCGCGTGCTGATTTCCTGGCCCGCGCCGGCCACGCCGATGATGATCGACTCGCCCCAGCCCTTGTGGCAGCACTCCAGCGCCGAGCGCATCACGTGGACGTTGCCGATGCATTCGAACGAGTAGTCCACGCCGCCGTCGGTGAGCTCCACGATCACCTGCTGGATCGGCGTGTCCGGGTAATCCTTCGGATTGACGAAGTCGGTGGCGCCCAGCAGTTTCGCCATCTCGAACTTGGCCGGGTTGGTGTCGACCACCACGATGCGGCCGGCCTTCGCCATCACCGCGCCCTGCACCACCGACAGGCCGATGCCGCCCAGGCCGAACACCGCCACGCTGGCACCCGGCTCCACCTTGGCGGTGTTGAGCACCGCACCGATGCCGGTGGTGATGCCGCAGCCGAGCAGGCAGACCTTTTCCAGCGGCGCGGCCTTGTTGATCTTCGCCACCGAGATCTCCGGCAGCACGGTGTACTCGCTGAAGGTGCTGGTGCCCATGTAATGCAGCAGCGGCTTGCCATCCAGCGAGAAGCGCGAGGTGCCGTCGGGCATCAGGCCCTGGCCCTGGGTCACGCGGATCTTCTGGCACAGGTTGGTCTTGCCGGAGCGGCAGAACTTGCACTCGCCGCATTCGGGCGTGTACAGCGGGATCACGTGGTCGCCGACCTCGAGCGAGGTGACGCCCTCGCCGACCTCCTCCACGATGCCGCCGCCCTCGTGGCCGAGGATCACCGGGAAGCGTCCCTCCGGATCGTCGCCGGAGAGGGTGAACGCATCGGTGTGGCACACGCCGGTGGCGACGATGCGCACCAGCACCTCGCCGGCCTTCGGGCCGGCCACGTCGACCTGTTCGATGGTGAGCGGCTTGCCTGCTTCCCAGGCGACGGCGGCGCGTGACTTCATGGTTCGACTCCTCGCAATGATCGGCAACGACCCTTGATGATGGCCTGTTTGGCGACTTTGCGTAACTGCGTCAATCGACCGCCTTGTCATACGGCCGGAACGCGGACATCTGCCGGCGATAGTCGTCCGCCTCGGCCAGCAGCCACTTGCGGAACCGCTGCAGGCCGCGATGCTCCAGCGAGCGCGGCGGATACACCAGCCAGTAGGCCTCTTTCACCGCCAGGTAGCGCTCGCCCAGCACCTGCAGCCGCCCCGCATCGATCAGCGACTTGGAGGTGACCATCCGCCCCAGCGCCACGCCGAGGCCCTCCAGCGCCGCGTGGCGCAGCGCATCGAGGCTGTCGAACTGCGCCACGTAGCGCGCCGGCGGGATACTCCCGGTGCGCTCGAACCAGTCGCGCCAGCGCGTGGACGGGACGGGTTCGCCAAGCAGCGGCCAGCGCGACAGCTCGCGCGGATCGGTGCCGGCCATCCGCGCCACCAGTTCGGGCGCGGCCACCGGCGCGATCCATTCGCCGAACAGCCGTTCGCAGTGCAGGCCGGGCCACTCGCCGGCACCGTAACGCAGGGCCACGTCCACCGGCTCGCGGGCGAAGTTCACCAGCGTCGAACCGGACTGCAGGCTGAGCTCCAGCTCCGGATGCGCGGCGACCAGTTTCGGCAGCCGCGGCACCAGCCAGCTCGACATGATGCCCGGGCTGGCGCTGAGCGTGAGCGCGTCGTGGTGGCGCGTGCGATAGGCGCCGAGCGCATGCTCGATGCCGTCGACGTGCTCGCCCACCGCTTCCAGCAGACAGTTGCCGTCGACGGTCAGCGTCACCCCGCGCGGACCGCGCTCGAACAGGCGCCGATCCAGCCGCTCCTCCAGCTGTTTCATCTGGTGGCTGAGCGCACTGACGGTGAGGTTCGCCTCGCGCGCGGCGCGCGACAGATTGCCCTGGCGGGCGATCAGCACGAACTGTTGCAGGAGCCCCAGCGGCAGCTTGCCCATCTTGAATATCTCTCAAGTCTGGCTTGCGAATATATCGCTTTTTGGCGCCTTCGCGCACGCGTATCTTGAGCACACCCCAAGCCTGAGATCCTCCGAGGAGGCCCCCCATGAGCTCGATCTGGAAAGACCTGCTGTTCCTGCACGGTCACCTGCTGCACAAGGACGACCTCGAATGGCGCGCGGAAACGGCGCCCGCCGAAACGCCTGTAGCCGAGGCCGCCGAAGCGCCCACCGCGCGCGACAAGAAGGCCGCGGCGCTGGCCTGCTGCGCGATCGTGTGGCCGCGCATCATGGCACCGCATTAGGCGCGCGGCCGGCTTGAATGCCGCCTGGAATGCACCATCTGGATAACGGCGTGCGGCGCCCGGTGTCGCGCGCCTTTCCCATGCGTGCTGCCAGCGGAGGCGTTCCATGCAACAGCGGTCACTCGGCAACTCTTCTCTCTCCATCACCCCGCTCGCGTTCGGCGGCAACGTCTTCGGCTGGACGGTGGACGAGCCGCGCGCCTTTGAGTTGCTGGATGCCTTCGTCGATGCCGGCGGCAACCTGATCGACACCGCCGACGTCTACCCGGCGTGGGTGCCGGGCAACCGCGGCGGCGAATCCGAGACCATCATCGGCAACTGGCTCAAACGCAGCGGCAAGCGCGACCAGGTGGTGATCGCCAGCAAGGTGGGCAAATGGGTGCGGCACAAGGGGCTGGCGCCGGTTAACCTGCAGCTGGCCGTGGAAGACTCGCTGCGGCGCCTGCAGACCGACCGCATCGACCTCTACTTTGCCCACGAGGACGACGCCAGCGTGTTGCTGGCCGACACCCTGGGCGGCTTCGCGCGGCTGATCGAACAAGGCAAGGTACACACGATCGGCGCGTCCAACTACAGCGCCGAACGCTTCGCCGACGCGCTGGCCGTGTCCAAACAGCACAACCTGCCGCGCTACGAGGTGCTGCAGCCGGAATACAACCTGGTCAGCCGCCGCTACGAGGCCGAGCTGGAGCCGCTGGCGCGGCGCGAGAACATCGGCGTGACCTGCTACTACGCGTTGGCCAGCGGCTTTCTCAGCGGCAAGTACCGCAGCGAGGGGGATCTCGCCAAGAGCGCGGCACGCGGCGGTGCCGCCAGGGCCTTCCTCAATCCGCACGGCCTGCAGGTGCTTGCCGCGCTGGACGACGTGGCCGCGGCCCACGGCGCCACGCCGGCGCAGGTGGCACTGGCCTGGCTGATCGCCCGGCCCGGCATCAGCGCACCGATCGTCAGCGCCACCAGCGTGGCGCAACTGGACGAACTGATGGGCGCGCTGCGCCTGCAGCTGAGCACGGCGGAGATCGCCGCACTGGATCGCGCCAGCGACTAGCCGCGCACGGCGCGCGCGGCTTCAGGAATCCGCAACGTTTTTCCGCGGGGGCGACAGGCCGCGTGGCGGGCTTCCAAAGTCCCGGGGCGCGGCGCTGACGAAAAGAAAACGGGGCGCCGCGGCGCCCCGTTCCGATCCAGCGCGAGGCGGCGGCCCGCACGACTCAACCTGGCGCAAGCGTCGCCAATGCCGCATTGAACGTCTCGCTGGGACGCATCGCGCGGCTGACCTTGTCCAGCACCGGGTGGTAATAGCCGCCGATGTCGACCGGCTTGCCCTGCACCGCGTTGAGCTCGGCGACGACCTTGTCCTCGTGGGCGCCCAGCGCCTGCGCCAGCGGCGCGAAGCGGGCCTTCAATCCGGCATCCTCGTCCTGCGCCGCCAGTGCCTGCGCCCAGTACAGCGCCAGGTAGAAATGGCTGCCGCGGTTGTCCAGCTCGCCGGCCTTGCGCGAAGGCGACTTGTTGGCGTCGAGGAACTTGCTGTTGGCCTGGTCCAGCGTCTTGGCCAGCACCTCGACCTTGGCGTTGCCGTCGCGCTGGCCCAGGTGTTCCAGCGAGGCGGCCAGGGCGAGGAACTCGCCGAGCGAATCCCAGCGCAGGTGGTTCTCCTCGAGGAATTGCTGCACGTGCTTGGGCGCCGAACCGCCGGCGCCGGTCTCGAACAGGCCGCCACCGGCCATCAGCGGCACGATCGACAGCATCTTCGCGCTGGTACCCAGTTCCATGATCGGGAACAGGTCGGTGAGGTAGTCGCGCAGCACGTTGCCGGTGACCGAGATGGTGTCCAGGCCCTGGCGGATGCGCTCGAGCGAGAACTTCGTGGCGGCCACCGGATCCATGATGCGGATGTCCAGGCCGCTGGTGTCGTGGTCCTTGAGGTAACGCTCGACCTTGGCGATCACCTGCGCGTCGTGCGCGCGCTGCGGATCCAGCCAGAACACCGCCGGCGTGTGACGCGCGCGGCCCACCGCCAGCTTCACCCAGTCCCGGATCGGCGCGTCCTTGGTCTGGCACATGCGCCAGATGTCGCCGGCTTCCACCTCGTGCTGCAGCAGCACCTTGCCGGCCTCGTCGATCACCTTGACCACGCCGTCGCCGGCGATCTGGAAGGTCTTGTCGTGCGAGCCGTACTCCTCGGCCGCCTGCGCCATCAGGCCCACGTTGGGCACGCTGCCCATGGTGGCCGGGTCGAACGCGCCATGCGCCTTGCAATCCTCGATGGTGGCCTGGTAGACGCCGGCGTAGCTGCGGTCGGGGATCACCGCCTTGACGTCCTGCAGCTTGCCATCGGCGTTCCACATCTTGCCCGAGTCGCGGATCATCGCCGGCATCGAGGCGTCGATGATCACGTCGCTGGGCACGTGCAGGTTGGTGATGCCCTTGTCCGAGTTGACCATCGCCAGCGCGGGGCGCTGCGCGTACTCGGCGTCCAGGTCGGCCTTGATCGCCGCCTGGGTTGCCTCGGGCATGCTGCCGAGGCGCGCGTAGAGATCGCCGATGCCATTGTTGGGGTTGAAGCCGGCCTGCTTCAGTGCGTCCGCGTGTTTCGCCAGCACGTCCCGGTAGAACTCGCCCACCGCCACGCCGAACATGATCGGGTCGGAGACCTTCATCATGGTGGCTTTCAGGTGCAGCGAGAACAGCACGCCGCGCTGCTTCGCGTCCTCGATCTGCGCGTCGATGAAGGCGGCCAGCGCGCGGCGCGACATCACGGCGGCGTCGATGATCTCGCCGGCGAGCAGGGCCGTCTTCGGCTTCAGCACGACCTGGCTGCCATCCTTGCCGAACCATTCGATGCGCACGCTGCCGGCGTGATCCACCGTCACCGATTTCTCGCTGCCGTAGAAATCGCCGCCGTCCATGTGCGCCACGTGGGTCTGCGAATCGCCGCTCCACGCGCCCATCCGGTGCGGATGCTTGCGCGCGTAGTTCTTCACCGACACCGGCGCGCGGCGGTCGGAATTGCCCTCGCGCAACACCGGGTTCACCGCGCTGCCCTTGACCCGGTCGTAGCGCGCCTTGATGTCCTTTTCGTCGGCATCCTTCGGCTCGTCGGGGTAATCCGGCAGCGCGTAACCCTGGGCCTGCAGCTCCCGGATCGCGGCCTTCAGCTGCGGCATCGAGGCGCTGATGTTGGGCAGCTTGATGATGTTCGCCTCCGGCGTGGTGGCGAGGCGGCCCAGTTCGGCAAGGTCGTCGGCGATGCGCTGCTCCTCGCGCAGCCGCTCGGGGAACAGCGCGATGATGCGCCCCGCCAGCGAGATGTCGCGCGTCTCCACGCGCACGCCCGCCGTACCGGCGAACGCCGCGACGATCGGCAACAGCGATTGCGTGGCCAGGTACGGGGCTTCGTCGGTGAGCGTGTAGATGATCTTGGACGACGTGGACATGGTATGGGTGAACCTCTCTGCGGCCGCGTGGCGCGGGGTGGATGTCGTTGCACGCCCGGCATCGATCGCCTGGGATCGTCGTTGGCGATGGCCATCCTCGCGGCGGCGCAAGCCCGATCATCGCGCGTGCAATCTGCCCATTGTCGCTTTTTGGCGTGCCACGGGAAAGCGCGCCGCCTTCATATCGTCATGCCCGTCGACCCTTCCCCGCAAAACGAAAGGGACGCGGCGAGCGCGTCCCTTTCGGCGGCCGGGCGCGGAGAGCGTCACCGCTTCACGGAAAAGTCCTTGCTTGCGACCGAACGCCCGTCCAGCGAGATGTCGATCTTGTAGTCGCCCTCGGGGAAACCCTCCGGCTGGCTGATCATGAAGGCCGTGGTTTCCGGGCCGGTGGCTTCGAGATCCTTGCTGTCCTCGTGGACGACCTGGCCTTGCGGGCCGATCCACCGGGCGGTCAGCGTGCCGCGGCCCGAACCCATGGTCTCCACGGAGGCGTAGATGGTGTCCTTCGGTGCAAAGCTGGTGCCCGTGGCCACCACCTTGTGGTTGGCATCGACGCTCGAGCCCACTTCGAGGGAACTGAAGCTCACGGCCGCCGCACTGTCATTGCCGGCCATGCCCGTACTGGTGGCCGGAGGCGGAAACGCCGGCGGTGCCAGCGGCGTGGATGCCGCCGTTCCGCTCGGCGGCGGAGTGGAGGGAACCGGCGAGTTCGGCTCGCCGCTCTTGCCGCACGCGACCAGCGCCAGTGCAGTGGCCAGCGACGCGGCAAGCATCAGGGGTTGTCGGGTGGTTTTCATGGAAGCACCTCTTTTCGTCGCGAGAAACCCGGTGTCGCACGAACAATTGGCTTGCATCCGAGCCGGGTTGGGGAGTTCGTCGCGATGCGCGTCGAACAAGAAACTTCAGCGGGCGTTGCCGGGAAGCTGGCGACCACAGGTAGCGGCGGCGGGGTAAACACCTTGTGAGCGGGCGATTAGCGGCGGGGCGTACCGTTCAGTTAAACGCCGCCAACTGAACGGGCGATGTCGCAGTCGCACGGCGCTCAACGTCTTGCGGGAATCTTCAGCATCTGGCCGACGGTGAGCCGGCCGGGTTCGGCAATGAGGTCGCGGTTCTCGTCCAGGATCCGCCGCCAGCCGTCCGCGTCGCCGTAGAAACGTCGGGCGATGCCCTGCAGGTCGTCGCCCGCGGCGACCTCGTAGATGCGGGTGCCATCCACCGCGCGGCTGACATGCGAGGCGGTGTCGGTGAAATCCGCCTTCGTCGCCGGCGCCATCCGCTCCGCCTGCCGGCGCACTTCCTCGCGTTCGTCAGTGTCGTGGCCCATGGGCTTCTCCGATTCCAGTACGAAGAAGCATGGTTAACGGCGACGCGATCAACGCCCCGTGAGCACGTTGGCCACGGCGTTCATGCTGGCATCGCGCGCGTCCTGCGCGAAGCCGTCGCGCCACCGCTGCGCGAAGAAAAGCGAGCTTGCGCGCCAGTCAGGCCCCCGCCAGCTCCACCCGACGCCGCGCCAGTTTGCGTTCGCGTCGGCGCGCGCTCCAGGCCTTCTTGCGCTCTGCGAGGCATGAGAAGATCACGTACAGCGCGGGGGTGCTGAGCAGGGTCAGGCTTTGCGAGATCAGCAGGCCGCCGATCAGGGCGATGCCGAGCGGGCGGCGCAGTTCGCTGCCTTCGCCCAGGCCGATGGCGATGGGCAGGGCGGCGAGGATGGCGACCATGGTGGTCATCATGATCGGGCGGAAGCGCACCAGGCAGGCTTCGCGCACGGCTTCCACCGGCGGCTTGTGGTGTTCGCGCTGGGCGACCAGGGCGAAGTCGATCATCATGATCGCGTTCTTCTTGACGATGCCGATCAACAGCACCAGCGCGATCTGCGCCACCACCGAGAGTTCGGTGCCGGTGATCCACAACGCCAGCAGCGCGCCGACGCCCGCCGCCGGCAGCGTGGACAGGATGGTCACCGGGTGCACCAGGTTCTCGTACAGCATGCCGAGCACGATGTAGACGGTGATGATCGCGGCGAGCACCAGCCACAGCATGCCGCTCTGCGACTCCTGGAAGCGGCGGAAATCCCCGCCCATGTTGAGCTTGATGTCGCCGGGCATGCGCATGTTGCCCACCGTGGACTGGATCGCCTGCATCGCCTGGCCCATGCTCACGCCCGGGGCGAGGTTGAAACTGAGATCCATCGTGGTGAACTGGTTCTGGTGGGTGATCTGCGAAGGCGACAGGCCCGGCTCCTGCCGCGCCAGCGCGCTGATCGGCACCATCCGGCCCTGGTCCGACTTCACGTAGACATGGTTGAGTGCGTCAGGCGTGGCGGTTTGCGCCGGCAGCGCATTGACCACCACGCTGTACTGGTTGATGTCGGAGTAGATGGTCGACACCTGGCGCTGGCCGAAGGCGTCGTACAGCGCGCCGTCGATGGCGCCGATGGAGACCCCGAGCCGCGCCGCGGTATCGCGATCGATCACGATGTTCTGGCGCAGGCCGCCCTCCTCCACGTCGCTGCCCACGTCGCGCAGCAGCGGGCTCTTCTTCAGCTCGGTCACCAGCCGCGGCAGCCACAGCTGCAGCGTGGCCAGGTCGTTGCCCTGCAGCGAGACCTGGTATTGCGCGCCCTGGCTGGTGCCGCCGCCACCGCCGCTGGGCAGGTCCTGCACCGCGCGCAGGCGCAGGTGCAGGTC
This sequence comes from Rhodanobacter sp., assembly GCA_049650465.1. Classification (GTDB taxonomy): domain Bacteria; phylum Pseudomonadota; class Gammaproteobacteria; order Xanthomonadales; family Rhodanobacteraceae; genus Rhodanobacter. The sequence continues at coordinate 71,376 of JBASAF010000016.1, read as the reverse complement.
GGGATACTTGGCGGCTTTGGCGCTCAACCGGGCCAGCACGGTAAAGGTGTCGTCGGTGCGGCCTTCGTCGTGCGTCTTGAGATCGATGTTGAACGAGCCACTGGCGCCCTGGCGGCTGCTGCCCAGCCGCGTGCCGACGGTGGCCACGTCCGGGTCGGCCAGCAGCATCGCGGTGAGCCGCTCCAGTCGCTGCTTGCTCTCGTCGAACGACACCGTGGCGCTGGAGGTGGCGCGGCCCCAGATCAGGCCGGTGTCCTGTTGCGGGAACAGGCCGGCCTTGACCACGGTGAACAGGTAGAACGTGGCCACGATCAGCGCCAGCGGCGTCAGCGCGAACGCCAGCGCATGGCGCAGCGAAAAATCCAGCGCCCGTCGATACACGCGCAGCATGCCGGCGTGGAAGCGGTCCAGCACGTGGCTGCGCGCGGGTCCGGCGCTGGCCGCGCGGGCGCGATGGCCGCCCAGGAAGCGCCCGCACAGCGCCGGGGTGAGCGTCAGGGAGACTGCCGCCGAGACCACGATCGCCGCCACCAGGGTCACCGCGAACTCGTGCATGAACATGCCGGTGATGCCGCCGGCGAACAGCAGCGGGATGAACACGGCGACCAGCGAGGCGGTGATCGAGACGATGGTGAAGCCGATCTCGCGCGCGCCGGCCAGGGTGGCCTGCTTGCGGTCCATGCCCTCGTCGATGTGCCGGATGATGTTCTCGATCACCACGATCGCGTCGTCCACCACGAAGCCGATCGCGATCACCAGCGCCAGCAGGGTGAGGTTGTTGAGCGTGTAGCCCAGGATGTACATCGCCACGAACGCGCCGGCCAGCGACAGCGGCACCGCCACCGCCGCGATCAGCGTGGGCGCCAGCCGGCGCAGGAACAGCGCCATGGTCAGCACCACCATCGCCAGCGAGATCAGCAAGGTCGCCTGCACCTCGTGCAGCGAGGCGCGGATGGTCGGCGTGCCGTCGAAGAAGGGCGTGAGCCGGGTGCCCGGCTGCAGGAACGTGCGCAGCGCCGGCAATTGCTGCTTGACCAGGTCCACCGTGGTGATGACGTTGGCGTCGGATTTCTTGTAGACGTACATCAGCACCGCCGGCCGGCCGCCGAACCAGGCCGCCTGGTAGGCGTCCTCGGTGCCGGCATGGACATCGGCCACGTCGGACAGCCGCACCGGCGTGCCGTCGTGGCTGGCCACCACCAGTTTCGCGAAGTCCGCGGCGCTGTGCAGCGAGGTTGTCGCGGCTACCGCCATGCGCGTCCTGCCGTCGCTGAGGAAACCCTCCGGCGAGGTCACGTTGGCCGCGCGCAGGGCGTTGCGCAGCTGGTCCGGCGACAGGCCCATCGCGTTGAGCGCGCGCAGGTTCACGTCGACGCGGATCGCCGGGGTCGAGGCGCCGGCGATCTCCACCGACGATATGCCGGGCAGCTGGCGCAGGCGCTGGGCCAGCAGGCTGTCGGCGACGTTGTAGAGGTCGCCGGCGGCCTGCGTGTCGGAGGTGAGCGCGAAGGCGATCACCGGATCGTCGTTGGGGTTCGCCTTCTGGTAGCTGGGCGCACCGTTGAGGCCGCTGGGCAGGTCCGGCGCCGCCGCGTTGATCGCCGCCTGCACGTCGCGCGCCGCCGCGTCGAGGTCGGTGCCGTTGCGGAACATCATGAAGACGAAGGTGCGCCCTTCCGAGCTGGAGGAGCGCATCGTCTCGATGCCGGGCACCTGGCCCAGGTGCCGCTCCAGCGGCGCGGCCACGGTGGAGGCCATGGTGCTGGCATCGGCGCCGGCCTGGCTGGCCTGCACGAAGATCGCCGGAAACTGCATGTTCGGCAGCGCCGACACGCCCAGCAGGAAGTAGCAGATCATGCCGCCGACAAACAGGCCGAGGGCCAGCAGCGAGGTGCCGATCGGGCGACGGATGAAGGGGCCGGAGACATTCATGCGGAGGACACAACCGTGATGCGGGCGGCACGATGCCGGGCAAGGCGCAGGCAGATCATCCCATCCCCAACGCGCCAGCGGCAAAACGGTTGATCGGGACGTGAAAAGAAAAGCCCCTGCCGGCATTGCGCGGGCAGGGGCAAAGGGAAGCGATCGAGGTCACGCCGTGCCGTCGGCCCGTGCGTGTTCCAGCGCGCGCCGTTCGCGGCGCGCGGCCAGCCAGTCGGAGAAACGCTCCATGTACAGGTAGATCACCGGCGTGGTGTACAGGGTAACCAGCTGCGACAGCAGCAGACCGCCGACGATCGCCACGCCGAGCGGCCGGCGCAGCTCCGAGCCGATGCCGGTGCCCAGCGCCAGCGGCAGCGCGCCGAGCATGGCCGCGGCGGTGGTCATCATGATCGGGCGGAAGCGCAGCAGGCAGGCGCGGCGGATCGCGTCGTGCGCATTCAGGCCGGTACGGCGCGCCTCGATGGCGAAGTCGATCATCATGATCGCGTTCTTCTTGACGATGCCGATCAAGAGCACGATGCCGACGATGCCGTCCACCGACAGGCTCATGCCGAACATCATCAGCGCCAGCAGCGCGCCCACGCCGGCCGGCGGCAGGGTGGAGATGATGGTCAGCGGGTGGATGTAGCTCTCGTACAGCACGCCCAGCACGATGTAGATCACCACGATCGCGGCCAGCAGCAACAGCACCTCGTCGCCCAGCGAGGAGTTGAACTCGGCGGCCTTGCCGATGAACTGGCCGCGCACCTGCGGCGGGAAGTTCAGCTCCGCGTTGATCTGGTGGATCGCCGACACCGCGTCGGACAGCGAATAGCCCGGCGCCACGTTGAACGACAGCGTCACCGCCGGCAGCTGCTGCTGGTGGCTGACCACCAGTGGCGCGCTGGTGACCTCGGCGCTGGCCAGCGAGGACAGCGGGATGGTGCCGCCGCCGCCCAGCGCGATGCCGATGTTGCCGGTGTTGCCGATGCCGCTGGGCGTGGCCGAGTTGCTCGACTTCACCTGGCCGAAGCTGGTGGCGTTGCTGCCGGTCAGCGCGCCGGAGCCGTTGCCGCGCACGGTGAGCTTGTTGAGCAGGTCGGTGCTGTTGCGGAACTCCGGCGCCACCTCCAGCACCACGCGGTACTGGTTCAACTGGGTGAAGATGGTGGAGATCTGGCGCTGGCCGAAAGCGTCGTACAAGGTGTCGTCGATGGTCTGCACCGGCACGCCCATGCGGCTGGCCTTCTCGCGGTCGATGGTCAGCTTGAGCGCGTTGCCGCGATCGGCCAGGTTGTTGCTGACGTCGGCCAGCTCCGGGCGCTGGCGCATCGCGCGGGTCATCTGGTCGGCGTACTTGGCCAGCTCGGCGGAGTCCACCTGGGACAGCGCGTACTGGTATTCGGTGGCCGACACGGTGCTGTCCAGGGTCACGTCCTGCACCGGCTTCAGGTACAGCGCCACGCCGGGGATGTCGGCCACGCTCTGCTGCAGCCGCGGCAGCAGCTTGTCCAGGCCGTCGCGGTCGCCGCGATCCTTCAGCACGATGCTGAGCTGGCCCTGGTTCAAGGTGGGGTTGATCGTGCCGGCGCCGATGAACGCCGCCACGCCGGCCACCGCCGGGTCCTTGCGCAACGCCTCGGCCACTGCCTTGGTGCGCCGCTCCATCGCCGGAAACGCAATGTTGTCGTCGGCCTGCACCACGCCGGTGATCAGGCCGGTGTCCTGCTCGGGCAGCAGGCCCTTGGGGATGGCGATGTACAGGAACACGGTCAGCACCACCGCGGCGCCGGCCACCAGCATGGTCAGGCGCTGGTGGTCGAGCACCCAGTCCAGCGAATTCTCGTACACGTGCACGGTGCGCGCCCACACGGTGCGCCTGCCGGCGGCGGCGTGGCGCTCGTGCGCGTCGTCGCCTTCCGGCAGCTGGTCGGGCTTGAGCAGGTAGGCGCACATCATCGGCGTCAGCGTCAGCGAGACCAGCATCGAGATGCTCACCGCGATGGTCAGCACCCAGGCGAACTCGTGGAACAACCGGCCGGTGACACCGGGCATCAGCAGCAGCGGCAGGAACACCGCCACCAGCGACACGGTCAGCGACAGCACGGTGAAGCCGATCTCCTTCGCGCCGATCTCGGCCGCCTCCTTGCCGTCCCTGCCCTGCTCGATGTAGCGCACGATGTTCTCGATCATCACGATCGCATCGTCGACCACGAAACCGGTGGCCACGGTGAGCGCCATCAGCGAGAGGTTGTCCAGCGACATGCCGGTGAAACTCATCACCCCGAACGTGCCCAGCAGCGACAGCGGCACCGCCGTGGCCGGGATGATGGTGGCCCACAGCCGGCGCAGGAACACGAAGATCACGCCCACCACCAGGAACACGGTGAGGATCAGGGTGAACTCCACGTCGTGCACCGAGGCCCGGATGGTCACCGTGCGGTCGGCGAACACGTCCAGGTGCACGTCGGCCGGCAGCGCGTTGCGCAGCTCGGGCAGGATGCGGCGGATCTGCTCCACCGTCTGCACGATGTTGGCGCCGGGCTGGCGGCGGATGTCCAGCAGCACCGCCGGCTTGCCGTTGGCCCACGCGGCGAGCTGGTCGTTCTCCACGCCGTCGACCACCTTGGCCACGTCGGACAGGCGCACCGGCGAGTTGTTCTTGTAGCTGATGATGGTGCTCTTGTACTGCTCGGCATCGGCCAGCTGGTCGTTGGTGCCGATCGAGTAGCTCTGCGTCTTGCCGTTCAGCGTGCCCTTGGGCGCGTTGACGTTGGCCTGGGTCAGCGCGCTGCGCACGTCCTCCATGGTCAGGCCCAGGTTGGCCAGCTGCGCGGGGTTGACCTGGATGCGCACGGCCGGGCGCACGTTGCCGGCGATCGAGACCAGGCCCACGCCCTGCACCTGCGACAGCTTCTGCGCCAGGATCGAGTCGGCCAGGTCGTTGACGTCGCGCAGCGGGCGGCTGTCCGACTGCAGCGCCAGGGTGAGGATCGGCGCGTCGGCCGGGTTGACCCGGTTGTACACCGGCGGGTACGGCAGGTTGCCCGGCAGTGTGCCCTTGGCCTGGTTGATCGCCGCCTGCACGTCCTGCGCGGCGATGTCGATGTCGCGGCCCATGTTGAACTGCAGCACGATCGTCGACAGGCCCGCCGACGAATCCGAGCTCATCATGGTGAGGCCGGAGATCTGCCCGAGGTTGCGCTCCAGCGGCGTGGTGATCAGCGTCGCCATGGTGGTGGCGCTGGCACCCGGATACTGCGTGGTCACCACCAGGCTGGGCGCCTCGATCTCCGGCAGCGCCGACACCGGCAGCTGGCGGAAGCCCAGGATGCCGAGCAGCAGCACCGCCACCATCAGCAGCGAAGTGGCGATCGGGCGGCGAATGAAGAGCGTGGAGAAGCCCATGACTATCCGTGACGAACGTGGCGAAGTGGAGCGGCCGTGGCCGCGATCATGCTGTGGACGCGGCCCGCGCGACGCCGCCGGGCCGCCCCGACGTCAATGGCGGCGGCCGCCACGCTTGCTGTCCGCCTTGGCTTTCTGCATTTCCTCCGCGGTCGGCGCGGCCGGCACTTCGCCCGGCTTGAGCGGGTTGACCTTGCTGCCGGGCTTGAGCCGGAACTGGCCTTCGGTCACCACCTTGTCGCCAACCTTGAGCCCGCTGCCGATCATCACGTGGCTGTCGCCCACCTCGCCGGCCACCACGATCGACTGCATCTTGACCGTGTTGTCGCCCTGTACCAGGTAGACGTAGTCGCCGTCCGGCCCGCGCTGCACGCCCTGCGAGGGGATCACCAGGCCGCCGTCGACGGTGTTCACCAGCAGCCGCACGTTGACGAACTGGCCCGGCCACAACTCGTTGTGGTCGTTGGCGAACTCCGACTTCAGGCGGAAGGTGCCGGTGCTGGTGTCGATCTGGTTGTCGATCACCTTGAGCACGCCGCCGCTGGCGATCGGGTGCGCGTCGACGCGATCAAGCGCGGTGACCTCCAGCGGCTTGCCGCCCTGCGCCGCGCTGCGCACCATGTCCAGGTTCTGCTCCGGCAGGGTGAACATCACGTTGATCGGGTGCAGCTGGGTCAGCGTGACGATCGCACTGGAGGTGGTCACCACGTTGCCCGGGTCCACCGCGCGGATACCGGCCAGGCCGTCGATCGGCGAGCGGATCTCGGTGTAGTCGAGCTGCACCTTGGCGTCGCGGATCGCGGCCTCGTCGGCCGCCACGGCCGCCTCATACTGGGCCACGGTGTTCTTCTGCGTGACCTGGTCGATCTTGGCCACGTACTGGCTGTACTTCGGATCCTGCGTGCGCTGGTAGTTGCTGCGCGCGGTAGCCAGCAGCGACTGGTCCTGCTTGCGCCGGGCAACCGCCTGGTCGTAGTTGGCCTGGAAGGTGCGCGGGTCGATGCGCGCCAGCACCTGGCCCTTGGTCACCGGCTGTCCCTCGGTGAATTCGATGCTGAGCAGCCGGCCCGAGACCTGCGGCAGCACCGTCACGGTGTTGAGCGCCTGCACCGTGCCCAGCGCGGTCAGGTAGACCGGCACGTTCTGCTTGACCACCGGCACCACCGTCACCGGGACCGGCGGCGCATTGTCCTTGCCGTCGGCGCCCTTGCCGGCAGGGGCGGGCTTGTGCAGCACGCGGATGGCGACCACGGCCACGATGACCACCGCCAGCACGATCAACGCGATCTTCCAAAAACGCGACATGTAGAACTCCTGGATTGAACCGGGCGGTCAACCGGCCAGGGCCGCCGCCGCAGGAACCACGTGGGCAGACGCGCCCGCATGGCCAAAGCATAGGTGTACGCGAACCGCCTTGAACAATGCCGGTAGACAGGGGTGGGCCATGACCGATGGCAGGGTTTCGCACCCCGCCGCAGGCAAGCTGTCGGACCGGCTGGTCGAGGCGCGAATCCGGCCGTGCGGTCCACAGGTTCCTGGCCATTGGCCAGACCGTGGCGTGGAAACGTGCACCGCACAGCTTGATCGCAGCCCGGCAGGCCAAAACCCGAAGCGGTCCCCGGCAGACCGGACCTGATGCAGAACGTTCCGGACGCCGCATCGGGATACAGGCGACCGTTACCCTGAAACTTGTCGAGCGCTTCGTTTATAATACCGGACTGGTCGCCAGTGCGCCCCGAGGGCGCGATCCGGATACCGGCAGCAGGGGTTGGGGTGCATCGAGGTCTTCGACCCTGGCGGCTGCGGTGGTTTCGCGATCCCGGCGTGACAGCAAGGCAACAAGGCGGCCCCAGCCCGCCCACTGACAGGAGTACGTGCGTGAGCGGTCCCCTTAGCAAATCCGACCAGGGCTTTCTGCGTCAGTTCTCGCTGACCATCGGCGCACTGATGGTCCTTACCGTGGTCCTGGTGTTGTCCGCGCTGGCGATCAACAACAGCGAGCCGAAAGAAACCAACCCGAACCACCCGGCCACCGTCGCCGCTCGGATCGCCCCCGCCGGCGCCGTCTACGCCGGCGACACCGGTCGTGCCGCCATGCAGGCCGCGGCCGATGCCGCGGCCAAGGCCGCCGCCTCCCAGGTCGCCTACGGCGGCACCACCGACGGCAAGGAAATCTACGACCACCTGTGCACCAGCTGCCACACCGGCGGCGTCGCCGGTGCGCCCAAGCTGGGCGACAAGTCCAATTGGGGTCCGCGCATCAAGCAGGGCATCGACGTGCTGGTCAAGCACGCGATCGAGGGTTACCACGGCCCGGACGGCAACTTCATGCCGCCCAAGGGCGGCAACCCGGCGCTCACCGACGAGCAGGTCGCCAACGCCGTGCACTGGATCGTCGATCAGGCGAAGTAGTCGCCTGATCCATCAAGCTGTCTCCAGACGCCGCCCTCCGGGGCGGCGTTTTTCGTTTGCCTCCCTCCCTTCGGCGTCCCGCTGGAATCCCTTGCGCACTGCCGAAGCCGGTCAGTCGGCACGCGTGTCGATCCATCGCTGCGCGAACGCCTGCAGCTCGGGGAAGAACGCTTCGAAACTCTGCTGCAGCGCCGTCTCGTGCTGGCGCAGCACCGGCAAGGCGGTATCCAGCGGGTTGGCGCGCGTGAGCCGCTGGCCGATCCCGGCCAGCGCCCGGCCCAGCACCGCGCGATCGGCGTAGCCGGCGGGCAGGTCGTTGGCCTCCATGTAGGCGCCAAACCGCCGCAGCGCGGGCGGCAGCAACGCATCGCGCCGCTGCAGCAGCTGGCGCAAATGTAGCGAATATTCCGCCAGCGGCTGCGCGCTCCAGCGCGAAAAATCCCGCGCCAGCAGATGATCGAACCACATGTCGAGCACGATGCCGGCGTACCGCCGATACGGCGGCGGCAGGCTGGCCTTGGCGTCCAGCACCGCGGGATGGCCGTCGGTGTAGCTGTCGATGGCGCGATGCAGGCGGATGCCGCGGATCACCCGTGCCGGGAACTGCCTCGGGTCGAGCTCGCCGCGCACGAAATCGCCCAGCATGCCGCCCAGTTGCAGCGCTTCGTCGTCGCCGGCCAGCAGCACGTGGGCGAGGTGGTTCATCCGCGCGGGCAGCGGATCAGCGTCGCGGTTATGATCTTGCGCATGAAACCCGCCTCGTTACCTGCCGACCCTGCCGGCTTTCCGGATGTCGCCGCCAGTTTCGTGCTGACCGGTCCGGTCGGCAAGCTGGAAACCGCCACCGACATCGCCGAACCCGCTTGCGCGCGCCGCGGCGTGGCGGTGATCTGCCACCCGCTGACCAGCGAGGGCGGCAGCATGCACAACAAGGTGGTGACCATGGCCGAGCGCGCGCTGCGCGAATCGGGGCTGGACACCGTGCGCTTCAACTTCCGCGAGGCGGGCGAATCCGAGGGCCGCTTCGACAAGGGCCGCGGCGAGCGCGAGGACCTGGCCGCGGTGGTGGCCTGGGTCCGCCGCGTGCGGCCCGACGATGCGCTGTGGCTGGCCGGCTTCTCCTTCGGCAGCTACGTGAGCCTGGCCCAGGCGGTGCCGCTGCGTGCCGATGCGCTGATCAGCATCGCGCCGCCGGCGGGCCGCTACGATTTCGGCACCATCGCGATGCCGACCTGCCCGTGGCTGGTGGTGCAGGGCGAGGCGGACGAAGTGGTCGAGCCGCAGGCGGTGTTCGACTGGGTGGAGACGCTCGAGCCCAGGCCCGAACTGGTGCGCATGCCGGACACCAGCCATTTCTTCCACCGCCGGCTGATGGACCTGCGTGGCGCCATCAAGCACGCCGTGCGCGGTTGGTTGCCGCCGCCCCGCCAGGCCTGATCCGCGCATGACCGCAACACCCCTGCTCGCGCCCAGCGCGCGTTACGCCGAAGGCGTGGCCGCCCACCGCTGGGAATCGGACCCCGCCCAGCTGGCGCTGCTGACCGAGTTCGACCGCATGCACGCGGCGCTGTGTGCGGAACCGGTCGGCGAAGGCGGCCTGTTCGGCCGGTTGAGATCGCTGCTGGGCAACGAGCCGCCGGAAGGCGTGCCCGGGCTGTACCTGTGGGGCAGCGTGGGGCGCGGCAAGACCTTCCTGATGGACCTGTTCGCCGCCAGCCTGCCGCATGGCGTGGTGCTGCGGCGGCACTTCCACCGCTTCATGGGCGAGGTGCACGACAGCCTGCGCGCGCTGGGCGAACGGCAGAGCCCGCTGGTGGAGGTCGCCGCCGGCATCGCCGAACGCTGCCGCGTGCTGTGCCTGGACGAGTTCCTGGTCAACGACATCGGCGATGCGATGATTCTGGCCAACCTGCTCGACGCGCTGTTCGAGCGCGGCGTGAGCCTGGTCACCACCTCCAACACCGCGCCGGCGAATTTGTACAAGGACGGCCTGCAGCGCGCCCGCTTCCTGCCCGCGATCGCGCTGATCGAGCAGCATTGCCACGTGGTGGAAATGGCCTCCGCGCACGACTGGCGCCTGCGCGCACTGGCCCAGGCGCCGGTCTACCTCACGCCGCCGGGCCCCGAGTCGCATCGCGCGCTGGAGCGCATCTTCGCCAGCCAGGCCAGCGGTGCGATCGAGCTGGACGGCGCGCTGCGCATCAACGGCCGCGACATCCCGTTCCACAAGCGCGCCGAGAACATCCTGTGGTTCCAGTTCGCCGCCTTGTGCGAAGGCCCGCGCGCGGTGGCCGACTACATCGCGCTGGCCAAGGCCGGCCCGGCGGTGATCGTCGCCAACGTGCCGCAATTCACCATCTACAGCGAAGACGCGGCGAAGCGCTTCGTGCAACTGGTCGACGAGTTCTACGACCGGCGCGTGAAGCTGGTGCTTTCCGCCGCCGCGCCGATCACCGAGCTGTACGACGGCGAGCGCCTGCGCGCCGAATTCGGCCGCACCGAATCGCGCCTGATCGAGATGCAGAGCGAGGAGTACCTGGCGCTGGAGCACCGCGCCGACTAGCGCGGCAGGTGCCGCCGGTCAGGCCTCGGTGACCCCCGGATGCGCCTGCACGAAGCGCTTGTGATGCAACAGCACGCCGCTGTAGTAGCAGATGTAGTAACCCACCAGCAGGCCGATCACCAGCATGGTCAGCGGGCTGGAGGCATGCGCCAGCGGCTGCATCGCCGCGGTGCCGGCCTGGGCGGCGGCCGCATGCTGCATCTGCGGCCACACCACCAGCAGCCGCCACGCCAGCCGCCCCAGCAGCAGCACGGCAAGCAGGCCGCCAATCCACGCGTTGGGTACGTAGCAGTCGCCCTTGCGCGGGTCGACCTCGAAGCGGGTGAGGCGCAAGCCGAGCAGGCCGACCGCCGCGCCGATCAGCACGCCACCCAGCAGGCCTTCGGCCAGGGCGACCCTGTGGAAGCCGGCGATCGCGAGCATGCAGCCAATGAAGGCGAACACCGCGATGCGGAAAATCATCCGCTTGCGCCGGATCGGCTGGCGGCCGAACTGGCGGCTGACGCGGCGCCATACGACCAGGACGAGCAGCGGCAGCATGATCAGGTAGCTGGTCAGGTGGGCGGGCATGTGGCTACTCCGCGTGACGACGTGGAACCAGCTTAGCGGGGCCGGCGCGGGGCGGCGACTGGCATTCGTAACCCCTGCAGCGTGGACGTTCGCTACGACGCAGCCGACTCGAAGAACATCAGGTAGACCAGCCGTCCGTTCTCCATGCTGTCGCCGAATGCCTCGCCGGCGGTGTGCCACAGCCATGGCCGCAGCAGCACCAGGCGGTTGAAGCGCATCGGCGCCCGCATGGTCAGTTCCCACTTCGAATCGTCGTTGCTGTCCTGCTCGATGATGTCGCGGTACATCTCCTGGCCCGACGCATAGCCCAGTGCCGCCCGTTCGGCGGGGTTGATCGGGGCGCGGTCGGTGTTGGTGCGGCGATGGCGGAAGAACTCCGTGCCGCCACGGCAATCCTCGGGCCGGCTCAGGTAGAGGATGCCCGACCAGTGCGCGCCGCTGTCGATGTGTACCTTGGCACGGCCCTTGTCCTGCGCCAGGGTGATGCGGAACTTGGCGTGCGACTGCGGCGGCGAGATGACCTTCAGCGGCTCGCGCACCAGCTCGGACACCCTCTGCGCCAGGCCGCCGACCTCGATGCGCTCCAGAGAATTGCGGCCGGGGAACGCGCCATCCTGCTCGGGATAGGTCAGCCGCAGCGCGGCGTCGCGCAATTCATGCGCGTTGCCGAGGAAATCGTCGACGATGATCAGGGAAGTGGGCATGGCGCGCGGGGATGACGGGCTACTTCGCCTTGCCCTGGTTGGCCACCGCGGCCATCTTCGCGGCGATCGCCTCGGCGTCGCCGAGGTAGTAGTGGTTGAGCGGCTTCAGCTCGTCGTCGAATTCGTACACCAGCGGCACGCCGTTGGGGATGTTGAGCTCGACGATCGCCTCGTCGGAGATGCCGTCCAGGTACTTCACCAGCGCGCGCAGCGAATTGCCGTGCGCGGCCACCAGCACGCGCTGGCCGGCCTTGATCGCCGGCGCCAGTACCTGGTGCCAGTACGGCAGCACGCGCGCCACCGTGTCCTTCAGGCATTCGGTGTCGGGGATGTCCTTCGGATCGAGGGTCGCGTAGCGCGGGTCGTGCACCGCCTCGTTGGCGGCGCGCTCCAGCGGGGGCGGCGGCACGTCGTAGCTGCGGCGCCAGATCTTCACCTGCGCCTCGCCGTACTTCGCCGCGGTCTCGGCCTTGTTCAGGCCGGTGAGGCCGCCGTAGTGGCGCTCGTTGAGGCGCCAGTCGGTGACCACCGGCAACCACATCAGGTCCATCTCGTCCTGCACCCCCCACAGCGTGCGCACGGCGCGCTTGAGCACCGAGGTGTGCGCCACGTCGAAGCTGTAGCCGCCTTCGGTCAGCAGGCGGCCTGCCTCGCGCGCCTCGGCCATGCCCTGCTCGGTGAGGTCGACGTCGGCCCAGCCGCTGAAGCGGTTGTCGAGGTTCCACTGCGACTGGCCGTGGCGGATCAGGACGAGCTTGTGCATGGGTGCGCTCAGCAGACGGGATGAACCGTGAATGGTGCAGTGCGGCCTTGGCAGCGTCAAATCCGCACCCTGCCACAGGTCATGCCAAACCTTTGCCGGGGCTGCGGCATCCTAGGGTTTTCCACCGACCACGGAGGCTGCCATGCGCCGCATCTCGACGATTCTCTTGCTCTGCATCTTCGCCCTGCTGCCCGCGCTGGCTGCCGCCCGCGACGGCGACATCGACAAGGTCAACGGCGCCGTGCGCGTCGAGGCCGGCCAGCAGGCGGGCAATGTCAGCTCGGTCAACGGCGCAGTCTACGTGGGCGACGGCGCCACCGTGCGCGAGGCCAGCACGGTCAATGGCGCGGTGGAGCTCGGCGACCGCGCCCAGGCCAGTTCGGTGGAGACCGTCAACGGCGCGATCACGCTGGGCGAGGCCAGCAAGGTCAGCGGCGAGGTGAGCGCGGTCAACGGCCACATCCGCCTGGCACGCGGCGCCGATGTCGGCGGCAAGCTGGGCAACGTCAACGGCGCGATCGAACTGGATGCCGCCCACGTCGCCGGCGGCCTGTCCACGGTGAGCGGAGACATCACCGTGGGCGAGAACTCGCGGGTCGAAGGCGGCATCCTGGTCGACAAGCAGCACGGCTGGTTCAACTTCAACAGCCGCAAGCCGGTGGTGGTGATCGGCCCGCACGCCGTGGTGCAGGGTCCGCTGGAGTTCCGTCGCGAAGTGGAGCTGAAGGTGAGCGACAGCGCCACGATCGGCCCGGTGAAGGGCGCCACGGTGGAGAAGTTTAGCGGCGCCACGCCGTAAGGTCGTAGGGCGGGCACTGCCCGCCGATTTTTGTCATGGGGCAAGGAGAATCCGGCGGGCGGTGCCCGCCCTGCGCGCGAAGTTGCGTCAAAGCCAGTCGCGCGGCTTGAGGTAATCGGCCAGCTTCGCCTCGGCCGAGCCGGGCTCCGGCTGATACGCGTATTCGTAGCGCACGCGCGGCGGCAGGCTCATCAGGATCGATTCGGTGCGCCCGCCGGACTGCAGGCCGAACAGCGTGCCGCGGTCGTAGACCAGGTTGAACTCGACGTAGCGGCCGCGCCGGTACAGCTGGAACTCGCGCTCGCGCTCGCCGTACGGCGTGCCCTTGCGGCGCTCGACGATGGGCAGGTAGGCGTCGAGGAAGCCCTGGCCGACGCCGCGGGTGAAGGCGAAGCAGCGCTCGAAGCCGCCCTCGTTCATGTCGTCGTAGAACAGGCCGCCCACACCGCGCGTCTCGTCGCGATGCTTGAGGTAGAAGTACTCGTCGCACCACTTCTTGTAGCGCGGGTAGACATCGTCGCCGTACGGTTCGCACAGCTCACGCGCCACGGTGTGCCAGTGGCGCACGTCCTCGTCGACCGGGTAGAACGGGGTAAGGTCGAAGCCGCCGCCGAACCACCACACCGTCTCCACGCCCTCCTTGCTGGCCTCGAAGTAGCGCACGTTGGCGTGCGTGGTCGGCACGTGGGGATTCTTCGGATGCAGCACCAGCGACACGCCGGTGGCGATGAAGCTGCCGCCGGCCAGCTCGGGCCGGTGCGCGGTGGCGCTGGGCGGCAGCTGGTGCCCGTGCACGCGCGAGAAATTCACCCCGGCCTGCTCGAACACCGCGCCATCGCGCAGCACGCGCGTGCGTCCGCCACCACCCGCCGCGCGGGTCCACGCATCCTCGATGAAGCGCGCGCCGCCGTCGGCCTCCTCGATCGCCGCGCAGATGCGGTCCTGCAAGTCGCGCAGGAAGGTTTCGGCAAGGTCGGCTTGTGCGCTCATCGTCAGGCTCGCGGATTGGATGGAGCCAAGCTTAGCAAGGGCATGCGCGCGACCGGCTGCGGCGCGGCGCCGCGCCGCCCTGACCCGGCGCAATTCAACTGATGCGGGCGGCCATGCGCGCGTGCCCGATCAACCGTGCCCAGCGCATGCCGATGTCGATCCACATCAGGTAGCCCGCTTCCAGCACGAGCCGGCCGAGGTAGCGCGCATGCCTGGGCAGGGACGGCTCGGCGGCGATGGCGATGCTGTCGAAGCCGAGCCGCCGCGCCAGCAGCAGGCAGCGCGCCAGGTGGTAGCGGCTGGTCACCAGGGCCACCGGCGGCAGCGGTCCCTGGTGTTGCAGCAGGCGCCGCGCATGGCGCAGGTTCTCCAGCGAATCGACCGAATCCTGTTCCAGTTCCACCCGCACGGCGCCGGCCAGCTCGTGCTGGCGCAGCCAGGCCTCGCCAGCGGCAGCCTCGCTGAGCCGGCTGCCGCTGCACCCGCCGAGCAGCAGCAAATGATCGGTCTGCCGCTGCCGCGCCAGGACCAGCGCGCGCTGCAGCCGCTGCCGGTAATCGTGGCCGGGCGCGTCGTGCTCGAGCCGGCGCCCGAACACCAGCACGGTCATCCGCCGCGGCGGCGACAGCGGACTGCGCGTGGCGATGCGCCAGACGTGGATCAGATAGCCAAGCCAGACCAGGCCGGCGCTCAACACCACGACCAGTCCGGTGACCGCGGCAGCGTGCAGCACGTCGGCGTCGCGCAGGTATTTCGAGGGTTTTCGCGAGCCGTGCACGCCAGGGCACCGTCGGTGCGGGAGACGCGACAGCTTAACGGGGCGCGACGTTCGCGGCATCTTCATGTCGGGGTGGCGACGATCGGCCTTCCCGACGGTCCCAGGCTAGGCAAGCCCAGGAGTGGCCGCTAGGCTTTCGCGATGCCTCATGTGATGACACCACTCGCGGTCACCGCGCACACCGCCACCTCGGCACTCGGCCGCGGCCTCGATGCCCAGCTCGACGCGCTTCGGCGCGCGCGCAGCGGCTTGCGCCCGAACGATTTCAGCAGCGCGCCGCTGGCGTGCTGGATCGGTCGGGTCGAAGGTGTCGAAAACGCACCGCTGCCCGCGGCGCTCGCTCCCTGGGACTGCCGCAACAACCGGCTGGCCTGGCTCGGCCTGAACCAGGACGGCTTCCTCGACCGCGTGCACGCCGCGCGCGCGCGCTACGGCGCGAGCCGCGTGGCACTGCTGCTGGGCACCTCCACCGCCAGCATCGGCGCTACCGAGGAGGCGTACCGGCGGCTGGATGCGGATGGCGGCATGCCCGACGACATGCTGCGCCCGGCCATCCACGCACCGCATTCGCTGGGAGCATTCGTGACGGTGGCGCTGGCGCTGGAGGGGCCGTGCCTGACCGTCTCCACTGCCTGCTCGTCCAGCGCCAAGGTATTCGCCAGCGCCGAGCGGATGCTGCGACTGGGCCTGATCGACGCGGCCGTGGTCGGCGGCGTGGACACCTTGTGCGACAGCGTGCTGTTCGGCTTCAACGCGCTGGAACTGGTCTCGCCCGAGCCGTGCCGGCCGTTCGACGCGGCGCGCAACGGCATCTCGATCGGCGAGGCGGCCGGTTTCGCCCTGCTCGAACGGATCGACGCGGCGCCCGACGCACCGCGCCTGCTCGGCTACGGCGAAGCCAGCGATGCGTACCACATGTCCACGCCGCATCCGCAAGGACTCGGCGCGGAGCTGGCATTGAACGATGCGCTGGCGCGTGCCGGGCTCGATCCGGCGCAGGTGGATTACATCAATCTCCACGGCACCGCCAGCCAGAAGAACGACGAGGTGGAAGCGGCGCTGGTCGGCCGCGCGTTCCCGGCTTCCACGCGGGCCAGCTCGACCAAGGGGTTCACCGGCCACACGCTGGGCGCGGCAGGCATCGTCGAAGCCACCGTGGCGCTGCAGGCGATCGAGCACGGCCTGGTGCCCGGCAACCTCGGCGGCGACACGCCCGACCCGGTCTGCGGCGCGCAGTTCGCGTGGCGCAATGAAGAGCGACGGATCGACGTGGCGCTCAGCAACTCGTTCGGCTTCGGCGGCAACAACGCCTGCCTGGCCTTCGCCCGCGCGGGGTTCGCGGCATGAGCGGCCTGCGCGTTTACGTCGAAGGCGTCGGCCTGTGGTCGCCGCAGCTGGCCGACTTCGCGGCGTTGCGCAGCGTGCTCGCGGGTGAAACGCCGGCCGCTCCGCCGCCGCGGCCAGCCGCGGCCACGCTGCCGGCGAACGAACGCCGCCGCGCCCCGGCGAGCGTGCTGCTGGCGATCGAGGCGGCCGGCCAGGCGGTGGCGATGAGCGGGCGCGACGCGACCACGCTGGCTTGCGTGTTCGCCTCCGCGCATGGCGACCAGCCGATCACCGACTACATGTGCGCCACCCTCGCGCACGCGCCGGCCGAGCTGTCGCCGATCCGTTTCCACAACTCGGTGCACAACGCCGCCGTCGGCTACTGGACCATCGCCACCGGCTGCCACGCGCCATCCACCGCGATCGCCGCGCAGGCGGCCAGCTTCGGTGCCGGCCTGCTCGAGGCGGCCAGCCAGGTGCTGGCCGACCAGTGCCCGGTGCTGCTGGTGTGCAGCGACGGCGACGGCAGCGGGCCGCTGGCCGAGGTGACCGGCTGCACGCAGGCGTTCGGCTGCGCGCTGGTGCTGGCTCCCGCCGCGAGCGCGGCGACGCAGGCGCGGCTCGATCTGCAGCTGGCTCCGCCGCAGCCGGAGGAAACCCTCGTCGAGCCCCTCGCCGGCTGGCGGCGGGACAATCCGTCCGCCAGCAGCCTGGCCCTGCTCGCCCTGCTGGCCGGCGCCGCGGGCTCCGCCGGATCGTGCCGGCTGGCCGCCGCCCCCGCACTGGGATTGCAGATCGCCATGGAGAAGGTCGCGTGAACACCTCCGCCGCACGCTGGTGCGTATTGATTCCCTGCCTCAACGAAGAGGCCGCGATCCGCTCGGTGGTCGAATCCGTGCTGGCGCTGGACGTGCCGGTGATCGTGATCGACGACGGCTCGGACGACCGCACGCCGGAAATCGTCGCCGGCCTGCCGGTGACGCTGCTACGCCACGAACAACGCTGCGGCAAGGGCGAGGCGCTGCGCCAGGGCTTTCGCGAGGCGCTGCGCCGTGGCTACGACGCCGTGCTGACGATGGACGGCGACGGCCAGCACCTGGCCAGCGACATCCCGCGCATCGTCGCCGCCGCGGCGCGCTACCCGCGGCACATCGTGATCGGCGCGCGGCTGCTGGACAAGGCGCAGCAGCCGAAAGGCCGCCGCCGCGCCAACGCCGTCGCCGACTGGGGCATCTCGTGGGCCTGCGCGCAACCGGTGGCGGACACCCAGAGCGGCCAGCGCTGGTATCCGCGCGAAGCCTTGGCACTGGTGGACCTGGCCGCGGAGAACTTCGTGTTCGAGGCCGCCATCCTGATCGCCGCCTCGCGCGAGAAGAACCTCGGCATCGTCTCGGTGCCGATCGCCTCGCGCTACCACGGCGCGTTCCGCCCCAGCCACCTGAAACCGGTGCGCGACGTCACCCGCATCACCACCTACACGATCGGCCGGGTGATCCATTACGGCGACATCGTCGCCAGCTATCGCCGCTCGCGGGCGCGGCCGCGGGTGGTCGAGGAAGCGGTGCCGGCGGCCTAGTCCTCAGTCCGGCAGCAGCGCCTGGCCAAGCTGGCGCAGGGCATCGGGCTTGAGCAGTTCCAGTTCGCGGCCCTCGATGCGGATCAGGCCCTGGCTGCGGAAGCGGCTCAGCACGCGGCTCACCGTCTCGGCGGCCAGGCGCAGGTAGTTGGCGATGTCGCCGCGCGACATGCTCAGGTGGAAGCGCGTGGCGGAGAAACCGCGCGCGGCGTAGCGCCCGGCCAGGTCCATCAGGAATGCCGCCATGCGCTCGTCCGCACTGTGGTCGCCGGCGAGCAGGCTGGCGCTGCCCAGTTCCTTGCTCAGCAGGCGGAACAGGTGCTTCTGCACCGCCGGAATGCGCGAGGCCAGCGCGCTCATCGCGGGGAACGAGAAGCGGCAGAAGAACGCGGTATCCAGCGCCACCGCATCGCAGGGGAAATGCTCGGGGTAGATGGCGTTGAGACCGATCACCTCGCCCGGCAGGTAGAAGCCCAGCACCTGCTCGCGGCCCTCCTTGTCCACCATGCGCGTTTTGACCGTGCCGCTGCGCACGGCGAAGATCGCGCGGAACGGATCGCCGGTGCGGAAGACGTGCTCGCCGGCGCGGAACGGCCCGACGTGCTCGACCAGGCACTGCAGTTCGGCGAGTTCCGGCTTGTTGTAGCCGGCGGCGATGCAGGCACTGGAAAACGCGCAGGTGCCGCAGAAGTGGGTTTCGTCGCCGTCGTCGGCAATCGGATTGGGCGGCTCGGGCAGGCGCCCTGCCGGGTGCTTGGAATCCATGGTGCGATGGGTTGCCTGGTCGGAGCTGCGTGGATCAGATCACGCGCGAATAGCGCGCCGCCTGTGCCTTGTCGTCGAGATAGGCGTCGAAGCACATGGCGATGATACGCAACAGCAGACGACCCCGCGAGGTCACCTGCAAGGTGCGCGCATCGTCTTCCACCAGTCCGTCGGCCACCAGCGGCGCAAGGCGTTCGCGCCCGCGCACGAAGTACTCGTCGAACAGCAGGCGGTGGCGTGCACCGAACTGCTGCTTGTCGACCACGCCATGGCACATCAGCTCGCCGATCAGCTCGCGCCGGATCAGGTCGTCCTCGTCCAGTTCCAGCCCCCGCGCCACCGGCAGCCGGCCGGCGTCCAGCGCCGCGTAATAGCCCACCAGGTCGCGCGCGTTCTGGCTGTAGCTGTCGCCGACGCGGCCGATCGCGCTGACGCCCAGGCCGACGATGTCGCAATGGCCGTGGGTCGAATAGCCCTGGAAATTGCGTTGCAGCGTACCGGCGCGCTGCGCCAGCACCAGCTCGTCGGTGGCCTTGGCGAAGTGATCCATGCCGACATAGACGTAGCCCGCCGCCGACAGCTGCGCCACCGCGCGACCGAACAGCGCCAGCCGCGTGGCGGCATCGGGCAGGTCGGCTGCGGCGATTTGCCGCTGCGCCTTGAACATCTCCGGCAGGTGCGCGTAGCCGTACACGGCCACCCGGTCCGGGTCCAGCGACACGACCTGCTCCAGCGTGCGGCTGAAGCCGTCCACGGTCTGCAGCGGCAGGCCGTAGATCAGGTCCACGCTGGTGGAGCGGAACCACGAGCTGCGCGCCGCGTCGAGCACCTCGCGGGTCTGCTCGAAAGTCTGGATGCGGTTGACCGCTTCCTGCACCGCCGGGTCGAAATCCTGGATGCCGACCGAGATGCGGTTGAAGCCCAGCTCGCCCAGCCCGCGCACGTAGGCGCCGTCGGCGAAACGCGGGTCGATCTCGATGCCGAACTCGCGATCCGCCGTGCGGCTGAAGCTGAAATGCCGCGCCAGCGATTCCAGCAGCTCGCCCATCTGGCGGATGTCGAGGAAGTTCGGCGTGCCGCCGCCGAAGTGCAGCTGGCGCACCGGACGGTCGCGGTCGAACAGCGGCGCGATCAGCTCGATCTCGCGGTACAGGCGTTCGAGGTAGCGGTCGGCCTGGCTTAGGTCGCGGGTGATGATGCGGTTGCAGCCGCAGTAGAAGCACGGACTCATGCAGAACGGCACGTGCACGTACAGCGACAGCGGCCGCGGAATCGGCTCCTCGTTGGAGGCACGGATCACGTTGCGCAGCGCGGCTTCGTCGAAATCGGTCTTGAACTGCGGCGCCGTCGGATAGCTGGTGTAACGCGGGCCGGCCACGTCGTAACGGGCGATCAGCGCGGGGTCGAAATCGGGAGGTTCGATGGGAGTGGTCATGGGGCGAGTCTGTCCACCGCCCTGCCCGCCCGCCTTGATCCGCGTCAACCCGCCGGAAGTCGCGGCAACCTGCCGCAGCAGCATGGTGTGTGGTCCGGGATTCGGGATTCGGGATTCGGGATTCGGGATTCGGAAGAGCATCGCGCCCGTCGATGCGCCGCGCGAGTGAAGCGCTTCGAGGACGGTATCAGCCAAGAAGCCGGCGGACAGTGTCCGCCCTACGAGCGCTGCTTCCCGTTTTTGCGAATCCCGAATCCCGAATCCCGGCCTTTCACCGCCTGAGCGGCGCGACCTGCTGCTCGATCGAGCCGAAGATCGAGGCGCCGGCGGCGTCGGTGACGTCGATCTTCAGGCGGTCGCCGAACTTGAGGAACGGCGTGCTCGGCTTGCCGTCGCGCAGGGTTTCCACCGTGCGCTGCTCGGCCAGGCAGGAGGCGCCCTTGCCGGTGTCCTGGTTGGCGATGGTGCCGGAGCCGACGATGGTGCCGGCGGTCAACGGGCGCGTCTTCGCCACGTGGGCGACCAGTTCGGCGAAGGAGAACTGCATGTCGACGCCGCACTCGGCCTCGCCGAACCACTTGTCGTTGAGCCAGGTGCGCATCGGCAGGTGCAGCTTGTCGCCGTGCCACGCATCACCCAGCTCGTCCGGGGTCACCAGCACCGGCGACAGCGCCGAGCGCGGCTTGCTCTGCAGGAAGCCGAAGCCCTTGGCCAGCTCGCCGGGGATCAGCCCGCGCAGGCTGACGTCGTTGACCAGGCCGACCAGCTGGATGTGTTCGGAGGCCTGCGCCGGCGTCGCCGCCATCGGCACGTCGTCGGTGACCACCACCACTTCCGCTTCCAGGTCGATGCCGAAATCCTCGCTGGGCACCACCACCGGATCGCGCGGGCCGAGGAAGCCGGCGCTGGTGGCCTGGTACATCAGCGGGTCGGTGTAGAACGAGGCCGGCACCTCGGCGCCGCGCGCCTTGCGCACGCGCTCAACGTGCGGCAGGTAGGCGCTGCCGTCGACGAATTCGTAGGCGCGCGGCAGCGGCGAGGCCAGCGCGTGGATGTCCAGCGCGAAGGCACCGGCAGCGCTGCCGGCGTTCAATTCGTCCGACAGCGCGTTCAGCCGCGGCGCGGCGTTGGACCAGTCGTCCAGCGCCGCCTGCAGCGTCGGCGCGATGGCGCCGGCTTTCACTGCGCGGGAGAGGTCGCGGCTGACCACGACCAGCGTGCCGTCGCGGCCGCCTTCCTTGAGAGTTCCGAGTTTCATCGTGCTGCCTTGTGCGTGCTGCGTGGAGGGTTGGCGGTCACGGCGCGAAATGCTTCGCGATGCCCTGCCAGCATTCGTGGTAGTTCTGCTGCAACCGCGGCGAGTCCAGCGCCTGCCGGGTGGGGCGGATCACCTTGCGCGTCTCGAACATGAAGGCCATGGTGCCGGTGATCACGTCCGGCTTCGACAGGTCGGCGTTGGATGCCTTCTCGAACGTCGCCGCGTCCGGGCCATGGCCGCTCATGCAATTGTGCAGCGAGGCGCCGCCCGGCACGAAGCCCTCGGCCTTGGCATCGTACACGCCGGTGATCAGGCCCATGAACTCGCTGGCCACGTTGCGGTGGAACCACGGCGGGCGGAAGGTGTCCTGCGCCACCAGCCAGCGCGGCGGGAAGATCGCGAAATCCACGTTGGCGGTGCCGGCGGTGTCGCTGGGCGAGGTCAGCACGGTGAAGATCGACGGGTCGGGATGGTCGACGCTGATCGAGCCGATCGTGTTGAAGCGGCGCAGGTCGTACTTGTACGGCGCGTAGTTGCCATGCCAGCCGACCACGTCCAGCGGGGAATGACCGATCTTCGCGCTCCACAGCGCGCCCTGGAACTTCGCCACCAGCTCGAACGCGCCCTCGACGTCCTCGTACGCCGCCACCGGAGTGAGGAAGTCGCGCGCGTTGGCCAGGCAGTTCGAACCGATCGGGCCGAGATCCGGCAGCCGCAGCAGCGCGCCGAAGTTCTCGCCGACGTAGCCGCGCGCCTCGCCGTCGAGCAGGTCGACACGGAAACGCACGCCGCGCGGGACCACCGCGATCTCCTGCGGCTCGATCTCGATCACGCCCAGCTCGGTGGCCAGTCGCAAGCGGCCCTGCTGCGGCACGATCAGCAACTCGCCGTCGGCGTCGTAGAAAAAGCGCCCCTGCATCGAACGGTTGGCCGCGTACAGGTGGATACCGATGCCGGCCTGCTCCGCCGGCCCGCCATTGCCGGCCAGGGTGACCAGGCCATCGACGAAATCCGTCGGTTCCGACGGCAGCGGCAGCGGATCCCAGCGCAACTGGTTGGGCGTGGCCGGGGCTTCGTCGAAACGGTTGTGGAAGGTGGCATGCGCCAGCGGCTGGAACGGCTGGTGCACCGCCGCCGGACGAATGCGATACAGCCAGCTGCGCCGGTTGCTGTGGCGCGGCGCGGTGAACGCGGTGCCGGAGAGCTGCTCGGCGTAGAGGCCGTGGGCCACGCGCTGGGGCGAATTCCGGCCGACGGGCAGCACGCCCTTGATCGCCTCGCTGGCGAATTCGTTGGCGAAGCCGGATTGGTAGCCTGGTGACAGGTTCACTGCGAGTGCTCCGAGTTTCGTGTTCAAGGTAGCCATGCCCTTCGCCGCTGCGCGGCTACGCTCGGGGTGATCGGTTCATGCAATCCGTTCGCCCTGAGCGTAGGCCCGGAGGGCCGAAGTCGACGGGTCGCCCGG
The DNA here is from genome assembly GCA_049650465.1 of Rhodanobacter sp. Classification (GTDB taxonomy): domain Bacteria; phylum Pseudomonadota; class Gammaproteobacteria; order Xanthomonadales; family Rhodanobacteraceae; genus Rhodanobacter. The sequence continues at coordinate 48,641 of JBASAF010000016.1, read as the reverse complement.
TCCGGGACTACAGAACCCCGCGCTTCATCTGATCCCGCTCGATGCTCTCGAACAGCGCCTGGAAATTGCCCTCGCCGAAGCCCTCGTTGCCCTTGCGCTGGATGATCTCGAAGAAGATCGGGCCGATGCAGTTCTGGGTGAAGATCTGCAGCAGCAGGCGCTTCTTCGTCTCCATGTCGGCGTCGATCAGGATCTTGTTCCTGGCCAGCCGCGGCACGTCTTCGCCGTGGTTCGGGATGCGCTCGTCGATCACCTCGAAATAGGTGTCGGGCGTATCGAGGAATTCCACGCCCGCCTCGCGCATCTTTTCCACCGTGGCGTAGATGTCGTCGGTGAAGCAGGCGATGTGCTGGATGCCTTCGCCGTGGTAGGCGTCGAGGTATTCGTTGATCTGGCTCTTGGGGTCGTTCGACTCGTTGAGCGGGATGCGCACGATGCCGTCCGGCGCGGTCATCGCCTTGGACACCAGGCCGGTCTTGGCGCCCTTGATGTCGAAGTAGCGGATCTCGCGGAAGTTGAACAGCTTCTCGTAGTAGTCCGACCACTTCTGCATGTTGCCGAAATGCAGGTTGTGGGTGAGGTGGTCGATGAAGGTGAGGCCGAACCCGGTGGGGTTCTGCTCGGCGCCCTCGATCGCCTCGTAGTCGGCGTCGTAGATGCTGCCCACTTCGCCGTAACGGTCGACCAGGTACAGCATGCAATCGCCGATGCCCTTGATGACCGCCGCGTTGACCGCCTTGCTCGCTTCCTTGTGCTTGACCTGCTCGCCGCCGTTGTCCAGCACCGCCTGCAGCACCTGCTCGCCGGGCTTGCGGAAGCGGATCGCGAAACCGCAGGCGCAGGGGCCGTGGGCCTTGGCGAAATCGGCGGCGAAGGAATCCGGGTCCTCGTTGACCAGGAAGTTCACGCCGTTTTGCCGATACACGGTGATCGGCCGCGACTTGTGCTTGAGCACCGCGCTGAACCCCATCCGTTTGAACAGGTCATGCAGCTCCCCCGCGCGGCCGGCGGGCGCCGCGAACTCGACGAATTCGAAGCCGTCGATCCCCATCGGGTTGTCGAAGGTGCTGACTTGCATGCCAAGGTTGGGCTGGGCGTTCATGGCGCTCTCCTGTATGTCGGTGCACGATGGCCACTCACGAGCGTGCCACCACCGTTGGTAATACCCCGTTATAGTTTCAAGTGAAACCAATTGCAAGGAACCCGCTTCCATGTCCCCTCGCCACAAGAGCGCCCCGCCCAGCGCCGAGCATGCCCCGCTGCAACTGGAACACTTCCTGCCCTACCGGCTCTCGATCCTGTCCAACACGATCAGCCAGACGATCGCCAGCGACTACCAGCGCCGCTACGACCTTTCGATGACCGAATGGCGGGTGATGGCGGTGCTGGCGCGCTTCGAGGGGCTGTCGGCACGCGAGGTGGCCGAGCGAACCGCGATGGACAAGGTGGCCGTGAGCCGGGCGCTGGCGCGTCTGGTTGCCGCGGGCCGGGTGGATCGCGCGGTGCACGACAACGACAAGCGCCGCTCCGTGCTCAAGCTCAGCGCTGCCGGCTGGACCATCCACGACGACGTCGCCCCGATGGCCCGCGCGCGCGAACGCGAGGTGCTGGCCAAGCTCGATCCCGAGGAGCGCCAGTGGCTGGAGCGGATCCTGGACAAGTTGTCTTGACGGGATTCGGGAGTCGGAAGTCGGGATTCGGAAGAAGCAACCGCTTGCAGCAACTCCTGCGAATCCCGAATCCCGTCATCCCGAATCCCGGCTACCGCACCCCATGCATCAGCCGGTTCACCAGCGGCGCGATGGCCAGCAGCAGCACGCCGGCGCCGAGCAGCAGCCAGAAGCTGAAGGTGAAGCCGTCGAGCGCGGCAGCCGCGGTGAGGCCGTGGGCGCCGGTGATGCGGCTGGCGAACAGGCCGGACAGGTTGCCGCCCACCGCCAGCGACAGGAACCAGCCGCCCATCGCGAAGCCCACCAGCTTCGGCGGCGCCAGCTTGGTCACCATCGACAGCCCGATCGGCGACAGGCACAGCTCGCCCAGGGTCTGCATCACGTAGCACAGCACCAGCGGCCAGAACGGAATCAGCCCGTCGCTGCCGAGCAGCCGGGACAGCGCGTACACCAGCACCAGGAAACCCAGCGCGTTGAAGACCAGGCCGAGGCCGAACTTGCGCGGGATCGAGGGCTCGCGCCGGAACCTGTCCAGCCAGGCCCACACCAGCGCCACCAGCGGCGCGAACACGATGATGGCCAGCGGGCTCACCGACTGGAACCAGCCCACCGGGAAGGTCCAGCCGCCGAACATCCGCCGGTCCACCAGGTTCTCGGCGAGGAAATTGAAGGTGGTGCCGAGCTGGTAGTAGAACATCCAGAACAGCACGTTGAAGGCGAAGATGATCAGCATCGCGACCACCCGTTGCGTCTGCACCCTGCCGTGCCGCGCCGCCTCGGTCAGCAGCATCGCCGCCACCACCACGAACAGCGCGCCAAGCACCCACTGCAGGCCGCGCGCGCCGATGCCCGAGAGCAGCCAGTACACCAGCGGCACCGCGGCGAGCGCGCCGGCCACCACCCACAGCACGCGCCAGCGGCTGTCCGCGCCGGGCACCGGCCGGCCCACGCCCTTGAGCTGGCGCCGGCCGAACCAGAACCACAACAGGCTGAGCAGCATGCCCACGCCGGCGGTGACGAACACCAGCCGGTAATTCTGTTCCAGCGGGGTGGCGGTGAACTGCGCGGCCATCCAGCCGGTGAGCAGCGGCGCGATCAGCGCGCCGGCGTTGATGCCCATGTAGAACAGGGTGAAGCCGCGGTCGCGGCGCGGGTCGTCGCGGCCGTAGAGCTGGCCCACCATCGAGGAGATGTTCGGCTTGAACAGGCCGTCGCCGACGATCACCAGCGCCAGCCCGAGCAGCAGCAGGACGCGATCGGGCAGCGCGAGCACGAACAGTCCCGCCGCCATCAGCGCCGCCCCGAGCAGGATCGTGCGCTGGTAGCCGATCAGCTTGTCCGCCACCCAGCCGCCGAAGATGCCGGTGCCGTAGATCAGCGCGGTGTACGAACCGAAGATCGCGCTGGCCCAGGCCTGGCCCGAGCTGTCGCCGTGGTAGAACTCGGCCACGATGTACAGCGCCAGCGCCCAGCTCACGCTGTAGAACGCGAAGCGCTCCCAGAACTCGGTCATGAACAGCATCCACAGCGGTCGCGGATGGCCGAGCAGCTGCGGGAAATCGGGCGGGGCGCCGGCGTCGCCGGCGGGGCGGATCTGGCTCATGCATGTCCCTCGTCGGCATGCGTGAGGCAGCCGCAAGCGCCCAGATGTAACCGGGCGCCTCGCGTGGCGTCAATGGTGTGGCCGGGATTCGGGATTAGGGATTTTGGATCGGGGATTCGGGATTCGGGATTCGTAGAAGCAAAAGCCCGCGCCGCCGTCGCTTTTGCGAATCCCGAATCCCGAATCCCGAATCCCGAATCCCGGCTCCCGCCTACCTGACCCCGTGCATCAGCTTGTTGATCAGCGGCGCGATCAGGAACAGCAGCACGCCGCCGCCGAGCAGGATCCAGAAGCCGGAGGTGTAGCCGGACAAGGCCGAGTCCACCGTCATGCCGGTGTCGCCGCTGACGTGGGCGGCGAACAGGCCGGCCAGGTTGTTGCCGATCGCGGTGGACAGGAACCAGCCGCCCATGCCCAGCCCGACCAGCCGCACCGGCGCCAGCTTGGTCACCATCGACAGGCCGATCGGCGACAGGCACAGCTCGCCGGTGGTCTGCAGCACGTAGCACAGCACCAGCGTCCACAGCGGGATCATGCCGTTGTCGCCGACCAGGCTGGACAGGGCATACATCAGCACCGCAAAGCCCAGCGCGTTGCCGATCAGGCCCAGGCCGAACTTGCGCGGGATCGAGGGCTCGATGCGCCGCTTGTCCAGCCAGCCCCAGGCCAGCGCGATCAGCGGCGCCAGCAGCACGATCGCCACCGGGTTGACCGACTGGAACCAGCCGATCGGGAACATCCAGCCGCCCAGGTCGCGGTCGACGATGTGCTGGGCCAGGAAGTTGAACGAGCTGCCGGCCTGCTCGAAGAACATCCAGAACAGCACGTTGAAGGTGAAGATGATCAGCATCGCGATCACCCGCTGGATCTGCACGCGGCCGGTGCGGATCGCCTCGATCACCAGCATCACGCCCACGCCGAGGAACAGCGCGCTCAGCAGCCACTGCAGCACCACCGCGCCGGCGCGATCCATCAGCAGGTAGACCAGCGGGATCGCCACCAGCACGCCGATCGCCACGTACACCACGCGCATCGGGTTGGCCATTTCCGGCGACGGCCGGCCGACCGGGCCGAGCTGGCGCCGGCCGAACCAGAACCACACCAGGCTGATCAGCATGCCCACGCCGGAGGCGGCAAACACCACGTTGTAGCTGTGGTGGCCGGGCGTGCCGAACACCTTGTTGGCGAGGATGCTGGTGAGGATCGGCGCGATCAGCGCGCCGGCGTTGATGCCCATGTAGAACAGGGTGAAGCCGCGGTCGCGGCGCGAGTCGCCCGGCGCGTAGAGCTGGCCGACCATGGAGGAGATGTTGGGCTTGAACAAGCCGTTGCCCACGATGATCGTGGCCAGGCCCAGCATGAACACCTCGTGGTTGGGCAGCATGATCATGAACAGGCCGGCGGCCATCACCACCGCGCCGAGCAGGATCGAGCGCTGGTAGCCGAGGATCTTGTCGGCCACGTAGCCGCCGAACACCGCCGTGGCGTAGACCAGCGCCAGGTAGGCGCCGTAGGTGCGGCTGGCGTCCGCCTGCCCGGCGTCGTTGCCGTCCCAGAACTGCGCCACGATGTACAGCGTGAGCGCCCAGCGCATGCCGTAGAACGCGAAGCGCTCCCAGAACTCCGACATGAACAGCATCCACAGCGGTCGCGGATGGCCAAGCAGTTGCGGGTATTCCGGCAGCGGCGCGGCCGTGGAGTTGCTGGTCGTCATGAGGTTTCCGTCGGGATGGTGCGCGAGCTGCTGCCGGCGCGGTCGCAAGATATTGCGTCGAAGATGTAACCGGCCCACGCCGCGTCGTCAACCCGCGGCACATTGACGCGCCGCCGGCCCAGCCACCCTTCGTCCACCACCGAAACGTCGCCGCGGCGGCCGACTTACACTGCGGGCATGCGCAAGACCGTCTGGCCCGAACACCTGTTCAAACCCGCCGCGGCGCTGGCCGAACCCAGCCGCGCCGCGATGCTCGCGGCCTTGCTGGACGGCGTCGCGCTGCCGGCGGGCGAGCTGGCCCAGCTGGCCGGCATCAGCGCCGCCACCGCCAGCGCGCACCTGGCCCGGCTGGTCGCCGAAGGCTTCGTCGCGGTCGAGCCGCAAGGCCGCCATCGCTACTACCGGCTGGCCAATGCCGAGGTGGCCGCCGCGCTGGAGGCGATGGCCAGCCTGATGCCGCGCCCGCCGCCGCGCCAGCGACCGGGCGATCCCGCGCTGTGGCGTGCTCGCTTGTGCTACCACCACCTCGCCGGCCAGCTCGGCGTGCGGTTGCGCGAATCGCTGCTGCAACGCGGCTGGTTGCAACTCGATGGCGACGGTTGCGGCCTCAGCCGGACGGGACGCGACGCCTTGCTGCGGCTCGACCTGCTGGCTGCCGACAGCGCGCAGAGCCCGAGCGGCCGGCTATGCCTGGACTGGACCGAGCGCCGCCATCACGTCGGCGGTGCGCTGGGCCGCGAGCTGGCGCACGGCATGATCGAGCGCGTCGGCTGGCTGCGCCGGCATCCGCGCAGCCGTGCGCTGACGCCCACACCGCTCGGCCTGGCGGCGCTGTCGCGCGAATTCGGCATCGACGCCACGGCGCTCGACGCGGATGGTTCCCGCTGAGCCGGCCGCCGGTTTGCTTCAGGCGCCCAGTTCGGTGCGCACGTCCAGCAGCTCGGGGAAGAACTCCAGGTCCAGCGCCTTCTTCAGGAAGCTCACCCCGGACGAACCGCCGGTGCCGCGGCGATGGCCGATGATGCGCTCCACCGTCTTCATGTGGCGGAAGCGCCACAGCTGGAAGCTCTCCTCCACGTCCACCAGTTGCTCGCACAGGTGGTACTCCGGCCAGAACTCCGCGCGGCCCTCGTAGATGCGCTTGAGCACCGGCAGCAGGCCCGCGTTGCGCTGATAGGCCCGGGTCCAGTCGCGCTCGAGCAGCTCGGCCGGCACCGCATGGCCGCGCCGCGCCAGGTAACGCAGGAACTCGTCGTACAGGCTGGGCGCCTCCAGCACCGCGCGCAGTTCGGCCTGCGCGGCCGGATCATGCGCGAACACCTTGAGCATGGCGGCATTCTTGTTGCCGAGGGTGAACTCGATCTTGCGGTACTGCAGCGACTGGAAACCCGAGGACGGCCCCAGCACGCCGCGGAACTCCAGGTACTCCGCCGGCGTCAGGGTCTCCAGCACCGCCCACTGCTCGAACAGCTGGCGCTGCACCTGCTTCACCCGCGCCAGGATCTTCAGGCAGGCGTCGACGTCGTCGCGCTGCAGATGCGCCACCGCGGCGGTGAGCTCGTGCAGCATCAGCTTCATCCACAGCTCGGCCACGTGGTGCTGCACGATGAACAGCATCTCGTCGTGATGCGGCGGATCGCTCAGCGGCCGCTGCGCCGACAGCAGGGTGTCCAGCTGCAGGTAGCCGCCGTAGGTGATCTGTCCGTTGAGGTCGGTCTGGATGCCGGCTTCGAGATCGCGCTGGTTGTCGCTCATGGTGTTCCGTCGTGTCATCGGAAACGGGCATGGTAACGGCTGGGGCGACGCATGAACCTTGATCCAGGACAGAGGCGCAGCCCTCCCCGTGCGCGATGCTTTCCGGAACGGAATCCGGGATTCGCGGAAGCATCGCGCACGGAGTGCTCTCCTGCAGGGGTTTCGGGCTCCGCAACCGCCCTTCCATACCGCCACGCATGCTGCACTGTACCTTGCAGTGCAACATGCCAGCCTGTTATCAAGCGCGGTCTTGCGCAGTCGTTTGCGGCCCGATCGCAACCGGCGGGACATGCGCCACCAGGTTTTCCTCTGTACTCACTCCGGAGCGAGTCGTGACCATCGCCGCCAAGTTTGAAATCGAATACCTGCAGTACCTCGATGCCGAGGGCAAGCAGGTACGCAAGGATCTGCCCGAGTTCGCCAAGGATCTCGACCACATGGTCGAGCTGTACAAGCTGATGCTGTCCACCCGCGTGTTCGACGCCAAGTCGATCGCGCTGCAGCGCACCGGCAAGCTCGGCACCTATGCCAGCTGCCTGGGCCATGAAGCGGCCCACGTCGGCATCGGCAGCGCGATGAAGCCCGAGGACGTGCTGGCGCCGAGCTACCGCGAATATGGTGCGCAGCTGTACCGCGGCGTGCAGCCGCGCGAGGTCTACATGTACTGGGGCGGCGACGAGCGCGGCAACGACTACCAGAAGGAACCCGCGCGCCACGACTTCGCGTGGAGCGTGCCGATCGCCACGCAGTGCCTGCACGCGGCCGGCAGCGCGCTGGCGTTCAAGATCCGCGGCGAGAAGCGCGTGGCGGTGTGCACCATCGGCGACGGCGGCTCGTCCAAGGGCGATTTCTACGGCGCCATCAACATCGCCGGCGCGCAGAACCTGCCGCTGGTGGCGGTGATCGTCAACAACCAGTGGGCGATCTCGGTGCCGCGCAAGATCCAGTCCGGCGCGCCCACGCTGGCGCAGAAGGGCATCGCCGCCGGCCTCAACTGCATCCAGGTCGACGGCAACGACATCATCGCCGTGCGCAAGGCGATGGAGGACGCGCTCGAGCGCGCGCGCAACGGCGAAGGCGGCAGCGTGCTGGAACTGGTCACCTATCGCCTGGGCGACCACACCACGGCCGACGACGCGCGCCGCTACCGCGGCAAGGACGAGGTCGACGAAGCCTGGGCGAAGGAGCCGATGAAGCGCCTGCGCAACTGGCTGGTGGCGAAGAAAGTGTGGGACGACGCGAAGGAAGAGGCCTGGAAGGCCGAATGCGACGAGTGGATGGACAACGAGGTCAACGCGTACCTGGAAACCAGGACCCAGCCGGTCTCGGCGATGTTCGACTACACCTTCGCGGAGATCCCCGCCGACCTCGAGAAGCAGCGCGACCACGTTCTTTCGCTTGACCAGAAGGCCCACTAAGCCATGGCACAAATCACTCTCATCGAAGCGGTCACCCAGGCGCTTGCCTACGAAATGGCCCATGACGAATCGGTCGTGGTGCTGGGCGAGGACGTCGGCGTCAACGGCGGCGTGTTCCGCGCCACCCAGGGCCTGCAGGAAAAGTTCGGCGAGCTGCGCGTGCTCGACACGCCGCTGGACGAGACCACCATCGCCGGCGTCACCGTCGGCCTGGCCGTGCAAGGCATGAAGCCGGTGGCCGAGGCGCAGTTCGAAGGCTTCATCTATCCGATGATGGAGCAGATCGCCTGCCACGCCGCGCGCATGCGCAACCGCACCCGCGGTCGCCTCACCGTGCCGGCGGTGTGGCGCGCCCCGTGGGGCGGCGGCATCCGCGCGCCGGAGCATCACTCCGAGGCGAACGAGCATCTGTTCACCAACATCCCGGGCCTGCGCGTGGTGCTGCCCTCCTCGCCCGCGCGCGCCTACGGCCTGCTGCTGGCGGCGATCCGCGATCCCGATCCGGTGATGTTCTTCGAGCCCAAGCGCATCTACCGCCAGTACAAGGAAGAGGTGCCGGATGACGGCGAGGCGCTGCCGCTGGACGTGTGCTTCGTGCTGCGCGACGGCAGCGACGTCACCATCGTCACCTGGGGTGCGCAGGTGAAGGAGTCGCTCGAAGCGGCCGACGCGCTGGCCGCCGAAGGCATCAGCGCCGAGGTGATCGACGTGGCCACGTTGACTCCGCTGGATTTCGACACCATCGCCGAGTCGGTGGCCAAGACCGGCCGCTGCGTGATCGTGCACGAAGCGCCGAAGACCGCCGGCTTCGGCGCCGAGATCGCCGCGCGCGTGGCCGAGGAATGCCTGTACGACCTGCTCGCCCCGGTCGAACGCGTGACCGGCCCGGACACGCACATCCCGCTGTTCCGCCTGGAAATGAAATACCTGCCGAGCGTGGAACGCGTCGTTGACGCGGCGAAGCGTACGTTGGCGGCAAGCTGAGCTTGTCGCCGGGATTCGGGATTCGGGATTCGGGATTGGTCAAAGCCAAAGCCCGCACCGTTTTCCAAATCCCGTATCCCGAATCCCAAATCCCGGATAAAGAAAATGGCTGACATCAAGACGTTCTACCTCCCCGACCTCGGCGAAGGCCTGCCCGACGCGACCGTCGTCGAGTGGCACGTGAAGGTGGGCGACAACATCAAGCTCGACGCCCCGCTGTGCTCGATGGAAACCGCCAAGGCGGTGGTCGACGTGCCCTCGCCGTACACCGGCAAAGTGGTCAAGCTGCATGGCGCACCCGGCGACATCATCGAGACCGGCGCCGCGCTGGCCGACTTCGAGCCGGACCCGAACGCCAAGCAGCGCGCCGAAGCCGAGTCCACCGGCCACCACCACGGCCCGAAGAAGCCCGCCGCCGGTGCCGGCGCGCCCACGCCCAGCCCGGACGATGCCGACGACAAGGTGATCGCCTCCGACGAGGGCGGCGAGATCGAGCAGACCGGCAAGGAACGCGAGGACGAGGGCACCGTGGTCGGCGCGATGGTCAGCGGCAACACCGTGCACGTCGAGCAGGCGGCCAGCATCGGCGGCGTGAAAGCCGTGCCCGCCGTGCGTGCGCTGGCGAAGAAGCTCAAGGTCGACCTCGCGCGCGTGCGCCCGAGCGGCGCCGACGGCGTGGTCACCATGAAGGACGTCAAGGACGCCGCCGCGAACGGCTCCGCCGCGCTCGGCGCCGCGCCGGCCCGTGCCGCATCCGCCTCCGCCGGCCGCCACCTGGCGCCCGAACTGCCGCCGCCCGGACATGCCCCACAAAGTCAGCGCGGCCCGGTCTCGCTGGCCGGCAAGCCGGTGCGCACCGCGCCGCCGTCACAAACCGCCAGCGGCCAGCCGGAACAGCTCAAGGGCGTGCGTCGCAACATGGCCCGCGTGATGGCCGATGCCCACGCCCAGGTCGTGCCGACCACCCTGGTCGACGACGCCGACCTGCACGCCTGGATCGGCAAGCAGGACATCACCGCCCGCCTGATCCGCGCCATCGTGGCGGCGTGCAAGGCTGTGCCGGCGCTGAACGCCTGGTTCGACGGCAAGAACCTCAGCCGCACCCTGCACCCGCAGGTCGACATCGGCATCGCGGTGGACACCGACGACGGCCTGTTCGTGCCGGCGTTGCGCAACGCCGACATGCTCGACAGCGCCGGCATCCGCACCGCGATCAAGCGCCTGCGCAGCCAGGTCGAGGACCGCACCATCCCCGCCTCCGAGCTGTCCGGCTACACCATCAGCCTCAGCAACTTCGGCATGTTCGCCGGCCGCTACGCCACGCCGGTGGTGGTGCCGCCGACCGTCGCCATCGTCGGCGCCGGCAAGCTCAGCCACGACGTGGTGGCGGTGATGGGCGGCATCGAGGTACACCGCCGCATGCCGATCAGCCTCACCTTCGACCACCGCGCCGCCACGGGCGGCGAAGCCGCGCGCTTCCTCAAGGCGCTGCTGGACGATCTGTCGCTGCCGAACTGAGGCCGGTCGCGGCAAAGAAAGCCCGGACGTCTCGCGACGTCCGGGCTTTTTTTTGGAAACAGCCGGCATCCAGTTGCTCGCGGCAGGAGGGCGTGGATCGGCCGGCAGGCTCGCAGGGCGGGCACTGCCCGCCGGCTCTCGAACCACGATGACGACAGCGGCGGGCGGTGCCTGCCCTACGGTACCCCGCACACCAGGTCAGTAATCGCGCACATCCAGCAACAGGAAGCAGCGCGCGCTGTAGTCGCTCCCCTGCGGCCACGCGACGCTGGCCAGCCCCAGGGTGCCGGCCGTCCACAGCTCGTTGTCGAGCAAGGCCTCGCAGCGCGAGTTGCCGTCTTCGGCATGGCTGTGCACCAGGCGCAGCCAGTGCAGTTCGGGACTCAGCGCTTCGCGCCTCAGCGCTGCCTCGATCGACACCAGCGCCTCCTGCGGCATGTTCGCGGCGTCCGCACCGCGCGCGCTGAACGGGCCGATGAACACGTCCCAGGTGCGCACGCCAAGCTCCCACGCGGCGATCCGCATGCGGCGATCGTCGGTGACGTACCAGCAGGCGGCCAGCAGGGGATGGAACACGTCGTGCTCGAACGCGCGCAGCGCATCGCGGCAACCGGCGTCGCCGCCACCCACGCCGGCGAAGCTCTCCTCGATGTAGCGCTCCTCGCTCAACACCACGTCGACGTCGAGTCGGCCCGGTTCGCCGCTTGCGCCTTCGTGCCAGGCGGCGCGGATCGCAGGGAAATCGCCAGCGGTGACCAGCCAGCCGTCCTCGTCCGCCTCCAGCTCGACGTCGTGCCGCTCGAACAATCGCAGCAAATGGTTCTGCAGTGCCGCGCTGTCCATGGTCAGGCCCGTGGAGGTTGGTTGAGGTGTCCGGCCCGGCGCCGGCGGTGCGAGCCGACCGGCCCGCGTATCGGCCCATGGTAGCCCGCCGGCCGGCACCGGCACAGCGCGCAGCGCAGGCCGGCTAGATGTCGAAGCGGTAGCTCAGCTTGACCAGCAGCTGCTCGTCGTCGCGCAGGGCGAAGCTGTTGCCGAAGGCATCGAGGCTGTTGCGCGCGTAGCCATCCAGCACGTAGCCACCACGACCGTAGACCACGTACAGATACGACAGCGGCGCAAGTTCGTAGCGGTAGCGGATCTGCAGGCCCAGGTTGCGCACGTTGAAATCGTCGATCGGCTCGTCGGTGGCTGCCGCGCGGCCATGGGCGCCGACGCGATAGCCGCCGCGCAGGCGCGCGTCGAGGCCGATCGCCTGCAACTTCACGCGCAATTCCTGGCGCGGATCGATGGCCCAGTCGAACCCGGCATCGAGCTGCAGCGTGTGCTGGTCGAAGCGGCCGACCAGGTTGTCGTGCTGCCAGACCAGCCAGTCCGGAATGCGCTGCCAGGACGGCCCGGCGTACACGCTGAAGGCGTCGTTGATGAAGTAGGTGGGCACGAACTCGAGCTCGTAGCCGGGCTGCCGGTTGCCGCCGAGGCCGCCGGTGAAGACTTCCGCATCCAGCTTGAACGCCCAGTCGCCGTGGCGCGGGCTGATGCGCTCGTAGAAGAAATCCAGCGACGGCGGCAGGAACAGCGCGCCGTGGCCGCGCGTCAGCAGGTCATCCCAGCCGGCCGTATTGACGTTGAGCTGCACATCCTCGCTGGCGCCGTCACGCAGCGTGCTGCTGCGGCGGATGCGCAGCTGCCGGCGCAGGCGCAGGCCGTGGTCGTTGTCCAGCGCATCGACGCGCACGTGCCAGTCGTGCGAGCTGTATGCCGAGTCCGCCGGCAGCGAGGCGTAGCGCTTGCGCACCTCCCAGTGGGCGTAGTTGAAGTCGTTGCGTTCGAGGTAGCCGAAATCGTTGACCTGCAGCTGGTCGCCGAAGTGCATGCCCAGCCACTGCTGGCGCCAGCCGTTGCCCATCTCCAGGTCGGCGATGACGGTGCCGCCGCTGTCGCGCACGTGCGTGCCCGACTGCAGGATGTCGCTGGCCACCACGTTGCTGGCGATGGTCAGCCGCGCCGTGGGTTGCCAGTGGTGGTCGACGCCGAGCACGGTCGCCTCGCGATCCAGCCACGGCCGGTCGACGCGGGTCAGCAGCATGCCCAGGCTCTGCGTGCCGAAGTCGTGGGTCACCCGCGCGGCGCCGAAGAAACGGCCTGCCTCGCCGTCCTCGTCGGCGGCCAGCACGCCGTAGCTGGTGGTGCCGACGCTGCCGTTGAGCTTCACCGCGGCATCGATGTCCGCCGCGCCCACGCCATCGTCCGCCGGGCCGCCGACGCGGCGGGTGTAGATCAGCTGGCTGTTGTCGTCGAGCAGGCTGAAATCGAAAATGCCCTGGTTCTCGGTGAAGAACGGCCGCTTGTCGCTGACGTAGGTCTCGGTGGCGCCAAAGTTGACCACCAGGTCGTCGCTCTCGACCTGGCCGAAATCCGGGTTCAGCGCCGCGGTCAGCTGGAACTGGCCGTTCGGTTTCCACAGGATGTCGGCGCCCTGCTGGAAATGGCTGCGGCCGCGCACGTTGTCGTACAGGCCCGACGCATACGGCGTGATCGCGAACAGCGACTGGTGGTACGACGGCACCTCGATGCGCTCGAACGCGGACAGGAAGCGCGGCCGCATGAAGCTGGCCACCGGCCACGCGTCGCGTTCGCCGGTCGAGCCGGTGACGCGATCGAGGTAGATGCCTATCGTGCGCTGGCCGTCCGTCGCCGCGTGCATCGGCGCGGTATACCAAGGGATCAGGATCTCCACGCTCCAGCCGGCCGCATCCTCGCTCACCGCGTGCTTCCAGCTGCCGTCCCAGTCCTTGTTGAACTGGTTCTCGTTGGTGATCACCGCATCGTTGATGCCGTTGGTGGAGCTGACCACGAAGTCGTAGCCGGTGCGCCCGTCGCCATTGAAATCGACCATCACGTTGACACGGTCCACCTGATCGTCGAAGTCGCGTTGCACGCGCTGGCGGGTACGCGGCACCGAGGGCGGCTGGTCGCAGCGAAAGGCCACGGCCAGGCCCTGCGGCGTGGCCAGGATCCAGGCCTCGGTGTGCAGCGTGCCGGGCTGGCCGTTGAGCGGCTGGGTCTGGCGGAAATCGGTGATGTGCCGCGCGCCGGCCCACTCGGTCGGCCGGATGTGGCCATCAATCTCGACGGCGAGCGCCGGCACCGAGGCCAGGCTCAAGAACAACAGGCATGCCAGGCGCATGTCGGGAAATCCACGAAAAGGGGATGCCGCGCGGCGCGATGAAACCGGTGCATGCGGCATGGGGTAGATGCGCAGCTTGCCGCGAAGGTTTGGATTCCTCGACGGCCATTGGTCATGCCGCGGGCACGACGCGGGCGCGGCAGCGTCCGCACCAGGGCACGCTCAGCGCCGGCGCCCCCACCACCACTGGCGCAGCAGCAGGGCCGACACGATCACCGCGGCGAACGCACCGTAGCCCCACAACGCGGGCAGCACCTGCTGCCAGATCGACCCGCTGACCTTGCCGAACTCGCCCGGCTCGGGCAGCACCGCCGAATCGAAGCCGGCCAGCGCGGCCCACGCGGTGGCGAGTCCGGCCAGCAGCAGCACCAGCAGGTCGAAGCTGCGCCGGCCCGCGGTCCGCGGCAGGCTGCGCGGCCAGATCCAGTAGAGCCAGCACAACACCAGCAGCCAGGGCGCCAGCAACAAGATGGACAGGAAGCGCACGGGGATCTCCTTCAGGCGGGCCGACGCGCCGAAGCCGCGGGCAGGTTCGACGCAGTGCGGCGGCGGCGCTTCACTCCTGCGCCGCCAGTTGATCCAGCGCGAGGCGCAAGCGCTGCAGCGCCTGTTCGCGCGCTGCCTCGTCCGGATAGTCCGGCGTGCTCGCCACGGCCTCGGCATCGAGCTCCAGCACCAGGGCCGCGCCACGCACCTGCACCACGGCGGCCACCGCGCCCAGCTGTTTCAGGCGTTTCTGGCTCGCGCCGGCTGCCTTGGGGTCGGCAAACGGCACCGACAGCAGCAACTCCTCGCCCTCGGCGGAGAACAGGCGGAAGCGGAAGCGGCCGTCGTCATCGCGGAAGCTGGCCAGCCGCGGCATGCGCGGCGGTGCCTTCGCCGCCGGCGCGCGGTCGGCGGTGGTCCCGGCCGTGCGCATCTCGCGCAGCCCCAGCACCTCGCGCAAGCCGGCCACTTTCGGCGTGGCGATCGCCCGCGCCTTGCGCGCGCCTTCCTGCAGGATCACCTCGATCGCGGCCGGGTCGGCCATCAGCGCGTCGTAGCGCTCGCGCAGCGGCGCCACGTCGGCCTCGATGCGCTCGTACAGGACCTGCTTGGCCTCGCCCCAGCCCAGACCCTCCAGCAGCGCACGGCGAAACGCCGCGGTTTCGGCCTCGCTGGCGAAGGCGCGGAAGATGGTGAACAGCGCGCAGTCGTCCGGGTCCTTCGGCTCGCCCGGGGCGCGCGAGTCGGTGACGATGCGCATGATCGCCTCGCGCAGCGCCTTGCTGCCGCCGGCGAACAGCGGGATGGTGTTGTCGTAGCTCTTGGACATCTTGCGTCCGTCCAGCCCCGGCAGCGTGGCCACCTGTTCCTCGATCAGCGCCTCCGGCAGCACGAAGAACTCGCGCCCGTGCAGGTGGTTGAAGCGCTGGCCGAGGTCGCGCGCCATCTCGATGTGCTGGATCTGGTCGCGTCCCACCGGCACCTGGTGCGCATCGAAGGCGAGGATGTCGGCCGCCATCAGCACCGGGTACATGTACAGGCCGGCGGTGATGCCGGCGTCGGGGTCCTCGCCCGCTGCGGCGTTCTTGTCCACCGCCGCCTTGTACGCGTGCGCGCGGTTGAGCATGCCCTTGGACGCGATGCAGGTGAGGTACCAGGTCAACTCCGGAATCTCCGGGATGTCCGACTGCCGGTAGAAGGTCACCCGCGCCGGGTCGAGCCCCACCGCCAGCCAGGTGGCCGCGATCTCCAGCCGCGAGCGCTCGATCCGCGCCGCGTCGCCGCTCTTGATCAGCGCGTGGTAATCGGCCAGGAAGAAGAACGCATCCACGTCCGCCCGCCGGCTGGCCGCCACCGCGGGACGGATCGCCCCGACGTAGTTGCCCAGGTGCGGCGTGCCGGTGGTGGTGATGCCGGTGAGTACTCGAGTCTGCATGCTGCGCTGCGCAAGGAAAATGCCAGTCTACGACATCGGGCGAGTCGCCATGAACAACCCGCCTTCGTGAAATTGCGACGCGGCCAGGCACGGCTGTCGCGACGGCGGCCCCGACCAGCGCGCCGACCCGTCAGCCCATCTCAGCGGATCAGTGTCGACTTGCCGAACAGCGATTCGATCAGGTCCACGGCCAGCTTGGCGGTAGCGTTGCGGCGGTCGAAGGCGGGGTTGAGTTCGACCAGGTCCAGCGAGGCCAGCCGGCCGCTGTCGGAGATCATCTCCATGCACAGCTGCGCCTCGCGATAGCCGGGGCCGCCGCGCACGGTGGTGCCCACGCCGGGGGCGATGCTGGGGTCGAGGAAGTCGACGTCGAAGCTCACATGCAGGTGGGTGTTGTCGCCCATGCCGTCCAGCGCCTGCTCCATCACGCGCTTCATGCCGTCCTCGTCGATCCGGCGCATGTCGAAGATGCCCACGTTGGCCTCGCGCACCAGCTGCTTCTCGCCGTAGTCCACCGAGCGGATGCCGATCTGGCGGATCACGTCGGGGGTGATCGCCGGGGTGGTGCTGCCGATGTGGGTGAGCACCTGCGGGCCGCGGCCGCACAGGCACGCCACCGGCATGCCGTGGATGTTGCCCGACGGCGTCGCCTCGGCGGTGTTGAAATCCGAATGCGCGTCGAGCCACAGCACGCGCAGCTGCTTGCCGGTTTCGCGGCAGTGGTCGGCCACCGCACTGATCGAGCCGATGGCCAGGCAGTGGTCGCCGCCGAGCATGATCGGCAGGCGACCGGACTGCAGTTCCTGGTGAACAGCCGTATAGACGGCCGTATTCCACACCGCCACCTCGTCGAGGTGGCGGTAGCCGTTGACCGGCGGCAACCATGGATTGAGCGGCCCCTGCAGGTTGCCGCGGTCGATCACCTGCAAGCCCCGCTGTTCGAGCTTGGCAGCCAGATTGGCCACGCGCATGGCCTCCGGCCCCATCGCGGCGCCACGGTGGCCGGCGCCGATGTCGGTGGGAACGCCGATCAATGAAACGGTTTGTGTGGTCATGAAGTTCTTGCCTGCGGTTCGGTCCGGCGCGCGCTGGCGCGGCGCACGGCACAAGGGTCATGTGGCGCCCATGACGATCTGCGGGAACCTGCGCGCAACACGGTGCGCGGTTCGTGGACGCACGGAAACACGCGCGGCGGCAACCGCCGCGCATCGGGTCAGTCTAACGGATCGCGCCGGACGGACCGGCGCCGGACCTGTCCATGCGGTGAACCAGGTCGCCCCGGGCGGGGCGACGGGCGCTCACTGCGGCGCGGCTCCCGTGCGCATGCGCTCGAGTTCATCCTCCCGGCGGGACCGCGCGCCGGCGCGCCAGGACACCAGGTCGCACGCCACGGGCGAACTCGTGCCCGTGGCGACCGGTTTGGCGGACTTCCCCCACAGCATCCCTGCAAACAGCTGCACGCCACGCCAGAGGGCGGGCTGCACGAAAGGCGTTTGCATGTCGATCGCTCCCGGCCACCCCTGCGTGGCCGTTGACGCGATCGTAACAAATTGCGCGGCGGGTGCACGCCGCGCGGCAACATGGCCCATGCGGCCGCCGCTCAGGAGGCGGCGGCTATCCGCGGCCGCCGGACCTCGGCGTAGTGCACCAGCGGGATGCTGAAATCATTGCAGATCATTTCCACGCGGGCGGCGGCGCCGGAGCTGTCGTGCTCCTCGCGGGCCAGGCCGCGACCCAGGCGGATCGCGTGGGCGAAACGCAGCCGGTCGAACAGCACGTCCGGGCCGCTGCAGATCCGCCACAGGCCGTGGCGGCTTTCCTTGATGGTCAGGACCACACTCATGGGTGCATCCTCACGGCTTGCGAGCCATCTCTGACAGGGTTGAGGCGCTGCCCGCACGTGGCGGGAGGCGCGCTGCCGAGAATGCGTCGCGGCCTCGGCGGGGGTCTGTAGGCGCGGACCTACATCCACTGTCGGGCCTAGCCGCGCACGGCGTCGGGCCGGTCGCGATGGGGATGCGCGAGTGGTGCCGGCACCAGGAATCGAACCCGGGACCTGCTGATTACAAATCAGCTGCTCTACCAACTGAGCTATGCCGGCACGGGCCGCGATTCTAGCAGGGTCGCCGCGCCCGCTCAGAAGCAGCGGATGTCGTGCGCCTCCAGGTCACTGGCGCCCAGGTACCGGCGCCAGTCGAAAGGTTCGCCGGCGGGGGTGGCGAGGTCGAGCCAGTATTCGGGGACGCTCTCGCTGCGCTCGCTCATGCGCGCGGGAAAACCGGCGGCGGTCACCTGGTCCAGGCGCTTGCGCGCATTGGCCGGGTCGCGGAAGAGGCCCAACGACACCGTGTTGGCCTGGTCGCCGGAACCGACCACGAAATAGTCGCCGATGTTCTTCGCGGCAAGCCGCCTGGCCTCCTGCAGCGCTTGCGCGCGGTTCGCGGCGGCGGGCAGGTAGACCCACCACGCGCTGGGCTGGGCCGTCTGCTGCTGGCGCGGTCGCATGCGTGCCACATGGCCATCCAGTGCCTGCCGGGCGCCGCGCAGGTCCTGCGGCGTGTCGAACGGTCCCAGCGCCACGCAGCGATAGTCCTGCGCCGCGATGGCGGCGTCGGCCGGCGCGTCCGCTACGCTCACCGTGCCGCCCTCCACGGGCAGCTCGGACAACAGCTGCAGCGGTGCCACGCCCGGATCGGTGGCGTAACCGAGGTGCCGATAGGGCTGGCCCAGCAACAACCACGCTCCGACCGCGATATTCAGCGCGATCAACAACACGAACAGCAGACGCAGGAACATCGAACCCCCATCAGGACCGCCGGCACGCCATTCTAATGGCCTGCCGTGGCCGGCATATGCGCATCGGCCCACAAGGCCAGCCCGCGCAGCACGCTGTCGCGGGTCAGTTGCACCGGCAGCGACAGCAGCGGTGCCAGTCGCGGCGCGTCGCCGCCATCGAGCAGCAGGGCCGGCGTGCCGCCCAGCCGCGGACGCATGTGCGAGTGGAAACGTTCGATCAGCGCCGCGGCGGCCTGCCAGCATCCCGAAGCCACCGCGTCGGCGGTGTTGTCGGCCAGTTCGAGCACGTCGCCGTCTCGCTGCGGGCGCACCTGCGCGGTCGCATCCAGCAGCGAGCGCTGCATCAGTTGCACGCCCGGCGCGATCAGGCCGCCCAGGTGCCGGCCGTCCGCGGCCAGCGCGTCCAGGACTAGCGCAGTGCCGGCGCTGGCCAGCACGCACGGCGAGGCTCCGCCGGCATGGGCGGCGACCATGGCGAGGAAGCGATCCACGCCCAGGCGCTGCGGCTCGGCATAGGCATTGCGCACGCCACAGGCGCTGGCCGGGGTCCGCACCCAGCTGGGAGCGACGGCGAACGCCTGCTGCACGATGGCGCCGACTTGCCGTTCGCGGCCACCGTCGACCACCGAGGCGACCACCACCTGGGCCGGTCGCGGCAAGCCCGCCCAGGCCGCCTCCGCCAGCGCCGCCAGATCGTCGGACCACTCCATCGCGCCGTGCGCCAGCCAAGCCGGCGCCGATCCGCGCCACGCCCACTTCAGCCGCGTATTGCCCAGGTCCAGCAGCAGCCTCATGTGCGGCGCACCGTGACATCGGCGCTGTCGAGGCGTCGCTCGCTGCCGTCGGGCAGCCGCACCCGCAAGGCGCCACGCGCGTCGATACCCGCACCGACGGCCTCGAATGCGCCGTGCGCGCCGCTCAGCCGCAGCGACTTGCCCCGC
This sequence comes from Rhodanobacter sp., assembly GCA_049650465.1. Taxonomy (GTDB): domain Bacteria; phylum Pseudomonadota; class Gammaproteobacteria; order Xanthomonadales; family Rhodanobacteraceae; genus Rhodanobacter. The sequence continues at coordinate 29,131 of JBASAF010000016.1, read as the reverse complement.
AACAGGTCATGGCGCGCGTAGTCGGCGCCGAAGGCGGCAAAACCCTCGCGTTCGAACTCGGCCAACCCGTGCGACAGCGCCGCGATCAGCGCCGCCGCCACGCGGTTGCGATCCGGCGGCGTGCCGCCGCACAGGCTGGCCAGGTCGGCGGTGCGCTGGCCCGCCTGGCGTTGCAGGGCCGGCGTCACGCGCAGGTTGAGGCCGATCCCGATGATCGCCGCGCACGGCCCCTGGTATTCACCGCTGAGCTCGACCAGGATGCCGGCCAGCTTGCCGCCGTCGGTCGCCAGCACGTCGTTGGGCCACTTCAGGCCCGCTCCGGCAATGTCCAGCGCATCCAGCGCACGCAGCACGATCACGCCGATCGCCAGCGACAAGCCGCCCAGTGCCGCGAAGCCCGACCCGAAGCGTTTCAGGCAGGACAGATACACATTCAGCCCCGGCGGCGACAGCCAGCCGCGCCCGCGCCGGCCGCGCCCGGCGCTCTGCGATTCGGCGAGCACCACGGAAAGATCCGCCGCGCCGGCGAGCCGCCGCTGCAATTCGCTGGAGGTGGAGTCGAGCTCGTCGTGCACCTCCAGCGCGCCCAATGCGCGGGCGACGTCCGCCGGCAACGCCGCGCGAATGCGCTGCGCATCGAGCAGCTGCACCGGCCACGGCAGGCAATAGCCGGCGCGGCCGCGCGCGAGCACCGGCACGCCGCGCGCGCGCAGCGCCTCGACCTGCTTCCAGATCGCCGCCCGCGTCACCCCGCTGCGCTCCGCCAGCGCGGCGCCGGAGAGCGGCGCGCCGGGCGCAAGCAAGGCCAGCAATTGCAGCGGTTGCATCAGCGACCCCGGCACGCGACGACGGCCGCATTCGCGACGGCGCAAGAGGGCGCAACGGAGGGTGCCGGAACCATCGGATCATTCTAGCCTGACGCACGCTGCACTGCGGCATGCGTCGCCGCCGCGTACACTGGCAGCGGCGCCCGCTTTCTGCGACGATCGGGCTCTTCGCTTGCGGCCCGGGGAGTTCCACTGCCATGCGCGCCACCCATCGGATCATCGCTTTCACCCTGTGCCTCGCCTTCGCGGGTTCGGCGGCAGCGGCGAGCCTCGATTGCCCGGGCGTGGACAATGGCGGCGGCACCGCAGCAAGCCAGTCGGCTAACAGCGGCTCGGGCGGCATCGGCGCGGACGTCCTTGGCATGAACCGGGGCAACAGCAATCCCGGCACCAGCAGCACCAGCGGTGCCGTGCGCAGCAGCAACGACCGTTCCGGCGCGGGTTCGTCGGCGCCGGCTCCCGCGCCCCGGCCGCATCTGGGCTGGCAATCGCTGCTGCCTGGATCGATCCAGTAAGCGCTCGGCGGCATGCCGGGCCGTTGGTGGCAATCCCTGCGGGCACGCTTCGAACCTGCGCCGATCGCCGATCCGCTGTGGCGACGCGCCCTCGCCGCCTGCCCGCTGGCGCGCCGTCTCGATCCGGAGCGACAACTGCAACTGCGCCGGCTCGCCGGCATGTTCCTGGCGCGCAAGCACTTCCACGCGCTGGCCGGCGCGGTCCTCGACGATTACTGGCGCCTGCTGATCGCCATGCAGGCCTGCCTGCCCGCCCTGCAGCAGGGCCCGGCCAGCCTGCGCGGCTGGCGCGACGTGCTGATCTACCCGGGCGAGTTCAAGGTGCGCCGCAGCCACCATGACGACCACACCGGCGTGGTCACCGAAAGCGACGAGATCCTGATCGGCGAAGCATGGGAACACGGCCCGCTGGTGCTGTCGCTCGCCGACGTGCAACTGGATCTGGAACAGCCGTGGGACGGCTACAACGTGGTCGTGCACGAGATGGCGCACAAGCTGGACATGCTCGACGGGCCGCCGGATGGCGTACCGCCGTTGCGCGACATTCCGCGTCGACGCTGGATCCAGCAGTTCCAGCTCGCCTACGACCGCCTGGTCGCCGCCGGTCCCGGCCACTCCCCGATCGACCACTACGCCAGCGAAAGCGCCGGCGAGTACTTCGCCGTCGTCAGCGAGCTGCACTACTCGCAACCAACCGTGCTGCGCGAGACCGAACCGGCGGTGGCGGAACTGCTGCAGGCGTTCTACGGCCCCTCGCCCGCCGATGGCGAGGAGCCGTGCGGCGGCTGTCGCCGTTAGGCGTCGGGAAAGCCGCGCCCGGTGGCGCGGCTCAACTCGCCGCCAGCCGCACGCTGAAGCGTGCGCCGCCGAGTTCGGGCGAGCGGTCGACCACCAGCTCGCCCTGGTAGGCGTGCACGATGTCCTGCACGATCGACAAGCCGATGCCGTGGCCCTGCACTCGCTCGTCGCCGCGCACGCCGCGCTGCAGCACCTTTTCGATCTTGTCCTCGGCGATGCCCGGGCCGTCGTCTTCCACGCTGAGGTACAGGCCCGGCCGCTTGCGCCCTTGCTCCGGCTGCGCCTTCACCTCCAGCAGCACGCGGTGCGAGGCCCACTTGAAGGCGTTTTCCAGCAGGTTGCCGAGCAGTTCGAGCAGATCACCCTGCTCGCCATAGAAAGCCGCACCGTCTTCGATGTCGAACTCGCACAGCACGTTCTTGGCCGCGTAGACCTTTTCCAGTCCCTGCACCAGATCCTCGGCCGCGCCCGCGATCGGCACGGCGCTGGCGAAAGTCTGGCGGCCCGAGGTGGCCGCGCGGGCCAGCTGGTAGGCGACCAGTTCGTCCATCCGGCGCACCTGGTCCAGCACCGCCGTGCTGCGCCCGGGCGCGATGTCGCCGGTGGCGGATTCCAGCTGCGAGCGGATCACCGCCAGCGGCGTCTTCAGGCTGTGCGCGAGGTCGGCCAGCGTGTGCCGGTAGCGCGTGCGCTGCTCGCGCTCGTTGGTGATGAAGGCGTTGATGCGTTCGGTCAGGCCGGTCAGCTCCAGCGGGTACTGGCTGTCCAGCTGCTCGCTGTCGCCGCGCTCGACCCGGCTCATGTCGCTGGCCACCTTGCGCAGCGGAGTGAGGCTCCAGCGCAGCAGCAGGAGCTGCAGCACCATCAGCATCACGCCCAGCACCGACAGCCAGATCACCAGCGCGCGCCGGTAGGCCATGTTGCCGCCTTCGAGCTGGTCCTCGGTCTGCGCCACCATCACGGTGAAGCGCACCGACTTGCCCGCCTCGGTGTCCCAGGCCACGCCGTAGCTGTAGTAGTAGAGGCGGCCCATGCGCGTGTCGATCGGGCCGACGAAGCGGCTTGCGCCCGGTTCCAGCGGCACCAGGAAACTGAAGTCGCGGCCGATCGCGGAGGGCGATTCCCAGCGGAAGTCCTTGTCGCCCATCGCCACCGCGTAGAGGCCGGAACCCGGTCGCGAGAAATTCGGGTCGGGCGAGGTGTCCGGCGGCAGGATGCGGCCGTAGCGGTTCACGTCGAAATTGGTGATGTAGGCGATGGCGAAATTCTGCAGCCGGTCGTGCAGCGCGCTCAGCGCACGCTCCTTGTTCGCCTGCGACAGGGTCAGCCCGACCAGGCCGAGGAAGCCGGCCAGCACGAACCCGGTGGCAATCGCCGCGCGCGCCGCCAGCGACAGCGGGCGGCGCGCGCGCGATGGCTCATTCGTCGTCGCCGTCGGTGCGCGGGATGGCAAAGCGGTATCCGCGTCCACGTACCGTCTCGATGGGTTTCAGGGTGCCTTCCGGGTCCAGCTTGCGACGCAGGCGGCCGATGAAGACTTCCAGCACGTTCGAGTCGCGGTCGAAATCCTGCTGGTAGATGTGCTCGGTGAGGTCGGCCTTGGAGACCAGCTCGCCCGCGTGCAGCATGAGGTATTCGAGCACCTTGTACTCGTAGCTGGTGAGGTCGACCAGCTTGCCCTCCACCGTCACCGTCTGCGCGGTGGTGTCGAGCTTGATCACGCCGCAGGCCAGGATCGGCTTGGACCAGCCGCTGGCCCGCCGCACCAGCGCGTTGATGCGCGCCAGCAGTTCCTCGACATGGAACGGCTTGACCAGGTAGTCGTCGGCGCCGTACTTGAGCCCCTCGACCTTGTCCTGCCAGCTGCCGCGCGCGGTGAGGATCAGGATCGGATAGCGCTGACCCGCCTCGCGCAGCGCCTTGACCAGGTCCATGCCGGACATCTTGGGCAGGCCCAGGTCGATGATGGCCAGGTCGAACGGCACCTCGCGGCCGAGATAGATGCCCTCCTCGCCGTCCTGCGCCGCATCGACGGCAAAGCCGTCGCGTTTCAGCCGGGCCGCCAGCGTCTCGCGCAACGGCGCCTCGTCTTCCACCAACAGGATGCGCATGTCAATGTTTCTCCTTGCTGCCCGCATTCCGCCCGGGCGGGTTCTTGGTCGACTGGGCCGACCCCGGATTCTTGCTCGCTTCGGAGGAAATCGCCATCACCTTCACGTGGCCGTTCGGGGTGAGCACCTTGATGCGGTACTCCATCCGGCGGCCGACACCGCGCGATTCCGCCGACAACACCTTGCCACCGGTTTCCTGCTGCACCTGGAGCACCGCCTGATCCAGCGTCACCGCCGGCTTGCTGGTCTGCGCCGCCGCCGCGCCCCCGAGCGGGATCAGTGCGGCCAGCAGCAGGCTCTTGTACCTGATCATGCGTGAATATCCTGTCCGGCGTTGAGCGAACGCCCAGCCTAGGCGATCAGGCCTGAATGCCGCCCGGACGGAGCGCGCCCGTCACGCCGCCGCCGCACACGGCGCCAGCGCCTGCTCCAGCAATCCCCAGCCCGCACCCGGCAGATGCGCGCCCTCGCTGAGCGTGCGGCGGAAGGCGCGCGCGCCGGGCTCGCCCTGGTACAGGCCCAGCAGGTGGCGAGTGATGTGCTTGAGCGCGGTGCCGCGCGCCAGTTCGGCCTCGACATACGGCCGCAGGCGCCGCAGCACGTCCTCGCGCGCAGGGAGCGGCTCGCCGTGCAGCGCGTGCTCGATCTGCGCCAGCAGGTACGGATCGTGGTACGCCGCGCGGCCCAGCATCACGCCGTCCAGCCGCGCCAGGTGCGCGCGTACCTGTTCGACCGTGGTGATGCCGCCGTTGAGCACCACCACCAGCCCGGGAAACTCGCGCTTGAGCCGGTACACGCGCTCGTAGTCGAGCGGCGGGATCTCGCGGTTCTCCTTTGGCGACAAGCCCTTCAGCCAGGCCTTGCGCGCATGAACCGCCAGCACCTCCACGCCGGCCTCCAGCATGGTCTCGGTGAAGTGCTGCAGGCCGGCGTAATCGTCCTGCTCGTCCACGCCGATGCGGCACTTCACGGTCACCGGCACGCTCACCGCGTCGCGCATGGCCTTCACGCAGTCGCCGACCAGCGCCGGCTCGCGCATCAGGCAGGCGCCGAAGCGGCCCGACTGCACGCGATCCGACGGGCAACCGACATTGAGGTTGATCTCGTCGTAGCCGGCCGCGGCGCCCAGCCGCGCGGCCTCGGCCAGCTCGGCCGGTTCGCTGCCGCCCAGTTGCAGCGCCACCGGATGCTCTTCCTGGCTGTGCTCGAGCAGCCGCAGCTGGCGCCCGCGCACCAGCGCGGCACTGGTGACCATCTCGGTGTACAGCCGCGCTCGCGGCGACAGCAGCCGATGGAAATAGCGGCAGTGGCGATCGGTCCAGTCCATCATGGGCGCGACGCTGAGGTGCCACGGCGAGGCGGCGGCGCAATCGTTCATGCGCGTAGTGTAAAGGCAGCCCCGCCTGCGGCCCTCACCCGGCCACGGGACGGGACAGCAGCAGGCGCAGGCGGTCGGCCAGGCGCAGGCTCAGCGAGGCGATGGTCAGCGTGGGGAAGGCCCAGCTGCCGGTGGGGAACACCGAGCTGCCGGCCACGTGCAGGTTGTCGATGCCGTGCACGCGGCAATCGCGGTCCACCACCCCTTCGAGCGGACTGTCGGCCATTCGCGTGGTGCCCATGTGGTGGGCGGTGCCGTGCACCTGGGCCGGCGCGTCGGCATCCTCCGCCAGCCAGGACGCGGGCCGGAACACGCCGCCGTACCGGCGCACGATCTCGCCGCCGCAAAGCATCGCGGCGGTACGGTAGGAGTACGTGTCCAGCGGCGTCAGTCGCCAGTCGACGCGCACCTTGCGCTGGCCCAGGGCGTCGCATTCGTCGCCCAGGGTGACCCGGCTGTCGGGATTGGGCGCCTGCTCGAAGTAGCCGATCAGGTCGACGTGGTCGGTGCTCACCGTGGGGCGATCGGCCAGCTTGCGCGCGAAGGCCCGGGCGATGTCGCCGGCCCCGAGCGCCGCCTCCAGCGCGAGCCGCGCGGTAGGCTGCGTCTGTTCCGCTACCACGCCGAAACGGGACGGATCGCTGGTGGTGGCCGCGCAGACCCGGGCTTTCAGCGCCTCGCTTTCATCCTGCTGCGGCCTGTGCGCTTTCGCGCGCAGCGCGCGCAGGGCCTGCAGCCCCCTCGGCACCGGGCCCTCCATCGCGAACGGGTGGATCCGCGCCCGCAGCAGGTGGTAGTCGCGTTGCGCCGTTTCCGACAGGCTGATCTCCGGAAACGCCGGGACGGGATCCTTGTTGAGGCGGCGGTCGTAGGGACGGGCGATGCGATCGGCCGCATCGGTGAGGATGCTGCCCAGCACGCCGCTGGGATGGTCCATGAAATAGCGGCCGACCAGGTCGTGCCGGTTGCCCAGGCCTCGGGGACAGCCCGCATCGGACAGCAGCAGCAACCGCGCATTCTCGATGGCGCCGCAGGCGAGCACGTAATGGCGCGCACGCACCAGGCCCCGGCGGCCATCGAGCGAGCCGATCAGCGCTTGGCCGACACGGCGGCCATCGTCCGTTGCGCGCAGTTCCAGCAGGTTGGCGTGCAGCAGCACGCGGATGTTGGCGGCCTGCTCCAGTTCGGCCCGGTAGGCGTCGCCGAACAGGACCGGCGCGCTGACGAAGGTGCGGTTGACCAGCGTGCGCTCGTCGAATTCCAGTGGCTCGCGCGGCAGCGGGGCGAGAAAGGAGCCGGCCGCGAAACCGAGGTTGCCGATCCGGCAGAACTCGATCGCGCGTTCGTAGTACGGCTGCAACTGCGCGTAGGACAGCGGCCAGCCGCTGTGCGGCACCCATTCGCGCCGGCTCAGGTCCAGCTCGCTCAACGGGATGCAGCCGCCGCCCCAGAAATTGCAGCTGCCGCCGAAGGCCCGCACACGGGAGACGGCCGGGTCGCACGGCAACGCGCCGACCGAACTGCCCTCGTAGAGCTGCTGGCTCTCGCGCTCGCTGGCCAGCCCCCCGCTTTCGAGCATGCACAGGTTCAACGAACTGCCGGCCAGCGCATGCGCGATGGCGATGCCGGCGGCGCCCGTGCCGATGATGCAGATGTCCGCGTCGAACGACGTGGGCAGCGACTCGTTCCGGTAATCGACGATCACGCGGATTTCCCTGGTGCTTATCCGGCGCTGTCACTGCGCAGTGACCCCAAGCTTGATCCAGTCTGCCCCGCCATATGTGAAAGAGACGCCAGCGTCGCCCTCGCCTGCCCGATCAGCCGCCCGCCCCGGCCAGCTGCCCGGCCAGCTCGGCCGCCACCGCCACCCGCGTCACCGTCAGGCGCAGCTGACCCTTGAAGCCTTTCGGCGAGGACAGCGGAATCAGGTAGTCCGCGCCGTCGCGCCCGGCCAGGGTGCCCTGCGACTCGCTGGAGCGCTCGTCGGCGAACACGTAGCGCAGGTTCCAGCCGTCTGCCGTCTGGGTGGCACGGATCACCACGGTGTTGCGGAACAGGTACTCGCCCTCGACGTGCTGGTCCAGCCACAGCTTGTTGTCGATGGTGTAGCCGGTGGAGGACACCGCCAGGTCCACGCTGAATACCATGGTGCGGCCCACGGTGATCTTGCTGGTGTCGAGGAAGGCCGAGAACAGCACCGGCGAGCGCGGCCCGGCCTGGCCCACGTTGGCCGGCCGCAGCAGCTCGTCGAAGCTGCGCAGCACCGCGCTGCAGGTTTCGCGCCGCCGCTCGGTGAGCTTGTAGTTGGCCGCCCCGCGCGGGGCCACGGTGGCCTCGAAATAGTACGAGGCGCGCACCTGCTTGCCGCTGTCCTTGGCCTTCTGCACCGAGGCCGGCAACGGCAGCGCGTCGACGTCCAGCGTGCCGTCCGCGCGCACGTCGCCGAACAGGAAACGCACCAGGTTCTGGTAGCCGTCCTCGGAATTGACCACGCCATAGGTGCCGCTGTGGCTGCGGTAGGAGAACGCGCGCGGCGCCTCCTGCACGGTGGCATTCTCGATCCGCACCAGGCCGTCGCTCATCTCCCCGGCGAGTTTGCGCGTGATGCCGAGCGCCACCTCGTAGTCGCGATGGTTGGTGCCCACGAAGCAGAAGAAGCGCTGCGGGTCGAACTTGCCGTCCAGCGTGTCCACCCGCTCCGGCGTGCCCTTGAGGCCGAGGTAGCCGGCCATGGTCTTGCGGTTGAAGTTGTTCATGTCCCACAGCCCCAGCACCGCCGGCACGTTGATGCCGGCCATCTCGATGCCGTTGTGCGGCGTGGCGTAGGTGAACACCTTGTCGACCATGGCGCGGTCCTCGGGCGTGCTGATCGCGTCGTTCTGCAGGAAGCTGCGGCACACCAGGCCGCCCATCGAATGCGCCACCAGGTGCACGCGGAAGGCCTGCTGGCGTTCGGCATCGTCGCCGCAGACCTGCTCGCGCACCTGGTGCAGCAACGCCTTCAAACCCTGCGCCGCCTCGACGATGGACAACGCCTTGCCGTTGCCGAAGTCGCTGTCCGCGGGATCGTAATAGCGGTAGATCACCACGCTGCGCGCCGGGATCTCGCCGCTGATCTCGACGCCGTTGGTATAGGTGTCGCGGTAGCCGTAATCCTTCATCAGCCGCACCAGCGGCGACTCGAACACGTGCCGCAGCACGGTGCCGTCCCAGGCCTGGCGCACTTTCGTCGAACCGAGGTTGAAGCCCATGTACGGCGTGGCGACGGTGGCCGCGATCTCGCTCGGCGTCATCGCGTAGCCGCGGACGTAGATGATCGGGAAGTACGGGGCGGTCAGCGGATCCATGGCGTGGCTTCCTCGGTGGATGGGTTCGGGCGAAAGGGAACCGGTTCGATGATGCTCACTCGGGCTTGGCGGTCTTCTTGGCCCGCGTGCGTTTGGGTTTGGGCTTGGCGCTTTCCGCCGCGGCGGACCCGGCGGTGGCAGCGGCCGGCGCGGCGACCAGATGGTTCACGGACGTGCCGGGCGCCGCCGCAGAGGAGGCCCGCAGCAGCGCGCACAGGCTGTCGAAGCGGCAGCAGCATTCCGCGTAGCCGCCGTTGCCATCGGCGACCCCCAGCGCTGCGTAGTGGTGTCGCCCGCGCGGCGGCAGGGCCGCTGGCGTGCCGTTCGCCGCCGGCCAGTCGAGCTGGCCGTCGCCGGCCACGCGCGCGGGAATCAGCCAGTAGTCGCCGGTGGCGTAGACGCCGCCGGGTTCGAAGGTGATCTCGATGCCGTTCTCCAGCGCGATCGCCTCGCCTTCGGCCACCGCCAGCACGCCCTGGGCGTCCACCGCCTCGCGCTGATCCCAGCGACGCAGCAGCGGATGCTGGCGCGGATCGTCGGACAGCGGCCACGGCGTGATGTTCTTCGGCACGTTCAGGGTGACGCTGGCGTTTGCCGGGTCGATCGCGATCACCTGCAGCAGCGGGTACGCGCGCTGGCCCAGCGTGCAGCGGTCGTCGACCAGTTCGACCCAGTCGTTTGCCGCCAGCCCGAGCCGCATGTCGCGGCCGGTCCCGGCCAGCGTCACCGTGAGCGACGCGCTGCCGTCGTCCGCCGCCGCGCCAAGTTCGCTGCGGGTGACCGCGAACACCACCGAACCGTTCTCGCGCGACCACTTGAAGCTGGCCGCGCCGGCCGGTCCGCCCTGGTGGATCTCGACCCGGTACAGCTGGTTTTCCATGCCGCGGTAGCGCGCGTCGGCGGCGATCACGCACGGATCGTCGTCGGTTTCGTGCGGACCCAGTCCGGCGCGCAGCCGCGGCAGCGCATAGGTCGCTCGTGCGTCGAGCAGCTGGCGCACGGTCTCGCACGGTGAAGCGTTGGCCTGGCCGCCGCCGTCGAGGCTCTTGCGCAACGCGGCCAGCTCGGCGAGCTGCTGCTTGATCACGGCGGCGTCGGCATTGCCGGCGGCGGCCTGGCGCGTCTTCAACGCCGTGGCGACCTCGTCGAGCTGCTGCTGCGCGCGCGGCTGGTCGAGCAGGCGCAACTGCCACACGACCTGCGCGCGCGTGGCTGTGTCGACGCCGTCCAGCGCCACGTCGGCGATGCCCGGCGCCTCCACTGCGCACAGGTGCCGCTCCCACACGTCCAGCCACAGCGCATAGCCCTTCGGCGGATTCTCGAAGCCGCTCTTGCCGTCGGCCACGCCGTAGTCGGGCGTAGGCGCGTGCGGCTGCTGCGCCAGCGTGCACGCGGCCTCGTTCACGCACAGGATGCCGTCGACGTAGAAGTGGCCCGGCGCCAGTTGCCAGTCGGTCAGCGGCAGCGGCTTGTTGCTGCCGTCGGCGTTGGTGGTGCTGGCGGTGATGGCGAAGCCGCTGCCGGCGGCCCAGCACGGGCCGACCAGGTCGCGCACCAGGGTGCGCAGCAGCTGCAACTGGATCTGCCCCTGTTCGTTCCAGTCCGCCTCCAGCAGCACGCGACCCTGCTGCTGGAACACCTGGCTGTAATGCAGGGCCGGGTCGAAGCTGACGCGTGCGAAGTCGCCTTTCATGGTCGATCTCCTAACTCGCAAAGAGGATGCCGGCGTCCGTGCCCGCCGGAACGTATTCGGCCAGCCGCGCCGCGAGGTTCGCCTCGCGCTGCGGTTCGTACAGGTCGTGCCACACGCCCATTACCGAACGGTCGGAGGCGCCGCGGCTGATTTCATCACAGCAGTCGTCGGCCAGACGCAGATAGTTGGGCGAGCCGTAACGCCGGCTGCGGAACAGCGGCACCACGCGCAGCGTTTCGTGTGCGCGTCGCGTGGCATCGACCGCGGCCAGCGCCAGATCCGGCTGGCAGTGGAAGCGCGGCGGCGTGCGCGAGCCGTCGGCCACGTAGCAGAAGCGCATGCAACCCTGCTGCCGGCGCAGCACGCGCAGCGGGCTGGCGAAGATCGAATCCTCGGCCAGCGCGATGCCGTGCGCCTGCACCGCGCCGATCACCGTGCAGCGGCGGAAGCTGGCCTCGACATAGGCCACCGCCTCGTCCGGCGCGCCCAGCGCCACGCGCTCGGCGGCGGTGGCGTCGAGGATGCTGTCGCACAGCTCCAGCGCCAGCGGCTCGCCGCGATGCTCGGGGCTGATCACCGCGATGGCGCCGAGGATGCTGTGCTCGACGCGCAGCGCGGCACGGGTGCCGTCGAGGGTGATGCTGGGCTCGCCGGGACGCTTCGGGTCGCAGTCGCATTGCAGCGCCCAGCCCGGCACCAGGGTGCAGTGGCGGATCAGCAGCTCGCACAAATCGCCGTCCGCGGCAGACTCGTCGTCCGGCCCGTGCACCTCGATGCCGCGGCCCACGATCAGCAAGCCGTCCAGCAGCACGCGGCTGCCGGCGCGACCGCCGATGCCGAGCGCGTCCGGCTGGCTGGCGCGCACGTCGAGCAGGCGCAGCACCGGCCGCGTGCGTTCGGCCGCACGCAGCTGGATCGCCTCGCCGGCGTCGAGCTGCAGTTCGACGCTGCCTTCGTACACGCCGCTCTCCGCCAGCTCGATCACCAGCGCGCGCAACACCGGCGTGGCCGCCTTGGCTGCGGCCCACGCCGCCAAGGCGTCGGCGATGCTGCCGAAGTGGCCGGCCGGCCAGCCGACGTTCGCCGCGCGATCCGGCCGCGCGGCGTGCACCACGTAGCGCGTGGCGCCTTCCAGCTCCGGCGTGACCCGCGCGTATTCGCCGCCGCCGAGATCGCCAGCGAAGCCGTACTGGTAGCTCACCCATACGCCGCGCTTCGGCCGCTGGTTGGCAGGAAACAGCAGGCGGCCGCACTCGGGGTCGACCGCCACGCGCCCGCGCTTCACCTGCCCGCGCCAGCCGGACAGGTCGGCCGGGATCAGCGCCTCGCGCGGCACCGGCACGCCCTGGCCTTTCGCCGGCCAGTCCGGCGCCCACACTTCCACGCTGCGTCCCTCGCCGTAGAGTTCGGCCGACACGCTTGCGTAATCGGCCAGCGACCCGCGTTCGGCGAACCGCCAGCGGCGCAGCGGCAGCGGCAGGTTGCGCTCGTCGGCGATATGGGTGGGCTCGCTTTCCGCGACCGGGCGCTGGAACAGCGGCGTGTCGTTGCCGAGCACGCTGAAGCTGAAACACTGCGGGCCGCGCTCCTCGATGCAGTACGCCGGCGTGCACGTCACCGGATAGCTGCGCAGGCGACAGGCGAACACGCCCACCGCGGGGATGTGGTGGCGGCCGCGCCGCTGCGCGCTGCCCAGGCGCCGCACGTCCACGCTGTGCGCAAAGGGGTCGAACGCGCCGTCGGCCCAGCCGATGCGTTGCAGTCGGCCCGGATCGCGCAGGTCGGCGGTGCCGCCGCGGCGCGGATGCTGGTGATCGAGATGCTGCATCCAGCCGAGCCGGCGGTAGAACTCCACCGCGGGCGCCGGCCAGCCGGCGGCGTCGCGGGACAGGTCCTCCAGCAGCGACAGTGTGCCCTTGCGCCGCCGCGCGTCGATGGTGTTGGCCACGTCGGCGCGCGGCGCCAGCACGCGGCCGAGGCGGGCGTCGCGGCGGCCGTCCTCACCCAGCGTGGCCGCTTCCGGCAGCAACGTATAACCGAGCAGGTCGCCGAGGTACGGCACCACCCAGTCGTCGCAGGTCTCGATGAAGGCATTGTCGTACAGCCGCGCGATGTCCTGCTCCAGCACGTCGGCCTGGCGCGCCAGCACGCGCAGGAAATCGCGCAGCGGATAGCCCTGCTCCGCATCGCGCATGCGGTAAACCACCGGCAGCAGGTCGTACAGGCGATCGGGACGCGCAGTCATGGCGTCACCTCCTGCAGCAGCAAGGTGTCGGGAACGTTCGGCGCCAGGTAGGCGAGTTGCGCCGGCCGCAGCGTGCCGTTGTCGTCGTAACGGGCCGGCAGCACCGGCACACGCGGCGGCACCATCGCAACGTTCGCGGCGGCGGCGTGACTCATCAACGCAACGCCGTCATCCTGCTTGTCGCCGCTCACGCCGAAGTCCGCCAGCAAGGTGGCTTCGTCGAGACGGCCGAACGCATCCACGTCGACCCAGGCCACACCGCGCACCGCCTGCACGCAGGCGACCAGTTCGCTGAGGTACACGCTCTGCGCCAGCGCGCGCCGCTCGAAGCCGAACGCATCCAGCAGCGCCGCACGCAGCGCCGGCTCGACCGACTCCCAGGCGAAATCCGGCAGCAGCCCCACCTTCGCGCTCACGGTCAGCGCCAGCAGTTCGCGCACGTCCAGGCGCACCGGCAGCGACGGATCGCCGTAGCGCCGCAGCGCCTGCAGCAGGTTGCGGTAGAGGTCGGAGGTGGCATCAATCGGCGCATCGGCGGCGCCGGCAATGGTCACCTGCACCAGGTTGCCCAGCTTGACCGCCAGCGCCTTGCCGACGCCGCCGAAGCTGCGCGCGAAGTCGGCGTAGTCCGCCACCGAGACCAGCCGGTCCAGCGCCAGCACCGCCAGCGGCACGTTGCGGCGCGCCTGGTCGCGCGTCTCCGCGTCGGCGCCGCCGGAGGCGCGCAGCGGGTTGATCACCTCCTTCACGCCCAGCGGCCGCGTCGCCAGCAAGCTGACCTGTCCCGCGCGCACGTTGCCCGGCGTGCCGATGCCGTTGCGGTACGTGGCCACGACGTTCTCCACGCCGGTGGGCAGGCGCGCGCCGTGCACGCCGTCGCCGAACTGCACGGTGGTCCGGCCGTCGTCGTCGGTGGCGGTGACGAAGCGGCGGTCGGCCGCGCCGACGAAGGCGAGGTTGCGCGTCTCGTGCCATTGCAGGTCGTTGACGCGCAGCGTGAGCGTGCTCTGCACGCCATCCACGGTGGCCGCCGACACCCAGGTCAGCGGCGGCTGCTTCAGCACGAAGGCCTGCATCGACGCTGCGCCGCTGCCGCTGCCCAACACCTCGCGGCGACTCTCGCCGTGGGTGGCGCGCACGACGTTGGCGCGCACCGTCACGCTGTCGCGCGCGTAGCGATAGGCCAGCCCCGCGTTGGCGAACACCAGGGTGCTGTGCACGGTGTCGCCGGGCAGGTTCGCGTCCACGCCCTGCTCCACCGCGGCCAGCATCACCAGCTCGGCGGCGCTCACCGCGTCGGTGCCCGGCACGTCGCTGCGCCGGCCTTCCACGATGACCCAACGCCCGGCCTTGAGGCCGTCGACCGCGCCGTCGAGGGTGAGGCGGGTGGCGCTGTCGCCGGTGCTGCGCGGAGCGCCGGTGTCGGCGAGGCTGCCGACCTCGTCGCCGATCGCCAGCTCGGCCAGCTTCAGCGGTTCGCTCTGGGCGAACACCTGCTGCACCCGTATGCTGTCGGTGATGCGCCGGATCAGCACGGCCATCGCGACCGCCACCGGCTCGTCGGGCTTTGGCACCAGCACCAGTTCGGTGGTCTTGCCGCTGATGCCGTAGGCCGTGCGCGGATGGATCGCCACCGAATCCACCCGGCGCACCTCGATGATGCTCGCCGCCGTTGTCGTGGCGGGCGTCTGCACGACGACGTAGCCGCCGAGGTGGATGCCGTCGTAAGCGTTGTCGAGGAACAGCTTGTCGGCCGACTCGCTGCTGTCCAGCAGCCAGTCGTCGGCAGCTTCCGTCTGGTAGACCCCGCTGTCGAGCGTCAGCCTGGTCGGCCACACGGCGTTGTAGCCGAACCGCGCCGCCGCCACGCGCAAGGCGTACACGCCGTTCAGCGCCGGCGAGGGTTCGCCCTGCGGCACGCTGGTCCACGCGCGGTAGAAGCTGTCGCGCAGTTGCGGCGCGAATTTCAGCAGCAGTTGCGGCCGCGCATCGCTGGCCTGGCCCAGCGCCGCGGCGACGCTTCGTTGCAGGCGCAAGCTGTTGGCCGGCTGCAGCGTGGCTTGCCGCGTCAGCGCACCGAACAGCGCACCGAAGCCGCCCGCCGGCGGCGGGCTGACCGCGCCGTCGCCGCCAAATGCCTTCACCACGGCCAGCAGGAACGCCTGCGCCGCCGGCGGGCCACCGGCAAGCGTCGGCGCCTCCAGCCCGAAACCACCCAGCAGCTGGTTGATGCTTGCGACGTTGCCGCCGCCGAGCAGCAGCCCCCGGTAGAGCCTTTCCACCTTGTCGCGCAACGATGTGCCGTCGGGCGCCCATGCGGCAAGCGCTGTTCTCGCCGCGGCGATGATGCCCTGCCTCAGCGCGCCAATCGACTGCAGCAGCAGTTTGCTGCGCCCGCTCTGCTGCTCCACTTCGACCGACTGCACCAGGCGGATCGCCGACACGCCATCGGGCAGTTCGCCGAACACAAACAGCAGCCGATCGTTCGGCTTCAGGCCAGTGGCCGTGCTGGCCACCCACAGCGCGTCCAGCGTGGCCACGTTGTCGAGCGTGATGTCCTGCGGCCGCGTCAGCCGCGGCCTGAGCGCGTTCCACTCGTAACGCGCCTCCAGCGGTTCGGCGGTCTCGAAGGTCTGCATCTGTTCGCCGGGCGCGGGCACCGACTGCGCGCGCGCGCCGGCGGGGATGGTCACCGGCGGCGAATCCTTCTCCACCGTATAGGCGAGGGAGACGCTGGCGGCCACGCCGGGGCGCAGGCGGTAGTCGACCAGGCGCGCCAGTTCCAGCACCGAACGGCGCTCGGTGGCGGTGCGCAGGTAGGCCTCGTTGGCGATGCGCTCGGTGTAGAAGCTCAGCACGTCGGCACCCACCGCCCAGGCGTCGAGCAGGGCCATCGCCGGGTCGTCCGCTGCGCGCGTGCGCAGCCCAGCCAGCGCCGGCAGGGCGGCGTCGCTCAAGCCGGCTTGCATGGTGGCGCGGAAATCGGCGTAGCGGCCGACGCGGTAATTCAGCGCGTCCAGCCCCGGCCGGTTGGCCAGCGGCAACGGCGTACCGGCGATCGCGCCGCAACCGCAGGCGCAGGCGTGCTTGCCACAGGCGCTGCAGCAGCTCATCGGCCACCTCCCAGCGTGAAGCGGATGCTGCCGTGATCGGGATGATCCGGGTCGTTGTCGACGCGGGCGATGTCGCGCGCGGCCAGCCGCAGCACGCCGTCGTCGGGCACGCTGTCGGTCGCGTCGTCGGCGCGCGCCAGGCACGACACCTCGACGTGGGACACGCCGGCGATCGCCTGCGCCTCGGCCAGCAGTGCGCTGGCGAACACCGGCGCGCCCAGCTTGAGCCGGTCCGGATGGAAGAAGCCGGGCGTGCCGTCACGGCGCAGGCCCGAACTGAAGCGGTCGCGCAGCTCGGCCTCGACGTGGGCGACGAGGAAGTCCGGCCGCACGCAGACGAACAACGCGATGCGCAGCGGCACGTAGCAGGCCGCATGCACCTCGACGTCGTGGCCGATGCGGCGGTAGCGCTCCAGTTGTGCGCGGATGCGCCGCGCCAGGCCCGCCGGCAGGTCTTCGCGGCCCAGGGGATCGAGCGCCACGTCGGCGGCGTACCAGCTGCCGCTCCAATCCAGCGCGGCGGCGGCGCCCTGCAGTTCCGATGCGCGCGCGGCGAAACTCGCGTAGTCGTCGGCGACGATCGCGCGCAGCGGGTTGGCGCGGAATGCGCCGGGCGCGTACAGCTTCACCTCGGCCAGGCTTTCCGGCGCGGTGCCGCCGCTGGCCGGCAGCGGATTGCGCGGCACCAGGTCGGCGGACAGCACGCCCGATTTCAGCGCCAGCCACACGATGCTGTCGCGCCCGACGTTACCGGCCGGGCCGTTGCCGATGCGCGAGGCGGCGCGGAAGAAGTCGCCAGCCTGCGGCTGTGCACCGAGCACTCCGTCGCCGAAGCGCAGGTGCGCGGCGCCGTCGTCGTCGATCTCGACCACGAAGTGACGATCGTCCGGGCCGCTCTTCAGCAGGTCGTACTGCGGCAACCAGCGCCAGCGCGGATCAGGCGCGCCGGCCACCAGCACATCGGCCAGCGCGCCGCCGTGGACGGCGAGCTGCGGCAGCGCGAGGCGCGGGTCGCGCGCCAGCAGCTTGCACACCGGCGCGTGCGGCGGCAGCGGCTCGGCCCAGGTCAGCGGCGCATCCGGCAGCACGTGGCCGGTGTCGGACGGCGGACGGCGCACGTCGGGCACCGCGTCGTCGCAATGGCAGCAGCCGTACTGCGTGTCGCCCGGCACCAGCCAGCAATCCTCGGCCAGCGCGGCGCAGCGCGTGCAGGCATCCGGCATCGCGGCGAGCGCGGCGGCGAGGCCGGGATAGTCGCCATCCTCACCGCTCGGCGTGCAGATGGCGCTGGACGTGCACTGCCCGCGCAGGTGCTCGCCGTGGTCGACCAGCAGCACGTTGCCGCGCGCCAGGCTGACGTCGTGCAGCCACGCGCAGTCCGGCGCCGGCGTGCGCACCGACAGGCACAGGTCGAACGGCAGCGCGTCGCAGGGATCCCACGCCACCTCCAGCAGCAGCGCGCCGTCGAGCGGATCGACGGACGTGCGGACATCCGTGAGGCGCACCGCGTGCCGATGCGCCGGGTCGGCATCGGCCAGATTGCCGGTCCGCGGCCCCAGTACCTCCTCGAAGATCAGCAGGTCGCCGACGGCCAGCTTCAGCGCGCGCGTCGGCGCGACGGCCGCATCCGTGGTCGCCAGCAGCACGACGGGCGGCGCTTCCGGCACGGGTGGCGGCGTGTCGACCAGGGTGGCGCGCGTGCTGCCGCGCGGCAGGCAGCACAGCTCGTCGCCCCAGCGGTGCAGCCGGATCGCGCTGTGCGCGGCGACCACGTCGAAGCGGGTCATGCCATCCAGCGGCATCGGCTCGTAGATCAGCGCGCCCGCCGCCCGCGCCGCCGCAAGCTGGTCCGCGTCGATGATGCCCGGCGGCGGCTGCGCCGGCCCCGGCGGCGGCACCAGCAACAGCAGGTTGGCGAGATCCAGGCCGAGGTCATTGCTCGAGGCTAGCGTGACGAAGGCGCGCGCGTTGCAGCCTTCGTGCATGCGGTAATCCACCAGCCGCGCATGCCGGCGCACCGAGATCCGCTTGCGCGCCGTGCCGAGGTAGGCCTCGGTGGCGACCGCGTCCTGGTAGTAGCTGAGCTGGTCGGCGGTATACGCCAGCGCCTCCACCAGCGCAATGCCGAGATCCGGCACGTGGCGTTCGGTCCACGCGGGCATGTCCAGCGCGAGGCGGTCGAGGAACAACTGGCGGAAGCTGGCGTAGTCCTTGGCCAGGTAGTTGATCTCCGGCGCGGGCGACGCTGGCGACACGCACGGCGCCTCGTCGGCGCAGTCCAGCGTCTTAGCGCAATCGAGCCGGAAGTGCAGCGTGGCGCAGGCGTAGCGCGGATCGAAGCCGGGATACGCGCGCCAGCTCGCCGGATCGTTGCCGGAGGCCGCCTCCACCAGGCACAGACAGTACGCGGTGTGGTCGCCTTCGCGGTCGAGCACTACGCGCAGACAGGCGTCGTCGTGCAGCTCCGGTTCCAGCTCGGGGTTCACGCCGAGCACGCGCAGGCCGGTGATGCGCTCGCCGCCGCTGATGCGCACGTTGGCCACACTCAACCCTTGCGGGATGTCGCCGAACAAATGCACGCACAAGCTGGTGCCGTCGTCGCCGACCTCGACGTAGTCGATGCCGTTGAGCGTGCCCGCCAGCCGCAACTTGTCGCGCCGCGCCGGCGCGCTGCAGGCCGGCAGCAGCACGCAGCCGATGGTGCCGAGGTTCGCCGTTTCATGTGCGGTGCTCATGGCAGGCTCCGCACGAAGCTGTCGCTGCGCGTGTCGCCGCTGGCGCGCACGGTATAGCTGAGGTCGACGCGCAGGCTGGCGTCCTCGCTGCTCACTTCCAGCCGGCCCACCTCGATCACGTCGCCCAGCCAGCGCTGCAATGCCGCCTGGAGGGTGAACTGCAGCGCGGCGGCCAGCTCCGGACTGTTCGGCGCGAACACCAGCTGCAGCAGGCCGCTGCCGAAGTCCGGCCGGTTCACCCGCTCGCCGGGGCTGGTGAACAGCAGTTGCTCGATCATGTCGCGCACGTGCTCGTCGTCGCCGGTTTCCGCGACGCGGCCGCGGGGGTCGAAATGAAACGGGTAGTCCATGTTCATGATGGGACCCTCACATCGCGGTGACGCGCGTCTGGCTGGCGACGATCAGCAGCGGCGTGCCGGTCGGCGCGCAGATCGCCTGGCTGTCGATCAGCAGCAGCGGTTGTCCATTGGAAGTCGCCCGGGTGGCGGCAGTGACGAACTGCGCGCTGACGCATGGCCCGTTTGCCGCCGTCGGCGGCGGCAGCGCGCAGCCGGCAACCAGCCACGGCGCCGGCATCGTCACCGTGGGCTGGCCGCTGACGGTGACGCGCGGATTCGGTGCGGTGGCCTGCGCCTGCCCGCCGTGCGAGCAGAGCACGCTGGCGCCGACATGGATGAGGAAGCCCGGCATCGCATGCCTCCTAGGTGACCACCAGCGCGCCGTTGTTCACCGTCACCGTCGGCCCCGCGAGCACGATGGTGGCGCCCTGGCCGTTGGAGATCGTGATGCCGACCTCGTTGACCATGATCATCGCGCCGCTGACGCTCTTGATCAGGATGCCGCCGGCCGGCCCCGGCACGTCGCTGATCGCGATGGTGTTCTGCAGCCCCGACTGCAGCACCACGCTGGGACTGGCCGGATTGCCGGCCAGCGCCAGCGCCGGCACTTCCGCCGCGCTGCCCCAGAAGCCGCCGACCCAGATCGGATAATCCGGATCGCCCTGCTCGAACTCGATCCACACGCCCGCGCCGATCTGCGGCACCACGTAGACGCCACTCTGCTTGCCGGCGATCGGCACGCACGGCATCGCCCAGCTCGACGGGATCAGCCCGGACACGTCCGGCACCATCACCTGGATGCGCCCACGCTGTTCCGGGTCCACGTTCTGGACCACGGTGCCGCGGTACTTGCCGAAGAACTTGCTCATGGCGGCACCAGCGGCACGGTGGAGACGAGGCCCTTGCGCGACAGCTGGAAGCTCTGCCGGTACTCGCCGCGCCGGATCGTGTGGCGCACCTGGCTGACGTAGTGCAGCCCGTCGAACGCAGGGCCGACGCCGCGCACGCCGACCAGCTGGCGCGGCTGCAGCACGCGGCCGTAGCGCACCACGTCGAGGCTGCCGCGGCCGGTGACGGTGTCGGCGGATTTCGCCGCCTCGGCCATGCCCAGCAGCAGCGCGCGCTGCGGCGAATACTTCGCGGTCTCGGGCAAGGGGCGGAACTGCTGCGGCGGCGGATCGATCAGGCCGAGCGGCGGATTGAGCGGCCCGATGTCGGGGATCGGCAGCGGCAGCGGCAGCTTGGTCTGCTCGTTCTGGATGTAGACCACCGGCAGCTGGCGCGCGTTGCCGTCGTAGCTGAAGCTGAGCTCGTCGACGTTGCTGGCCGCGTCCATGTCCGCGTTCAGCGCCGGCTGCGGCACGCCCACCTTGATCTTCGGCCCCCAGTACGCGGTGCTCATGCCGGGCAGCGGGCCGGGCTCGAGGTAGAACACGTAGCCGACCCGCTCGGCCAGCAGGCGGATGTAGTCCAGGTCGCTACCCTGCTGGGCCGGAATGCGCTGGGTCGGGATCGGCACGTCGATGGCGATGCTCGGGATCACCAGCGGCACGATGCCGAGGAAGGCGTACTTGGCCAGCAGCAGTGCCACGATGGTCTCGGCCGGCATCGCCGGGTACGGCACCCCGGGCAGCCCGGAGAATTCGAGTTTGGTCATCACCGTGCTGAGGTCGTCACCGGTGACCTGCAGCGTGGTGTGGCGCTGGTCGGCGCCGGTCAGCACTTCGGTGCGGGTCACCACGCCGTCGATCAGCACCTGCGGCATGCCGTTCACGGTGGCCACCACGATCACCCGCAGCAGCGGCACCACGCCGCCGCCGGAGAGCAGGAACAGCGTGTGCAGCGGCGAGCGCACGCTCAACGTGAACTGCAAAGTGAACGCGCCCGCGCCCTCGTCCGGCGCATTCACCTCGACCTGGGTGAGCGCATCCAGCACGAGCTGCGGCACCGGCACCGGCACCACCGGGCCGACCAGCAAGGTCAGGTGCACGCCCTCAAGCACTTGGCACCCCCGGGATGCCCTCGGGCAAGGTGATGCGCAGCTTCCGGCCGATCGTGTCGGTCAGCTCCTGCGGCCGCAGCGCGCGGTTCGCGTCGCACAGGCGCCAGAACTGCTCGGGATCGCCCAGGTACTGCGCCGCGATGTTGTCCAGCCGCTCGCCCTGCACCACGCGGTGCCACTGCAGCAGC
The DNA here is from genome assembly GCA_049650465.1 of Rhodanobacter sp. GTDB lineage: Bacteria > Pseudomonadota > Gammaproteobacteria > Xanthomonadales > Rhodanobacteraceae > Rhodanobacter. Next base: position 7,841 of record JBASAF010000016.1, on the reverse strand, counting down.
GCGAAGTTCTCCGGCGCCGGCACGAAGCGGCGCTTCAGGTAGGTCACCATGCTGCCGTCGGCGCGCACCAGGCTGGTAGTGGGGGTCAGCGCGTAGCGGCTGGTGGGCGGGAAGTTCGAGGTCATGGGCATCTCCGTGGCGGCGTGTCGATCGCTGCGCTGGCGTCAGGCGTACACCGCCTCGCCGCGATCCTTGCGCGAGCGCAGTTCGGCCAGCATCTGTTGCTCGCTCTCGTCGGCCGCCCAGGCGGGCCGCAACTGGAAATGCGGCTGGTCGACGATGGTCTTCCAGTTGCCGCCCCACTCCAGGCCCAGGTCCATGCCCAGCGCGCCGACGGCCTTGTACTTGGGGGAGTCCGGCAGGTAGCGGTTGCCCTCGAACACACCCACGTCGAACGCGATGCCGAAGTTGTGGTTGGAGTAGCCGGCGCGGGCGTTGGTCACCTTGTTGCCGGGCGCCGTGCGCCCCTGCGCATACAGCGCCGCCTGCTCCTCGTAGCTGCGCAGGCCGCTGATCACGCGGATGGTGATGCCGGCGGCTGCGGCTTTCTGCACCAGGGCGCGCGCGATCGGGCGCACTGGCGGCAGCAGCGTGGCGATCACCTGCTCGCTGCGCGCGTCCACCGGCGAAATGGCCGCAGACGGTTCCATCCGGTCGATCTGCTTGCCGACCAATCGCGCGTAGATCGCACCCCAGGTCTGCGGGCCGGCCTTGCCGTCCACCTCCACGCCGAGGGCCTGCTGGACGGCGGCAATCATTTCCTCGATACGCATGTCGCTCTCCGTTTCGTGCGATGCCCGGCTTTCACGGGCGCAAGTACGATTCCCGCGCCCCGCTCACGGCACGCCACTCAGGCCGAGCGCGGCCAGCTGGCCGCCGGCGCCGCCGGCCAGGCGCTCCTTCTGCTGCAGGTAGCTCATGAACAGGCTGGCGGCCTTGTGCCCACTCGGCACGTCATTCACCGACAGCACACGCAGGCCCAGGCTGACCTTGGCGCGGATCGGGTTCAGCGCGGTGTCGAACGCTTCCTCGGTGATGCCGAACTCGGTGACGCGCACCGGCAGGATGCGCGAGCGGCTCCACACGAACAGCGCCAGCGGCGTCTCCATCGGCACGATCTCCAGCGTGCCGATCTGCGCCAGCGCGTCGTTCGCGCGCAGCTGGCCGCTGCTCGGGTAGACCATCGTTTCCAGCGCCGCCAGCTGGGCGAAGATGCCGGACTCGGTGACGCCGCCGTTCTGTTCCGGAAACTCCAGCTGGTCGGTGGCGTCGATCTCCGCCTCCAGCTTCAGCGTCTCCACCGGCGGCCCCTTCAGCCGCAGCGCCTCCGAACGGTCGCCGCCATCCGCACTCAGCCCCTGCACCTGCAGCGAGCGCGTGAGCGAATCGGGGTTGTACTGCAGCGCGATCACCCGCCGCACCGCCGAGCTGGCCGCATCGATCAGCACGATGCCGCCCTTGAGGATGCGCGGGGAACCGGGGAAGGCGCTCATGGCAGCCTCATGCTCGTGCCGGAGGGCCGTGTGCGCGAACGTGGCGGAGGCGTCCTACGACGGGACGGTGGGGCGGTCGGAATCAGTGCATTAGGCAATCCTGCCGCGATGTTGGCCACCCAGCTGGCCTGCGCCGAAGCAATGCAGCCATGATGGGTTTGTGCGTCATAAAGGTCTTGCACGACACGCACAGCTCGCAGCACTGCAGGGCGGGTAAATGTGGACAGCGGCGTGCCGTCCCTGATCGCATCGTTGAAGCGGCGGGCCATCTTGCAAGCGATGTCCAGATGCCCCTGCTCGTGTGCAAGCAACCTTGGCTGATCGGCTACAGCGTTGGCCGTGCATTGCGTTACAAGCGCCGCGCAGTCGCCGCGCGTGGCAGCCGTGATCGTCGGTGCCGCGGCCGCGGGACACGAGCCGTCACTGCTCCAGGTGAAGGATCCAGGCACCATGCCCCGAGGCATACGCCGGGTGAAATTGCGGTTGCACAGTCGGCCGGCGCGCGCGCACCCGTTCTCGTTCGGATTGTTGGCCCGAGCCACCGAACGTATGACGTGGCTGCGACGCGGCAGGAATATGCCTTGGAAAACATGTGTCTGGTCGGCCGTCCATCCGAGGATCGTCTGCATGCAGGTAGCCGCCACTGGGTCCATCGCCAGAGGGACCACATCCGATCCGGTGACAGCAGCAAAACCACCTAGCGAGCGGACCTCGCTGAAGTCCGCGAGCGTCAATGGAGCATGCGGGCAATCGTTCGGGATATCGCGGGTACCGCGAAGGCATGCGGCAAGTCGGCTATCGGTCTGGCCCGTGAAGTCCGCACCAGGCCCGGCTTCATCCAGGCCTTCGAACGCCGGGCGGCGGTGTGGCTGGCGCTGCATCGAGACAGGCGCGGCGATCCCTGGCGACGCGTAGCTACCGGCAACCACGCGATCCGCCGCCTGATCGGCGTCACGCTCGGCGGGATCATCATGCGATCCGATCATCAGGCTTGCCAGGGATTTTCGCATTAGCCCACCGGCACCCTGTTGCACGACGTGGGCCAGTTCGTGCGCGATAAGGTGACGCCCCCACCGGGTTCCCGGTGCATAGCTCCCCGCGCCGAAGACGACATGCGACCCCACCGTATAGGCGGCGGCATCGACCGTGGCCGCCGAATGCGCGGCAGCCGCATCGTTGTGCACCCGGACATGGCTGAAATCGTGGCCGAATCCGCGTTCCATCGGCGCGCGGACGGCCGGCGCCAGAGGTGAACCCGGCGTCGCCAGCACGGCGTGGACGCTCGGCGGCGCGACACCTGCTGACTGCCCCGGTTCCGGATGGCGTTGCACGCGTTGAATTTTCTTTGTGCACTCTGTGCATGTGCCACTACCTGATGCATGCGTCCCGCAGGCGCACTTGCGCTGCAGCAACAGGCCGGGCGGCGTGGCACTCGTGACCGGCCTGCTTGTTCGCGTGGCGGTGTGTGCGTCCATCGGCATCACTTGAACAGGTCGGTGTCGATGAAATCGGCGCGTACCAGTGACCAGAAGTCGCTGGCCAGGCCGGCTTCGACGTAGGCGTAGGGCATCCAGCCGTAGCCGTTCTCGCCCCAAGCCGTGCCCCAGGAGTTGCGGATCAGCAACGCACCACGGTTGCTTCCGATCCTGCGTTTGTCGTCATAGCCCACCGCATCGATGGCATGGCCACCCAGCACGGTGTCGCCGACCGCGGGGAACGGGATGTCGCCCGTGCCGGCGCCAACGCCGGGGAAGGAGCTGTACACGGTGAAACCGAACATGCAGGGCAGGCCCGCAGCCAGGTACTGCTTGATGTACTTGAGTGCGGCCGATTTCGGCGCGCCGGCGGGATCGAGCCGGTAGTAGACGATCGACTGGTAGTTCTGCGCGAACGCGTACAGGAAGGCCCGCGGCTCATCGTCAAAACGGGCGATGACGTAGGGGCAGTACGACTCCGGCGGTACGCCGAACAAGGCCATGGCCTTCATCGCAGTGCGCAGATAGGCGCCGGTGTCGCCGGTCCAGCCGAGCAGGTTGCGGCTGGCCTTGTAGAGGAACAGCCGCGAGCCGTCGAGATGCTTGCCGAACGCGCGCCGCTCGTAATACTCCAGCAGGCCCACGCCCGCATTCGCGGTGCACGAACCGAGATTGCCCTGATCCTCGATCGGCGAACACCAGGCCCGCAGGTCGACGCTGGCCGGCGCCGCCTTCGCCACCGCTTTCAGCGGCTTGGACTTGGCCAGCAGCTTTTCGACCTGCGGCTCCTCGGGGGTGTAGTCGCGAATGTCCGGCAGGTCGGGCCGCCAGCCCATGCCGCCGATCGTTCCGTTGTTTGCACATGTGTTCACGGGATCACCTCGCCCTTCGCTCGTTGTTGCCCATCCGAAGCCGACGTTCGGCGCGCGCCGCGGTCGGGTGCCCCGCGCTGGTCTCGATACCCAGGCCGGCGCCGACCGCCGCCGCGATGCGTGCAGCCAGCGGCCCGCTTTTCTGCCGCGCCGGCGCCAACTGCAGCGACGGCAGGCCATCCACCGCCCCCAGATTTGCCAGCGCCTCGTGCGCACCGGGCGCGGCCAGCCAGCGCGTCAGCTCCCGCTGCAGGGAGGCGCGCACGTCAACGCCGCGCTCACCGCCGAGCGCCGCCTCGTCGATCACCAACCGCTCGATGTGCAGCGTGATGCTCATGGCCGGCCTCCGGCGCTTTCCAGCCAGCGGAAATCGGCTTCGTTGATCGGCTTGTCCAGCTTGCGGTATTCGCCGCGCACCGCGTCGAGCAGCAGCGACATGCCGATCTCCACGCCGGCCTTGGCGGCCATGAAGGCCGCGTTCAGCGCGATGCCCTGGATGCTGCCGCCGGTGAGCGGCAGCCGCGCCAGCCGGTCGAAGTCCAGCGCACCCACGGCGGCCTGCGCGGGGAACACCGAGGCCCAGATCGCGCGGCGCTCGGCCGCGCCGGGGAACGGGAAGTGGACGACGAAGCGCAGCCGGCGCAGGAACGCGCCGTCCAGCGCGCCCTTCATGTTGGTGGCCAGGATCGCCAGGCCACCGAACGACTCCAGCCGCTGCAGCAGGTAGTTCACCTCGATGTTGGCGTAGCGGTCGTGGCTGTCCTTCACTTCGCTGCGCTTGCCGAACAGGGCGTCGGCCTCGTCGAAGAACAGGATCGCGCCGCCGCCCTCGGCCGCGTCGAACAGCTTGCGCAGGTTCTTCTCGGTCTCGCCGATGTACTTGCTGACCACGGCGGACAGGTCGATGCGGTACAGCGACAGGCCCAGTTCGCGCGCCAGCACTTCGGCGGCCATGGTCTTGCCGGTGCCGCTTTCGCCGGTGAACAGCGCGCTGATCGACAGGCCACGGTTCATCCGCGCGCGGAAGCCCCAGTCGTCGTAGACGGTGCTGCGCCCGGCGACCTGGTCGGCGATCTGGCGCAGCAGGGCTTGTTCGTTCTCGGGCAGCTTGAGGTCGTCCCAGCCGGCCTTCGGCTCGATCCGCTGGGCGAGCCGGTCCAAGGCGGGCCGCGTGTGCGCCAGCGCGCTCTGCCACAGGGCCTGCGCCAGCGCGGCAGGCTTGTCCTCGGTCGCCGCCAGCGCGCCGTGCGCGATCTGCTCGATCTTGCCAAGGTTGAAATCGAAATGACCGGCCAGCCGCTGCGGCTGCGCGCCGGCGGCGTCGCCGAGCAGGCGCTGCCACAGCGACCGCTGCTCGACCGCGGCGGGCTTGGCCACGTCGACGCTGAGCGCCTGCACAGCCGGCCACGGCTCGCGCGCGTCGACGAAGACGAGGCCGCTGCTGCGCGCGAGGAAACGCCTGACTGCGGCGGCCGCGGTCTCGGCGCCTTCGAGTTCGCCCGCATCGAGGTACAGCGCCAGCGGCAGCAGCTGGCTCTCGCGCTGCCACAGCCGCAGCAGGGTTTCCTGCTCGGCGACCGTGGCCGGCAGCAGCTCGGCCGCGAGCCGATAGGCCTGCGCGCCGAAGGCGGCGGCGACGGCCTGCGCGATCGCCTGCTTGCTCGCGCTGTCGCTGCCGAGCAGTTGCACCGGCGGCAGCGGCTCGTCCGGCGGCACGTGGCGCAGCGGGTCCAGCAGCCGTTCGGCCACCGCCTGCTGCGATGGCGGCAGGCTGGCCGGCGGCAACGCGGCAAGCAGCGGGCTCAGGCGGTCGTCCAGGTAGTTCATGCCCTTGACGAAGTTCACCACGCGCTCGTCGGCAGCGAGCGCCGCGCCGATCAGCGGCTGCGCGCCGGGCTGATGGATCTCCAGCAGGCGCCAGTAGCGCAGCGGCCGCTGCGGCGACAGCGCATCCCAGCTGGGCGCGTCGAGCACCGCGAAGGCCAGCGCGAAGGTGGGGTATGGCTTGGCCGGATCGTGCTGGGCCTGCGCGCACAGCGCCGGAAAGCGCGTGTCCAGCTCCATGCCGACGCACAGCAGCAGCAGGTCGCGCTCGAACGCGGACAGGCCGAGCCGGTCGGCGAGCACGACCAGCGCCGGTGTGTGGTTCGCGCCTTCGCTGCCTGCGCCGGAGGGCGTTGCCGCCGCAGCAACGGCCGCATCGGCATCGGCCAGTGCAGCGACGATCGGCTGCGTCGCGGCTGGATCCGCGGCGGCATCGCCGGCCGGCTTCGACGCCGCCGCCCGCGGCGCCTTGAACATCCGCGCCAGCCAGGATGGCTTCGGCGCGGCGGCCGCGCTCACCGTCGGCGCGGATTCCATCAGTGCCGTCGCCGGGCCCGGCGGTGCGGCGGCCGTATCGTGCCGCTGCGCCGCACGCTCCAGCCGTTCGCGCAGATCTCCCAGCGCGGCGGCCAGATACTGGTCATTCGCTTCCAGCCATTGCGCGTAGTCGTTCATGTCACGACCACCTGCTGGTCCGCGGCAAACGCGGGCACGGCGCCGCTGAAGTCGACCGGGATGCTGTCGGCGCCGTCCACGCGCAGGCGCACGGTGTAGGTGCCCGCGGCCACGCCGGTGAGCTGGAACGTCAGCGCGGTGGGCTGCTGCGGATCGGCCGGGTTGTTCAGGCTGGCCGGCGCCAGCAGGCGGTCGCCGAACAGCAGGAACACGCGCTGGCCATCGCGGATGCGCGGCGTGCAGGTCAGGTTCAAGGCGAAGTCGCCGGCGGCGGCGGCAAGCGCGCCGAGCGCGATGCGCGGCGCCAGCGCCAGCGGCAATTCGTTGCTGAGCAGCGGCGGCAACCCCGGCGGCTGCACCCGCAGGGCCACGGTGTAGATGCCCGGCGCCCAGCGCGCGAGGGCGTCCGCATCGTCGGCGGCGTCGGCCAGATGCACGCGCAACGTGCCGGCGGCATCGCCGGCCTGCGGCGCGACGTCGATCGGCGCATCGAGGCGCAGGCTGCTGAAACGCGCCACCGCGTTCTGCGCGCCGAGCTGGCGACCGCGCAGCACGAGGTCCTCGCCCAGGCGCACGGCGGGCTGGTGGCGCGGATAGTCGAGCCCATCCAGCACCGCGGCGGCGGACGCGCTGGCGAGCACGCCGCGATCCTGCGGGCCGCGCCGCAGCACCGGCAGCGGCGCGCGCGTGGCCGCCTGGCTGTCGATCAGTACCACCGCTGCCTCGTAGGTGGCGGAGGTGCGGTAGTTGGTCTGGAACGCGGTCCACAGCCGCGACAGCTCATCCACGCTCTGCGGCAGCGGCGTCACGCGCACGCGCTCGATCTGGCTGGCCAGGTCGTTGTCAGGCAGCGCGTTGCGGATGTCGTTGCCGTCGAGCACGCCGCGGTCGTGCAGGGTGCTCATCGCCGCGGCCAGCACGCGATGGCTGAGTGCGTCGTTGTCGTCCTCGCCGCGGCCCCAGGCGGTGAGCACGTAGTGCAGGTTCAGCGCCAGCGGCGGCGGCGCGGTCTCGCCGGAACGCACCTGGCCAGGCAGGTCCAGGTTGCGCCAGGCGGCGTTGGCGACCACCTGGTACAGGAACACGTTGAGCTGCGCCTTGCTGATGCCCTTGCGCGCCACGTCCGGCGGCTGCAGGGTCACCTCGAGGTCGCTCAGTTCCGCATCCAGCACCGGCATCTGCGCCAGCAGCAGGTTGCGCAGCGTGCGCGTGGTCGCGGCGATGGCCAGCACGTTGCTCATGGCGAAACCTTGCCGCGCTGGCGCAGGTAGTCGTCGAGGCTGCTCGGCTGCGGGCCATCGCGGCGACGCGGTGGTGCCGCGGCGGCCGGCGCGGCGCGCACTTCGAGCCGGCCGATGCTGACGTGCACCACCGGCTCACCGCTGGTTCGGCTCTCGCGGCCGGCCTGCATGTCGCGCGGATGGCGCAGCGCAGCCGCCCGGCCATGTTGCGCCGGCGCGGCCGGGCCGCTTGTCGTGGCGAACACCGGCGCCGGCGCGGGC
>JBASAF010000015.1:0-17365 GCA_049650465.1 Rhodanobacter sp. | reverse complement strand
TCGCCGCGTGGCGGCGGGCGGCAGCGGCACGAGCGGCGTTTCCGGCGCCTCGGCCGGCGTGGCCGGCAGCATGCCGGGCGCGGGTGCCGGCAGGTCGAAGCGGTAGCCCACGCCGTGCACCGTATGCAGGTAGCGCGCGGCCTGCGCGTCCTCGCCCAGTGCATGCCGCAGCAGGGTCATCACCCGGTTCAGCACCCCCGGGGTGATGTTGCGATGGCCCCAGACGGCGTCGAGGATCTCGTCCCGGGTAAACACCCGGCCGGGCCTGCCGGCAAGCAGCGCCAGCACGGCGAAGGCCTTGGGCTCCAGCGGCTGCTCGACGCCGTCACGCCACAGGCGCCGGCCCGCGAAGTCGATCGCGGTTTCGTCGAAAGCGAGCTGGGCAGGCGTTGACCGTTCCATGACGTCCCTCGACGGGCGGCGCACCCGAGTGGGCGAAACCTCGTGCGGCGACCGTCCCCAATGTTTTCCCAAGGAACCCAAGCATAGTCCAGCAGTTTCCCAGCAGCGGCCTCAAGACTGACGGGGCCGCTTGCCCGACTCTGGACGCGCCGGCATGCGCCGGTCGTGGGGTGCCCGCTTGCGCCAGCGGGCCGCGCCTCGCCATGGGGCGCCAGCCCGCGGGAGGGTCTTCCCGCCGTCACCCATGCCAATCAAGGAGAGCCACATGAAACGCAAGTACCAGCAATGCGCACTGGCCATCGCCGCGGTCCTGTGCACCAACATCTACGCCGGGGATTTCGGCGCGTGGGGCAACGCGGTGCCCGCGCCCGGCATCAACACCGCGGCCGCCGAGGGCTGCCCGATCGAATCGCCGGACGGGCGCTACCTGTATTTCATGTCCACCCGCAACGGCGGCCTGGACAACTGGCGCGCCAGCTGGAACCACGCCAGGCGCAGCTGGGGCAAGGTCACCAATCTCGGGGCGCCGGCGAATTCGCCGACCGCTGCCGACTACTGCCCCACGCCGCTGCCGGGCAGGTGGCTGCTGTTCGTCAGTTCGCGGCAGAACTCCGAGGATTGCGCCGGCTGCAAGGCGATGCCGGCGCCGCCGGCCGGCAGTCCACCGGCCGGGGACATCTTCCTGACCCGGGAAAAGGGCCACGGTCATGGCTGGGCGACGCCGCTGGACCTGGGCGGCTACGCGGACGGTGGCCCGAACACCAGGGGCTCGGAGTACAGCCCCTCGGTGGTGGAAACCGCCGAGGGCACCTTCCTGTACTTCTCCAGCGACGGCTATCCGGACAGCAAGAGCCATGACATCTACATGAGCCGCATGCGTGCCGACGGCAGCTTCGGGCCCGGCGTGCGCGTGGCCGAGCTGAGCAGCGACACCGCCGACCTGATGCCGAACGTGCGGCGGGACGGGCTGGAGATCGTGTTCAGCAGCAACCGCGCCAGCGCCGATCCGCGCAACCAGGACATCTGGTACGCCACGCGCCGCAACACCCGCTCGCCGTGGACCGTGCGCGGGCCGATCGAGAACCCCGCCGTCAACACCCCGGACGGGGCGGAGACCCGCGCCACGCTGTCGGCCGACGGCACCCGGTTGTATTTCGGGCGCAAGCATTTCAACCAGGTGCCGGCCGACCCGGGCGACGTCTACATCAGCAAGCGGGTCAAGCTGCACCGGGGCTGGGGCCACTGGCACTGAATCGCCAGCGCAGGGCCTGACGGCGGCGACCGCGGCAGGGACCACCGCTGCGGTCGCACGCCCGGTCCCGCGCGCCGGCCGGGCGGCAGGCATGCATCGCGGTGTCCGCATGCCTCATCATGGGGCGATGACTGCCGCTCCTTCGCCGCCCCGTGTCGTGCTGGATACCAACGTGTGCCTGGACATCTTCCTGTTCGGCGACGCGCAGTCCGCGGCGCTGCACGTGGCGATGCAGGAAGGGCGGATCGAGGCGGTCACCCGCGCCGATTGCCGCGAGGAATGGCTGCGCGTGCTGCACTACCCGCAACTGCCGGTCACCGACGCCGCGCGGCCCGGGATCGAGGCGGCGTTCGACGCGCTGGTGCGCTGCCTGCCGCACGAACTGGGCGCCGCCGCGCCATTGCCGCGCTGCGCCGACCCGGACGACCAGAAGTTCCTGGAGCTGGCGCAGGCATCCGGTGCGCGCTGGCTGGTCAGCAAGGACAACGAGCTGTTGCGGCTGGCACCGCGCTGCGCGCGCGAGGGGCTGTTCTGGATCGGCCTGCCGCAGGCCTGGTCGTTGCGCCACGCTTGACGGCCGCGTCACCCGGCCCGTGCTGTGCTGGGGCGTCCTTCGCGGAGTCGCGCCATGCTCACGCCACACGCCATCGACTGTCCGTACTGCGGCGAGTCCATCGGCATCCTGCTCGACACCTCGATCCCCAGCCAGCAGTACATCGAGGACTGCCAGGTGTGCTGCCGCCCGATCACGCTGAGCGTGGAGGTGGACGAGGACGGCGTGGCGCAGGTGCGCGCATCCGGCGAGAACGACGCCTGAGCGAGCCTACGCGATGCCGATGCCATGTGCCCGCAGCGCGGCGCGGGTGGCCTCGTCGCCGGCCGGCGTGACCGGGCGGGTGAGATCCCACAGCAGGCGGGCGCGGAAGCCGAGCGCCACCGCATCCTGCGCGGTCCACAGCACGCATACGTCACGCGCCAGCCCGCACACCACCACCTCGTCCACGTCGCGCTCGCGCAGCCAGCCGGCCAGGCCGGTGCTGGGTCGCGTGCCGTGCGGGCCGTGGTTCTCGCGAAAGCCGCTGTAGGAGTCCACGCCGGGGTCGCTGCCCTTGCGGATCACCGCATCCAGCGCCGACCAGTCCACCCGCGGATGCAGGGCGGCGCCCGGGCTGCCCTGCACGCAGTGGTCCGGCCACAGCGTCTGCGGCTGGCCATGCAGGGTGACCTGCTCGAACGGCGCACGCCCCGGGTGCGAGCTGGCGAACGAGACGTGGCCGGGCGGATGCCAGTCCTGGGTGGCCACCACGTGGCGGTAGCGACCTGCGCGCAGCAGCGCGTCGATGCCCTCGATGATCGCGTCGCCTTCGTGGCAGGCCAGCGCGCCGCCCGGCATGAAATCGGGCTGCACGTCGACCACGAGCAGCGCTGTCGTGGCGGAAACGGTGGGAGTCATGCAGACTTCTCCGGACGAAATGAATGTTGCAGTCTAGCGGCCGCCCGCCGGCGGCGCGCCGTGCAACCCCGGGAGAGCAGTGCGTTACGACCAGTCATGGATGGGCAGTGGCATCGTCGGCGGCCTCGAGGCCGGCGCGATCTCGGCCGCTGCGGGCTTGGTGCTGTTCCTGCTGCTGCACTGGCTGAGCCGCGGCCATGGCTGGAGCGCCGCGCGCAAGATGGGTTGGGCTTTCCTGGCCGCCTGCGTGTTCACCGTCAGCGGCGACCTGTGGGACATGTTCTATCTCAACTACGCCAACCTGCAGTCGGTGGCCTTGCTGCGCATCAAGCTGGCCGATATGCACGATCCGGAGCACCTGGGCCTGCGCGTGCTGTGCGAGCTGTTCGGCGTGTTGCTGGGCATCGTGCTGGGCTGGCTGGTCGGCGACCATGCGGCGCGCCACCGCGGCGCACCCCCGACCAATCGCCCCTCGCCGTAGAAACCCATTCGCGGGCGATGCGTCTGAGGCGCGGCTCGGGATTCGCGAAAGCCGCCGGGCCGCTCACAGCAGCGGGTCGAACAGCCGTGCCACGTGCATCGCGATGCGCCGCGCCATCGGCGCGCGGCGGTATTCGTCCTCGTCGATCGCCACCGCGCGGGAGAAGTCCGCGGCCAGCATCGCCTCCACCTCGGCGGCGAACGCCGGTTCGACCACCAGCGCGCCGACCTCGAAGTTGAGCCGGAACGACCGGCTGTCCAGGTTCAGGCTGCCGATGGCCGCCGCGTCGTCGTCGATCAGCAATGCCTTCTGGTGCAGGAAGCCCGGCTGGTAGCGGAACACGCCGACGCCGGCGCGCACGGCGTGGTGGGCGTGCAAGGTGGACGCGAGGAACACGGTATGGTGGTCCGGCCGGGCCGGGATCAGCACGCGCACGTCGACGCCGCGCAGCACCGCCAGCTGCAACGCCGAGCGCACCGCGGTATCGGGCACGAAGTACGGCGTGCTCAGCCACAGCCGCCGCCGCGCCGCGTGGATCGCCGCGGTGAAGAACAGCGAGCCGGTTTCCAGCCGGTCGGCCGGCCCGGCTGCCACCACCAGGGCGCTGGCATGGCCCTCGGCCGGCGGGGCTTCCAGCATCGGTGGCAATTGCCCGGTGATCCAGCGCCAGTCATCGGCAAACAGTTGCTGCAGGTCGGCCACCGCCGGCCCGCGCAGCTCCAGCATGGTGTCGCGCCACGGCGACAGCGGCGGCCTGCGCCCCATGTATTCGTCGCCGACGTTGAGGCCGCCGACGAAGCCGCGCGCACCGTCGACCACCACGATCTTGCGATGGTTGCGGAAGTTGAGCTGCAAGCGGTTGCGCAGCCGGTGCGTGGCGAAGCGGTGGATCGCCACGCCACCGGCGCGCAGTGCCTCCACGTAATGGCGCGGCAGCGCATGGCTGCCGACGCCGTCGAACAGTACGCACACCCGCACGCCGGCGGCCGCGCGTTGCAGCAGCACCTGCTGCAGGCGGCGGCCGAGCGCGTCGTCGTGGATCACGAAGAACTGCACCAGCAGGCAATGCCTGGCCGAGGCCATCGCCTCCAGCATCGTGCCGAAGGCGTGTTCGCCGTCGATCAGCAGGTGCAACCGGTGTCCGCCGCGGAACGGTCGCCGCTGCAGCGCGCTGATCGCGGCAAAGCGCGCGCAACCCGGATCGAGCTCCGCCGCGTCCACCGCGTCCGGCACCATCTGCGGTACCGGCGCGGGGTGGCCGGCGTGGTAGCCGAGGAAGCGGCTGGAGCCCAGGTACAGGTACGGCAGCAAGGTGACGTAGGGCAGCAACAGCAGGCCCAGCACCCAGCCGATCGCCCCCTGCGGGGTACGCGCATGGCGGATGGCATGCAGTGCCGCCAGCGCGCCGAACAGGTGCAGGGCGATGATGCAGCTGGTGAGGGCGATGGCGGTCATGGCGACGGCCGCGCCGGTTCAGCCGGCCAGGATCCGGTCGGCCAGGTTGCGGGCCTGCTGGCGGATTTCCGGCATCGCGGTGGATTCCCACAGGGCACCGCGCAGCAGGCTGCCGATGGCGAACAGGTGCGGCCACGGCTGGCCGTCGTGATGCAGGCGGCCGTCGGGGCTGGCCACCAGGCCGAGGCCGAGCGGGTCGCCGGTGACGTGGGCGTTGGTGAGCAACTGGCGCACCAGTCGATGATGGCTGCGCCGCACGTCGGTGGCCAGGCCGGTGGTCTGGATGGCCAGGTCGGCGTGCAGCACGGCGCTGCTGCCGGCGTGCCGCAACTGCAGCTGCAGGCCCTGGTCGGTGGCTTCGGCCGCCTGCAGGCGGCCGCGCCGGCGCTGCAAGCGGCCTTGCCGCTCGAGCGCGACGATGGCCTCGTGGACCTGGGGCGGCATGCGATGGCGCACGCGCTCCCACGCCCAGCGCGCATGCCGCAGGAAACGCGCGCGCTGCTCCGGCGGCAATTCGCCCCACAGGATGGGCAGGTGCGGACGCAAGCTGTCGACGACGGTGCGCCACTCGACGCCCGGCGGGGCGGTCGCCTCGCGCAGCAGGTGCATCCAGCGACGGATCTCCGGCTCCTCGCGCATGGCGTCGACCAGCTCGGCGCTGTCCCCTGCCGGCGCGCCGGCCTGGGCCAGGTGCGCCTCGGGCAGCAGGCCGTGGCGCGAGAAGGCGACGAAGCCGGTATCCGGCCAGCGCGCGGAAAGCTCCAGCAAGACGTCGACCGCCGTGAGGCCGAGGCCGACCACCGCCACCGTGCGCGGCGGCGGCAGCGCGTCGAGCTGCGCCAGCCACGGCCACGGGTCGACCACGTAGCGGCCGCTCTCCAGCGCCGCCGCGCCGACGCCCTTGAGCGGCTGCGGCGGCAGTGCGCCCAGGGCCAGCACGGCAGCTTCGGCGCGATGGCTGCGTTCGCCGTGGATGACGGTGATGCCGTCGCGTTCGGGCACCAGCGCGTCGACCTCGAACGGCACCACGTTGACGTGATGGCCACGCGCCTTGCCTTGCTGCAGCGCGCGGGCCACCTCGGCCTCCAGGTAATCCCCGTAGCGCCGGCGCGGCAGGAAATCGGTGCCGGCGATGGCCGGGTCGTCGCGTTGCACGAACTCCAGGAAACCGTGCGGCCTGGCGGCGAACATGCCCATGGATGCGGCGCGCACGTTCAGCAGATGGCGTTCGGAGGTGGTGGCGTAGGCCACGCCACGTGCCGGTTGACCGGCTCCGGTGAACCAGTCCAGCTGCAGCGGATGCGGCGCGTCGCGCTCCAGCAGTTCGCTGAGCAAACTGGCGGCCGCGGCGCCGCCGCCGATGATGGCGACCCGTCGAAACATGTGTTTTCCCTGTTCCTGCCTGGCGCCGATCAGGCCGGCCAGTGCCCGGCCATCGCGCATTCGGTGGTTCGCGCGGTCCAGGGGCCGGTGGGCAGGATCTGCTCGTAGGATTGATAGCGATTGAGTTCGCCACCGTAGACGTGCAGGGTGAGCGCGGTCTCGTGCTGGGACAGGTTGCGGCAGCGATGCACGTGGTTGGGGTCGCCCTCGAACCAGATGCCGTCGCCGGGCCCGAGCCAGTCATGGCCCAGCGCGCGCAGGTTGCCGGAGTCGGGGTCGCGGCGCCAGGACTGCACCTCCAGCGCGCCGACCAGGGTCAGTTCCAGTCCCCACAGCCCGGCGTGGTCATGCACCGGCGTGCAGTGGTTCGCCGGCCACGCCATCACCAGCACGCTTACCGGCGGCTGGTTGCGCTGTGCCAGCAGCCACCGACCCAGGCCTTGCCCGCGCCGGGGCAGGCGCGCCAGCCGCGCGGCGATCGCCGCGCTGTCGCGATGCACGAGTTGTCCCAGTTCGCGTGCCATCGAAGCCAGGTCCGGGTGCGCCACGCTGGCGTGCTCCAGCGCGATCGTGCGCAGCAGCTTCAGGGTTCGCCGTGGTCTGCCCATGCAGGCCTCCCAGCAGGTAAAGGGGCGCCAGTGGATCATGCGCCCGGTTAAAGTGGCGTAAGCCGGTCGTGCCGACGGGCTTCCTGCCCGATCGGCGCGAGCGCAGCCCGGCGAAAGCGGCAAATACCGCCGCCGCGGTCAGCCGCGCAAGGTGAAGGTCACCGGCACGCTGGCCCAGGCGCGCACCGCGTGCCCGTTGACGATCGCCGGCTGGAAGCGCCAGTGCGCAAGGACCTGCGCGCGGGCGCTGCGATCGAGCTCCGCGTGACCGCTGCCGCGCACCACCGTCACTTCCAGCGGCTGCCCGGTTTCATCCACCAGCACGCGCAGTACCACCGTGCCCTGCAGGTGCTGGCGCAGGGCGTTGACCGGGTAGGCGATCGGATTGGCCACGTAGGCCAGGCTGGCCTCGACCGGGGCGGCGGGAAGTGCCGGCACGCCGCGGTCCTGCGCCGGGGCCGGCGGGGCTTCGGCTGCCGGAGCGGGCGCCTGACCATCGGCGACCGGCAGCGGCGGCGCGCCGACCGTCACCGGGTTGGGCGCCACATGGGGCGTGGGCTGCACGTGCGGCAGCGGCTGGAGTTCCACCGGTGGCGGGGCGAGCGGCTGCGGTGGTGGCGGGATCAGGCGCACCCGCGCGGTCGGCGCGTGCACGGGCAGGGTCGGCAGCGAGACCGGCAACGGCCGCGTGGCGATCAGCAGGACGGCGAGGTTCAGCCCCATGGCCGCGCTGAGTGCGGCGATGCGGGCGGGTTCGGGGTGGGCGTGGCGGACAGACGGCAGGCTGATGGAAGACATGGCGACCTCCTTGCTGCGTGGCGGGGGCGGCAGTCACGCGGCTCGCGCCGGGGGATCGTGCTGTCGCGCCTGCAGCCTATGCCCGTGGCAAGGCGCTGCGCAAGTGGACGGCTGGACGTCCATTCGCGGCGCAGGGCGCCGCTCCGGCCAGGGTGCGCCCGGCTGCCGACGTCATTCGAGCTGGCGCCGGCAGGTGTGGTTTCGGTCACCGCTCTGCGACAATCGCCCCGCGGCGAAGGGCCGATTGCACGGGAGCCAAGGCATGCGCATGAACATCTGGTGGGCAGCGGGTCTGCTGGCGGCGGTATCGTTGCTGCCGGTGTCGGCGGCGCAGGCGGGCGACATCTCCTGCAAGATGACCTTCCAGCTGTCCGGCTGGTCGGTGTTCTACAAGACCGCCAAGGGCACCGGCACGGTCCGCTGCAGCAATGGCCAGAGCCTGCAGGTGAAGCTGCGCGCCAAGGGCGGCGGGCTGACCTTCGGCAAGACCAGGATCACCGACGGCATCGGCAAGTTCAGCGGCGTCAGCAACGTGCGCGACGTGCTCGGGCACTATGCCGAAGCGGTGGCGCACGCCGGTGCGGAGAAATCGGCGGCGGCGCAGGTGCTGACCAAGGGCAATGTCTCGCTGGCGCTCAGCGGCAAGGGCGAGGGCTGGAACCTCGGCGTGGCGTTTGGCGCCTTCATCATCGAGTAGCACGCGCTGCTGCGACGCCGCGCCGCGGTAGGCACCGACGGCGCGCGCGGTTAAGGTAGGCGGACGCATTCCGCGCCACCGGGAGTCCCGATGTCCGTATCGTCCAGCGCCGTCATGCCCCGCTACAGCTTCGGCGACGAGCTGGCCAGCAGCATCATCCACGGCATCGGCATCGTGCTCAGCATCGCCGGGCTGGCCACCCTGGTCGCGTTCGCGGCGCTGCACGGCAATGCGCTGGCGGTGGTGGCCTGCGCGGTGTTCGGCACCTCGCTGATACTGCTGTACACCGCCTCCACGCTGTACCACTCGATTCCCGCGGCCGGGGCCAAGCCCGCCCTGCGCGCGCTCGACCACATCGCGATCTACGTGCTGATCGCCGGCACCTATACACCGTTCACCCTGATCGCCCTGCCGGGCGCGTGGGGCTGGAGCCTGTTCGCGGCCGTGTGGACGCTGGCGCTGGCCGGCAGCGCGCTGGAGCTGGGCCTGCTCAAGCGCTATCACAAGCTGGCGGTGCTGCTGTACGTGGGCATGGGCTGGATCGGCATGGTCGCGTTCGAGCCGCTCAGCGAACATCTGCAGGCTGGCGGCACCGCGCTGCTGCTCTCCGGCGGGCTGGCCTACACGCTGGGCGTGCCGTTCTACCTGTGGCGCCGGCTGCCGTTCCACCACGCCCTGTGGCACCTGTTCGTGCTCGCCGGCAGCGTGCTGCATTTCCTTGCGGTGCTGCTGTACGTGATCCCCGGCCCGGGAGGCTGAGCTTTCAGCCCAGCAGCATGGCCAGGCCGAACAGGCCGACCATCAGGAACGACAGCACCAGCTTGAGCAGGGTGCCGAACAGCAGTCCCAGCCAGGTGCCCACGCCCACGTGCGTCGCGCGCAGCACGCTGTTGCCCGAGGACAGCTCGCCCAGCAGCGCACCCACGAAGGGCCCGAACACCAGGCCGGGGATGCCCAGGAACATGCCGACCACGGTGCCGATGGCGGCGCCCCACAGCGCCCGCCGGCTGGCGCCGACGCGCTTGGCGCCCAGCGCGCTGGCGACGAAATCGACGATCACCCCGACCGCGCCGATCGCGCCGATGGCCAGCAGCCACCACAAGCCGAGATGGCGGTAGCCGTCCACCGCCGCGGCCAGCCAGATCCCGCCGAACACCATCGGGATGCCGGGCAGCACCGGCAATATCGAGCCGGCCAGCCCGCCGAGCATCAGCAGGGCAGCGAGGATGTAGAGGGCGATGTCCATGGCGAGAAGTGAGTGGAGAGGAGTGAGGAGTGGCAGTGAGCGTACAGGTTCCGGGCTCCTCTCTCACTGCTCACTCCTCTTCACTCACTCCTTGGCTCACCGCTCCACGAACGCCCGCTCCACCACGTAATCGCCCGGCTCGCGCGTGCGCGGCGAAGCCTGGAAGCCGCGGCCGTCGAGCAGGGCGCAGAGGTCGTCGAGCATGGCAGGGCTGCCGCACAGCATCACGCGATCGGTTTCCGGGTTGAGCGGCGGCAGGCCGGTGGCCGCGCTGAGCGCGCCGTCGACGATCGCGTCGGTGATGCGGCCGTGGTGGCGGAACGCCTCGCGGGTGACGGTGGGGTAGTAGATCAGCTTCTCGCGCACCAGTTCGCCCAGGTATTCGTGCTGCGGCAGCTCGTGTTCCAGATAGTGGGCGTAGGCGAGGTCGTTCACCCGGCGCACGCCGTGCGCGAGCACGATGCGGTCGAAGCGCTCGTAGGTGTGCGGGTCGCGGATGATGCTGAGGAACGGCGCCAGCCCGGTGCCGGTGCCGAGCAGGTACAGGTTCCGTCCGGGCTTGAGGTCGTTCAGCACCAGGGTGCCGGTGGGCTTGCGCGTGACGATCAGCGGGTCGCCGGGCTTGAGGTGTTGCAGGCGCGAGGTCAGCGGGCCGTCGGCCACCTTGATCGAGAAGAACTCCAGGTGCTCCTCCCAGCTGGCGCTGGCGATGGAATAGGCGCGCATCAGCGGGCGGGTTTCCGCCTCCAGGCCGATCATCACGAACTGGCCGCTGTCGAAGCGGAAACCGGGGTCGCGGGTGGTGCGGAAGCTGAACAGCGTGTCGTTCCAGTGCTGCACGTCGATCACGTGCTCGGTTGCCATGGCCACCATCAGGGAATTTCTCGTCCGGGTTGAGCGGCGGCGCGCGGGGCGCCGGCCGTCGGGTTGCAGGAGGTCGTGGCCGCGGCCATGCGGCAGGCGCGAGGCGCGCGGCGGTCGACCTGCAAGGATACGCCAGCACCCCGGCGATCGCCGAATCGGATGCCGTGACGGGTTGCCGCATCCGTTCTCGAAACCTCGGGTATCAAGGCGCTGTAGGTCGCCGCCTACACTCCCGACCTCCTTCAACTGGCCGCCGATGCGTTCTTGAACTACAGCCGCGGGCTGCGCATACTGCGACCGTTGCTCCGATCCGGCGGCACCAGGCCGGATGGGGAAGGAAGCCAGGGGGATTCCGATGCGCGCCGCTGACGGCGCGTCAGGTTCCTTGATGGCGACTTCGGGAGTCGACGATGCCGATCATGATCGGCCAATCCCAGGCAATTCTCGCGGTGCGGGCGCAGTTGCAGCGCTTTGCCGCCTGCGACGTGCAGGTGCTGATCGAGGGCGAAACCGGCACCGGCAAGGAAGTTGCGGCACGCGAAATCCATTACGCCAGCGCACGCCGGGATTTCCCCTTCGTGCCGGTCAATTGTGGCGCCATCCCCGACAGCCTGATCGAGAGCGAACTGTTCGGCCACGGCCGCGGCGCCTTCACCGATGCCAAGGTGGCGCAGCCCGGCCTGGTCGACCACGCGCGCGGCGGCACCCTGTTCCTGGACGAGGTCGATGCGCTCTCGCCCAAGGGCCAAGTGACCTTGCTGCGCTTCCTGCAGGACAGCGAATACCGCCCGGTCGGCGGCGGCGTCACGCGCACCTCCGATGCGCGCATCATCGCCGCCACCAACAGCTGCCTGGCGCGGCAGGTGGAAGCTGGCCGCTTCCGGCAGGATCTGCAATACCGGCTCAACGCGCTGTACCTGCACCTGCCGCCGCTGCGCGAGCGCGAAGGCGACGTTGCCCTGCTGGCACAGCACTTCCTGCATGCGGTGGCGATCCGCCTGCACGGCCCGTTCAAGCACTGGAGCGAACCGGCGCTGGCGGCACTGCAGGCGCACGCGTGGCCGGGCAACGTGCGCGAGCTGGACAACGTCGCGCTGCGTGCCTACATGTGCAGCGACGACGCCATCGTCGGACTGACCGCGCTGGCCACCGCCGAGCCCGCTTTCGTCGGCCCCCGCCCGCAGCCGCGGCGGCGGGCGAACGAACCGGAGCTCGGTTTCCGCGTGGCCAAGACCCGCGCGATCCACCAGTTCGAGCACGACTACCTGGTGCAGCTGATGCAACGTGCCAGCGGCAACATCAGCGCCGCCGCGCGGCTGTCCGGCACCGAGCGCCGCCAGCTGGGCAAGTTGCTGGTCAAGCACGGCATCGGCATCAAGGCATTCCGCACGCGCCAGTGAACCTCGCGCGCCCGTCGCCGCAGCGGGTGCGCCGGCACCCGTGGCGCGCGTAAAACGGGTCAGCGCTGCCCCGGCGTCGACCGGCGCGGCGGGCCATTTCCACGCGCCGCGCCATTTTCTCCCTGACTTCCCGTGGCATGCCTGTTGCCAGTCCAGCGATGGACCGGCGCGGGAAGGTGCTGAGGCGTCCCGTCGAGCCGGCCTCGGGTCGTGATCGTGGCCAAGAGGCTTCGCCGCGGCCTGCCCTACGGCCGGGGAGATCGAGATGGCAACGTCGAAGAGCAGCAAGTCGAAAACAGCATCCAGCCGGCCCGCCGTGCGGTCGGCAGCGGCCCGTTCGCGCAGCGCCGCGGCGGCCGAAGGGCAGGCGCAGAACTGCGCCGTGATCAACCCGTACGCGCTGGCGGAACTGGTCGCGGGCCAGCCGATCCCGTGGAACGACCTGCCCGATCCGCAGCGGGTGCTGGAGCAGGTGCTGGCCACGCCGTACGAGGAATTGTTCGATCCCAAGTTCGGTGGCCCGCTGTACGTCGGCATGGCGCTGGACGACAACCTCAAACTGGTGCCGCAACGCTCGCCGCTGCTCGACCTGCAGCCGCGCGGGGAAGGCAACGATGCCGCCGGCAGCGGCCTCGAAAGCGTCGACCAGTACGCCACGCTGGGCGAGCTGGCCAAGGCCGCTGCGCTCAAATCCATCCTGGACTGGCCGATCCTCTGCGCGGACCTGTCACGCTCGGCACGGCTGCAGGTGGTGCTGCAACTGCCGCCGGCGCTGCGCGACCTGCAGCTCGGCAACGCGCTGTCCGCCGACGTGGTCCGCGCGATCACCGCCGACAGCAGACTCGTCAAGCAGGTGGCCACCGCCGGCTGGACGCCGCCGGGCGCGCACTGGGCCGCCTCGGGCGACTTCTTCAACGAGACCGCCGAGTTCTTCGATCCGGTGCAGGGCGCCGTGGCCAACTGCTATTACATCGCGGCGTTGTCGGCGGTGGCCTGGGCCACGCCGTTCCGGCTGGCGCACCAGACCCGCGCCACCGGCCCGAGCCAGGCGCAGTTCAACGACCAGATCAGTTTCTGCACGCCGGATTCCGGCGGCGCGCTGGACCGCGCGATCCAGGTGACCGAGGCGGTGCCGCTGACCGCCGCCGGCTACCCGATCTACTGCCGCTCCAGCGAAAGCGGCGAGAGCTGGCCGGCCATCTACGAGAAGGCCTACGCCAAGCTCAAAACCGGCACCGGCACCGACATGCCCGACATCACGCAGACCGCCTGGGGCGATTGCGTATGGGCCACCGCCCAGCTCAACGGCGGCACGCGGCACTACTACAACACCGCCGATCACAGCGCCGATCAGCTGTGGCAGCTGCTGCGCTCCAACTGCCTGTCGTATCGCACCTTCAACCCGATGACGGCATGGACGTATTCCTCCGGCGACGCCGCGCCCGACCACGTCGATTACGCCAGCGCCCACGTGGTGGGCTCGCACTGCTACACCGTGCTCGGCTGGGCGTACACGCAGTGCCGGCGCTGGATCGTGCTGCGCAACCCCTGGGGCAACACCGAGGCCACCGCCAGCGTGCTGGACGCCACCATCTCGATGTACGACGTGAGCTGGTGGCGGCCGATCACGCTGAAGACCACCGACGGCGTGTTCGCCATGGAGATTGGTGCCTTCAAGAAGTACTTCGCCGGTTTCGGCACCGCGCATTGAACACGCCGTGGCCGCCTGTCGCGCCAGACCGAAGCCCGCGCCGTGTCTGCCTCGTGGCAAGCGGCGCGGCAGAAGCAACGCGGTAGACCGGGTGCAATCGTTCGCGCTGCGCCTCGGGGCCGGGTCAGTCCTGACCCGGTCGCACCGCCGCCGACGGGGCCTGGGCCCGGCGCCATGCCGTTTCGCCGCCAGCGGGCGCTGGCACGCTCGTTGCCACGGTCGACGCAGATGCGGGATGTCGCCATGACCAAGCCCTCGACTAGCGGGTCCCCGGCAAGCGATGACGACGAGATTCGCCATTCGGTGCTGGCGTATCTGCAAGACCACCCGCGCGCCGCGGACACCTTGCGCGGCGTCGTCAACTGGTGGTTGCCGCAGCAGCGCTATGAGAACAGTCGCCAGCGCATCGAGAAGGTGTTGGCAGCGCTGGTGGCGGAAGGCTTGTTGCATCGCGACCGGCTGCCCGACGGCGAGGTGTTGTACGCGTTGAACGAACATCGGCGACCGCCGCCGAATTGATCGCCACAGGGCTTTTTCACTTCCGGAGGATCGAACCCATGCCATCTGCGCTTACCTATCCGGGCGTCTACGTCGAGGAAATTCCCAGTGGCGTGCGCACCATCACCGGGGTGGCCACCTCGATCACCGCCTTCGTCGGCCGCGCCGCGCGCGGGCCGCTCGACGCCGACGCGGAAAGCCCGCTGATCATCAACAGCTACGGCGACTTCGAACGCCAGTTCGGCAGCCTCGACCCGCTCTACCCGATGGGCTACGCCGTGCGCGACTTCTACCTCAACGGCGGCGCGCAGGCGGCGATCGTGCGGCTGTACAAGGGCACCGACGGCAAGCCGGCGAAAGCGGCCGTGGCGATCGCCAACCTGCCGCTGGAGGCGGCCGCCGCCGGCAGCTGGGGCAACCAGCTGCGCGTGCGCATCGACAGCAACGTGTCCGCCGACGTCGCCACCGGCTTCGGGCTGGTGGTCGGCGACCTGTTCAACCTCACCGTGCGCGACATGGCCAGCGGCACCCAGGAGAGTTTCCTCAACCTCAGCGTGAAGGAGAGCCCGCGCCGGGTCGACCGCGTGCTGAAGGCGGGCTCCGCGCTGCTGCGCGTGGCGTCGTCGCTGACGCTGCCCGCCACTGCCTTGCCCGCCGCGCACCTCGACGCGGACGCCGGCAAGACCGTGTGGGAGCAGGACAAGTCCTCCACCGGCGTCGCCACCGCCGACCAGGCCGTGGACAGCGCCGCGCTGGACGACAACGCCTACCTGGGCAGCGCGGACGCCAAGACCGGCATCTACGCGCTGAAGAAGGCCGACCTGTTCAACCTGCTGTGCATTCCGCCGGACCTGCGCGGCGGCAACACGTCCAAGTCGGTCTACCAGAACGCGATGGCGCTGTGCGTGGAACGGCGCGCGTTGCTGCTGGTCGATGCGCCGGCCGAGTGGGGCAGCGCCGGCGCGGTCACCCCGGCGGTGCTGGCGGCCCTCGGCCTCATCGGCACCGCCGCGCGCAACGCCGCGCTGTACTTCCCGCGGGTGATCGAGTCGGACCCCAAACGCCAGGGCCAGAGCGACACCTTCGTGCCCTGCGGCATCGTCGCCGGCGTGATGGCACGCACCGACACCCAGCGCGGCGTGTGGAAGGCGCCGGCCGGCATCGACGCGGCACTGAACGGCGTGCAGGGGTTGGCCGTCACGCTCAACGACGCCGAGAACGGCATGCTCAATCCGCTCGGCGTGAACTGCCTGCGCAGCTTCCCGCTGGTCGGCCCGGTGGTATGGGGTTCGCGCACGCTGCGCGGCGCCGACCTGCTCGCCGACGAATACAAGTACGTGCCGGTGCGCCGGCTCGCGTTGTACATCGAGGAAAGCCTGTTCCGCGGCACCCAGTGGGTGGTGTTCGAGCCGAACGACGAGCCGCTGTGGGCGCAGATCCGGCTCAACGTGGGCGCCTTCATGCAGAACCTGTTCCGCCAGGGCGCGTTCCAGGGCAGGACGCCGAGCGATGCGTACTTCGTCAAGTGCGACAGGGAAACCACCACGCAGAACGACATCAACCTCGGCATCGTCAACATCGTGGTCGGCTTCGCGCCGCTCAAGCCCGCCGAATTCGTGGTCATCCAGCTGCAGCAGATGGCCGGCCAGATCCAGTCCTGAGGAAAACGTCATGGCTCAGTTCAGCGTCAATGCGCAGCGCTTCGATCCGTACAAGAATTTCAAGTTCCGGGTGAAGTGGGACGGCCGCTACGTGGCCGGCGTCAGCAAGGTGTCGGGCCTGAAGCGCACCACCGAGGTGGTCAAGCACCGCGAGGGCGGCGACCCCAGCAGCACGCGCAAGTCGCCAGGGCGCACCGAGTACGAGGCGATCACCATCGAGCGCGGCGTCACCCACGACACCGAGTTCGAGAAGTGGGCGAACAAGGTGTGGAACTTCGGCGCCGGGTTGGGTGCGGAAGTCTCGCTGAAGGACTTCCGCAAGGACCTGATCATCGAGGTCTACAACGAGGCCGGCCAGCTCGCCCTGGCCTACAAGGTCTACCGCTGCTGGGTCTCCGAATACCAGGCGCTGCCCGACCTGGACGCCAACGCCAACGCGGTGGCCATCCAGCACCTGAAGCTGGAAAACGAGGGCTGGGAGCGCGACACCGGCGTGAGCGAACCGGCCGAGCCCAGCTTCAGCGTGCCTGCCTGAGCGCCATGCACACGCCCACGCCCGCGCAGCTGCTGCAGGTCTGGGAACGCGGGGGCGAGCCGTCCGCCGCGGCGCGCGCCCTGTTGCTGCTCGGCTGCAGCTGCGACGACCAAGACGCTATCGAGGATCTGGCGGCGCTGCCGCTGGGCCGGCGCGACGCGCGGCTGCTGGACTTGCGCCAGCGGCTGTTCGGCAACGCGATCGAGGCGGTGGCGACGTGCCCGCAGTGCGCGGCGACGATCGAAGCGACGTTCCGTTGCGACGATCTGCAGCTGCCGGATGCGGGCGTCGTCGCGTCGACGCTGGAGCATGCGGCGCACGACGTGCGCGTGCAGTTCCGCGTGCCCGACAGCCGCGACCTGCTGGCGCTGGAACACTGCGGCGATGTCGCCGCCGCACGCGGCGCGTTGCTTGAACGTTGCGTACTCGCGGTGTACTCCGGCGACCAGCCACGCGAAGTGCGCAGTTTGCCGCCCGAGCTGCAGGCGGAGCTGGCGCAGGCGATGGCGCAGGCCGATCCGCAGGCCGACCTGCAGCTGGCGTTCCGCTGCCCGGACTGCGGCCACGAATGGCAGCCGCTGTTCGATATCGCGCGCTTCCTGTGGCAGGAACTGCACGGGTGGGCGCTGCACATGCTGCGCGAGGTGGACACGCTGGCCGCCAGCTACCACTGGGCCGAGGCCGACATCCTCGCGCTGAGCCCGCGCCGCCGCCAGGCCTACCTGGAGCTGTGCGCACCATGAGCGATTTCCTCGACCGGCTGGCGGCACGCGCGATCGGCAGCGACGCCACGCTGGCGCCGCGGCTGCCGTCGCTGTTCGAACCGCTGCCGCGCGCACCGTTGATGACGATGGCTGACGAGGGTGAGGCGTCCGCGCGCGTGCGCGACGCGGGCCCGATGCCGCCGGCAGCCGCGGCTGC